>NZ_AP023368.1:1700000-2900000 GCF_014218355.1 Anaerocolumna chitinilytica
ATCCGGAATTATTAGATGTTGATGCTAGGCAATTTTTCAAACTTCTGTGTTTAAAAGAAGTTATTAAAGACTTTGAAGAAGAACAGGATTATGCCGCAGAAAATGATGGTCAGGATATGGGTTACAATCAAGAACCTTGATTCTTTTTCCATATCGCCCCTCGAAGGGAGGGTAACTCACCATAGGTGTATAACTGGCAAGATTCCCCTTTGTGTGACTGTTGTCACACAAAGAGATCTTGTCGGGAGACCCGAACCCCAGAAGTGGGAAGAATCCCACACCCTCTTGTAACAGTAAAGGAAGTACTATAAAAATTACTGAAACAGTGAGTATAAAAAAGGAAGGAGTTTTATGGGGATTATATTTACTGATAAATTTGAAAATGTAGAAATTGATTGTGAATTTTTCGAAGTAGTTTGTAGTTGCTATGGTGGTGAACTACCAAGTTATTATCTTATAGGAACTGCTTATGGTGGTAATACAGCTGTAATTGAAATTCTAATTAACGAAACTGATGTTTCAACTATAAAAAAATTGTGTGATAAGGCTGAAAGATATGCAGAGCAAGCCGAAACGTTACGGGATAAGAAATTGGAACAATATGATCCCACCTTAAAAGCAATAAAATTTTTAGAACCAGATCATTAGAGGAGGTAAAGAATATTTGGATAAGAACAACTTCAAAATAGGGGAGTTGCTTCGAGATGAATTTAATGAAAAACAATTGGATGAAATCATGATTGGAATCCTTTCAGAGATTGATATAAGTAAGATTGCCAAAAGCTACTATCATCATGCTCAAATACGTGAATTACGGATCGGTCTGGAACATGGGTTGGATATAACCTGTTATTCTGACCGATTTTTACATTCAAAGGATATGGCTATTATACGCAAGGCTATGGAACAAGGATTTGATGTCGGGTTGCTTTTGGACAGAGACTTAAACTTTAAACAGAGAGAGCAAATTTATCTGGGTATGGTTTCTGGTATTCGTTATCAATCTTATTCTTCTTCTGTAAACAATGAGTGGAAGATGCTTGAAGTAAGAGTGGGTTTAGAGGAAGGGTTTGATTTGACAAGCTATCTGAACACACACAATCACAATCAAATTCATCAAATAAGAGTTGGCTATGAAAAAAAGTTGGATGTACATATTTTTGATGATCCAAGATTTAAGCAGGCACAAATGGCAGAAATAATAGATGGTTTGCTTCAGGGATTAGAGGTTTCACAATATGCGGATTACAATTTATCAATCGAGCAGATGCGTGCTAAAAAAGCTGATCTAAAGAGAGAGAATGTACGAAACAAACAACGATCAAGAAAGGGTGAGCGACTAAATGACAAAAGAAATTACAAAACAATTTAATATGGATGACATGAAAAACAATATTATTTTACGATTAGTGAACCAGGAAGGGAATAAAGAGTTGATGAAATCCCATCCATATAAGCTACAAAATAATCTGCTTATTACATATAGGATGGTTGCTATGAAAGATTCTGAAGGAATCCATTCTGCTTTAATTAATAATCAGACGATGAATGGACTTGGGTTTAGTTTGAACGAATTACATGAGTTGGCTGTAAAAAACACTATGAGATTTTATCCGGCGAGAGTAGGTAACATGGATCAGGTACTACGCAATTCGTTAGTTACAATTGATGAGTTTAAAATAGATAAAGGATTTTCAGCTGACATGACCATGTATGTACTAACTAACGAACACAATAGCAATGGGGCTTCCTCTTTAGTCTATCCTGGTTTGCTTGAAAAACTTTCAGAAAAGTTTGGTTCCAGTATTTATATACTTCCATCATCAGTTGATGAAGTAATTCTACTAGCTGACAATGGTAAGATAAACGTAAGGCAGCTTGAACTTATGGTAAGGTCAGTTAATCAAGAACAGGTAGATCCTAAAGATAGGCTTTCAGATTATGTTTATATGTTTGATAAAGATAAGAAGTGTATTGAGAAAGTTATTGATCAGGCAGCTACAGCGAATAAAGAGTTTGTAGATGTTTTTTTAAGAGGATACGACAATCAAGAAAATGACTTAGACCTGGAACCTTAAATCGAGCTGGTGATCATCATGGAAAAGCAAATCAGTACTAAAACAAAAAGGATTGAATCCAGAGTCACACCAGAGCAAAAAGTAATTATTCAGCGCAAAGCAAAGGAAGCAGGATTTATAAAAGAAGGTGAATATGTGCTTGCTTGTTGTCTGAATGGAGAGGTTCCATTACAATCGCCAGCAATGCTTAATACAGTTATAAATAGCGATTCGCGGAATATTCACATAAGAGTTAACGAAATTGAGAAGAAAGCTATTGTTGAAAAATGGAAGACTTCTGGCATAAAAAACTTCAGCCGGTTTGTTCGACTTTGCTGCCAAGATAAGCAAATTATTGTGATAAATGATTTAAAGGATTTTAGCAAAGAACTGAATAAAATAGGTAACAATTTGAATCAGCTGACTATGCTCTGCCATCAAGGATTAATACAGACACCGGATATTACGGAGACAAAGGAGTGTTTAAGCAGGCTGTATCAAGAGCTTGTGAAAATAAACCAAAGAATTAAACCAGGCAGGTGACATTATGGCAATCATTGCTTTTTTTAATAGAAGAAAGAATAAAAAAGGTGAAAAGCTTACCTATAAAACGCTTGGAAGTGTAAGACGGCTGATAAATTATATTCTACAGGAAAGTAAAACGAGAGAAGAGCTAATGGGAGGCCTATTATGTAATCCCAAAACAGCCTTTGAGGAGTTTGTCTTGACAAAAGCAATTCATGGTAAATTACCTGAAGGAGCAATTTCAAAATCAGAAGAAGTTATTCATTTTACACAGAGCTTTAAGATAGAAGAAATTACTCCGGAACTTGCAAAAGAGATTGCAGATAAATTACTTACGCATAAATTGTTTGAGAGATTTCAGATTGTTTATGCAGTGCATACGGATCAGAAGCATATTCATACGCACTTTGCAATTAACTCGGTAAATTATGAAACAGGACTAAGGTGGCATATCTCAAAGAATGACCTTCAGTGTATTAAGGATTGGAGCAATGAGTTGTGTCGAGAAAATAATCTCTCTATACTGCCTAAAATGGAGAGAAACCGGATACCCAAGAGTAGAACGGAGAATCGCTTACATGAGCCAGTTTTGCATGGTGAATACCGTGCTATAAAGGATGGCCGGAGTTGGAAGGCAGAAACCCTCTACACTGGAATGGCTACAAAAAGAGTATCTCGTAATCGTGAAGAATTTATCGACCTAATGAAGCAGTTTGGATATGAAGTTCGTTGGGAAGATAGCCGGAAGGATATTACTTTTACTAATTGGGATGGTAAAAAAATCAACTCAGATAAATTGGGCTTTCCGTCCAGAAATTTTACGCCCCTTACAAAAGAAGCACTTGAAAAGCAATTCGCCATCAACCGTCAGGTAGAGGAAAATAAAAATCATAGTATCCAAGTGGAGCAATCTATGTTAAGGAGCCAGTTATTTAAGTTGGCCAATACTCTGACACATGATTACAATAATCAATACCCATTTCAAAATAATGTAGCCTTTAAACCTTTTTATGTTGAAGGGCAAGCATTAAGAGATAGAGCTATTGAATCACAGAAAGGAAAAGGCCTGGATTGGGAAAGAGAATAAGGAGATTACAGTGAATAAAAAGAAATGGATTCCCTATAGTTTTTTAATCCTTGTATTCTCAATAGCAGCTTTATACTTCTCCGCTTTCTTTGATAGTGTGCTGCTAAAGAAAAAGCTAAAAAATGAGGATCTTCTATATATTATTAATTATGTAGCTTCCAGTAAAAATGCAGGGAAGCTTTTTTTAATTCTACTTACAGGTATCATAATGTTTGTAATAGTAACAGTGTTGCAGGATAGTAAAGATTATCAAAGCAAGCAAATATTTGTTACTCCGGATATCTCAACTCCAGCGCCTGCAGGGCAGGGGCAATGTGGTAATGCAAAGTGGTTAAAATCAAGTAACTTTGATACAGCTTTTGATAATTTTACCCTAGATCACAGTAATAAACTTTTAAAGCAGATTGCAGAAGCGAGCCTTAATGATATTAAATATGAACTCAAACGTATAGAAAAAGTAGAGGCAGAAATTGATGAATTAACAATGGAAAAAGATCAAGAAGATGATTTGAACCGTGTTAAAGAGCTTGAAGCAATCATCGACCTAAAACAACATGAGCTGGTGGATCAAGATAAGATCATTAAAGAAGTGAGCAATCCAGAAGCTTATGATGATATAAAGAAAAGAATTAGGAAAGGGGAGTTAAATAAATTTGCTCCACAGAAAGGTGGGGTTGTATTAGGAAAAAAGGAGCCTAATGAAAGCAATGTAATCCGCAGCCTTATAGAACTTGTATCCGGTAAAGTGGAATCAAAAGAAGTAATTTATACTATTCTTAAGGATGTACATACACTGGTACTTGGAGCAACACGAGCTGGTAAAGGAAGAACTGTTGTAATGCAAACGATTGGTTCATTGCTTTTAGCAGGAGAAAGTATTATAGTAACGGATCCAAAGGCAGAATCATATTACTACTATAAAAAAATACTGGAGCTGTTAGGATATAATACAATAACTATTGATTTTAAGAATCCCAGAAAAAGTACAAGGTTTAATTATCTACAACCTATTATTGATAGGGTGGATGATGATGATATTCCTGGTGCCATTGATGCCACATGGGATTTGGTATCACAGCTCGTAGGCGAACCTAAAGGTGAACGACTTTGGAACGATGGTGAAGCCTCAACTATTGCTGCCTGTACTATGGCAGTTGTTTATGATAACAGGTCACCTGAAAATCATATATACCGAAATTTAACCAATGTTTATTATTTTTTAAGCCAAATGTGCACTCCTGTTCAGGTTGGTAAAGAACTTGTGCTTCCTATATCAAAATATGTACAGGATCTGCCTTATGAACACCCCTCTAAAGGATTACTTGCCGTAGCCGATATTGCACCATCCAGAACAAGAGGTAGCTTCTATACATCTGCCTTAATGACTTTAAAATTATTTACGAATCCGCTGATAGCAGATATGACGTCTACAACTGATTATGATCCTATGAAAGTTGGAGATGGGAAGACAGCCATATTTATTATATTACCCGATGACAGAAAAACCTACTATTCCTTAGCTACATTGTATGTTACACAGCAATACCAGCTGTTAAGTCGAGCAGCTGATTTAAGAGGAGGGCGATTAAAACGTAGGGTCAATTATCTTTTAGATGAGTATGGTAACTTTGCTAAAATTCCTAACTTTACTACTATGCAGACAGTTGGTGGAGGTAAGGGAATACGTTTTAACCTCTTTGTTCAGGATTATAATCAGGTTGATGACGTTTATGAACCCACACAAGGCAAGATTATCCGAAGCAACTGTGAAAACTGGATATACCTGCAGACAGACGATCCCGACACATTAGAGGGCTTGTCTAAAAAACTGGGTAAATACACTATTAGTACTTACTCCCTCAGCGCTAATCATCAGAAATTCAGTAATCCTAGCTCTTCCCATAATGTTAGCCTAACCGGGAGGGAGCTATTAACAACGGATGAAATTAAAAAAATCAAAAGGCCATATTCACTTGTAACTAGCCGCAATGATCCGGCTATTTTATATTCTCCGGATTTATCTAGTTGGTATTTTAATGAACTTTTGGGATTAGGCAATGAGGAACATAACAGAAGAGTTCGCATGGCAAGAGATAATATCAGAACAATAAGAAGTGTATCACATAAGCTTGAGCTTTGGGGTATTTGGGATGAATATAAGATTTTACTGGTAAAAGAACAAAAAGAAAAATCAGCTAAAATGATGAAAGAAATGGCAGAGCAGATGGCTGCAGCACAGGCAGGACAGTTTTTTGATACTTAAGAATTTCGGAGGGACAATATGATTGATAGCGATAAGATAGCAATAATTTCCGCACTCTGTAGAGATATTATGAATATGAACTCTCAATATGGAGACAAAGTATTTTTTGATTACTACTCTGCTATCGTAGGTCTGGAAATAGTTAAGGAGGTGATGCAGGAAACAGTGAGGTATCCAAAACCGGAAAGACTTCCTGATAATAGTATATGGTATGAAAGGCCTTATGGTATAGAGGGAGAACCAGATCCTTATGTTTTTAATGGATTTATGGACCCCGAAGATTTTGAGCGATGGCAAGACTTGATGTTAGGAGTGGAGCCAGATAGAGATTAGAAGGTATTACTTTAGAAAAGGAGTATTAAGCAACATGAAAAAACTGAATATGGCTCATTTAAGCCGAAAGAAATTAAGAAGTAAAGTCACTTATCTATTGACTTTACTTTTTTTATTGAGTAATAGCGTGATTGTTAAAGCGTCAAACCCAATAGCTGATAGCCAGGGAGGAAAGGGATTGATTAGATTGTTCAATGATGCTTCCCTATTCTTATTAGTTCTTTCACCTGTATTTGGCGGTCTAACTGCACTTTATTTCCTCATTCGAAAAAATGCTGCAGATGAGCAGGATCAAAAGCAATGGAATAAAAGGTTGACAATAACCGGCATATGTGTTGTTGGTGCGGTACTCGTTTCAAGTTCCATTAATCTTTTTACAGGATATTTTAAATAAAATTGGAGGATAACGATATGAGAAAATTTAATGAATTTACACAGAAAAAAATAATAGCTTTTAAAGTTAAAGCTGCAAAGGTAGTTGAGGCAGCTATCAATAAGTTATCAGAGAATAACGGAAACTTCCTCGAAGAAGCTCTTAAGTATATTATTGGACTTGTTATAGGTGCTTTGTTTATGGGGGGTATTTATCTGCTTTTCAAAAACGTAATCATACCGTCAGTGGGGACAAAGGTACAAGACTTTTTCAATTTCTCCGCTTAAGAGCAACAGTACGGTACCAATACTTATCTGGTACCGTACTATGAATAATATAAAAGAAAGGAACTGGAATGAAGAATAAAAATATAAAACAATTAATGGTAATTATCTTACTAGTTGCCATAATTTTTCAGCCCATGCAGATGACAGTTAATGCAGCAACAGGTGCAGTCGTTACAGGTGCAAGTGGAACACAATATACCTTAAATCATCAGTATGTTAAGCAGTTAAATATCAATACTGGTAATATAACCATTTCTGATACGGGGTATACTCAGACAAATGGTGCTACAGAGAGCTGGGATGCATCAAGTGATGCATATGTTATTAAAGGACAAGGAAGTAGTGCAAATACAATAACAATAACTAATGTAAATTATGTACCAACAATTTATTTACTAGAGACCGAGTGGTCAGGTTATATTAATATACAATCAAGTATCGGGTGCAAGCTGGTAATAGTAGGTAATGTTAAAGCGAAAAATGCATCTTCTTGTGGGTTAGTTTACGTCTCAAATACTTCTACGTCTAATACAACAAAATTAGAAGTAGTTGGTTTGGATAAGGCAACCTCTTTTTTAACAGCTGATTACGTCATGGGTTATAGCAGTAATCCACTGAAATATATCGGAAGCGTGTCACTAAATAATTTAAATATTAACTGTATGTCTTTGGAGTCGGGAGTACAAACATTAGGCACTTTTGATATGAACAATATTAAACTCACTGAGAGTAAGACTTTGGTTAGCAATGAATCAATAAGATTGTTTAGTAATAATAACTTGACAATAAATAATGTTATTGCAAATCATCTTGTAGTAATAAGGGCAAACAGTAGTTCCACTACAACAATTAATACATTTATTAGCAATTCAGAAATTGATAGTTGCTATATACAAAATTCACAAACTTCCAGTATAACAGTAGAAAATTCATATTTTAACTATTTTGGGGGAATTAATCAAAATAAGGCTACTTTTAAGAATGTAGTAATAATCAATTTTTGGTCAAACTTTAGTGCAAGCTTATTTAATTTAATCGACAGTACATTGGCAAATACCACAATAGCGACTTCGAATTTTTTAATTGGAACTTATAAAATAAACCACAGCAGTTTCAATGATGCGGGCGAAGGTTGGGTACTAGATTCAACACCAACAGATGACAATGCAAATGATGTCTTTTTAAAGAAAGTAAGATTTAGGGATAACCCGAATACCTATTTTCTTGTAACCTTTCCAGATGGGCATATTTCTAAATTGCTATCTGATACAAATGGATATTTATATCCTTTTGTTCCGAAAAATAGCACTAATCTATTGTTTCAGGCCACAGACGAAACGGGGACAGCTAATTTTGGAGGTTACAAGCTCGATTATGCAGCCATAACTACTAACGATACCACTTCAAATGAGCCTTCCATTCTTATACAGCCAACAACAATTACTTTCAGTCCATATGCTAACACACAAATAAGCTATTCTTTTGATAAGAGCACTTGGACACCAGTGACCACAGATTCGAACTGTCAGTTCAAGGTGGTTTTTCCAGATGGAATTGGTACGATATATCTGAAGTATAATGGTAAATTGTATTCAGTAACGAAAGATGAATCTGGAAATGCAGGTAGTCTAATAGAGCTAAAACCTAAAATTGTATCCCAATCTGCTGGAAATGTATCGCTGATAAAGGGAAGCCAGGGAACCATATTTGTTAATGCAAAGCCTGTTAATGCAAATGATACATTGCAGATGCAATGGTATAAAGATGGTAGTCCTTTAACGGGGGAAACTAATAATGTACTAACCTTTTCAAATCCGAATGATGCAGACATTGGAACCTATACATGTAATGTATCGGAAGATGGATTAGGAACTACAACCTCTTCACCAATAGCAGTATCCGTTGTAGATAGTACGAATGCAATGTCTTTGAACATCCTAGCTCAGTCAGGAAATAAGACTGTTACAGAAGATTCAACAACGGAATTCTATGTAGTACCGAACATAACCGAGGGAGTTAGTTATCAATGGCAAAAAGATGGTGTAAATATTAATGGAGCTACTTCATCAAAATATAATATTAGTACCGTTAAGCAATCAGATGAGGCTACATATACTTGTATTTTGAAGAAAGATAGTGAAGCTATAACATCTAATCCGATTACATTGACAGTTGTACCAAATCCACTTTCGGGTAATGTTTCTGAACTTCAGGATACGGTTAATAACTTGACTACTCAAGTTAATACTTTGCAAACACAGATCAATACTGCAAATGAAAGTTTATCTGATTTACAGGATATGATTGATACACTTACAGGCCAGATAAATAATTTGAACAATCAGATAACAGCTCTGAATGGTCAAATAAATGACTTAAGTGGCAATGTATCGAACCTTCAAGACCAAGTCAATGCCTTAATCATTCAAAAAGGTAAACTGCAGGGAGACCTGGATAATGCAAATACAGAAAAGGCAGCACTTCAAATCACTATTAATGATTTGAATACAGAAATTACAAATAAGGATAACCAGGTAACCTATTTACAGTCACTGTTGGATGCAAGTGAACATGATAATGAGGAACTACAAAATCAGATTGATTCATTAAATGTACAGATAAGTGATATGACGATACAGATTAATAATCTGGTATCTCAAGTAACTACATTAACCTCAGAACGTGATTCTCTTCAGACTCAATTAGATACTGCTAATAATACTATTACTAATTTACAGCAGAAAATTATAGATTTAACGAATGAAAATCATGATTTGTCATCGAAACTTGATTCTGCACTTCTTCAGATTATTATTTTACAGGGACAGGTAAATGCACTGACCACACAGAATACGAATTTAGAAGGTCAAGTTAATACTTTGCAGGCTCAAATAGTGGATTTACAACATCAGCTTGACAATACTGGATCGGACAATGTTGAATTGCTACAACAGATTAGTACCCTAAATACCCAGGTTAATAATTTGACTACACAAATAAACCAAAAGGATTCTCAGATTGTTTCGCTTAATGTACAGATTAGTAATCTGAATACTACAATTACAAATCTCCAGACAGCGGTTAATAATGCATTGGATAGCCTGTCTGAATATGAAGGTACCGTTCTTCAGGATAAAATAAATAAAATCCTACAGGAAAACAGTGAACTCAAGAATGCCCTTACAACTTTAGTACAGGACAAAAACTCTCTGCTCACACAAATCACTGATT
The DNA here is from genome assembly GCF_014218355.1 of Anaerocolumna chitinilytica. Classification (NCBI taxonomy): domain Bacteria; kingdom Bacillati; phylum Bacillota; class Clostridia; order Lachnospirales; family Lachnospiraceae; genus Anaerocolumna; species Anaerocolumna chitinilytica. The sequence goes on from NZ_AP023368.1 coordinate 1,710,157, forward strand.
TAAACAATTTAATCCTAAGCCTGCAGGGAGAGAATAGTTCCTTGAGTCAGCAGTTACAGGCCGCAGAAAATCAAATTACTGCCTTACAAAGCAGCTTGACTTTGGAGATAGCTAAAAGCAATGCGCTTCAGACACAAGTAGATACTTTGAATGGACAGATAACAGATTTACAAACACAGCTCGGACAAGCTGACAGTGATAAAGATTCTCTTATTAATCAGATAACTGTTCTTCAGGGAGATCTGACGAGCCTAAACAATCATTTGACTATATCCAATACAACTATTGCTGACTTGAATACTCAAATATCAAGCATGAATAGTACCATTGTCAATCTTCAGAATCAGATTAATAATGCTCTGTCTGAGTTATCAGAGTATGAAGGGAATAACCTGCTAGAGAAAATACAAGATATTAAAAATAAACAGACGGATATAACCGCTGATCTAAATGAAGCCAATGCCCTGAATTCCAGCCTAAATTCGCAATTAGACACAGTGAACACGCAGCTGACATCGTTACAACATCAAATTGATGTATTGACTGGGCAGTTGGGGGATAAAGATGCTCAGATAACAGAATTACTTGCTTTGATAGCACAAAAAGATACTGAAATTGCTGGAAAAAATACGCAAATTAACAACCTCCAGAATCAAGTGCAGTCCTTGCAGGATACGATAGATTCACTTACAGGTGGAAATGATATTGTCGCTGAACTTACACAACAGGTTAACTCTCTGACACAGCAGATTAACATACTGAATACGAAGGTAAATGATTTAACTGGGCAATTGAATGTAAAGGATGCCCTAATTAATGACCTTACAATTCAGCTGGCTGCAAAAAATGCTCAGATTATTGATCTGTTAAAACAGATTCAGGATTTACAGAATAGTAGCGGCAACCAGGATGAAGTCAACAAGCTAAAAGATGATATTAATAAGCTAAATGACGAATTGACTAATGCATACGACAATATAGAGAAGCTCAAACAACAGTTGGAAGATTTGAAAAACAATCCGGTAACGGTTGTTGTACCTGGTAGTTCTGGTGAAGGTGGAACGGATACAATAGCTGATCCTTCTGTTCCTAGTACAATAATTAAAGAAGTAAACCCTGATAATGTAAATGAGGTTGTCACTAATCCTGTTATTAAGAATGGTGTTAATACAGATGTTGTGGCACAGAACGGCTGGGAGCTATCTTCTTCTCTTTCAAAAAATGCCATTTGGTCTGATTCCTTATCACCCGTAACAGAAAGCTACACCGGTCTGTATACCTTTTTTGATAATGGACTTAATTCGGACACCGGAGTTTTGGGAGCGGCCATGACAGTTGGCTATAATGGAGTACCAGTAGCCGGTCTGATTGATACAAAAGATGGTTATATGAAATACACCTTCTATGCTAGAAAAGTAGCAGATAAAAACAATATCTATGTATGCTCTGTTGATATTGAAAAAGAGAATTACACAACACCTGTTACAAGTATAACTTCATCCTTATTAAAAGAACCTCGAAGCTTTACTCCAGAGAATAGTTACAATACATTGGCCGATAAAGCAATAACCTTAAAACTTAGTGCAGATTATGGAAAGTATGGAAGAGCAGCTATAAAATACCAGATAGTACCTGAAAGCATGGACTTTGATCCGGACGGCACCTGGAAGGACGTGGAGGGGAATACAGTTACTATTCCGAAACAGCAAGAAAACTTCCGTGTTTATGTGAAATTCATTGATAAGAATGGTAATTATACCGTTGATAAAACAGTGGGATTTAAAGTATCCACTGAAAAAAGCAATGTTACTTCACCCGTATTTACTATGTATAAAACCGTTTATCTGGGATATGACTACCAGGTACAACTAGCAAATGTTGATGGCAAGGTAAGTTACAGTTCATCTAATAAAAAAGTAGCTAGTGTCAATAAGTCCGGTGTTATTACATCGGTGAACTATGGTAATGCTGTTATCTCATGCACAGTGAAAGGGAAAACGAATTATACATACAAAGTAATTGTTACAGTTGCAGATGGTAAAGGTAAACCAACACTGAATTTTATTGCACAAGAACTACAAACTTCCAGCGACAGTCCAGTACTTATGATGTATAAGCAGCTGAAAAAGGACTCAAGTACAAAGCTTGATATCAGTGGTTTAAGTAAAAATGCTCGTATTACTTATGTGAATACCGATTCAAATATAGCTTACATTTCGAAGTATGGTACAATAACAGGTCTTAAGAAAGGAAATACCGATATACTGGCCATTGTTGACCAAGAAGGTCGTAGCTACATTTATTATATCAAAGTCAGAGTAGATGATGGCACAGCGGATCCGGAGTACTGGACATATCTAACAGCTGCTTAGGGTGGATATTTTGAGTAAGAAGGTATCCGGAAGAAAGTAGGTGGCGAATTGTTTTCAGTAAATGGATTGAAAGATACAATATCGAATATTTTTAATTTCGGTTTCGAAGGTTTTATTTCACACCTTCTGAATGAAGCTCTAAAAGCATTTGATACAAGTTTAATAAATATAGCAGACATTTCATTTAATGCAGAAAAGTATATGACCAGTTATCTTGGCATGAACTTGAACTCATTATTTACAGTAATTCGGTTATTTGGCTTATATTTTATTGTGTTGAAAGCTTTAAAAAAGGGTTTTGATGTATATATTTTATGGACGGATGGGGATTCAGAAATGGATCCCTTTATTCTATTCACAGGCTTTTTTAAAGCAATTGCACTGGCCGTTAGCTTCAATAGCTTGTATGGGTTTGCTGTAGATATCATTGTGGATTTTATGAATCAAATTTTAGGATCTATAAATAATGTTGATCTAAATAACATCTCCCTGACTTCTGTATTGCACCAGTATCTGCTAAATGGAATTATTATGATGATCTTTGCCGTAGTGTATATTATTTGCTACATCATACTATATTTGCAGTTTATAAAGCATGGGCTTGAAATTTTTGTATTAAAGCTTGGCGTTCCCCTGGCATGTGTCGGTCTAATGGACAGTGATGGGGGAGTATATAAAGCGTACCTCAAAAAGTTTTCTCAAGAGTTCCTTACAGTGCTATTACAGACTTTTATGTTGAAATTGTCCCTTGCATTGATGATAAACGGCCATTATATGTTTGGAATGGCAGCCATCATGTTATCATTAAAAGCTCCGCAGTTCCTGAACGAATTTGTTATGGCATATTCCGGTGGGCCGGGTGTTGTTCAGAGAGCCACATCGACGGCCTATACCGCTAATATGATAAGAAGTTTTGTAAAGTAAAGGAGTCTGAATGAGAACATTACTGAATGCAATAGAGTTCTTGATTATATTGGCTGATGGTGGTGCTGCACTCCGGATCCTTTATTGCCTTTTGAGGTTAATGGGAAGCCCAGATGAGAAAGAGTCCTATGTAAAAAAGATCTTACATGTCCTTATCTATGCAGCATTTGCTAATAGCAGTTTGGCTTTGATGATTCTGACAGAATCGTATTTTCTTTGAAAGAGAGGTGAAAATGATGGATGAAGAACAGAACAAAGAAGGTCTTTATATACCGCAGGGCATTAAGACAAAGAGAGAGTATTTTTATGGATATGGAAAGAAAGAATTCACTATAACGCTACTAGCCACTTTTATAGCTCTTGCGATTGGCTTTCTGATTTATATTCCCTTTAAGAGTATTATTGCTTCCGTGTTTGAGGTGCTTGCATTACCCACTGCCACAGTATTTGTAATAGTAAAGAATAACTGCAATATCTCAGTTGCTGATCAAGTCAAGTTTATGCTTGATTATGCAAGAGTACAGAAAAAATATTTTTATGTCTATCAGGATGAATGGCAGTGATTACTTTAGGGCTATATTTTATGATTCTTTTCTATGCTTCCGTTTATGATAGAAAATATATGATAGTAGAAAATCGGGTTCACTTTGTGTTATTCTTGTTAACCATTTTATCCGGAAACATGAATTTGGAGAAGCTTCTAGGAGCGGTAGTAATAACAATACCGCTTATGCTTTTAACATTATATAAGGATGGTATCGGTGGAGGGGATATTAAATATCTCTTTTTCAATACTCTGTTTTTAGGCTTTTCGGCAGCCTATACTGGCATTGTTGCTGGATTATCTGTAGCCGTTCTTTATGCTTTATTTACAAAAAACAGATCGGGAAAGAGCAAATATCAAAGGAAAATACCCTTGGTTCCATTCCTCTCTACAGGCTTTCTCCTATCCATACTATTAAGGGCTACTGTAACATAGAATAATGGCCCTTAATAGTAATTTGACAAATGAAAGGAAGATATATGAAATATTTAAAAAATAAAACTGTTATCGGTATAATAGCCATTGTTGTTGGTTTGCTATTATGTTTTATTGTGAGTCCTTTATATAACAGGGCTTCTGAGGCTAAAACAAAGGTTGTTAGGGTAGAGAAGTTCATTGAAAAGGGAAGTCTTATAAGTAAGAGCGATGTAAAAGTGGTGGAAGTCGGCAGCTACAATATGCAGGATGATGTATTACATACAGAAAAAGATGTGGTTGGAAAGTATGCAGTTGACAACATGTATCAAGATGAAAATATTCTAAAAACCAAGCTTTCGGATGAGCCGCTATCCGGAATGGAGTATTTGGAAGGAATGAATGGTACTTATGGAGCTATTAGCATTACACTGCAATCCTTTGCAGCTGGTCTATCAGGAAAATTATTACCCGGAGACATCGTAAGTGTTATTTCAACAAGCGACACCACACAAGATACAAATATTATGCCGGAACTACAATATGTGAGGGTCCTTGCTAGTACAACACAAAAAGGGAAGGATATTAAGGAAAGTGACAGTAAAAAAAACAATGATGATGAAGACAATCTTCCTTTAACCGTCACTTTACAGGTTACAAGAAAACAAGCCCTTGCCCTGGCACAAATAGAGCAGTTGGAGAAAGCACATTTGGAACTTGTTTTCAGAGGAACTAATCAGGAGGCGAATGTGTTTTTAGAACAACAGAAAAAGATAATAGAGGAGCAACTTCAAAATGATTCTTCCTCTAATTCCGATACGGCAATACAGTATAATAATTCTGCTGAAGTTAACACAAATACAGAACAGAATGTATCTGGAAAACAGAACGCTGAAGAAAAGTCTACAACAGAAACGGGGCAGAATACTATAGGGGCAGGTGATAAGAATGAGTAACGGTAAAGTAATTTCTGTATGGGGAAGCAAGGGGTGTGGAAAGACTACTGCCGCAGTAAAAATCGCATCGGAATTTGCTGAAAGAAAGATTGATACGATACTTGTATTGACTGATATTCTTGCTCCGGATATTAATTGTTTAATGCCTGCTAGAAAGGATCTACAAACGATGGGCCATTTGTGGTCTACTCCGGACTGCAGCATGGATACCATCTTAAAGGCATGTAATGTTACGGATTCCAAACATCTGGCAGTGTTAGCTTTTAAGAGTGGTGAGAATGTTTTTTCATATCCAGAGTATACCAAAGAAAATATTCTGGATATTTTTGTGAAGCTGAAAAGCCTTGCAGATTATATCATAGTAGACTGTGTGGAGGAATTTGCTTTCAATATATTGACTATGGTATCTTTGGAACTGGCTGATAAGGTAGTCAGGTTACATGAACCATTGATGAAATCCTTTTCTTTCTTTGACTCAAACATGGCTCTTTTAAAGGATAGCCGGTACAAAACTGACCAGCACTATAAGGTACTTGCAAAGGGAAAGAGAAGCCAGGCAAAAGAAATTGCAATAAGCCATTTCGGAGGTATACAGGCAGAATTACCTTATTCAGAAGATTTGGAAAATCAGATGTTAGAGGGTGAGCTATTTAAGAAAGCGGAAGGTAAGGCAATGAAGGAATACAATGAAGGTCTTAATAAGATTATTGCATTTATCATGGATGAAGAAATAGTGGAACTTACTAAAGATAAAGAACATGATAAGCCGCTTTGGAAGAAATCAAGTAAGAAAGAAAAAGTACAGAAGGATAAGAAATCTGGGAAAAACGCCGCATCTGACTTGAAATCTGTCCGATCTGCCTTTAAGTTCCGGAAAAAGGAGGTATTGTAATCATAATGGATAATTATTTATTAAATGAAATAGACTTTCGAGAAAAAAACTTTATGGAGGTTTTTAATGAAGTACAAAGTTATGTAGCGGAGAATTTCTCCAAGTTAATTACAGAACAGGAAACAGATAAGACCAAAGAGCAGTTAAAAAATACTGTAAAAAAATACCTAACTGATCGGAAACTAAAAGCTGAAGAATTATCACTGGAGGAAACCATTGAAAAATTATACAGTGAAATGACGGAATTTTCAGTGCTGAATGCTTATTTGGATTCTGATAGGACAGATATTGAAGAGATAAATATCAATGCCTGGAATGATATAAAAGTGAGCTTTTCTAATGGAACCACAAAAAGCGTCGAACATTTTTCCGGCCCTAGACATTGTGAAAATATAGTCCGAAGAGTATTGAATAAAGAATCCAAGATGATACTAGATAAATCTAGGCCTATTGTAAGAGGTCATTTATCCAATAAGATACGTATCACTGTCATGGGAGATGGTGTTGTTGACAAAAGTATCGGTCTAGCCGCTTCTATCCGAATTGTTAATCCAAAAAGCCTTGATAAGTCAGATTTTGTTCAGAAAGGAACTGCAACAGAAGAGATTATCAGTACACTTGAAACACTATTTCGAAATGGTGTATCTATGTGCATTACAGGAGAGACCGGATGTGGAAAGACAACAATAATGAGTCACTTATTAAAGCAGGTTCCATACAAAAAACGTATCTTTACCATTGAAGAGGATGTAAGAGAGTTTGACCTTGTAGTTTACGATGAAAATGGGAATGTTCTTAACAATGTAGTACATACCTGTACGAGAAAATCGGAAGATCCTTCAAAGGTAATTGACCAGGAGAAATTGCTTGAGACAGCCATGACTATGAATCCGGATGTTATATGTGTTGCGGAGATGAAGGGTAAAGAAAGTTTTGCTGCACAGGAAGCAGCTAATACGGGGCATACCGTGATAACTACTACCCATGCAAATGGCTGCAGAGAAACTTATTCACGTATGGAAGATCTTTGCCGGCTTAAGGTTAATCTTGATAGTACTACATTAAGAGAAACCCTTATGAAGGCCTTCCCAATTGTAGCATTTGTTGAAAAGTATGAGGATAATGTTAGAAGGATAACTGAGATAACTGAATGTGTGTGGGATGAAGAGGGACATAGTAAGATTGTTACTCTGTATGAATATGAAATTGAGTCATCCACTAAAGATGAACAAGGGCATATTCATTATTCCGGAAGATTTGTAAAAAAGAATAATATCAGTAATCGATTGATTAAGTTACTTTTAAAGAGGGGTGTTCAGAAAAGCGAGATGTGTTTTCTAGAGAAAGGAGATAATCAGTAATGTTGGGGATTATTAGAATTCTGTCATTTGCCCTGTATCTTCTTGGGATTTTTTATCTGTTAAGATTAAACGTTGCAGAAGTAATGCAGGAGCTATCAGAACCTTTTAGTGCAAGGGAAAGCTTAAAAAACCGGATACTTCTTGCAAAGGGAAAGCGTAAGAAAAATACATTTTCTCTTATGATTGAGGATACTAGAAATATATTAAAACTGAACGGGAAAGAAGAAGATTTCCCAAAAGTATGTGTATTTTCTGTTACTCTTTCCATAGTAGGAATGCTTTTTGGACTTACGTTATCCAATTTTTTTATCGTTCCTGTACTGTGTGCTGGTTTGTGTACTGTTCCATTTATCTACATCAAATACCTTGGGATTAGGCTTAAAAAGCAACAAAACGAAGAATTAGAAACAGCTTTATCCATTATTACTTCCTCCTACATACGCTCTGAAAATATCGTAACAGCAATAGAAGAGAATAAGGATTATTTGAACCATCCGGTGAAAGAGGTTTTTCAACAATTTGTTCTACAGGCAAATCTAGTAAATCCGGATGTCAAAGTATTATTGTACAACATGAAGATGCAAATAGATAATACCGTCTTTGAAGAATGGTGCGATGCAGTTGTTGCCTGCCAGGATGATGGGGCACTTAAAACAACATTACTTCCAATAGTCAAGAAGCTCTCTAATATACGACTAGTCAGTGTAAGATTGGATGCTATGCTTTATGCGCCTGTTAAGGAGTTTATTACAATGGTATTATTGATTGTCGCCAATGTACCGTTAATGTACTTTATTAACCGGACATGGTTTGAAATTCTGGTTTTCCATACTGCTGGTAAGTTGGTTCTTGCGCTTTGCGCTACAGTAATATTTATTTCTACTATTAATGTTATTAGGATATCAAAGCCAATTGAATATAAGAGGTAATTGAAAGGAGGAGCACTAACTCTATGATTATAGCAGCAATAGCAGTCACTTTTCTTTTGACTGCATATGGAAGTTATACGATATTAACCAGTGTACTTGGTTTGGCTTCAGCCAAAGCAGAAAAAGCAGCCCAGGTATATCACAGCCGTTATAAGAAACTTCAGGAACCCGATGTGTTTCTTGAAACATTGGCTGTTAAACTTTCGAGATATATCCGGATGGATTCTTACAAACGTAAAAAGCTCGAAGCTGATCTCAAAAGTCTTAATAAGACAGAATCACCCGAAATTTATAAAGCTAAAACACTGATAGTACCAATATTTTTATTATTGGGTATTATACCTTGCGTTCTGATTGCACCAATACTATCCATTGTATTTGTTGCAGCTGCAGTAATTGTTTATTTTAAGGGAGATATGGACGTCCAGGAGCAACTGAAAAAGAAAAGAGAAAGTATTGAATTTGAACTTCCGCGATTCGCCAGTACTTTGAAACAAGAGCTTGTAAGTAGCCGAGATGTTCTGACGATACTGGAGAGCTATACAAGAAATGCGGGGGAAGCTATGAAAGCAGAATTGGATAAGACGGTAGCAGATATGCGTTCAGGTAATTATGAAGCCGCTCTGATTCGCTTTGAAAGTAGAATTTCGATTCCAGCATTGTCAGACATTACGCGAGGTCTGGTAGGCGTTTTAAGAGGAGATAACAATGTAAGCTATTTTGATATGCTTAGTCATGATTTGGATGTCCTTGAAGTACAGCGCTTAGAAAATATTGCGATGAAACAGCCGGGCAAGATTAAGAAATATTTGTTTTTACTGCTTATGTCACTACTTGTTATGTATTGTACTATATTGGCCGTATACACTTTGGTTATGGTCAGATAATAGAAAGGAATGCAATGACCAAGAAAAATAAGTTGATTAGGGTGCTAAAGGATCGGTCAGGCGCAACCTACATAGAAATGGTTATAGGAATTCTAATTTTTGTCCTAGCTATTGTCTTTGCAATAAAATTTTTACCTGTTCTTATTCTTAAAAACCAGTTAAATACATTTGCTACACAAGTAAGTAAAATTGTTTCTGTTGAAGGTTGTTATGACAGCCACGTTCAAGAAATGATAGAAGAGTTGCGGGTAAAAAGTGAGATCGGGAATGTAACTATAGCGACGGATGGAACAGATTTTATTTCAGGTACAAAAAAAATTCAATTAGACAATGAAATCAACATTAAAGTTACTACCCAATATGATATTGGGATATTTACCTTTGGGAGTTTTCCTATAACCGTAAAAAGTGTTGCACAGGCAAGGAGTGATGCATATTGGAAATAAGAAAAAGATTACAAAGGAAATTAATTGATAAAAAAGGATTCGGACTCATTGAAGCAGTAGTGATTTTTCTCTTTGTCATGATTCTTATTTCCGTAGCTTTTGAATATTTACGGGTGCAAATAATTGCTAATGGAGTAAGAGATAGCTTTGAAAGAGCATCTCTTACGGTGGCAGCCGAAAACTACAATGAAGTATATGCAGGATTCAGAGAAGAATACAATATTGGAGGTTTCTATGATGGCGGACCGGCTGGAGGAGGAAACCAAGATGAGGTACCTGAATGGGTAGCTATTAATGATTATGGTGATGTAGAAGACGAGCTGCGGGATCTCCTCAAGTTAAAGGAAGTGGATAATGCCATTAAGAATGATAAGGATAATTATACATTGGAGAATATTCAGGTTGAAGTAAATAACTCTAGCGTTAATGCTGGAGGAAGATATGAAATTCGAGGAAAGCTTAAACTAATTCTCCCCTTACATTTTGCAGGAGTTAAGATTATGGATATAAATTTGCCAGTGTCTATACAGACGGCCTATACACCAAAATACTAGGAAGGAGGTTAATTTTACGTTTAAAAATCTATTTGACTTTGTACATGCTTTCTTTGCATATAACTGGTGGATTGTAGTTATTATCTTTTTAGGCTTGTATAGTTTAAAGAGTCTATATTATTTATTGGTGAAGAAAAATCGCTCTTATAAAATAATGAGCATCATTACTTTGGGGATTGTTCTTATATTGCCAATTATTAACTTGTATATCAGTAATCCAATATCAGAATTCAGAGTTTGTATTATATTGATTTTAAGTTTAGAAGTCAAGGTTATAATCGCTGTTACTGAAATTAAAAAACAAACAATTATTACATGTTTTTCAGATAATAAAATACAATGGTACAGTATGTTAGCACTTGCATGCATTCTTGGGTTTTATATAAATATCGGATTGATTCCAATTAATATGAAGTTTGGTATTTATTCACCTCATCTTGCCTATTATGGATATTTATGTTATTATTTCAAGAAAAAGAGGGATTGATGTAAAATAAAGAGTCTAGATAAATTCATGTATTTTATATTAAGATGTCAGAGCAAGGTAGCTGTATTTGATAAATTATATTGTAATAAGAAGAAAGTTTTAATAATCAGTGGTTCAGCTTTGGGAGGAATATTGCTTTCACTATTTCTTAAATTTAATGGCTTTGCTATTATACTACTTATGTTACTTTTATTTTTTATATCTTATTATCCTGTGCACAAATGGCATTCTTCAGTGAGACAAATGTTAAAACTATTGTTTAGCTATAACATAATTATGGTGTTCTTGGTCGTATATGAATTAGTCATATATTTAGAGCATTATAAACACCTTTTTCTTAATAAAGCATTCGTCTTCATATTTACACTTGTTTATTTTGGATTATGGTATTTTACTTCTTTGGTTGCCAAGAGTGAAACGGCTAAACTAGTCAATGAAATAATATCAGTGTTATTGACTATATTGTTTACTGCTGGAACTTATATAAGTTCATTATATTTAAGCTCATATCCGTCACTTGAAACATTAGAAAAAATGTATAAGAATGAACAGGAACTTGAAGTTGCCCTCTCAACTAACAGTGAATTAATAAGAAATATGTTGCCGTCTATATTTAATTACATATTAACAAAGATATATCTTTTAATACTACCCTTTTTGTGTATATCTCTTTTTAGCATGGTTACCATTAGTATAAAAGCATATTGGCTAAAAAGGAATAATAGGCATGATATATGGGATGATATTGATGATTATAGTAGTGAAAATAATGCAAAAAGTAAAATAATAAATTGTATGGATAATATTCCAGACAATATTACTGATGAAACAGAAATACTAATTTATCTTATTAAACAGTTAAAACAGGGTAATATAAAAGAAGATTGATTGATCTCATTGATTTATGTTATACTCTGATTATGAAAGAGAGGCGATAATATGAGTGAGGCCAAAGCTAAAGTTTTAGAACATTTAAAAATGGTTCCGGATGATATTACAAGTGAAACAGAAATACTCAATCGTCTGTATATGTTATTGAGATTGGAGCATAGCAAAGAGCGGGTTGAAGTAGAAGGCACCTTGACAGATGATGAACTTGCCGCACACTTTGCAGAGAAAAGAGAGCAAACACAGAGGTCATTATGCAATTAGAATGGTCAAAAGATGCTGTGGAAGACTTGGATACTATATGGGAGTACATTGCTGAAGATAATATGGATAGAGCTTTTTCATTTATAGAAGAGTTAAGAGCTGAAGCAAGAAAATTACCTGATAATCCTATGATGGGAAAGAAAATACCAGAATTGAATGATGAAACTTACAGGGAATGGTTCTATAAAGAATATACTCTTGTTTATCAGGTGACAGAAAAAAGTGTAATTATCCATGAGGTCTATAATCAGAAAAAGTACTTTATCCGGTCTATCAATAGATATGATGATAAGTCAATATAAAATTAATTACTGAAACCATCTGTATTATTACAGGTGGTTCTTTATTTTAGTTCCTAAGAAATTACTGTAAAAAACTTGCCAACCAAAGCATTATGATGTATAATTAAATTGGAAATATTTAACCTTAATGCTGTTTATTGGCTAAATTATCGAAAGTGAGGTTAAATTAATGGAAATAAAATCCGAAATAAAAAGTAAAAGAGTCAGCAAGTTAACAATTATCGCAGTGGCTGTAATGCTTATTACTACTGTGATTATTACTTCTTTGATAATATTTAATAAAAATAAAAGCACATCAGTTAACAACAAGCATACAAGTTTAGCTGCTAAAAATAATGAAAAGGTAAAAGAATCTTCTAAGCCTGAAAAAAGTAGTAATACAGATACAAAGCAGGACCTTAATCTTGTTGATTATGATGACATTGTAAATCTGAATAAGTCATTTAATAATCCGGCGGTAGACAATAATGGAAATGAAGACAGTAAACTAGATCCTGATCAAACAATAAAAGATAATGCATCAACTTCATTTGACAAAAGCAATGATAAAAGCAGTGCGGTAGGAAGTAGCACTGAAAAAGCTATAACGAATGGAAAATCCGTTACTATTGATGAATCGTCTGAAACTATAAAAGATGAAAGCAAACAAAACGAATATAAGGGTGGAGAAAACCAAGGGCCTATTGAATTTTTTGATGTAAAGCCAGAAAAAGGAGCAGATGTAAAGGGTGATGTTCCTGCAAGTGGTGAGCACGTAGGAAAATGGAATTAATACACATTTAGAAAGGGGAAGATTTAGATGAAGAAAGGGAAATATGTTGGTTTTGGATGTATATGTTTACTAATTACAGTTATTACCGGTGTTGGTGTTTACCGGCATTATCAGATGGAGCTTATAACAGATCCAGTTGTGACTGAGTTGGGGGAGTCACTTAGTACGAACGTATCTGAGTATGTTAAAGGAAATATTACACATGCGCAAATGGATATGTCAAATGTATACATTGAAAAAACAGGATTATATGAAGCTCATATAACAAATGGTGCGACAGAGCTAGATCTTCATGTAAAAGTAACGGATACTACACCTCCAACAGCAACTGTTTTATCAGGAAAAGAATTTTTAACCAATGAAGTGGTTAAAGCAGCTGCTTTAGTAACTAATGTAAAGGATACAAGCAATTCTGTATCAATAACTTTTGAGGATGGTAAGGAAAGCCATACTTATGTAGAAGGTGGAGAAATTAGTGAAGTAGTGGTTCTGACTGATGCTTCAGGTAATAAAAGCAATTTAGGTACTACGTTTAAAGTAATTGGTGATACGATAAAGCCTACTTTAAGAGGAATAAAACCCATAAAAACTTTTATGGAAGATAAAGTTGATTATATTAAAGGAATAAGTGCATCGGATGACCGGGATGGTGATTTGACTACAGAAATAAGAGTCAACACAGAAAATGTAGATTTAAAAACACCTGGTAAATATATAATTACGTATTCAGTTAGTGATCGTTCTGGTAATGAAGTAAAAAAGCAGACATATGTTAGAGTTTTGGAAGATAAAGCACCAGTGTTTAAAGGATTAAAAAACAAGACAGTTTATGTTAATAGTAAAATTAAATACTTAGCTGGAATTAGTGCATTTGATGATAGAGACGGAAATCTTACCTCTAAAATACAAGTGAACAATGATGAAGTGAATCTTTCAAAGGCAGGAATTTACAACGTTGTATACATGGTAAAGGACAGCGCTGGGAATACAACTACTAAAACCATTACAGTAAATGTAAAAAACAAAGAAGCAATCTCAACTGGTAATAATAAAACATCAGAAGATGATAAAAAAAATAACACCAATGATAAAGATTCTTCAGGTGGATTTAAGTTCTTTGATGTTGATCCTGAAAAGGGAGCTGATGTAAACGGAGATGTTCCGGCTAGTGGTGAACATGTTGGAAATTGGGGGTAATTTATAGTAATTAAAAGCATAGCCGAAAGCTATGCTTTTTTTATGGAGGAATACAATGCAAAGAAGAAGAGAATTATTTATTTTAATTTTTATTGTTTTATTATTATTTCAAGGCAACAGAATGGTTTTTGCAGATTCAAACATGGATGGAGGAGGAAGTGGTGGCGGAACACAAGATGGAACTTGTGATAATTATTATTCATCTGGAGATGATGGAGTCAGAATAACTGTTATAAACATAAAAACAGGAATAAGGGCCAATGGTACCTGGACAATTGATTATTTCAGAAAATCCAAAGAGAATAAAGCAATTGTCCATTTCGGAAAGTATTCGAAACTAGAATATATGGGAGTTGCAGGTTATTCATCTTCAAAGGCATTACAGCAATCTTCAGAAGGGTATAGAGTTGATTCCGGTGGTAAAACTGTTGCATATCAAGTAGAGGAAATGCCAACGATTGTAAGTAGTTCCCTTGGTAATTCTGATATTGATGAAATAAAGAACTATTTTGATGATAAGGCGCGCTTAGAAGTTATTGCTTCACGCGTTGGTATGTCATATGGAGAAATGACAAATGGTAATTATAAACTTATTATTGAACCAATTATATACCTTACCTATGAAGGAAAATATATGGCCATGACAGCGCATGAAGTTGCTCTTCTGGATTTGGCTCTTGGCGGTACCGCGACAACAGGCGGACAGTTGAGAGCCAAATTTGTTTCTTTTACACACAAGAATTTACCACTATCTATATTCTTAAAGAAGAAGGAATTTGGAGTGAATCGTTGGACAGGGAGCAAAACTGACAGAGTTCAAAATGCACAAATCCTTAAGTATTTGGGAATCGGAATATTATCCTTTGAACCTGATACAGAAGTACAGGTTGGGGGAGGATCATATTGGTACAGACCCAATACTGATGTTATTACGGCAGTTAATGTTAGTGTAGATGGTGCTGGAGATGGAGCAACCTGTGACAATCCAATAACAGTCAAGTTTTCAGGTGCAATGATCCCTACAACTACGATTTCAGGGATAGTAATTCCCCCCGGTGGTTCAAGACCTGTATGGATTAAATGGAGAACACCAGACTTGAAGCTACAGACATCATCAACAATACATGTATCGATAACAGGAGGGAGTAGCACGGTATCTACATCGGATCTGGATATTGTGATAAAACCATTAGTAGAACAGGAACCGCCTAATCCAACAGCGGATGACACAAAACCAAAGAATTTCGATGACACGTTGCCAGCATTTCCAAAAATGTGGGAATTAAGAAATTATACGTCACCGATTACTACAACTTCCTGGCATACTTATACCTGTACAAAATCTTCTGTTTGGACAGGAGGTTATGAAACTGATGCGTATGGAAATTATGTCCATGATTATTATGGTAACAAGATTAAGATATATGAAACCGTATACACTTTCACTACCAATAATTATTCTGCTTCACTTACTTCGCAAAATGCATCAATTGTGACAGATACAGCTGTAAAGGAAGCTAATCCATCTAGTGGAACTATAAAGAGTGGCTATGGTATTGAACTTCGTGTAAATACTAAAATCACTGGTGATGCAGATGTAACAGGAATGCAGAATGCTGCATTTTATTTTCCTGAATTTAATTATAAGACATGGCGAAGATTAGGGAAACTTGCTGGTGCAAGCTTGAATGAAACTATTCAATTTCCTGTAAATTTGTATTCAATAAATAAAAGCAGAATACATTTTCTACCTATATGGTTTCCAGATAAGACTTATACCGTGTACGTTGAGACATTAGATGCATGGACACCTGGTGGAATGCTGAGTTACTATGCCACAGCCAGCATTAATGTTCAAGGTTCAATGTGGGATAACTGGCATATTAGCATCTTACCAAATTATTGAAATGGAGAGTTAATGATGGATGAAAATCAATTAAATGAAATGTTTTTTAACATAATGGAAGTACAGCAGGAAGATCGTAATGAGATAGAACAGTATTTGCAAAGCAATAACTTAGTAGTACTTCTTGAGCAACAACCCAAACTACAAATCTCTGAGGAGACTACCGGAAAATTGAAGCTGTTGGCTGAAATGATAGCTTTTAGGGAGGCCCTATGAATATCATGCAAACCAATAAAGAAGTATTTATAAAGGGACTTTGTAAATTTGTTGGTTTAAGCAGTAGTAGGCTTAAACATATGAGTGAAGCAGAACTTCTGCAGATAATGGATCACCCTATGCTAATTGATGCTACCAGCAGTCAGGAGCAGAAGCTTTTAATGTTAAAGCAATTTATTAACTCATATCAATATTATCGAAAAGGGAACTCTGAAATGCAAAGTTATAATTCTCCGGAGAAGATAGCAGATTATTTCTTCTCAAAGGTGAACTATCAAAAAGACAGAGAGTCTTTTATGATAGCTTATTTAGATTCAAAGATGCAGCTTATGTGCTGTGATGAATATCAAGGGAGTGTTAATATGTGTTCAGTACAGCCTAGAGACTTAGTGAAGAGGGCCTTACAATTTGATTGTGCATGCATTATTATTGGGCATAATCATCCATCTGGTGACCCGCATCCCAGCAAAGAAGATATTACTATTACCAAAAGACTTGTTGCTATTTTTGATTCCATGGGTATACCTTTACAGGATCATATAATAGTTGGAAGAGAACGCTATTTATCAATGAAAGAACAAGGATATATGGACAATATGAAGCAACTGCCAAAGATGTCGGATTATATGCCTATTGCAATCAGTAAGATTTCTGAAATCTCTGAAAGAGAGGAAGAATTCGAGCCAGAATAATAAGAGGATTCAGAAGAAGAATACTATTTAAAATGCAGCTGCTTACAGCTGCTTTTTTTAAACTTGGAGAGTGTGTATGAATAAGGCAGTATTAATGGGAAGGCTAACCAGAAACCCAGTAGTCCGAGTCAGTACTAAGGGATTACCCTTTGCTGGTTTTACACTGGCTGTAATCAGAAGAATTGAAAATAATGGTGAAGAGGAAACAGATTACATAAAATGCATCACCTTTGACAAGCAGGCTGAATTTGCAAAGAAGTATATTAAACAGGGTAGCAAAATACTTGTAGTAGGGAGGATGCAAAATTATAGTTACATAGGAAACAATGGCCAATCAATCTTAGGATTACAGATTATTGTAGAAGAAGTGGAATTTGCTGAAAGTAAGGTAAGATAATTATATATTACAGTTAAAGAAAGTGAGAGATAATTATGGGTATATCTAAAGCAGAGCAAAACGAGGTTAGCGTGAAGGATTTCACTTTAGCCACATCGGATGTGATAGAAAGAATTCAATCTGCGAATAAAATGACTAATGAAACCAAACATTCCATGATATCAAATGGTTGTTCGCATCATGTAAAAAGTAATCTTACATACCTGACGAAAGATGAAGCTAACGTAGCACTTAACCTTAAAATTAAAATTGGTTATGCTGATTCGGTTGAGGATTTTCATGGAACCTGGGAGGACTACTATAGTTATTATTCTATTAATTCGCCAGAGAGAATTAAATCCTGTAACAGTCGAATTTCAATTGACCCGGCATATGATTTAGCAAAATCCATTTATGGAACGAAAGACTTAAAGCTAATTATACAAAATATAAATATGCTTGAAAAAATGAATGAAATGCAATCACTAGTCGATGTCTTACATGAAGTACAATACGAAATGGAAGAAGAAATGTAAAAAATAATGAAAGGATAACAATATGAGAGAGTTAATATTTCCGTTAGTAATGATTGTATTATGTATCGTAGCAGTGATACTTATGCTTATTTATTTGAAGCGTAGTGCTAAGAAATCAGAGAACAGTCAAAAAATTTCCCCTGAAGTCCCGCAGAAAACAGCGCAGGACTTTGTTAATGTTCGGGATATCAATGATATTTTCCTATATAACCGGAGTGGCTATGTTATTAGTTATATTAAGGTTCAGTCCTTTGAAAAGGATCTTCTAAGCAAAAATGAAGAAAAACTGCTAACAAAAAAATTGACAGCTGCATTTTCAGAATTAGAAGAGGATTTTAAGTTTCTGGCCGTAAGCCGGCCTGTAGATATAACACCGCTTGTTTTGGAATATACAGAAATGATTAAGAATACCAACAATCTGATAAGAAAAGAAGTTCTCAGGAACGAAATTTCAGTGATTTCAGATTTTTCTCTTTCAGGGGAGGTAGTACAGAGAGAATTTTATTACATGTTGTGGGAAAAACAAACAGAGGATGCGGAAACTGATTTACGTAAAAGAGCTAAAGACTTTTCAGAGAAACTGAATGCATGCGGTTTAAAAGCTGAAGTAATAAAAAAGCCTGAAATCATAAGGCTTTGTAATCTAATCAATAACCCGGCTTTTGCCGCGATTGAAGATACAAGAACCGAAGCAGTTATACCAATCTTAGATGAGTATTAAGCAGAGGAGTACTACCATGAAAAAGAATGCAGAACATATAAATAATGCTCTATTAAATCTTATATCTCCTATTGGATTATACTTTCAGAAAAATAGCCTTTCCGTAGGAGAAAATATCGGGAAAATATATGGTTTGATAAAATATCCTGCAAAGCCGGATTATGGCTGGATGTCTAAAATAACAAATATTCCAGGTACATTGGCAAGTTTTCATTTTAAGCCAATTAATAACAGTGATTTTGTAGATGCTCTTAACAGAAATATAAGTTTTGAAAGAGGTGTTGAGAAGACTACAAAAGATACCTTAAGTAAGCAGAGAGCAAAAAAGGCTGCCGATGATGGTGAAAGGCTACTAGAAAATATTGATCAAAATGGTGAATTAGTAGGTTTATTAAGTACTACCATTATGCCCTTTGCTACAGAACCTGTAATGTTTGAAAAAGTTAGGCGTAAGGCTGTAGGATCAGTAATGGCCTCGAAATGTAAGTTACGACTTTTATCAGACCTGCAGCACAGAGCTTTACAGCATATGTCTCCAATGTATACGACGGATGATTATATACAGCAGGTAACAGAAAGAGTTGTTCCACTTTCAGCTGTTATGGGAGGGTTTGCTAATGCCAGTTCCGGTTTTAATGATGGTAGCGGTTATTATGTTGCAAAGGATGCTTCCGGTGGATTAGTCATTTTGGATTTTTGGTTGCGCTCCGGGGATAGAACAAATACTAATTTTGTTATCCTTGGAATTCAAGGCCAAGGAAAATCTACTGCCATAAAACATATTGTAATTTCTGAATTTATGAAAGGAACGAAGATTATTTTAACTGATCCACAGGGCGAGTATAAATATCTCTGTAAAAAGCTAGGGGGAGATTTAATAAATGCCGGTGGTGGCGAGGATGGAAGAATTAACCCTCTTCAAATTCGTGCGATTCCAAGAGACACCGATGAAGATGCAAGTGATGAAACAACGAAGGTCTATGCAGATGAGGGCTTTGGAATGGGAGATATGGCATTATACATAAAGCATCTTGAAGTTTTCTTTGCAATTTATCTACCTTCGCTTACTGCGATTGAAAAGGCATTATTAAAATCTACTATTATTGAACTATATAACAATTTTAACATCTTTTGGGATACTGATATCTCTTTGTTGAAACCGCAGGACTTTCCAATAATGGAGGATTTGTATAACCTTTTAATAAAAAAAGCTGAAGAGAAGGATAAAGTAAGAAAAGGCAATGATATCAATGCATTTGAAACATTATCTATTTTGCTAGAAGACGCGGCGAAAGGATCAGACAGTGCTTTATGGAATGGATACACTACAATTAACCCTAAATCAAGAGTAATATGTCTGGTAACAAAAAGCCTTCAGGATGCTCCTGATAATGTAAAGCGCGCTCAGTATTTTAATATTGATAGTTGGACATGGGAAATTATGACGGCGGATCCTACAGAACCTGTTTTGAGCTTATATGATGAGGCTTACTTAAAAATAGATTCTAATGTTCCTCAGTCATTAGCGTTCTTAAGGAATAGTGTTAAAAGTTCCAGAAAATTTGAAGCCGGAATCGGAGTAATATCACATTCCGTAGTAGATTTCCTTGATCCTTCTATAAAAATGTATGGACAAGCCCTCATGGATTCACCTTGTTATAAAATCATATTTGGATGTGATGGACAAAATCTAAAAGAGATTAAAGAATTATATGACTTAACCAGTGCTGAAGAAGAACTGCTACTGAGTAAACAGCGAGGACATGCATTGATGATGATTGGCTCTAAAAGGCTTCATGTGAATTTTGATATTCCGGAATATAAATTCGAATATATCGGAACGGCAGGTGGAAGATAAGATGGGAGTGGTATCTGCCGCAAAGATTGCTGCAGAGGCAGCAAGGGTTTTAAAGGACGAAAAAAAAAGAGAAGCAATTATTGCAATCGTTTTAGTCCCCATTTTTATAGTATTTATGCTAATATCTACACTTCTTTATATTGTTTTTGCTCCTTTAGAAGATATATTGGGTGACAATAAGGATACAGTGGGGTTGACTGAATTAAAAAGTCAGGTAAGCATTGAATACTCAGATGAATCTAATGACGATGGAAGTTATACGATGGACTATGAAAAAACAGTCATCAAAAGCGGAAAAGTAGATGTTACATATTATAATCAGAATGATAATCCATGGAAAAGCATGATGTATGGAACTGTTCGAACGATAGGTATAAGTGGTTGTGGACCAACTTCCATGGCGATCGTATTATCTACTTTTACAGGGCAAGAGATAACACCGGAGATAACCGCTAATTGGTCCTTCCAACATGGATACCTAGTACAGGGTTATAGCGACGGAGTGCCATATGCCATGTCGAGCCACGCTTTAATACCGGCTCTGGTAGATGAATATAATCTTAGCTGTACAGGTATAAACAAGGATAAGGAAACCGCTAAAAGATTATATGAGGCATTGTCTGAAGGTAAACTTGTAGTTGCTATCATGGGGCCTGGACATTTTACAAGTGGAGGGCACTTTATTGTTTTACGTGGAGTAACAGAATCAGGGAAAATATTAGTCGCTGACTGTGCGAGTAGGCAGCGTACCAACCGGGAGTGGGATATTGAAACAATAATTAATGAATCGAAAGGGAGTGCAGGAGCTGGTGGTCCTTTCTGGGCAATAAGTAAATAATTTAGCAACTAGGAACGTGACATAATGAATGAATTATATGAACAGGATAAAATAACGAATAGTGATTACGTAGCTACTCCACGGTATGTAGTAGAAGTAAATTATATGAGAGGTGAATTATATTGAAAGATAATAAAATAATAACGCTCATTCTTTGGGGTGTTATAGCAGTAGTTGTGATAGCTGCAGGCATCCTTCTTAATTTAAAAGATGTAAAGAATAGACCGGATAAGGATGTCCCTGCTGTTGTTTATGATGGCAGTGAAAACAATCCGGTAATTGAGGGGGTACAATAATGTTTTTTTATATAACAACAGAAGCCAAAGAAAAGAAATTTGATTTCCTGCAGGAAAGTTTCATACTAAGTAAAGAAGTCAAAAAGAATATGAATTACGATATATTTATGAAATATCTTAAAAAAGAAATGAGGAACCTTAAAGTTGATTCTCTATTACTTGATCTTAACTGCTTTGAGATTGATGATTATATGGTATTAAAAGATGCTTTTGAATCGTTTTATTTGTTATATCCGGAGAGCCGAATTATAATTTTGCCTGAAGATGAGGGTAAGAGAGATACTTTGTATCAGCTGCAGGCTGAGTATATCAATAAGCTATTTATAATAGCTGAACCTGATAATCCTGAAATAGAAATCTATAATATCATAGATAAAATTAATTCTGAAGAAACACTAAATAATGAAAGGGATGAAGAAGTAGAAGCGAATCCGATTGAGGATACAATAAAAGCTAAGAAGATGGACAAGCAACTGCAAACTAAAGATCCGGAAGTTCCACCTAAATTGGCTGACGACTTTGTTAAAAAGCCTATAAAGGTAAATCAAGGCATTCCTTTGAAAGCTAATACTAACCAAAAGAAACCAAAGGAAGTATTAGCTTACACGGTGCCTGAATTTGAAAGAAAATCGGAAATTAAGACACTTCAAGATTTTATTAAGGAAAAGAAAATTAAAAATAAATGGGAATGCCAGAATTTTATGATTGGCATTATGGGGGTAGAAAGAAAGGTAGGTACATCTACTGCAGCAATCCAGCTATCTAATTATTTACAGTCTATCGGTGCCAAAGTATCATATGTCGAAGCTAATGCTCATAACCATCTGGAGCTTATTGCAGGTGATTACGAATTCCTAAAAGTAAAGGACCATTATTTGAAAAAAGCAGTTTCATACTTTCAAGAGTATAAATATGATTCAAATGCCGGCAATAATTTTATCATTTTTGATCTTGGATGTATTAATGAGTATGAAGATAAAGTTAATCAATTTGTTGATACTATGGATAGTGTTATCCTGGTATCAGGAAGGCAATCTTATGAACAATTAGCGCTTGATACGGCAATAAATATGATTGCAGATAACACTAAGATTAACTTGCTTTTTAATTTGGTTATGGAAAATGAAATAATAAAGCTAAAAACGAAATATCAGAATGAAGCTAGACTTATAACGTACATAAAATATTGCCCAGACTTATTATTACCTTCCGGCTTTGCTGGTAATAAAATTATTGAAGAATTTTTAAATGAAATCGAATAAAGACAAAAAAATAAACGCCAGGGCAAGTGGCGTTTATCTAGCCAGTAAACTGACTATACTAAAAAACTAATAGCTAATTTTATTATATCATATGTATAAGAATAGTAAATAGCTACCCTATAGTTTTTTAGTATTTAGTCCTGGTTTTTGTATTTTTATTTTCAATAAAAACTAAAAAACTAATAGGAGAATTGAATATGGCCATGAAAAAATTTAAGATGTTGAATCTTATCTGTGAAAGCTGCACCCTAACATCCAAGGAAAAGTTAGTGGCACAGTATTTTGTCTATAAATCAAACCAATCTGGTGAGTGTTATCCTTCAGTTAATACGATTGCAAAGCATTGTGGAGTCTCTGATCGAACAGTACAGAGAGCTACTAAAAAGCTTCAGGAAAAGAATTTTATAACGATTGAAAAAAGGATTTACAGAGGTAGGCAGTCCTCTAATGAATATAAGCTTAATACAAACATAACTAATGATAATGAGATTGAAGTAGTAGAAGCAACAGAGAACTGTTTAGTATTCGAGATTGTTTCGATTGATGAATTACTCATGGAAGCATCAGTGAAAACAGAAGTGCATGCGCAAGGGTTAGAATGGCCAGTATATGACGAATCAGATACTGAGGTATTTATGAGCTATAATGAAAATCAAGATGACCATAATATACCAATTATCTATGAATCCACGCAGCAATTAGTATTTATTAATATACCCGAACATAAAGCCATTACAATTGAGAAAAAGAAAGATGTAAGAGAAAGTGTTGATTTGTGCTGGAATATCAAATGGCTGCTTATTCTAAAGTTGAATGAAGCTTTCCTTTGCTTTGACTTTTTAATGAGAAATGATATAGAACTATGTGAATATGGTTGGTATATTAAAGAAAATTTAGCTTCTACGAAATACATAAGGATTATCATAGTGATATTTAAGGTAGGATTTTTTATGCCCTTATTAGGGGTGACATGGTGACACCCAAATTATACGATAAAAATAGATATTGGAAAAGAGTATATTTATTTATACAAAAAGTCTTAATAAAAAAACACTAGTCCTATATGTAAATATATGGCATAATTGCATTGTAATATTATTACAATAAGGACAAAGTATATAACAAAGGAGGTGTTTCTTAAGATATAAATATATATGAGAAAAAAACAGCTATTTATATGCGCTATTATTATTTTTTTAGCAATATTTACTGTAATTATCATACTACTAACTAGACATGCCGGTGATAAAGATTTGGTTTACTTGAGTTTGGTTAAGGAGGTGTATGATAAAAAAGAGAAAGAAATCACAATAAATATTCATAATGATACAAAAGAACAATATATCTACGGAGAACGATATGATTTTCAAGTATATAAAGATAATAAATGGGAAGACGTAGCATATGTTGATAATAACCTTAACTTGTATTTCGCAGATGTTGGATTAGTTTTAGGACCTAATTCAGTAAAACATGATATACTTCGCTTAGATCTTTATAGTATATCACCTGGCCAATATCAATATATAAAAAAAGTCAATAACAAAGAACTTATTGTTAAGTTTATAATAAAGTAAAGGGCATGAATAGGAGTTCTCAGAATAATTCTAATCCAATTTCGATTGTGGAAGATAATGATTATCAAAAAACAGAGGCCACTAATTTAGTTGGAGGAGATGTTATAATTCACAATGGATATTATTTTACATTAAGTATCGGAGGAAGTGCTTATGGCAGTAAAGCTATTTTATTTAATGGCCATTTTACAGCCCCAGGCTATGAAGTAGACACTGCATCAGGGACAAGATTAGGGACTTTAGCTGCTAAACAATTTAGTAATAATCAAGTAGGTGATAACAGTATTGCAACTGTAAACAGTGATTTTAACACTACAAATCTTGTAAAAGGATCATCTCAGAATTTTGCTATCACTGGTACTTACAATAACCCTCCAGTAGGAACGCTTTTATATAAATATGGTGGTACTTCTGGTATAGCTGCAGTTACAGTTACTGGAACAAATCAATCAATGAGTGTTGTGTCAGATGGTACAACATATGTTATAAAGGGAATGACAAATGCAAATATTACGTCCGGATCAAGTGCTGGTGGTGATAGCGGAGGTCCATATTATTCATGGTACAATAATGGTTGGGCATATTCAGGTGTACATTCTGCGAGTGATTCTACTTCAGTTTCTTTTACACCACTAATTAATATAACAGGATTCTCAGTTAAAACAAACTAATTTTATGACTGATAAGCAACATCCGAAATCTGTAGACATTTTGGTTATCATGCCATACGTCTGCCGGATAATTCTGATGGCGGAAATTATATATTTAAGTTTAAGAAAAAAATAACCCAGGATAATGCAGCAGACCTTGCTATTACTTTGGATGGGCCGCTTGGACCATATCATGTCCCCAAATATTTTCCGTTCGCGATTGCCTATTTGACCAAACGAAATATAGTGCCGATTTCGGTACAAGTAAAGAGAATGATAGAGCTGAAAAGAAGGTGGGACGCTTTTAAAATCCCATTTCCGTTTAACAAAGTGGAGATTAGTTTTCATGAACCGGTGAAAGTGACAAAGGAAGATAAGGATGAGAAATTTGTTTCATTGATACAATATGTACAGCAGAATTTGGAAAAAATGTTAATTAAAGAATGTATTTTTAAACAAAATATCTAATAAAACTTGTCAAGAGATTTTAAACTCTGAATCTCTGGTTCATATTACATTGGAACATATGTTTACTATATTCTGTAAATATGTGTTCTTTTTTGATGAGCAGAAATGTATAACTACTAAAAAATAGGTATTAGCATACTTGAATTTGCTGTTGCTACGGGATTAATCTGATTCATAATTGGTATTATTACAGTAGTTTTCAATATGTAAGGAGAAAAACTATAAAAGATTTGTACTTTCTTATATAACAGCAAATTTGAAATATAAAACGTGAATTAATAAAATGATCATTCATAAATATATATAAATAATGCAATGAGGGATTTATATGTATATTGGTAAAAATGTAAATACTTTAAATACAACACGCATATGTGGAGGTAATCACTTTCAAAATGCTGTTGCAATATCTGATGTCGTTTATGCAGACAAATCGCCAGATTCTATCA
The DNA here is from genome assembly GCF_014218355.1 of Anaerocolumna chitinilytica. Lineage (NCBI taxonomy): Bacteria > Bacillati > Bacillota > Clostridia > Lachnospirales > Lachnospiraceae > Anaerocolumna > Anaerocolumna chitinilytica. The sequence continues at coordinate 1,736,191 of NZ_AP023368.1, forward strand.
TAATTACGAATGGAGAAATAATACATGATGCAATAATTTCAACATCTGTAATTCACTTTCCTTACAATGCTCCTATTTTATTTTCCCATACCGATTATATCGATATAAATACCTTAAATCAAATTTATAAATTAAATCCACAAGGGGTAAATGGGATTCAAATATTTTTAATAGGCGGTATATCTGAAGCTATTGGGCAGTATCTAATATCATTAGGGTTTGCTGTAAAGATAATATCTGGAGCAAATATCTATGAAACAGCAGCTAATGTAGCAAGATTTCTTGACAACCTGGATAATATAATTATTTTATCTTCTCAAAATTATCTTAACGGGCTATCAGCCTGTGCTTGGGCTGCACATATGGGTGTACCTATTCTATTTACGGAAAAGAATCAACTGCCGTATGAGACAATTAATGTTATTGTAAATGCAAATCACGCCAATGTATTTTTGTTTGGCAATACAGATGATATTTCAGAACAGGTAGAAAAAGAACTAACCGGATTGAATATAAATTATCTTGAGCGAATTACAGGTAATGATCCATATGATGTATCTGTAAATTTTTCTAAATATAAAAGCCCTGATGGTAAATTTGGTTGGGGAAAAACCAATCGAAACGGGCACGCTTTTACCTTTACCGCTATCGAAAATCCATTTAATAGCGTATCAGGTGCGCTGTTTGCTCATTTAGGAAAGCATAGCCCTATCCTCATAATAGATAAAAACAGACTACCTAGTGTTATCCGTAATTATATAGAATCAGTTAAGCCAATATCTCAGGCTGAACCGCAGCCGCCTTTTATGCATGGCTGGATTATTGGTTGTGAAAATGATATTTCATTTCAGACCCAGATTGAAATTGAAAAAGCACTATCCATCGATACAGCTCATATGCATGGAATGAGCTGAACTTTTAATATAATTTGTCAAGTTTTAATTTACGATAATTAATTCTGAATCAATAGCATCTCCGGCAAATTTTTTTCCAGATTATAAATTATTACTTACTCACTTAAATAACTTCTAATACTGAAATAATAAGAAGAATAGGAATGTAAGCGTATAAATTTATGATGAGGGTGGATAATAAATTTGTAACAAAAATGATTATTTTTACTAGGAGGTCATAACTATGTTTGCAACTATGGAAAAAATGCCGGTATCACTTATGCAGAATGGAAATCCTCATCAAACTTGTATTGATGCTTGTGTAAAATGTGCTCAGATATGTCAGGAATGTCTTACAATGTGTTTACAAGAGGATGATGTAAAAGCTAGACTAAGTTGTATTAAGTCATTACAGGATTGTTCAGAAATTTGCTCAATAACAGCCTGCTATATGTCAAGAGGAAGTCAGAATATACAGGAAATCTGCAATGTATGTGCTACAATCTGTGAGCAATGTGCAGATGATTGCAGTATGTTTCAAGATAATCATTGCCCAACATGTTCAGATACATGCAGGCAATGTGCTAGTGAATGTAAAAACATGGTTAACATGTAAAAAATCAATCTAATTTTAAAGGTAAGTGTTAGATTAAAATACGAACATTTAGTAGTTAATTTAGCTAAATGTTCGTTTTTTTAGTATTGAAAAATTATATAATGAAGCTATGGTGAATAAGGATGAATTGGTATAAATAAGGATTCGTAAAATGCCGTATCGGTAACTTGAGATACCCGTTGTATAATTCCTTTACAAGTCTCCTATAATTCTTTCTTGCCCATTTAGTTACATACTTTGAAACATAGCTATTGTTTGAATAATAAGACGGGGGTATATACCCATAAGGAATGTAATATTAATTATCATAACTATTTTAATTTTTAATTGGATAATTTAAAGCATAACGCAGGTATCAATTTTAATTCACAATGGATTTCATATTCGTTATGTTAGAAAGAGTGCAGTTTTATTTTAAAACTGCCCTTAACCATGCATTGAACTCATCAATGCGTAATTTATCTTTTATTTCTGCTTTAACTTTATTTTTACAATGAGGACAGTAATTCCAATTGGTTTTTATTTCTTGTCCGCAGTAGTTGCATACAATGGAGACAACCGGAGTTTTACAGTAAGGACAGATATTCCAATCATATTCTAAATTCTGCCCGCAGTTTTTGCAGGCACTTATTAAAACAATCTTGTTATCTTTCTCATAGTTCATATGATTACACCCCCTATATTCATATACCAAATAATACACGATATTATATGTTCTTGTCAAAAGCGAAAAATAGCAGGTTATACGTGATTTTGTTGGAAATTAGCTGTATTGAAAAAAATTAAAACTAGCTTTATAAATTACAATATATGTAAAATAAATCTTGAATTTGTAAGATAGACAAGATATAATAATTCTACATAAAGATCGGTTATCGTAATACATTAACCGGGTTGATATAGGGAAATTACGCTTTTCGTGATATGAAATATAAGAGTATTTCCCATGCATATACTATACTTAACGGTACAAGGGGGATATACATGAAGAACAATATTTTAACTGTCGGTGCGGATATGGGAAATGATGCCTTTAAAATCATCGGTCCAACAAAAAGAGAATTATTTATCATGAACATTCTGGCACCATGGCATGAAAGAAGGATTGTAAATGAAGATACCAGGTTTCCTTTAAATTTGCTTGAAGTTGAAGTGATTAGTAATAATCAGAATTTTGGTAAATATTTTGTTGGAGGTATGGCTTATAATTTTAACAGGGGCATATTAAAGGAACGTTCAGTTGCCGACCGTCATAATGGTAAAGCTAACGATTCTGAAACTATGATTGTATTATTAACCTCAATCGCCTTGTCTTTATTAAAACCCAATGTTAGGATTATCAAAGAAAAAGTTATTTTAGGTACCATGCTGCCTACGGAAGAGTACTTTAAAAATCAGAAAGAAAATGTTACAGTATTGGAAGAAAAGCTGAAAGGTACTCACCGCGTAAGATTTTTAAATCCTGTTTTTAACGGAGTGGAAGTTGAATTTGAAATCCTGGGTGTTAATACGCAGCCGGAAGGTTTATGCGCTATGAATGCCATTATGTATGACGATGATGGGAACCTATTGGCAGAATATGAAAACAATTATTCGGAGCGTACCATTCTCGGTTTTGATATCGGTGCATTGACTTCGGATGTTACAGTTGTCCATAATTTTGAGCTGCGGACCTTTTTTGGTATTGATAAGGGAACCATTGATCCGTTAAACAGAATTATAGATTATATTAAAACTGATTACAAAGTAACCGTACCAAGACATAAGCTTGATAATGCTATCACCAGGAGAGAGAAACTTCTTATTTACGGAGAAGAAATCCCTAATTTACATAATATCTGCAAAGAATATATTGATTATGAAGCCAGACAGTTGGTCGATGAATTTACTTCCAAAGCTGCGGCGGCGGGTATACAGCTTCCGGACATCGGACTTATCATTTTATGCGGAGGAGGTTCCCTGTTATTTAAAGAAGTGGTTAAGAAGAACCTAAATAGAATTCCTATGATATTTAGCGAAAATGCCATAATGCTCAATGCAATCGGTGCCTGGAAAAATGCAAACCGATTAAAGAACGATTTACAGGAAGAATCCGCTTTGGATTATACGGCGGCCACCCGAATTTAGAAAGGATGATTTTTCTATGTACAATATACCAAAACATATATTTTCGATAAGTCTTCCTTCCGAAACATCAAAGGAGATTACGGAATGGTTTGAAGTCATGGAAAGCAGGAACCAACTTTCTGATGAATTAATAGGGCTGGTTCATAACCATATCATGACTGGGAACTATCAAAACAAAACCATGAACGAAAACCACGTACAGAGTGACCCGTTAAAGTTAAGTGACAAAAAGGTAGAAATACAGGACGACTTCCTGGACAAACTGTATAATTGGCAGGATTCAAACAGTGCCGTATTTAAAGAGGATAAAATAGAAAAAAAGGAAAAGAAAAAAATGTTAAGTATATAAAAAATTTAAGGACAGTCTTCGGAACTTTGTAGTTTCTAAGACTGTCCTTTTTTTATTAGGTACAAATAAACATAATTTTAATCTACATATAAGTTACACATACTCATATTATTATAAACTAATGATTCATATGGTAAATAAGACCATAATACGAACAGGAAGTTATCTGAATGGGATTTCGAAAGAAAATATTGATAGGTTTGTCTGCTGTGATGGTTATTATGGTGTTTCTTGGAGGAATCGGTCTCAATGAAATGAATAAGACACCTTCGGGTGTCTATTTTATAACTGTTCAAAATTCTACAGCCAGCTGTAATTTTTAGTACATATTAATTTAAAAAAATGACTTTAAGTTTGAAAAATGAAGAATACGCTAAAGATTCCGTTTTGGCATACTTATTGCTATATCTATTGGTAAGGGATAGAAATTAATATTTGTAAACCCCTTGTAACATAATTACACTATAAAGGAGGAAATAGTATGTATTCAAGCGGAAGTCTTGGGAGCGGATTAGGTTTCATATCCGTAGGATTAGTTTTTTTCATTAAGCTGTTGGTTGTTGTCTTTATATTATCCTTAATAATTGGGTTAGTTATTGTAGCAAAGAATTTTATTTTCAATGCGCAGGATATAGCGGCATTTAAAAGTGTTTTTGTTCCGGTAGCAAGAGAGAAAAAGACCTGCAGTGTATGTGGTAAGACATTAGAGAATGAGTGGAAAGTTTGCCCTTACTGTGCAGAATCAGAAAAGTTGGATTAAGAGAGGTAACATCAAAATGGTATGCAAATTTCAATGAATAATAGTGGCAATAGCACATACATGCAGGGAAATATGGGCATGCCAAGTAATAGTTCAGGTATGGGCATGATGGACAATATGAATAACAACCAGAAAAGTATGGGTATGCACTAAGGAATACCCAAATACCGACTTTAACAGGGGCGAACCAGGTGAGTATGAAAATACAAACTTAGGTTAGCTCCTATTGGAGCTTATAAATTTATAAGAAGGAAGATTGTATGAAAGGGGGACTTAATTATGAATAAAGCAATAGGGATTTTATCGATCCTTGCATTTATTGTTGTAGTCTTATCTGCTATAACCTGGAATCATAATAGAAGCATGGAATTACAAAATAATAAAAATTTAGCTGAAGCCCAGGAAGAAACAGAGGTAACTGAAACAGTTTCTGACAAGGAGGAATCCCAGACAATAAAAAAAGAAGAACAGACTGTGGATACGGAAGAACCCCAAGAAGAACAAAATGTCAAGGATTTTAATCTTATTGCAAAGGAAACACAAACTCAAATTGCACCGGGTGTAACATTGCCTGTCTGGACTTACGGAGGTACTATCCCGGGCACAGAAATCAGGGTAACCGAGGGTGATTATGTTAAGGTTCATGTAACAAACCAGTTGGACGTACCCATAACTATCCATTGGCATGGATATCCGGTAACTTCGGATATGGATGGAGTTCCAGGCTTTACACAGGATGCTATATTACCAGGACAGAGCTATACTTATGAATTTAAAGCCGATGTGCCGGGAACTTACTGGTACCATTCGCATCAGGAAAGCTCAAAGCAGGTTGATAAGGGGCTGTACGGAGCCCTTGTTGTATTGCCGAAAGATAAATTAGAAGCTGATGAAGATTATACTTTAATACTTGATGAGTGGGCAGAAAACGGTGAGGGAGAGATGACCATGTCCTCAGAAAGCTCGGATATGCAGGGTATGGGAAATGAGATGGATACTTCATCACAGAGTAATGGAGATATGGATAGCAAAGATTTGGAGCTACAAGAAGAGCAGATGATGAAGGAACTGTATAATATATATACAGTTAATGGTAAATCAGGTGATTTGATAGAGCCACTTGCAGTCAAGAAAGGGGATACTGTAAGATTACGTTTCATTAATGCTGGATACCGTTCACATGGTATACATATTCCGGGACAGAATTTTAAGGTGGTCAGTTTAGATGGTCAGGACATTAAAGGAGCTGAGGAGATAAAAGATCAGATTATTCTTATCGCTCCCGGTGAGAGATATGATATTGAATTTACAGTAAATACAGATGAAGATTTCATTATAGATTTCCATGATGACAATTTATATAATGAACAATTGAAAATACCTGTAAAGGTATCAGGAGGCAATGGCATACTGGCAGAAGAGGATAGTGAAAAGGAATTACCGTATTTTGATTTCATGAATTATGGAACTTATTCAACCGGTGAATTTACTATGAATCAAAGATATGATATTGATGAAAATATTGAATTAAATGCTGATTCAAAGGACGGTACTTTAATATACACTATAAATGGGAAGACCTATCAAGAACTTTCTCCAATCACTGTAAAAACCGGTGACACTGTAAAAATCATATATGAAAATAAAGGGAAGGTAGATCATCCTATACATCTACATGGCCATTTCTTTCAGGTGTTATCAAAAAATGATACCCCCTATATGGGAGCACCTATCATGAAGGACACTCTTTTAATAAAACCTGGAGAGAAATATGTGATAGCATTTAAAGCTGATAATCCTGGTAACTGGATTTACCACTGTCATGAGCTTCATCATGCGGCGGCAGGAATGATGCAGAAAGTCATTTATTCAGATTATAAATCAAGCTATATTCCGGATCCGAATAACCAGGCTAACAAGCCTGAGTAATGTAAAAAATGTTTTATTCAAAATTCTACAAAATAAATGAAAAAGGAAACTTTCTTTATATAAACTACATATGGAAATTATAATATATTGTCGAACATTATATTATAAGGAGGTTTTACAATGAAAAAGAAGGGAAGCTTTTTAAGCGGCCTGGTAGTTTTTTTCTTAATCATCATTATTTTAGGAGGCGTTGGTTATCTGGGATTTAACATTATTAAAAATGCAGATGGTATGCCTGGAATGAATATGGCATCTAACAAGACGTCAACAGATACAGGCAAAACTAACACAACAGATTCTGGTACGAAAGACGAAACTGCAAACACACAAAATAATACTCAGTCTAATTCTCAGTCAAATGCAGAAAATGCATATAAAATTAGCCAAACCAACCAGATAATGAAGAGCAAAGAAGCGTTATCACAGGCTTATGAAACGATTTCTGCCGCATTAAATAAGATGACGTTAGATCCTTATGCTACAGATGCGGATAAGAATTCATCCATGAATGGTAATTCTATGGGAAATATGCAAAATGACAATACGAATTCAAGTAATTCCCAGGATAAAACAACAATAAATATATATAATGGCAGTGTTTCAGGTCAACAGTCATCACAAATGCAAAGTATGGGGCAGACCTATGATGCAGATAAGATGCAGCAACTACATGTAGGATTATATAAAGTATCGGTTGGTATGCAGCTTTTAAACCAACTTCAGGATGATATTACCGGGCAGATTGAAAAGGCTGGTGTTGATACCAGTAGTAAAACGGAATTTTATATGAATCAATACTATAAAACCGTACAAAACAAAAACAAATTACAGGAAGCACTATCTTATATCAATGAAGCTGTGGATTTAATTAATATCAATCCTTATGTTGATGCCAATGGCCTCGTATATGATTCACAGAGAATGGCCAAGCTTCATGACAGTATTTATACCATAGCTCAGGGAGTAGTAGCTCTGAATAAGCTGAATGATGATTTGTTATCCCAATCAGTTGATCTTGGTACTTTAGCTCAGAAGGCATATAGTGAGTTACAGCAGAGCCAGAATAATACAGGGACTATGAACATGCCTTCTTCTGGTTTGAATATAACTAATATTATCACAATAGTATTAATTGCTTTTGTTGTAATTTTTATTATCACCTTGATCGGAAGCATTGTAAAACTTTTTAAATCAGGTGGTCAGAAGACAACAATGGATAATCCGGTATGATACGATATAGTAATTGGAAGGAGTGATAAAAAGTGTGGGAAACAATTAAAAAAGATCCTTTAATAAAAACAATTGCCGTCATACTTATCGGAGTATTGGCTTTTGGCTTCGCTTTCAACATTATGTTTGGAGCGGGAGGCAGCTCTATGGAAGATGGCTCTATGGTGAGTGCAGGATATTCCCTTGGCAATACATTGGAAAATATAATAGGTCTGCTTATAAAGTTAGTAATAATAGGCTTGTTATTAGGAGTTCTGATATGGATTTTCCGAACTGTTACAAAGCAAACCGGTAACGGACAGGTTAACCGTTTTTCATGGATAAAAGAGGATAGTATAATCCGAAATGCGCTTATCATAACTGGTGCAGTAGTAGTTTTGATTTTTGCCTTATCCTTTTTCAAAAACAATTCTCCTTATGCATTCTCTAATATATCTTTTAGTCTTACCACGTTATTTCTGTTTTTAATGAAAGCTCTGATTTTAATTTTTATCATAGCTCTTGCTTATGGGGTAATCATGTATCTAAAAGAAAACTCTTTAAATAAAGGCAGTATAAAAACAGAAGAATCACCTGATGCTATAACAAAAGATTGTCCGGAATGCAAAGAGAAATTAAAGAATGATTGGAAATGCTGTCCTTATTGTGGAAGTGATAAGGCTTTTGACAATACAACAGTGTAAAGGAATGAGGTGCACTTATGAAAAATGTGAGATTTGACTTGGTGATGCATTGGTTATATGCAATCATATGGGCCTTACTTGCCATCAGCGGTTTTGCTATGATAGGTGCAAAGTTTGGATGGATCTTAAATTTCAACTTTACCATGGCGGACACGGTACACAGATTCAGTGCATCAGCCTTTGTACTAATCACATTTATTGCAGTCATACATGAAATTATACGAAAAATTAAAAAGGATAACCGGCCTCAGCCTTGGAATATTATCGGAAGAAGCGGTTATCAGCTTTTTAACTTTATAATAACACTGCTTCTTATCTTAAGCGGAGTCCTTATCTGGATATGTATGGAGTTCAATGAAAAAGCAGTGGCATTTGCTCTTTTAATTCATGAAAATATATCCTATTTATCCCTTATCAGTATCATATGGCATATTTTCAAAAAAACGCACATTCTGATATGGCCAAAAAATAAAGTTAAGCAGGATATTAAATAAGGTCAGGAGGAGAGTTATGTTACAAAAACCATGGTTTAAAATATTTGTCTGGTTTCTTGCAAGTTTTTTCTTCTACCTTGCAGCGGCAACTGTAATATCATTCTTAAAACCAGGGCCTTCCGAAAGCGAAGTTATGAAATATATGACCGGAATGATGGGGGCTATGGAAAATTCAGCTATGGGAGTTATGATGGGGATTGAAGGAAACGGTTTACTGAAGATGATCCTGATTTGGTCCATTGCTGTATTCCCACTTGCAGTGGTGCTCAGTATAATAGCCGGGTTTCTCTTAAGAAAAAGAAATAGTGAGGAGAAACATGTTTGACAAAAAGAAGTTAAATTTCTGGCGATTAACAGTAATATTCTTAAGCTTTACGGTAATAACCCTAATTTCCCTGTACTTATCCCCTCAGGAGAAAAAGGCGTCCATGATGACTGAAAGTATGGCTAACATGGCCAGTATTCATCTTGAGAATATTACGATTTATGATTTGGTTGGTTCCTCAGATTCTGAAAATAACAGCCAGGCTTCTGGAACTACAGCGCAAACAGCTAATACCAGCCAACATCATGAAGACAAAAACTCTGCAGTGCAGACTATGGGAATTATAACTACCATAATTATTTTTGCATTGCTGCCGCTTCTTATCTGTGGGGCAATCATATTAGCTATTGTATGGATTAAATAAAAGACTGATGGAGGTTATTATGGACATCTTAGGTTCCATTGGGAAACTATATACATTCTTCTTATTAGTGGTACTTTTTCTGGGGTCAGGATTGGCTGTCTGGGCAGGAATCAATGCAATCATGAATAAGAAAGATAAAATAAAAGAAAACTCGGATAAATTAAAAGAAAAATATAATTTAAAGCTTCAAAGTATAAAAAATAAAGATATTATAGGAGGATTTACCATGAAGAACAATGGATTTATAAAACTGGCAGTATTTTCGTTTATAGGCATTATTATTAGTGCGGCAATTCTTACCGCTTTACCGAAAACAGGAAATACAATGGGCTATAACTATATGAATACACAGAATAATATGGCATCTATGAATATGCAGGGAAGTATGTACGGGCAGTCAAGTATGCAGGGCATGACAAATTCACAGGGAACTATGAATGGCAGTAATGATTTATACTCCATCCAACAGCAATTGAACAATATCCAACAGCAGATTTATCAGTTACAAAATCAGATGAATAATAATTCCATGAATGGTATGCAAAATAACTCCAGCGCTATGAATAACAACAGTAGCATGAACAATATGGGTAACAGTAATAATATGAATAGTAACAGTAATAACACTAATAACAGTAATAATATGAATAATAATTCTAGCAGTAGTAGTATGCCTATGATGTAATTACGCTGACCAATAGAGTAAAATAAATATCGCCATGGGATTATGAGAATAATGAGCCATGGCGATATTTAAAATTGTTTTTACGAGAGGTAAGAAATGACGAATGATATTTTAGTAATTGAAGATGAAATTAAGGTCTCTGATGTAATAAAAGCATATCTGGAAAAAGAGGGGTACAAGGTATACTGTACCACAAGAGGGTTGGAAGGAATCGAGCTGTTCCAGAAAATGAATTTCAAGCTTGTTATATTAGATCTTTTATTACCGGATATAGACGGAGAAGAAGTATGCAAAATTCTCCGGCGTGTATCGGATGTCCATATATTTATGCTGACGGCTAAGGTTACGTTGCATGATAAAATTGAAGGGTTAAATGCAGGAGCAGATGAATATCTGACAAAGCCTTGCAGTCCCAGAGAATTGACTGCTCGTGTGAATGCACTATTCCGTAGATTTGAAACTTTACAGTCTTCCCTCTATACTTCAGAGGACGGACTTCTGACGATAGATTACGACAAGAGAGTTGTTAGATTAGCTGGAAAAGAGATTTCATTGACACCAAATGAATTTGATATATTGTATACCATAGTGAAGAATAAGGGGCGTGTTGTTAACCGAGAACAGTTGATTGAACAGGTCTTTGATATCAGCTATGAAGGCTCTGATAGGACAATTGATGTCCATATCAAAAATATACGTAAAAAAATAGAAGAAGACACAAGAAATCCTAAATATATATTAACGGTAAAGAAAGCTGGGTATAAGTTTGGAGGTGGCACCTGATGCATTCCATTCGGAGACGTTTAACTTTTATTTTAATTTCATGTACCATGTTAACATTGTTATTCTCTGCAATATTTGTAAATTTAGCTATAAACAATACTTTTAATAAATACATTTCTGATAATCAAGAAATGCGAAACGAAAGGATTGTCAGCTATTTTGAGGAAGTATATAAAAGAGATTTAAACTGGACCGCGGATTCGGGTAAAGAAATACAGCATGAAGGATATATGAGCAATTATTGCCTGACATTGTTGGACAAAGATAAAAATGTGATTTGGGCTATGAATCCGGAAGAAATATTGAATATGAGTGGTAAGAATGCAGGAAACGAATACCGGACTGCTACTTTTGACATTACTTATCAGGGGAAAGCTGTAGGTTATGTGATTATAGGCCAATATGAACCGGTACTGGTGTCGGAACAGGATATTAATTTTAAACTGTCCATAAACCGGAGTATAGCTGTAAGCGTTGTGGTAGCTATTGCTTTTGCTTCCTTAATCAGTATTTACTTTTCTAAACAATTCTCTAACCCAATTAAGGCAGTATCAGAAACTTCCGTTGACCTGACGGAGGGAAAATATACTTCGAAAGCAGTCATGAAAAGCAATGTATTAGAAATTGATAATCTAATTAAAAGTATCAATATACTGGGAGAAAAATTAAAATATCAGGATGAGCTGAGAAAACGTCTGGTTTCTGATGTATCCCATGAAATACGTACTCCGTTGAATATTTTCCAGAACAATCTGGAAGCTATGATTGACGGAGTATTTCCAGTTACGACAGATCGGCTTATTAATTTAAACGATGAAGTCATACGCTTTGGCAGGCTTTTAAATAACTTGGATGCTTTAAAAGAACTGGAAGAAACCAATGTGGAACTGCATATGCAAAGAGTAGATCTGGAAGAATTAATAGTAAAATTAACAGATATTTTCTCAATGCATTCAAAACGCAATAATATTGCGGTATCCCTGCAGATCAAGCCAAAACAAAAGTATTTCATACTTGGGGATGAAGATAAATTGCGGCAGGTGTTTTATAATATTTTATCCAATGCTTTTAAATTTACAAATAGCGGGGGAACGGTTGCAATAAATCTGACTTCTGATAAAGACTTTATTTATTTGAGTGTTAAGGATAATGGAATCGGTATAAACAAGCAAGATCTGCCCTTTATATTCGAGCGGTTATACCGGGGGGATAAAAGCAGGAATCAGGTTGAAGGAAACGGAATCGGACTTACTATAACCAAACAGATTTTACTGCATCATTCCGCCTCCATTGACGTGGATAGCGAAGAAGGAGTCGGTACAAATGTAAGGGTAAAATTCGTTAAGTAAATATACCCCAAAAGGGAGGATGTATATGAAAATTCTCATAGCGGACGATGAAAAGAATATGAGATGGATTTTGGGAAAAAACCTCAGAGAAGAAAATTTTGACATAATAGAAGCTAGTGACGGAGAAGAAGCTTTTCATCTGTTTTTGGATGAAGAACCGGACCTGGTGATATTGGATTACCGGATGCCTAAAATTGACGGGATGGAAGTGCTAAAACGAATCAAGACTATTACCCCCAAGCTGCCCGTTATTATGATAACTGCCCATGGCAGTACAGATGCAGCGGTGGAGGCAATGAAGCTTGGGGCGGCAGATTATATTTCAAAACCTTTTGATATCAATGATTTGAAGCTTTCTATTTTTAAAGCGCTGAATATAGATAAACTGAATAAAGAAATTGATTATTTAAAAGAAACTGCTAAACAGATTTTTAACGGTAAGATAATCGGAAACAGTAAAAAGATACAGGATGTGTTTGATCTAGTAAATAAAGTAGCAAATACAAATGCCTCTGTTCTGATTATTGGAGAGAGCGGTACCGGAAAAGAAGGGATTGCTGCTTCTATACATAATAAAAGCAGTAGAAGCAGTAAGCCTTTTATTACAGTAAACTGCGGTGCAATTCCTGAAACCTTGATTGAAAGCGAATTATTTGGTTACGAAAAGGGAGCATTTACGGGAGCTAATGCCAGAAAAGCCGGTAGGTTTGACAGGGCCCAGGGCGGTACCCTATTCCTAGATGAAATCGGTGAACTCAGCCTTCCCCTTCAGGTTAAGATATTAAGGGTGCTTCAGGAAAAAGAATTTGAACGAGTAGGAGGCTCAGAGGTAATCAAGTCCGATGTTAGAATTATTGCAGCAACTAACCGGGATTTAGAACAAATGGTAGAGAAAGGAGACTTCAGAGAAGACCTTTTATACAGGCTAAAAGTCATACCCGTTTATTTACCGCCTTTAAGAGAAAGAAAAGAAGATATTCCTCAACTGGTTGACTATTTTTTGGATAAATACAGCAAAGAAGTAAATCGAACTAAATTAACTATGGAAAAGGAGACTCTTGATTTATTAAGAAATTATGACTTCCCCGGCAATATAAGGGAATTAGAGAATCTAGTTGAACGGTTGGTCATTCTGTCTCCTGATCCGGTAATTGAACCGTCTCTGTTACCCAAAGAGATATTAAAAGAAGTGTTTTCTGGAAAAAAAGAAGACTTTATCTTACCGGAAGAAGGTATTAATTTAGAGAAAGTGGAAGAAAGTTTTGTAAGGCAGGCGTTGATGATAGCTAAAGGTAATCAAACTAACGCAGCTAAGTTATTGGGATTATCCAGACATGCTTTAATCTATCGAATAGAAAAATTTAATCTTAAATAGAGATGTTCAATTTTCAACAATGATGTGTATGGATTTGGACAATACACCCTTTCTATACTAGTGCTTTTGATTGATGATACAAGATTTAATACTGTTTTACCTACCATATTTTCAAACTAGTCTTGTTGGCATGGAACTTGCTTTTTATATTGGTGTAAAGATCATTTGAAAGGAGGTGTAAAACATGAAAAAGGATTCATTCCTTAAACTAATAATAATCTCATTTATAGGTATTGTTGTTTTATGGTTTGCAAAAGAACTTTTATTCCCATCTAATTATTTAGGTATTAATATTTCAGGAAATTATGGAGGTGAGCATATGTATATGAGTGGAAATTATGGATTTGGTGCAGGAACATTCTCCGTATTATTAATATTCCTGATTAAGGTCTTAATTGTATTGTTTGTAGTTGCGCTGATTGTGGGTTTAATCATGGTAGCGAAGAATTATATTTTTACTCCGCAGAACATGGAAGCTTATAAAAGCGGATCAACACCGGTTGAACAGCCCAGGAAGACATGTGATATCTGTGGTAAACCCTTAGACAATAACTGGAAGGTATGCCCTTATTGTGGAACAGAAGCGAAATAATAATAAAATGGAGGTAATTATATGAATAATAACCCGTGGTTAAAATTAGCGGTTGTATCTTTTGCAGGAATTATAATCAGCTTTGCGATTCTCTGGGGGGTTAACCAGTTTTCCAACTATCAGTCATATGGCAGCAATCATAATTACATGAACCAAAATGGAATGAACGGTTCTTACAATATGAATGGCGGTTATAATATGAATGGTATGAATGGAAGCTATAATATGAACGGCAGCTATAACATGAATGGAATGATGCAGAATAACATGAATAGCGGTATGAATATGCCAGGTAATATGAACTCTGGAATGAATACACAAAGTTCAGGTATCGGTATGAGCGGAAACTCCAGTAACAATATGAATGGAAGCTCTAGTAGCAGTATGGGAATGATGGACGATGACATGATGGGTGGAAGTTCAGGTAGTGGCAGCATGATGGATGATGACATGATGGGCGGCCATATGTAACATAAGAATAAGAATTACAATATTTTAATAAATAAATCAGAGTTATCCCACTTAATAGTAAATACGGATAACTCTGATTTTTATTTTACTTAAAGTAAGCTGCAATTTTTGACGGTAACATGAAACTACATATAAACTTCATAACACAGATATATAATTTTTATGATTCAGCGAAGGGAGGGATGAAGCGAATGGACATGAATATGAAACAAAATATACAGCAGGAACAAAGGCTGTTATTAACTAGTGATATGAAACTGTCTTTACAGCTTCTTCAGATGCCAATCGATGATTTACAGGAGTGTATTGAAAAGGAATTAAATGAAAATCCTCTTCTTGAAATTGACTACAGTAACTCAGATCTTAATGAAGATACGGATAATGCAGACATTAAGAAAGAGGAAGAACCATTTTTTTATGAAAAATATATACAGAATAATAAATATGATAATTATGGAGGTGAAATAATTTATCATGATTCAGATGATGATTATGACAATAACCCATTCAATTATATATCCCAAACTGCTACGCTAAAAGATTATCTAAAAGAGCAGCTTATGGAACGGGATGAGAATGAGGAAATACTGAATATTTGTGCATCCTTAATTGAATTCATTAATGAAGATGGATTGATACCAGAGGAGATAAAAGATATTTCTCAGTTGATTTCAAAGCCATATCAAATGGTTTTTGAAGCATCTGAAATTCTGAAAGATTTTCAGCCATGGGGAATAGGAGCTAAGGATTTTAGGGAAAGTTTAATGATACAGTTAAAGAAGCAAAATAAATATAATGAAAAATTAGAAGAGATTATTATGAAACACCTGGAATTACTGGGAGACAATAAAATAAAGGAACTTGCAAAGATTCTGGATGATACTGTAGCGAACGTACAAAACTATGTCAATATTATTAAAACCTTGGAACCAAAGCCTGCAAGAGGATTTTATACCGGGGAGGCAACACAGTATATTATACCTGAGGCATTCTTAAAAAAAATTGGAAATGAATATTATATTATCATGAATGACGATTTATTACCGAAGTTGAATGTCAATTCATACTATCAGAGAATTTTGAAAGAGAATAAGAATCAAGAGACTGTCAGTTTCATGAAAGATAAAATTAGCAGCGCTCTGGCATTTATAAAAGGGATAGAACAAAGGAGAAATACGATATACAGGATTATCGAAAAAATCACAGAATATCAAAAGGCTTATTTCGATAAGGGTGAAGCTTATTTAAGGCCAATGAATATGAAAGAGCTTGCAATAGATTTAAATTTACATGAATCCACAGTCAGCAGAGCAGTAAAAGATAAATTTATCAGTGTTCCCGCTGGGACCATAAGGCTTAGAGATCTTTTTACCAATGGAATCAATAGTGGAACAAAGGAAGAAAATATCTCATCCAATGTTATTAAAAAAGAAATTAACCGGGTGGTTGAAGCAGAAGATAAGCTTAATCCTTTATCGGATCAGGCAATTTATGAATTGCTAAAGAATCTGAATATGAATATCTCCAGGAGAACAGTTGCTAAATATAGAGAAGAGCTGGGCATAAGGTCTTCTGCCAAAAGAAAAGTTTATTCAAACTAATTTAAACATTATCCATTGATACTGCCGGAATTTGAACAATTAGGTGTAGATTATTGTACAATAAGGTTTTACAACAAAAAAACTGTCCCTGGATTATCGGGACAGTCTTAATATAAAAAAGCAAAAATTATGCCAGATATCATTGGCATGGAACTTGCTTTAATAATAAATACAAACTTATAAAAAAGGAGTGAAATTATGAATAAAAAAGCTTTGACAATATTAGGTATCGTAGCAGGGGTTGTGGTAGTCATAGTTGTAGGTTACTTAATTTATATGTATGGTATAATGCCGGCTTCTAAAATGTAAGCATCGAATTGGTTTATAATCAATTCTTTTATTAAGCAGAGATGCAGATTATCCACCTGTGTTAAGCGGGCATATCAGGTTTACGCAGGTGGATATTAAGAAAAGTTTCTGATGGTATCTGCTATGGATTTAATTATGGTGGATGGCATCATGGAGGGCAATATGAATTTTAAAAAGACAATTTTATTTCTGCTGTTTAGTATATTTATTTTAATTATTATCTATAATTATGGATTGCCATTCTTCTCTATTCAATATAATTCTGGAATGGGAATGCATGAGTCTTATGGTTATTATAATAATTCAATTACTTATTATGGTAATTTTATTAGCTTAATTATTTTTATTCTGAGCGCGATGATAGTAATCATTGCAGTAATAAAAATATTTTCAACTTCCGGACAGAAGAAATGTAAGAAATGTGGATTGACGATAGAAAACCATGAATGGAAGATTTGTCCCAGATGTGGAAACACACTAAAAGACGGGAGTGTGAATGAAAGATGACTCTGTTATTTTTAGTAGCTATCATTTTAATTATTTATTACTTATTCATTTACAAAGAAGCTTATAAAAATATTTTTGGGCAGATAAATGGGAAGAAATGTCCTAATTGCGGAAACCCTATTGAATCAAACTATAACGTCTGCCCGGTATGCAAGGAAACTTTGAGGAAAAAATGCCCGGATTGCGGTAAAATGGTGGATATCAACTGGAAATACTGCCCTTACTGTGAAGTACAATTAAGAAAAGGTGAAAATGGATGAAAAAGAAGCTTGCTTATAAAATTATAATTCTAATTTTAATAGCAGTTATCACAACGATGCATTTTTTAACCAAAACGAAAGATTTGCCCTTGCATCAAATGTATAAAATCCTGTTTTTCATACCCATAATCCTGGCCTCGGTACAATTTGGCTTTAAAGGAGGAACCACTGTATCAATTATAATCAGTATCATCTATTCTCCTCAGAAATTATTATCTATTGGGCCTCAATATAAAGGGTTTTATGAATTAATGGATGTATTCCTCTTTGTTGCAGCCGGAATTGTTACCGGAATATTGGTAGAAAAGAAAAATATTGCATTAAAAACAATGGACAGTCAACTAAATAAATATGTAATTCTAGAGAACTATACCAATTCTGTGCTGGAAAGCATTCATCTTGGTATTATGGCGATTAATAAAGATTTTTTTATTACTTCAATGAATGAAAGTGCAAAAAAAATAATAGGTGTAACTTATGACTGTATAGGTCTGAATTTTGCTGATGTATTTCCTTCTTGTGAAGATCTTGAAGACATAATTAATAAAGCAAATGAAAAAAATACACCCCAAATTAATATTGAAAAAAAGCTTCTGAAAGATAATCAGGAAGTTAATATAAAAATAGATATATTTCCATTGAGCTTAGAAAGCAGGAACAAAGGCCTGGTTATAATCATCGATGATATTACTGAAATAAATAAGATGAAAATTCAGATGCATCGGAATGATAAACTTGCTTCCGTCGGGCAGCTGGCGACGGGAATAGCGCATGAAATCAGAAACCCCTTGGCTATCATTAAAATGATTGAACAGACCATGAGCAAGGAAGTTAATAATGAAAACCAGCTTAAGGAGTTAAATATTATTGATGAAGAAGTAGAACGGGCAAATAAAGTGATTAAGTCCCTGATGGAATTTAGTAAACCAAGTAAAAATGAAAAAGGTTTGTATTCTATTAATCAGGTTATTGAAGATGTATTAATCATTACCAATAAATATACTTCACAACACAAGGTAAATGTCAATTATATAAAATCTGAATTGCCTGTAGGTTATTATGACAGGGAACAAATGATTCAGGCGTTCGTTAATTTAATCTTAAATTCGGTTGATGCCATGCCGGAAGGCGGAGAAATTCGTATCTCGGCACAGAGCTTAGAGGATAACAAAGTCAAAATAGTATTTGAGGATACAGGCCAGGGAATTGAGGAAGCGAATCTGGAAAAGATTTTTGATCCGTTCTTTACAACGAAATCGGAGGGTACAGGTTTAGGACTTCCCATACTCTACCGGATTATTGAAGATCATAATGGCAGCATAAATGTAAAAAGTTCATTGGGAAAAGGGACAATATTTGAAATCTTCATTTAGTCTTCATATGGAAAGATTATAATAAAGACATCAACAGATTTAAAATATTAGGAGGTAATAGAATGAATTTTTTAAAAGATAGAAAAGATCATGACAGTAAAGGACATAGCCCCATGAAGCATATACTTCATATGGTCCTTTGCTGTGGGCTGCCAATCCTTATCGTGTTTTCATTACCGTTTATAGCCAGGTTCAGCCCGGCGGTAGCAGGTTTACTGGGGATTATAGCTCCCTTTATCTGTCCGATTATGATGGGCAGTATGATGTTTATGATGTTCAAAGGTGGAAAACACAGCTGCTGTGATGAATCAAAAATGGAGCCAAATCAAACCTTACCAAAAAATAATGGATAGATTAGCTGATCGGGAAAAACTTCTGCCTTATTTTAAGGCGGGAGTTTTTTCAGTATATTCTAAAAGACAAGGAGTAGATAACTTTGGCAACAATTTTGAAGTGGTGGAAAAACTATGCCGCTATCGTAATGTTACTGGTAATGGTAATCGGTTTAAAATATCCTATGATCATGTTAGTTTTTTTTATCTGCATGATTGGTCCTTCCTTAACAGGTTTTTTTACAGGTAGATTCTGGTGCGGCAACATATGCCCCATCGGTATTTTTTTTGATAATGTATTAATAAAAATAAGTAATCATCAGAAAGCACCGAAATTTTTTAAATCCAAATGGATTCGTATCATATTTACTACCCTGATGATGTCCATGTTTAGTTTTGAAATCTTCTATTCATTCGGTAAACCGGTAATGATGGGAATGGTTTTTTATGAGATGATATTAGAGGCTGTGATTACCGGCACTTTTCTATCTGTTATTTATCATAACAGAGTATGGTGTCACTTCTGTCCCATGGGGAGTACCGGAGCTTTTGTTACTTATCTTAGTAACAGGAAAAAGGTCTTAAATGTATCAGAACAATGTTCCAAATGCAGAAAATGCGAAGAAAGTTGTCCAATGGGACTGGCACCTCATGAATATCAAGGGACGAAGCTAAGCTCTTACAATTGTATCCAATGTGGTGTTTGTGTAAAGTCTTGCCCGAATGAAAGAATAGGATACCAGGATAACATAAAGCCCGTAGAAAAAAATAGTATTGATGTTGGGGTTTAAGGTTATTAGATCGGTTTTATTGAATTTAGATCCCGTTTAATAGATAAGTCAGTGAAAATAAAAATTATTTATTTGGTCTTGACAAACAAAAGATTTGACAATATACTTTTATTATACCCCACGGGGGTGGGGTGGTCTCATGTCGAAATAACTAAAGGAGGAGAAACATGGAAAATAAGTCCATTCAAATACAGGGGATGACTTGTGCATCCTGTGCAAAGACAGTTGAAAAGGCCACAAAAAAGCTGGAAGGTGTCTTTGAAGCTAATGTTAATTTTGCAACTGAAAAATTGAATATCAGTTTTGATGAAGCGATGATTTCCGTAGGAGATATTCAGTCTGCTGTTGAAAAAGCCGGATATAAGGCATTATCTGATTCTGTAAGCAAAACTTTTAAGATTCAGGGAATGACCTGTGCTTCTTGCGCTAAAACAATAGAAAGAGTAACTGGGAAGATAGAAGGGGTAGCAGAAGCAAATGTTAATTTTGCAACTGAAAAATTAAACATAAGCTATGATCCTGCTAAAGTGAAAATTTCCGATATCAAAAGTGCCATTGTGAAAGCCGGATATAAGGTAATTGATGATGAAGTTGCTGTTGACGCTGACAAGGAGAGAAAAGAAAGGGAAAGAAAAGTATTATGGAGAAGATTTGTTATCTCGGCCATATTTACATTACCGCTTTTATATATGGCAATGGGTCATATGCTTATGTTTCCTCTTCCTGGTGTTGTGCATCCAGAAATGAATCCTCTGAATTTTGCTTTAGTGCAGCTTATGTTAGTAATTCCTTCGATAATTGCCGGATATAAATTCTATACAGTCGGCTTTTCCGCTTTATTTAGAAGAAGCCCTAATATGGATTCCCTGATAGCAATCGGTACGTCGGCAGCATTGTTATATGGTATATATGCAATCGTACAGATTAGTGGTGGTAATAAAGAGTATGTCGATGATCTGTATTTTGAAGCAGCAGGTGTAATCATAACACTCATTATGTTGGGTAAATATCTGGAAACAGTTACAAAAGGCAAAACCTCGGAAGCGATTAAAAAACTGATGGGTCTTGCTCCTAAAACAGCTATTGTAATCAAAGACGGTAAAGAGGAAGAAATTCCTATCGATGAAGTAGAAGTAGGAGATATTATCTTAGTAAAACCCGGAGAAAAGATGCCGGTAGACGGGGTGGTCGTTGAGGGAACCACATCTGTTGATGAATCCATGCTGACCGGCGAAAGTATCCCGGTAGAAAAAAATCCCGGTAATAATATCATTGGTGCAAGTATTAATAAAAATGGAAGTATAAAATATAGAGCTACAAAAGTTGGAAAAGATACAGCCCTGGCTCAAATTATTAAATTGGTTGAGGATGCCCAAGGTTCAAAAGCACCCATTGCCAAGATGGCAGATATTATTTCCGGTTACTTTGTACCGATTGTTATCTTATTGTCGTTAATCTCATCCTTATCCTGGTATTTTTTTGGAGGAGAATCCGTAGTATTTGCCGTTACAATTTTTATTTCGGTTCTCGTAATTGCCTGCCCCTGTGCTCTAGGGCTTGCTACTCCTACGGCAATCATGGTTGGAACAGGAAAGGGTGCAGAACACGGTGTCTTGATCAAGAGTGGTGTTGCTTTGGAGACTACCCATAAAATACAAACCATTGTTTTTGATAAGACTGGTACCATTACAGAGGGTAAGCCTAAAGTAACAGATATTGTTACAAATGATATTACACAGGATGAATTATTACAATTGGCAGCATCCGCTGAAAAGGGCTCAGAACACCCTCTGGGAGAAGCTATTGTGAAAGGAGCGGAGGAGAGAGGATTAGCGTTTATAAAACCGGATTCTTTTAAGGCAATACCTGGTCATGGTATAGAAGTAACGATTGATAATAAGAATGTATTGGCAGGAAACCAGAAACTTATGAAGGAACGTAATATTTCTTTAGAAAAACTGGAAGCCACTTCAGATATATTAGCCAGCGAAGGTAAAACTCCAATGTATATAGCAATTGATAATAAGATTGCCGGTATCATAGCTGTTGCTGATACAGTTAAAACAAATAGTAAAAAAGCCATTGACAGCTTGCATCGTATGGGTATTGAAGTTGCTATGATAACCGGAGATAATAAAAGGACTGCAGAAGCAATTGCACAGCAGGTAGGTATTGACCGTATACTGGCAGAAGTCTTGCCACAGGACAAAGCAAATGAAGTAAAAAAACTGCAGGCTGAAGGAAAAAAAGTAGCTATGGTAGGTGACGGTATCAATGATGCGCCGGCATTAGCACAGGCAGATATCGGTATCGCAATTGGTTCGGGAACTGACGTAGCCATGGAATCAGCAGACATCGTATTAATGAGAAGCGATTTAATGGATGTTCCGACAGCAATACAACTTTCCAAGAGTACCATTCGTAATATTAAGCAGAATTTATTCTGGGCATTTGGCTATAATACTTTGGGAATACCGGTAGCAATGGGGCTTCTTCATTTATTTGGAGGACCGTTACTGAATCCTATGATTGCTGCAGCGGCTATGAGTCTTAGTTCGGTATCCGTTTTGTCTAATGCTTTAAGGTTAAAGGCATTTAAACCAATTCAATAAATGTGAAAAAATAAGGAGGTACACAGAATGATTAAGAAAATAACGATTGATGGTATGAGTTGTGAGCACTGTGTAAATCATGTTACAGAGGCTTTAAAAGAACTTAACGGTGTTGTAAAAGTAGAAGTTAGTTTAGCTTCCAATAATGCAATCATTGAGACATCCCAGGATGTTAAAGATGGGGATATCAAATCTTCCATTGATGAAGCAGGATATGAGGTTACAGGAATAGACGTTTTATAATATAAATCTAATTTGGTTGCTAATAAAAATATAGTAAAGATTGTTGGAAGAACTATTATGTTTTCAAAGAATAGTGGTTCTTCCAATTTTTTAATTTAAAGGGAAATTCATCATATGAGATAAAAGCCTGACCCAGCAAGATATCATTTTGATGTATGGAATTGTGTTGCAAATTAATTAATTATTTCAGTTAATGGACGAAGAATAAACATATATCCTACATACTAAAATTCTATAATTATATCGAATCAAGATAATAAATATCATTAATATAAAAAGAAAAATGATACGATAGATATTTTTCATCAAAATATGAAGGAGGAATTAGGGTGAAAGCCAGGAGTTTGAAAATACATCAAACGAATATGTACTGTCAAAAATGTTTTAATAATGCAATTATTGCGATTTCTGCGATCGATAATATTAAGTCACTTGATATTGATATGGTGAATAAAAATATAAATATTATTTATAAAGATAGTACTTTAGATAATGAAAGAATACGTAATATGATTAATAAAGCTATAACAACGGGACACCTATAATTAATAAAAATAGTAATATGGATTGATTTATTGAAATGGTTTCTGGAAAATCAATTTTTACTGTTAATGAAGCAATACAATTGCTTTTGAATAAATAGCTAAATATATAATGGTATAAATAATTATTTAAATGATTTATATAAATAAAATCATATTCAAGGAGAAAATGCCATGGATATTAATGAAAAAATAAAAAGAAGATATAATCGGATAGCAAGTGTTTACGACATTTTTGAACAGCCGATGGAACTTATGTTATTTAAGAAATGGAGAACTGAGGTTTTAAGTTCATTAAATGGAAAATGCCTGGAAGTTGGTGTAGGTACTGGAAAAAATATTCCATTTTATCCGGATGGCATAGATATGACAGCCATTGATTTTAGTGAAAAAATGCTTGAAAAGGCAAAAGATAAGGCTAATGTATTGAAAAAAAATATAGAATTTTTTCATATGGATGTTCAAAATATGGATTTTAAGGATAATACATTTGATAATGTATTTACTACTTGTGTATTTTGTTCGGTACCAGACCCGGTTAAGGGGTTGATGGAGATAAAGAGAGTATGCAAACCAGATGGAAAAATTATTATGATTGAACATGTCAGGAGTGAGATAAAAGTAATTGGCCTAATAATGGATGTACTTAATCCGATTACTGTTAATCTCTATGGTGCTAATATTAACAGGAAAACAGTGGACAATGTTAGAAAGGCAGGGTTTGTAAAAGTTAAAATTACGAATCTCGCTGGAGACATAGTTAAAAAAATTGAAATTAGTAATATGAAATAAAAATCTATTGTGTTACTTTTGTATTACAATAAAATTGTACTTCTAGGTCAAACTAAACGAAATCAAAGTTGGTTACTTTGAATTTATTTATCAAAGAGCTAAAGTTATCTATTACATTATATAAATGATAAATAGCACTTTTATATATAGGATCTGAACTCGTTGTAGTATGGGAATATAATTGGGGACATGTTCAATTTGGTGATTTATTACTGAAAGTTGCGTAATCTAAATTATCTATTATTTAAATAAAAATAAAAATTAATATGGGGTTAGAATGAGAGAAAAATTAACTGATGCAGAGCTAAATATCATGAATGTGCTCTGGAAGCATAATGGTAGATTATCTGCCGCAAGAATATTCGATGAAATTGTGTGTCAAACCGGATGGCATCGTAACACTGTGTATACACACATTAATAAGTGCATTAAAAGGGGAGCAATAGAAAGATATGGAACCAGATTTATGTGCAAAGCACTAGTAAATCGTGAAGAAGTCCAGAAAAGGGAAATTTCTGATTTAGTTATAAAATTGTTTGAAGGGTCATATGAAAATTTTATTGTGACTGCAGTCAAAGCTCAAAAATCCTTTGCTAAATAAAGAAAGAGATGCAATGAGGGAAGAAAATGGAGATGAAATAAAAAATAGTTTTATAGTTAATACTAATAAAGGCATTTTAGATAAATTAAGTATATGTATGCATTGCTAAAAATCTGTGATACGGCATCATAATATTATAACAATATTAATAGTTAATAAGTAAAATATAGGTACATCCATCTAATAAGTAATTCTTATATAGATAACGGCTATACACTTAGTTGTTAGCCAAGTTTCAGTAAAAATCATTAGTACCACAGCATCTAAATGTATAGTAACGATAATATGAAAGGAGACGTATGGTTATTGTTTTAATTAATCATACATGTTAATATGAAAAATAAAATAGTTGTATTCGTCTTTGTACTCTTAATGATGAGTTTTCTTGTTTCTTGCCAACAACGTAAAAATGAGGATAAAGTGATAGTTTCTTCGTTTAAAGACTTATTAGACACTATACCAGAAAACGTTAAAGCAGATGACATATATGGTGGTTGGGCACTGACCGCACCAGATGGTGATGAAAGATTTATTTGGAGCAAAGATTACAGTAAAAGTCCATATCATGATGTGTTGATAGAATTTGACTCAAAACCTTTTGTAGATGCTGGACTTGTTATAAGTAAATTGCCAACGAACATTGTACTTAATAATAAAATAATGGTCGGTGTAAAACTAAGTAATGAAAAACTAACATACAATGGTGAGGCAACTCCTTTAGACTCATTTAAAAAATTCATTGAAATAAAACCAAATCAGATAGTATATCATTCTGAATTAGATCATTATGGAGTTAACCTAGAAAACGGTAATATATTCAGTTGGGCTAAAAATATGCTTAATAATGATTCTGATATTCAGTTTTTGTTAGATCCCCAAATGTTAATTGATGCCGGAGTTGACCCCATGAAAGTAACAGGCTGGGAATATAAAAAAAATACAGTCATAGATTCAAACGGTACTAAGACTGATATTTATAAGTTCATAAAAAGTTTTAATCTTAAATGAGTACGTTTCTGATAATATTGTTCAGTTTAGTGTGGTTTGGGGAGTAGTATAGAGAACTCTACTACTTTCCCCAAAATGCCTCATCAAAAAATGAAAATATGACTTACTACTCACGAAATAATTTTATGGGTTCTATTTAAAAATATAATGGAGGTATGGTTTTAATTATATATTTATCGTCGCCAGCTCTGTGTTAGGTTTAACACCACTGAAAGAATAACCAAATCGGCTTCAATTAACTATAGGGAAAGGTGGGGTAGGGAAGACCACTGTGGCTTGTGGGCTGGCAGAAAAAGGAGTAAAAGTTCATCTAGCTACAACAGATCCGGTAGCTCATTTGAAATATGTTATGAAAGAAAACTCTTTGATAACTATGAGTCATAAAGATGAGCAGGCAGAGCTGATTAAGTATCAGAGTGAAGTCCTGGAAAAAGCAAGAAAAGTTATGTCAGAAGAAGATATCGCTTATGTAGAAGAGGATCTTCGCTCACCTTGTACGCAGGAAATTGCTGTATTTAGGGCTTTTGACAGATAGTAGAAAAAGCTGAAAATGAGACGGTAATTATCGATACAGCACCAACTGGCCATACATTACTATTATTGGATTCAACACAAAGCTATCATCGAGAAATTGAACGAACACGAGGTGATATTCCGGAATCTGTTGAAAAGCTATTGCCAAGACTTTGTAATTCAGATGAAACAGAAGTTATAATCGTTACTTTAGCTGAGCAACACCTATTTATGAAGCCCTAAGACTAGAAGAAGATCTAAATCGTGCTAACATAGCGGTGAACTGGTGGATTATTAATGCATCATTTTATTATACTAACACGTCAAATGAAATGCTGTTAGCAAAAGCAGAGCATGAGGTAGAATGGATTAAACGCATTGATAATTATACAAAAGGTAAATTTGCAGCTATTGATTGGAAGTCAACTGAAGTTAATGAAAGCCAATAGTGTCATTTTATAAACTAAGTAAATTAATAAAGCTGATAATGAATGACCGCATTCTCTATTTAATGTGGTCTTTTGTTTTAGAGTCTATTTTTATCTTATGCAGTTGTTTTAATAGGCGTTATATTTTCAATATAATTGTGCAGGAAAGAAGATTTTTATGTTTACATTAAATAAATACCTAAAGTCTATTCTGATTTACTAGATTTAATATACATAATATTTCAAAACTAGACAGAAAATAGTAATTAGTGCTATAATATGGTAGGAAATATATACTATAGTGAATACATATTGTTTATTATTTTCTTAAACCGCGAAATACTAAAATGATTTTATTAATTTTCAATTATATTTTGGTTGATAAAAACTGTTCTTATTATAACAATAATGGGTAGTTGAATAAGGAGTACAAATATCCATAATATGCTTCCCGGAACATAGATATAATTATGAAGTCAAAACAAGTGGAGTATATAATGCTACTAAAAGGAGATAAGACGATGAAAGCAAGTATATTTCGTAAATTTATTCACGTTTTTGCAATTGTATCTATAATAGGAATGGTAGGTTATTTCCTGCCAGCACCATCATCATATGCGAATACTATTTATCATGACTTTATATTTCCAATTGCAATAGGTTATATCTTGTCATATGTTTTTTTTATAATGACAGTTTTAATACCGATAGAATATAGGAAACAAAGTGTAAGAAAAAATATAGATTTAACTGAATATGAAGTTTCAAATAAATTATTTTCTGTTTTCAATATTATTTTTGATAACGTTATGTATCAAAAACAAATTAAGGCAGGGACTCTTATAAAAGAGGATATAAAACTTGCTTTGCAAAATAAATGTTTACATAAGGAATATATTAAACCAGATGGGTATGCTGAAAAATTTATTGCTATCGGGGAAAAACTAGAAAATATTTCTAAGGAATTAGAGTCTTTGATTTCTCAAGTTTTGATAATTAATGAATTCCTCTCTGAAGATGAAATTAATATTTTCTTTAGTATTAGAAAGAAGCTATCTGTATATGATTTTTATCTAGACAAAAAATTGTATTTTTCACCCTATGAAGCTAAACATCAAAACATATCATATATGAGCGATAATTACTATGAATTATATCTGTTATATGTAAGAGTTCAACAGATAGTATATAAAAACAACCTAAATATTAGGGATATATATTTTGATAAAATACAGTACTTATATTATTCAAAACAATTTGATAAAGTTATTGGCTTAATAAAGAAAGATTCAATCGTGTTACAATCTCAAGATAAAGTTTGGGTCCGCCAATATTATATGCTGGCAAAGTATCAAATTGGAGATAAAACGGAAGCATATAATATATTGATTTCATTATTACATGAAGATCTAGATATTGTTTCATGGAGAAGTATTTTTTTAGATATGTATGACGATGAAGTGAATACCATTTTATCTAATAATTGTAAAAAACAACTTATAAAAAAAATGTTTGATATGCTAGAGAATGAAAAACAAACATATGAATTATTTAGAAATTGCAATCAATACATAATGGATAATTATTGACAACCTTGTAGTAGATTTATATTTTAAATGTGGCCTGTATTCTACTGAATTTTCTTCTTATTATGCTTATTAAGTCATAAACAATATAGATTAGGAATCTCGCTTATAATTGGAGTTATGTAAATATTTAGATTATATGAAAGCAGGAAAGAATCATGAAATTGGAGATAGATGAACTACAAATCAGGCAATTTATTCGGGTCAACGGAGTTGATATTTATGAGTTATGTCCATGTGGTTCTGGTAAAAAATATAAGTGGTGTTGCAAGGCAGCACCACTTGAATGTAAAACTCAAAACGATTTAAAACAAATATATCATAATTTAAAAAATGAGGTGTGGAATCGCAGAAAGTGGAAAATTCAAAAATGCCATTGGGCAGGATGTACAAATGACACTCAGCGATGTCACTCAATTCAGAACAATAGGTTTCTAAATCAAATCTTTGATGTAAATAAAAACGTATATCATTTTATACCCATAGGGACATTGGAAAACGAAAGTGTTGAGTTAAAAGGTGAAACGGTATCTTTGGCTAGTACCTTTAATGGATTTTGTAATATCCATGATAGGGAGTTGTTTGAAGTTATTGAAGCTAACAATCTTATGACTTTTTCACAAGAACAACAGTATGCGCTTGCCTATAGAAACTTTTATTACATGCTTACAAAAAAAGAAGTAACTCAGCAAATAATTACCAAAACCTCATTAAGAGGGGCACCATGTTATTATCAAAAAGACTTTGTTCCACATTCTTCGGATCAAGCCCAAACAGCAGTAGATCTAATATTGGATTTAAGAAAAAATCAAATATTATACCAAGAATTGAGCGAAATTATAGCTGATATTGAAACAAATTATGAGACAACTAAGCATATATGGCAAATAAGAAATCAAGTATTAATTTGTAATTCCATTAGGACTTTGAGAGTTCGGAATCCTCATTTTTGTTTTCAAACTGTTCGAGAATATCTTTGCAAAGATGAAATTGACCAACTGTATAGCAATTCAACAATATCTAGTTTTCAAGACAAACGTTACAACCAAATATCAACAATTGTTTTACCAGATATTCCAACAAGCCAAATTACGGTATTTTTCGCAATCAGTTGCAGGCACAGCACCCAATCTCCACTTGATTTTTTACGTCGAGTAAATCAATGCTCAGATCAAGAGCTTGTTGACATTCTAAATAATATTGTCGTAGATGCTTATGAGGAGCTATATTTATCTAAAGAAAATTTTTTTAATAAATTTACACCTGATGAGCAATCTATTATCCAAGGTTTATTTACACAGCGAACATATGAATCAAATTCCGTAACGTTAATTGATGATATATTGTCTAAACCAAAATTTGACCTTATAAGACTACAAGCACAGTAATATATGGACTTCTTAAGTTTATATCAACTTTAAGTCAGTGGTATTTTACTTTACTCCGCATTTACCCATAATAATGAAGTTTATATAATTTAAGATTATATTCGTAAGCCATGATATTCAATTGAACATCATGGCTAGAGGATTGGAATTTACAGCAGCTTGTAACTGATTCTCATCAACATGTGTTCAGATCTCCATTGTTACAATACTTTCATGTCCGTGAAGTTATTTTAAAGATCGGATGTCTACGCGACCACATTTATACATTAAAGTAGCTACGGTATTTCTAAATTTATGTGCAGGCAAACCATCTGGATTTATTCCGGCAGAAAGAATATCTTTTTACCTATGTTTGTATAATAAATCAGCTGTTTTGAACAATAGATAATAAAAATAATTAGAGTAAAGAAGATGAGTACGGAGGAGTTTGAAATTGGATTGATACGTAGTTAACTTCCCATAAGTCCCCATTATATAAACTTTATTCAGGAGAAATTCAAATGATGATTAATATTGATTTTAAGAGTATTAGAGCATATGATGGCAGCCAACAAAACGGTTTTGAAGAATTAGTATGCCAACTTGCAAGATTGGATCCACCCCAAAATGCAAAATCCTTTATTAGAAAAGAAGGAGCTGGAGGAGATGCAGGTGTAGAATGCTTTTGGATCTGTACTGATGGAACAGAATTGGCATGGCAGGCAAAATATTTTACCGAAGCATTGGATACGAGTCAGTGGAGCCAAATTGATGAATCCGTACAGAATGCGATACAGAAGCACCCTAATATAAGAAAATACTTTATATGTGTGCCAAGAGATAGAACAGATAGCAGAAGAAAGAATAAGAAGGGTGAACCAGTGGTAACTTCACTGGACACATGGAATTCATATAAGGAAAAGTGGGAAAAGAAAGCTATTGAAAGGGGAAATGAAATAGAATTTATATATTGGGGGAAGAGCGAGTTAGTTGATATTCTTCAGAAAGATGATCCTATATATACTGGTAAGATACTCTATTGGTTTGATGCAGCGGTGGTTACAAGTGAAAAATTTAGAAGTATCGCTATGAATGCTAAAACATGTTTAGGAGAGCGTTTCACCCCTGAAAATCACGTAGAACTTCCGGTTATGAAGATGCTTACATGTATTGATAGAGCATCCGAATGGAGAGGTGAAATTAGAAACATTGTCTCTGAAATCTATCGCTGTAGAAAAGACATTGAGTCAATAACTAAGTGCAATGTGTTTAAGACTGAAAAGGAGCAAACTCTCATAGAGCTCATAGAAAAATATGATAGATTTGTTAATGATATAATAGAATTTAAAGATAATGATGCTTTGCTTTCTCGCATTTCAGTGTATTGCGACCAAATTATAGTGTTAACTAATATCTTAAATGATTTAAGTGACTTTATTTATAATATAAATGTTAAGGAACCAGAGACACGAAATGATAGGGCTGATATCAATCGTCAAATTAATAGTATTAACAACGTTCTCTATCAATACGATGAGTTATTTAAAAACGAGAAACTTCAAGCGGGAAAATTGAGACGTTTATTAATAACTGGAGAAGCAGGTAGTGGGAAGTCACATCTATTATGTGATTTTGTATTGAGGAGAATAGATAATGCATTACCTACAGTTTTTTTGTTAGGGGAGCATTATCATGGCGGTGATCCAATTCGTTTTCTAGCTGAAACATTAGATTTGTTAAATCATAGTAATTCGAGTGTTCTAGGTGCCTTGGAAACGTTAGGTGTGACATATAAAACCAATACCCTTATTGTAATTGACGCAATTAATGAAGGGAATTATAGAAGAGACTGGTATTCTTACATACATAAATTTATTTTAGATCTTCAGTCATTTGAACATATTGCGGTTATTTTCAGTTGCCGTAATACTTATACAGATTTTATTATCCCGGATGTAGTTTTAAAAAACACCCCTAAAATAGTACACAGAGGTTTTGAAGGATTTGAAAAAAGAGCTGCTTTAAAATATTTAAGTAAGCATGATATCAGTATACCTGCAGTCCCTTTTCTGGCTCCAGAATTTAGCAACCCACTTTTTCTTAAAATAACTTGTAAGACGCTGAAGGATAGTGGATTTAAAGAATTTCCCAAAGGTCTGCAAGGGTATAATAATCTGTTTGGATTCTATCTTGACAGCATTCAAGATGTGGTAAGAAGGGATAAAGGAGTATATAGAACAGATATAGTTCGAAGTGCAGTATCTGAAATGGTGAATAAACTTTATCCAGATAGGCTTTGGGGCATCCCTGTTAATGAAGCAGAAAAGATAATCAATCGATATGACAGCGGAAACAATGGAGAGCGGACCTTATTTGATATTTTAATTAGTGAGGGACTTTTTTCATTTGATATTGATATAAGTAGAGATGGGATTAAGACTGAAATAATAAGATTTACGTATGAGAGATTTAGTGATTTTGCGATTGCCAATGCTATTGTTGCAAACTGTAAGAATGAAGAAGAATTTCAAAAACTAATAAATGAGGATCTAACTCTTAAAGCTATAATTGATGATTTTCAATATTGGGGAATTGTAAAAGCTCTTGGCATTGCTGTCCCTGAAAAATTTCATCGAGAGCTACTTGATTTTTTGAAATTTGATAAAAATAATGATTGGAAATACGAGCAATATTTGGAGGGTACATTTCTTGATGGAATATTATTACGTTCAAAAGATTCGATTAGTGATAACTCCTTAAATTATTTAAATAAAGTGCGTCCTACCTCTTTTGATAACATGGCATTGGATACATTATTATCACTATCGACTGAACCTGGGCACCCTTGGAATGCAGATTTTCTGGATAAAAACTTATTTAAACGATTATTAGCAGAACGGGATCGTCTTTGGACTACATATATATCTACACATGATTATTCAGAAGGTGATGGTGAGAAAGAGTCGCCAATCAGGACAATTATTAATTGGGTTAATCATGAAAATCTGGGGAAAGTAGAGCATGAGCGTCTGCGTTTGGTTGCGATTGTGTTACTTTGGACAAGTTCATCTTCGAAGCGAATGTTGAGACAGTCAGCAATAAAAGCACTAGCAAAAGTTTTTTCACGAATACCTTATGAGATTTCTGGTTTTCTTAGTAAATATTCCGGATTAAATGATTCATATGTAGTAAATGGCCTATTTGCAGCAGCATATGGAGCAATAGTAAATTTGCCGGATAAGATTAGTGTTGACGAGATTGTTAGAAGTGTAATTGAACATCAATTTACTGAGAATGTTAAAAATCCGCATTTGTTGACTCGGGATTATGCCAGAGGTATTATTGAATATGCTTATAATAAAAAGGGGTATGTGATTGAGAATATTGATGAATTTCGTCCACCATATAAAAGTACCTGGCCGTTGGAGAACCCATTACCTTCTGAAATCGATGCATTGGATGTAGAGCATTCTTCAATAAAAAGCTCAGTTCAAGGGTTTTTAAATGATTTTGGAAATTATATCATGAACGAGGTTACGGACTGGACAGCAACCAATCTGTCAGAGCCTAGACCAAAGACATGCTATGAGTTTAATGTTGATTTTGCTGAAAGCCTCCCAAAGGAACTAAACAATGAGTATATGGAAATTTTGAATAAAAGAGTAGTAGAGGAAGAGGCCAGGGGGCTAAAAACAAGAACATGGATAAATAGCCTGCTCGGAGATAAAGAGGATTTGTTAAGTTTATTTCAGGAAGGTGAAGACAAATTAGATGATCGAGAGATGGATTTTGATAATGTGGATGATCGTGAGGAAAATTCTCAAGAAAAATTCAATGAAGAATCCTGCTTTGACATATTTCGTAATAAAATTGACGAAATAAATCGAGAATATTTAAGATGGCTATGCCATGAAGGTGTTACAGATCGTAATGCAAAATTTGATTTGGAATGGGCTAAACGATGGGTGATAAAGAGAGCTTATACATTAGGTTGGACCTCGAAATTGTTTAAAGAATTTGAAAGAATTTATTGTGGGGACGCATATAGAAGAAATGGGGGACTAATAGAAAGGATCGGGAAGAAATATCAATGGATTGCTTACTATGAATTGTTAGAACATTTATCAGGTAACTTATACTTTAATGATAGAGGTTACGAAGATGTCGATGATAGTAAGTTTTGGGGACCATGGCAGATTAATGTCAGGGAAATGGACCCTACTTATTGGTTTGAAGCTAAAAAGGATATTTGTTATGATGATATAGTAAATCGTTGGTGGCGACCATACTATTTTAATTTTGATTCTGAAGATTTAGCAGAGCAAAAAAAGTGGCTATGTGATGAAATGTCATTGCCTGACTTCCAGAAGATAATTTGTACAGTCGAGCCGGGAACAGATATCCAATGGTTAACCTTACGTTCTTTTTGTGATTGGAAAATAAAAGCTTTAATTGATGATGATAAACACGGCGAACCTGCACTATGGTATAGAATCAATACTTGTATAATCAATCAGCGAGATTTTAATTCATATAGGACTTATTTGTCCGGAAGATGGTTGGGGGATCCAAATATAATTTATGTTCCAAATACAGGTAATCAACGGTTTTGGGGAGAGTATCCGTGGCATCCAAGCTATGATAATATAGTTGATTGGTTGGCATATGATAATGGTCCGGAATGTAAATATCATGTTCCGCTATATGAGTATGAGTTTTCAACAAGTAGATTTGATCACATGGAAGATGAAACATCATCATTTTATATGCCATCCAAAAAGATTATTGAAGAAATGGGGCTGACTAACAATAAAGAAAATCCTGGAGAATGGATGAAGGATAATATCGCTGTTTTTAGAGATCCAAGTCTGGATGTTAATACTCAGCCATGTGCCTTGTTTGAAAAGAAAGCTTTTTGTGAATGGCTAAATAAAAACGACTATGTATTAATATGGCTTATTGGCGGAGAAAAACAGTTATTCTCTCCACATGTTACGAAATTCTTTGGACGTTTGAATTATAATTATTTATATTGTATGGATGGCAAAGGAAATATTAATAGTGACACATGGATCGAACAGGAGGCACCGCGTGGAAATCGATGATGCTGGTTGGTTTTATTAGAGTGATTATAAAATACTAACGTGTAGATTACTATATAGTTAAACCGTTGTTAGAAAGGTGCAAGATGCATGCTCTTATCGTATTTTCAGAATCATGTAGATACTGAGAAGTAATTTCTAAGTAGATATAATAAAAAGCTGATACGAGGTCCGTTTCCTATGAGGAAATGGCGGTCTTTTCGGAGGTGTTTAGTATTGGATATAAGCAGACATTTGTGTTGCTGGATGGTAATGAAATAAAGATGATAAGTAGATAAGGAGGGAATGATATTGCAGGAAGACACAATACCCAAGGTTTTCATTTCATACTCTTGGAGTAGTGATGTACAGGTGCTAGAATTGGCTCAGCGCTTAGTTTCTCATGGAATTAATGTTGTTATTGATAAATGGGATTTAAAAGAAGGTCAGGACAAGTATGCATTTATGGAACGCTGTGTTAATGAGTCTGAGATTACAAAGGTTCTTATTATCTGTGACAAAGCATATGCTCAAAAGGCTAATAATCGTACCGGAGGAGTAGGAGATGAGACTGTAATTATTTCTAGCGAAATCTACGGGAATATAAAGCAAGAAAAATTTATTCCCGTTATTGCAGAAAAGGATGAAGAAGGAAAACCATATGTTCCAACATATATAAAGACAAGGATATACATTGATCTTTCTGATCCTGATACATATGAGGAGGAATATGAAAAACTTCTTCGGAATGTTTATGAAAAACCGCAATTCATGAGACCAAAGTTAGGAAAAAGACCGGAATGGATTGATGAGGAAAAAACAGATTTTTTTCCGTTAAAGGATTTGATTCGTCAAATACGTGGAAGTAATACGGACAATAAACGGAAAAATTGTATATCCAGGTTTCAATCTGCTTACATTGAAGTTTTGAAGGTATATTTTGAAAAAGGTGCTGCACCTGAACGAATGTACGAAATATTTTTAAATACCAAGCCAATTAGGGATATTTTTTTGGATTTTGTGGAGGTGATTGCAGAGACAGAGTCAGATTATGCAGAGATATTAGCTGAGTGTTTTGAAGCGATGTATAACCAGTTGACCTGTATCAAAACATTTGATCCAAATGCGGGTTCAGTTTCTGATAATGACTTGGATGTATTTAAAAATCATGTGTGGGAATTATTTATTTGTGTTATTGCGTTTATGCGTCATGTTAAAGATTATATGGCGATAAATGTAATTCTTACATATACATATTTTCTAGAAACAAGCGTATTTGGAGGTAGCATCAAGCAGAATAATTATACGGCTTTTAGGCATCATAGTCATGTTGTTGAGGAGTGTTATAAGCCAAAAACGGAAATGAAGAATAAATATACTCTTATGGGTGATACCATTTGCAATCAGCGAGAAAAACTTCCAATTTATTCAGGAGAGGCAATTGCAGAGGCAGACTTGTTTCTCTATCAGGTTTGTAATGCATATGATTTAGCAGATAGTGAACAAAGCTGGCATTGCGCTTATTGGTTCCCAACGTGCTATGTTTATACTAAGAGTATGCCTATTGAATGGGGCAAAATGAAATCTCGTAGATATTGCGAAAAAATGATGATATTGTTCGGAGTAGATAGTCTCGATGATTTAAAAGCAGTTGTCAGAAAATGTGCATTTGATGACAAGATGAAGTATTCTGGCAGTTGGGACGCAGCACCGGCAATATTAAATTGTATTAAGGTTGAAGATATAGGTACGCTAAGCTGAACCGTGTATATTGAGGGTGAAATTACAGTGGACTTAATAACAGAGAAAGAAGAAGGAACATTCCTGATTCTATTTAAACGGAATGGATAAGTTTTAAATCTTACATCTAATTATTTTTACAACAATGTGCATCGGAGAAGTATTATGTACGAAGAAGAAAGCAATCATATACATCAATAACCGTCGAGACCTTCTGATGACCTATCTGGTAGATGGTCGATGCAACCTGAGCAACAACTTCAGCGAAACTGCAACCATACGCCAGTAACGGTAGGTCGAAGAAATGGCTCTTTTCAGACACCCAGGAAGGAGTAACAGCTAATACACTCTATCTCACCATCGTAGAGATGGTAAAGTTATATGGACTAAATCTATATAAATATCTGAAGCTCGTGCTAAAGGAACTAAAGCACGGACATATCAGATAGTGAATTAGCAAAGTTTGCACCTTAGAATGAAACAATCCAAAAGCTATGCAAGATAAAGATTGAGTAAAATGCTCGTATTCGGAATAATTTTTAGGTATACTCTTAAATTATGTGCCTACATTATCAGTGATGTTTAACAATAAACTAAAACTTACTCTTAATAAAAGAAATTGCTATTCTATTATTAGAAAACGAGGCAGGTTAAAATTGACCTGCCTCGTTTCAAGAGATATGCTCTTAGTCCATCAAGTCTGTATGGATGCTATTGCAGTAGTTGTGCTAACAATAGTTAGGAAATCAGCACTGTCTTGTAGGTGGCGTTAATGTTTTTGTTAGGTAAAAACGCTAATCTTACTTTCAAATCACAACTTCTTATGCCTTTTATATCTTGTAAAGCTATAAATATTAGTCCCCTTTTTTCAGCTTCCAACTCGTTTTTATATGAGGTTAGTTTGTGATAAAGAGATTCCTGAGGATTAATAACTGAAATCAATTTAGTTAAATCATAAACTAGACTATTGAATAATTGATCATCGACGGATTCCAGAAAATTGATAATAGAATTTTTAACAGTAATAGAAATGTTTTCACTAGACTCAGATATGCTAGGGGTTTCATTTTTAAGCTGAGCAATATCAATATTAAAAGTATCAGCCAAATTTACTAAGAAATTATTTGTAATAGGAGTCTTGCGGTTTTCAATTTTGGAAATGTAAGCATGGCTGACACCAAGTTTATCAGCAAATTGCTTTTGAGTAAGTTTTAAATGAATTCTTAAGTTCCTTATTCTTCTGTGCATATTATTCACCTCAAGTTAAATATTACCAACTAAAGGGATAATAGTAAATGTTATTATTATACAAAATACGACAATAAAAATAAGTAATTTGAATTACATAATTACCAATAAAGCATTTGATAAATATTTTTCTAACTCCTTAATTAAGAGATTACTCAATCACGCTTTTTTTTTATTAACTGACTGTTGCGTATTATGCTTATCTTCATTAATTAATTGATTTTTATAATTTTCAAGCTCCTCACGAATTTCTATATTTGAGGAATTAATAAGTGAATCTATGGGATTAGGTTTCTGATAAGTAGTATTATTTCGTTGTTCCTTATATAATCCTATCATTTGTCCAATAATAAACTCTTTATTTTCATCTGCTAACCTTTTATAATAAGTTAATACTTTTTTATCTTCTTCTGATAAAATCTCTATATTATTTTTACTATTTATGTCTAAATTTAAAAGAGTATCAGCAGATACATTATAAAATTTACATATACTTGCAAAGGTTTGCAAATCAGGAATGCGCACATCCTTTTCATAATTAGATAAAACCTTATTACTTATACCCAGTTTATTAGCTACAGTCTTTTGCATTAAACCTAAATTTTCTCTTAATTCACGCAGATAATGTCCTAATCTCACCATAATGCCTCCTATATCAAAATAATTATAATATATAATTAAGCATTTTTGTTAAAATCTGCAAAAATGGACTTTTCGGCATTGACAATTACCTTTACGTGGATTAAAATGAACATAACAAGGATATTTCCTTGCTTGTTCCTTGAAAATTCCATAAAAGTGTTCTCTTACGTTCCTCCGTGAGACAGACTGTGATGTTCGAATAACGATTTTATGGTTTGCTCTCAATGTGCCCTAAAGGCTAAGCGATGACTGACCACGCCACGACCACCTGCAGCTGGTAATACGACTGTAAATAAGATAATATCAAAGGTGCCAAGCGAGAAATGGTTCAGTAAAGACAGGAATTGGTTACCTGTTCGCCATGACCACCGGAGGAGATAATGATACTTCTGTTCGTAATAATTGGGACAGCTATCCATAGGAATGGGTAGATCCAAGGTTGATGCCGGATATGAGAGAAGAGATAGTATTCTATTGAATTGTTATAGAAACATATCACAACCTGCCTCGTTTGAACACTTCGCGTACACTATACGCATTTAATCAAAGATACTGCTGGGCGTATTAGAGCTACACCCAGCAGTTTATATAACCAATAATCAGTTAAGCATAAGACAATTTCCCCATCAATACTCCCCTAATTAATTTTTTCTGTCTTATGCTTAATTGACTATTGGTATTTTTATTTACATATAATTCACTAGAGATGTGAAGAAGGGCGGGAATAAATGATGCGCCAGTATGAAAGCAAACCTACTTATTACATATGGAAAACTAATGATTCAGATGAGGATGACATTTGCAAACAGAAACTCTATTGGCAGTCTATGGGGTTTCGTACTGTAGTTTTTCAGGATGGAGACTGTAATAAAGACATTAATATTGCTATGAAAGCAATTATTCAAAATCATCTTAGATCTTCTTAATACCTTGACTTTATCAATAATTATATATATTCTATATTTACATTGTGCTATATTATAAAGTGATTGCCGTAATAATGAATGGAGATTGGAATATGATAGTTGGATATGCCAGATTATCAAGAGATGAAGATAAAAAGAATTATATATCAATAGAAAATCAGAAAATGATAGGAAATCAGTTTGCATTAGAGAAGAATATGGTCATAGATCAGTGGTATGAGGATGATGGTGTTTCTGGATATAGCTTTAACCGTCCTGGTTTCGTTGATTTACTTAATAATTTAGAAAACATAGAGATTATAATAGCAAAAGATTTATCGAGAGTTGGTAGGCACAATGCGAAAGTGTTGTTATTACTTGATGAGTTGAAAGAAAAGGGGAAACGATTATTACTTGTTGATGATGATTATGATACCTTAAATGATGATGATGATGTAATTGGTATAAAAACATGGTATAATGAACGGTATGTGAAAGATGCTAGTAAGAAAATAAAAAGAGTAATAAGGGCACGTCAAAAGGAGGGAACATTTTTGACTGGAGTACCGTTCGGATATGAGAAAGATGTTAATGTTAAAAATAAAGTGAATATAGTAGCAGAAGAAGCTGAAATCGTAAAACGTATATTTAATCTTTATCTTGAAGGTTATGGATATAGAAAGATAGCCAATCTATTAACGGAGCAAGAAATTCCGACGCCTTCAGCTATGAGAAAAGATAGATTAATAAAACAAGGAAAAACAGTAAAGACCATACCAAGAGATCAGTGGAGTGATGGTATGGTAGGGGACATACTAAAAAATGATTTTTACCTTGGGACTTTTAGACAACATAAAAGAGAACGAATTCTTATTAATGGAAATGATACAAGAGTGTCTAAAGAAAATCAAATAGTTTTTAAAAATAATCATGAATCTATCATTACAATAAATGATTTCGAATTAGCCCAAGAGGCTATGAAAAAGCGAATGAGAACAAATTACAGAGGAAAAGGTGAAAACAGATTATTTGGTAGTTGTTTATTCTGCAAAGACTGTGGTTCAAGATTAACTCCAATCACTAGAAAGAATTCCAGCAAACAATATTATATCTGTAATACATATAATCAGAAGGGTAAGAGGTTTTGTAATAGGTCTCATCAAATAACTGAAGAATCATTGTTAAAGGACATATTAGCCTACATAAAACTATGTCGAAACGGTTTACAGCATATTATTGAGACTTATGATCTGAAGGATTTTACTACCGAACAAAGTAACCTGGAAGATAAGAGAAAGTTCTTAACCACTTCTATTGAAAACAAAAAAAATGAATTAAAGGGACTTTTAGCTCAGAAACTGAAGGAAACAACACTAAATGGGTTTGAACAATCAGTTCTGGCAGAAACTTATGAAGAATTACAGAAAGAAATTCTAGCTAAGTTAAATGGATACGAGAGTCAATTGCGTGAGTTCGATCAATCGCAAATGGAAACTGAAAATGTGAAAGATAAACTTGATACAGCAATTAAAGTAGTGGATAATATTATTGAAAAGAATAATATAACTGGCAAGGATATTGAAATTTTGGTTGACTCAATTATAGTTGATGAGGAAGGATTTCCAGATATAAAATTAAGATATGGATTAAGTGAAATAATAAAATACAATCCTTTAGAAGAATTAAATAGAAGAGAAAATGAAATCATACTGACTACGATGCAGCTTATTTGGAAAGAGGATAGGAATTATACTTCAGCTAAGTATTTATCAAGAGAGTTAACGAATGCAGGTTTCTCTAAATCTAAGAAATCTGTACTGCCATACATAGCAATTATGATTGATAAAGGGATTTTAAAAGCAACTGAGGACCCTTTAAAGCCTTATAATATTACGGTAAACAAGGATCACCTGAAAAATATGATCAATGTTTACATGGAGTCCTTGACGACCTGGGGGAATGCCGGAAATGGTATTCGAATATATTCTGAAAAAGAATGGAATTGACCCCAAGACAGATCTTAACATTGTACAGAATATTGAATTCGGATTAACAGCGCAGGCTTTTGCCGCAGGGACCGGAGATTATACCATCGAGTTTGAACCGGCTGCCACAGCCCTGGAGAAGGAAGGAACCGGTAAAGTGGCGACTTCTCTTGGAGTTGAGAGCGGAAAAGTACCGTATACCGTATATTCTGCCAAGAAAAGTTATATAGAGAAACATCCGGACATTATTCAGAAATTCACCAATGCCATTCAGAAGGGCCTCACTTATGTGAATTCACATAAACCGGAGGAAATTGCCAAGACGATTCAACCACAGTTTAAGGAAACAGATTTGGATACCCTTACTACCATTGTAAAAAGATATTATGACCAGCAAACCTGGAAAGATAACACGGTACTGGATGAAGACAGCTTCAACCTGTTACAGGATATTCTTGAGGACGGTGGAGTTATTACAACAAGAGCACCTTATGATAAGCTGGTAACAACAACTTATGCGGAGAAAGCAAAATAATATAAAAGATTCTAAATTGGTAAGGATTTTTTAATAGAGCAGCTATCTTAAGATGGCTGTTCTATTATGTCTGAGGCTGTTTCAAAGTCCGCTGTTCCATCTAAATCAGCTGACGACATTGTTAAAAACCTATAAAGGTAAATCAAGGTATTCCTTTAAAAGCTAATACTAATCAAAAGGAACCAAAGGAAATATCAGCTTACACGTTGCCTGAAATTGAAAGAAAATCGGAAATTAAGACACTTAAAGATTTTATTAAGGAAAAGGAAATTAAATTATCCTTTTGCATGAAATTGTGCATACTATTGGCTTAAAAGATATAAGCGCTTCAGTTGCATATAATAATAACTTCACGAGTGTCATGGTAGAGGTAGCAATAATGCTACCTCTTTTGATCAGCCTAATTAATAATAAGATACAAAAAAATCATAACTGATATGTCCTTGTGGCCAGTTGGCATTTACTTGTATAACGTAATTGTCGGATAAATTCGGTAAGAATAATAAATGGTTATCGGAAATTGGAATGTAGTTATCATGTACTTTATAACAGTCATTATAATCACTTTTTGAATAAATCCAATATTGTACTGTATAATTTGTTGGGGAAGTGGAAAACGTTAATAAAATAGAATTATTTGAATAAGGGATTTGTATTTCTGGTAAAGAATTAACTTTGTCCAAAGGGTGTAAAAAATTTTCACCGGTAATTTGTGTTGTTGTTCCATCGGTATTTTTAATAATCCATGTATAATAATATACAGGTATAGATATAGTATTATCCTTATAGTTTATAAAGCTTACATATAAAATTGGTAAATTATCCATTTAATATAATTTCTTTGCTTATAAATTTATGCATTGTATGCTTTAAACTACATATTAATTACAATACATTCCATTGATTCAAAGTAGGATAGGATTTGTGTTTGGTTAAAAATTGCTAAGATGAGACATATTCAAAAAATACATAATCTATTGATAATAATGAGTAGTTATTCTTTTAGACATTTTTTCTGTTCTGTAATTCTCTAAATCGAATATAAAATAAATCTAAGGTTTACCCTGTATTTATATGTTTAAAATTGAACGGTCGATAGAGAGCTCGAATTGAGGTAGCTCCAAATAGAATACATGACCCCAACCACCCCCAGGTCTAAGTGCCTGGGGATTTTTTAATGTATTTCCTTTAAGGTTAACAATTGGTAGTAAACTTTGCTATAAATGGATTATAAAAAATATT
Organism: Anaerocolumna chitinilytica; assembly: GCF_014218355.1. Classification (NCBI taxonomy): domain Bacteria; kingdom Bacillati; phylum Bacillota; class Clostridia; order Lachnospirales; family Lachnospiraceae; genus Anaerocolumna; species Anaerocolumna chitinilytica. Next base: position 1,779,459 of record NZ_AP023368.1, read on the forward strand.
TAAAATAATAGTTGCAAAATACAACAGTTGTGATATGATATAGTTGTGAGGTGATAAATGTGAAAAAAAATTTAAGTAATGAATTACGAGAACTATTAAGAATCCTAGTTAGAAATCTGGGTATTTTGGAAAAGAGTGATGCCTCTTGCTGTGGTATAAGCTTAGCACAGTGCCATGCCATTGTTGAAATTGGAAGGGCAGATAAGATTTCATTAGTAGATTTGGCTGATATATTGGGATTAGATAAAAGTACAATGAGTCGAACTATTAATAACCTGGTAGATGCTGGCCTAGTGTTACGTGAACTTGATATGGAAAATAGACGTTATGTTATCATTCAGTTAACAGATAACGGGAAAATTATTTTTCGAAATACGGAAGAAAGCATGAATAATTATTATCAAGATGTTTTTAACTCAATACCAGAAGATAAAAGGGATCAGATAATCGAAAGTCTACAGCTTCTTACATCTGCAGTTGAAGAAAATCGTTGTTGTTAACTGAAATAACAAAATAAATGTTGGAGGTGACGAAATGTCTAAAAGTAAAAAAGACGAAATCAAGATGTATTATGGAGGTATAGCAAGAAGAGTTAGTGAGAATGCTAATAATTCTTGTGGATGTGGAGAATCATGCTGTGGTAATAACACGTATGAATCATTACTCTATTCAAAAGAGTTTATCACTGGATTACCCTTGGAGGCTATTAATGCATCATTAGGTTGTGCAAACCCTCTTGTGCTTGCAAGGCTGCAGCCAGGAGAAGTTGTTTTGGATCTGGGAAGTGGCGGTGGTATTGATGTACTGATATCTTCAAAGTATGTTGGTGATACTGGAAGAGTATATGGTCTTGATATGACGGATGATATGTTGGCATTAGCTAATCAGAACAAAGAGAAAAGTGGTGCTAGTAATGTTGAATTTATAAAGGGGTATATTGAAGATATTCCTTTAGAAGATGAATTTGTAGATGTTGTAACATCGAACTGTGTTATTAATTTAAGTGAAAGTAAAGAAATTGCACTTAGTGAAGCATATAGGGTTCTTAGAGATGGAGGAAGGCTTGCTATTGCTGATATTGTCCAACTAAAAGCTGTACCTGATGAAATAAAAGAAAATATACAATTATGGGTAGGCTGCATCTCAGGTGCTTTAACGGTTAATGAATACAGAAGGATATTAGAGCAAGTTGGCTTTAAAGATATTGAGATTACACCGGTTAATATCTATACGAAAGAGGTAATAAAAGACATTGCCGAGTCTAAAAACTTAGGAGCTATCTATTCAAAGCTAGATGAAGAAGCATTAGATGGAGCTTTTGCCGGAGCACATGTTAAGGCTTATAAATAGGGAGAGTAATATGGAATATGTAATTACGGAAATGAAAGAAACAGATTGGTCACAAGTGTCTGATATCTATACTGAAGGGATTAATACTAAAATTGCTACATTTCAAAGTGAAGCTCCCAGTTGGGAAGATTGGAATAATGGGCATAGTAAAACATGTCGTTTAGTTGCAAGATTAGAAAATGAAATACTGGGGTGGGCAGCGTTATCGCCTGTATCCAGTAGATGTGTATATGCTGGTGTTGCGGAATTAAGCATCTATATATCGGACAAATATAGAGGCCAGAAAGTGGGTACAGCGCTTTTAGAAGAGCTAATAAGGTTATCTGAAAAGAACGGATACTGGACATTACAGTCAGGAATTATTAAAGAAAATATTGCTAGCCTCAATTTACATAAGAAATGTGGTTTTAGAGAAATAGGATATCGAGAAAGACTAGGTAAAATGGATAATGGTAAATGGTATGATGTTGTGTTGGTTGAAAGAAGAAGTAAAATTGAAGGTTTATGATTGGAGGTGTAGTTTATGATAGCTTTAATAGTAGTGATGATACTTTTATTTGCTCTTTCATTATTTCCAAATGAAAATAATGCAGCTTACGATGAATACTGTCGTAATGAATGTTGGAGTAGAAGAAAGCCATGTTGCATAAGATAAATATCTATAAAGTGTACAATAAAATAGACTGCCTTAGGCAGTCTATTTATAAATGAACATATTGACGGGTGTCGATATGTTGTTTATAATATATATCGATAAATATAGATATGAGGTAAATTAATGAAAGAGGTATACGAACAAAATGCGAGAGTATTCAAAGCTCTATGTGATCCCAATCGCTTGATGATAATTGATTTATTAAAGAATGGTGAAAAATGTGCTTGTAACTTACTAGAAGAATTGAATATATCTCAATCAACTTTATCACATCACATGAAACTACTTTGTGATTCAGGTGTTATAAACTGTAGGAGAGATGGTAAATGGATGCACTATTCTCTTAGTATGAAAGGATTTACTAAAGCAAACCAATTATTAGCACAAATAATGGAGGCATCTGTATTGATTGATTTTGAAAATAGTTGCTGCTGTGAATAAAGTAGGAGGAGGTATATGAAAAGGATAGTTTTATATCCTATTCCAGTTGTGGTATGCCTTAATATTTAGGAGGAGAACAACTGGTGCATATTCTGTAATATAACGATATTACTGCAGCTAGTAATAATTTTGAACTGGCAATAGCCGTTGCTGTTGCAGTTTTTGGAATTACATCTAATCAAGTATTTGCAGCTGTCATAGGGCCATTAATAGAGGTTCCGGTTATGATTGCCTTAGTAAAACTGGCTTTATTTTTAATAAGAAGTTCAAGACAAAATATATTAATTAAAAACATAAAATAAAGGAGAAATAATATGAAAAAAATGTTTATTTACGAACCGGCTATGTGTTGTTCGACAGGTCTTTGCGGTGTATCTGTTGATCCTGAATTGTTAAGGATATCTACAACACTTAATAATCTAAAGAAAAATGGAATAATAGTAGAACGTTATAACCTATCGAATGCACCACAAGAATTTATTAATAACAAAGAGGTTAATGAGTTTATTAATATTAATGGAGTTGATGAATTACCAGTAATTGTCGTAGATAATACTATAGTTATGTCAGGGAGGTATCCTTCAAATGAAGAATTTGTGAAATTACTTGATGTACCTTCTGATATCCTTGTTAATAAGGCGAAACCAGTTCGGCTAAATATAAAAAAAGCTAAATCGAATGACTGTGGTTGTTCTGATGGAAGCTGCTGTTAATAATCATATAAGTTCATTTTGATAATTGACCACTCACATAAGTAATGTTATATAGGAGGAAATTTCATGGAATACTTTAATCCATACAATCTTCAGTTATCTAAATATCTATTTTTTACAGGTAAGGGAGGAGTCGGAAAAACCTCTATTGCATGTGCTACAGCAGTTACATTAGCTGATTCTGGTTATAAGGTTCTACTGATTAGTACAGATCCAGCGTCAAACTTACAAGATGTATTTGAAACTGAGCTAACCAATAAAGGGACGCCAATAAAAGAGGTTGATAATCTTATAGTAGCTAATCTTGATCCTATTGAAGCAGCGAAAGAATACAAAGAAGCTGTAATAGCACCTTATCGTGGTAAATTACCGGATGTAGTAATAAATAATATGGAAGAGCAATTATCTGGTTCTTGCACTGTAGAGATCGCAGCATTCAATGAATTTTCTAATTTTATAACAGATGAATCAATCAGTGAGAAATATAATTATATAATATTTGATACAGCACCAACCGGGCATACACTAAGAATGCTTCAACTACCTTCTGCATGGAGCGATTTTATAAGTGAAAGTACCCATGGGGCATCTTGTCTTGGTCAACTTTCCGGTTTAGAAGAAAAAAAAGAAATCTATAGAAAAGCTGTTGATACGTTAACTGATGAAAAAGCTACCTCCCTTATCCTTGTTACAAGACCTGAGTCAATGCCGCTAATTGAGGCAGAAAGAGCATCTAAAGAATTAAAGGTTATTGGAATCAACAATCAAATACTCATAATAAATGGTGTATTAGAAGCATTTAATGATTCTGTTTCAGAGTGTATGTATAACAAACAGAATAAAGCACTAAGTGAAATACCGGATGATTTAAAGAATATACCCAATTATCAATTACCACTTAGAAGTTATAATATTACAGGTATAAAAAATGTAAGATATTTTTTTAAGACTGATAATATTAGTCATGAGACGAAAAGTCCTAGTCTAGCAGAAAGTAAAGAACTTAAAGATGTTATAGAAGATTTATACAAAAGTAAAAAAAAGGTTATATTTACTATGGGGAAAGGTGGGGTAGGGAAGACCACGATAGCTGCAGCTGTGGCTTGTGGGCTGGCTGAAAAAGGAGTAAAAGTACATCTAGCTACTACAGATCCGGCAGCTCATTTGAAATATGTTATGAAAGAAAACTCTTTGATAACTATGAGTCATATAGATGAGCAGGCAGAGCTGATTAAGTATCAGAGTGAAGTCCTGGAAAAAGCAAGAAAAGTTATGTCAGAAGAAGATATCGCTTATGTAGAAGAGGATCTTCGCTCACCTTGTACGCAGGAAATTGCTGTATTTAGGGCTTTTGCACAGATAGTAGAAAAAGCTGAAAATGAGACGGTAATTATCGATACAGCACCAACAGGCCATACATTGCTTTTATTGGATTCAACACAAAGCTATCATCGAGAAATTGAACGAACACGAGGTGACATTCCGGAATCTGTTGAAAAGCTATTGCCAAGACTTTGTAATTCAGATGAAACAGAAGTTATAATCGTTACTTTAGCTGAAGCAACACCTGTTTATGAAGCCTTAAGACTAGAAGAAGATCTAAATCGTGCTAACATAGCGGTAAACTGGTGGATTATTAATGCATCATTTTATTATACTAGCACGTCGAATGAAATGCTGTTAGCAAAAGCAGAGCATGAGGTAGAATGGATTAAACGGATTGATAATCATACAAAAGGTAAATTTGCAGCTATTGATTGGAAGTCAAATGAAGTTAATGAAAGCCAATTGTGTCATTTTATAAACTAAGTAAATTAATATACTGATAATATCAAAAGTGAAAGACCGCATTCTCCATTTAATGTGGTCTTATGTTTTATAGTTTATTTATTCTTATGTAATTATTTTAATAAGTAATTATTTTCAATATAGAGGATTGCTGATAAATTAAATAAGCACAAGTATCTAACCTTGTACAATAACTAGATTCTTAATTTATAGTACCAATGTAAGATGAGTAAGAATCAATAATACTGATTAGAATTATTTTATTGAAATCAACTGCTTCCTGCTGTTAAAAAAACTTCTATAAGATAGATAACAGGCAATGAACGAAGATATCGATGTCGTTGAAAGCAGCATAAATGTTACCATTATCTGATACTTTATAGCTTCCATCGGTGACGATCCAGCGAGAATTAAACCGGTCATCATGCCGGGGAGGGATACGATACCTAGTGTTTTGGCCGAATCAATTGTCGGTAACATTCCTGTTTTTATCGAGTCACGTATGATCTCTATGGAAGAGGGAAGTATATCTGCTCCCAAGGAAAGCTTTGTTTCGACTTCTTCTCGTTTATTCTTAAAATCAGACACTATCTGCTTATAGCACAACCCTAACGCGACCATTGCATTACTGATAATCATACCACTGACAGGAATAATTTGATAAGGCTCATATTGTATTGTCTTTGATAAAAGAAGAATTGACAAAGTAACTATAGTTCCAACTACGATAGATAAGAATGATATAATAAGCCCCCTTTTAATGGCTTTACCTCTTCTGGCAGCATTATATGATGCATTGAAGATCATGAAAAGTATTAATAGAGTTGTAAAAAATGGGTTTTTAAAACCAAAAATATATTCCAAAATATATCCAACGATAACAAGCTGAACTACAGCCCTGATAACGCTAATAATGGTTTCCTTTTCAAGCTTGAGTTTTTGCCAATAGGAGAAAAAAAGTGCTACCAATACTAGAGAAGATGAGATAAGTAACGATGTAATACTGATGTTATTCATACCGTTCATTTTAATACCTCCAATGATTTAATTTCACCAGATTCTATCAACAATAATTTATTTGCATATTTCCTGCTTTGTTCAAGGTTATGGGTGATCCATAAAACAGTAGTACCATTATTATTTAGAGCCGATATAACATTTTCAACTATTACGGCATTATCCACATCAAGAGCTGAAGTGATTTCATCTAGAAGCAAAATTTCGGGCATAAATAGTAAGCTTCTTATTAGTGATATTCTTTGTTTTTCACCACCGGAAAGGTTTATGATATCTTTGTGCAGATAATCTCCATCCATATGAAACATGGAAAACAATTCATCTATTCTCTTTTGGTTGGGCTTGATGTTTCTTATAGTAAAAGGAAAATTAATATTTTCAATCACTGTATCTCCGAAAAGATAAGGAGATTGAAAACAGTAAACTATATTTTTTCTCAATTCTGTAGGATTGTAATCGAAAATATTTTTATTTTTATAAGATATAGTTCCTTTTATAGGGCTGATTAAGTGACTGCAAAGCTTAAGAAATGTACTTTTACCGCTGCCAGACGGGCCAACGATTGAAAAAAAATCGCCTTCTTCAATATCTACCGATATATTTTTTAGAATAGATTTGTTGTCACTTTCAAATGAAACGTTTTGAAATTCAAGTAATGACAAAATTCGCACCTCCGTATATTATCTGTTGTCAGAAGAAAATAGAGATTCTTTGTTGATGCTATTTAATAATTCTGAAAGAAGTTCTTTAAGATTCTCTTTTTTATTCTGTTCCAAAGTATTAAAAAAATTTTTTGAAAATAGCAAATCTTCTTCTATATGCTTCTCTACTATTATTTTCCCATCCGGTGTGACAACAAGCTCAATAGCTCGCCTATCAATATTTGTCCTAAGTCTTTCAATAAGTTTTTTCTTTTCCAGCCGGTCAATAATCCCAGTGAGAGTGGAAGGGGGAATGCAGTACTGTTTTGAAAGGTCTTTGACTAACACTTTTTCGTTGAGATATATTCTTTCTAATACATACATATCCTGAGGTTGGTTGTTTGAGGTTTGAAGCTGGTACTCGTTTTTATATTGAAAAACATCCAAGAGTTTATGGATTATAGTATTTTCATCCAAAGTGTATCCTCCTTTATAATGTAATACGGTTATCGTAAATTACGATAACCGTATTATAACATTGATTTGTACTTACAGCAATAGGAGATAAAGCGTTTAGTTCCTTTGCATGTTCGTGATGATAATCTCGTTCCATATTAATATAGCCTTTTTATTATTATATTCTAAATTAAAATTTCTTGTATCTCAATAAATAAATTCTAATAAACTTGAATCAGAATTCTCATAATGGTGCACATGAGGATTGGGTTCTTTTATTCGAGGCCAACCATGATGGGTCACAGAAGATATTATTCACACACTCACTAAGATTAATATACTCTTATTTCAAATATTCGTGCATACTTGTCCCCGTTTGTTGCCAATACCTTTACCGTTATTTTATCGCATTCTAACGGATTTTCAAGCTTATGAATCTTTAACCTGTAGTAATTATCAGAAACCTTTTCTGTATATATCTTTTTACCATTTAGGTAATAATTAATTTCATAATCTTTTACCAATTCTGGTGGTATTCCGGGCACTTGATTTAAATTAGTACGATGTGACATAGATAACATGATTTCCTTACTTAGGTTAGAGTCAAATTTCAGATGAATTTCTTTAACATTGACAGCCGAATTAAATACAAGACTCAACCATTCTCCGCCTGAAGCTATTTCCTCAGAAATCCAGCAGTTGGATTGCTCTTTTACCTTTCGGGATATACCGTTTATTACATTTTCACAGTTACCCTCTTCTATAGCGGAAGAGCATGATATAATTGCAGTTTTTGCAATGTCTGATTCATCCTCATTCTTGAATCCTGGAATGTAACAGTCATCTTTTATTAGTTTTTGCTGTAACTCCTTGATATATAGTGATACTTCAGCCGGGCTTAATCCTTTTTCAATTGCGATAGCTCCTGCAGTTCCCACAGCCTGCCCAACCACGGAACAAGTAGCCATAACCCGATTTGATCCAAAGGCCATATGGGAAGAACTTATGGCCCGTCCGGCAAGCATAAGGTTCTTAATATCCTTTGAATATAGGCTTCTATATGGAATCGTATATATTTTGTCCAAATGGATATAATCAGTGGGTTGAAGCTTTGTTTTTAATCCACCGGCAACATGCATATCCATGGGCCAGCCGCCATAAGCCACTGCATCTTCAAAGATTCTTCCTTCCAGCAAATCCGGTTCCTTTAGTATATAGTCACCTATAATCCTTCTGCTTTCTCGTTTTCCGGGTAAGAATCCTACCCAGTCAAGTACAAAGTTATCGGCCTTATGGTCTCCGTTGTTTTTGATATGGTCCCATACTCCATAAACGGCCTTAAGAAGATCATCTCGAATTACTTCACCATCAGCAACGATATCCAGACTGTCTCCCCCCAATTCTATCCACCAGTAACCATAGGTAATTTCATCATGATCTCTGAATTTCAGATCTTCTTCTGTATAGCTATTAGCCCAAAAAGGTTTTTCAAAGGGTACTGATTTTCCGAAATCAACTGCTTTAAATAAGAGGGTATTTCCCATTGTTACACTATCTGATTCGTACGGAGCAAATCTCTCACCGAATACCGATTTTCCTTCACGGCCGCACATATACCCTGCACCTGCTAAATAAGACAGGGTACCGTCACCTGTAGCGTCTACAAATATGTTGGCTTCTATATCAAAAATCTTCTCAGTGGTAAGCTGATTGGCTGTTATTTTCTTTATCTTATCCTTTTCTGTAATGACTTCTGTCATATGAGTATTAAGATAAAGGTCAAGCCCTTCCTGAAAACGGCACTTTTCCCATAAAACTGTATCAAAAATTGAGAAGGAGTGCTGAGGATTCCTTTTCCTATTTTCAAGCAATAATTCTTCTATAATTCCGGTTTCTCTTGAATCTGGTCTCTTGCCATGGGAATCTGCGCCGCATATATGCATTCTGATTTCTGAGCTTGCATTTCCTCCCAGCACAGGCCGGTTTTGAATTAATGCGGTTTTTGCATTGTGTCTGGCAGCTGATATTGCCGCACATACTCCTGACATTCCACCTCCTACGATTACGATGTCATATTTTTTAGAGATTGCCTTTTTACTCATTTTAGTACCTCCTATGAGAATTTCTTATAAAGGAATTATAAAGGAAGCAGAGATAAAACACCTTAAAAACACTGTTGATAATCTTAAAAATTCTGCAATATTATTGATGGAAAAGCAGAAATAAGTTAAAATTAGATTTAAAGATGAAGGGAGTTTGAAAGAATGCCAAAACAGGCTTATTCGGTATTAACGGATTATCTGAAACAAATCTCTTATGAGTTTGGAATTGCTATATGTATCAATGATTTTTCTGGTTTTCTGTTCCATGACCGGGAGCTGACCGAGCTTCTACAACCCTTTATGATTCACGGAAATCCTTACTGCATGATGATAAAATCAGATAAAGCTCTTTGGGATAAATGCCAAAGTATGAAAAAACCTATTGCAGAAAAATGCAGGGTACAAAAGGGCACTTTCTATGGAATGTGTCATGCAGGTGTTGAAGAATATATAGTGCCGATTACTTGCAATGGTCAATTAATCGGTACCATAAATGCAGGTGTGTTCTGTTCACATACGAAAGTAGGTGAACGATTTGTTAAGAGAATTTCACAGTCTTCTGCATTAAATGAGACCGCCCTTTTGAAGTTGTATTATTCGTCCTTAAATATGAAAATACCGGGGATTGAAAAAATAAACAGCCTTTTAGGCATTGCAGCAGAGTATATAGCGAGAATTTATTCTGATATTTCCTTGTCTCATCCTGATGTGTTAAACAATCTCAGGTACAATTCAAGTGAAGATAATATCCTGGGACATACTCTTGCGTTTGTCAAAAAAAACTATAAAAATCAGATATCAGTGCAGGATATTGCCCATTCATGCCATTGCAGTGAATCTTATATCAATCATACTTTTAAAAAGAAAATGCAAATTAATGTTAAATCATATATAAACCAGCTGAGAGTAGAGGATGCAAAGACATATCTATCAGGGACCGACTTGCCTGTTAAAACAATAGCATCTTTTCTAGGATTTAACGATTCAAATTATTTTTGTAAAGTATTTTCAGAAATATGCGGTGAGCCGCCAACTCAGTTCAGAAAAAATAAGTAATCCGCTAAGGATGCTAATTATAAAACAAAACAATAAAAGCGAGGAGATACAATATGGCAGGAATGTTTATGCGTTTTCCGCAAGGAAAAGCAAAAGCACTGACGTTAAGTTACGACGACGGAGTAGAGCAGGATATACGGCTCATAGATATTATGAATCACCACGGTCTTAAAGGAACCTTCAATCTTAACAGCGGTGAATATGCCTCAGAAGGTACGTTATACCCCAAGGGACATATTCATCGCAGAATGACGAAGGATCAGGCCACTGCACTTTATACTGATTGCGGTAATGAAGTAGCGGTACATGGGCTGACTCATCCATTCCTAGAACAACTACCCGAAAATATGGTTATGTGGGAGGTAATGAAAGATCGAAATAATCTGGAAACCCAGTTCCATACAATAATTCGTGGTATGGCCTATCCCTTTGGAACCTATAACGATATGGTTGTAGGTTGTTTGGAAAAAGCGGGAATTGTGTATGCAAGAACGGTTATATCCAACCATAATTTTAAGCTCCCCCAGAATTGGCTTCGACTGGAAACAACCTGTCATCACAATGACCCGGAGTTGATGCCCCTTTCCAAAAAGTTTGTGGAGCAGGCACCTCAGCGGGAAGCCTGGCTCTTTTATCTCTGGGGACACAGCTATGAGTTTGACAAACACGACAATTGGCAGGTGATTGAGGAGTTTGCTGCATATGTAGGTGACCGTGAGGACATCTGGTATGCTACAAATATTCAAATCTATGATTATATACAGGCTTTTGGAAGACTGGAATTCTCAGCAGATGGAATGCAGGCATTCAATCCAACATTCACGGATCTTTATTTTAAAAAAGATGAAAAGCTTTACTGCGTATCACCCGGAGAGAAATTAGATATCATCTGATAAGCTGCAAAAATCAAGAAATCAAATAGAGTTTAAAACAGAACTTTAAAATAGAGCAGCTATCCAACAGGACAACTGCTCTGTTTTAAATACTTAATCATTTTCTATTTGTTTTCCTTTGTAATTTGCTTCAGATCTTCTCTTAAGGGCCAAAATAGTTTAAAATCCAGTTTTTCGAGCTCTCTTTTCTGCTTATAACTAACCCTAAAGGTGATATTATCCGGAATTTCAATTCCGGGAGGAACATCATTTAGTAAAACACTGATATTTCTGTTAGTTCTAATATTTGAGATTTCCTCTGAAATACTTTCCAGCAAAATCTCATAATTTCCGTTGGTATCTTTAAACACTTCATACAGTTCTTCTTTTTTGGCATATTCATAGGAGTCCCCGGATGCAACCCAGTTTGTAAGGGCAGACTTACTAAATCTCCATTCTCTGCCTATCTTTCTAGCTGGTATATGTTCTTCATTTAGCATTTTTAACAGCGTTCTTTCACCTACCCCTAAAAAGGTACATGCTTGTTCTAACGTTAAAATATCATCATCCATCCAGGTTCCTCCTATTTATTGCTGTTTTTTATAGTAATGATTAAGTTTAAATTAATTAATGACTTATGAAATAATATAGATATTAAAAGAAATATATGAAAAAATTTATGCAATGATATTGAATTTGCTCTATTCTGCGAAATTATTTACCTTTAATGCTCAAAACCGTACATCGCTTGATGTTTCCTCAGTTTTAATATAACCTTACATTAGAAACTTTATTGGTGAAAATGTTCCGTTAGGAATTTAGGAGGTTTATTAAATGTATTGGAAAAAGAATATGGGGCCTTTGGATATGTCTAAGTTTCATGATGTTCTGATTGAGGATGAGGATGGAGGTCTACAGCCTAAGGATATGCCTTATTTTAAGGCCAAATTAATTGCACCGGGAACATGGCAGGTACTCAGTGACGGTGATTATACTTATGTAGTGGAAGGAGAGGACGAGCTGATTGCCATTGACAGTGGTATGGGTGCGGGAAACATTCGAGAATTCTGTCAGACTTTATCCGAAAAGCCTTTGTACCGTCTTTTTAACACACATAATCACTTTGACCATACCGCTAATAACTTTTTATTTGATGTTGTGTACATGTCACAGAAGAGTTATGAAGGCAGATGCCAGCCTTTCGGAGATTTCGAAGGCATGGAGATTCCGGATGACTATCCTGTTGTTTTCTTAAAGGATGGGGATGTTATTAACCTCAAAGGACGTGAATTGGAGGTCTTTCATATAGAAGAGCACTGCAGCGGCTCTCTTCAGTTTCTGGATCGAAAGGCACGTATTTTGTTCTGTGGCGACGAGTTGAACGGAAACTTCTTTGACAGCAGGATTTCGGTAGAACATTCATTCCGCAATGTCAAACGCTGGATGTCCATTCGAGATTCCTATGATATCCTCTGTGCCGGTAACGGCATTCATGATGGGAGCTATGTTGAAAGATATTATGAAACGCTGAAGTATATTCTTAACGGTCATGAGAATGAGGGGGAGGAATTCTATGTTCCTTATATGGATTCAAGAGCATCTGTTAATAGTAAGGAAGGTAAGCCGGTTTATCCACGACGCAGCCCCAATATGGATTTTGTGGCTGAGGCTATGAAGGCGGAGGGTTTCGGGAAACATCTTGAGCTTACCGATGGCAGAGGTTGTTTTTGTTTCATGAGAAAGCTAAACCCGGACGGAATCTTTGACAGACAATTAGAGATGAATGGCTGCAGGGTATGTTACTACCTTAATAGAATTTGGGATAAATAGAAGGAGAGGCAAAACATGAATAAAATAAAACCAAGAGCAATTATAACGACGGATTTGGAATGTGATGATATGAACTCACTAATCCATCTTTGTCTTTATCTGAATGAAATCGACATAGATGGTATTGTATATACCGCATCCCAGTTCCATTTTAATGGTGACGGAATACATACCCTTGGGGAAGTAAATACGAACTACCGCTGCCAGGGGGAAGCCGCATACAAGACTCATATCGGGTATCCTCATCCGGACCCGGAAGCCAAAAGTTTAAAGAGCTATCGTCCCTTCGAGGCTGGCTGGATAGAATCACTCTGGAAGAAGGAATATGCCCTTGCCTATCCATACTTACTGAAACATAACCCGGACTATCCTTCTCCTGAAAGATTATTAAGCATTACAAAGTATGGAAATATCGCCTTTGAAGGTGACGTCAGAGAAGATACGGAGGGATCTAACCTCATTAAAGAAGCTATTTTGGATAAGGATGAAAGAATACTCTACCTGCTTTCCTGGGGTGGTGTAAATACAATTGTTCGTGCCTTATTATCAATAGCAGATGAATATAAAAGTACGGACCAGTGGGAGAAGATCTATAAGTTAGTGTGCCGTAAGGTTAGAATTCTGGGCGTTTTTGATGGTGTCGGACAGGATAATAGTTACGAAGACCACGCAAAGGCGCTATACCCGGATATTAAAATACTGAATACGGATTTTATGTACGGTAGTTTTATGGCTTCCATAAGTGAGCAAGGGGATTGTATTGAAACCTTTCGCAGTGAGTGGCTGAAGAAAAATATAAAATACGGTCATGGGGATTTGATGTCTAAGTACGGTCTTTTTGGGGATGGAACTTACTTTGAGGGGGAACCGGAGATTTTTCAATATGGCACTCAGCTATCCTTAAACTGGGGATTTGACGCAATACCTAATGTGATTTTTAATCCCTATGACTTTCTGGGAGAGGGAGACAGCGGGACCTATGTGCTGCTGTTTGATGTTGGGTTAAGAGGACTAGAAAATGGGAACTATGGAACACTGCTGGGACGTGTTTTTGAAAGTGGTAACAGGCCGCAGAAGGGATACAACTACTTTACCGGAGATGTAGGCAACCCCAACCGGTTCCTGCGTGCATATCAGGAGGAATGGGCAGCCCGTGCCGATTGGTGTGTCAAACCCTTTGAAGAATGCAATCACCCCCCTATTGTCAGTGTGAAAAAAGGGGATATAACCGCTGCAGCCGGTGAAGTTGTTTTACTTGAGGGAAACGCTTCGGATCCGGATGGGGATTCTTTAAAATCATGTTGGTTTGTATATCATCAAGGCAGTAATTATTCCGGAATAGCAACGGATCTGCGTGTATGGGAACCGATGCATTTTTGTACTCGCTTTACAGTTCCAAAGGATGCCAAACCTGGTGATTATTTTAACTTAATCTTAGAAGTTCAGGATGATGCAAAAAAACCGATTACCCGTTATGCACAGGTAATTATTAACGTGAAAGAAGGAGAAGCTGAGAAAATGAAATAGATAAAATACAGGAAGAAAATTATCTAGAAAATTTATTTAACACAAGTAGTGAATAACGAAGGCTTTTAATACCAAGACTGCCATTGGAGGACTGTTTGAGATACTCAGTTCTTCTGGCAGTTTTATTTTATTAGGAGCGTTAAGATTTTCGATTTCTATGATTGCAAAGTTATTAGCATTATAAATTAATCTGTGTGTTGATTATATGTCATTTTATTAGTATACTTTATCTAAAATAGGTAGCCAACCCGGCTTAGACGAATGATTGTGAGAAAAATAATGAGCAGAAATAAAAATAATATACCGTTTATTTTTATATTACTTTTGATAGTTCTTATTATCGGTTTCCTTTTTATCATACAACCGGTTAAGAAGTTTGATACTTATGAGGTCAAAAGCACTTCCTTCAAAAAAGTACTCAAAAGAGATATGCTGGATTCAATTGTTAATAAGATGTTTACCGGCGAGAAAGATTTTCAATTTAGTTTATCGGAACAAGACGTAAATGATATTATTTCAGGAAAGACAGATCTACTAAAAAAGGGAAACCTTGATAGCTTGCATTGTGTAATAAAAGACGGATATGCTATTTTTTATGCAGACCTAAAGCTATTTTCAACCATAAGAACACAGGTAATATTGAAGACGAATATTCAGGTAAGAGATAATAATGTTATTATTAAGGTCGACAAAGCGTATATGGGCCGGCTTCCGGTTTTAAAAAGTTTCCTATTCGATATTCTAAAGGATAAAATGAAGAACGTAAATTCGGCTAACTCTGAAATAACCTTCCCCATTGTGCTTCCTGAAGCGATTACTGTAAATGATTTTGAAATCTCAAACAATATAAACTTTAAACTAAAAGTAACGATTAAATCAGTCAGTGATTTTCTTGCGTTGTTAAAATATTTTGAAAATGCAGAATAAATCGAAACACAAAGAAATTTTGTAAGATTATTATAATCCAAAGTCCGAGGCAATTGTCTCGGACTTTGTTAAGGTGCGCCGGCAGGCGTAAGTTCTAACGGGTTTATTATATTTAACCTTTGTGTAATGAGCTGTTTTTATCGATCTCTTTAGTAATTCGGTTTCTTAATTGAAGCAGATACATATCTGATTTAGGGAACAGTGGAAGGTTATTGGTTCGGAAAGCTCACCTTCCAAGAGGTCTAGAACATATTCTCTGCTTGTCAGGGATTCCAAAAGCTGGCAAGCCCTTAGGTCATTCAGGGCTTCGTTATGAACCATCATTCGGATAGACTCTTCCGGATGTCTTGCGGCGATTAGCAGTCTTTGGTATAATAAGGGAATACAAAGATTTACAGATGATTAAAACAGTCGTGCATAAAGAATTGGAGGAACAGGATGAATATAAAAAAAGTAGCAGTAGTTACAGGCGGAAATTCCGGCATGGGAAAAGCAACAGTAGCTGCACTTGCCGATAAGGGCTATAGTGTTGTAATGGCAGTCAGAAGCAGTGAAAGAGGAGAGGCAGCAAGAAAAGAACTTCTTGAGATAAAGCAGCAAAGAGATATCAAGGTTATGCAGTGTGATTTGGGTTCCATGGAAAGTGTCAGAAATTTTACAGAAGAGTTTAAGGATAATTATTCTTCCCTTGATGTATTGGTAAACAATGCAGGAGTTATCTCATTAAGCAGAAGAGAGACGGTGGATGGTTTGGAGGAGCAATTTGGAGTAAATCACATAGGGCATTTTCTCTTGACTCTTGGACTCTTAAGCTGTATGAAGAAAGGAAGCCGGATTATTAATGTTGCTTCCGGTGCACATAAGATAGGAAAGATACATTTTGATGACTATAATCTGACCAAGGGTTTTAAGCCTTTCTATGTAATAAGAGCTTATGGGCAATCAAAACTTGCCAATATCTTATTCACCAGAGAACTGGCAGAACGATTACGGGACAGAGAAATCATGGTGAATTGCTGCCATCCAGGTGCAGTGGCAACTTCGATAGGTGTAGATAGAAATACTGGGTTTGGTAAAGGGATAACTTCATGTTTAAAGCCTTTCTTCTTAAGTCCGGAAGAAGGTGCGAAGACAGCGGTATATTTGGCCACGGAAGCGATGGGAGGAATGGTTACCGGGAAATATTTCTACCGTAATCAGATGGCAAAGACCTCAAAGGCAGCAAAGAGTAGAAAGATGGCAAGAGAACTCTTCGAGTTAAGTGAAAATATTACGGGAGTAAGCTTTGAAGATGCAACTAAAAGATAGGATTTGAGATCAGATCATAATAGACTTAGGCTGCTTGTTTGTTTTTAAAATAGGTGGTAATAAAAAGCATGCTGAAAAGGAGCAGATTATATATATGAAAAGGTATAAAAAACGAAAAGAATTCAGTCTTTGGGTGTGGATAGCCTTATTCCTTTTATTTGTAGCGGTCATGATAGGAGTATGCTATCTTATTAGCTGGCACTACCATTTTCAATATATGCATGTTCTGGAGAATGTGGGAATTCTATTACTTGCAGCAGGAGGGCTATCCTTTTTTGGAGATATTAGCATTCGAAGCAACGTAAAAGATAATCAGACCAAATTAAACAGTGAGTGGTCCAGAGGTTTGAGTGAGGACCTGAAGCTGGCAGCAGGCAGCCGAGTATTTTCTATAATATTAGGCATCGCCGGATTAATATTGTTAGTTATTCCGATTTTATAGCTTTCTTATAAAGAAAGTTTAAAGCAGAAGGTCAGATATACTTCAATCCAGATAATCCGGATAATCTATATGTCAATATAAAGACAGATTGGATTGATAACTCCTATGTGATTTTTACAGTAAAGCAGCAATAAAAATAAGGGCTGTTCCCATGGCATTTATGTACAGACCTCTCATAAGTTAGAATTAGTCTGACTTATAAGGGGTACTCAATAGGAAACAGTCCTTTTACAATTCAGAAATTAAATACTTACATGCGCGTAGCGGCATCCAAAGCTAGAGCTGACCGTTCACATTCCTCTGTCAGCATGGTGATTTGATAGCAAAGAGGACTTCCTTTCATTTTCTCGGATACATAACTAAGTCCGTTGGTACGTTCATCAAGGAGAGGATGATCGATTTGCCCGGGATCACCAAGAAGAATGACTTTGGTACCCTTTCCGACTCGGGTTACGATACCTTTTACCTGCTTCGGTGTCAGATTCTGAGCTTCGTCGATTATCAGATAAGTATGGGTAATAGAGCGGCCACGGATGAAATTCATAGCCTCCGCCATTATGATACCCCGGGAAAACAATTCGTCTATCTTGCCTTTTAACTCTTTTTCATTCTTATATCGCTCATTCTCGTTTCTGTCGACCAGGATTTCCAGATTATCAATGATGGGTCTTAGAAAAGGCGCGATCTTTTCCTGCTCTGTTCCGGGCAGAAAACCGATATCATCATCAAATTGAACATTGGGTCTTGTAATTAAGATTCTGCGGTAGTGCTTCTTATCGGTGTTAAATATTTGATCAAGACCTACCGCAAGGGAATAGAAAGTCTTAGCTGTACCTGCAGGGCCTTTGACAATAACCAGAGGAGCGGTCTCCGCTTCCAACAACAGTGCTTCTTGAAGAAATTTTTGACCAACATTGGCAGGCTTAACACCGAAAGGTTCCTCTTTCAGATTTTTGAGGGGAAGGATAAGCTTGCCGTTATACCTGCCAAGAAGTGTTTTTTTCGCATTGGTCTCAGAATGTATAATAAAAAATTGATTATTTATAGGTTTAACCTTTTGCCTGAAGGAGGCATCCTCATTATGGGAGGGATTCGTTGCAGGAAGATATATCTGATCTATGGAAATTCCCTTTTTCTTAAATTCACTCATAGCTTTATCAGAAGTGAATACATCCAACCGGCCTGAATATTGATCTCCAAGTTGAGGAGATTGTTCAGTGGTGAAATCCTCAGCGATAATGCCGATTTTTTGGGATTTCAAGCGCACAAGGATGTCTTTCGTAACAAGTATTACACATTCTCCCTGTTCTGCAAGTCCTTTACATACCTTTAGTATTCGATTATCATTGGAATCGGATATAAAACCAAAGGGAAGGTCCACATGTACGAAATTAGCTTCTATTTTAAGAAGGCCACCCTTATTTAAGGAAACTCCTTCAAAAAGATTGCCGGTTTGCCTTAACTGCTCCAGATAGCGGATAGATTGTCTGGCATTGGCCCCGCGCTCACCTTCTTCATTCTTTAATTTATCTAATTCTTCTAATACAGCGATGGGCAATACCACCTTGTTTTCTTCAAATGAAAGCAGAGCATAAGGAGATTGAATCAAAACATTCGTGTCTAAAACATAAGTTTTTGTCATGGGAAACCTCCATTGTTATTGTTTTCAAATTCCGACGTCCGGTAACATAACCTGGAAATGCTTGGGTAATGAAAAAAGCTCACTGCGAAAAGGGCAGTAAGCTTACTTAGGAATGATAGCGGGATAAAGGGACATAGATATATTTTCTGGATAAAAAATGACGTTTGACAAAGAAAAAGAACATTCCAATACTAGAAAGAAAGGAAAGAATCCAAAAAGCCGGTTTCCACAGAACTTGCAGTATCATCATAGGCTTAACCTCCCAGAGATTATAGAAAAAGTGATTTTGCATCTACTTTAGTTATAGCTTATAGTGTAATAACTTGCTATCACAAGGATGTAAAGTATTTATCATATAAATGTAAACCTCTATATTCACAACTGTAAAACAAATCAAACCGTAACTGCTTTTACATGTTTGCAGTTACGGTTTGATTTGTTTTTACAGAATGGATACTTAAGTAATCGGATACTTATTTTATTCTTCTGCAGTAGTATTAGTATCTTCAGAAACTTTGGTTGCATTGTCGCCGACATTGCTCTTACAGCCGCAGCCACAGGAGTCTTCTTCTTCATCGTCATCAAAGTCATCGTCAAAATCATCATCAAAGTCTTCCAGATAATCAGGGGTAAAATATCTGTAAACAGCGTAAGCAATACCTGCTACAGCAGCTACAGCACCGATTACAGCCAATATCATTACGATGCAGTTGCCGGATTTTTCCTCATGTTTTTTGTGTAATAAATCCCCTAGCTTTACCGCATTTAGTAAATCTTCCATCTTTGCATTCATAATAGCACGTCCTTTCTGGGTATACTTTCTGTGTATAATAGTCATTTCCATTTCATCAAGTTTATTATACCACGAACAGGTTCATTTTACTATAAAAAAACTGGGAAATGGTTGAATTTATGATAATTTCTGTAATTTTGCAAAGGAGGCAAGCATTTTTTTCGTGCCTGCCGCGGAGAAATCTACAGTAACTTCATAGTCTTTTCCCGCATTATTAATGTTTGTTACCAATCCAACTCCAAACTTGATATGAGAAACCGTATCACCGATTCCGTAGTCTATCTTACCAAGATTGCTGCCACCGAATTCCCTTGGCTGTGGTGCAGTAGATTTGTTTTTGTCAAATATACTTCCGGCATAGATATCTCTGTTATTTAAGGTGCCGGCCTGACCAGAGGAATTAGAGAACTTCTCTTTATAGTTTACACCGGAAGGCTGGTAACCATTCCCCGGACGGGTTACTCCTGCCGGCTGTAACCGGTTATTAAACTCCGGTACCAGACTGGCATGGGAATTACTGCGGAAGGGATTGGAATTAAAAGGATTCTGTTCCATCGTAAGTAAATATCGCGGTATTTCACGGATGAATCGGGAAGGTCTGTTAAATTGTGTTTCACCTCTTAGCATTCGCTGGTTGCAGGCACTCAAGGAAAGTCGCTTCATAGCTCTCGTTATACCAACATAGCAGAGTCTTCGCTCTTCCTCAATCTCAGTCTCCGGGTCATCTGCATGGATGGACATATAGCTTGGAAAAATACCTTCTTCCATACCGCACAGATAAACATATGGAAATTCCAGGCCCTTTGCACTGTGAAGGGTCATCAGAACCACTACATTATTATCTTCTGCCAGATTATCAAGATCTGATACCAATGCAACTTCTTCCAGAAAATCACTGAGAGTAGGAGGTTCTAAGGCGGCTTCTTCAAAAGCAACGATTTTACTCTTTAATTCTCCGATAATCTCAATTCTGTCGTCTTCATTCTCAAGTTCCTGCTCTTTTAAATCCTCTATGTAACCGGTAGCTTCAATGATTTCATCCAATAAGTTGCTGATAGAGTAATCCGGTTGAGCTATCTTGGATTTTAGAATTTCTATAAGGCTGACAAAGGGAGAGATTTTAGATGCTGCCCTTTGAAGACCGGGTATATAGTCTGCCTGACGGAGAGCTTCATAAAAGCTGATATTGTTTCTGGCGGCATAATCGTCTACTTTATCGATGGTAGCTAGTCCGATTCCTCGCTTTGGTATATTGATAATACGCTTAACAGCAAGGCTGTCCAGACCGTTATCAATGGTTTTTAAATAGGAGAGCAAATCTTTTACTTCTTTACGGGCATAAAAGTTGATACTTCCGATGATTTTATATGGTATATTCTTTACCACCAGTTTCTCTTCAAAGATACGGGACTGGGCATTGGTGCGGTAAAGAATAGCAAAATCCTGATAGGTCGCTTCTTCTGACTGTACAGTCTGGTATATTTCGTTCACAATATATTCAGCTTCCTGAATATCTCTGTCAAATTGGGTAAAACGTACAGAGTCACCTTCTCCGTTGTCAGTCCAGAGGGCTTTGTCTTTTCGTCCTACATTGTTTGCAATTACTTCATTAGCAGCTTCTAAGATCCGTTTTGTGGAACGGTAATTTTGCTCCAGCTTGATAACCTTTGCATCCGAATACTCTTTCTCAAAATTCAGGATATTATAGATATTAGCTCCCCGGAACTTATAGATGGATTGGTCATCATCACCTACAACGCACAGGTTATGTTCTCTTACACCGTTATCATTCATACCGTCTGCCATAAGCTTGATAAGTTTAAACTGAGCAGTATTGGTGTCCTGGTACTCGTCCACCATAATGTACTGGAAGCGTCTCTGATAGTAAGTCAGGGCTTCCTTGCTGGTCTGAAACAACTCTATCGTCTTAAAGATCAGATCATCAAAATCCAGGGCGTTGTTCGCTTTAAGACGTTTTTGATACTCTTTATAGACAGAAGCATATTTCTGTTTTGTAAAGTCACCAACCGCACGCAGTTCGTATTCTTCGGGAGTTACTAACTCGTCCTTGGCAGAGGAGATAACTGAGAGAAGGCTTCGTTCCTTCATATTCTTCGTATCAATTTGTAGATATTTGCAGACCTCTCTCATCAATGTTTTCTGATCGTCGCTGTCATAGATGGTAAAACCTTTATCGTAACCCAATGCATCAATCCATCTTCTTAGTATCTTAACACATGTGGAATGGAAGGTACTGACCCAGATATTCTCGGAGCCATATCCCACGATTTTATCCACACGTTCTCTCATTTCTCCGGCAGCCTTATTGGTAAAGGTCAAGGCAAGTATATTCCAGGGATTTACTCCTTTGTTCTCCATCAGATAGGCAATCCGGTGGGTTAATACACGGGTTTTGCCGGAGCCGGCTCCTGCCAGTATAAGAAGCGGCCCTTTATCATGTTCCACAGCCTTTCTCTGTTCTGTGTTTAAGGTATCGTAAATGCTCATGTTAATTCACCTTTCCTGTATGTTTAAAAACTCTCGATAGTCTTTTCCTTTATTTGCTCTAGGCAAACATATGTTTAATTATAACATGGAATAGGGGGGGAGACAAGGAATACCTGTTTCGTTACAAAGGAACTTATAAATTGGCTGACTGATAAGGAAATAATTATGTTTGTGTGGTTTCTCCGCTGGTTTGGGCTGCCTGCTGTCCGGCTACAACAGCAGAGCTATTATCGGAAGATGTCTTTGGTTCCAGATTGCTTCTTTGAACAGATATAGTTGCAAGAGTACTGCTGATCTGGGATAATATTACAGCTATCAGGTCGAGTTCATCTGTAGTTTTACCTTTTGCAATCGATATGGCAAGAGAAGCGGCAAGAGCCGCCAATTCTTCCGGACACATAAAATCACCTCTCACCAGTATATGAAAAATGAAAGAAAGAGTGTTAAGTCTATCAAAAAAATATTAAACGAAACAAAGTCACCTTCTGTAATTCTCTTGATTTCGTATTGCCTTGTTAAATATTTGTTTACATCAAGTTTTTAATACTATATAATGGGAGAAGAGGTGATTGTGATGGATTTTAAGGATGACAAGTATTTAAAGGCTCTTATTCAGGGAATGAAAAAACTGGATTATGTAGATCCGGATGATATTCCAGGCATTGATTTATATATGGATCAGGTCACAACTTTTATGGACGAGCATCTGAAATCTTCAAAGCGTTACAATGAGGATAAGCTGCTTACAAAGACCATGATTAACAACTATACAAAGAATGAGCTTCTGCCGCCGCCCAATAAGAAGAAATATTCGAAAGAGCACATGCTGATGCTGATATTCATTTATTATTTTAAGAATATTCTTAGTATCAACGATATTCAGCAGATATTTAATCCCTTAACAGAAAAATACTGGGAAGATTCGGAGATTGGTCTGGAAGAGATATATAAAGAAGTATTTAGATATGAAGAAGAGCAGATGGACAATCTGTTAAAAGATGTTATCAGAAAGTATAGGAAGTCTCAGGAGACCTTTAAAGACGTAAAATCTCCGGAAGATAAAGAATTCTTAAACATGTTCTCCTTTATCTGTATGTTGGGATTTGATGTATATCTCAAAAAACAAATGATTGAGAAGCTGATTGATGATGCAACGAATGAAATTAAGAAAAAACAATAAAAGTCTGACTTTAAGGCGAATAGCCTTTCAGACAGACTTTTTATTATTTAATCGTTTTTAATTTCTTCCCCTTCGGAAAACTCGTCTTCTTTATAGTCGGATATTCTTGAAAAAACCATATCATATCCGTCTTTTCCATAATTCAAGGAACGGTTTACCCGGCTGATAGTAGCGGTTGAGGCACCGGTCTTTTCAGCAATTTCTAAGTATGTCTTATGGTCGCGCAGCATTCTTGCAACTTCAAAACGCTGTGATAATGACAAGAGTTCATTTACCGTACAGATATCTTCAAAGAAAGTATAGCATTCTTCCTGGCTTTTCAGACTTAGGATAGCTTCAAATAAATAATCCACAGCATGGGTTCTTATATTTTTACTCAATTTTTCATCTCCTGTTGTTATATTCTAAGGGTTGCTTTGATACTATCATTTTAACACTACGCAGAATTAAAGTAAAGAGATATTTTTATTGTGTGAATGCTTATAAATGCAAGTATTACCGCGGGTGAAAGAGCTTTTTAGCAAAAAGCATAAAAGACATGGTAGACATGGATGTCCGTAGTTCGAAAACAAAGTGTAAAAAACAGGAAAAAATTATAAAAGAGTAGATTATTGCAATAAATTTATATCAAGATTACCTTGAAGGGTATATTTGGAATAATCCATTAATAATAAATTGATAGAGAAGAGTGAAAGAAAATAGTATTGATTGAAAGGATTGCCACAGACAGATTCTTTCGCTCATTATGTTTGTGGCAGTATCACAGGCAAACTGTGATAGGAAATGGGTGTAAATATGGAAACAGAATTATACGAAGCAATGTACAAACGAAAATCTGTAAGAAAATATGATATGGCACCTTTGGATAGCAGTATATTACAGAGTATAAAAGAATTTGGCGAGACAGTGGAGCCTTTGGTTTCCGGAATCAATGTAAAGTTTGGTTTCTTTTCCAATGAAGAGGTTAAGAGTCTGATGGCGATAAAAGCCCCTCATTATGTTGGAATTTATTCTGAGAATAAAGAAAATTATCTTCTGAATGCAGGTTATATGCTGCAGCAGATGGATTTATTTCTTTCTAAAAATAATCTGGGCAGCTGTTGGCTTGGAATGGCGAAACCTTCGGCAGCCTTACCGGAATCCATGGATGGCCTTTCTTTTGTGATTATGCTAGCTTTTGGAAAAGCACAGGAAGAGGTGCATAGAAACAGCACAGATGAGTTCAAAAGGAAGGATATGAACGAAATTACTGATAGGAAGGATGGCACAGAGCTATTAGAAGCTGTCCGCCTGGCTCCCTCTGCAACAAATTCTCAGAATTGGTATTTCACCGGTGATAGTGATAATATCATTGCATGCAGAAAGCATACCGGGCTTCTCAAAGAACCGATTATGGCAAGGCTAAATACCATTGATATGGGGATTGCATTATGCCATCTGAGCTTATCCATTAAAAATCAGGGAAAATCCATGAAGGTAGAATTTAATAAGACTCCCGTACCGAAGGGGTTCATCTATCTTGCTACCATAGGAACCGTTTAATGCAGAGGTTCATTATTCAAATTAAAATCTTGCAGTAGGATTCACCACTTAAAGGAACTCCTTTAAGTGGTGTTTTTTAGAATAATTCAATTTATCAGGAAACTTTTTCATGGTCTTGACATATATATTTATATATCGTAATATATGAATATTGAGATATAGAAGCAATTAATTTATCTAAAATATATTTATGTTTTCCAAAGTGAGGTTTTTATGGATAATAATGTGAATCATTACAATGAAGCGGCAGAGATGCTTAAAGTACTTGCACATCCTGTACGTTTGTGCATGGTAAAGGGGCTGCTGGAGAAGGGGGAGTGCAATGTAAGTTATATGTATACCTGTTTAAATGCTCCTCAGTCCACGATATCCCAGCATTTACAGAAACTAAAGTCAGCCGGAATTATAGAAGGCCGCAGAGAAGGGCTGGAAATCTATTACAGCGTCTGCGATGAGAGAGTGTCGGAATTAATAAAGATACTGATTAAATAATAATTCTGAAAGGAAGGTCCGAAAACGTGGCGAAGAAAGTATTGATAGTAGGCGGTGTTGCAGGCGGAGCCTCTGCAGCAGCACGACTTAGAAGATTAGATGAAAATATTGAAATAATTATGTTTGAAAGAGATGGTTATATCTCCTATGCAAATTGCGGACTCCCTTATTATATTGGTGACGCTATTAAGGAACGAGAAAAGCTGCTGGTACAGACACCTCAGGCAATGAAGGATAGATTTCAAATTGATGTCCGAATTCATAGTGAGGTAATTGCAGTTGATACAGCAAAAAGATGCGTTACTGTGCAGAGCAAGGAGAGAGGAATCTATGAGGAAAGCTTTGATGACCTGATACTTTCCCCGGGGGCGAAGGCGTTACGGCCGGGAATACCTGGAATAGACAGCAGCCATATCTACACACTTCGGAATGTTCCGGATACCGACAAGATTAAAAGAGTAGTAGAAGAGAAAAAGCCCTCCAGTGCAATTGTAATCGGCGGTGGTTTTGTCGGAGTAGAGATGGCTGAGAATCTGAAGGAAAAGGGTACCAGGACTGCTATAGTGGAAGCAGCCCCTCATATTCTAGCACCTTTTGATGAGGATATGGTTATATCCGCGGAAAGAGAACTAGTGCAGAATGGTATCCGCTTATTCTTAAACGATGGTATCACCGGATTCTCTGATACGGAACATTGTGTAAAAGTACAGTTAAAGAGCGGCAGGGTATTGGAAGCAGAGCTTGTTATTCTTGCTATGGGAGTCAGACCGGATACCGAGTTTCTTCGCAACAGTGGAATTGAATTGGGAGAAAGAGGACACATTAAGGTAAATGAACGGCTTCAGACCAATATAGAAGGCATCTATGCAGTAGGTGATGCCATAGAAGGTGTGGATTATGTAACAGGCAGTAAAACTGCCGTGGCGCTAGCCGGGCCTGCCAATAAGCAGGGGAGGATTGCAGCAGATAATATAGCTGGGATTCCCTCTGTCTTTGAAGGATTTCTTGGAACCTCCATCATAAAAGTATTTGACCTGACAGTAGCCAGAACAGGGGCGAATGAGAGAACCTTAAAAGCGGCAGGTATAAACTACAAATCCGTACATCTCTATCCTATGTCTCATGCTTCTTATTATCCCGGAGCCTTTAACATATCTCTAAAGCTGCTCTTTGACATGGAAGGAAAGATACTAGGAGCACAGGCAACAGGCTATGAAGGTGTTGACAAACGTATTGATGTAATCTCTACGGTCATGACCTTAAAGGGAACCACAGAGGATCTGACCAAGCTGGATTTATCTTATGCACCGCCTTTTTCCTCAGCCAAAGACCCGGTTAATATGGCCGGATACGCAGCGGAAAATGTAAGGAAAGGTCTTAGTCACGTGACGACCTGGGAGAAAGTATATGATGAGACGGAGGAATATCAATTCCTGGATGTGAGAAATGCGGAAGAATATGACCTTGGACATATGGATGGTTCCGTCAATATTCCTGTGAATGAACTAAGAGGAAGATTGGATGAACTTGACAGGAATAAAAAGATTATTCTCTACTGTCAGGTTGGCCTTAGAGGGTATATAGCAGACCGGATTCTCACCCAAAAAGGCTACGAGGTTCAGAATGTCAGCGGCGGTTATCTAAGTGCCAAAGATTTTCTCTATCAGATCGAAAGAGAGGAAAGCAATGAAAGCAATGAAAGAGAAGAAATACGTGCGGCTGAAATCTCAGATACACCCATTGCAAGTAATATGGCGTTAGAGCAGAAGAATGATAGGAGTAAAGCTGTGGGAAGCGATAAAGAAACTGTGGATATCAAGATTGACAAGACTTTGGACTGTACAGGAATCTGCTGCCCAGGCCCACTGCTTCGTGTAAAAGAAGCGGTAGATCAGTTAAAGGTAGGAGAGGTGCTAAAAGCCAATGCTTCCGACCCGGGATTTTATGAAGACGTTAATGCCTGGTGTAAAAATACCGGTAATCAACTACTATCCAGAGAGAGAGAAAAGGGTGGAATTACTGCGCTTATCAAAAAAGGAGCAGCAAAGTTAGAGGAAGAAGCATCTGTAAGTAATAAGAATAACAAGACTATGGTTGTATTCAGCGGTGATCTGGATAAAGCCATTGCATCCTTCATTATAGCAAACGGTGCTGCTTCCATGGGAAGGAAGGTTACCATGTTCTTTACCTTCTGGGGACTGAATATTCTAAGAAAACCTGAAAAAGTAAAATTGAAAAAAGGTTTTATGGATGGTATGTTTGGTAAGATGATGCCTAGAGGAAGCCGAAAGCTTAAACTATCAAATATGAACATGATGGGGATGGGAGCTAAGATGATTCGCAAAGTTATGAATGATAAAAACGTGGAATCACTGGAGAGCCTGATCCGTACAGCAATGGGAAATGGTGTTGAGATCGTAGCCTGCCAGATGTCTATGGATGTGATGGGATTGAGGCAGGAGGAACTAATGGATGGAATTAAGATTGGCGGCGTCGGGTATTATCTGGGAGAAGCGGAAGAGTCTAATGTAAATCTGTTTATCTAAAAATTGGAGTGTATTGAATTTGGAGTAAAAGGTACGGTTATCGGACAGCTGAATGGATATTCCTTCACTGTTTTATGACGGTACCTTTTTGCAATATCGGTTAAAGCCCTTTAATACAGCAGTGAAGCTTACATTTTATTTGTATTTATCTGATGGATAAGGTAAAATACCTCTATTGGGTTAGAATAAGAGAAGAGAAAAAAATGAGTATAAATGAATTTAATGAATTGAATGAACAAGAATATTATAAAGATTGCACCCTCTGTCCGAGAAACTGCCATGTAAACCGTGTTAAGGGCAGCCTTGGCTACTGCAGGGCGGGGGCTGAGGTAACGGCTGCCAGAGCTGCACTCCACTTTTGGGAGGAACCCTGTATCTCCGGAACAAATGGCTCCGGGACAGTGTTTTTTTCGGGCTGTTCCTTAGGCTGCGTATATTGTCAGAACTATGATATTTCTAGTTATCAAGCCGGTAAAAAGATATCAAAGGAGCGATTAGCGGAGATCTTCTTAGAGCTTCAGGAGCAAAAAGCGCATAACATCAATCTGGTAACTCCCGGTCATTATGTACCATCAATCGTAAATGCTGTTCAGCGTGCAAGAGCTATGGGGCTTATCATTCCCATAGTATATAACAGCAGCGGGTATGAAAAGGTAGATACAATTAAGATGTTAGAGGGAATTGTGGATATTTACCTGCCGGATTTTAAGTATCTGGGGGAGATAATGGCAAACCGTTATTCAAAAAGCAGTGATTATTTTCAGATTGCTTCCCAAGCTATTAAGGAAATGGTGCGCCAGACCGGAGAAGCCGTTTTTGAGGATGAAATCATGAAAAAAGGTGTAATTGTAAGACATCTGCTGCTGCCCGGAGGATTGGAAGACTCGAAAAGAGTAATAAAGTACCTGTATGAAACTTATCAAGATACTATCTTTATCAGTATCATGAATCAATATACCCCTCTCGAACAGGTAAAGGAATATCCCGAAATAAACCGGAAGGTTACAGAGGAAGAATACGATGACCTGGTGGACTATGCTCTGGAATTAGGAGTTGAAAACGGATTTATACAGGAAGGGGAAACTGCTTCGGAAAGCTTTATTCCTGCTTTTGATTATCAGGGAATATAGGGGGAGAAAAGGTTAATTTAATCTATTTTTACTCATATATATGCTAAATAGTGTAATTAAGATCTGTTAGACAAGAGTAATCTATAAGATGGAATTCTATTATGTTCCGAGTTATGGAAGCTGAACTAAGAGATTAAATATATAATAAATAATTAAGTGAATTAAGAGATTTGTTTATATATCAGTAACATCAGCAGGCAAGTACAGTGCAATTGTGCGGAAATGAAAGGAAAATATATGAATCAGAAAGTACAAAAAGGTTATCCGAGAGCAAAGGAAAGCTTTCAGGATACACAAGCTAAAAAGACCGATAAAAAAGCTCCTAAATGGGTATCAGAAAAGAAATCAGCAGTGAATGAGAAGGTAATTGATGCTGTAAATAAGGGAAAGAGAAAGACAAGAGAAACCTCGCAAAATATTGAAAATGAAAAAATAGATTATAAGGCAAATGGATTTCCGAAAAATCCCGCAAAAGCTTCAAATAATAAAAGTAATTTTACATCCTTAAAGCAAAAAGGTAATACTACGATAGATAGAGAAGAAAGAAGAACAGAAGAAAGAAATACAGGATACAAGAAAGTAAGTGATAAAGTAAGACAGCCTGGCAAAAATTTCGAGGGGACTTCCTACAAAAAAACAAGTGATACCGGAAACAGGAATTCCGAAAGAGTGGCTAATAGAAACATAGATCAAAAGACTAATCGTACTGGTAAACAGCAAGCTATTAGAGCTGCAGATACATGTCCATATAGAAGAGACTGCGGCGGCTGCAGAATCCATGAGAAAGAATATAAAGACCATTTAGCAGAGAAACAAAAATATGTAAAAGAATTAATAGGTGAGTACTGTTCGGTAGGACAGATCGTTGGTATGGAAGATCCTACCCACTATCGGAACAAAGTTCATGTTGTATTTGACAGGGACCGCAGAGGCAATGCAATATCCGGTGTATATGAAGAAGGAAGCCATAGAGTTGTACCAATTGAGAGATGCTTGATTCATAATCAAAAGGCAGATGAAATTATAGCTTCCATACGAGGATTGTTAAAATCCTTCAAAATAAAAACCTATGACGAAGATACCGGTTATGGACTACTTCGCCATGTATTAATACGTACTGGATATCACAGCAATGAGATAATGGTGGTATTGGTTATTGGCTCACCAATCTTTCCGTCAAAAAATAACTTTGTTAAAGCCATCAGACAGCTTCATCCTGAGATTTCTACAATCGTGGTAAATGTTAACGGTAAGAATACCAGTATGATACTTGGGGACAAGGAACAAATTCTATACGGAAAAGGATACATTGAAGACACCCTTTGTGAGAAGGTATTCCGTATCTCCCCCAAATCCTTCTATCAGGTAAATCCTACTCAAACTGAAAAACTCTATCGCCTTGGTATGGATATGGCAGGACTTACCGGAAAAGAAACTGTATTGGATGCTTATTGTGGTATCGGAACCATCGGCTTAATTGCTGCTGATAAAGCTGCAAAAGTTATTAGCGTTGAACTGAACAAAGATGCTGTAGAAGACGCCAGGGTAAATGCAAAAAGAAATAACGTATCCAATATCCAGTTTTATCTCAAGGATGCTGGTGAATTTATGGAACAGCTGGCAGAACAGCAGGAAAATATAGATGTCGTATTTATGGACCCTCCAAGAGCCGGAAGTGATGAAAAATTCCTTGGTTCTTTGGTGACCTTAAAACCGAAGAAGGTGGTTTATATATCCTGTAATCCAGTGACTTTGAAAAGGGATTTGGAGTATCTGACGAAGAAGGGGTATAAGGCGGAAAAAGCAGTACCGGTGGATATGTTCCCTTGGACGAATCACGTTGAGACTATAATTTTGCTTACCAAGAAATGATAAGCAAAATTTGAGCGTCCATTCATGTGGAGACGTGCGTTTTATTAACTCGAAAAAATACTGCTGATTATAAATTGAGATTGAAATAAAACACTGATAAATATATGAGCTATTATTAATCGATGTATTAAGATTAATAATAGCTTATTTTTTTAACTTGACATACGGTACACCATATGCATTAAAACAAACCAACAAAATAAGCAATTAGCAAACCGTATAACTCGTCTATATGACCCAATTGGGCAACCTCTTCGGGAAGAAATGACTAAGCCGTTGTCAGCGATTAGGAGCGCTCAGACCGCTTAAAAATATTTGTGCCAATTTGCATATTGTCTCAGGCGTTTCAGCAAACCCCTCATTGATCCATATTGAAAGCAGTGAGCAGACAGTTGAAGCAATAAAGCCGATCACATATTTTTCAGTCCCTTCTTCGATTTCCGATATCTGTCGGATTTCGAACAGTACAGTGATATTTGAGGTAATGGTTTTGTCAATTAAGAATAATAGATTATTCTTTGAGAGCAATAGCAAAAGCTCTCTGTTAATCAGCATAAACGTAAAGAAGTTCATAAGCTGGATATAAGCATTGTTTTCATTGCGATAATCAGTATAATATAGCCGTATCATACCATCCAACAGGAATATTAAAATCTCATCCTTTGCTTCAAAGTTCCTGTAAAATGTCTGTCTTACGATTTGAGCTTCCTGACAGATCTGTGTGATTGTAATGTCCTTATAAGGATATTGCTTCATCAAGGTAATCAATGCATCTTTAATCATATTTCTGGAAGCAATAGCCTGTAAGTTGTCATTCGTTGCATACATGTTACAAAACCTCCGGTTTGTCTAACTTTATTCAAAAGACTTGTATTTCTTGTTGACTGTATTATAATAACATACACAAATAAATGATACAAGTGTTACATGTGTCATTTGTCTAATTTAAGAAGAAATACTGGAAAGGAAGATCATACATGAGTACTACAAAATATGATGTTATCGTTGTTGGAGCTGGCCCCGGAGGCAGCGCTGCTGCCGCTTTGCTTGCAAAAGAAGGAAAAAGGGTTATGCTCGTGGATAAGAACAAATCTGCTGGTGGAAGAATGATGACAATTCACGATAAGGAAGGTTTCCACTATGAACTGTTTCCAATCAGCGGTTGTCCTACTGAGGGATCACAGATGGAACATGTCCTTGAGTTGATTGGAAAGACGGATGCGGTCAAGCGAATAAAACCCAATGAACTGGGGTTGGTTGACCTTATGTGTTTAATGAATTCCAAGGGAGAACTACGCTGGCACGAGATGAGTGAGATGGGCAAAAAAATGCTACATTCTCTGCACATTTCACCCATGAATCCCATGCATGCTCTCGGATTAAACAGAGTAAAGAAATTCTTTAAAGCAATCATGACTATGCCGGAAGGGGAAATCAACAAGCTCTATAACATATCAGCTGAGGAATTTGTTGATAGCTACGGCCCGTTTCCAGGCTTATTCCGAACATTTACTCTGTTCATCTGCGAAGGTGCATTTGAAATGACCTGCGACAAGGTACCTGCGGCGGACTACATTCGATTTTATCAAGAATCGAACAAATTTGGATCAGGACGCTATTATGAATATGGTTTTGGGCGTGTATTTGAAGTATATGCCGAAACGGTGAAAGAGCTCGGAGGAACAGTACTCTACAATACACGAGTTAAGAGCATTGATGTCGAGGGCGGTATCGCTAAGGGTATTACTTTACAAAACGGTGATCAATACATGGCCGATATCGTGATCAGTGACGCTGGAATCCGCCAGACAGTCCTCCATCTTATCGGTGAAGAAAAATTTGATTTGGCTTACGTTAACCGCATCAAGTCTCTTCTGCCAAACCTAGCCTGCGTGGGGTACCGTTGGTTTTTGGACGCACCTGTCCTCAAAAGTCCTTCGTTGGTCTTCTTCCCAGAGGG
This sequence comes from Anaerocolumna chitinilytica, assembly GCF_014218355.1. Taxonomy (NCBI): domain Bacteria; kingdom Bacillati; phylum Bacillota; class Clostridia; order Lachnospirales; family Lachnospiraceae; genus Anaerocolumna; species Anaerocolumna chitinilytica. The sequence continues at coordinate 1,812,249 of NZ_AP023368.1, forward strand.
TGGCCTTCACTCGTGGGATGAGTTTAAAGCGATGTCGGAGGGCAAAAGGGATATTCAAAATTACATTTATTTTGGCACGACATCCCTTTTTCCGAACACAGCTCCGGAGGGAAAGCAACTTGTATATGCTGTTATGTCGTGCTACCCGAACCCGAAGATTGATACTAAACCTATGCTTGAATATATTAAAAACATGATACATAGAATACAGCCGGATCTTTTTGACCACATCTATAAGACTGAGATTATGAGCGTTGAGCAGTCCGCTACATTTGGCACAGATAAAATGGCATCAGACTTCGGAGGTGAATCTTACGGAGTAGCCAATGCTATCGGTCAGTCAGGCGATCAGCGACCCAACGCTAAGTCTCCCATAAAAAATTTGTATTACGTCGGTAATGATGCAGGAGGTTGGGGAATGGGTACTAATCAGGCGGTAGACTCAGCTGTGAACGTTGTCAATCTAATTTTAAATTAACAGAATTATCTCAAGATACCTTGCGCAAAATAAGTTGTTCAAGATTGGCCAGAAGCGATTGGACTTCGTCGAAAAAGTGAGAGTATTTGTGCTAGAGAACTTTTGCCTTGGTCAGAGTCACTGTCAGCAGAATGCCGGAAATCTATCGTTAATAAGTAATCATTTCGTGCCGCCTGCAATGGCGGCATTCATTTTATATTGGTACGCTGATTTACCGATTACAAAAAAACTGTGAGAAGTTTTATGTTTACACACTACTTCTCACAGTCTCTAATATGATTTTTCAATTTCAGCTTTTTAATGGATCGGACTTTCTTATGAAAAATTCGAATCTCATTCAAAAGGTCAATAAAATCTTGACCGGTTTGTGATCTTAAAATAGATGACAGATAGTTCTCATCAAGGTGGAACTCTCTGGCTATATCTGCAAGTGTTAGTTCTTCTTTGCAATGCAGATGCAAGTAGTAAATTACCTGCGAATAAAGCTTGGAAGGTACTATCTCAATGTTTTCTGATTCATAATTGACAAAATGCGATCTTTTAAATTCCTCAGGTTCCATATTCTTCATTTTAATAAATGCTTTTAAAAATATTCGTGTATTTTTATATCCTAACAGGTTAGAAAGCAATGGCACAGACAAATCAAAAACTATGAGAAGAAAACAGGCATTTCTTATGCGGATTTCATCCAATAGATTATTAAAGTTAAGACCTGTGTGGCGTTTTAATAGAATGTTCAAATCTTTTTCGCTTAAATTAAATTTTTCTGCAATAGTTGACAGTGTAATATCTGTACGGTAGAGTAAATGAATAAAATTTATGATATCCCAAATGACATGATTGTTTTCAACTGTAATGTGTTTAACAATCTCCGATGTTGATTTTCTCATGCGGTCAAACAAAACTAAAACTTCAACTATTTTTGCATAGATTAATGGGTCTTTCCAATGATTTTGATCTGTATATTCCCGTAAAAGATGTTTAAATATATCTGATACACGTTTAAAATCAGGTCCTTCAAAATAAACATATGATAAAGCATCCAAATTGCCTAAAATCAAATCGTCAAGTTCAGAATTTGCGTGGGCTCTAGTGAATATTTCTAAATCAAAGAAACATGTTATTGTCTCAAGCAGATTATTTGTATCGGGTATAATTTCGTGCATATGCCATGGGAGCATAATGCATAAAGAACCACTTTTTAGCTCATATCCCATTCCGTTAACGATTACCTTACCTTGACCGGAAAGTACGAGCATCATTTCTATAAAGGTATGCTTGTGAATAGGAATATATTTATTATTACATGAATAAGCTATATGATATTGACCAATATCCCTTTTTAAATTATTTTGTACATATTCCACTGGCAGCACCTCATAAATTAAATTGAATTTGATAAATAAGTAATCATTAAGTCAACCCAATAATCAGTATGATGTATCAAATCAGCCTAAGGACGATACCTCTTGACTTTCTGCCTCATTTATATTTGTCTCAACGCTTCTGTATTTTCCAGGTGAAATTCCCTTCAAACTTTTAAAAACCCGAAAAAAGGTTTCAATAGTATTAAAGCCCACGTCAAAGCCAATTTCATATATAGGCTTGTCGGTGGCTTTTAGAAGGGAACAAGCATGGAAAATTCGAATTTGGTGTAAAAGGTCAATAAAGCTTTGACCTGTTTGAACTTTCACAAGATTGCAGAAATAGTTTTTGTTATAATGTAATTGGCTTGCTATGTCTTCTAAGGTTAATTCTTCTTTGTAATGCAGATGTAAATAGTAAATTAACTGTGAATATATATTTGAAGAAAAGGTCAGGTTATTTTCTGTTATATTATTGCTGAAATATACTTTTCTAAAGTCCTCAGGTGCAAGACATTTTATTTTCTTGAAGGCTCTGAAAAATGCTTGTTTATTTTTATAGCCAACAAGAAGGGCAATATGTGAAAAAGATAATCCGGAAAGCATAAGTGCACAGACATTCCGTATCCGGATTTCATCCAATAAATCATTAAAATTTGATCCTGTTTGATGTTTTATGAGCATATTCAAATGTGACTTACTGTAATGAAATTTATCTGCTAAATTTGTAAGTGATATGTCCTTGTTATAATTAAAATGAATGAAACTAATAATATCCCAAATACTTATATTTTTCTGTAGCTTTAAAGCGGTATCTTCTGATACCGATTGTTCTCTTCTTTTACGGTTGAATAAAACGAGAATTTCAGCAATCTTTACTTCAAAAATTGTTTTCTTCCACTGTTTGATATCTGCATACTCTATTAATAGTTCATTAATTGCCCCATTAATATATTCATATTCTAAACCTTCAAAATGCACGTAAGGTAGGCTATCCATATCGTTGAAAAGTAGTTCGCCAAGTTCTAAACAAGGATTACTATCCATTAAAGCATCCAAACCAAAGCTTAATGATACCATTTCAAGTGGAGTTTCTGAAGCAGGTATTATTTCGTGCATATGCCATGGAAGAATTATGTTTAAAGAGCCGCTTTTAAGCTCATACTCAAATCCGTTCACAATTTGCCTACCATATCCTGATAGAACAAATTCCATTTCTATGAAATCATGTCTGTGCATGGATATACTTTGATAAAGGCGAGTATTCCGCATGAAGTAAGGAAATAGATCATTTTGTAGATCTTGACTTTTAATGTAAAGCGGAATTTTCATCATGGTCTGCATCTCCTAATATGGAATAAATTTATATGAATTATACAATTAATACTCACTTTATTATTACATTAAAACGTCAGAAATTCAACTATATAAAAATACCTTTCACTTAAAAACAGGCTTGAATAATATGAGGGTTAAGCTCTGCAACACCTGGAGTTAAAGGGTTTAAGAGGTTCATGACAGATTTCTGGACAAATTCTATCTATTTAAGATAATCCAAATTGATATATGCTGCTTAATAAATATCAATGATTCAAATATAGCCTGTGCTATTCTTAAACCGTATCCTTGGTTTTTGAATACATAATTTTTTCTAACTAAAAAGCAGGTAGTTTTTTTAAGGAGGGTTTTTTAAATGTACAAGATTGATTTAAACGGAAAATGGAAAATGAAAAATGTTGCAGAAGAAGAGTGGATTGAAGCAAAAGTCCCAGGAACTGTTTTTGCTGATTTGCAAAATGCAGGACTTGTTGATGATCCATTTTTCAGAGACAATGAGGTCAAGATACAAGATTTGTTTTTTGAGGATTATGAATATGCCTGTGAATTTGAAGTTTTAAGCAACCATCTAGGGAACGATGAAGTGGTGCTTTGGTGCGAGGGTATTGATACTGTAGCCGACATTTATTTAAACAAACAACTGGTTGCTAAAACCGAAAATATGCACCGGACATACAAGTTTGATATCAAGAAAAATCTTGTGATTGGTACAAATGAAATTCATATTGTATTGCATTCACCTAAGAAGTATATTGAAAGCAAAGCAGTGTTAAGCAGATTTCCAAGTCTTGCAGCGAATAACGGAATAGATCAAATTAGAAAAGCACAATGTACCTTTGGGTGGGATTGGGGGCTAAGCCTGCCGGATTCAGGTATATGGAGAAATATATATATCGAGTGCAGTAATACAGCGGTAATAGACGAATTTTATATAACACAGCAACATGAAAAGGATAAAGTTACACTGCAGGCAAATATTAATTTCAAGATATGGAATGACAAGCCTCTTAATGCTGTGATAATAGTAACCGGGCCGGATAAAAAAACAATAATTGCTAAAGGGCCGGTTGATGCGGTTAATAAGAAATATGTTGCAAATATTGAGATTGCTGATCCGAAGCTCTGGTGGCCGAATGGATATGGTGAACAGCCGATGTATGAAGTATCGATGCTTTTAATGGTCGAAGATACTTTAATTGACTCCAAAAAGGTAAACATAGGTTTAAGAACAATCGTGTTAAGGTGTGAAGAAGATGAATGGGGTAAATCATATGAATTTGTTGTTAATGGCAAAGCACTTTTCTTAAGAGGTTCAAACCTTATTATTGAAGACAGCGTAATTGCCAGATACTCCAGGGAGCGTACCGAAAAAATGCTTAAGGACTGTGCAGAAGCGAATTTTAACTGTGTGAGGGTATGGGGAGGAGCCCTTTATCCTAATGATGATTTTTATGAGACATGTGACCGGCTGGGATTGGTACTTTATCATGATTTTATGTTTGCGTGCAATGCTTACCCTGTATATGAAGAGTTCCTCGAGAATGTAAGGGAAGAAATCAGAGATAACGTAAAAAGAATCAGACATCATGCATGCCTGGGCTTGTGGAATGGAAGTAATGAAATAGAAATTGTTTTAGACTTGTTTGTTAGTAAGAGTCCTGAAATGGAAGAAATAAGGAAAGGTTTTGGGCTTCCCCGGTTTGATGTTGATGAAAGTCTTATAAAAGGGGAATATCTAAAGCTTTTTGCAGAAATAATACCTGAATTGATTAAGGAACTCGATCCGCAGCGTTCATATGTGCGAAGCTCTCCCTCAAACGATGTATATTTTGACCATTTAAGTGAGAATAGAGGGGATTCTCATTACTATATCGGTAATGGAAATACGACTCCTTACAGAAAGCAGCGTGAACATTATTGGAGATTTGTGTCTGAAATGGGATTCCAGAGCTATCCCAGCATGAAAACAATTAAGGCTTTCACATTACCTGAAGACCGCTATCCTGATTCACCAATAATGTATAAACACCAAAAGAGCGTGTATGGAAATAAGGTTATTGAAATGTATATGCAGCAAGACTTCAATATACCGGAGGATTTTGGGCTGTACATTTATACATCACAGATTCTGGCTGGTGAAGTCCTGAAATATGCAGCAGAGCACATGCGTAGAAACCGAGGCCGCTGTATGGGAATGATAACCTGGCAGTTAAATGACTGTTGGCCAGTAATTTCATGGGCTGGTAGGGATTACTTTGGTAGATGGAAGGCGCAGTTGTATTATTCAAAGCGTTTTTTTGCACCAGTCCTGGTTTCGGCATGTGATGAGGGCTCAAGAGTAGGAATCTATGTAACAAATGATACCTTTGACACAATAGATGGAACTTTGAAATGGGAACTAAAAGACAATAGGTCTGATGTTATAGCTAATGGAGCGGAAGAAGTGAGCATAGAGCCACTTTCTGCAAAAAACTATATACAGCTTGATTTTTCTGATGAAGTAAAGGATTTTAGACCTGAGGACTATTACATAGAATTTTCATTGGCATCGGGAGCAAATGAATTAGGTAGAGGGACAACTATATTTGTACCTGCAAAGGAATTTAAATTCTTGAATCCTGAAATAAATGTTTTGGTAGAGGAGAATGAAACATCCTTTATTTTGAAGGTGAAATCAGCAGCCTATGCAAGATCGGTAGGATTAGATCTTGAAAAAGCGGATTGCATTTTCAGTGACAATTATTTCGATATCTCGGCAAATGCAGTTAAAGTTATTGAGGTCAAGAAATCCAGCCTTTCAGAAAAGCTTATTATTGACCAGTTCAGGGATCAGCTTACAGTAGTAAGTGTTTATGATATCGCAAAAAATGCCGGTAGTTTATAAGACTCGATAAATAAAAAACGAAGGGGAAATAACAATGGAAGAAAAAATATTAATAGAACATAAAAAAACGCCATTTAAAAGGCTGGTTGCAGCATTGATTATTGGTGAGTTGGGGCTGTATATTTCCCTTTTGACCCCTGTAATGCTGCTTTTGACTTTTAAGATCATGGATATTGACCCTCTGCATGCTGCAGCTTCATTTGGAATGGTTTCTGGAGTCGGTGCACTTTTTGCACTCTCTGCAAATCCTGTAGGTGGTGCTATAAGTGACCGTACATGCTTAAACTTTGGTCGCAGGCGTACATGGATACTTATTGGGTCTGTCCTTGGTTCAATTTCGCTTATTGGAATATTGCTATCAACTAAAGTTTGGATGGTCGTTGTTTTCTGGTGCTGTGTACAGTTGTTTTTCAACTTTGCAATGGCCTCTTATACAGCATTAGTACCTGACCAGGTAGATGAATCGCTACGTGGCTCCATATCCGGAATTCTTGGATTGGTCGCCCCAATTGGCCCAATTCTAGGTATGGTGATTATGACAATTATGGGAAAGGCTCCATTAACTGCAAAGTGGGGAGTATTGGTTGCTATTGGTATAATTTCTGCTATAATAAGTTGTATGATGATAAAAGAAGGTAAGGTAGAGTACAAACAACCGGAAAACGAAAGAGTTAAGTTATCGTTTGGCGAGGCATTATCAAAAATTTATCCCAGTCCACGCAAATATCCGGCATTTACATGGGGCTGGCTGACAAGATTTTTTGTAGCTTTGGCTTATTGCAGCAGTTCCTACAACGCTATGATGCTTATGCAGCGATATCACTTATCACAGCAACAGACAACCGGAATGACAACGCTTATATCAATTGTAGGTATGGCATTTTTGGCCGTGTCCAGTTTGTTTGGAGGAGTACTTTCTGATAAATACAGAAAGCAAAAGCCATTTGTGATATCTTCTGCAATTGTTGTAGGAATGGGGCTTGTCATAAATGCATTTGCACCTACAGTGACTTATATAATAATAGGCTATGCAGTATCCAGCTTTGGCTATGGAATTTACCTAGCTGTTGATATGGCTCTTGTAGCGCGGATTCTGCCCAATAAGGGAGATGCCGCAAAAGACTTTGGAATAATGAACATTGCTAACACAATACCACAATCAATTGTACCTTTTGCTGGCCCTATCCTTCTTGGAATAGGTGGGTGGACATTCTTCTTTGGAGCACTTGCGGTAAACGGTCTACTAAGTGCAATAGCAGTAATACCAATACCGGAAATGTCTCCAAAACCCGTTCAAGAAGTAGTGGAAAGATAATTTTAAAGATTAATAATCGAGAACATTTTGTTACACTTTGCGGAATAATAGAGTTGGAGAGAGATATATGCCTAATATAACAGAAAATATATTAACACAGATCATAAAGGCCTTTAACGGAGTTGCTGGAATTGATGCCATCGTTTAGGGTGGTTCCCGCGCTACAGGCACAGCGAATAAGGATTCCGATATAGATATAGGAATCTACTATGATGAGGCGTCATTTGACCTTACATCATTCAGACAAAAAGCTGTCTCACTTGATGATGAACACCGAATAAATATAATAACCGATCCCGGCGAATGGGGCCCGTGGATTAACGGCGGAGGATGGCTGAAAATTGATGGCATTGCTGTGGATATTCTTTTCAGGGATACCCGAAAAGTTATTACTGTGATTGATGATTGTATTGATGGAAAAATCTCGATTGACTATCAATGCGGTCATCCGTTTGGGTTTGTGAACTCTATTTACATGGGAGAGGTTGCATATTGCATAATTTTGAGCAGCAATAACAGCCTTATCTCGGAACAGAAAAAAAGGCTTATAGAATTACCTAAAAGCTACCAGACAGCTACCATAGAAAAATTCTTATGGGAATGTGAGTTTTCCCTACAGTGCGGGACGAAGGCAATCGGTAAAGGAGATGTTCTATATGCTGCCGGTTCACTGTTTCGGTGTGCAGTCAGCTTACTGCAAGTTCTGTATGCCATAAATGGGATGTATATGCTTAACGAAAAAGGCAGTCTGGGGCGACTGCTAAGGCAAAAAGAAGCATTTATCCCAAAAGATTTTGCGAACGCCGTGGAAGCAGCATTATCTGGTTTAAGTAAAAATACTATACAAGACTGTATTGATAGAATTCAGGCGCAATATAACGAAATATCTAGTTACAGCAGGCAAATATTATAGATGTATTTAAATTCCCATTTGTAGTTGAGTTATTCCGCCAGCAATTTTACTGGACTTGAGTAAAATGCTTGCAATAATCACTGTGGTGTTGCTTGCAAGGAACCTGGTTGACCACAGTATGTAACGGATTTGAAGCTTAAAATGAAAAAGAATCGGGTTTGAAAAATGTGTTTTTCAGCCCGATTTTTTTGCTTTTTTCAGATGACGAAGAGAATTTGCTGGGATGTAAATTCACAAAACCTAATGTTTAACGCTCCGATAGTAGATTCACTTTATTCCTATATTCATAGTATTATGCCTTTGTTCTCAAGCAATCTTATAGACATGAAAATCTTGCTTTTTTCGTCGCCATTATCTAGCTTGATTCCAGTAATCTCTTTTATTTTCCCTATCCGGTAGAACAAGGTGTTTCTATGGATATTCAGTGCTTTTGCGGCCTCAGCCGGTGCGGATGAGAAATATATATATTGTTTCAATGTGTTAAGAAGAGAAGTGCCATTTTTCCTGTCATAATTTATTAGCAATATAACAGCCGAATGGCAGATATCCATGGGATCATACCTGTCGGATATCATTTCGGAAATAATATACAAGGTACAGTCGTCAAAACATATACAATGAGAGTTCCTTTTCTGGCCGATCTCAAGAGCGTCAAGTGCATAGTGATATTGCTTCTTTGCTTCCGATAGAACGGAAAATTTCTGGCTGATCCCTACATATAAATTATTTTCCTCCAGGAATTTGGGAAAAGTGCCATTTGGTGAATTAAATAACCCCGCATAGAGAATTTCGTCAACAAATGCAACTATAGCTGAGTTATAGATAATACGCTGCCCCACCGGAATATAAGACTTTAATCTTTGAAAAACAACGGATACTTTACTGTCAAATGCTTCCTGCATACTGCTGCAGATAACTAAAATGTATATGAAATTCGACCTGATCCAATTTAGGTTTGATTTCATACCGTGTAATGTATTATCGTCCGTTCTGCCCTCAATAAGGTCGGAAAGAATATAAGTTGGGTTATGATTGTTATCGAGGTTTAAGAGAATATTACGTTGAAGTTGGGCAGCTAATAGACCACGAAGTTTTTCAATCAGCATATAATCTATTTCCTGAAATGCCATACCCTCTTCAAGGACTAGAAAACTGGCCACCTCAATGATGTCTATTTTTACAGAAGCAATAAGCATGCCTTGGAACAAGGACTTATCCTTCTGGCTAAAATATAAAATTGGTTTTTTATCTTCCGGTGAATGGTTAGAGTAAATCAAATCTTTGGAAACTTTGCTGAGATATTGGCTGCCGTTATCGCTATATTCAAACTGAAATACACTACTTGTATCATATGATGCGGCAAGAACTTTGAAGCTTGAATCATACAGCATCAACGGGCGGCCGAAAATCTTTCTTGCTTTATCAATTAAGGTTTGCAAACTCTTATTTGCAAAAAAAACATCAGAGAGTTCCTGCATATACAAAGCAACTTTTATTTCAGGATCACTTATTTCCGTTGAATCACTTTTGTTAAATTCCATAAAGATCTCCTTAGTTGTGCAATAGTCCAATCATGCATGCAATTTATTCAAAACCTTTGAATCTGAGTACATTGCAGAATTATATGTAGTTTAATATTATAATTATTATCAGTCAAGTGATTTATGCAGCTGAGATTGTACAGTAGCACAGTTATCAAAAAATAAGGAGGTAATATTATGGCATCAACTGCAATAACAAATGCAAAAATTTTCAATGGAACAAATATCTTAAGGACAGGTACGGTAGTTTTTGAAGACGGATTGATTACCGACAAAACAAGTGGTGAAATTACCATTGATGGTACTGGCTGTACACTTCTCCCGGGCCTTATTGACTCCCACGTTCATCTTGACTCACTGCATGATTTAGAGGCAGCAGCGCTTTGCGGTGTGACGACTATGCTTGATATGGCTACCAGGTCTGCAACAGCGTTCAATGCATTAAGAAACCATCCAGGTTTACCCAGTATTGAGAGCTGCTATCTGCCGGCATTTCCACCGGGCAGTGATGTCCGCACTAAGATGGGATATCCGGATAATGCAGAAATAAAGAGCAAACAAGAAGCCGTTCAATTTGTCAAGGAACAGATTTCTTCAGGCGCGGCTTATATAAAGATCCTTCTGGAAGAGCAGGGAGTAAGCGGCGGTGCTGAATTCCCGCTCGAACTTATCGTTGCCATTGTTGAGGAAGCTCACCGTTTGGATAAGCGTGTGATTACTCATGCCGTTTCTCCAATATCCTATAAAGTCGCCATAGAGGCTGGCGTGGATGTTTTGACACATATTCCTTTTGCAATACCCTTGCCGCAGCCCATTATAGATGCGATGGCTGTTAAAGGGTGTGTATCGGTGCCGACAATGGGTATGATGAAAGGCATTGTCGAATCGGTTAAAAAGCAAAATCCCCAGGTACCGTTTAACTACGAATTTGTACGGCAGTCGGTTGCGGCAATTCACAAAGCAGGTATAAATATCCTGGCTGGTACAGATTCCAACAACGACCCGACAGCTCCTTGTACGATACCATACGGTTTCGGTCTTCAGACTGAACTATCATTTATGGTTGATGCAGGTTTGACACCTGTTGAGGCACTGCAAAGCGTCACAAACAAACCTTCGGATTATTTTGGACTCAAGGACAGAGGTGTTATTGCTGTCGGACACAGAGCTGACTTACTGCTTGTGAAAGGTGATCCCACGTTGGATATTCAGGCAATAAAGGATGTCAAAGGGGTCTGGATTAGTGGAAAAGCAGTGATATAAAATAATAGAAAGCAGGTGCTATATTCTATTTAAAACCGGATACCTGACAAATAGCGATTCTTAGAATTACCATTACAGAGAATGCAATTAGAGAATATACAAAAAAGTCCGAATTATAGTAATCGGACTTTTTGTATGAAATAAACTTAATACCCTCTAGCAGCGAGCAGATTGATAATCCGATTTCCACTAGGTTGAATACAAAGTCAGTTTAATGCAAAACTTCATAGTTTAGCAATTTTGTCCAAGGTTCGGATCATCTGGGAAGTAAAGCCATACTCATTATCATACCAGGCTATGGTCTTAACTAACTGCATATTTCCGAACGTGCTTACTTCGGTCTGTGTCGGATCAAAGACAGAACCAAACGTGGTCCCTACGATATCGCTGGATACGATTTCATGGTCGTTATAACCAAATGATTCGTTACCAAGAGAGGCTTCTTTCATAGCTTGATTAACTTCTTCAACTGTTACTGACTTCGATAGAATGCTTACAAGTTCTGTTACTGAACCGTCGATTACGGGAACTCTCTGGGCGTGTCCCTGAAGTTTTCCCTTCAATTCAGGAATAACCAATCCGATTGCTTTTGCGGCACCGGTGGTGTGGGGAATAATGTTCGCAGCGGCAGCTCTGGCGGCTCTAAGGTCATTGCCTCTTGGACCATCTACGAGCATTTGGGTGCCGGTATAAGCATGAATTGTAGTCATTGTACCCAGTTCTATTCCAAATTTGTCGTTGAGTACTTTTGCCATAGGAGCCAAACAATTCGTGGTGCAGGAAGCAACAGAAACTATGACATCGTCTTTTGTTAGAGTGTCATCATTCACGTTATAGACAATGGTTTTCATGTTACCGGCGGGGGCGGAGATCAGCACCTTTTTCGCACCGGCTCTTAGATGAGCCTCTGATTTTTCCGCCGAGGTGTAGAAGCCGGTTGATTCGATAACTATATCAACCTGTTCTTCTCCCCATGGAATGTTTTCAGCGTTCTTTTCCGCATATACACGAATTGATTTTCCATTTACAATAATGGAGTTTTCCGAATATTCCACCTCACCCTTAAAAGGACCGAAGGAAGAGTCATACCTGAGTAATTGAGCTAAGACTTTTGGACTTGTAAGATCATTGACTGCGACTACTTCCAAATCGCTGTTGACCTCTAAGATTCTTCGGAATGCCAGACGGCCGATACGGCCAAAACCATTGATACCAATTCTTGTTGCCATAAAATGTTCCTCCTTTATTTTAAATTATATTATCATCTTGCGCTGAATTTTATGCATGGATTGGAAAATCCAGGTCTTTCAGTTATTTGTTTCTTTACTTCTGTACTAGCTTTTTACCTAACTCAAAAGCTTTTTTACAATCTTGAGGAAAAACTTCTTCCTGTCTTTGCGCTTTTTTCTCAGGATCAAACAAATGATTGACATACTTGGAATAGTCAGTGAATTGCTTTGTATCTGTTACAAAGAGAGACTGAGTTGGACCAAATATAACTGACATGGTATTCTCGGTATTTTTAAAGTGTTTTTCATATCCAAGCTTATGAGCAGTTTCTTCATTAACGTTCATTGTATAAATAAAAGCACTGGGAATAGTTTTTCCTAACAAAGAATCTTTTGTTTTAGAATATACCAAATATTGAAATATCAATCTTTCCAGGAAAGATCGTAATGCGCCTGTTACATCAGAAAGATAAACAGGCGATCCCAGTACCAAAGCATCAGCCTCTTTTATCATTTCAAAGATTGGAGTCAAATCATCTTGTAATGCACATTTTCCATAACTTTTTCCGCCGGCAAGCTTACAGGCGAAACAGCTGATACATCCTTTGTAAGAAAGATCATATAGATTAATTATTTCTGTTTGGGCTCCTTCGGATTCAGCTCCTTCCAATGCACTTTTCAGTAGAGTGCCCGTATTCGAATCTTTTCGAGGACTTCCGTTAATTGCTATTACCTTCATAAATGCATCCTCCCTTATCTTTATTTACTTTACAAGCCAAATTGTATATTGTAATATGAAGTTGGTCAAGTATGCACAAATATGTTATATACTAACCTTTAGGTTAGTTAGGTTGAAAAAAAGACAGTTTTTTCAACTACGGATTCAGGAATATCAAATCGAAGATTTGATATTCATAAAAAGGTTAGGAGGCTTTCATTATGGATTTTGAAAATAAATATGGACAATGCCCCATGTTCTATACAATGTCGGTTGTTGAAGGCAAATGGAAATGGGTTATACTATGGAAAATTCATGAAGCTGAAATCATACGCTATAACAAACTGCATGAAGAACTGCAGCCAATAGCACACAGAACATTAAGCAAGCAGTTAAAAGAACTTGAAGCAAATAATCTAATCCATAGAGAGCAATACAACGAAGTTCCTCCCAAGGTAGAATATTCATTAACGGAAGAGGGGAAAACTTTAATACCAATATTGCACCTTATGTTTCAATGGGGAGAAACGCAGCTTAGCAAGCATACACAGGAGTAAGGCGGCTTCAATAGGGTATTCTCTATAGAACCTGACGTTAGGAGATGATTATGAAGAAAGAAATCAAAACAGATTACTATGACAATTTTACATGCATTGCAGGCAAGTGTTCGTTTAATTGCTGTCAAGAGTGGAAGATTGCAGTAGATGATGATACTTATATAAAATGGAATCACTTAAGCTTAACAAAGCAAAATAATGATTATATAGATCAATATGTAAAGCAAAAAGATGGTACACGTGTCATTGCATTGAATGAACAGAAGCAGTGCCCTTTCTTAAATGAACAGAAACTTTGCAATCTGGTATTAAATTTTGGAGATGAAGTTTTGTCTGAAACCTGTGCGATTTTCCCAAGGCAGATACACGAATTTGCAGATAGAAAAGAATATTCTTTGTTACCCGGCTGCCCAGAAGTTGTGGATTTAATGAATCAACAGGATAAAATTTGTTTTACGAAGAATTTGTTTGATCTGGATGAAGACATTTTGTTGCAGATTCGTACGATGATGATTACTATTATGCAAAATCAGCACTTTTCTATTTCAAAGAGTGTGATGATGATTTTTTATATTCTTCTGGACATTTATCAAAACAAATCCGTATTAAAAAAAGAGATAGACGAATATAAGGACAAAGCCATTTTAAAAGAATTATCAGATACCATAGATAACATGCAATTTCTAAGTTTAGATACTTTTGAAGAAAATAATGAACTTTTTTTAGACATAGCTGAAAATTATCGAAAACAAGAGCTATATACCAGTTATCTGGAACCAATAGCTGTGATAGCGGAAAACTTATCGAGAGACTATGATAAGCGTAAAGTGATCGTACAATTACAGAAATTCGATAAGCAGTTTTCTTCTTATGAAAAGTTATTTCGCAATTACCTTGTTGTAGAAATTTTCTCAAATAGTTTGATGCCAGAATCGGATTTGGAAAGTCTAGTTGTTATGATTCAGTGGATTGCTATGGAATATGCGATAATGAGGCACTCAATCTTTCTTAGTTGGTTACTTGAAGAAGAAAAACTATCTTATACTGTGGTACGTAATTATATTGTAGTTATATCACGAATGATGGGATACGACCAAGAAGATATTTGTGAATATCTGGATAAAAGCTTTGAAAACTTAATATGGGAATGGGGATATTTGGCTTTGCTTATTGGGGCGGAATAAGGTGAATGAAACAATGTATGAACATGTAGCGCTCTACCTAATGATATGAGTCGGCATTTGATAGATGGTTAATTAGAATCAGAAAAATACGGTATAACCTGAAAACGTTCCAGCAGAGACCACAATTGTTTTACGATATCCGCAGCAGGTATGGGTAATGAATTGATAATCCACCATTCTAATACGCCAACTATAGCTGAAGACAGAAACTGTATCAAAACCTCACGGCTCATTTCTTGGTCTATGCCTCTGGAATCAACAAGTTCGCCGAGACTCTCCTGAATTGCGGCTGACATGCGCTTTCTGAAAGCGGGAACACCTTTGTTATTGAGCAACGCAGTATATATCGAAGCATGCTGCTCTAAATACTCAAAAGCGTGAATGATAAGATATTTCGAAGGCAAACGATTTGTATCGTCAAGTGGCATGCAGGTTTCGAATAACTTATTAAAATAGTTATCCATACATTTATCCAACAAATCGAACTTATCAATGTAATGCAGATAAACTGTACCACGGCTGACATCAGCTCTATCTGCTATTTCATTGATTGTTATCTGATTAAAATCCTTCTCTGCAAGCAGTTCGGCAAAAGCCTTCATAACCGATTTTTGTGTCTTTAATATACGTCTATCCATGATCCCCCTCCGACTTAGTGAAAGTAAATTTTATTTAGTAATTAAACATAAATCCGAATTTCGTAAATAAATGATCAGATACAGTTTTTTTAACTATTGAATCCATCTAGCACTTTTGTTAACATCATGATATCAGACAGATGTTAATAAGTAAACATGTGTTAAAAAAATATTTAAAAATAGGAGGATTTACTGTGAAAGCTATTGTTTTGAAAGAGTACGGAATTCCGGCGGTTTTACAGGAGCAAGAGGTAAATATACCAGCAATTACAGAAACACAGGTGCTTGTGGAAATGTTTGCAGCATCAATCAATCCGGCAGATTATGTTTTAAGGTCCGGTGCCGTTAAGGACATTCTGCCGGTCCAGTTACCGTACATTCTCGGTGCAGATCTTGCCGGTGTGGTCACGAAAATTGGGAATAAGGTAACGCTTGTGAAACCGGGCGACCGTATCATGGGGATTCCCGTTAACAACGGCGGCGCCTATGCGGATTTTGTAGCAGTGGAAGAAAACGCACTTGCTGCAATTGGTCCGACGCTGTCTATTCAGGAAGCCGCCGCGTTACCAACGGTCGGGTTGACTGCCTGGCAGGCGTTGTATAAATATGGAAAGCTGCAGTCGGGACAGCGTATTCTGATTCATGCAGGCGCAGGCGGTGTGGGTCATATTGCTGTTCAACTTGCCAAGCAAGCAGGCGCTTATGTCATTGCAACAGCACGTGAATATAACCATGATTTTGTACGGCAGTTAGGTGCCGACGAGGTCATTGATTATGCTATAAATGATTTCACTCAAACCATAAGTAGCCCTGTGGATGTTGTCTTGGATATGGTTATGGATAAGAGCACTGCCGTTTTAGATCCTACAATAGGTGAAACCGGTCAAAAAAGCTTCTCTGTATTGAAGGACGGTGGCAAGTTCCTCTCTTTGGTTGCTATGGCTATTAATGAGTATCCGAAAATCCGTGGAATCGAAGCTCAATTTGTCCATGCCGAGCCAAACCACGATGATCTGGTATCTATACTTCAATATGTCCAGGAGCAGAAATTGAAGGTTCATTTGGGTGGGATTTACCCCTTTACTTCCCAGGGATTAACCGAAGCGTATCAAAAATGTGAAATAAATCCCAAAAGAGGAAAGGTCATCATTCAGAGAAAGCAGGGTTAAACTTTAGATAACAGGCTGTGTTCGCCTGAAACTTCCCATAGATATTGATAAAAAATAAATCAACCTTTCGGTTGATTTATTTTTTGATTTCCTGGTAAGTTCACTTTATGATGAAAAATATTTATATATAACATCAATTGTCGCATTAATCAGTCTTTCCATGTCGATTTCGTTTTTCTCGAACACAATCCTATCAACGGTTGCTGATATTAAATCAAAGGTTACAATTGCGGCGGCTTCAATATCAGTCGATTTAAAATTATCTTTCAATTGCTTGAAATGGCCGATTGTTGTCTGCAAGGTTTTTCTCCTTTGCTCATCCAGAATTTCAGCCACTTTGGGATTATAATAGGAGAGTACGTTCAGTTCTCTGTTTAACTCTTTTGATTCCTCATGTACTTTAATAAGATTTTCAATAAGAAGACGCAGCCAGGCCTTACTGTCTGTTTCTAAAAGGTTAAAGTCGTTTAGAACATAGTTTTTTGCCATGTCAAATTTCTCATGATACTTCTCCAGTATTTCCAGAAAAATTGTATCCTTGTCCTTAAAATATGAGTAGAGACTTCCTATTGAAACTTCTGCTCTCTGGGCGATTTCGTTTGTTGTAGTGTTATAATATCCTTTTTCACAAAATAACTGAAGGGCGGAATTAAGAATTTTCTCTTTCATGCCAATACTTCGGGATTGTTTTGGTTTACGGATTGATCTATTTGGTTTTGCCAGGTTTTCAGACTTCATATTCATCAGCTCCTTGTTGAATTTATTGTAAAATGAAGGAGTTATTTTGTCAACATAAATATAAGTATTTACTCATATTTGTATTGACAAACAAGCAATCAAGATTTAATATAATAACATGAGTAAATGCTCACATTAATAACGGAGTGAGGTTCATATGCCTTGCAACAGTACAATTATGGGCAACATACCCCAGGAATACGGAGGTACTCACTGGTAATAGGAAAAGTTAAAACAGAAAAAGAGAAAGAGGGTGATGTAATATGATTTTTATATTAACTTGGGTGGTGGGTCTTGTAGTCGGCTTTTTTACAGCAATGACTAATCCAGATATACATACCTTTGGAGAAGTATGTAGTAACCTGTTATTTTATCAATTAACTGTCTCAATTTCGCTTTCAGGATTGATTGGATTTCTTGGGCATGTTTTCAGATCTGACATAGTTGCCGAGCAAATTGGTTGGAGTAAAGGCAGTCCTTTTCAGAAAGAGCTCGGCTATGCAGAACTTGGTTTTGCTATTGCCGGGATCATGTGCATTTGGAATGGCAAGGAATTCTGGTTTGCTACAATAGTAGCCGTAACACCATTATTTATTCTGGCTGGCATTAATCATATACGAGAAATGGTTGTTAATAAAAATTACCATCATCATAATGCAGTAACTTCAATTCCGGATTTATTAATGCCGCTGTCTTGGATATTCTTATGGATTTACTCAAAATAAAAACCATTGCCAATCCGCTGTGACCAGTCATATTATTGGAGGTGCAAATATCGATTCAGTTCTATTTAAGATTAAAGCCCGAAGCTTTCCTCATTTAGTTCTCCGGGCTTTAATTTTTCCATATAAAATTTTGAAATGCCTCATAAATAATCGATTCTAAAAGTGCGGTTTTACCATCAAAATTAGTGTAAAAGGTAGTTCGATTTACGATTGCTCTTGCGGCAACATTCGGAACACAGGTCTCATCATCGTTTGAATCCTTTTTACGTTTTCTTATAGTTTTATCCAATGTTTAATAGAGCGGAACAATTGTTAGTCAATTTACAAAACAGATTAATAATTTCTTCCAGATTATTGCGCTTTTTATTGGTTATAAATGTTTTTAAAAACATATAAATGGCGCCGGCGAAATAATTTGCTACATACTCTATATTATCTACAGATTTCTCATTTTTCTCAATAATCTGCTTATTGAAAGTACTTAATCTATCTATCAGTTTTTTTTCTAAACCCGCCCACTCTAGCAACTCAAACATCTTAACCTCATTACTCCAATATTTAATCAAAATAGCTGCCAGATCACTTGCATGCAATATCTTACAATCGACTATATTACTCATGAAACAATCCATAACCTCATCTAATTTTAATAAAATAACCTCATCTTTGCTTAGATAGTTTCGATAAAATGTTTGTCTTGCAATTCCTGCGTTATCACTTATATCTTGGATGGAAGTTTCACTATATGCCACCCCCTTTTCCATAAAGTACTGTAAACTGTTAAAAATCAGTTCTTGTGTCCTAACGATCCTCTTATCTGTTTTTTTATGCACCAATTTACCCTCCTTTGTTACATATCATTTTTAGACCATTGACCTTATATTGATATCAGTTTACAATACAATCAAATAAGTTACAAGTGTAAACTAATTTACGTTTGTAACATTAAAAGGGGGATTAATATGAAATAAAATATGACATCTTGCTTTCGTCTAAAACAAAATCGAATATTTTGGAAATAAACACAAAAGAGAGGTTGTCTAAATTGAAATCTGGTGCACTGATATAATAATTGAACGTGGGAGGAAAAATTATGCCTGTATTATTAACAATCTTAATATTGTTGCTTTTATTTGTAATTTATCTTAGTTTTTATTTTTTCTATTCTCCAAAAGTTAAAAAAAAGAACCTGAATATAACGGAGTTATCCGAAACAATAGAAATTGATGGAGTAACCCGGTCATTTCATGCAGTAATTCCAAAAGCGCATGTAGAAAAAATGCCTCTAATCTTTGTATTTCATGGAACTATGCAAAAAGGTAAAACAATTCGTAAGGCGGTCGGTTATGAATTTGATGAAATTGCGGAAAGCAATGGCGTCATCATTGTTTATCCGGATGCCTATAAAGGAAGCTGGAACGATGCAAGGAAAGTTGGGGATTATCCCGCCAGAATTGAAAATATCGACGAAACGAAATTCGTAAAGCAAATGATTGCATATTTCGAATCAAAATATCATGTTGATCCACACTGTGTCTTTGGTGTTGGATTTTCCAACGGTGGCCAATTAATTCATCGGCTAGCCTCTAATATTTCTCAGGAATTTAAAGGATTAGCGGCCATAATGGCAACGCATCCAACTATGGATAATTTTATCGGTAATGGAACGGGCGGTGAAGTTCCTATGCTTCTTGTAGCAGGAACTGACGATCATACCGTACCCTATCATGGAGGCCTTATTCAGTTATTTTTTTTGAAACCAAGGGGTTTGGCGATGTCAGCCTACAAAACTGCCGAGTTCTATGCCAAAAGAAATGGTATTAGCAGTCCCCCAACAGTTGAATTTCTCCCGCACCTGGAGCAATCAGGAAATACTGCCGTTATCCGCGCCACTTATCGCGATACCGATAAAAAAACGGTAGAACTATATACGGCGGCAGGTATTGGCCATGTCTTTCCAAATAAGTATAATAGGTTTCCGCGAATAATGGGGAAATCGACCTTTGACTTGGATACACCATATGTAATATGGAGTTTTTTTAAGCAGTATATTTAAACTCTAACAATCATTAAATATTCTGGAGGCAAAACCTATGTCAACTATTATTAATCCTGCATGTAAGTGCATCAATAAAAAATGTAAAAACCACGGAAATTGTAAAGCCTGCCAAGCAACACATAAAGCACGGCCACTGAATAATCAATCTTACTGCAAAGCCGGGCCTGTTAAATTCGTAGTCAGAGGATTGGTTGAAAAACTTCATTTCTAAATTTCAAGTGAATTTTCAGCACGATTGCACGCAATGCATGGTGTGAGTGCAATGGTAATACGACTTGATTTTACCCTTCGGCATGTGTTTATGCATACATATCGAAGGGTTTTTTATTGGAAATATTTGATATTAATCACAAAGAACAAGGAAATCTGGGAAATATTGTACTTTTGTTGAAATAACTTTATCAAAGATATACAATTACGATAATATTGTTGTTTATGAAAAAAGAGCATTCTAAGACAAGCATATATTCCTGTTATTTGATATTATGTGTTCAGGGAGGTGTAAAACAAAATGCATGCATGGGAACAAATTCAAATTACAATTGATTTCATTGAAGACCATCTGAATCAAGAAATTAGTATTGCAACTTTAGCGGAAAAAGCGGGGTTATCGCAGTTTTACTACCAGAGATTATTTCATAGGTTAGTAAAGAAACCGGTTGCGGAATATATCAGACTTCGACGTATGACAAAAGCGGTTGACATTTTACTGGATAAAAAACAACGGATACTTGATATTGCACTGGAACTTGGGTTTGAAACACATGAGCATTTCTCACGAACTTTCAAAAACACTTATGGGATGACTCCAAACGAATACAGGAGAAATCCTCAAATTTTAAATCGTATGACAAAGCCCGAGCTTCTATTGAATTATGTACTTATTGATGAAGGTGTACCTTTAATAACTAATGGTATAGTGATTGAGATTAACCGGAGACATTTTGATCTGGATGTTACATATATAGGGTTTACAAAGAAGTTATCGCTTGAATATGGAGCTGGGCTTGGAGTTGACCCGGGTGTTGATATACTAGGTACTCTATGGGAAGAGATACATGCATATAAAAATCAGGTACGGAGTATGGTAGTAGGTTCTGAAGAAGTCGGAGTTATGTTACCTTGCTCTGAAAATGGGTTTTACAACTACTTCGCTGGAATACGTGCTAATGTAAATAATTGTGAGATGGAAAGCAAGATTGAACAATGGATACAGCCACAGGGTGAATACATTGTTTGCTCATTTGAAGCAGAGAATTTTGATTTATTAGTTTCAGATGCGCTATATAAAGCACAACAATATTTATTTAGTACATGGTTACCTAATCACAAACTTCAGACAGAGGCGTTTTGTATGGAATATTATGAAACACATACTCCCGAGACAACAAAGATGGAATTATGGATGAAATTAATGGAAGCATGAAATAATGTGATGAATTAGCGCAATGCCATTATAGCATTCGGTTTTAATATTTTGAAAAGAAATAATATAGTCATATAGATTTTACATATTTATAAAAATAACCATATTGGTATAAAGAATAATCATGTTTTATAGAAAGGGAATATGCATATGTATAATGAAAAGTGTAATATCGAAGTTATAACAGTTTTGGAAGATATTATAGTTTATGGGTTGAATTTACAGAGTTCTGGCTTGCCGATTAATTTTAATAGTCTTGGAGTGATGTGGGACAAATACACGGAGGATATAAAGAATAGTACTCCGAATCGTGTAGATAAAGAGATTGAATATGCAGTTTGCTTGAATAAAGTGCCAGACTATATAGTTGGTGTTGAAGTAACTGAAATCCAAGAAGCGGAGGCAGGATTCAAGAGTTTTACAATTCCAGCAGGAAAGTATATAAAGGTAGAATTTAATGGAGAAAATCATCAAGACATGGTGGATACGAAGTTAATGGCAAGACAAAAAGAAGCTAAGAAATGGGCAAAGAATGAAAAGATTAAACTGAATAATGAATGTACATTGGAAGTTTATCCAAAGCAAACGGTTGAGCTTGAGTATCCTGAGATGTATTGCTTGTTTCCAATTCTATAGATGAAATATTAAGGGTGGCAGTCGATATGTTTTCTCAATTAGACAGTTCCAATGACATCAAACCTATCCTCTCAAGCATGCGGTATGGACTGGAGATGCTGATTTGGTAAAGCATCTCATATGTTGCTTGTTATGATTATGCAGAAATTGCAAAATTTCTTTTAAGTCATGGTGCAGACCCGGATGATGAATCCCAAAAGGAAGAAACTGCGTTCTCCATTGCGGAGAAGAAAAAAACAAAAATATTGTTAATCTATTTCAGCATTTCTAAGATGCAAAACCTATTAGACTGAAATACATAATGCTACCAAGAGGGTACCAGCTTCAAGCGGCATCTTTATTGAACGTACAAGGCATGTTGAGACAGTGGTTCTTTTATCCAACAAAAAGAAAAAGGCATATCATGTTGAAATAGAAATGAAATCGTAAGAATAATGGGAGAGCAAGATGGTTAATTCAAAGGAATGGGATTGGGAACATGAAAAAGGTGGCTACTGGTTGGAACCGTGTGAAGAATGCTATTACTATATAAAAAAGTGGAAAAATGAAGGCAGGCATTCTATTTTGGATTTGGGTTGTGGATTAGGAAGGCATTCTATTGAATTTGCAAAAAGTGGATTTAAGGTAACCGCAGTAGATTTATCTGAATATGGAGTTAGCCATTTAAAAGATTGGCAGAAAAAAGAGAATCTAGATATTCTGACAAAAAAATGTGATATGAAGAAATTACCCTTTTCAGATAATGCCTTTGACTGTATTTGGGCATATCATGTTATTTCACATACAGATACAGAAGGATTTCTTGAAATATTAAATGAGGTAGAAAGAGTTCTAAAACCTAATGGAACAATTTATCTAACAATGTGTTCGAAAGAAACTTGGTCGTTTAGGGAAGCGAATTTTGAACATATTGATGAGAATACAATAATTAAATCAATGGATGGACCTGAAAAAGATGTTCCACATTACTATGTTGATTTGGACGACATTATTCGTTTATTCAAGAAATTTTCGCTTAATCGCATTAGACATATTGATGATTGCTTTATTGAAAATAGAAAACAGAATAGTATGCATTATTATATAGATGCTACATTGAATAAGAATAAGAATGAATTAGACTATTCAGACATTATTGGAAAAAAAGTATCTGGAACTATTGATAGACCAATGGGAACTACTCACCCAAAGCATTCAGATATTTTTTATGAAGTAAATTATGGTTATGTAGATGGGATAATTGCAGGAGATGGTGCTGAACAAGATATCTATTTACTTGGTGTTGATGAGCCTGTATCGAGGTATGAAGGGGTTGTTATAGCAGTCATACATAGAAATAATGATATAGAGGATAAATGGGTTGTTGCTCCTCAAGGAAAAATCTTTTCTAATGAGGAGATTTTAGAAAAGACAATGTTTCAAGAAAAATACTTTGATACAGAATTATATAGATAGTGAAGAATTGAAATGATATTTGTTATGCCGTTCAAAAATAAAATAAGATATAATTAATATGGGAATGGGGATATTTGGCTTTGCTTATTGGGACGGAATAAGGTGAATTAAGGTTTGAAAAAGTTTTTAGAGAAATAATGGATTGGCTTCCTGATAAATATATAATTTCGGAGGAGTTGGAGAGAACGAAAGAAAGTAGGAGTGAAGGGCATACTAATGGCAAAAAATGATAATATGCTGGCAATTTTATGGATGTTAAATTCAGGAGCAAAAATAACTGCGAAGCAAATAGCGGAAAAATTAGAAATAAATATACGAACCGTTTACCGTTATATTGATTCGCTCTGCGCAAGCGGAGTACCGATTGTATCAGATGCAGGACAGAATGGTGGATATAGTTTACTGAACAATTTTATCCATGCACCTTTGTTTTTTAATTTGGAAGAGCAAAAAGTGCTGCTTCATGCTGCTGTATTTGCGAAAGAAGCTGGATACCCTTTTAGTGAGTCGCTAAACAATGCAACTCAAAAACTAAAAATGTATTCAAACCGGGAACAGGAAAGTGCTCTCAATCGCCATTTAGCTGGTTTCGAAGTAATTCATCGTGATATTGCTCCATCTGTTAAGCTGAAGTTGGAAGAGTTGGAGAAGGCTGTAGCAAACGAATATTCTATAGAAATTGATTACCGCACAGGTCATGAAGAACAACCACGGACAAGAGTGATTGACCCTTATGGAATGCTTTATTGGAACAATAAATGGTATACCGTTGGATTTTGCCATCTTCGAAATGAAATTAGAAGCTTTCGTGCTGAACGGATTTTACAGATAAAGCGGACACAAAGGATATTTAAACGTCCTGATGCCTTTTCCGCCAGGGAATTTTTTCTTCATAATCTTTTACCTGACCCAGATAGTAAGAATGGAATGGTTTCAATCATTATCAGTGGCAGATCAGAAGCATTGGACGATTTGTGCATTCATTGGTTTTTAGGTCATCATCTAAAAGAGAGGACTCCAAATCAAGCAGTATTTTTACTTGACGAAGGAGCAATTCATGCATATGTACCTTATTTTCTTCTGCCGTATGGAAAGGCTATTCGAGTAATCGAACCGCAGAGTTTGAAGAAAAGGCTCGTTTCTGTTGCATCAGAAATAATGGATTATTATCAATTATAGAAAGCTTCACTGACAGTAGTTGTCAGTGAAGTTGTTTTATTATGGAGATAGTCATTGATCTTAATCTTTGATGGACGTTTGAATAGTGCTTTATATATTTTAATAATGGAGGACATACTAATGAACAATACTGTATATCTTTATGTATTTGATACCATGGCGGATTGGGAAATAGGTTATTTAACTGCTGAACTGAATTCCGGAAGATATTATAAGAAAGGATTACCCCCATCAAAAATAATTACAGTGGGAATTGAAAAAACTCCTGTTATTACAAAAGGGGGCTTGAAAATATTACCGGATATTAAGCTGGAGGATTGCAGCATCGAAAACGCTGATGCTTTGATTTTACCTGGTGGAGATACATGGACAGAAACAATTCATGAACCTATATTGTCAAAGGCAGAGCAGTGTTTGAAGAAAGGTATTATTGTAGCTGCGATTTGTGGTTCTACAATGGGTCTTGCACAGAAAGGATTATTGGATTCGAGGCAGCATACAAGCAATGACTTAGAATATCTTAAAATGATCTGTCCTAACTATGCGGGAGAAAAGTACTATAAACAGGAGTCTGCTGTAACTGATGGAAAACTGATAACTGCTTCCGGGATAGCTCCATTGGAATTCTCTCTATATGTCTTGAAAGCATTGGACGTGTTTTCTGCAAAAACGCTAGATGCCTGGTATAATCTTTATAGGACTCATGAATCCGAATATTATTATGAGTTGATGAATTCAATCCAATAATGCTATGTCCTATTTAAGGAGGAATAAAAATGACTAATGGTAAAAAATATATTGGAGTGTCAGGTAAATACACAAAGAATGGAACACCTAACGGTTTTACATCAATTACCCCATTTATAGTAGTGAAGAATCCTTTAGAAGCAATAGAATTCTATAAAATGGTTTTCAATGCAAGGATCAAAGATATTACTGAAGTTCCTGATGAAGATGGTAATAAATTAGTTGTTCATGCGGAATTGGACTTTGGAAATGGTTTTTTACAGCTAGGTGCAGCGAATCCGTCATATAAATTGGTCTTGCCGCCAACTGAGGATAATGCATGTTATTCTTTTGCAATTTACGTTGCTGATGTTGATCAGACATTTGAAAATGCAGTGATAAGAGGAGCGCAGGTTAGAGAGCCGATTACCAACTTTGTTTCAGGTGACCGATACGGAAGTATTTTAGATCCCTTTGGAGTAAGATGGTCCATAATGACTAGAATCGAGGATTTATCGGAAGAAGAAAGCGTTCGTAGAGTAAGAGAATGGGCGGATAGCTTTAAAAGTGCAGAAAAACAAAAATAAAAGCTACGTTATACCCGTAACGGAGAACCCTGAAACAATGGACACCTGCAGTAGGATTCACCTTTGCAGGTGCCCATTTTACTGGAGCTTTTTCCATGAAAAATATTTATATACAATATCAATCGCATTGTTTTATCGTTCGTCCAATTGTAAAATCTTTTGTTGTCCATTTTTTCATCCTATTGAAAACTCCTTTCTTGTTTTTACAAGAAGTAGTATAATAAAGCCAGATTTTATATTCAATGATTGATAAAACAGAATTTGCAGCTTATGCTGAAGTTGGAATGATTGTTGATTATTGCACGAAATAATAGATAGGTGGAATAAAAAGGTCTATTGAAAATGATTTGTTTTTATACATAGATTTAAGGGAGGTTTTTTCTTTGCATAATGACACAAAAGAAGTACTTGCGAATGCTTTAATAGATATACTGCAAAAAAGACCCATTGATAAAATAACCGTTAAGGATATTGTCGAGGAATGTGGTCTGACACGACAGACTTTCTATAATTATTTTTATGATATATATGAACTTGTTGAATGGATTTATTTACAGGCTACTGAAAAATCACTTGCAGAAAATAAGGATTATGATACTTGGCAGCAGGGATTTTACCAGCTGTTGATTTCTATTAGCAACAGTAAAGTCCTGGTTCAAAACACCTATCGGTCTACCAACCGGGATTCCTTAGAAAGATATATGTATACGGTAATCTATGATCAGGTTCTTGCAGTAGTGGAACGACAAGCCAATGAAATGTCTGTTGACCAAAAACACAAAAATTTTATTGCACATTTTTACAGCCTGGCTTTCATAGCACTCATTTGTGAGTGGATAAAGGATGGGATGAAAGAAAAACCGGAAGATATAGTAGAGCAAACAGCTGTATTAATAAAAGGTGATTTTGAAAAAGCACTGAGAAAATACGCGAATTAATCATAATTTACAGATAAGGTGAAATGTAAATACTCTTTACACTTCAATTTGATTGTAAATTGTTTTGACTATCCTGATGACTTATATTATATGCAAGACAATGTCTTACAAACAAATTAGAAAGGATAGATCATTATGAATATTTACAAAACTATGTACCATCCTCACAAACCAGCAGGAATAGACGGATGTAAAGCCTATATCGTCGGAGGAGGAATTGCCGGACTTGCCACAGCAGTGTTTTTGATTGACGACGCTAAGATGCCTGGACAGAACATCACCATATATGAAAAGAAACCGGTTATGGGTGGTTCCATGGACGGAACCAAAAATGAATTCGGTTATCTTTGCCGTGGTGAGCGTGAGCTTGAGCCATATATGGAATGCCTCTGGTATCTGTGCAGCAAAATACCTTCTCTTGAAAACGAAGGACGTACTGTTCTTGATGATGTTGTAGACTTTAACAGGGATGAACCCATTCATTCTGAGGCACGTTTGTGGGTAAATCAAGGCGAGATTTACAGCCATGTACATGATTATAAGCTTGATCCTAAATATGTTGCAGCTATGAACAAGATCTTTGCTTCAACGGAAGAAGAACTCGCTGATCTTACGATCGAGGACTTCTTTGACGAACCATTCTTTGAAACTAGTTTCTGGACCTGTTTCCACAGCCAGCTGGCTTTTAAACGCTACCACAGTGTTATTGAGTGCAGGCGCTATTGGCAGAGGTTTACATTCGCTAACCGCCATGAATATCTGGATGGCTTTATCCATACGAAATACAACGAGTATGATACTATAATCCTCCCGATTGAAAGATGGCTTATTGATAAAGGTGTAAACTTTGTATGCGGCTGCTCAGTATATGATTTAGATATGGATGGCCATTGCAAGACAGTGCATGGTATTCGTATGTACCAGAATGATGTAGTGAAGACCGTTCGTGTTGGCTTGGAAGATTTAGTGTTTGTTACAAACGGCTCAATAAGTGAAAACAGCTGCTTTGGTGATAATAAGACGGTTGCTCCTACAAACCGAGACACAAAAGACATGGGAACCTTTACGATTTGGCAGAATCTTGCCAAAAAGGATGAAAAATTTGGTCATCCGGAAAAATTCCTCAGTGATATTGATAAGACGAAATGGGTTTCTTTCTTCCCGACCATCAAGGACTATCCTGAGTTTTTTGAAAGAATAGAAAAGATGACAGGAAGCAAAGCGGGCACCGGCGGCATGATGACATTCAAAGATTCCAATTGGGATATATCCTTTGAAATACATCATAAACCTTTCTTCCCACTTCAGGCTGACAACGAAGAGGTTGGCTGGGGCTATGGACTGTATGGAGAGAATATTGGTAATTATATTAAAAAGCCTATGTGTGACTGTACCGGTGACGAGATACTGACCGAGCTGCTCTATCATCTGGGAATGCTTGATATTAAGGACGAAGTACTGGCTCATACTTATATGTCTACCGCTATGATGCCTTACTGCACAAGTCAGTTTATGCCGCGTAAGGTAGAGGACCGTCCCAAAAACGTTCCGGATGGATGTACCAACTTAGCCTTCCTCGGTCAGTTTGTCGAAGTCGATGATGATGTTGTATTCACTGTTGAGACCTCCGTTCGTACCGGTCTCGAGGGAGTTTATAAACTTCTGGGCTTAGACAAGGATATCATTGAGGTTAATCCTTCCCGTTTCGATGTTCGTTACATGATCGAGCGTATGAAGAAGTTTAATGGA
The DNA here is from genome assembly GCF_014218355.1 of Anaerocolumna chitinilytica. Lineage (NCBI taxonomy): Bacteria > Bacillati > Bacillota > Clostridia > Lachnospirales > Lachnospiraceae > Anaerocolumna > Anaerocolumna chitinilytica. Next base: position 1,841,058 of record NZ_AP023368.1, read on the forward strand.
ATAAAGGGTCCTGTTAAGGAAGAAGATCTGCCTAATATCGATTTAGCGATGATGGCACAATTCAAGAAAAAAGTTGTGAACAAGATCAATAGCATTCCGCCGTATTATCAGATGTATCTGGGACGTGACAGAACTGTGCCTTTAAAGGATTCTGTTCTTAACCCTAGTGCACCGCAGAGTAAATAGGGAAAGTCCAAGATGTAGCGGTTTTTGACTGGAAAATAAGAAAAAAGAGGACTAAAAATTGTGATTTTTAGTCCTCTTTTTCTCGTTTCCCACGGTTGGCATAGGATAGTTAAAAGCAAAATCTGTCCAAAGGACACTTAGTAAATTACTATACAGCGGAGACTACGTTCTTCTCGATTAATCTCTGCCCCAATGGGACTTATTTAAGTAAGATACAGCTTATCATCGGTTGTAGGAATCAGTTATACCTCATTTTTCTTATGAAATGATTCAACAGCTGCTATACAATCCTTTTCAACACCATGGAGCTGTCCACATGCAGCACTGATATCAGAACCGAATTGTGTTCTTGTAGCTACACTAATACCATTTCCATGCAGAATATCACGGAATCTTTTCATAGTACCTTTGTCAGATGAGGTGAATGTTCGTGAAGTTTTATCTGTTGCGTTATATGGAATTAGATCAACGTGATATAAATGCGTCCAGGGTCCACGGTTCTGTAAAAGGTTTAACAATGCTTTAGCATGATCCGGCGAATCGTTTACTCCATTTAGCATGATATAGGCAAGAAACAATCGCCGCCCGGTATGCTGTATATGATTATCCAATGCATCCATTACCTCATGTAGTGGAAATGAACGATTCACAGGCATCAACTCGCTTCGCTGTTTTTCAAAAGGTGAGTGCAGTGAAAAGGCCAAATTAATTTGAGGGAACTCATTTGTCAGCCGTCTGATGCCTGGTATGATTCCAATAGTCGATATGGTGATACGCCGTTGGCTTAAACCAAACAAAGACGAATCTGTCAAAATATTCAAGGCGTCAAACAGGTTTGGATTGGCCAATGGTTCACCCATTCCCATAAAAGAAATACTGTTTAGTTTATGACCGTTTAGATAGAAATAAAGGAGTTGGTCTGTAATTTCATCGGCAGTCATATTGCGTTTTTGACCAAGAGTTCCCGTTGCACAAAATTGGCAGTTAAAGCCGCAGCCGCATTGAGATGAGATGCAAAAAGATTCCCACCCCTTTTTGTAATGTAGGTTTACGGTTTCCACACAGTTGCCATCTGGCAGCAAAAATAATATTTTGTCTGCTTGTCCTGAAGTTTGGCACGCGGCAGGTACAGTACAACAGACAGATGGCCCGAAGGTATCTATCAAAGTTTCTTTCAACTTTATAGGCAGTGTGCTCATCCTTTCAAAAGTTGAAATGTGCTGTAAAAAGATTGCTTTAATAATTTGCTCATAGCGATAATCCGGTAATTTCATGTCTGCTATAAGCTGCTTCATTCTTTCATATTTTGAGTAATTCATGTAGGCTTTCCTCCTCTTGAAATTGAAATCATCAAGAAGCAAAGCCAGCATGAGTGGCGGTTAGTTCGTTATTACTCCATGCAAAGACCGCCAGCAGCACCTGGCTTTGCATGGAGCCCATCATGAGTAACGGCAATTTTATAGCTATTCATCGTTTCACCTATTTCCTTATTTATAATTATACAATTAATGTTGCAATATTGCTGCAAAAAGCACTTTCGTGGTGTCAATTTGAAAGCGGACACCTATATTAATATTACTGTAACTTTCCTGAACAAGCAAAAGTTAGATTTACTATATTAGTTAAAGACATTTATCAATACCCTCCGCATAAAAAATGAGATGCAAGAAAGCTACTTCTTGCATCTCATAAATAAAGCAAAGTCAAACCAAACCAGATATAGTAGGACAAATATATATGAGTGAATAGGTATCGAACTTTCTTGCAATCACACAACAAAGGCAACAGCACAGGCATCCTGTCTGTAAATTTATTGTTATGCATAATAATGCTAGCAAGAAAATTAAATCACCTTTCCACCTCAAATCATCACAAATTTTTTATACAGAGCAGTATAACTCAGTTTCATAGAATAGTCAATAAATTTCTCGGGTGGAATGATACTTCTGATATTCTACAGAAAAAAATACAATAAAGAGTTAGATGCTAGGCAGAACAAGTGTAATATGTTAAGTTGGAATTGCAATTATGGAGAGTAGGTGTGGTAATAATGAAAACTTGGCAGTGATTTTCTTCGGAAGCACGGCCCTGCGTCGGCAGGAGAGAATATATTGATAAGAAAATCCTTTGTATTAGATTTTCATTATCTATTTTAAAGGTGAGGTGTTACTATTTAAAAAGAAATCTGCTATAATTATAGTAATATTTGGAATAAAAGTAAGATAAAAGACTGACACAGTTATATTCAATTGTTGAAATAATTAGGAAATTTACGATAATCCTAAGTTGAAAGAAGCGTTAATCTCAATCAGGAAAAATAAATCTCATAAAGAGATGTCAAGTACAGTTCGTTTTGGTTGAACACATTTTGGAAGGAATGAAATGGAGGTTAAAGATAAGATGTTAATTGTTTATGAATCAAAAACAGGTTTTACAAAGAGGTATGCCAATATGCTCGCTGCAAAGACGAGATTAAAGGTGTTACGAGTAAAAGAACTTTCAAAGGTTAATCAAGACGAAGAAATCATTTTTCTCGGTTGGATGAAAGTCGGGAAGATAAAGGGGCTTGATAAACTGCGAAAATATAACGTCAAAGCTGTTTGCGGATCGGGTACTGGACGAACTGCTGAGCCCGATAACGAAGCAGTTATCGCAAGGAATAAGATTGAAGGCATACCGTTTTTCTATCTGCGTGGCGGATGTTTCCCTTTGAAAGAGTTAAAGGGCATGGATAAAATCATGCTTTCCATGTTTCTGAAGATGCTAAAAAGCCGTAAGGATAAAGATGAAAAGCTCGAGGAAGCCATATCTATCATTGAAAACGGCTTTGACGGCGTAAAAGAGGAAAATCTTGAGCCTGTTCTAAAATGGCTGAACACAAGGTGAAGGAGGTTTTTTATGAAAAATGTGGTGATAACCGGCAGTACACGGGGTATTGGGTATTCTATGGCAAAGGAGTTTCTGCGAGCCGGGTGTAACGTTACATTATCCGGCAGGGGTGAAGCGTTACCGGAAACGACCGGGGCTTCCCTATCGCACTTTAAGGATAAATACATCTATGTCCCATGCAACGTCCAGAAAAAGGCAAGTTTGCAAAACCTCTGGGACGTATCTTTGGAAAAATGGGGTAGCATAGACATATGGATCAATAATGCAGGGCAAAACACGCCCCATGCATTTTCTTGGGAAACAGGCGAAACTTATACTGAAAATATTATTAAGACAAATATTACAGGTATGATATACGGTTCACAGATTGCGGCAGTTGAGATGATCAAACAGGGGCATGGCGCGATATACAGCATGGAGGGCCTTGGCTCAAACAATATGATACAGCTCAAAACAATACTGTATGGTACCACCAAGCATGCGTTAACGTACTTTATGAAAGGACTTGCCAAGGAACTGGAGGGTACAGGTGTAATAGCGGGGCGATTATCGCCCGGTATGATGTTGACCGATTTCATCACAAAAACGCCTGACGGAGAACAGTCGGAAGTCATCTCGGACGAAAAGTTTAAAAAGTTATTCAACATATTGGCAGACAAACCTGAAACAGTCGCAAAATTTTTCATACCAAGAATACTCAACAACACCAAGAGCGACACTCAGATCGCTTGGCTGACAAACAGAAAGGCGATATGGCGCTTTATAACGTCGGGCTTCCGTAAAGACAGGCTGATTTAGTCTAATAATGGAGCATATAAAAGAAGGAGAAAAGGTTGGTTTTGAAGGCTCGACAACAATACAGGGGAAATTATATTGTTATTTTGGTTGCTTCAAGACATGTTGAGTGCTTGTCTTGATGACAAGGGCGAAATAATGGTATAATTTAGCTAATTTTTATTAAGTGGAGGGAATAAAATGAAAGAAATAGATTCAAACAAACATGCTTGGGGACAGGTATCAAAAGACCATTACGATACGTTTAAAAAAGCCCTGTCTAATGGAACACACCAATTTAATCCGTATATTAAAGATGAAATTGGTGATTTATCTGGCAAAAAGATAATACATTTACAATGTAATACAGGAGCAGATACTATTCTTTTGGCTAAAATGTCTGCAAGTGCGGTAGGTGTTGATTTAGTGCCTGAAAATGTATTCTATGCAAAGGAGCTTGCAAAAGACTTAAATATTACAAATGTTGATTTTATTGAATCCGATATTATGGAATTTATGGATAAGCATAATGAAAAATATGATGTGGTTTTTGTTTCAGAAGGTGCAATTGGTTGGCTACCAGACCTGAAGAGATGGGCGAAAACTATCAGACATCTTTTAAAAGATGATGGTTTCTTTTATGTTTTTGACTCTCACCCGTTCTTCCTGACTTTTAACACTGAAAAATTATCTAGTAATGTAATGGAGATTCAATATCCATATTTCAGTAAAGTACCTGATGTTGAAGAATCTATCGGGGGATATGCTTCTGAGCCAAAATACGGTGTAAAAGCTTATTTTTGGATGTATACCGTTTCGGATTTAATCAATTCGCTTACCTCTGCCGGTCTGCATATTAATTATTTTAATGAGTTCAAGGAGAACTTTTTTAATGCAGGAGGAATGAAAAATCAAGGCGGAAATGGTTTGTATAATTACGATTTCAATGATGATAAAATACCTATGTCATTTAGTTTAAAAGCCACAGTATACAAATGAATTAATTTCCACTAATAATCAAAGGGGTTATAAAAGAGAACAAATATTTCAGGAATTTAGACTGGCATATGAAACAATTTGAAAAATAGTTTATAAGGTGAGGCTGATTATGGCAGAATACATTCCAAAACCTACTGGGGAATATCAGGTAGGTGTTTATAAAATGGATATAGTAGATAATAATAGAAAAAACACCTACAATATACCTTCTGAAAACCGAAAGATTGCCATGTGGTTTTTCTATCCGGCTGTTGCTGAACCTGGTGAGAAGATGCACTATGGTATAAAAGAAGATCTAGAGAAATTAAATATACCATGGTCGAACAATTTCATAGAATGTTATGAAAACATAGAACCAGCCAAGGGCAGCTTTCCAACAATTATTTACAGTCATGGATATGGTAGTAATTTATATATAAATACTGCGTTTTGTGCTGACATGGCATCTCATGGTTTTATTGTTGTCTCTATAAGTCATCCATATGAAGCAGATGTGGTTTATTATCAAGATGGAAGTGTAATTAATTTTCACAAACCTTTTGAAAAAATTGCAGACAATCTGAGCATAGTTGAAAGTATAAGGTACATAGGCTTGTTTTTAGACTTTATCTCATCGTATAAAGTTTTAGCAATGCGGCAGCAGCGCATTATCAAGAAGCATATAAGGAAAGCAAGAGACCACATCACAACATGGACACAGGATAACAGTTTTGTTTTGGATAAACTAATTGAGTTAAACCAAGATAGTGATTTCTTTTTAAAGAAACGGTTTGACTTTACAAACGGAGTTGGTTTAGCAGGTCATTCTTTTGGTGGATGTGCTGCGGTGGACAGTTGTTACATGGATAAGAGATTTTGCTGTGTATTGAATTTTGATGGTCAGGTTTTTGGTGCATGCAGTTTGCAGGATATAGAGCGGCCATATATGAGAATAGGACAAGCGTTATCGAAATATACGGCATTAACTCCAATTGCTTACAGTACAGCGGCTGTTTATGATATAGCTTTAAAGAACGTGACTCATATGGGCTACACTGATTGGAGGTATCTGCCTTGTGATAATAAAGGGATGGTCGGCAAATTACCAAATGATATTCTATTTGAAATAACCACACAGCTTTCGCAATTTTTCTTTAATAAACACTTGTACAGGAAAGAGAATGCTGTTTTCCCTGAAATTAGCAGAAAATATGCTAAGGTTGAAGTATTGAATTGTTATAAATAATGGACAATCGATATGGGTTAAAGTACACTTATTTATATATCATTTAACCTCTAAGCTTGGATGGTGTACATCCGTATGTTTCCTTAAACATTCGACTGAAGACCTTATTATTTGTAAAACCATGACGTTCTTGAATAGCCGTGATGCTATCATCGGTATCTAAAATGTCCTTGTGAATATGAGCAAGTCTCACCAGGTTGACATATTCTATAAAAGTGAAACCGGTAAGTTTTTTAAAAGTCCTGCAAAAATACTCAGGATTCAATGCTACAAAAGAGGCTGCGTCCTTCAAACTTATACGTTCGCTGTAATTCATTTCCACATAATCCAGCAGTTCCTTTAAGCGTGGCAGATGCTTTGTAATTTTATCAATTTCGATATTTTGGGATACTACATAATTATTGTAAAGTATATAGAGAAAGAGATTAAGACTACTGATAAAAAGGAATTGGAATCCCTTTGGGCGTTGCTCGTAAAGCGCTCTCATAGAAATCAGTTGATGTAACATACTTTTAAATACTGGATCTTCATACAATTCATCGTGGGAGAAATACTCTCTGAATCTAATCGACTTGTCCTCTGAAATTGATTTGGTAATGAGCTCATAAGGTATTAGAAGACATAGAACTTCAACGTGCCCAAGACTTCGAGTCAAATGAATATCACCGGAATTGATTATGAATAAATCATTGTCAGTGATGGTATAGGTCTTGTTATTACGAACTATCTGCATGGTGCCTCGGTAGATATAGAGAACTTCCAAGTGGTTGTGCCAATGGCTTGGGATCAATCTGTTGAAAGATTTATATATATCAAATTTAACAGGTAACCCTGATTCCAAAACTATGATTTCATGTTTTGACATAGCTGTATTTAACCTCGTGTTAGACATTTCTAGATTTTAAGAATATAACATTCAAAGTAAAAAAGTCAATATTGACATAATAATAAGTCAGAAGGATTCTTGCTTGTCGTTACTGCAGGTAATAAAATGCTACTATTAGTATAAAAATAGACGAGTGAGGAGATCAGTTATGAATAAGTTTGAAAAAGGTTTTCTTTTAGGTGCAGCTACATCTGCCCACCAAGTGGAAGGTAACAATATACACAGTGATTTATGGGTTATCGAACAACTGCCGAATAACCAATTTGACGAACCCTCTTTGGATGCGGTGGATCACTATCATCGCTATGAGGAGGACATCACACTATTGGCGAAGGCAGGGCTGAATGCCTACCGCTTTTCCATTGAATGGGCCCGTATAGAGCCAGAACAGGGTAAATTCGACGAACTTGAGATTGAGCACTATCGTAAAGTATTGGCTTACTGTCATGAAAAGAATATTACACCCATTGTCACTATGCATCACATATCTTCGCCTGAATGGCTTATTACAACAGGAGGGTGGGAAGAGGAATCGACTGTGGAATACTTTAAGAATTATTGCATATATGTCGTAGAACACCTTGGTGATCAAATGGAATATATCTGTACAATCAACTGTGCCAATGTGGGTGCACAGATGTGTTCTGAGGCCCTTGAGCTGCAGAGCAATATACCTATATCCGCGGAAAGGCAGCTGCTGATGACCGAGACAGCAAAAGCCTTTGGATTGGCAGAAGAAAACCGGGCTAATATTTTCCTGTCACCTCGTACAGAGGAAGGAGACCGGCTCATAATGCGGGCCCATGAAGCAGCCCGCGATGCTATGAAGGCTGTGTGTCCACATCTGAAGGTCGGCGTTACCCTCTCACTGCTAGATATTCAGGCGGAGACAGACAATAATGTTGAGGCTATAGCGGAATGGGAAAAAGATTTCAAACACTATCTACCTTTCTTGCAAAAGGATGACTTTATCGGCATACAGAACTATACACGTAAGTTTATAGGAGATAAGAACAGTATGTCTGCTTCCGAGGAGATAGAGCTAACGGAGCAGGGATATGAATTTTATCCTGAAGCGTTAAGCAATGTGATTCGTAAGGTGGCTGAAGAAATTTCTTTGTCTATTATTGTAACTGAAAATGGTGTTTGCACGAAAGACGATACTCGCCGGGTGGAGTTTATTCAGAGGGCAGTTGCGGGGGTGCAGGCATGTATTGCTGATGGTATTCCCGTTAAGGGGTATATGTATTGGAGCTTGCTCGATAACTACGAGTGGTATAAAGGTTTTGTAAAAAAATATGGACTAATCGGGGTCGACCGCATAACACAAAACCGTATGCCCAAACCAAGTCTTTACGTACTTGGTGACTATTGTAATAAGTAATACATTTTTTATTGATTGTTCAATGCATGTTGAGTGTATTGTGTTGATGACAAAGGTGAAAATAATGGTATAATATAGCTTATTCATATTAGTAAAGGTAATGAAAATGAAAGAAATAAAAGTGATGCCTTACTAAAATAAAGACGTAGTTGTAATTTAATGTGAGAGGATATGTTATGATAAAATTTGAAACCCAAAGACTGATATTGAGAAATTTTATTTCGAGTGATATTGATGACTTTTATGAATATATGAGGTTAGAAAGTACAGCAAAGTATGAAGATTTTGAACCACAGACATACAAAGAATGCACTTCCGCCATAGAACGAAGAATTACATTGGATAATGTGATGGCAGTTATTTTAAAAGATAGTGGAAAGATGATTGGTGATATTAACTTTTCACAGGAAGGAGAGAAAGGAACTTACGAAATTGGTTATGACTTTAATGAAAAGTTTTGGAATAATGGGTATGCTACAGAAGCCTGTATTGCTGTACTCAATCACATTTTTAGTGAAGTGGGAGGTCGTAGAGTATACGCGCAATGCAATGACGATAATTATTCATCAATTAAGTTATTAGAGCGTTTAGGAATGAGACAAGAAGGGCATTTCATTGAAGACGTTACTTTTAAAAACGATAGTACTGGAAATCCTATATATGTGAACAGTTATTTATATGCGATTCTTAAAAGAGAATGGAATTTAAATGAACAAAATCAATAACTTGTAAGTAATTTAATATCCCGAATAAAGCGAGTTTATTATGTAAAGACTTCGGGAAAAATATTGCAATGAGCTACTTTACAGGGATGAAATAATAAAGATTTAATTTGAAAAAGCATTAATACTATATCTGTATGTGATTTCATTAATTTGGAGGTAAGATTAGATGAATATAAAATTTGATCCCAATAATAATATTATTAAACTCTGTATAATGGGGATGGGTTTAGAAGATAGTGGGAACGAAGAAGAAGCAATCTCGATGTTTCATAAAGCATGGAATGAAGCAACAAATGACTATGAAAAATTTATTGCAGCTTATCATTTAGCTCGTCAACAAAAGAATATTGCAGACAAATTAAAATGGATGGAAACGTCTTTACAGTGTGCCTTAAATATAAATGATGATAATGTAAAGAGTGCATACCCAACATTGTATGCAAACATTTCTTGGTGTTATGAGGAGTTGCAGGATACGGATAATGCAAAAAGAAATTATGATTTGTCTGAATTATATAAAGGTAAGCCAACTGATAAAGGACCGTTTTATCATGGGACAAAGGCAGATTTAAAGGTTGGTGATTTACTGACAGCGGGCGGAATTTCAAATTACCAGTCTGGTCTTCAAATGAATCACATTTATTTTACAGCTAATACCAATGGCGCAGGACTTGCAGCAGCATTAGCAAAAGGAGAAGGAAGAGAACGCGTTTATATAGTAGAACCAACAGGAGAATTTGAAAACGACCCTAACGTTACCGACAAAAAATTTCCAGGTAACTTAACACGTTCTTATCGCTCAAAAGAACCTTTAAGAATTATTGGTGAGGAAACAGAGTGGAGGCAACTAACAACTGCGGAACGAAGCAAATGGCGTGAAAATTTAGCAAAAAGCAAGGGTGAAATTATTAACTGAATATGTTTCAATTAGGTAAAATAGTTACTTTATTTAAAAATTCCCGAGATGCAATGAAGAATTGCAGGCGGCAGCTGGGTTTGTTGAAGCAAAGATTAAAGAGATATTATTGTATTAGTCTTATAGCTCCGGAGCTGAATAGAAAATCTTTCCCTTTAAATTATTAGTGTAAGCGAGAGCTCCATCCAACGTTATTACAACAGCACCCATATCCTTCATTTGGTTAACGCTGCGGATAATTGTGGCAGCATCTAATCCAAACAGTTTGGTAGTATAGATATCGCAGTCCAGGGAGCTGTCAGCAATAATTGTTAAAGAAGCGATGTTGCTTTCTATAGGATAGCCTGTTTGGCTGTTAAATATATGGTGGTATTTACTGCCTTCCTGTTCAAGAACTCGCTCATAGATTCCTGAAGTTACAACCGATTGGTTTCTGATTGTGACAAGTGCTGCCGCATTTCCTCTAGGTAATAACGGATTTTGAATTCCTACTTTCCAATCACCGCCCTCGGAAGGGGATTCTCCAAGAACAAGAACATTGCCCCCCAGATCCACCATAGCTGAGACAGCTCCATGTTCCCTAAATAACTCCATTACTTTATCAGCAAAATAACCTTTCGCTATCGCACCAAGGTCTATTTCCATACCTTTTTTTAAGAAATGGACAGTTTTTCCCCTGTCTTCCAATTGTATATTTTCAGGTTTTAAAAGCTCCAGCACATTCTTGATTGCTTCTTTTTCTGGCACCTGTGCTTCTTTAAAACCGATTCTCCATAATTTTATTAATGGGCCTATTGCTATATTTAAATAACTATCTTCGCATAAACTATGCTTTTTTCCTATTTTAATCAGTTCATACAGCTCATCGTCTACCTTCTGGGGAGCGATCGCAGCTGTCTTCTTTAGCATGGCAAGCTGTGAGGTATCGGTGTTAGCACTAAAGACTTTGTTGTAATGAATCAGCATGTCCTCAGCCTTTTTAACCAGACCTTCGGCATCGTTTCCTTTGATATAGAGGGAGATTTTTGTTCCCATAAGATAGATAATCTTTGTATACTCAGTCATTTCATTCTCCTATCTTGGAATTGTTCTGCCCGTGAACTAGAAAGGCGCTTATCAGGTCATTATCGATACTGGTCAGGGTTCTTTCACTTTGATATGCTATAAAATAATCCAAACTTAGTTCATCAATGGGAATGGGATATATATTATAATCCGACGGGCACTCCTTAACATAGACGCTTTCGGGTATAATAGTCAACCCTAAATTATTCGTAGCCAGCTTAAGTGCAGTATTGATTTCAGTGCTTTCCAGGATGATATGGGGTTCTACCTTATACACGTTTAATAGATGGTCAATCTGTTTTCTGATGGCAGAGCCCTTGGAAGTTAGTATCAGTTTTTGACTTAAGACTTCACTTATATCGATCATTCCTTCTGGAATGATTGCGATATCTTTCTGATATAGATTACAGCAGCGCGGAATTACAGCCCTGTATCGGTGTCTTCCCCAGCTAACAGAGTTTAAATTTGGTGAAATGTTGCTGGAATTTTGTCCAATCCAAAAATCCAATTCATTGTTTTGTGTGAGCTTCTCGCTTTTCTCCGGTAAAATCTCTGCAAGCTCAATTCTGCAGTTTGGATGGGTGTTCAAAAACTCAGGTAAAAAAAGTGGTAAAAGGTAAGTGCCAAGACTTGGAAGTACTCCTATCCTTATCACTGTGGTATCACTGTCTGATACATCTGATATTTCACGAAGCAGCTTCGTGTAGTTGTTTTCTAAGGTAGTCAAATACTGATAGTAGATTTTCCCTTGTTCGGTTAAACGAAAGGGAAGTTTGTTACGGGAGATCAGTTCACAGTTTAACTCATGTTCCACCCTTTTAATAATCTGTGTCAGATAAGGCTGAGAGATATAAAGTGATTTAGCAGCTTTACTATAATTGCTGTATTTTAAAAGGGCATCAATATAAAAAAGGATATCTTGAGAGCCGATGTTTGACATTTCCTTACTTCCTTCGGTAACGATAGAATTTGATTTTTCTGATTATAACAAATTTGTTATCAAACTTCAATGAATAACTATTAGATAATATAAGTATGGCATGTTAAAATAATATCAAACACATGACCATAGTTGTGAAAATTAAAGATAGGTAATTGTTTCGATATCGGAAGGAGATTACTATGAAATATTTAGCAATCGTAGGCACTAATTCAGATGTGTCAACAAATCGTATGCTGCTTCAGTATATGCAAAAGTATTTTGCAAATGAGGCAGAGATAGAAGTATATGAAATTAAGGAGTTACCTGCTTTTATGGAACCGGAGGATTTTGAGATTCCAGAAAAGGTTGCAGAGTTATCTGATAAAATCTTGAAAGCGGATGGAGTAATTATAGCAACTCCAGAGTACGATCATGCGATACCCGCAGTTTTAAAGAGCGCTCTGGAATGGATCAGCTATACGAGTCAGGCACTTACGGATAAGCCTGTTTTAATCGTAGGAGCATCTCATGGTACCCTTGGCTCCTCAAGAGCACAGGCCCATCTAAGACAAATACTTGATTCCCCTGAGCTTGCTGCTAGAATCATGCCAAGCAGTGAGTTCCTTTTAGGAAAATCCCAAGGTGCCTTTGATAGTTCCGGGAATCTCATCTATTTGGATAAGGTGTCAGAGCTGGAAGAAATTTTTAGAGAGTTTGTTCTGTTTACGGATATTACAACAAAGCTTCTAAAAGACAAAGTTTTGAACAAAAAGGTTACAAAATATACCTGGCAGGAGTAATAACGTAAGAGTTGAAAATAGAAATCCTTCACAGAGTGAAAGATAATAATTTTTCACTTGGCAAAAGTTGTGTTTGCGCTGTGAACACAACTTGTGATGCGGAAAAAGCAACGTAGAAATGAGGAGAATATCAATGAAATTTATAGCTATTGTTGGAACAAATGCAAAAAAATCATATAATCGTAAACTCCTTCAGTTTATGAAAAAACACTTTGAATCCAAGGCAGAAATAGAACTCCTTGAAATTACCGATGTACCTATGTTTAATCAATCAGATAATCAGTCCTATGGTGAAGTAATCCAGAGGTTTAATGATAAGATTACTGCAGCGGAGGGTGTTATTATAGCTACTCCTGAATATAATCATTCTGTTCCATCCGGATTAAAAAGTTTGATTGAATGGTTAAGCTTTGATCTCCATCCACTGGCTGGCAAACCAGTTATGATTGTTGGTGCTTCTCTTGGAACACAAGGGTCCTCTCGTGCACAGCTGCATCTTCGTCAGATCCTGGATGCACCAGGAGTGGATGCAAACGTAATGCCGGGATATGAGTTTTTACTTGGTAAAGCAAATACTGCTTTTGATGATGCCGGTAACCTTAGCAATGAAGGAACCGTAGATTTCCTGGAGATATGCTTTTTACGCTTTATGCGCTATGCTAAAATTGCAAATCAGCTGAATGAGGAAGAGGAGTTTTCCTTTGAACCGGGGAATTATGAAGTAAATGCAATTGGTCACAGCGGAAATCTTCCAATGACAGTTTCCTTTAGCGAAAAACGAATCGAGAGTATTAAGATAGACACCAAGGGTGAAACAGAAGGCATTGCCGATGTGGTTTTCGTAAGAATACCGGATAAAATCCTGGAAGGACAGACTTTAAATGTAGATGCACTCTCTGGTGCATCAGAAACCAGCAATGCGGTCATTGACGGTGTAGCAAAAGCAGTAAAGCTTGCAGGGGTAAATCCGGATATCTTAAAGAGACGGCCAAAGCCAGCTAGCAGCCGAATCAGGGAAGACGAAGAATATACATGTGATGTAGTGGTTGTAGGCGGAGGAGGTGCCGGACTGAGTGCAGCGTCTACCGTGCTGCAGAATGGTTACAGTGCGATTGTTCTTGAAAAATATCCGGCAGTGGGTGGAAACACCATACGCTCCGGCGGTCCTGTCAATGCAGCAGATCCCCAATGGCAGAGCCAGTTTGAAGAGAATCCGGGAGAAAGACATACCATTGAGGCGTTACTAAGTACAGCTGAGAGTGAGATCCACGCAGAATATCTGGAGGATTTCCGAGCATTGAAAGAAGAATTCGCTGCCTACCAGAACAAGTTCGGCACACAAAAGGGATATTTATTTGATTCACCGCTCCTTCACAGAATGCAGACTTATTTTGGTGGAAAACGAACAGACTTGAAGGGCAACACCATATACGGACAATATGACCTGGTAAAAATCCTGACGGACAGGGCCTTAGAGAGTGTAAATTGGCTGGAGGAGATAGGTGTTGAGTATGATAAAAGCCTCGTATTTGCTCCGGTTGGTGCACTTTGGCGCCGTGGACATAAGCCTGTGAAAAGCTATGGAACTGCATTTATACTAGCTCTAAGCAAATATGTAGAGGAGCACAAAGGAAAGATTATCACGGACAGTCCGGTAAAGGAATTTATAATAGAGAATGGTGAAATAAAAGGAGTTATTGCCACCGGTGTCAATGGACAGAAAATAACAGTACACTCAAAGTCAGTTATTCTGGCAAGTGGTGGTTTTGGTGCGAATACAAAGATGCTAAAAGAATATAACACCTACTGGAGTAACATTGATGATGATATAAGAACAACGAATTCCTACGCTATGACTGGCGATGGAATACAGCTTGGTAAAACGGTAGGAGCAGCACTTACTGGAATGGGATTTACTCAGATGATGCCTGTATCTGATCCTGAGACTGGCGAATTATTCAGTGGACTTCAGGTACCACCTGAAAACTTTGTAATTGTTAATAGAGAAGGAAAACGGTTTGTCAATGAATTTTCCGGACGAGATGTTTTAACAAAAGCAGCCATCGATCAGGGAGGTTTATTCTACTTAATCGCTGATGATGAGATAAAGAAAACTGCAGCTAATACGAGTCAGGAAAAAATAGACCATCAGGTAGAGGCTGGTACCTTATTTAGAGCTGATACCATTGAGGAGCTGGCAGTGAAAGTCGGTATGGATCCTGCAATTCTTACAGATACCGTTGCGAAATATAATTCCTATGTAGATCAGGGCTTTGATCCTGAATTTCATAAGGATACCTTTAGCCTAAAAGTGGAGAAAGCCCCGTTTTATGCCACCCCTAGAAAGCCAGCCGTTCATCATACCATGGGAGGTCTTAAAATAGATACCAATGCCTGTGTATTAGACGAAAACGGACAGCCAATTAAAAATCTTTATGCAGCCGGAGAAGTTGCAGGAGGTATCCATGCAGGCAATCGCCTTGGCGGCAATGCGTTAACTGATATCTTTACCTTTGGACGGATTGCAGGTAAAACTGCAGTTGATAATATCAAATGATGATTGGAGCCTGGAGGGGGATAAGAGGCAGGATAGTCTTCAAGCGCTGAACAGTTTGATATTACAGAAGTTATCCTTTGTTCATAACAGATCTTCAAAACAACCCGCTTTTCATTGAAAAGCGGGTTGTTTAAAATAGGAGAACTATTCTTAAATCAGAATGAAATACAATAATTAACAAAATTCGACATAAGGCATACTATAATGTAAACATATTGCAATTCTATTTAATGCCTTTAATGGGAACAAGCTTGAGAATGATTAGCTATTATGAATCATGAATCAACATGTCAGGAATTGTTTAAATCTAATTCGAAAAATTTTAGGTGATTGCAAACATGGAAATTGCTTATGTATTTTGAATAAGAATCAAGGAGTTGTTTGTATGAATTATGACAGGAGGCAGGAATTAACCGGACGCATCGTTTTACCTGATGATCCTCAGTATAACGATGCTCGAAGGGAATTTAATACCTTCTTTAATCGATTTCCTTTGGTCATTGTATTTGCCGAAGAAATACAGGATGTAATTAATGCTATAAGATGGGCGCGAAGCAGGGAGATACCAATCCGTGTACGTTCCGGTCGGCATAATTATGAAGGCCTATCCGTAGTTGACGCAGGTGTTGTTATTGATGTTAGTGAGATGAAACGGGTAGAGCTGGATAATAGGTCTGGCATCGTTACAGTGCAAACTGGACTGCGTGACTTCGAATTGGCAGAGGTGCTAGGTAGGGATGGGCTTGTAGTACCTCCTGGTCTTTGTCCTACCACCGGTATTGGAGGATTTACCTTGGGAGGCGGACAAAGCAGTCTGTCCCGTCAATGGGGATTGGCAATTGACAGTTTAGTAGAGGTGGAAATGGTCGATGCTAACGGCTGTGTACTCTATGCCAATGCTGAACACAATTGTGATTTATTCTGGGCATTGCGGGGAGGCGGAGGCGGTAACTTTGGTGTTTGTACCTCATTCCGTTTCAAGACGCATCCTATTGATATGGTTGCTTATGCCTGGATTGAGTGGGAGCTTCAGGATTTAAAACAGGTACTTTATGTCTGGCAGCAATATACAGTACCGGGGGCTGACCGACGACTTACGCCGCTGCTATCAATTGTTTCAGGTCAGAAGCCGCTATTATTGATGCAAGGGATTTTTCTTGGATCAGAGAGGGAGCTTCGATATCTGCTTGAGCCTCTGCTGCAGTCTAGTCCACCTATAGAAAGTACGATTGAAGAGATACCCTGGCTTGAAGCAGCTGCGCTGATAGGAGCTACCCAACCTGATATACCGGAGTCTTTCAAGAGCGTCGGACCCTTTGTTGAGCAGCTGCTACCCGATAAAGCAATTGATATCATCCAGCATTTTATTACCGAAGCGCCTTCCGGTATTACCGCCACCGTCCTATTCCATGGCTTAGGTGGAGCAGTAGCTGAAATAGGAAACACGGAAACGGCATATTTTTATCGTAAAGCTTTATCAAATATGTCACCCTGGGCTACTTGGGATGCTCCTGAAGGCGCGGCACAGGGCATTCGATGGGTAGAGGATTTTCGTAAGGCTATGCTTCCATTCACTCGAGGTGTTTATGTCAATACACCTGATTTGTTGATTGAGAATTGGCCGGAGGCATACTATGGCTGTAATTTCGAAAGATTGACCCGGATAAAGGCCAAATATGACCCTAAGAATGTTTTCCACTATCCGCAAAGTATACCGCCTGCTTTCTGTGAATGAAATAATAGATTGATCTTCCCCACAAGCAGGACCTCCTGTCGTAATTACTATTCTGCGATAGGAGGTCTTTTCGTCAATGCCTTTTTCCTGGAGCTGTTCATTGTTCCGTAATTAAGCTTTCTACGTCGTAGAGCCGTGGTGCCTTTATTCCGTACTTTCTGGCATCTGTTATAATTTCCTGTACGGCATAGCCAACTTTATAGTGATTATGCGCCACAAGTGCATAGGAGATGCTTTTCGGAGAAAAAACAACGTGACTCATAAGAAATCCAACAACTTTAGGCGGAAGGCTGCTCAACACTTTTGTCATAACATCAAGCTTTGAACCCTTTGCTTTTAAAACAGGGATCATTTCTTTCAAATCCCAACCTAATCCATTGAGTGCTTCCCGTGAAGAAACTACATTTGCAAAACTGCCGGTTTTTAAGACTTCGACTTCCATTGCAGCGTTGAATGCGAAGTGATTCCAGAGCCAGCTTTTTACATCCTTTTGAACCATTATCTTGAAGTCTGTCTGGGCAAAAAGTTTACGAACCTCTAAATCCCTTTTGGTAGGCTCGGGTTCAAATGTTCCAAACTGAACCGTTTTGTAAAGTCCGCCGTAAAGAGTGTTTCCTTCAAATCCGCCGCCGGCACCTGGGAAGCCATAAACAATTTGACTGGGTGGAATTGGTTGAACGGCGGATTGAGGGTCCTGCCAGAAGTTACAGAAAAAAAGGACTGTTGCATTTCCAACTCGCGGTGCCAGGTACTTAACCGCATTTGATACCTGTTCGGGGTTGACGCTCAGAATAATGAGGTCATAGTCGTGATTGGCCTTTATCTCTTCGTGCATCACAATAGGCCATTTTTCTTTGACTGTTCTGTCTTTTTTACTTTTCCTTGCGTCCCATAATTCCAAATTTACATAGGAGCTATATTGTGCCTTCCTGCCTTCACGAACATAGAACTCAACGGTGTGGCCTGCGTTTTCGAAAGCCCAGGCGTACTGTGTACCTATTACACCGCGGCCCAAAATTAATATTTTCATAATACATCCTCCAGAATGATCATCTGTTGACTTTTCAACAGGTGTTTGATATTCTTAGCTTACTGATTTGGGGAGAGAATTTCAATAGTTACAATAGTTCAAACTGTTGATAACTCAACACATTGTGCGAATTTGTTGAATATCTGGAAGGAAACTTTATGGATAGAAGAATACAAAAAACAAGAGAGCTGATTATAAGTACCTTCATAGACCTTCTAGGTGAAAAGGGATTTGAGAAAATAACCATTAATGACATTGCAGAGCGCGCGAACATAAACAGAGGGACTGTATATCTGCATTTCGTGGATAAATTCGATTTACTGGATAAGTGTATAGAAAAATATGTTGAACTGCTGCTAAATCACTGTGCCAATAGTACGGATACCACTCTAAGTGTAAGCGCATTTCAAAGTATATTTGAATATTTAGAGAAAAATTATACAGTATATAAATTGCTTTTTGGTAAGGAAGGCTTCGGAATTTTCAGTAACCGCTTATATGCCATTATTGCGCAAACAGTAACCGAGGTTATCGGAATAAAGTCAGAAAACCATGCATTATCAAACGGTGTAACCACTCATTTTTTGGCTTCCGGTTTTATTGGAACTATCGAATGGTGGATCAATAATTCTATGCCCTGCAGTGTGCAGGAAATTACAGAGCAGCTTATGTTTTTACTGGAACCATACACCAGGCATCTTATACCACGTTAAACTAATTTGACATATTAAATAGATAAGTAAAAATGAAGGTAATAAAATAGGCATTCGTGTGTTTATGTAGGATAAATACATTAATGTCTTTTTTTTCTATTGACATATGAAACATGATGCGCTAAACTAAAATTGTTTTAAACATGTTTAATAAACACTTATAGGAGAAATACACAATGCAAGTAGATGATGTAAAGAATTCATTAATTCAAGCTACAGTACAGTTGTTGACTAAAAATAAAAATTCAAGAAAAATTACAGCTCGACAAATTGCAAATGAAGCAGGTGTAAATTTAGCCATGATAAATTATTACTTTAGTTCCAAGGATGCACTTGTAACTCTCGCTGTCAGTAAAATTTTGGAGGATCGAGCCGATGAACTGAAAGTGATCAGGAACAGTAAAATTACCCCCCAGCAGAGGCTAAAAGAGTTTTTAATTACAATGTCTGACATTACAATTGACTATGCAGAACTTACGAGGCCTACAGTTCCCTATGTATTGTTGGAGGGTGAGATAGAACTGCCATACTACATTCTTCCCATGGTAAAGGAGTGCATCGGAGATAAACGCTCTGAAACAGAGTGCAGGATTATCGCTTATCAGCTCATATCTTTTTCGCAGCTCATATTTTATCGTTCTACTGATTTTTTGAAATATACAGGAGTTGATATCAACGATAAAGAGCAGAGGGATGCGTTATTTCAAACAATTTTAAAGTTGTTATTAAATGATTAATTTCAAGGAGGTATATAACAATGAAATATTTAGGGATTATTTCCATCATTGCAATCGCCTGTACGTTACTTTGCGGTCTTTGGATGAAATTCGGACCAGGTGAAAAGGACGTTAATTTTCATGCAGTACTATCTATTGGGACTATGTTGTTATGTCTTGTTACAATTATCCTGTATATGATTAAACTGAAAGTATAGTTTCATCAGGCTTCCTCTTTCATTCGAAATGGCAAAAGAACTAATTTTAAAAAGAAATTCACTACCGCAAAGTATCAATTAGAATATCGATATATTTGGTTGTGTTAATTGCGGTAAATTTTATAATGGGGGTTGCAATTGATTTTTAATGCCCTTATACTTTGTTTCAAGGATATCCTTTAACAAATTAAAGGAGTAGAAAAATGATTACAAAGAAAACAGAATTTGAACAGCTGCACAAGTATGTAGAGGAGAGTTCAGGCAACGAGAAGAACATATGTGAGATAACCGCCATCAAAAACGGAAGGATAGTTTATGAGGACTACTGGCATGGATACCGGCGAGGGGATACACTTAATGTCATGTCAGTCACCAAGAGTGTCATGGCACTATTGACCGGTATCGCAATCGACAAAGGACTTATCAGGAGTGTTGACCAAAAAGTTCTGGAGTTCTTTCCGGACTACCTTGTGAAGCGTGGAGAGAAGACAATTTATGATATTACAATCCGCCATCTTCTCACAATGACAGCCCCGTACAAGTACAAGTCTGAACCCTGGACAAAGGTTTGTAGCAGCGATAACTGGACAAAAGCGGCTCTTGACATCCTTGGTGGGAGAAACGGCATCACGGGTGAATTCAAGTATTCAACGCTGGGGATTCAGATACTGTCCGGTGTGATAGAAAATGCCAGCGGTATGAAGGTGATTGATTTTGCCAATACCTTTCTCTTTGAACCCCTTAGTATTCCGCGTCATACGAATAAGGAAGGCAGTACAAAAGAAGAGCAGTTCAACTTTTTAATGAGCAAGGAACCGAAGGGCAATGTCTGGTATGCAGATCCGCAGATTGTGAACACTGCTGGTTGGGGACTTGCTCTGTCAGCTAACGATCTTATCGCAATAGGTCTTATGTGCCTTCAAAAAGGGATATATAATGGAAATAGGATTGTAACTGAAGAATGGATTGATGCATTTTCTACTCCATATATCGATTTGGATGACAGGTTTGGAAATATGTCATACGGTTTCCTGTGGTGGATCATAGACGCTAACAAACGAATCTATGCAGCCATAGGCGATGGAGGAAATATCATTTATATTAACGAGGCAAAAGGCGTTTGCGTCGGAATCGCAGGAACCTTCAAGCCTCGGATCTTTGACCGCGTCCAGTTTATACAAAAGAAAATCGAACCTTTGCTTTAATCGTGGTGAGACAGTATAATTCTATACGTCTTTAGTGGGGATGTTATGAATACAAAAAATTATGTTTTTGAAACAATTAGATATATAGAAGATCATTTATTTGAGGAAGTTTCATTAGACCAGCTTGCAAAATATTTTAATTATTCTAAATTTCATTATGCAAGACTAATCAAAACGGTATTGGGAGAGAACATCGGCGATTATCAAATGAAACGAAGGCTAACTATTGCTGCTATGAATTTATTAGAGGAAAGCAATGGTATATTGAATATAGCTATGATGTGTGGATATAGTTCTCAGGAGAGCTTTACCCGTATGTTCAAAGCTTATTTTGGTGTTACTCCAAAGGTTTATCGTGACAGAAAGATTCCATATCTTAATTTATACAAATATGCGCATACACAAGAAGATATCGAGATGATGATGTCGAATGGAACAGCAATAGAATACCAGATAATACATAAAGAGGCTTTTGAGATAACAGGATTATCGTATCATGGGGTTAATCAGAAACATGATGTTGCCCGGACATTTAACCAAGCTGCACAGAAACTACATTTTAATGAAATAGGTAATTATGTTGATGGAGTTTACGGATTGGATATTTGTACTTATGAAGATATGAGGAATTCTGAGTTTGATTTTATCGCTGGAATTGATAGCAGGTATATTAGATATATAGATAGGGCAGATGCTCAATTGTTGTCCAAATATTTACCGGAGAATAAGTATGCAATGTTTACATTGACACCTATGATTGAAAAGATACCAATTCAGATAAAGAAGATCTGGTTGAGCTTGCTTGATGATGATTTATATACCCCATGTGATAATTATGCATATGAGTTTTATCCCAATGGATTTATACCAAATTGTTATGAGATGGAAGCCTTTTTTTTATTCCGATAAAAGAGCAAGATAGGTCAAAAAAAATAAATTGCTGACTGTTATAATGAGGTAAATTATGACAGGAGGCTTAGAAATGATGAATATAGTAAAAAAATATCAAATAAAGATTACACCAGAAATTTCTTTTATGGATGAAGAGGTAAGAATTGAAATCGTAGGGAATCCCGAAGAATCGCTACAATTACAACTAATTACAACTGATTACTACAATATAAACGGTGATCTTCGCATTATGGATGAGGGAAGTCAATGGGAAAATGTTATAGAAATTAAGCTTGACAGTGATGGACTAAAAACCCTTGATGCTTCTGTATTCACTACTATGCATATTGTAAATGGTAACAAAAGCAAATTAGAGCAGGATCTTGCCAGAGTAAAAGAGAATAGAAAATGTCATATTGCATTTAAATTATCTAAGGGGAATACTATAGTTGCACAAAATCTACATGAACGTGTTTTTTGCGATGATACCATTGTAAGTGAAAATATAATTTCGGATCGGTTGCTTGCAAGATATTTTACAGGAAGCAATTATGATAAACGTCCGGCGGTTATTGTCGTTAGTGGCAGCGATGGGAGAATAGAAAAAGCACAGGCAATAGCACAATGCCTGGCAATGAAAGGATTCTCTACATTAGCATTGTGTTATTTTGGTATGAAACATGTTCCGGATAATTTAGATCGGATACCTATGGAATATTTAGAAAATGCAATCGTATGGTTGTCAAAACGGCAAGAAGTTGATGCTGATAGAATTGGAATCTATGGCAGGAGTAAAGGGGGAGAGATGGTGTTGCTTGGAGCAACCCTTTTTCCCCAAATAAAATATGTGGTTGCAAATACGCCATCATCATATATTCATGAGGGTATTATAGGAGGATCAAGAACTTCAGGTCATAGTTCATGGAGTTTCAAGGAAAAAGAAATGCATTTTATAAAAGTATCCAAAGGGAGTTTATTTCGATTAGTAATTGGTATGATTAAAAAAAATCCTAGGGCATTTCGTGAATTATATAAATTTGTGACATGGAAGAATACAAATGCCAATTTTCCTAATGCACGAATAAAGATCGAAAAATGCAATGCTTCTTTCTTATTAATAGCTTCAAACACGGATAGTATCTGGCCATCTGATATGTACATAGAAGAAGCATATCAAATAATGAAGGATAATAAAAAAGAAAAAAATTGCAAAAAACTTATTTATGCAGGAGCAGGGCATATGTTGACACTTCCGTATCAGCCAATTCCTAACTGTGAAGAGTATGGTGGTAGCATTGAAAAAGGAATACCAGCAACAACAGATTCTTGGAGAGAGACAGTTCAGTTTTTCAAACAGATGCAATATGATAAATAATAATCTTTTGTGATATGTTGGTTGTTATATAAGCTAAAAAGGAATTGATTGTGAATGGATAAACGCACTCAGTAGAGTTGGTATTGAGTGCGTTTATTGTACTAATGCTAACCATGCAGTAATGTTAAAATAGACATCCTGGTTTTGCTAATGCACTCAAGTTCTTCTGCCAATTTTAAATTATAGTCACCGGAAACAAATCTGAAGGCGCTTGATAAATCCAATTAACCTTGATATTATATCTATGATATATAAATAGTTATTGAATAAAGGAAAATAATAAGAATAAAGCTATTATGAAGGAGGCGCTTCATGGATTTACTGCAAATTAAATATTTTCAAACTGTGGCGCGGATGCAGCACATGACAAGAGCGGCTGGGGTATTGCAAATTGCACAGCCTGCCTTAAGTGCCATGATCGCAAAGTTAGAGGAAGATTTGGGCGTTCCTTTGTTTAATCGAACAGGGCGTAATATTGTTTTAAATGAATATGGAAAAGTATTTCTAAAACGTGCCGATAAAATATTAAAAGAGGTCGAAGAAGGAAGACAGGAAATATCTGATTTGTCCGGAAATGAAATGGGTTCTGTTTCTATTGCAACCACATCTTTGAATAAGGAATTCGGTAAATTTTTGGGCAGCTTTTCATGTCTATATCCAAAAGTTAATTTTCATATTACACAGTCAGGTGATGATCGAGAAAAGCTTTATCTATTGGAGAAAGATGAAATCGATTTTGCTTTTATCAACACCATTGATGAGAATACCAATTTCTCTACCATGAAATTGGCAGAGGAAGACATTTATTTAGCAGTCCCACCATTGCACCCTCTAGCTAGTTACCAAACAGTTTCTTTTAAGGATTTGAAGGACGAAGCCTTTATCGGATTAAAAGCGAATTATAGCCAGCAGGAATTTTGTAATGAAATATGCAAAAAGAGTGGATTTGTACCAAATGTTATCTGTGAGTGCAGTGAATATACAGCGGTTATAAACTTGGTCGAAGCTGGGCTTGGTGTGTCTTTTTTACCTTGTTCTGAAAAGGAAGAAAAGAAATTGCCTGTTGTTTTACTTAAGATTGAGGGAATTAATTTTAAGAATATTCTGCAACTTGTATGGAAAGAGCAACGTTATTTTTCAAAAGCGGCAAGAAATTTCCGTGAATATGTAATGCAATATTTCAATATTACAGGTAATTACAGCGAAAGAGCATACCAATAAATTAGTATGCTTTTTTGTTGCAAATTAATATATAAATGTTTATGTGTATATATATAATAATATATTTTTATTTATTGAAATTAGGGTTTATACTATGGATAGCAAAGATTAAAGAGTTAATTTGCTAATATAGATGGAATTTGCAGTTGTAAGCGGCAAATTTTTTTAAACATAAGTTAGTCAAGACTAACTAAAGAGAATCCAATTTTTACATCAGACTAATTTTTATGAAGAATTGCTGCCTATTGACTATACCAATCCAGTAGCCAATGGATTTAGTTGATTTTTTTGCTGCGACAGTAAAAGGTGGCTTTGGAATTGGAATATTATTCTTGCTTTTACTCAATAACTACTACTTTAAAATACAAGGAGAACAACATGAAAGGCAGAAAAGACAAAAGGGTGAGAAAGTACGATGAGGGGTCCTATGGGGTTTTGGAAAAATATTTTTTGGTTTATTTTCAATCATACGTCCCTTATTTGTGGGGGTGGATACCATCATTTTACAATATAGAAACACCAGTTTCATCAGATTTATCGAACAAAATGATTAATTAATAGAATTTCGAATGAAGGGGTGCATTATTTGATAAATAAAGCTACATAAAAACTTATTCTAAAAAGTACATTTAATATAAAACGCTTTTATCAAAGTTTATTAATACATATGGAGTAAAAATCAGGCCGAAAAAGTTATTTCGGCCTGATTTTTTAATCGTTTTTATATTTTTCCTTAATAGAGTCTAGTTCCTCCTTGCTATGAAAGGAACCTGCACGTATAACAGCGTCAATCTTATGAAGATTTTGAACACTCTCTATGGGATTTGCATCCAGAAGTACCAAATCGGCATCCTTGTTGATCTCTACAGTGCCCATATCATTCAGGCGTCCCAGAAACTCAGCTCCGTTTAAGGTCGTCATCTGAAGAACATGGAGCGGGGAGATGCCGGCCTTCTCAAGTTCATCAAATTCTTTGTGAATAGCGTCACCTTCGCTTCCATCGGTTCCAGCCATCATTTTAACGCCTTCCAGATCGTAAGTTTTGACAAGACTTAAATATAGATTATAGAGACTCTGGGCAGTAGCTGCACTGCTTCCACCAAACAAACCGGAATGCATGCGAACCATAGTTGGGCATTGCCAGGTATTATATTTGACATAGACATCGGCAAGCTCTATTGCCTTTTCTTCACTGTAAGTGTTAATAATATGTGTCAACTGTGTTTCATCTTTTGAACCTCCAGAAGTCTTAGTACCCCATTTTATGAGCTGCTCATTCAAAAAAAGTTGGATACCCCTGATCTTCATGAGTTGTACGAAGATGGGATTTTCAGTGAATTTGGTAGGAATCCCTGTTGCCTGTGCTCTTAGGGCTTTCTCATCTGTTGAGCAGGAAATTAGAGCCCCGAAGTTAATGCCAAAGTGTTCGATACTATGAAAGCCATTTTTTGAGACCTCTTTTAAGTCCATATCGGGAAGCACATGTCCTACGACCGGTATTCCGAGTTTATTCGCTTCCGTTTGAATTGCATTAAATACATCCGAAGAAACACCGCCAACTTTTATAAAATCAACACCTGCTTTTTTCTGCTGACGGACAAATTCTACGGCAACCTTGGGTGTTGGTGCATTCATAGGTGTCATGATATCGCCTGGCATTGTCAGCAATGCGGGCTCACTAGTAGAACTGGTAAAGGCACCTGATCTCCATTCTTTAAGAAGTTTACCGGAGCCGCTCATTTGTCTGAATCCAGTGACGCCATTGGCAAGTAATAGAGCCATGGATTCAGAGGTGTGCTCCTCACCTATCACATGCATATGCATATTCAAATACCCGGGAACCACATACTTTCCGGTGGCATCAATGATCTTTGTATTTTGGCCTGCTTGGATACTTCCAGCTGGAGCAATATCTTTGATTTTACCATCAGCGCACAGAAGGCTCATGTTGGAAGTTAACTTGCCAGTTTGTGTATCCACAATGGTTAAGTTATTCAGTAAAAGTTGATAGGAAGCGCTGGGTTGTTCTGGATTCTTAGCGGTATAGGGCTGTAAATAAGCCGAAGGCTGGCCGATGAACAGACTAATCCAAGCAATGGCAAGTGCCGTTATCCAGCAGAGCAGGACTCGATATCCATGCCAGAATGTCTTCCTTCTCAGGTATACAAGGGAGCCGATGCTGACTGCCAGTAACAGATAAGCAAACCAGCGTTCACCGCTGCTGATCATCAGCACTAGAACAATGCCGAATAAAAGCACTAATAACAGTATAAAACCTATAGTATTAAACAAATTTTTTCTTTCAGTTTCCTTCATGTAATATTTCACCTTTGTTTTTATTATTATTTCTTGTAGCCGATTCAGTGCTGCCCAAGAGGTAATTTCTGCCCTTAGGAATATAGCTCCTTTACACCGTCAGACCTTTTTTTAGAAGCAAAACGTCTGGCTATTTACCAGGCTTTCGGCATGATGAGATAATAAATCAGCCCCATTCTGGCTGTCTGATTGCCGTAAATTATTGCAAAAAACCAGGAGTTATGATACAAATATATCATAAAACTGAACAAAATCAATACAAGTTCAAGAAGTGGAACAGGAGCAGCAATAATGTATCGCATCGGAAATGATAAACGCAAAAAACAATCCGCAAAGCTCATTTGCCAAGGGTTAGAAGAATTGATACGAACACATAATTATGAGGATATCTCTATCACAAATATTGTAAAAGCTTCTGGAGTCGGCAGAGCTACCTTTTATCGTTTGTTTGACGATAAATCAGATGTTGTGCTGTATCAAATGGAAGAAGTCTTCACTGAATTAATCTGGCGCGTTGGTCCTTATTCCGATTCCAATGTGATTGTCAAATCTCTATTTGAACTCTGGCTTGGTCATAAAGAACTATTTCTATCTTTGATTAAAGCCAATCTATACGGAGAGTTTCAAACTCGACTTGCTTTTATAATTGGAGATAAACTAAATTTTATCCAAGAAGAAGTTGGTCTGGATAACAGAAGCTGGCAGTACTTTATACACGTGCGTGCTGCAATGCTCTTTACTGCGGTCAGGGTTGCGATTACTCAGTTTAATGAAGATAACCCGATAGAGATTACAGATACGCTAAACAGGTTATTCGGTAAACAGCCCGCAATTTTCTAAATCGTAAAACATCCAAGGCATTGTGAATGTATTTGTGTGATAAGCAGAAATGAATTATTTAGAAAGGCAACTAAATGATCAGAAAAGCAAGTAATAAAAAAAATGCAGTAATAATCCTGCATGAAATTTATGGGATAAATAGCTTTATAGAAGGAATTTGTAATGACTATAAATTGCAGGGATTTGATGTGTTTTGCCCTGACATGATACATAGAGAACGGTTTTTGTATTCAGAAGCTGCACAAGCGTATCAGTATTTCTTGAACAATAAGGGGTTTGAATATTACAAGGGAATAGAAGAATTAGTTTCAGAGCTAAAGCTTACCTATGATAAAGTATTTATTATTGGGTTTAGTGTAGGTGCCACGATTGCCTGGAGGTGTTGTGAGCAGACAAATTGTGATGGAATTATATGCTGTTATGGTTCTCGTATCCGCGAATATATGTCACTACAACCATCAAATCCAGTGCTTTTACTTTTTGCGAAGCATGATTCCTTCGAGGTAGAAATTGTCGCTGAACAGCTTGGTGGGAAACCAAATGTCGATTTACATATATTACAGGCAAGTCATGGATTTATGGATTGTTATTCTGATCGCTTTAACAAGGAACAAACGCAAATAGCAAAAATGTATATACGACACTTTCTAAATAGTTTGTTATAAAGGATATGTAATGCAAGTTCGTTACTCAATACTAACAGAAGATAATTTGATAGACTTACTTCTGTTAGTATTGATTGGGTACCGATGGAAAATCTGTTCTTAATACATTAAAGACATTATAGATATCTACAATACCATAACCCAAGTCTTTGTTCGGATACTGCTGGGTATTGCTTCTCTTTGCACCTCGAATCAAATATTTTTTAATTACTTCGGTATCCATATCCGGATAAAATCCACGAATGATACCCCATTCCAGCATTATAGCAGATATTCCGGCAACATGTGCAGCGGCGATTCCCGTACCGGAAGAATAGATAAAGCCATTACCAAGGGTTGGCGTGACTATATTTACACCGGGAGCAGCAAGCTCTGGCTTAATAATTCCATCCCGGGTATAACCTTTGCTTGCTCCAAGAAACAAAGAATCATTATCCGGATTATAAGCTGTAACGGTGATAGGTGCTGTTCCATCCCCGGGGGAAGTAATAGTCGTATAAGGGTCTGGCTGGAGAAAATAGGTGTCCTTTGAAATGAAACCATTCATGGGAAGCCAGATATTATAAGCTCCCATGGTATTTCCTTTGCTGTAAATATGGAATCTCCATATACCGGGTGTGGGATTATGAAAGCGCAGTAAAATTAATTCTGCAGAAGTACGTGATTCTATTAATTGATAATCAACATCAATTAAAGTTTTTTCAAAGAGAAAGGAGACAAGCTGGTGGGATTTGAGGCTTTTGGTTATACTTGGTATAAATTCACCGGTAGGAGATGAAATATCGATAGAATAAATATTTGGGGGATTGCCCCAAAATTCCATAGAAAAGCCAAGTTCCTGTTCTCCAATATTCAGTTCAAAAGCTTTGGGGGCGTCTGAAGGAGTAATGAAATTACTGTAGTGCCGTTTTTTATCTCCTTCATTACCGGCGGGAAGGCAGATGATAAAACCTGGTACACCACTGTATATCGATAACAAGTTACTTAATGCACCTCTTCCGTCATGTCCACCTTGGGAAGAGCCAAGGCCGATACATACGGCACAGGGGCGTTTTAGCTCTTCTGCCCTTTGTAAAATGTACTCGATACCCCACATAATATCATTTTCCTGATAACAGGGGTTATCAGGGGGAATAATATAAAAATCCTTTAAATTTTGCTTTGCCTGTTTTAATTTAACAACAATAAGGTCAGCTTCCGGGGCAACTCCATAGAAATTATTTTTTACATCCTCTGAGCCGGCCATGATTCCTGCCAGCATGGTACCATGGCCGTTTTCGTCCGTACTTGGAACCAAAGACAATGGATCATTATTTGTTAATGCCTGATCTATCTGATTTTTAGTGAATTCTGTGCCGTAGAAAAACCGTTCCGGTACGTTATTACTATCCAGGGCTTGATCCCATAAATATTGAATTTTAGAGGAACCATCCGGATGTAGAAAAATTGGATTTTTATAATCAATTCCCGTATCAATGATGCCGACCAATACGTCTTTACCAAGAAGGTTAAAGCCAGGAATCCTTCGTAGTTTCCGGACACCGGAAGCCTCCAGGCTTTCCTGGCTTGTTAGGCCATACAGGTTAGGTATGGCGGAATAACTGAATTGACTGATAAAGGTACTATTTAATTGATTGGAAGGAACATAAGCAATAGCAAATCTAGTATTTATCAAATGAGGAGTAGAATTAGGGAAAATCTCTAATAATTTTGGATTTCTATTATACTCTATAAATAAATCGGCATAATCATTACTTATAATTTTATAGTGTTCTTCCAAGGTCATTTATTAAGACTCCTTCTAATAATGAAAATAAAATAGCATGAGTTTATAAACCTTCCCTAAGACTGTTGAAAATATTATATACATCCAGAATGCCGTATCCCCATTCTTTATTCGGAAAGAAAAGTTCAGGTGCTCTGTTTGCACCCCGGATCATTAAAATTTTAATATCCGCGGTTTTCATGGAGGGAAAATTACCTTTTACTATACCCCACTCTAATAGCATGGCGGCAACACCGGAAGTGTGAGCAGTCGCAGGACTGGTTCCGCTTACAGCTATAAATCCATGGTTTAAATCAGGACTTAGGATATTTACTCCGGGTGCAGCAATATCCGGTTTTATAACGCCGGTTCTGGTATAACCTTTGCTGGCATTCATATAAAAGCTGTGATCTTCATGATTATAGGATGTCACAGTGATAGCTTCCGTACTGTTACCAAGAGATAACAAGGTAGTGTTTGGATCCGGGCGGAGAAAGTAGGTATCATTTGAAATGAAGCCTTCCATTGGCAGCCAGATATGAAAACTTAAGCTTAAATCACCCTTACCATAGACTCTAAAAACCCATATACCGGGAGCCGGTTTGGTAAACCGAAGCAATATCAACTGATCACCGCTGCCGGATTCAACAATTTGATAATCAATATTAATTCTTGTTTGTTCAAAAATGAAAGAAGCTAATCTTGTCTCATTAACTTTTGGGATAATGTAAGGTATATATTCGCCTGAAGGGGTTTTTATATCCATGGAAAACAGTCCTGGAGAATCTCCCCATAACTCCATGGAAAAATCCCCTTGATTTTCACCCACCTTTAATTCCACGGTTTCAAATCCTTTGGATGGATTAATGGAACCCCAAAAATGTCTTTTTGCACTACCTTCATTACCTGCAGCAGTTTGGATAGAAAAATTATAATTTTCTGCTCTTATAGAAACCCATTTGCTTAAATAACTCTTGCTGTCGTGGGAATCCAGAGACGTACCAAGAGCCAAACAGATAGACATGGGTCTTCCTAACCGGTTGGCTGTTAATTCAAGATATTCCAAAGCGAGGGAGATGTCATTCTCCTGAAAGCACACGGTATTATCGGGTACTTTCCAGAACCCCCTTAAATATTGTTTGGGAGACTTTAATTTAACTACCACAAGTTCGGCATCCGGTACTACTCCCGTGAATCCCTGTTCCGGTACCTCGTTTCCAGCTATGATACCGGCCAGCATGGTTCCATGACCGATTTCATCTCTGCTTGGAACGATATCATAAGGATTCGGGCTTTTTAATGCCAGATTTATCTGCTCGCTGGTATATTCAGTACCATAAAATGTATTGGATTGATAGTCTTCTCCATAGATTGACTGATCCCAGAGAAGCGATATTTTTGTTGTTCCGTCTGCTTTTAGAAAGATGGGATTGGTATAGTCGATACCGGTATCCACAATACCGATCAATACGCCTTCGCCTCTGAGATTAAGTTTGGGAATCGTTCTGATTCTGGTAATACCGGATGCTTCAACAGCCGATTCGCTGATGATTCCAAGCAGAGCAGGCATTGCAATATATCCTAACTGTGAAATTGTCTGATTGGAAAGCTCATTTATGGGAACTCTCATCACATAGGTAACATGGCCATGACCTTCAGAAGGTTCACTGTGGATGAGACTCTGAAAGGTGGCATTGGGGTATTGTTTGAAAGAGGGTTCATTGCCGGCATATTCAACTATTAAGTCGGCAAACTCATTGCTATAGATTCTTTTTGCCTCTTCAGCTGTCAAAGTCGAACCTCAAATTGGAAAGCTTTATATCAATATATTGGGATGTGATGTGATTTATTCTAATATCAATTTAGGGTAGTTATTAAAAGTAATTTGCATCTCAACTGTAGTTTTCTCAGGTTAACTTGCATCTGCTTCATATCATGAATAACTACCAGGCATGTATGATAAATTGTTACCATACTATTATATTGACATGAAATTAAACAATGATATGATGTCTATAAAGGAAACAAGAAAGGTATGGTGTTATTATGCAAAAACGACCGTTTGGAAACACAGGTTTACACACTTCAATTCTTGGATTTGGTGGATTTCATTTGCTGGAAATTCCAGTAAGCGAGGCGAACTATCTATTGAACCGATATCTAGATGAAGGGGGTAATTATATTGAGACTGCTGCCAGCTATGGGGATGGTGAGTCAGAAAGAAAAATTGGACAATGTGTTTCAGTAAGAAGAAAAGAATTCATTCTGGCAACGAAGTCGGGAGAACGATCGAAAGACGGATTGTTAGGCTCTTTAGAGCGCAGCTTACATAATCTTAACACGGATTATGTGGATCTTCTTATTATGCATGCAGTGGGAACCATGGAGGAATTGGATCAGATACTTGCACCCGACGGTGCATTGGAAGGGGCATTGCAAGCGAAAGAGGAAGGCCGCATTCATCACATAGGAATCTCAATGCATGGACAGCCTGATGTCTTAATCCGAGCATTAGAGGAGTATCCTTTTGAGGCTGTTATGACGACCATTAATTATTATGATCATTTCAACTTCCCTGAAATACAAGAGGTACTGATTCCGTTAGCGCACAAGAAAAATACTGCCATTATCTTAATGAAACCGGTGGCAGACGGTTTATTGTGGCGCTCTGCTCCACAGGCATTTCGTTATGCATTTAGTCAGCCGGTTTCCATTGTGGTTGCAGGTATCAATAATAGAGAATTATTAGAGGCGGATTTACGGTACGCGAATGAATTCAATGCAATGTCTGAGGAAGAGATTGAGGATTTATATACGAATGCTCCGGAGCTTGGTACCTATGTATGCAGACAATGTGGGAAATGTATGGTTTGTCCAGAGAGGATTCCCCTTACTGATATCTTCCTTTATGAAGGTTATTTCGACCGGCAAATGGCAGATGGTATCGTAACCAATGCTTCCGATTATGCCTTAAAGGAAAGGCTGCGCTTTTGGTTTGGTAATCGAGATATGGCTATGAACCTTTATCACAAATTGGAGGTTAAGGCTGACAGCTGTACCGATTGCGGCAAATGTACGCCGGAATGTCCTTACGGCATCGATGTAAGACGTAAATTAGGAATCGCAGAGTATAAATTGGCAAAGAAAGATATTTATTAATATGAAATACCCCTTTTAATCCGTGAACAAGTGTATGAGTGTGGTAGATTATAAAAAGCCTGTCAGTACGTCTTATACTTCACAAGGGATTTTTTGAAACTTACATAGAATACGGAGAAAAGTATCTGGTGATAATATTAGTGTGATGGAACATATCATTTATTTCATTCGTCTAATTATAAAAGATATGAAAGAAGGGGGAATATGTATGAGGTTTGGTTTAATATTAATTTTAATATCCATAGCAGCTATTGTCATAACTTTGATTTTAAATTTATTGTTTAAGAAATTACGATATGTGAAATATATACCGGCAGTTGTATTGTTACCTTTTATGATATACAATTTTATAACCATGTATAGTGTAACCAACGAGAGCTTTCAGTCATTAGGCAAATTTGTGATGGGGATTTTATTACTAACTGCGTGTGCCAGTTCACTTATTGCTTCAATCACTCTCGATATTGCTCATAGGGTTAACAGTAGAAAAAAATAAATAAGACACTCTGAAGGATAACAAACCTAGATATCGTAACGGCAAATATTAAAATATACGGGAAGTGAAATAGGATGATATTTGAAAGAATCAAACAAGAGATTATGGCTGACCCAATGAACGAATCCTATACCAAAATGGAAATTCCACCGTTATTTAAAGCTTCTGCAGAGGCCCGGATAGCCATTGTTGGACAAGCACCGGGACAAAAGGCAGAAGCAACCAGGTTGTTTTGGAATGATTTAAGCGGCGACCGATTACGAGAGTGGATGGGTGTATCACGTGAGATGTTTTATAGTACGAATCGAATCGCTCATTTGCCTATGGATTTCTATTATCCTGGAAAAGCGAAAACCGGTGACGCTCCGCCGCGAAAAGGTTTTGCAGAAAAATGGCATCCGCTTTTATTGAGGGAAATGCCCAATATTGAAACTATAATTTTAATCGGTAACTATGCACAGAAATATTATTTAGATAAAAGACGTGAGAAAAGTTTAACTGAAACAGTGAGAAATTTTCATAAATACCTACCGGAATATTTTCCGTTGGTACATCCTTCTCCATTAAATCTAGGCTGGCTGAAACAAAATCCATGGTTTGAAAAGGATGTTTTACCGGTTCTAAGAGAAATTGTGATTAGGAACTTATAAGTTATTATATATACCCTAATTGGGTATATTAAAGTTTGAGATTTTATAAAAGGAGGGTTTATCTATGAATAAGTTTATTTTCAATGATTATTTTCAAGAGCCTCTTGGGAAAATCGCCAAGCGGATGATCTTTAAAAGTGATAATGTAATTGCTTTTGTTCTAAACATTGCAAAAGGGGAAATGCTGCCGGGACACACACATTTAGAAACCACCCTTTTACTGCAGGTTATGGAGGGGAATGCCAAGGTTCTTACGGATGGAAAAGAGACTCCGCTGCAGGCAGGCGAGTTAATGCAGATTGATGGGCAGGAAAGCATGCAGGTAATAAATACAGGCGAAGATGTCCTGCGCCTTTATGTCACAATATCACCTATGGGTACAGAAGCTTTTGCAACAGATGCAGATGTTTAATGACCTTTTTTCATTGATAAGTGAGAATTACTGAGTAAAAATGTGGGTTATGTTTTTCTGAAAGGAAAAGCATAACCCTTTTATTAAGCTATCAGCCTATTGTTGATCGGCAAATCTCCACCATGCAACGGTTCCAATAAACCCCGTTATTCCCGTAACAGCGAGTATAGCGATACTAGCAAAGCCAAGAGGAACATTTGAAATAAATAATGATGGAATTGTCCAAGGAAAGTAAGCGGCAAGACCAGCCTGTGCAATGACATTGGAAATGACTACAATTAGAAATGCAAATCCAATAGGAGCTAAATATCCCTTGCTGACATTTGCCAATAGGGCACTTATGGTACTGACGACCATAATTAGCAGTGATGTTACCATAAAAGTCAGAAAATTATTCATGATGAGCATCCAAGTTCCACCATGAAGTCCTATCAAAATACCCATAATGAAAACGACCGCGAACATGAAAGAAGCCAATAAGACATCCCAAAGAAAAATTACAATGAACTTTGAAAGTACCACATAAAATTTAGATACGGGTTTCACCAGCAATTCATTGATTGTTTTATCTGTATATTCACGTCCGAAGACCCAACAAGCGGTGAAAGAGAAGCCAATTACCAAAAGGGCAGTGATAGTGCCGAGTAAGTCTGTTAGGTATGGTTTCCATCCGACATCAGCAGCATTGATATAGGTGACTAAACCAAGCATAATTGGCATAGTGGCAAACGCGGCAACCATGATCCAAAAAACGCTTGAGCGTAATACTTTAAGGGCTTCACAATGTATAAATGATAATATTTTCATTCATTATATCCTCCTTTTATTTTGAATGATCCGTAAAAAATAACCTTCCAAATCTTCTGTAACAATGTTAAGTTGTGTTGGCGATTGTCCAGAGCGAACCAGCAGTTCAGCCAACCTTTCAGGTTTTTCTGTTGCGGAATTTTCAAAAAGCAGTAATTTCCCATCTATGTTTTCTTTAAAATGATATCCGTGTTCTGTAAGTATATGTTTCATTGCCTTTTTATCGCGGTTATCCAGAACCAGGTGTTTTTGTAAAGACTGTTCCAAATGTTTCATTTTAATTTCCTGGACCAATTGTCCTTCATGTATGATACCGATTCGATCAACAAGTTTAGAAAGTTCTTCAAGCTGATGACTGGATATAAAAACCGTAACACCGTAATTTTTTGATAAATCGAAAAGCATTTCCCGGATTTCCACAACACCAGCGGGATCAAGACCATTAATTGGTTCATCCAAAATTAAAATCTTTGGATTGTGGATCATTGCTTTTGCTAAACCTAGTCGCTGTTTGTTTCCAAGGGAAAGATTTTTCGCTTTCTTATTCTTGTGAACTTCTAAACCGAGCTTTTGTATTACCCGGGTTATGGCTCGACAATCAGATATCATTTGCATCCTGCGGGCAATCTCTAAATTTTCGATTACAGTCAGCCCAGGATAATAGGTAGCTTCCTCTAAATAGCCAACTTGCTCCCATAACTTATGAGCTCTGGAGTCAACTTTATTTCCCAGCATATAAATACTACCGGATGAGGGTTTGAGCAATGATAGCATCATTTTAATTGTGGTTGATTTGCCAGCCCCATTCAAACCAAGAAACCCAAATATTTCACCACTATTTACTTCAAGTGAAAGATTGCTAACGGCACGATAATCGCCAAATTTTTTTGTGAGATTTGATAGCTGTATTGCAGCGGAGCCAGCACTAGTTGATTTTCCCATTTATACACTCCTTTTGTGAATTTCTTTTTGCGGTTTATTTAACGCTATAATGAACTTTAATTTTATAACATCAACTGAACCTCAATTTTTTGTCTCAATTTCGTTGATATTCAGTTTACCTTACAGGT
Organism: Anaerocolumna chitinilytica; assembly: GCF_014218355.1. NCBI lineage: Bacteria > Bacillati > Bacillota > Clostridia > Lachnospirales > Lachnospiraceae > Anaerocolumna > Anaerocolumna chitinilytica. The sequence goes on from NZ_AP023368.1 coordinate 1,877,670, forward strand.
GATATAATATTTAACAAGGAGGTGGCTATAGTGTTTGACATTTTAGTTGTTGAAGATGATATAAATACCCAAAAACTAATGTGTGCTGTTTTAAGGCGTGGCGGATATAAAACATATACAGCAAAAGATGGTCTTGAAGCACTTGAAAGGATGGAAAACCAGCGGTTTGATTTGATTATTTTAGATTTGATGATGCCGCGTATGGACGGCTATGAATTTTGTGAACAATTACGCAATGTGGGAGAGAACCTTCCAATACTGATGGTAACAGCCAATCAGGAGGCTACAGATAAGTATAAAGGGTTTCTAGCCGGAACGGATGATTATATGACGAAACCTTTTGATGAACAAGAAATGCTATTCCGGGTGAAGGCACTTTTACGCCGGGCACAAATTGCCAGTGAGCACCGGGTTATCATAGGTGAAACCACAGCGGATTACAATACACTTACTATTTCATGGAAAGAGGAAGAACATGCTTTGCCCAAAAAGGAATTCCAACTACTTTTTAAGCTCATGAGTTATCCCAATATGATATTTACACGTAATCAGCTAATGGACGAATTCTGGGGATTAGAAACAGAAACAGACGAACATACCTTAAATGTTCATATCAACAGATTGCGGGACAAATTGAGAGAAAACCCTGATTTTGAAATTATAACTGTACGTGGTCTGGGGTATAAAATTGGGAGGCGTATATGAGGCAAACTAAAAAAAGACTTTTTCCGAAAATAAGCCTTGCGGTTTCCTTGGTGGCCTTGGTTTTTCTGGTCATGCTTTTGTCCGTTTTATCTGCCGGTTTGATTGCTTATGTTCTGATTCAAATAGGTGTCATGGATGTAGAAGGTACTGCAAGTCAAAGCCGTGCTATCTCCGTAATGATATATATCAGCATTTTTTTAGGTGTGGTAATAGCAACATTATTAAGCAGGCGTTCTGTTAAACCAATAAGGGATATGATGGAAGCTACTAAAAAGGTATCCAAGGGCAATTTCTCGGTGCTGGTTAAAGGCAGTTTTGTCTTTGAATTGGATGCGCTTGCCGGGAGTTTCAATAAGATGGTGCAGGAGCTAAAAGGGATTGAAACTCTGCGCAGTGACTTTGTTAGAAACTTCTCCCATGAGTTCAAAACACCCATTACTTCAATTAGCGGTTTTGCCAAACTATTGCAGGCAGGTGATGCCAGCGAAGAAGAAAAGCAGGAATACTTAAGCATAATCGTACAAGAATCAGAGCGCCTTGCCCGCCTTTCCACCAACATTCTTAATCTTTCAAAAATAGAAAATACAGAGATCATAAGTGAAAAAGCTATCTATAAGCTTGATGAGCAGATTAGACTTGCGATTGTAATGTTAGAGCCAAAGTGGAGTGATAAAAATCTTCATATTGACATTAAGCTTGAAGATGGAATCGAAATACTTGGTGATAAAAATCTAATACAGCAAATTTGGGTTAATCTTCTTGATAATGCTATCAAGTTCACAAACAATTGCGGTGAAATAAAAGTAAGCTTATGGCAGAGCGGGCAAATGGCAACCTTCTATCTTGAAGATATGGGATGCGGGATGGATGATGAAACCATGGGACATATATTTGACAAATTCTATCAAGGAGACAAATCTCACTCATTAACCGGAAACGGATTGGGTTTGACTTTAGTTAAGAGAATAATTGAACTGTGTGAAGGAACCATTGAAGTACAAAGCAAAATTGGGAAAGGCACTGTTTTTATTGTAAAACTGCCATTGGGTACGATTGCGAGGAGCATTTCCTAACAGAATGGTCTAAATCATTTAAATGTTTTGAAACTTTAAGTTTATTGGTATATAATGGAGATTAGTGACTTATAAGCTTATCGTTTCTAAAGTGTTTCAGACCTGAGGATTATGAAACATCAGAAATCTGAAGCACTATAAAAATAGATGAAGTATTTTATATTAGGAGGAGGAAAAAATGAGCAGGTATGAAGAAGGATTAGCAATTATAGAGGAAAGGTGTGGCAATGGAAAAGATAATGTCATCTCTCTCTCGACAATCGCAATAGAACCAAACGCTGACGGTAACCCCTGTCCTTATGTTCGTGATGTGGATGCTTTTTATGAAAATGGTGTGTTTTATACTACAACCTGGGCAAAATCAACTAAAATGAAACAGATAGCTCAAAATCCGGAAGTTGCCTTTGCAGTTTGCTACGAGTGGTTTTCCGGAAATGGAATCGGAGAAAATCTCGGCTGGGTTTTAGACCCTAAAAATGCAGAGTTAAGGCCTAAACTACGTAAAGCATTTGCTAATTGGTACGACGATGCTAACAATGAAAAAGATGAAGACTGCATTATTTTGGCAATTCGTATCACGAGAGCTACGGTACTAAAAGATCACGGTGCTGTGCGTTACTATATGGACTTTGTGAATGGAGTGGAGACAGAAGAAGGTAAAATCAAGTAAGCGGTAAAGATAAGAAATAGAAGGGTTATACAACATATGAGGATACAAGAAAAATGCATACCATGTATAATCAATCAAACAATTAAGGTTGCAGATATGGTAGGCTTAGAGGATAAAAATGAATTATTAAGAAAAGTATTTACATATTTAAGTAAGGTCGATTTTAACACATCTTCAACACCAGAACTTATCGGAGAAATTTTTACGTTATTAAAGAAGGAAACAGGGAATGCGGATCCATATAAAGAAACAAGAGAGCATTATAATGAGATGTTTTTGGAACGTATTCCGGATATAGAACGTGAGATAAATGGAGTTGGAAATCCATTCTTAGAAGCAATCAAATATGCTATTATAGGAAATATAATTGATTTTAATCCGATTCATAATCTATTGCTTCCTGATATTGAAGCCAGTTTCCTGCGTTTAAAAGGGGAACAGCTGGGAATAAACGATTCAAAGCTTCTGATGCAGGAGATTATTAATGCAGATACAATTCTGTATTTGGGAGATAATTGCGGTGAAATCTGTCTTGATAAGATTCTAATTAAGAAAATGAAAGAGTTAAACCCATCATGTAAAATTTTCTTTGGTACGAGAGGTGAAGCAGTCGTAAACGATTCTATAGAAGAAGATGCTTACTTTGTAGGGATTGATGAGTATGCAACTGTAATAAGCAATGAGGATTCGTCTATGGGAACTGTTTTATTTAGAACTTCAAAGCGGTTTCAAGAAATTTACCAAAGTGCAGATATTGTGATCGCAAAAGGACAAGCAAACTATGAATGTTTAAGCAATGAGAATAAGAATATCTATTTTCTGCTAATGACAAAATGTAATGTGATTGCAGACGATATTGGGGTTTCGGAAATGAAGATGATATGCATGAAAAATAGAGCTACCTAGATTATAACAATGTGTCATCGCAGAAGTTCTGCCTTTTTTGGGGGACTTTTACACAGCCTCCAGCGTAAAAGAAAAGCAGATGCCGGAGGCTGTGTTATTTACTTGGTAAGAACAACCATGACCCTCAAAGATGGACTTAACAATAGCCAGTCCAAGTCCGGTTCCTTCTGTCTCACGGTTATGGGAGGCATCGGCTTTGTAAAACCGGTCCCAGATTTTACTGATAGCCTCTTCACTTAAGGCAGGACAGCAATTCTCAATCAGAACTCGTTGTTCTTTGCCGTTTCGTTCGCCAAAGACTTGAATAGTGGAATTAGGGGAGCAGTATTTCACTGCATTTTCCATCAGATTATTCACTGCACGTTCAATTTTTTTCTCATCCATTATAACGGTACCGAATTCACCTAAGATTTGAATGTTTACCCCTTTTTCATATGCTTTCTCTGAAAATATTTGCATGGATTTCTTTAAGTAAAGGCTGATATCGGAAGCTTTTTTTGTGTAAATAACAGCACCGGCATCATACCTTGATATTTCTAACATTTCCAGAATCATCTGGTCCATATGTGTAATTTCATTAAGAATTACTTCCATATAATGTTCTTTCTTCTCAGCTCTTACACCATCCCTGATTCCTTCCGTATAGCTTCTGATTATTCCAAGAGGTGTCTTAAGCTCATGGGAAACATTTGCTACAAACTCCTTTCTGGCTTTATCCTGGCATAGTTCCTTTTCATAGTCAGCCGTTAACTTTGTATTAGCAAGACTAAGGTCGTCCAGAGCATTCTTTAGATTAACGGATAAGGTGTTAAGACTGGAAGACAATGCACCTAGTTCATCATTGCGTTTAATGTCAGAGGAGATGCCAAGCTCCATATTGGCCATGCGGTTGGCAGTTTTTGTTATACTAATAATCGGCTTGGAGATAGTTTTGGAGTAAACGACCACCATTATAAAGGATAATAGGATAGAAGCACTGATTAAAAACGGAAAGAAGCGGATTAGGAAGCTGGTTACCTCATTAACGGACTGAAGAGACAGGTTAACACTTGTAATCTTAACTTCCCCACTTTTTAAAGTGCTTTTCTTTATGAAATTTACCTGTCTATAGTTAGTATAAGGAATGGTGCTGATTGTGTACGTTACCCCTTTCTTTTTATTAATATCCAAAGGACTGGCAACAGTTGCAGTGGTAAGTGCTGTGGGATACAGTACAAGGGAGCCGTTTATATTGGCGGCATCTACAGTATCAAGAGAGGAAGAGGTTATAAGGGGAGCATAGGCGGTGGAATTCAAAGGGGAAATGGAATCTGCTCTAGCGGGTTCCTTGCTTAAAACCACATAATCAGGGATAGAAGCGGTTAATGCTGCTTTTGCCGGAGCTGCCATGACCAGAGAAAGCTGAGATTGAATACTCATGGTAGCATTCTGGTTCTTCATAAATTTAGAAACCTCAGAATAGAGTTCTTCGTCACTCCATTGACTGTTTTCAAGCTCTGCTGTAAATCTATTTATGGAATTTATCATCTGATTGATTTTTTCCGGTTCATAAAAGCGGTTAAAGTAAAGATATAAGGAAGCAGTAATACCAAATATTAGAAGCAGAAAAGAGCCAAGGGTCAAAAGTAACATTTTTGCTGACAGCGATGTTTTCATGGTATCCTCCGGTTAGTATGTATTTGTATAAATAGTATATTAAGTGTCAGACTCAAATTTATAGCCCACACCGATAACGGTCTGAATATAATTGGCGCAATGCCTCAGTTTCTTTCGAAGAGTTTTAATGTTTGTGTCTACCACTCGGCCATCTCCAAAGTAATCATAGCCCCATATGGCAGTAATCAGGACTTCTCTGCGGAACACCTTACCCGGGTTCTCCATAAGCTTTAGCAGCAGTTCGTATTCTTTTACAGTTAAGGGCAGCCTTTCACCGGAGAGCATGGCAGTATAAGCTTCTTTATTGATAGTCAGTTCCTTACAGCGTAACAGCGTATCCGGGGGAGGAGCTGCCAGACTGCGTTTTAGCAAGGCGGCAATAGCGGCAAGAAGCACCTTAGGACTAAAAGGCTTGGTAATATATTCATCGGCTCCAAGCTCATAACCTAACAGTTTATCCTCCTCTTCACTGCGGGCGCTGATAATTATAATAAGGACGTCGGATTTTTGTCTGATACGCCGGCATACGGACCAGCCGTCCAGTTTTGGTATCATAATATCAAGTATAACCAACTGAATCTCTTCGCGGTCGAACAGGGATAAGGCCTCAACCCCATCTGAGGCACAATATGCCTGGTAACCTTCCGATTCCAGATAATCTACTAAAATCTCACTCATTTTCTTGTCATCTTCAACAACCAGCACACGATAACTCATAAAACTGAATCCTTCCTCACCTCATTTTATAATAACATCATACCACTTTGATGTGTTGTTTGTGTGAAAGAGAAGAAAAGCAAGGTTTCATTGAGGTCTCACAGAACTCACACAGGAATCACACATGGGTTTGTTACTTTTATCACATGGCAGTAAGCCAATTTGGAAACAGGAGGAAGATTAAGATGAGAGCAATAAAACATGCTTTCCTAAGTCTCATTAGGAAGCCAACAAAAGGCATTATGATATTTGCTATATTATTTGTCGTGTATGGGTTGGTATTTACAGGAATTATTATTCAGAATAGTGTGAATCAATCCAAGACCTATGTACGAAAGGCCTTAGGAGCGGTGGTGGAAATGAAAGCAGACTACATGAAAGCGATGAAGGATCAGCTATCACAACAGGAGTATTCAAAATTAAATCTTTCAGCCTCACTGGCGAAAGACATTGCAAAAGATCCTTTGGTAGAAAAGCTTTATATATCGGAACTTACCAGTGCCTTTAATAAAAGTCTGAAAAGTGCAATAAATACGGAAGGAAGTGGAGCAGGGGGAGGAGACAGTATTAGTTTTGCGGTTCCCATATCCTCCTCCGACCAGGGTACACCGTTTATAGTGATAGGCAATACAGGCAATCCCCGGGAGTTTGATGAGGGTACCTATAAGATTACGGATGGGCGGCTTTGGGACAGCTCTGATGAAGGAAGAGATACTCTAATTGTATCAGAAGAGTTTGCCAGCAAAAATAATCTGGCACCGGGTGATAAGATTGATTTGACTTCAGGTACGGATAACGAGACTTATTCCTTTGAGATTATTGGTGTTTTTAAAGGCAGCGCGCCTTATACGGTAGACCAACTGTATACTTCTCTAGAGAGTGAAAAGAAATTAGCCGGAACCCAGTCTGATGATAGTAATGCAACTTCTATCAGTTTTCGTCTTAAGGACCCCATGGACATTGACACCTTTATTCATCAGCATATAAATCAGATGCCCAACGATTATATTACCTTATATGCCAGTGATAATGAATACAACTCTTTAACAAGACCTCTTGATTTAATCAGTACTGTGATTTCTATTCTTTTGGCAGTGGTTTTTGCAGCAGGAACCATAATTATGCTTGCAATTGTCACAATTTTTGTACGTGACCGGAGATTTGAGATTGGACTATTGTTAGCAAGCGGTGAAGGAAGGCTTAAAATTTTATCTCAATTTGTGTTTGAAATTCTTCTGGTATCTGTTATTGCCTTTACGGTAGCAGCCGCAGCCAGCAGGCTTTCTGCCGACTATACTGCTTCCTGGATTGTTAAGAACCAGTTGGTGGAAGAGAATACACAGTCCAGTATGGGAATGATATCCGTTGGCGGTGCCGTCGGAACAGGGAAACAGGAAGTTAAGATTAGTGATGTTGCCAGAGAATTTAATGTATCCGTCGACGGTGAGGTGGTATACCGTCTGCTGCTTATCAGCCTGGGGATTGTAATCCTTTCGGCAGGAGCACCGCTGTTGATTATTTTAGGATATAAACCAAGAGAATCCCTACAGAATTAGAAAGAGAGGAAATTAGACTATGTCAGCAATATTTGAATTAGAGAATCTTTCCTATGGTTACATAGACGGAGGAAAAAAGAGGATGATTCTAAACGACCTCTCCTTCCAGTTTGAAAAAGGAAAGTTTTATACCATCCTGGGGCCCTCGGGTTCCGGAAAAACAACACTATTGGCTATCGCCAGTGCCTTGGATGTCCCGGAAAAAGGAAGGGTTCTATATCAGGGAAAGGATGTAAAAAGCATCGGATATACAAAATTCAGACGCAATCATATGGCAATGATATTCCAGAAGTATAACCTGACGGATTACCTTACCGGAGTGGAAAATGTGGAATCAAACATGATGATTGTGGACCGGAAGAAGGGATCGGAGAGAAAGAAGATTGCATACAAAATATTGGCTTCTATGGGAATCGTGCAATCCAAGGCAGAAAGACTGGTGACGAAGCTATCCGGTGGGGAGCAGCAAAGAGTTGCAATTGCAAGAGCTCTTGCCAAGGATGTGGAATTAATTCTTGGGGATGAACCTACAGGGGCATTGGATACGGCAACAGCCAAGGAGATTATTGCATTATTTAAACAGTTGGCTCATGACTACGAAAAAACAATTATTTTAGTCACACATTCCGATGATGTGGCAGGAAGCAGCGACATTACCCTAAGGTTAAAAGATGGTAAGCTGACAGCAGAATAGGGGGAAGGGTATGCAGGAAAAAAAGAATTTTCTTGAAGATTTAGGAAGTGATAAACCGGAAAGTTTTCAGGAAGAAACCTTTATACCGGCTCAGAGAAAGGTGGGGCATCTAGTTGCCGCCGCCGTCTCTGCTCTGTTTGTTTGCTTTCTAATACTCCTCTTTCTACAGTTAGGAAAGACAACAGTCCCTGATATGACAGACTGGCAGTTGGATGAGGTACAGACCTGGGTCCTAAAAGAGCATGAAAACACTGTACTAGACGGAGTTTATACCAAGGAAACAAGAAAAGACAAGGTCATATCCCAGGATATAAAAAAGGGAAGAAAAATTAGTAAGGGCACAGTTCTTACGGTAAAGTATTCATTGGGTGCAGACCCGGAGGAAGCAGTGAAGGTGCCAGATCTTAAGGGGATGAAGCTGTCTGAGATAAAAACCTGGATTACGGAGAATCAGATGGCAGGGGTTACAATTAAGAACGAAACCAGCGAAGTAATCCCAAAGGATGAGGTAATAAACTATGAGCTGATTGATGGTTCTAATGATTTGTTTCTTCGGAAAAACAGGATGGTAATTTATGTTTCAAGCGGTAATGAAGAGCTGAATGAAACAGTCAAAATGCCTGATTTTTATGGTAAATCGAAAGCCGAAGTTCTGCAATGGCAGAAAGATAACCAGATGAAGGTTAAGATTCATGAAATATTTAATCCAGATGTTGAATACGGTAAAATATTTTACCAGAATATAAAAAAGGATACAAAAATAACCCATAAGGATGTGGTGGAAGTCAGCATTTCCAGAGGAAAGGCAATTAAAACACCTGATTTTAACGGAATGAGCAGAAACGAGGCATCTGAATTGGCTGCTCTTTATGGCATGAGTGTATTCTTCAAGCTTAAGATTAGCACAGATACAGTAGATACAGTCATCGGTCAGAATATTCCGGCGGGTCGTAAAATTGACCAGAAGCAGATTTTGACTCTTCAGATTGCAAAGGAGGATGGGAAAATAATTGTCCCGGATTTTAAAGGTCTGACAAAAGGAGAAGCTGTCAGTCTGGCAGGGCTTTATGGTATGAAGGTGTTTCTCGAAAATACGGATGAAACAGGAGATCAGGGAATTATTGCTACCCAGTCTGTTGCAGCCGGTATAAAGATTAATGAGAAGCAGGTTGTTACACTATTACTGAAGGAAAATGATGAACAGGTTATTACTCCTGACTTTAAAGGCTTGTCAAAAAGTGAAGCAGAGGTTCTGGCAAAAAATGCAGCGATTGTATTAAGTTATCGTGAAATGGAATCTGCAAAAGTTGCCAATCAAAGTGTAATCAATCAGGACATAAAGCCTAAAGGAGGAGTTAAAAAGGGAGAAGAGATTCTTCTTACTATCGCTGTTAACAGTGGTATACCTGCGAAGGATTTAAGGCTGTTAAGCTTAAATGATGCAAAGGCCTGGGCGATGCAAAAAGGAATCACCTTAAACGTAATAGAATGTTACAGCAGTGATTATCCGGCAGGAAAGCTTTATAGACAGGATTGCAAGGCTGGGGATTTTATATCTTCCAATAAAGTACTTACAGTGTATCGTTCCCTTGGGTTAGTTATGGCTGAAAATTTTATTGGTAAGACAAAGTCTGATATTATTAAGTGGAAGGATGAGGTCAATCAAAAAGGAGCCGGTATAAAACTGAAGTTTATTTCAGATACCAATACCAATAAAGCAAAAGGTACCGTAACAAACCAGAGTATCCTGGAAGAGTTGGTAGGACTTAAGCAGGAAATTCAGGTATGGGTATCCCAGACGGATAATGGAATACTAATAAAGAATTTCGAGGGACTTGCATCGGAAGATATAAAACTATGGTGCGATACCAATTCCGTGCCTTATATTATCAATGAATGCTATAGTGACTCTTATGAAGAAGGAAAGCTCTATGGGCAAAATTATTCAGATACCTACCTGCCTAAGGGAGAATATTTAAAAATCAATTTATCCCTTGGTAAGTTGTTTGTAACAGATTTTACGGGCAAGAGCAAGTCAGAAGTACTTGATTGGATGAAAGAGGTAAACAAGAAGAAAGCAAATATCAAAATTGACTTTATAAATGGATATTCTTCTGAAATAGGTAAAGGAAAGATTATGTACCAGTCTATATCAGATCAGGCAATTGACTTAAACAGTAAAATTGTCGTTATGGTTTCTGTTGGTACAGGAAATTAAATTCATAACAGGTATATTGATGAATGAAATACGGGATAATTTTCAGGATATGCCAGGAAAGGATTAAAAGATTATTTTATAATAAGGCGGTATTCATAGAAAGGATGGATACCGCTCTTTTTCTATAGCTACTGAAAGAAATATTCCGTCATGGATTACCTGATTTCAGCTCTTTGGAGCTTTTGCTTTTCTGAATTCCAGAGGGGTGCAGCCAATTAATTCTTTAAAACATCGATTAAATGTCCGGATAGATGAAAACCCGCACATATATGCAATCTTTAATATTGGCGCATCTATAACCTGCAAAAAAGATTGTGCATACTGCAGTCTGATTTTGGTTATCAGATCTGGCAAGGAAGTATCAAAGTTTGAAAGAAGTTCCGTATGTATTGTCTCAGGAGAAAGGAATAGTGCCTGTGATATAGATAGTACATCCAAAGGCTCAGCGTAATGCTCAAAGAGATACAGTAATATTTTCCAGGAAGTATTAAGTGTTCTATACATTCCATCGTCCGGAATATGTGATTTTCGATATTCATCCGGCGTCATTTTTTTAATTTCCTTAAACTTGCGAAAAAAGGAAGAGGTGTTCTTGTAACCAACATATTTTCCGATATAACTGCTAGATAGCTCATCAAACTGAAACATACTGCAAGCATAACGAATTCGCGTTCTGTGTAAGTTCTCCGATAGATTTTCACCGGTTAAAAGATAAAAATAATTGTTGATTTTGTTAGGACTCATAGAAAACTCGGTTGCCAGACTCTTTGCTGAGATATCATTGCTAAAGTTCATATGCATATATTGCATAAGTTTCCAGGTTATACTATGCTCATAACATTCATGAGCCGAAATACTTCCTGCAATATTGCGGCTGAACATTAAAATAATCTTAATAATTATGCTTAGCCCAATCATTGTATTTAAAAAAGTATCGGTATTCAGTTCTTCAATTATTTCTTCAAAATTCTGTTGTATTTTCTTTTTTTCTTTATCCGTAAATTTAGCTACTACATTTCCATATGCGAGAGAGTAGGATATATGTTTTTCGATAATACGGGATATGGATGAATACAAGAGTAATCCTAAGGATACTTTACCTTGATATACGGTTAAACTTTTACTGATAAGTTTAATAGCATGTACATGATATGGCATTAACATAACCAAATCACCTGCAGAGATGTTATTTAACTCATTATTTACAAAAAGCTTTGCTTCACCGTTTACAACATAGAGTAGTTCAACATCATCATGAAAGTGTGTTCCTTGGTTTTCTTTAAAAATAACTTCATTCACTTTTATATCGTATTGTACAGGATCATTTTCTAAATATTTCGCATGGGAATAACCCAGGTAATTGTATGAATTAATCTCGTTCATAACCAAGCTCCTTTGTGTGGAATTTGATACAAAAAACCTTAAATATGGCTATAATATTCATAGTAACATATGCCGATTTGGCGAGCAATGTGAATTATAAATGTTAAAATAGAAACAAAGTCATATTAAGTCAGATTTACATTTAATAAGTATAAATCTGTCAGAATATGTAATAAAGGAGCGTGGTATGTTGCTTTTTCATGCTATTTTATTTATTTAGTAAGCAGAGGCTTTTTTTAGGTCTCTTATTTTTTTATTAAAAACTAGAGAGTGAGGAAAAAGAAATGAAAAGAAGAAGCAGTATTATGGTCAAGATAGTTGGAGGATTTCTGGGTATTACAGTAACGGCTGCAGTAGTATTAATACTCATACTGTCAAAAATCCACTCCATTACGCTTACAGCAAGTAGTATTAATAATACTTATCTGCCCTTGTATGAGAATACAAATCAGGTGATAGAAAACTCCTTGGCGGAAGTGGCAGCATTGAGAGGATATGTGATAACAGAAGATGAATCTTTTATTACCCACTTTCAGGAGCTGACAGTGAAGTCGGATGCTCTTTTTGATAAAATACTTCATAATTCTGTTTTGGAGTCGGAAAAGAAGTTAGGAGAAGAATCCCAAAAATTAGAAAATGATTATGTCAAAATAGCAACTAGCAGCCTCATTCCGGCAGTAAAGGAAGGAAAAGACGGTGAAGTACTTGATATTATGAAAAATCAGATGGTTCCCGCTGCGAAAGCTTTAAGTGATAAATTGGATGAATATCAAGCTTATCGGGAAAATCAAATGTCTGAATTGCTAAACTCCTCTTCCTTGGCAGCAGCGATGATGGAGAAGATAGTAATAGCATCAATTATAGTATTTCTTATTGTAGCAATAATTCTTAGTTTTCTGATTTCAGGAATGATTATTAAACCTATTAGAAGAATGCAGAAAGAATTGTTGGAAGCTGAGAAAAACAATGATTTAACCTGTCAAATCATTGTGAAAAGCAATGATGAAATCGGTGCCATGGCAGATGCTCTGAATCTTTTTATAGAAAAGATTAGAAATTCTTTTCATAGGGTATCAGACAGTGCATTCTTAGTAAATGATTCGGTTTATTCAGTAAATACTAGTATAAATCGTTTAAATGAATATATGGAAGATATATCTGCAATAACGGAAGAATTGTCATCTGGAATGGAAGAAACATCAGCCTCTACAGAAGAAGTGACTGCTACCGTTGAAGAGATTAATTCAGCAGTACAAAATGTTTCGCAAAAGGCACAGTATGGTGCAGTCACGGTAGAAGACATTAATAACCGGGCATTAACCCTTAAGAGTGATTTTGAAAAGGCACAGCAGGAAGCTTATAACATTCGCACTCGAGTACAGGTTAAATTGGAAAAATCATTGGAAGAAGCAAAGTCAGTTATACAAATTAACGAGCTGGCGAATGGGATTCTTGGCATAGCAAGTCAAACAAACCTGCTTGCTCTTAATGCATCGATTGAGGCAGCACGGGCAGGCGATGCAGGCAAAGGATTCGCTGTAGTTGCAGGAGAAATAGGTAAATTAGCGGATGAATCTACCAGAATTGTAAGTCAGATGCAGCAGATTAATCAGCAGGTATTAAGCGCAGTTGGCAATTTATCCGAACATGCAAAGGAGTTGATGCAGTTTGTCTCGGTAAATGTAGTCGAGGATTATCAAAAAATACTTTCAGCAACGAATGAATATACCAATGATGCAAATAAAGTGGATGATATTGTTACAGACTTAAGTTCAACATCACAGGAGCTATTGGCATCGATACAAAATATTACTACAGCAATAACCGAAGTTGCAACGGCTACAACGGAAGGGGCCCAGGGAACTGCCAATATTGCCGGAAGGGCCGGTGAATCAGCCTTAGAATCGAGTAAAACAGTTGTTGAAACAGGAAAAGTTAAAGATGCTGTGGAAGAGTTAATTGGAGCTGTAAAGCTTTTTAGAATATAAAGAAAGTAAAAGAAAAATCAGATGATTAAATGGTAAGAGCCTTAAAATGTCAATGATCATACAATTTTAAGGCTCTTTCTATATAATTAGGGATCAAATACAAGCAATGGATGACTTGCGGCAGGTCACTTACCGGGGAAGTTAAATCGGTATTAAAGGAAGAATTAATTGAATATGAGTTCCTTCCTTAGTGGAACTTATAATATTTATGGAATAATTATCTCCATAAAATAAACGGATACGTCTTTTTATATTGTTTAGACCAATACTTGTTCGGTCAGAGGCTGATTTTTCAAGCGTTATTTCAGAATTAAAAGCATTTATAACCTCTTCGGGCATTCCTTTGCCATTATCCATGATGTCAATGATTAATCTTGTGCAGTTGTCTGTACTAAGTCTTACGATAACATCACCATTTTTTGAAATATCGTCGAGCCCATGTAAAACAGCATTTTCAACAAGTGGTTGTAATAGAAGGGGCAAAATCTGATATTCGCTGGGGGAAAAATGTTCTGGTATTTCAATGGTATAATCAATACGTTCTTCAAATCGAAGTTTTTGAATCTGTAAATAAACATCAATGTAATCTAATTCTTTATCCAGAGTAGTAGAAAAGGTTTCTGCATTTTCCAGCACATAACGGAGGGATTTACCCAACAGCAGGATGGCACTGGATACATTCTGGTTATTTTCTTCAATGGCCAGCATTCGGATTGTTTCCAATGTATTATATATAAAGTGAGGATTTATCTGACTTGTTAAAATTTTAAACTCCATTTGCTGCTGCTGATTTAACATTTCTTTTTCAAGCAACTGTGCTTCGTACATTTTAGCTTCTTTATCTTTTAAATCCAGCACCATATGCTGTAAATCAGTAAAAGTCTCTGATAATTCATCATCTCCTCGAAGGGAATCTATCATATTAAAGTCTCCCTTGCTGGCATTTTTCATAGCCAGTCTTAAGGTTAAAATACGGGAACTGAAAAAATTAGTATAAAAAACAATGCCCATTAAAGGAATAATAACAGAGAGGAGGGTTATAGCTGCACACAAAATAACAATATTAACAAATTTATTATTGGCAGCAAAATCAATGGTCGTAACATAAAGTATATCCTTTGACTGGTAGACGGGCAGGGAGGATATATAGCCAAAGACAGTCTTATCTTTATAATGTATCAAGCCATTATAGAGGAAATAGCGCGAATTATAGTTAATCGGAACGGACTGGTCCTTTTCTTGCATGGAACGTGTAGTACTGAAAAATATTGGCTCCTTGTTAAGGGATATAGCTGTGTATAAAGAATTATTCTGGATTTTGTTTTTTAAAAAATTATTGCTGACAGTAATCACTAAAATGGCAGAATAATCAGTCTTTACCAAAGGGATAGAGCGAACCAATAATAATTCTGAGGAAGGATTACCAATAGTCCTGTTAAAAAAATTATAACCCCAGGAACTGCCGGAAGGAACGGATACCTTGGAGAATAATTTATCTATTATTTCCGGAGTCGCAGTCTTAATATATTTACCCTCAACAAGAGTAGGATTTGTGGTATAAACAGTTATTGAAGTCATGGAAGTAGTTGTATCCATATAATCCTGAAAGCGGTCATAATCAGCTATTGCAGCTGAAGCATCTTTGGGGTTGGCATAATGTGTTGTTAGGATCTTATGAAGTGTTTTATCATCTATCAGATCAGAGGACACATTAAAGAGATTTATAACACAATCAACGATGATAGACTTTACACGAATATTATCAGACTCCAGCTGAGAGCTGGTTTGTTGGTACAAAGCTTTTACAAAGTAGGAAGTTAAGGCAATACCGATAAATGAAACGGGTATAATAATTAATGGAATTAATATAAAATACATTTGTTTTCTGACTTTAATCTGTAGTACAGTATTTGGTTTTTTAGGTAGAATCATATATACTCCTGTTACAAGATGTTAACCTATAGGTCTTTTTTTCGGTATTCCGCCGGGGTTAATCCGGTATTCTTTTTGAATTTCATATAAAAATAGTCTGTATTCTGATAACCAACTTTTTCTGCAATTTCATAGATTTTCAGAGATTTTTGTTTCAATAATTCTTTGGAACTCTCTATTCTTATTTTGTCGACATAGGAGTTGAAACTTTCTCCAATCTTCAAATTAAAAATTTTACCCAGGTAGGAACTGTTATACCCAAAAAGAGAAGCTATATTTTCCAATCTTATATTTTCCATATAATTGTGCTGGATATAATAAAGGATATCATCAATAACACTGTCTCTGGAAAAATTACCAATACAGTTCATAACAACTTCAAACTGCTCTGTAAAAAATAAAAATATTTCATACAGATAATTTTTGGTCTGAATAAAATCTATAATCTGTGCATTTGTAGGTATGGTCAATTTTTTTGCCGAATAAAGGTTATTTAGTTTATCTTTTATTTCTATAAATAAATCTGTTAAAAATAACTTTATATCATGAATACTGTCTTGTGAATTGTACAATTTTATCTCCAGATTATGAAGCGTATCAGCGACGGCTTTACGATTAAAGGACTGGATATAAGCAACCAGTCTGGCACAATAATCTAATAACAGCTCATGGGTCATATAATACGCATTGCTATTGTTTTCAGGGAGCTGCTCATAACCGATAGTATGCTGATCTATTTCACAAAAAAAACGACGTTGTAACAGAGAAAAGGAGTCTTTATAGGAAATATGGATATCCTTAGGGGACGTTACTGTTCGTCCATAAGTTATAAATAAAGAATCCAAGGGAGAACCTTTTTGTGGCTTCAATTCTCTTTCAAAATGTTTTAAAAATTCCTTGAATTTCAGAATTGCAAATTCACCTTTCAGTATAATTACTTCATTATTACCGGCATTAACACTATGAAAGGAACTGTTATCCTGATTCGTTACTTTCAATAATTCGGAAAAATGATAAGTGATATCTGCAATATTACGGCTGTATTTTTCATAAATCAATACCTGGTAAATATTTGCGTTCAGGTGCAAGTCATCAAAATTGATGTTTGATAAATCAGCAGTGCCCTGGAGCAAATCCAGTAATATTGTATTTTCAGCTTTTTCCTTATAATGATTGATTGTTAAGCGATGAGCAGATTCCTCCTTGATTTGATCAGAGAGTGAGGATAAAGCTGCTTTCAGTTCATTTACATCAATAGGTTTTGTTAAATAATACTTTACATCATACCGGATTGCTTCCTGAGCATACTTAAAATCAGAATACCCACTTAAGATTATAACTTTTCCTTTGTATTTATTTGAACGTGCATTGTTTAAAACTTCTAATCCGTCCATTCCGGGCATTTTTATATCTAATAATACAATATCTGGTTTCGTTTTATTTATTTCAGCAAGGGTTTCAACTCCATTGGATGCTTCCCCAATTATATTAAACCCCAGCATCTCCCAATCTATAATCTTTTTTAAGCCTCTTCTTATAATAGCTTCGTCATCAGCGATTAAAACTGTATACATAACTTATCACATCTGCCTTTCTTATAGTAGAAGTATCGTATTCTATTATCGTTAAATTTCTGCCATCGAACTGTTAATACGTTTGTGATTGATCAGCTTACACAAAAACAGTAGAGATATGATCAAAAGCAACGCCAGTCTTAGGACAAGTATATGTTATGTATAACATTTTTGTAAAACAATAAGTTTTACTATAGATAATATGTATACAATATGGCCTGTTATAGTGTAATTATTGTTAGTATTTAATAATAGCAGTAATCCTTCATTATTTCCACCTTAAAATTCCTACCTAAATCCTTTGAATTTTAGTGAATTTAGAAATTTAGTATGAATTTTTAAAGAAAAAAGCTAGGATGTTTGGGGTAGAACGAAATCTAGCAGGATGATAAAATCAACGTAAATCAAAAACATAGACATCAATCCTATCAGACGGGTTATAGTGGCTGATAGTGATGTTTATGAGAGGAGGAAAGAAATAGATGTCAGTATCAG
Organism: Anaerocolumna chitinilytica; assembly: GCF_014218355.1. NCBI lineage: Bacteria > Bacillati > Bacillota > Clostridia > Lachnospirales > Lachnospiraceae > Anaerocolumna > Anaerocolumna chitinilytica. The sequence continues at coordinate 1,895,237 of NZ_AP023368.1, forward strand.
CATCAAAAAACGTCAAAAATGGCCGTTCAAAGCGTGGGAAGCAATTATTTTTATTAACTCTTCCTTTTCTCGTATTAGTATTTGCATTTTCCTACTTTCCATTACATGGTTGGATATATGCTTTTTATGATTATAAGGCACCTTTAAAGTTATTTCAAACTGATTTTGTAGGTCTGAAATGGTTTAAGTTATTATTTGCAAATAAAATGCAGCTTCAACAATTGGGGCAGGTAATGCAAAATACTTTTGCCATGAGCACAATTGGGATAGCAACCTCCTTTTTACCGGTTTTGTTTGCCGTATTTCTCAATGAAATCAAGTGTACTCCCTTTAAGAAAATTGTACAGACTTTAACAACCATACCCAATTTTATCAGCTGGGTTCTTGTTTATTCAATAGCTTTTAATTTGTTATCCAATACGGGCCTCGTAAATACACTTTTACAGGAATGGGGAATCACAGATAGTGTTATTGATTTTCTGAGCAGTGATAAACATACTTATTTAGCTATGTGGCTATGGGGTACCTGGAAAGGGCTTGGATGGGGAGCAATTATGTACCTGGCAGCTATTGCAGGTATTGATCAGGAATTATATGAGGCAGCAAAGGTTGATGGTGCAAACCGCTTTAAACTAATGAAATATATAACCATTCCTGAGTTGATGCCTACTTATTTTGTTTTACTTATGCTTAGTGTGGCTAATTTTATCAATAACGGTATGGATCAATATTATGTTTTTCAGAATGCCTTTAATAAAGAACATATACAGGTTTTGGATTTGTATGTCTATAACATCGGTATGTCCGGAAGCAGTTTGTCATTGGCTACCGCCATTAGCATGATGAAAAGTATCGTCAGCGTCACATTGCTGGTTTTTATAAATTATGTATCGAAAAAAACCAGAGGACAGTCAATTATCTAAAAGTTATTGGTGTTAGATAAGAGACATCCTGATTTTAGGTGTGCACTGAAGCACAGATGGGAGCTTATAATGAGAATTCGAAAAAAAATAAAGAATAATACAGGGCAGGATATTGCATTTAGCATTTTTAATTATACTTTTTTTGCTTTGTTTACCCTGGTATGTTTCTATCCGTTTTATTATCTTATAATTAATACAATAAGTGCAAATGATTTAAGTGCAAATGGCTTTATTCGTTTTCTGCCAAAGAATATACATTTTGAAAATTATATTCAGGTCCTAAAGCTGGAAGGCCTCTCAAGAGCAGCATTAATCTCCGTAGGCAGGACATTAATTGGAACTACCTGTACCGTAATGAGCTCTGCTTTTCTTGGCTATTTATTCTCTCAGGAAGATATGTGGAAAAGAAAATTATGGTACCGTCTTCTGGTAGTAACCATGTATTTTAATGCCGGGCTGATACCTATGTATCTTACGATGAAAAATCTTCATTTAACAAATAGCTTCTGGGTATATATCATTCCGGCAATTGTACAGCCTTTTAATATCATTCTGGTTAAGACTTACATAGAATCAACACCTGCATCTTTGCAGGAGGCAGCGGAAATTGACGGAGCCGGAATATTAACCGTATTTTTCCGGATTATATTCCCTATCTCAAAACCAATCCTTGCAACAATTACCATTTTTTCTGCAGTAGGACAATGGAATTCTTTTGGGGATACTTTGATTTATATAACAAACCAGAAGCTCTATTCCTTGCAGTATTTGCTATATGTATATATTAACCAGGCTAATTCTTTAGCGCAGCTGGTTAAGACGAGCACCAGCGGAGGTGTTAATGTACAGTCCTTAATAACACAACAGACGCCGACCTCTATTAGAATGACGGTTTCAATCATAGTAGTTCTGCCAATATTATTTATTTACCCAATATTCCAACGGTATTTTATTAAGGGAATTATGATGGGTTCTGTAAAAGGATAATAAAATTTATTTTATTATAAAACTTATAATGTATAGGAGGAAAAAAATGAGGAAAAGAATTATTAGTGTACTATTGTGTCTTGGTATGGTGATATCCCTGTTATCCGGATGCTCGGGGAGCAAAGAGGGAACCAACCAGGTAAAAACGAATACGGATACCGACACAGCTCAAGAGAATTCCAGTGCCGGTGATGGAAGTAAAAAATATAAGGATTTCATTACTGTAGATGTATTTGATTCCCTTGCAAATTATCAAGGAATTCAAACAGGGTGGTTTGGGAAAATTGTAAAAGACAAATTTAATATGGAATTAAATATCATTTCTCCCAATGTAGCAGGTGGTGGTGAAACATTGTATCAGACACGCAGTGCCGCCGGAAATCTTGGTGACTTAATTATTTATCCCATGTCGGGAGGAAAACTGCAGGATTTGGTTGATGCGAGATTAATTGTTGATATGACAGATATGATGAGCGGAGAAAAAAATCTGGAGAAATATAAGGAGGCTATCCAATTCTCTAATCAAAATAACAGCACAACAGCCGGTACTTGGGGAATTCCGTCAGAAGTTTCAGTAAATCCGGCCACGAAACCGTTAGGCGGTACTACCTTGAATTTTGGTACTTACTTAAGATGGGATTTATACAAACAGATGGGTTATCCTGAGATGAAAACCATGGAGGATTTGCTTCCTGTAATGAAACAAATGCAGGATATGAATGTTGTAAGTGATTCCGGTAAAAAAGCATATGCTTTTTCATTCTTTAAAGATTGGGATGGTTCATTTATGAACATAGCAACTCAGGTAGCTTCTTATTATGGCTATGCCAATACAGGATTTTTATGGCAAAAAGCAGACGATTCTGCTGAACCGCAGAGTACATTGGATGATGATTCGTTATATATGAGGGGCCTTAAGTTCTTTTACCAGGCAAACCAGATGGGACTTGTAGATCCGGAATCCACAACCCAAAGTTATGATACTGTTTATAATAAATATGTAGATGGTGCTATCTTATGGTCTCCCTGGCCTTGGTTGTCTGCCGGATATAATTCAGACAAACATAAACAGGAAGGTAAGTTATTCGATACCGCTGCAATCAATGATTTTAAATTATATACATGGGGATGTTATGCAAAAGGTAATCCAGGTGTAGCAATGATGATAGGCAGCAAGGCAAAGGATAAAGAAAGGTTAATGGATTTTATTGACTGGTATTATTCACCGGAAGCAATTACCTTAATTACAACAGGAGCAAAGGGAGTTACCTGGGATATGAAGGATAATCAGCCGCAATTAACGGATTTAGGTTATCAGTGCATGACAGATCCAGCCAATACGGATATGCCTCAGGAACAAGGGGGAGGAAAATATAAGGATGGTATGTCACAGTTGAATTATAAAACCATATCTGCAGGTGAAGTTAATCCAGACACAGGATTCCCTTATGATTATAGTTTATGGGATTCCTTTACTCAAAAGAGCCTTTCCGATATTGAAAAAGATTGGCAGACTCATATGAATGCAAAAAATGCAGTTGATTACTTTTCAAAAAACAATCAGATTGTGGTTTCACCTGGCAGCGGTTATTCCACTCCGGCAGAAGCATCTGATATTACTACCATAAGAAATCAGATACAGGAAGTAATAAAGGAATACTCATGGCGTGCAGTATTTGCTAAAGACGATAACGAATATAATAAGTATATCAAAGATATGAAGGAAACTGCATTGGGTCTTGGTTATGATAAGGTATTAGAAGTAGATAAGGCGAATGCAGAAGCACAAAAACAGGCCAGAGCAGCAGTAGTCAAATAAAACTCAAATTTGTTACCGGACTCTTAATCAGTATTCCGGTTAACTAATAGATGGACTTTACAGGATACACCTTTGTGTATCCTGTAAGGTCCATTAAAAGTATAAGGAATTAATCAAAAAATGTGAGGTTATTACATGGCAATTAAATATTATGAAGATGAATGTTTATTTAAACTGGATTCCCCAAGCAGCAGTTATTTAATAAAAATTGCAGATCAAAAATATGCAGGGCATGTTTATTATGGCAGAAAATTAAGGGGACTGGACGCAGCGGAATTATTAAGAATAAAAGAACCTCCTTTTACACCTTCTGTTAATGAACGGGATAAGCTTCCTTTTTTAGATACCTTTTCTTATGAATATCCAACTGGTGGTGTTGGTGATTTTAGGGAAAGTGCTATTGAAATCAGAGATCAGGAAGGATATGAGGCTCTGGAATTATTTTATGATTCTTATAAAATATACGATGGAAAGCCGGGACTTACAGGTTTACCCGCCGTTTTTGCCGAAAAAGATCAATGTACCACCTTAGAACTAAGGCTGAGGGATTCTAATTTAGGGCTTACTGTTACGCTATTCTACTCTGTATTCGAAGAAATAGATGCTATTATAAGAAGTGTGCATGTTCATAATACATCACAGAAGGATATCTATTTAACCAAGGTGTTATCTGCATGTATTGATATGGACAATAAAGATTTTGAACTTGTTACTTTACATGGCTCCTGGGCGAGAGAGAGGCATATTCAGGAGAGCAAAGTATGTCATGGATTTCAGGGAGTCAGTTCAAACAGAGGAGAATCAAGTCATCAGTACCATCCTTTTTTTGCTTTAAAAGAAGGAGGAGCTACCCAGGAGACAGGAGAGGTCTATGGTATGCATTTTGTTTATTCCGGCAATTTTATTGCAAATGTATCCTTAGACCAATTTGAAAGTGTTCGCGCTGTTATGGGAATTCATCCAGATCATTTTTGCTGGAAATTAGAAGCAGGAGAAACCTTTCAAACTCCGGAGGTAGTACTGGTTTATTCTTCGCAGGGACTTGGCGGAATGACCCGTACCTATCATGATTTGTACAAAAATCATTTGATCAGAGGACAATATAAAGATAAACAGAGACCTGTTTTAATTAATAATTGGGAAGCAACTTACTTTGATTTTAATTCTGATAAGCTGATATCCATTGCAAAAGAAGCTTCTGAACTTGGAATAGAAATGCTTGTTATGGACGATGGCTGGTTTGGGAACAGATATGATGATAACCGGGCATTGGGCGACTGGAAAGTAAACGAAGAAAAAATAAACAAAGGTTTAAAAAGTTTAGTAGAGGAAGTAAATAAATTGGGAATGAAATTCGGTATCTGGTTTGAGCCTGAAATGATATCACCGGATTCTGATTTATTCCGTGAACATCCTGACTGGGCAATCGGTATACCGGGACGTACCAGGGGATTATGCAGAAATCAATATGTTCTGGACTTAACAAGAAAAGAAGTATTGGAACACACCTATGAAAGCGTGGCAGGTATACTAAGAAGTGCTAATATTGAGTATGTAAAATGGGATATGAACAGGCAGTTGGCGGATTTGGGAAGTCTGGGACTGCCAAAGGACCGTCAGGGAGAATTAAGCCATCGATATGTTCTTGCGGTTTATGAATTACAGGAACGCCTTTTAAAAGAATTCCCTTATTTATTACTTGAAAATTGCTCCGGCGGCGGAGCCAGATTTGATCCGGGAATGCTGTATTACAGTCCACAGATTTGGTGCTCTGATGATACGGATGCCATTGAACGGCTATTAATACAGGAAGGGACTGCTCTCATATACCCTTTATCCACCATTGGTGCTCATGTATCCGATTGTCCCAATCATACTGTAGGAAGAGTAACTCCTTTTGAAACAAGGGGGTATGTTGCACTTGCCGGTACCTTTGGGTATGAACTGGATGTAACCAAAATACCGGAAGAAGACCGAAAAAAGATACCGGAACAGATTGCCTTGTATAAGAAATACAATGAGTTGATCCGTACCGGTGATTACTACCGCATAGCCTCTTATAGGACAAATCATTTCTATGACTGCTTTCAGGTCGTATCGAAAGAGAAAGATGAAGCCCTGGTAACCTATATACAGGTGTTAAACAGACCCAATTACCATAGCAGAAGAATTTATTTAAAAGGTCTGGATCCGAACAAGAATTATAAAATTGAAGGGGAAGACAGGATATATGGCGGTGATACTCTAATGTTTGCCGGTTTGAATCTGACTAAGATATCGGGAGACTTTAAGGGATTTCTGATTCATTTAACGGCCGTATGAAATAAGAGGAAGGAATAAGAAAATGAAGTATTTATGGAATGAAGGATGGAAATTTACAAAACAGGATATAGGAACCTCTCTTGAAAGAATAAGTCAGGATGATATCCGATGGCAGGAAGTTGATATACCTCATGACTGGCTGATTTATAATACGATGGAGCTATACGAGACCGGCGAAGGCTGGTATAAAAAGAAATTGACGTTAGATGACCTTGGTAAGAAGCATTATTTCCTTTATTTTGAGGGAGTTTATATGGACTCTACCGTATATGTGGGAAATCGTATGGTGGGGGAATGGAAATATGGGTATTCCTCCTTTGAATTTGACATAACGGATTATTTAGAACCAGGTGAAAATGAAATTAAAGTCCGGGTGGTTTATCAGAATCTGAATACCCGTTGGTATTCCGGCGCCGGTATTTACAGAAGTGTCTGGCTGAAGATTACGGAACCGGTACATTTCATTTCAGATGGTATCTATATAACTACCAGTAAGGAAGCAGAGGGCTGGAAGCTTGAGATTGAATCAGAATTAATAGATGAGTCCGGGGTTCACATGAAGGGTATCCTTAAGAATACGGTTCTGGATAAAGCCGGGAACATAGCAGCTGTCTGCCAGGAGGAAATTAATTTAACCAAGGAAGTTACATGCTATCCTCAGGTTTTAATGTTAGACAATCCACTTCTTTGGAATCTTCAAGAACCCAATTTGTATGAATTAAAAACAGAGCTTTTCATTGAGGGAAGCCAGATAGATTCGGTAAGCCAGAACTTTGGATTTCGTACTCTTAGGTTTGACAATGAAGAAGGCTTTTACCTGAATGAGAAGGGGATTAAGCTTCATGGTGTATGTGAACACCATGATTTGGGAGCCTTAGGAGCAGCTGTGAATAAAGCTGCTCTTCGCAGAAAATTTATGATACTAAGGGAAATGGGGGTTAATGCAATAAGGACTTCCCATAACATGCCTGCGGTAGAATTAATGGAGCTGGCGGATGAATTAGGATTTTTAGTAGTCTCAGAAGCTTTTGATATGTGGGAACGGCCGAAGACCGAATATGATTATGCCAGGTTTTTCCTTGCGTGGTGCCATAAGGATGTCGCAAGCTGGATTCGTCGGGATAGAAACCATCCAAGTATTATTATGTGGAGCATTGGAAATGAGATTTATGATACCCATGCCAGTGAAAGAGGGCTTGAAATAACAAAAATGCTTCGAGATCTGGTCCTAAAGCACGACCCCAAGAAAAACGGACAGGTAACTATAGGATCTAACTATATGAAATGGGAGAATGCACAAAAATGTACCGAAGAGCTTCCCATAGCAGGATATAATTATGGTGAAGCCTTATACGATGAGCATCATAAAAAATATCCCCATTGGATTATTTATGGCAGTGAAACTGCCTCAACGATTCAAAGCAGGGGCATCTATCATTTTCCGGCCAGTAATGTACTTGTAACCCATGAAGACGAGCAGTGTTCTTCTTTAGGAAATTGCTCTACCAATTGGGGAGCAAAAAATTCACAAAAAAATATTATAGATGACCGGGATGCAAAATTTTGCCTTGGTCAGTTTATCTGGACCGGTTTTGATTACATTGGAGAACCCACACCTTACTTTACAAAGAATTCTTATTTTGGACAGATAGATACTGCTGGTTTTAAAAAGGATGCCTTTTATATTTATCAGGCAGAGTGGACTGATTATAAGCAGAATCCTATGATACATCTTCTTCCCTATTGGGATTTTAATGAAAGGCAGTTAATCGATATCAGAGTCTATTCTAATGCACCGAAAATAGAACTGTTTTTTAATGATACTTCTTTAGGAGTGTTTTATATAGATCATGAAAAAGGAAAACAACTTAGCGGAGAATGGCAGATTCCCTATCAGCCGGGCACTATTAAAGCCGTAGCCTATGATGAAAATGACCAGGTGATAGCAACGGATATGCAAAGTTCCTTTGAGGATGCAGCAAATATAATTCTGAAACCGGATAAAAGCACACTAAAGGCGGATGGTCTGGATATGGCCTTTGTAGAAATATCCATGACAGATAAGAAGGGAGTTCCGGTCAGGAATGCGGGTAACCGGGTAGAGGTAAAGCTAAGCGGTGCAGGCAGACTTGTAGGCCTTGATAATGGTGACAGCACGGACTACGATTCTTATAAAGGAACCAGCAGAAGATTATTCTCAGGAAAACTGCTTGCTATGATAGCTTCAAAGCAAGAGGCGGGCAGTATTATCTGTGAGGTATCCTCGCCGGGAATGAAAACAGAAGTACTGCGCTTAGATGCTTTGCCCTGCGAAAAGATACCGGGGGTTTCCTCAGTAACCGAGAATATACAATCAGTGGAAGAGAAGGAAATACCTATCAGAAAAATCGAATTGATAAGCAGAGGGGTAAACCATTTGACCAAAGAAACCCCGGAAACCATTGTAGCTGCCAGGATACTTCCGGAAAATGCGACCTATAAAGAGATTGAATGGAAAGCCATGACGGTAAACGGTATTATTTCAAATATAGCCAAGGTCAGGGTAAAGGAAGGGGAAGCTGTTGTTACCGCTATGGGGGACGGTGAGTTTCGACTTTGCTGTATGGCTAAAAACGGAGGCAAAAATCCGCGGGTTATATCGGAATTGGAATTTCAAATAACCGGTTTGGGTGAGGCTTTGATAAATCCGTATCAATTTGTTTCAGCCGGCCTTTACAATTATGGCAACAGAGAATTCCATAGCGGACTCTTAGGGGGTGTCTCAACAGATGATACTTCGAACTATATAGGATTTAAGAATGTGGATTTTGGTGATTATGGATCGGATGAAATTACACTGCCGATTTATCACTTAAGTCATAATTCAACCCGGATTGAGTTCTGGGAGGGAATTCCGGGAGAGAAAGATTCCCATCTGCTTTTGGATACGGTTTATGATAAGGATTTTATTTGGAATACGTATCAGACCGAGACATATAAACTACCAAAACGGCTAAAAGGAATTACTACCTTGTGTATCGGGATTAAGGACAAATTAGATATCCAGGGCTTTACTTTTACTTATTACGAAAAAGCCTATGCCAGACTATACGCCAGAGATTACAATAACATATACGGAGATTGTTTTACAGTTACGAAAGAGGCTATAGAAAAGATAGGAAATAACGTTGCCATTGATTTTAATAATATGGATTTTGGTGAACGGGGAATAAAAAAAGTGGTTATTTGCGGGAAATCCAGAACAGATAAAAATACCATTAATATTAATTTCGAGGGTGATGAATCTGAAGAAAGACAAAGTTTTGAGATTCCATATTCCGTTGATTATGAAGAATATGAGTTTAAGGTAAATAAGGTTACAGGAAAGCAAAAGGTGAGTTTTTTATTTTTACCGGGAAGCAGTTTTGATTTTAAATGGTTCCAGTTTTATCCGGAAGAATAATTATCATAGCAGTATTTGCACTGGTATGGAAATAGGTATATTCTGCTCATGTACTATCTCTAACAGAATAAAACAAAGAATAAGCAAGGCATCCTGTGTATATAGTTTGTCTTGCTTATTCTTATACAGAAAAAATAGTATCCTGATGACTACGGACTTTTACTGTTATAGATTGGTAATAAACAGTATCATGATTATTTACAGTGGGTACTTTAGCATCTATAACCACGAATAAATTCCTGAGGTGAACAGTTATTGATGATACGAAACACCTTAGAAAAATAGGAGACACTGTCAAAGCCCAGCATATCAGCTACCTCAGAAATGGAATAACCATCTTCTTGAAGCATGCTCTTAGCTTCTTTGATTTTGTTATCTCTTACATAGTGGGTAAGAGTCATCCCTGTTTCTGACTTGAATAATGCTGATAAGTAGCTGGGGGTTAGTTTTATGGCAACCGCCACATCCCTTAGGCTGCAGGGGTCATAAAGGTGCTGATTAATATAACGAATCGCTCTGCGGACCGGTAAAGTGTATTTTTCTTCTCTTCCGGTATGCACCAATTCAACAAAATGATTCAAAATCTCAGTTGAAAAATCATCCCAATTCTTTATATCTGTGCCGGTCTCAATTTTATTTATATAATAATCGCTGAGTGCATAACAGCGTTCATCATCTGCACCAAAATCTGCAGCGTAACGGCAGATTACTGCAACCATACAGATCATATTGTTTTTCATTGATCTTAGAGGTTGCGGTGCCAGCGGAAATTCATACTTTGTCAGATCAGGCAGCTGAGCATTACTTCCCTGAAAAAAGGCAGTGATAATCTTGTGTTCATAAGTTCTGGAATAATGATTGTAACTAGACATCAGCATTTGTTTCAATGCTTTTTCTGCTTCTCTTCTACTCATAAAACCACCTCAAAATAATTATGATAATCATAAAATATTACAAGAATTATATCAAAGAAATGCTACAATTACAACAGATTCGTCAGTATTGACCAATCTCATTCATATTCTAAAGGAGAACTTTATATGGGCGTATTTGCAAAGGATTTTATGTGGGGTGGTTCGGTATCAAGCATGCAAACAGAAGGTGCTTGGAATGAAGGCGGAAAAGGCCTCACCGTTTATGATCTTCAGGAAAAAACGAAATCAGGGTCAGACTGGAAAGTAGCCATTGATTTCTATCACCGTTATAAAGAGGATATCGCTTTGTTTGCGCAGATGGGCTTTACTGCCTATCGATTCTCACTAAGCTGGGCGAGAATTCTTCCTGACGGAGAAGGTGAGCTGAATGAAGAGGGATTGCTCTTTTACGAGCAAGTAATTGATGAACTTTTAAAATATAATATTGAACCAGTGGTATGCCTCTATCATTTTGACATGCCGGTTGCATTAATGAAGAAATATGGAGGCTGGATAGGCAGGGAAACTGTTGATGCATTCAAGAAATATACTGAAATAGTAATAAGACGATTTGGTACCAGGGTAAAGTATTATATCCCATTTAATGAGCAGAATGCCGCATCTTTGATTTCTGTTCTATATCTGCCAAAGGATACGTCGGAATTGGAAAAGAAACGAATTATTGCAGTTAACATGCACCATATGTTTTTAGCCTCCGCCTCCGTCAGCCATATCCTGCGTAAATATGCTCCCCATGCAAAAGTAGGGGGAATGGTCAATTTTACACCATTTTATCCTGCCAGCTGCAGGCCGGAGGATGTATTTGCTGCTCAAAAAGCAAACCGCGGGTATAACTATCAGACTCTTGATGTATTGGCAAAGGGCGAATATCCGGCGGACCTTCTTCATGAATGGAAAGCAGCTGGAATAACACCTCCCTTTGAGGATGGGGACTTGGAATATATACGGCTTGGTACAATGGATTTTCTTGCTCACAGCTATTACATGTCTGCACCGGTAAAGGCACGAGAGACAGCGGAAGGAATATCAATCATATTGAAATTGCTTACAGAACCTATAAAAAATGAATATCTGGAACAGACAGAATGGGGCTGGACCATAGATCCAGTTGGTATCCGACTGACGGTAAAGGAAATATATGATCGTTATCAGCTTCCTGTTTTTACTATAGAATGCGGAATCGGTGTTAATGAGGAACTAAATGAGAATCAGTCCATAGAAGATGATTATCGTATAGAGTATTTTAAGAATCATTTAAATCAGCTTAAGTTAGCCGTTTCAGAGGATGGTGTGAATCTGATGGGATTCTTGACCTGGGGTCCTATCGATATATTAAGCTCCCAGGGAGAGATGAAGAAAAGATATGGATTTATCTACGTCAATCGTACAGATACGGAACTTTTGGATCTTGCCCGCTATAAAAAGAAAAGCTTTGAATGGTTTAAAAAGGTGATTGCCAGTAATGGGGAAGAATTATAATTTAATGAGGTGTAGAGATGAATAAACTGGTTTTTGATATTGGGGCAACAAATACAAAGTTTGCATTGATGAGTACGGAAGGTAAGATATTGGAAAGAGAGAAGGTACCTACGGTTTATCATTCGGTGGACGAATACTTTGACAATATGGTGAAGATTGTATCAAAATATAGACATCAAGCCGATGAGATTGCCATCAGTACCAATGGCAGGATGTATACCGACGGAGACACTTATAGGGCTTATACTAGAAAATTACTTCAGGGAATTAATCTGAAGAAAGAAATGGAGTTTAGGACGGGACTTCCTGTAACTGTATTAAATGACGGCTTTGCAGCAGCCTTGGGAGAATGGTGGAAAGGTGCGGGAAAAGGTACTAAAAATCTTTTGGTAATAGTCTTGGGCAGTGGACTTGGGTGTGGTCTTATTCTTAACGGAGAACTTTATCAAGGCTCTAAATTAAACGCAGCTATGTTGTTTGGGATGATAAACGCTTATGGCGGCAGCCAATATGAGCTGGCAGGAATATCAACTGCTTTTTATTTGTTACTATATCAGTTGTCTGCCATGAAGCAGATACCTATGGAACAGATGACGGGAGAGAGATTTTTCGAATTCGCCGCTGAAGGTGATCCTCTTGCCTTACAGATGCTTCAGCAATATTGCCAGTGCATTGCTCTGATTGTCTATAACTCTGCTATGCTTCTGGACCTTGACAGTATCGTTATAACCGGTGGACTTTCTGAACAGGGTATCATACTTGATATGGTCAATCGAAAACTTTTAGAGCTTCCTAAAAAAATCATGGAAGGGGAGGAAGTCGCTGTAATGCTTGAGATGGCTAGTGTTGATACAGGTGATTTTCAGATTCAGGTTAAAAAAGGCGAACTGGCCCTTGATGCCAATCTTTATGGGGCCTTATATTACCTTCTTCGGAAAGAGTAAAAGTATAAAACGGGTTTGGGTTTCCGATTCAAAGAACTTTACATAAGCATAGTAAACAGCCGCCTTCAAATGAGTGAAAGCGGCTGAAACTTATTTTATTAAAAATAAGTTTCATCTAATGTGTTGTACTGTTGACACTTTAATTTTCAAATGTTATCGTATGGTTATGAGTTCAGGGAATAAGGATATCTTCATAAGGGAGCGATAATAGATTAATAGTCGCAGCGACACAAGGAGGAGATCGGTAAAATGGATCTAACGCATAAGGAAAGTTATAGAAATATGAAAGATATTCGAGAATTAATTTTTAAAGTTTTTAGCACGATATCAATGGCAGTCATTGTATTTTTCGCAGTATTATTTGTGTGGAAAGGTTATTGGTTTGCAACGCTGCTGTTGTTCATTGCGTTTATTCCATTTCCGGTTGCCCTGTATCTGTATCAAAAAGGTCATAAGACTGTTGGGATTTTCATTTCAATTCTAGATGCGATATGGATTGTTCTATTCGAAACCTTTTTTGTTTTTTCTAATGTAGTGTGTTTCCACTATCAATATTTTGATACCATGGCTATATTATTTTTGATCAGTGACTTATACCAACCAAGACAAAGAAATATATCCATTGGTCTTGCAATAGCAATATTTATTTCTTTTTTTATTTGTGAAAATTATGCAAACACACCAATTTTAGATTTTATGCAAGGTATTAATCTAAATTTATTGAAGCATATAAGTCTCATAATAACTCTGATTGCTATGTTCATAATCTTTTATACCTATTCGATTCAGCTCTCTAGAAAGGAAAAGGTAATGCAATTCTTAGTTGATCATGATGCGCTGACCGGTACCTTTAATCGGGGATATCTTAATGGAGCAGGGGAAAAATATTTTGCGAATCATCAAATGAATAATAAGCCTTTTTCTATTATTTTGCTGGACATCGATGATTTTAAGAAGATTAATGACCAATATGGCCATCAATTAGGAGATAGGGTCCTTATAACAATGTCCGAAACAATTAACCAAAACATACGGCGGAAAGATATATTTGCAAGATATGGCGGTGAAGAATTTGTGATTCTTTTATCTGGTACTAATAACGCAGAGGCCTATAATATAGCTGAAAGAATACGTGCTGATATTGAATCACTTAAAATACCCATCAAAGACGGAATGATATCGTTTACAATAAGTATTGGTGTTAGTACACTAAGCAGACACCATTGGAGCTTTGACCAACTATTGGTTGAAGTGGATCAACTGCTCTATCAATCTAAGAATAATGGCAAGAATCAAACAACGCGTTTACGTGTAGAACCTATTTAGTAGATAAATTTATAGTATAAAAATACAAAGGTATCAGGATAGCATGTCTTGATACCTTTGTTTCAATTTTGGCTTTTATCGCAGTCCAGCCTGACTCCATCAACTCCAGGTATAGGATAGAATCTTATGTTGCAAGCTTTGGGTTTACAGAATAATAGCACTGACAGATGAGAAGCTTTTACAGAATAGCGAAATCGTTTAGTATTACCTTTTCAACCAGCCGGAAGGAAGTTCCTTAATTGGTTCCGGCAGAACGAGTTCCTTTCCGATTATCTCAAATTCGTTTGCCAGATTATCATCAATTCTGCCTTCTTTATTCGGACTGAGATTAAGGACAAAATTCACATTCATCGTAAAATATTGATGCATTTTCTCTAACGCCCATGATGCGCTGACAGGACTTGTAACCGGATCAGAAGCCCGCCAAAACCATGTTCCGGTTAATTTCTGACATAAAACTCCAGGACCTTTAAAATCAGAATAGACATCCTGTCCTGCACCATTTTCAAAAAATAAAATATCGGAGCCATCAATGCCTTCTGTCCATCCAATATTCATCAGAAGGCAGTCAGGCTGTAAAGATTTTACCAGATCATCGAGCTCTTCAAAGGGAAGCATTTCATAAGAAGGGCCTCCCCAGGGGGCATTCCAACCATCCAAAATCAGGAATGGAATATCACCATAATTGGTTAGAAGTTCAGTAATCTGTCCTTTTATTATTTTTTTCTGCTCTTCATTACATGATTTTTTGCTGATTCCGGCTGTTAAATCAAGTATAGAGAAGTATAACCCAGCTTCAATCCCCACTTTTCGAAAAGCCTTAAGATAGGCAGCCACCACATCTGTCTTATTCGTTGCATTTTTTACGCTATGCTCGGAATAGGCAGTAGGCCAGGTTGCGAATCCCTCGTGATGTTTAGCGGTATATGCGGCGAATTTACATCCGCCGCTTTTGGCAACGGCAGCCCATTGATCACAGTCCAAATGTGAAGGATTCCAGTCTTTCTCATCGAAAGGATAAAGTCTGGGCTTATCATTATTCTCACAATCATATTCCCAGTCTTCCATTTCACTTGAATTAAATTGAACGGTACTGCTGTTAAAGTGAATGAAGGTTCCTAACCTCATATTGATAAATTGCTTTTGTAGTTCCATTAGTGAAAGCATATTCCTACCTCCTTTTTCGAAATAGTAGCATTTTCCGAAAAGCTAGTAAATAGAAATCATAAAATTCAATAATATTTAATAAGAAATCGTAAAATATCGAAACAACTTGTTAAAGTAAGAGTATTTTGCTATATTAAGAAATGTACCTACTACATAAAGGAGGTTTCTGTTTGAAGCAGAAGAATCTAAATATTAAGAGAGATATAAATAATAAGAAACCTGATATCTTGATATCAGATTATTATTTAGAAAATAGAGAATTTAATATGTGGGATTGCTATTCGGAACACGAGAGCAGTTTTAATGAACAACTGCATTTTCATAATTTTTTTGAACTATCCATTATTTACGAGGGAGCCTCAAGGTTTCTTGTAAATGGTGAAGTATTTACCATGGGAATCAGAAGTATGCAGCTTATACGTCCATCTGATTATCACAGACAGCTTACGGAAAGCGGCGAACATATTCGATATTATAACCTAATGTTTTCCGCAGCATTTCTTTCAGAACCATTGTTACAAGAACTTGAAAAGGTACAGCAGCCGTTGTGCGCTACAGTCGGTACTGCTGAATGGGACGATATGCTAAGGCTGCTTAAAAAAATTCATAAAGAGTTTAAACAGTCCTCTGAAGATATTCTAAGCCAAATATATATTCGAGCCAATGTAGAAAATCTTTGTATCTATTTATTAAGAAATCAGAAGGCGGAGAATACCATAAATCTTCAGATTCCACAGGAGCCGATTCGAAAAGCGGTTTCTTTTATCCAAAAAAACTATCGCAATCCCATACATCTGATTGATGCTGCAAATGCAGCCGGCTTATCACCAACTTATTTTTCAATGATATTCCATAATACAATGGGGATTAAGTTTTCTGATTATCTGGCAGCATACCGCTTGCAGGTTGCACAACGATACCTGCATTCAAGCGATCTTCCAGTCAAGCAAATAGCCGCAGTTTGCGGCTTTTCATCCTACCCATATTTTGTTACCCTATTTAAAGAACACTTCGGATATACACCAGGTTCCTGTCGTTCTGATATACAAAAACAATAGTAGTCTGTAAATTAATAAATGCATGTATTCAGCTAATATTTATATTAGACAAATACATGCATAATTTAAGGTTTCAAAAACTATGGTTATTTCTGTTAATAACGGCGGTGTCTATTAAACAAATTTCTAAAAAACAGAAGTGTTAAGATATCTCTTACATTAAAATCACGAAAACGTCTGCGTCGTCTACGGCGGTATCTGCCATCATTTCCGAATTCATCTATCTGCTGACTATCGATCTTATCTAAGACGTAATAATTATTTTCTTCATATTGATCTATGAGGCTGTCGACCATATTATTTAGAGTTAAGAGGGACTCTTCACCGTTCATATGGTTGTTGTCGATGATATAATTTACATTATCATTTAGCATTGCATAGATTTCAGGGTATTCTTCTGCAAATTCAAGTAATTCCATAATATAACCTTTAAGCTTTTTTTTTATTATATGCTTCATGGCGAAAATTGTTCAATACAAGATTTTTAAATAAATCGCATATCCATGAAAGTATTACTTAGTTCAACAAAACTAGGATATTTCAGTGTCCCCGGAAAACATAGGTAAATACAAGGAAACATCTTCTTTTCTCATGGCGACAGAGATTTCACGGTAGATTGGAATACGGCTGATCTCTCGTACAGCAATGGAGGGCATTTGAATACCCTTTGCCACAATGGAAGGCAGAAGAGTAATTCCATCCCCACGGCTTACATAACCTAAAAGTGATTCCGTCAAGTCCAGTTCCATAACAATATTAGGGGTGACTTTCATTTGGTTACATTGTTTGCGGATAGAAGCGCGGATGGTACATGGATCTTTATAGAGTACCAGTCTTTCATGAGTGACGATATCCATAAAACTGATGTCTTTCTGTTGAAACAATGGATGAGTTACAGGGAATACCACATAAAGCGGCTCTGTCATGAGGGGAATTACGGCAATATTTTGCTGAGGTTCGGCATTAGAGAGCAGTACAATGTCAAACTTTCCATTTTCAAGGCCCTCTACAAGTTCTCGGTTAGAAAGACGGGTATCCACAATCACTTTGTTCTGACCATTTGCATTCAGACTTTCCATGTAACGGGGAAGAAAATAAGTCACCAGGTTCCCAAGGCCGCCGATGCGAAGCTGGTGAACTTCTTCAAAATTTCTGACATGATCAATTGTTCGGTCAAATTCATCCAGTACTCCACTCATTCGTTCATAAAGAAGCATTCCCTGGGGAGTTGGCTCCACACCATCGTAATTTCGATGAAGCAGTGCACAGCCTAGTTCTTTTTCAAGGCGCTGCACCTGTTTGGAAAGTGACGGCTGTGAGATATAAAGCTGTTCGGAGGCCCGATTTAAGCTGCCGCATCGTACAACCTCCAGAAAATATCGTATTTGTTCAAGGCTTATCATATTATCCTCCATGTGATGCGCTTTCGCGCATACTCAAATGAAAAGTGAGTTATGCATTTTGGTTATACCCATTATGTACAAAAACAATTAGGCAAACTTATTATCTAAGATTATTATGTAAATAGAAATATATCATAACTCATTCCACTTGTATATATACCGATGTCAGTATGTGGAGGATTTTCTCTGAGCTGAGTACAGATATTTTTACTTAGTTTGACGGGGAATCACAGGAGGATATATTTATCGATTTTATTTCATTTTAAACAATTAAAACTCAATATGAAAGGAGACTATAAAATGAAAAATCAACTGAGTAAGCAAAGAATATTGGTAATAGGAGGTTCAAAATACTTAGGCCTTGCGATTGCAAAGGAAGCCAGCGAAGCCGGAGCAGAGGTAGTGATAGGAGCACGTAATCTGGAACAGGCTTCACAGGCGGCAGGGAAGCTTTCTTTTGCTAGTGCAATTCAGATTGATATAACAGACGAAAGCACGATTGCTTCTGCGGCAGCGAAGCTGGGTCATGTGGACCATGTAGTTATAACTGCATCTGCTCACCATAACGTGCCTGTTAAGGACTTGGACCATGCAAAAATCATTACTGCTTTTGAAGCTAAAGTGATTGGCCCGATGTTATTGGCAAAGCACTTTGCTCCTATTATGCCACCGACAGGTTCCATTCTTTTGTTCTCCGGAGTAGCTGCCTGGACACCATCCGCCGGATATACGGTGATGGGGGTTACCAATGGTGCCGTTGCTTTTCTGGCTTCCCAGCTGGCGAAAGAACTTGCACCCATACGTGTGAATGCAATTTCTCCGGGAATTACGGATTCCGGTACATGGAACTCTCTAGGAGAACAGGGCAAAAAGGAATGGCTGGAAAGTATTGCAGGCTCCAGCTTGGTAGGGCGTGCCGGAACAGCCGCTGATATTGCGGATACGGCTCTATGGCTCCTTAATGCAGGAAATATTACAGGGGAAACCATCCATGTTGAAGGCGGCGCAAGATACGCATAACACCTGGGATAATGGTGATAGCGATACTAAATACCATAGTACTTAATTATAAGGAAAACGAAATCTAGTTCAATATCCGTGAGACAAATATTAAGACGCAGAAACGATGAAAAGCCTCATTTCTGCGTCTTTTTCTATTTACTATCATTGCCTAGTCTGAAATACCCCGCGTTGCAGAAGGAAGTAAATCAGAGGAAGGCAAATTACCCATATGCTTTTTATAGGTCTTTGAAAAATAAGAAAGATTGTCAAAACCAGACATCAAAGCAGCTTCTTCTACTCCGTACTTACCGCTTTGCAATAATTTTTTTGCATTGTTACATTTTACTATATTAAGAAAACTTACAGTGGTGTAACCTGTAATTTCCTTAAATATTCGGCAAAAATAATATTTGCTTATGCCAATCTCGGCTGAGATACTTGTAATCGTAATCTCTTGCGTATAATTGGACTGTATGTAACGGATTGCTTTTTTTATGATTTCTATTTTGTCACTTTTTATCTGTCTGGATAAGGAGGACTCTGCAACTGTGTAATTTCGATAAAGACTGATGACTAAATCCATGGCTGTTGCCTTTATTTTTGCTTTATACAGGGATTTCCGCAAATGAAATTCCTCATTGATAATCTTAAATTTCTCTCCCAGCTCATGATCTTGTATCTGCCGTTGAAATACCACTTCACCGGTATCCAGATTAAATTCCTCGCAGAATTTCCGGTCGATAATTAAACAGTAGTATTGTGATTCCTCAGCTAGGGTTTGGATATAGTGAACATTATTTGAATTAATCACAATTATTTCATCCTTACCGGCGGTAACACTGGCAGCATCCGCCAGAACATTAATAGTTCCATGAAGGATATACAAGATCTCAAGACTTTCATGCCAGTGAGGCAAAAAATTAGACTGATATTTTTGCATCGTATCCAAGTGGAAAATAATTGGAAACGATGGGTCCTTGTGTGTATGTGGTTCATAAAAATTATTGGTATTCATCAGCAGCTTCCTCTAACAAATCTAATTTGAGCAATATAGTGTTAATTTACGGCAACTTCATTTCTTTACTTCCTGTCAGTTCAATTATACAATGAGGTTCACAAACAGACAACTTTTTTATGGAAAGGATGGTTATTATGTACGATTTCCCAATTGGAGTCATGTTGGATTCCTTTAAACTAAGTACGAAAAATGCTATAGAAAAAGCAGCGCTCCTCGGAGCAAAAGGGCTCCAGATGTATGCAACCTCCGGTGAGTACTCCCCGGAAGCATTAACTGGAAGTAAGAGGAAAGAACTTCTTGATATGGTTAAATCCAACGGGCTTATTTTTTCTGCCCTTTGCGGAGATTTAGGTCACGGCTTCGGCAGTAAAGAGAAAAATCCAGAGCTCATTGAAAAATCAAAACGTATAATGGAGCTGGCAAAAGATTTAGAAACAGATATTATCACTACTCATATCGGAGTAATTCCGGCAGATAAGAATCATGAAAGATATAAGATTATGCAGGAGGCCTGCTATACTCTTAGCCGCTATGCAGATTCTATGAATGGGCACTTTGCCATTGAGACGGGACCAGAAATTGCAGTTACTTTAAAAGAATTTTTAGATGGACTTAATTCAAAAGGGGTTGCAGTAAATCTTGATCCAGCTAATTTCGTAATGGTAACGGGAGATGACCCTGTTAAAGCCGTTTATACCTTAAAAGATTACATTGTACACACTCATGCCAAGGACGGCAGACGTCTTCAAATAAAAGACCCCGAAATTATCTATAAAATCAAAGAAGAAGTAATTAGTGACATACCGCAGTATGATTTCCTTTCTCAGGAAACAAACCAGCCTTTTATTGAACTTCCGCTGGGAGAAGGGGATGTTAAATTCAAAGATTACTTAAAGGCATTGGATGATATAGGTTATAGGGGGTTCTTAACAATAGAACGTGAAGTTGGGGACAATCCGGAAGAGGATATAAAAAATGCAGTTACTTTTCTGAATAGGATGAAAAGTTTATAGGAGGAAATGATGGAAAAAATTAAAATCGGAATTATCGGTACAGGTTCTATCTCCGAGCAGCATATAGAAGCTTATAAGAACAATGAAAACGTTGAATTATACGCCTTTTGTGATATAAATGAAGAACGTCTGAAATTTATGGCGGACAAATATAAGGTTAAGCGTACTTTTACTGATATGAATGAGATGCTGAGTCTGAAAGAGGTTGATGCGGTCAGTGTATGCACCTGGAACTCAGCACATGCACCCTGTACCATTGCAGCTTTAAATGCAGGCAAACATGTACTCTGTGAAAAGCCTATGTCTGTATCTCAAGAAGATGCACAGGCCATGAAAGAGGCAGCCGAAAAAAACTCCAAATTGCTGATGATTGGATTTGTCAGACGTTATGGAAATGACTGCGGTATATTAAAGGAATTTATTGAATCCGATTATTTCGGTGAGATCTATTATGCAAAAGCAACTTATCTGAGGCGGAATGGGAATCCAGGAGGCTGGTTCGGTGATAAGTCACGTTCAGGAGGAGGTCCGTTAATAGATTTGGGAGTCCATGTAATTGATCTTGTTCGATTTTTAATGGGTAATCCGAAACCTGTTTCCGTATATGGCACCACCTTTAAGAAGCTGGATGACAGAAGAAACATTAAAGGAAAGAAGCAGTATATTGCCTCAAGAACTACCAATAATGATATATGTGATGTGGAGGATTTAGCAAGTGCTATGATACGCTTTGATAATGGTGCGGTCCTTTCCATTGAAGCAAGCTTTAGTTTGAATATCAAGAAAGATGAAGGAAAAATAGAGCTTTTCGGTACAAAGGGTGGAGCCAAACTGGATCCGGAACTGGAACTTTACACGGAGGTCAACGATTACCTGGCCGATGTTAAATTAGATGCACAGACCTCATTAAGTTTCGACGGCTTGTTTGCCAAGGAAATTGATCACTTTGTATCTTGTATCACCGATCAGATACCCTGTAAATCACCTGCTCAGGATGGCATTGAAATCATGGCGATATTGGACGCAATTTATAAATCCGCCGCAACAGGTCATGAAGTGATTTTATAAGGGGTTTATTTTAATACTTTTTATTGGAAAGGTTTAAATTTATGAAAATATCAGCCAGTACATATAGCTTTGGAAACATGTTATATTCGGGTGAAATCAGTCAGCTTGACTGCATCCGAAAAGCAAAGGACATTGGTTTTGATGCGATAGAATTTGTAGATATACTTGCACCGGAGGGTACCTCAAAGGAAGAGTATGCCAAAAGATTATCAGATGAATGTAAGCATCTTAACATGCCTGTGTCCAGTTTTACCTTTGGTGCCGATTTGTTAAATGGAAGCGAAGGCAATATTCATCATGAAATTGAGCGAGTGAAGAAAATGGTGGATATCGCGGTTATTCTGGGAGCCAAGGTTATCCGGCATGATGCTACCACCGGCGACGGCAGATCCTTTGATTCCATATTACCGTTTCTGGCTGATACCTGCCACGAAATTACAATATATGCGGCCTCCAAAGGGGTACGAACTACCGTAGAAAATCACGGGTTTTTCTGTCAGGATAGTGACAGGATGGAAAAATTATATAATGCCGTTAATCATGAGAATTTCGGACTGCTTCTTGATATGGGTAACTTTTTATGTGCTGATGAAGCACCTGAAAAGGCCTTTGGAAGGCTTGCACCTTATGCCTTTTATGCACATGCGAAGGATTTTCATATGAAATCCGCAATGCTGCCCGATCCCGGTGAGGGATTTTTTAAAACAAGAAGCGGTAATTATCTAAGAGGAGCCATTGTTGGCCATGGGGATGTTCCGGTCCTTCACTGTATCAAAGCTCTAAAGAATGCAAGATATGATGGTTACATTTCCATTGAATTTGAGGGAATGGAAGAAAATATGAAAGCTCTCACAATCGGAATGAACAATTTAAGACGTTATATAAAAGAAGCATAAAATAAACAATACTATCACTGCGTAAGATAGAGCCGGAAAAGAATTCTTTTTCGGCTCTATTATATTGCAGCACCTGTGTTTTATCAGGCTGGATAAGTTAATGTACTTTTGGGTTCATAAATACAGTAAAAAAATTAAGATAGGGTATTGACATCAACAGTACTGCGTGTTACTATATAGTGGTAGTAAGTAATGCAGAATATCAGTAATACTAAATAGCAGTAATAAGTAATACCAGATACAGTAAAACTAGAGAGTAAAGAGGTGAAGAAATTGGAAAATATAACAGAGATGTTAAAAGGGGTACTGGAAGGCTGTGTCCTGGAAATTATAAGCCATGAGGAAACATACGGTTATGAGATTACTCGCCGCTTGAATGCTCTCGGTTTTTCGGATGTTGTGGATGGAACGGTTTATACCATTTTGGTGAGACTTGAGAAGAATAAACTTGTTAATATAGAAAAAAAACCATCCGATATGGGACCTCCGAGAAAGTTTTTTACATTAAACGATGAAGGCCGTGCAGAGCTGCAGAACTTTTGGGATAGATGGGAATTTGTAGCCTCGAGAATTAATGAGTTAAAGGAGAAAAAAGAATGAATTTTTGGGAGAAAATCACAGGAAGTGACATGAAGAAAGAGTTCAAAGAATTGGAAGCGCGAGTAAAGGAGCTGCCAGTTGATTATCAAACAGCATGGGATAAGATTAATGTCAATCTCTGGTCATACTCAGATTTTACCGGACGTAATCTCATGCCGATTCTGGATGGTGTACTTGGACTGCTTG
This sequence comes from Anaerocolumna chitinilytica, assembly GCF_014218355.1. Classification (NCBI taxonomy): domain Bacteria; kingdom Bacillati; phylum Bacillota; class Clostridia; order Lachnospirales; family Lachnospiraceae; genus Anaerocolumna; species Anaerocolumna chitinilytica. The sequence goes on from NZ_AP023368.1 coordinate 1,918,825, forward strand.
AAGAAACAGCCGCAGAGGGGCAGAGTGTCCAAGAGGCATTAGGTGATGATATTAAAGGCTTCTGTTTCGCATTAGTCGATAAAGAAGGAGCAAAGTCTTATCGTGATAAGTGGCGTGAGCAGCTAAATAACAATGTCGCAAAAAAATTAGGTAGATAGTAGGAGAATAGGAGCTTCGTAAGTTAAGCTCCGGAATTGTATGGAGGATTATATGAGTATTCAGGATATCATTGAAGGTAAAAAAGAGTGGAGAGCTCACATGGCACGTGTCAAAGGGCTTCCGCAGGAGTATCAGATTGTATATAAGGAAATCCAAAAATATCTCTACAAAGTTGGTCCTGTGGAACTGACAGAAGGGACTGGGTTACTCTCAGGAATTGTCGATCTTTTTGAAGAAGGTGCGGCAATGAGGAAAGATGTACTGGAAGTGACAGGCAGTGATGTAGCGGCATTCTGTGACGATTTGATAAAGGATTCTAAAACTTATGCGGATATCTATCAGGAATCCGCAAACGAAGATGTTTATAAAGCAATCAAAAAATCATCGGATAAATAAAGAAAGTTGAGGGGGTTTTGTGGGTAAATACGATTGGATATTATGCCCGGTCTGCGGCAATAAAACAAGAGTCAAAATACGTGAGGATACAGTGCTTCAGAACTTCCCGCTGTTTTGTCCCAAGTGTAAACAGGAAACAATGATTAACGTAAAACAATTGAATATTTCAATTATCAAAGAGCCAGACGCTAAGACGCAGAGCCGATAACATGTGAGTAAAATCATAGTTGTCGGCTTTTTTGTTGTGATTTTGGTACTTTAAGGAATTAATTGCAGCTTCTGTGAAGTTGTAATCATGTAGAGGAGGAGAAGTAATGAAAAATATCATACAGATTAAAGCAGTAAAGAAAGCTTATAAAAACGTAGAAGTTCTAAAAGGAGTTGATTTGGAAGTTGAACAGGGAGGCATCTTTGCTTTACTAGGTTCTAATGGAGCAGGAAAAACAACGATAATCAGAATTATGGCTACTTTATTGAAAGCAGATTCCGGAAGTGTGACAATCGATGGGTTTGACACCAAGAAAAATTCCAGGGAAATTAGAGGCCTTATCAGCCTTACCGGTCAGTTTGCTGCCATTGATGAAATATTAACTGGAAGGGAGAATCTACAAATGATAGCAAAGCTTAGACATCTTAAGAACCATAAACAAATTGCAGAGGACCTGATTCGCTGTTTCAATATGTCAGAGGCAGCAGACCGCAGAGTGGGTACCTATTCCGGAGGCATGAAAAGAAGAATTGATATTGCTATGAGCCTTGTGGGAAATCCCAAGATTATATTCCTGGATGAACCTACGACAGGTCTTGACCCGGAAGCACGTCTAGAAGTCTGGAAAATTGTAAAAGAGTTATCTGCAGCAGGAACGACAGTATTCCTGACAACACAATATTTAGAGGAAGCAGAGCAGCTGGCTGATAAAATAGCTATTCTCCACGAAGGAAGAATAATCGCGAATGATACACTTGATGGGTTAAAACAGATATTTCCTCCTGCAAAAGTGGAATATGTTGAAAAACAACCTACTTTAGAGGAAATATTCTTAACCATCATTGGAAAAAAGGAGGAAAAATAAATGGAATCTATCAATAAATATTTTCTAAAAGATATGAGTGTTATGTTTGGGCGTTCTATGCGTCATATTTTTCGAAGTCTGGATACTATTATTACAGTATGTATTACTCCAGTTGCAATGATGTTACTATTTGTCTATGTATTTGGCGGTGCTATCGAAACTGGTACCGGAAATTATGTGAATTATCTTTTACCGGGAATTATGTTAATGGCTATTGGCAGTGGAATTGCATATGTGGCTTATCGTTTATTTATGGATAAACAGCGTGGTATTTTTGAACGATTTCATTCTATGCCTATTGCGCGTTCTGCCGTACTATGGGGGCATGTATTAACTTCAATAATATCGAATGGAATTTCAGTAGTTGTGATAATACTTGTAGCATTACTAATGGGTTTTCGTTCTTCGGCTGGAGTTTTGGATTGGCTGATTGTTTTTGGAATCCTAGGAATATTCACGCTAGCTCTAACTTGGATTGCTGTAATAGCGGGACTTGCAGCTAAAACACCGGATGGTGCAGGCGCATTTTCATATCCGATTATATTTTTACCGTTTATCAGTTCTGCGTTTGTACCAACTGATACAATGCCTTTAGCAGTTCGTGTATTTGCAGAAAACCAGCCTGTAACACCAATTGTAGAAGCAATCCGTAACCTGTTAGAGAACCAACCGGTTGGCAGGGATATTTGGTATGCCCTTGCATGGTGTATAGCAATAGCTGTTGTTGCTTATTTCTTTGCAATGAGAAGTTATAAGAAGCTATAATCTTGAATTAACACTTTCAGAGAACTATCAGATAAGTCCAATGTGATTCGAGAAATAAGCTACCTGCCCCAAATTATCTTTTGATTGTCTGGTAAGTTATGATAGAATTTGATAGAATAGTTTTAATCAATCTATACTTATTATCAGGAAGGAAAATCCATGGGTCATATAACTAGCAGAGATGCCTATAAAAATCTAGAAGAAAGAATCAATTGGTTTACACAAGGTGCGCCGGTATCAGACAGCCTTTATAAAATTTTGCAGGTTTTGTTTACTGAAAAAGAAGCTAAATGGATGGCACTATTGCCGGTTCGTCCATTCACTGCAAAAAAAGCAGCTAAAATCTGGAATACCAGTGAGGGAAAAGCAGAAGCGTTTTTGGAGCATCTTTGTGACAAAGCGTTGCTAGTGGATTCCTTTTATAAAGGGGTACGCCAATTTGTAATGCCGCCGCCAATGGCAGGTTTTATTGAATTTGCTTTAATGCGTACAAGAGGTGATATAGATCAGAAATATTTAAGTGAACTGTATTATCAATACATGAATGTGGAAGAAGATTTTGTAAAGGACTTGTTTTACGCAACAGAAACACATCTTGGACGAGTATACGTGCAGGAACCGGTTCTGACCAATCGTAACACAATTCATATCCTGGATTATGAAAGAGCAAGTCATATTGTGGAGGAAGCATCTCATATAGGTCTTGGAACATGTTATTGCAGGCATAAGATGTTACATGCAGGGCACCCATGCGAAATAGATGCTCCTTTGGATGTTTGTCTTACCTTTGGAAATGTTGCCCGTTCACTTGCAGAGCATGGGCAGCATGCAAGACTAATTGACAAGAAAGAGGCTATGGATGTATTAGAACGTTCTTATGCGGCGAATTTGGTGCAAATCGGTGAAAATGTACGTGAGGACCCGGCATTTATATGTAATTGCTGCGGCTGTTGTTGCGAAGCCCTGCAGGCTGCTAGAAAATTTAGTCCCATGCAGCCGGTGGCTACTACGAATTATATACCAAAAATATCGGATGAATGTGTGGGATGCGGCAAATGCGAAAAGGTATGTCCGGTATTAGCAATTTCAATAACAAGTGCAAATGAGGGTAAGACAGCGGTGGTGGATAAAGAGGTTTGTCTTGGTTGTGGTGTATGTGTACGCAGCTGCCCCAAAGGTGCAATAGAATTAGTACGCAGAGAGGTTCAAGTGATTACGCCGGTAAATAGTACCCATAGGTTTGTATTACAGGCAATTGAAAAAGGAACCCTCCAGAATCTAGTGTTCGATAATCAGGCATTTGCTAATCATCGTGCAATGGCAGCAGTATTTGGAGTTATCCTTAAATTACCGCCATTAAAGCAGATGTTAGCCAGTAAGCAGTTCAAATCCATCTATCTGGATAAGCTGTTATCTAATAAGAGTGAGAAAAGACCGTAAAAGTAAACAAAAAGAGACATTAACACCTATTTATACTGGGAATTAGGTGTTAATGTCTTTTCTTTTTTATTCATTGCTTTGCTGCTTTGAGTTACTTTGTTTTAGGTGTTGTATTCCCCAAGTATTCATCTCGTCTAAAATCGGCTTTAAAGATTGACCCAGTTCTGTAAGAGAATATTCGACCTTTGGCGGTACTTCGGGATATACCTTTCTGGAAATAATCCCATCCTCCTCCAGCTGCCGCAACTGCTGTGTCAGCATCTTCTGACTTATCTTATTGATTCCCTTGCTGAGATCATTAAATCTTTGCGTTCCGTTATTGAACAGATTTCTTAAAATAAGCACTTTCCATTTATGCCCGATTAGATTGACCGTATGTTCAATAGGGCAGGATTTATCACATGGCATTAATATCACTCCTTATTTATCGTTACTCAATACTTACTTTTTGGTTAGTATAGCACTAAATAGTGCCTTCTTGCAAATGGTTTGTGATGATATTATAGTAGGTTTATAACAATTGTCTAAGTTGTTGTTATACACCTAAAAACCAACATTAAATTTTAAAAAGGCAGGAATAATAAAATGGAAAAAATTAATATAGCTGATATTCTTGAATTTACCGCTGAAAAAAGCGCTCGTAAGGCAATCTTTAAGGCAGGAAGTCTGGATACAGGACTTTTGCTTTATGCTCCTGGGCAGACAACACCTGATCATAAGCATTCGGATATTGATGAAGTCTTTTATGTGATTTCCGGAAAAGGTACAATTTCAATAAACAAAGAAGAAATATCTGTAAAAGAGAAGGATATCATTTTTTCACCAGCTGGTGAGACCCATGGATTTCATAATACCAGTTCTGATAATTGGGTTGTACTTCAGATAAAAATTGACATATCATCAAAAGAATAGATATCCATAAATACAAGGTTGAAAAAGGAGGTATTATTTAATGTTTACAAGAATTGACCATGTTGCTTTTTCTGTAAGAGACAGGCAGAAGTCCATAGATTTTTATGAAAAAAACTTTGGGTTCAAGGCATATTACGAACATGACGTCCCGGGAGTTCCGAATCTTGAAAAGGTTGTTTACCTTCAGTTGGGTGATACCGTGCTAGAGTTTGAGCATTGGACAGATGGAAAGGAAAATAGAGGATACCATTTCTGCCTCATTAGTGATGATTTTGATTCGGATTATCAAAGGCTGAGAGCTGCAGGAATTCCAATTGTAACGAAACCGCACATTCCCGAGCCCAGAAAGCCTCAGGAGACAGGCTGGAAAAGAGTTGTCTTTCAAGGTCCCGATGGTGAGTTAATTGAATTCCGAGGGTGAAAATGGGATTATTTCTTATTACAATATTGCGGTTCATAGTTATCTGGAACCTAAAACCAGGCTGTTTTTTATTAACCAGCCTGGTAGTATATAATACTTTAACTACCATTTAAAGTACTACCTAAATGGCCTTTCCAGATAGAGTTATATAGGAACGAAACTATAAATCATGGGATAATTTCGTAAATGGTACCTTTATTATAATCGGATACTTTCATGGAGCCATAAACTCCTAAATATAATTTGGTTTGATCCAGATTCGTTCCCAAGCTGACATAATAGGATGATTCAGATCCAAAATCATAGTCTGTTTCAATAACACTATAATCCCCCAGTTTACAATCTGTGCTTACTCTGGTATAAGCTAAAGCACCTCTAACAGGCGGAGGAGAGTCTTCATCCTGAGCCAGGTCGGTAAATACAATGCTTCCCGATAAATCTGAGATTTCACTTCCCTCATAGGGCTGGACTCCTGTAAGTGCGGTTGCTCCGAATTTACCTGGCCGGGAATCTTGATGAAAATAGCTGATCAGCGGAGGAAGGCGCCGTACGGAAGTCTCAACGGCTTCATCATAATAAGCAAATACTTTTTCACTCAAAGTTGGATCTGCAGAACAATCGCGTATTACCGAAGTAGGAAAAGCACCTTCCCACCCTCGCCAACCAAAATTAACAAATCCTTCTTGCTCAGACTCTGTTTCCCCAAAAGAAGATTGCACAAGCTCAGTAACTGGTATTGGTTTATAATCAACGAATGAAAAAATAGATTCTACCAGATCCTGCCCGACATTCCCTACGTATTTGATATACCGATTGTAAAACCTTTGAAAAGAAATGCCCGGAATATTGCGGACTCCTTTTGCTATAACCGTAAGCGTCTCCTGAATAGGTAGGGGAAGTTCATCAAAACGTGTAACCACAGGTGGATTATCATAAAATATATTTTTCGTTATATCAATTTCAATTATTTTACCGGCAATTTCCATAGCATTCTGGCTTAAATTGAATGGATCATAGCCTAATCCCCCATCCCCTGTTGTTAATATAAGGTTACCTGTCTCAGGAGAGAAGTTTAAACTATTGACACCGTTGTGATTTAAAAAAGGTCTTCTTATGTTTAATAAAGTCCGTCGTTTTTGAGGTTGGGCATTTGATGGTAGAATCCATTCTTCAACAGTATCAATGTGATTATAGTTAACATCTCGATTTGTCCATTCCAGGTTTTGGGTGGCAGGGTCACATGGGTCGGGTTCAAAGGTTCCGGCAAGAGCACCCGGGCCTTGTGATCCGGCTGCCGAATAATGAAGATAGAACAGACCATTGTAGTAGAAGGCTGGATGAAACGCTAGTCCCAGTAAGCCCCGTTCATCATAGCCGCCGGAAGAAGCCCCTAATTCAAGGATGCGCGGGCGGATATCTAAGAATGTCTCTATCACTCCGTTTCCTATGTAAAAAATCTCCCCTACCTGGGTTGCGATAAATAATCTTTCTACTGTATCGCCCGGTAATATAGCCGTCTTCAAAACGGTGGGCAAATTTATATTACTTACCAGGGGCAATAAATTAACTTTAACTTTTATCAATGTCTTAACCTCATTCTATTGATTTCTTTAATAAAATATGATTAGAACGATTCTATTAGTACCATATAGGGATTACTATTATTTCTGCCGCTGTTATTTCAGATACTATCTCTTTTGCTACATCTGCATACGTCCATGGCAACTTTTTAATACTCTTTTTGTTTCGATACCTTTAAGTTCTTTACAGACTATGGATTGTTTTTTCCTCGAAGGAATGTCCGGTATTAGCTATTTTCAAGGCAAGATTAGAGTTGAAATATTTCCCAATTTACCATACAATATATTTAAGTTTATTAGCTACTTACAGGTACTGGTGAGTATGAAAAATCTACTTCTAAGTTTCTAGATTGGTCCATTTTATAAGAAAAAGAGCAGACACAGTCAAGCGCGTTTTTAAAATATATATTATCCTATCCATATAGGAGGTGCATAGGATGCATGCATGGGAAGCAATCCAGAAAACACTGGATTATATTGAGGAACATATAACAGAAGAAATAGAAATTGAAGAATTGGCTGATACTGCTTCGTTGTCCTTGTTTTACTATCAGAGATTGTTTAGTCGTTTGGTAAAAAAACCGGTACGTGAATATATTAAAATGCGGCGGATGGCTATCGTACTGGAAGTTCTGCAAAACAAGAATAAACGTATTCTTGATATTGCTTTGGAATACGGTTTTGGCAGTCATGAAACCTTTACAAGAGGGTTCAAAGAGTTGTATGGAATGACACCGGAGCAATATCGGGAAAAGCCGATTTCACTTAACCGGTTTGATAAACCTGATTTATTGCTTGGATATACACTAATTGATGAAGGTGTACCACTGATTAGTGAGGGTCTTGTTTTAGAAATGAACCGCAGGTTATTAAAGGAACCAATTTATTTTGTGGGTTTTTTTGATTATGTTCCAAATGCCGGGCAGTTGCCAGTTGGGGAATCGACCGGTGTTGATGTACCCGGAGAAATATGGCGACGCTTCCACCAGGAAAAGGCTTTGATTGCCCGAAAGGCGAATGGCCGCGAAATAGGGGTTGCATATTTGGGAGATGCTCCAACCGGATGTTTTACCTATTTCGCTGGAGCTGAAGTGGAAGAAGTGATTGAGGATGAGCATTTTCAGTCATGGCAGTTACCTGCCCGTGAATATATCGTTTGTGGCTTTGAAGCAAGTGATTTTCAAGAACTTGTTACGGTTGCCCTTAACAAGGCAATTAAGTATAGCGGGCTATGGCTTGAAAAGCATAACCTGACGATGGATGCCTTTTCACCTGAGATATATTACGGTAGCACACCGGAAGTCAGTTATATGGAATTGTATATACCTTTCATAAAAAAACAGTAATGAGAATAGCTCATATAGATTTAAAGGGACAGTTTCAGTATAATAGAGGGAGGTATAATGGGAGTAAAAACATACTTTGAAGTACAAAACTTTAAAGCAGTCAGATTCATAGGAAAAGAGGTTGTCGTTGGAAAGAAGAATCCTGTTCCGGAGTTATGGAATAATATTCTAAAGGATGGAACAAACGATTTTCTGCAAAACTTGCCTGAACGCGTATCTCCCCTTGGAGATACCATTGGATGGATGGGGGAATATAATCCCCAGACAAAAGAGTTTGTATATATTGCCGGAGTATTTGCCAAGCCGGATGCAATTGTACCTGATGGATTCTCTTACCGTGATATTCCTGACTGTCTCATGGGAATTGGTTGGATACAAGGAAATACCTCTCATCTGGAAAAAGGAGCTCATACTAAGACAGAGAAGGTAATGAGAGAAAATGGCTATGTACCGGATTATTCAGTTGTTGGAATATCCATGGAATACTACTCCTTTGAGAAGTATGCGAAAATAGTAGAGGACGGGAATAATCTCTTTACTTTTGGATATTATCTGCCGTGTAAAAAACTGGAATATTAGTGGTATTAAGATTAATGTACAAACTCCCAATGATGGATAGCTTTATCCTATAAGAAAGAAGGAAAATGTCATATGATAGAACTTACCTTTGGCGAAAGCCCTGCCGGTGCTCTTAAGCTTGCAAAATCAAGGAAGCAGGGAGAAAATGTAGGCGGTGCAGTCGCTGTGTTTGGAGGTACTGAAAATGAACAACGTGAAGCGATGAAACCTCATAGATGGTCTGGTATGACAATGGAAGGCAGTTCTAAGGATGTCATCGCATTAACATTGGAGTTGGACATCGGTGATATTTCGGAAGTGGATTCCGATATTAGTAAGCGTAGAAAGATGTTTGACAATCTTTTTACGGATTTTCCAGAGGAGCTTGAAAGAATAAAGAAGCAAAATCAGTATGCTATGCTCCGTCTTCAAGAAGCGAAAACCTCGCTGGAACCCATTCGAATGTGGATAAGTACCAGTGATCCCGCTGAAATGTGCGGTATGTATTTTATATGTCATCTGATGTCAGATTCCAAGACACCACTTTCCGTTGTATCTATTCCAACACAGCTTGAGAGTGATAACTGTATTATATGGTATCGCAGTACGGGAGAAGTAGATGCAGAAAAATTTGGAGCATTTGTTCAATATGAGGAAGCGGTAAGCGGATTACAGCGAAGTGTCTATGCGGGGTTATGGCGTGACCTGGTGCTTGAAAATGCACCTTTGCGTGCAATTATAAATGGTTGTGTAATTAGTGTACCGATTGAATTTTATGATTTTACTCTTCTTGCTAACATCTCAGAGGAACCTATAAGAATTGGACAAGTAATTGGCAAAATAATAGGCCAAGTACCAGGAGTTGGTGACCGTTTGCTATATTTACGAATAGAAGCATTAATACAGTCAGGTGAGTTCATAAAACTTTCCGTAGGGACTGGTGACCATCCTTATTCCGTAGTTATTAAACGAAATGATAAGAAAAGCAAGAAATTCCATTGACAAATAAATACTTCGGAGTTAGAATTAATTTAGTTCGAAGGAGGAAGTATATTGCAGTTAAATCAAAATAACATGGAAGACATCTTATTTGAATATATAGAACAATTTCGCCTTATTATTTCACCTGAAACCTGGGGAAATGTCTTGATGGAGTGCTCAAAAAATGAAATGCTGGTGTTACTTTTTCTCTATCGAAAAGGCGAAAGCAATATGTCACAGGTTGCAGAATATCTATGTACTCCCCTGAATACCGCCACAGGTATTATTACAAGGATGGAGAATAAGAAGATGGTTTCAAGAATCCGTAATGTAGACGATAAGCGGGTGGTAACCCTTATTTTAGCGGATGCTGGAAAGCAGCAAATCAATGAAATAATTAAGAACTTTGCCTATTATGGTCAGCTGTTAATGAAGGATTTGACGCAGGAGGAATTGAAAATCCTTCATAATGTACTGGATAAAGTAATTAATATGCTGCGGAATGTGAATCATAAAGACACCCAAGAGGTGACTAAAAAGATAAGAAAGATAACAATTGAATAGAATATACAAAGAATAGAGTGCGAACTTAAGGTTCGCTTCTCTAAGAATATATACTTCGGTACTCGAAATATTCGAAAGATGAATTATTTTAGTATTAAATAAAAGTATCAAAACAATTAAGAAATAAAAGTAAAGGAAAGTATAAGAAAAAACGGAGGTGTTTTATGACCAGAATGCTTATATTCACAGGAAAAGGTGGAGTTGGAAAAACAAGTGTTGCTGCCGCCCATGCAAGAAATTCATCCAACGAAGGTAAAAAGACATTAATTGTAAGTACGGATATGGCTCATAGTCTTAATGATATATTTGACTTACGAATTGGAAAAACCATTCAAAAAGTATCTGACAATTTATATGCCCTTGAGATTGATCCAAGTTACGTAATGGAGGAAGATTTTGCAGATATGAAGCAGGCTCTTATTAAAGTCATTGAATCATCTGGAATACCGATTGGTAATATTGGAGAGTTATCAATATTTCCGGGAATGGATGAGCTTTTTTCACTCTTGAAGCTGAAGGAAATCTATGCAAGTGGAGAATATGACCGAATTATCGTTGATTGTGCTCCTACGGGTGAAACACTTGCCCTGCTTAAATTTCCGGAGTTACTTGCATGGTATATGGAAAAGTTCTTTCCCATAGGTAAAGTCGCTATGAAAATTTTAGCACCGATATCAAAAACAGTTTTCAAGATTCAATTACCGGATAGCGATGCCATGACAGATATAGAGAGATTATATAGGAAACTGATAGAATTACAGGAATTTTTGAAGGACCGTAAAACGACATCAATACGGATTGTTACAATGCCAGAAAAAATGGTGGTTGAGGAAACTAAGCGAAACTTTATGTATATGAACCTTTATGATTATCATGTGGATGGCATTTACATTAACCGCATTTTACCTAAAGATATGGATAACCCATTCTTTATTGATTGGATAGCAATTCAGAATCAATATATTGAAGAACTGGAAGCAGTCTTTGATGGCATGCCTATTTATAAAATTCCTTGGTTCGACACGGACTTAAACGGGTTATCCGGCGTAGATCGTATTGAACAAAATGTTTTGAAAGGCAGAGATGTATTTAGTATACAGGAGGAATTAGTTAGTCAATGTTTCGAGAAAGTTGAGAATGGCTACAACCTTCTGTTAAAGCTTCCCTTTATTGAAAAGGGGGAAGTGATTCTACACGAATCCGGCACGGATATTATTCTTAAAATCGGTAATTTCAAACGATGTATACCAAAACCCAATTCGCTAAGAAATTATGCTGTAACCGGTGCACAATTATCTGATGGTATATTGACGGTTAACTTTACGGAAGGAGGTATAAGGGAATGACTAGAACCAATAGAATGACAACGATGCAAAAGCTGATGGAGGCAAAAAAGATGGAGGCAGAGGCACTAATGGGCTTATTGCCGGAGCAAACCCAAGAACATTTAAAGGTGATTGGCAAGGAACTGACATCTATGATTAAAGAAAGCTTTACCTTGCAGGAAGGGACAAGACAGGAAAACCCTCAAAAAGCTTCTGCTTCAGGAGCCAGAAAGGTGGATATCGATTGATGAGAATAATATTATATACAGGAAAAGGTGGAGTCGGAAAGACTAGTATCAGTGCAGCCACTGCTGTTAAGCTTGCCCGTGAAGGCAAAAAAGTTATTATAATGAGTACGGATCAAGCCCACAGCCTGGGAGATTCCTTCGGAATTTCATTAAATGGGTTATCCCAAACAATAGCACCTAACCTGGATGCTCTTGAAATTGATGTTGTGGATGAAAATGAGAAGGCATGGGGGAACTTTAGAGGGTTTATCAAGGAACTGCTTACATCCCGTGCCGAAGGTGGAATTGAGGCGGAGGAACTCCTTGTTTTTCCCGGATTAGAAGAACTGTTCGCATTGTTTAAAATCCTAGAAATCTATGAAAATAATCAGTATGATGTATTAATTGTTGACTGTGCACCTACAGGAGAAACACTCTCCCTTCTTAAATTTCCGGAACTCTTTGGTGATGTAATCAGCAAGGCCTTGCCTATGAAAAGAAAGGCTGCTAAAATTGCACGGCCACTGGTGAAGACACTGGCTAAAATACCGATGCCTGAGGATGATGTTTTTGATGATTTTGAACGATTAATGGATAAATTAGAGCGTTTACAGACGTTGATGCTTAACAAGGATATTGTATCTTTACGGATAGTTACCACTCCAGAGAAAGTTGTAATTAGTGAAACAAAAAGGAATTTTACCTGCTTGCATCTGTACAATTACAATGTGGATGCAATTATAGTTAATAAGGTGTACCCCGAAGAAGCGCTTGAAGGTTATTTCAATAAATGGGTGAAATTACAAAAGGAGGGTCTGAATGAGATAAAAGAAAGCTTTAGGGAAATACCGGTATTCGAACTTCAACTACATAAGCAAGAATTAAAAACCATCCCGATACTTGAAAAAGCAGGCAACTTGTATGGGGATATCAATCCGATTGATGTATTGGCCCGTGAGGAGATATATACGATAAATAAAGAAAATGATACCTATAAAATGATAATCAGTCTTCCTTTTGCTGTAAAGTCGGAGATGGACTTGGTACAGCAAAATGGAGAAATTCAAATATCATTAAAGAACGAAAAACGCTGTTTAACCCTTCCGGAATACCTAAAGGATAAAGAAATTGCAAATGCTAAAATGGAACAGGGAACGTTAATAATATCATTTGAGTAAAATAAAAATAGCTTCGTCACTCGGATTAATACACCCTGTGACGAAGCTATTATGTTTTGTGTCTTATTATTGTTGCTATTTATTAATGTTTTTCACAAGAAGGCTTTGAATTCCTTTTTAAAACAGTACGATTGGAATGGCCAAGTATCATAGGAACCTTTTCAATATAAACATCACTGGTGTCAAGGCCGAACCAATTAGATGGTGATACCGTAAATTTCTGAATAAAAAACTTTGTTCTTAACAGGAATGAATCCCAGCCGGACAGTGAGGACTGATTGGAAAGCACTTCTTCAATAAATACAAACCTAAAGTCTCCCAGTTTACGGTTCGGAATAATGGAATAAGCATTGGATTGATTGTCAATTTCCTTGTTATTCACCATTTCTGTTGATATCTGGCGTAAAAATACATTCAGATTCTGTTCAATTCTAAAACCAAGGTTAATCTGTATATTTACGATAAAGGAGGTATTGTATTTTTCAACTACATAATCAGCCTGATAAGGTTCATCTGTAACATACACATTAACAAACCAGTAAACATCAGCCCTTTTTGGCCTCTTATCTAATAGAAAGTACATTATTTTACGTTCTACTTCTTTGGTATTAGGACAATTGGTCAAGCATACAAGATTACTTGCGTATTTTGGAACATCCGGGTCGTGACGTAATTGATTTAACTGTGCAATATAATTTTCTATCGGTACAACTTCGCGAAAACGCATCTTAATTATATGAGATCTATCCCAGATATACATAATAAACAAGATAGAAATAGCAATAATTACGGCAACGAATCCACCATGGAAGAATTTAATAATATTAGCAAGGAAGAAAGATGCTTCAAAACTCATAAAGAAAACAAGCATAATGACTGCAAGTACAATTGGTGCATTTTTCTTTCGCATATAGTTAAATAGGAGAATTGTTGTCATAAGCATGGTAACGGTAATAGCAAGACCGTAGGCAGCTTCCATTTTATCGGAACTCTGAAAGTAAAGTACAATTCCGATACAGACTACACATAATATCCTATTAATTGCAGGAATATAGAGCTGCCCTTTTAGGGAAGAAGGATATAACGTATGTAATCTTGGAAACAGATTTAATTTAATGGCTTCTGATACAAGGGTAAAGGAGCCTGATATTAATGCCTGGGAAGCTATAATAGCTGCAAGGGTAGAGATAACGATGCCATAGATCAGGAATCCGGATGGAATCATCTGATAAAAGGGATTAACATCCTCCAGCGTGTGTTGAGAGGTCTTAGCAGATAAAATCCATGCTCCTTGACCAAAGTAGTTAAGCAGTAAACATAATTTAACAAAAGGCCATGTGAAATAGATGTTTTTACGCCCAACATGTCCAAGATCTGAGTAGAGGGCTTCTGCACCTGTTGAACACAAGAAAATACTGCCTAATATAAAAAAGCCAAGTTTATTATCGCTGCTAAATAGTATGGATACAGCATAGTGAGGTGACAGTGCACGCAGCAAAAAAGGATTATCGGCAAGATTAATTATTCCAAAAACAGCTAAACTGCTGAACCATAAAAACATAATAGGTCCAAATAATTTTCCGATAAATTCTGTTCCGCTGTGCTGGATAAAAAACAATATACAGATTATTGCGATAACGAGAATAACGATATTGCGTTGGTTGTTTCCGAAAATATCATTAAATACCGGAAGCAGTTTTAATCCTTCGACGGCTGATGTAACTGTTACCGCAGGTGTCAGCATACCGTCAGCCAGTAAAGCAGACCCTCCTATCATGGCAGGGATAACCAACCATTTGGAACGGTTTCTTACAAGTGCAAAAAGTGAAAATATACCACCTTCTCCCTTGTTATCAGCTCTAAGTGTAATAAAAACATATTTAATGGTTGTTAAGATAGTTAGCGTCCAAAAAACCAATGATAAAGTTCCTAGAATAAAATTATCTGATACGTTTTCTAAGCCACCATTCCCTTGAAGAACTGACTTCATTACATAAAGAGGCGAAGTACCGATATCTCCGTATACGACACCTAATGTTACTAGAATTCCTCCAAGTGAGAGTTTGGTTATATGAGACTTTTTTGATGAAACCACTGTTTTTTACTCCTTTTAAAGATGTTTGTTTTAATAAAGTATTATTAGATAATAGATTGGTAATATGCGTGCGTTCATTTTCTTCATTAAGATATGAATCATTAGTTACTTATTATATAGTTATATAGCTTAACATAAGCAGTGTAATTTAAGAATTATAAAAGCATTAATATTATATTAGTTTTTACTTATGTCTTAAATATTATTTTATATAATCGATGCCATTGGTACCACTAATTATTTGAATAAAACTTATTTAATTTGAGGTATCTGAACTTCTCTATATTCGGTATTTTCTAATGTGACACACTCCTGTAATATATTATAGTAAGATGTGTCATTTGTCTATCATTATTTCAAAAATTCCCAGACAATTAATCTGTAATATCCTGTAATAAACAATTCGGAAACAACATAAAATGTAAATATGATGTGAATTTACAGAGGGTATAGAACATGCTTACAAGTATGGATTTTATTAGTCAATCACTAGGGTTGCATTTGTTTTTTGCGAGGATTATGAAAGAGCATTCATTATTTCTAGAATTGGGATTTACGCCTAGGGATGATAGTTTCACTCAAATGGCAGATACCTTTCGAAAAGAATTTGATGAAATTTTGGAGGAAGCTGTTTCTCTTTCTAATGGTAATGTTAATCCTGATATACTTGATTCTGGTGAAGTGATAACACCTTTTACACGAAATGCGGAAATGGCTACAGCTTATTATACCGGTGTCAAGATACCGACTCAACTTACACAGGCAACAGCAGAATTAACAGGTGGGGATTTGGTATCGAATAGCCGTATCCTTGAACAAAGAGTATTTAGTCTGAATGAAAGAGCTCTGTATTTAACATCTGAGTTAATACGTTTTAAGCAAAATATTTTGTCCAATGTTACAAACTGTAACATGTTTACATTTAATTACCCCTTGCTTATTGTACATATAATTCGAGAAGCGGAGCTTTATCTGCAGACACTAAGTAATCTTCAAAATAGAGCAGCACAAAATTTGGAAAGAGAAGCCTATGAGCAGGAGTTTTTCTGGAACCGGCAAATGGCGGAACATGCGAAATTTATCCGTGGTTTACTAGATCCAACGGAAGAGAATTTAATTAATCTGGCAAATAATTTTGGAAATGAGTTTGATCAATTAACAGCCGAAGCGAAGGATGCAATGGATATGACAGTTCCGCTGGCAACAGTTACAGATGACAGTTTAAAGGCAACTATGGAACTGCGGGATTTCAAGGCACAAGGTACACAAGGAATTCTATCCTGTGAAGTAAAATCGATTATTATCCCGTTGTTAGGGGACCATGTCTTACGGGAAGCGAATCATTATATCCGGCTGTTAAAAATGTTTGAGGGGATAAACAATCGTTAAAGAAACAGAGTAAACAGGCTGGAAAGTACATTTTCAGCTTGTTTTTTATTTGGATTTCCTGACGGTAACATAATATATGGAAAAATATATTGAGATTATAAGGAAATCTGTGCTAAAATCATGTTGAAACGAACCTAGGAAAGAAGTGATCCAAACGAAGGGAGCAGATGCCATATGCTGCTGAAAATAAAAGAATTTGCAGATTTTTGTGATATATCTGTTCGTACCCTGCATTTATACGACAGGCTTAAGCTGCTGACGCCGACACAAATCGACCAATCCAATGGGTACCGCTATTACGATTCGGAACAGATGAAAGAACTAAACACTATTATTAGTTTTAAAAGGCTTGGAATATCACTGGCTGATATTAAGGATATGAAAGCAGAGGCTTACTCCAAAGAAATAGTAATCAGTAAATTACAGAAAAAGAAAGCGGAGAATAATACCAATATCCAAATCTTAAATTATAATAATGAATCAATAGATTCCTTACTTGTGACTCTGGAGGATCAACCGGAAAAGGCAACTCCGGAAGCGGAAGCCATAAAGCTTTCCAGAATCTATTGCCTTGAAAATGAAAAGCTGGAAAATGAGTTTTCTCATATCTTATGGCTGTAAAAATTTTAATTGACTCTACACATGCGTCATAGTTTACACTTCTTTTAGGAGGTGTATCTATGGCGTATTTTAGTTTGTTTTATGAAAATCCGGAACAGGAAGAGACAGCAAAAAAACAGTCACAAAAACAAGTTTATTACAGGGCAAAGCAAAAAATTCAAAAAAAGACTTACTTCGTAGGTTCCAGGATGATGGTGAAGGAGGAAGCGGTAGATTCATCGGAGAATTTACCGAGTTTTTTTCAGGATTTGAATCTGGATGCAATTTTCCTGCCTTGGTATGATGGGGCTATACCGGAGAATATAAAGGAGCTATTATTTAGTTTCCCTCACGATACCAGTATAATTGCATACCGGCAGGAAATCTATCAGGATCTTGAGAAACCGGCTGTTTATCTGGGGTTTACAGAGTTCAGAAAGGGTTTTACAGAAGCTGAAAGGCTGTTAAATTATCGTCTACAATCAGACAATCCCCTGCAGAAGGGGAAATATTACCTGGATGCAGCCATCCTTTATTATCAAACCATAAAGGGGTTGTATTATATTCTTAAGGAGCATGCTGTCTCTACTGCACTGACTACCTTAGTACCTATTTTGGCTGCTTATTTAGAACGGAAAGATTATTATGAGTTCTGCCTTCATGCAGAAGACCTAAAGTTTAAATTGGAAGCTATCTATTGTACTTTATCGATAGATGGAAATGTTGTGAAAGTCAGCTTCCAACAGAGTACGGAAGATTATTTTGGAACAGTTCAGAAGGTTTTTCGGGAGGGAGAGACCGGTATTCCTTCAATCAGCCTTTTTAACCAGCCGGTGCTGAATCAATTTGAGGGCAGGCTTATGTCCCTTGTGGAAAAAGAGTATCCTAAGTTATGCAAAGAAGTTTTAAGTTTTGCCGCTGTCAGCCAACCCCTGGTAGATGAGATTCTTATGAGGCTGTATAGGGAATCAGACTTTTATTTGTCTGGTCATAGTCTTACGGAAAGACTGAAAGAAAAGGGATTTAAGCTAACCTATCCGGAAGTACAGAAGCAGGGAACTGTTAATCTTCAGGGGATTTGTGACATCAAGCTTGCCTTAACTGCCGGAAAAGCAAAAGAAATTGCACTTAACAATCTGTTATTACAGGAGGATAGTCAGGGAGCTTTTATAACCGGTGTTAATCAGGGAGGAAAAACCACCTTTGCCAGAAGTGTGGGCCAGACGATTTATCTTGGTATGCTTGGAATGCCTGTTATTGCGAATAAAGCAAAGCTTTGTCATTTTGATGGTATCTATACCCATTTTACTGTGGAAGAAAATCAATTGGTGAACAACGGAAAGTTACTGGAGGAATTACATCATCTGAAAGAAATACTTATGAGTGCTCCTGACAATTGTCTTTATATTCTCAATGAAATGTTCTCTTCCACAACGGCAGCGGATACCTATGAACTGACTAATTTACTGCTGCCGCAGATGTTTCAGAAATCCGGCACGGTATTGTGTGTTACCCATGTTCCTGAACTGGCAAGGCGAAGGGATAAAATGACAAGTCTGATTGCTTCCGTAAGAGAAGAAGACGGATATAAAAGAACCTATAAAATAGAACCGGGAGAAGCGGTACTTAGTGCCCGGGCTATTGATATAGCCTTAAAATATCATTTATCGGGGGAACAAATAAAGGAGCGTATGGCAAATGGAGATTAATCTTATAATAAATGACAACAGCAGCCATGATATAAAAGCAGATAATAATTTACTTATTAGGGATTTAAAATTCTCTGTACTTTTTGATGTGTTATCAGGCGGTGATAGCGAACTTTATAAAATCTGCAGTCAGGTTCTGCTGAACCCTTCCACCAAGAGTACTGAAATCCTAAAACGACAGGCTGTTTTAAAGGATGCAATAGCTCATACAGAACAGTTTCAGTCTATCTATCGTTCTGCTCTTGGGGCGGTGCAAAAGGTAAAGGAGTATGAGGATGCCGCCAAACATCAATATAATTATGTAATTCCAGTTCCCAAAAAGATACTTACCCAGGTGGAAACAGCTTTCACCATATTGGAATACCTGGGAGAAATAAAGAACAGTGTAAGTCAAATAAATAATCCTGAATCGGAGATGCTTTCTTCCTTCTGTCATTGGTTTACCAGTAAATATACGAAGGATTATATCGATGAGGTGAGAAATATTCTTCAATCTCTGACGGTATTAAAGAAAACAGATGCCATTACCATTGGCGCACATATTGGAAAAGGTCTGAAGCTGACGGATATGACCCTTCACCGTATCCTTACCAATGAAGCTTTACCCCAAGAAAAGAAAGGCTTATTATCTTTTGGCCACAAGTCTGAAAATGTGGATGAAATAAAAATAGATAACATCACCATAGAAAATGAAGTGCGTGAAATGATAGACGTTGGGCTTACCTGGGTCTTAAAAGCAGTAAGTGATTTCAATTATTCCGTGAAGTATCTACTGGAACAACTAAAATTTCAATTCGGATTCTACTGTGGCGGACTAAATTTGCAAAAATATCTGTCGGAACGGAGGATTTCAATATGCTTTCCGGAATTTGCGGATACTTGTAATTGCTTATCCGTATCCACATTGTCTGACCTGTTTCTGGTAATAAAGGATGGATTGGCAGTGACCAACAGCTTATCATACAGAGATAAGAGCAATTGGATTATTACCGGAGTGAATCAGGGTGGCAAAACAACCTTTTTAAGAAGTATTGGCATAGCCCAGTTTCTGGCCCAAAGCGGGTATTTTGTTGCTGCAGAGCAGTATAAATGCAATCTATATCAGGGAATTTTCACCCATTTTCCGGAAGAGGAAGATACGGCTATAAAGCACGGACTCCTGGAGCAGGAGCTGCTAAAACTAAGTGATATTATTACCTGTATTACCCCGGGAAGTCTGCTGTTACTGAACGAAACCTTCGCAACTACTACGGACTATGATGCCGCTTACCTGGCGGAAGAACTTCTGGCAGGAATTAGAGACAGCAATATAACCTGCATTTATGTTACTCATAATTATGAGTTCAGTTATCGCCTTTATCGGGAGAACAGGACAGAAGACGTATTTCTGCGGGCTGACAGAGCAGATGACGGAACTAGAAGCTTTCGGTTAATAGAGGGAGAGCCTAGAAAGACCGGGCATGCACTGGATTTATACCGGGAGGTTATGGGAAGTGAAGTATGCTAGTGAAGCTGCTGCTAGGAGTAAGTGATTAGTAATGAAAAAATAATAATTTGTATCATACAAGAGGCTGTGGAAAAGTGTTCAAAACAGCCTCTTTTTGTAATGTAAAAAAAGAAGAAATATCCGTAAAAATATGACATTGAGGCTGCTTTAATCCAGGGATATAATCAGGATAACTTATTATTTGTGTTAATTAAAGGACAATTTTCTCGATTGTTTTGAGTATGCACTAAAGCGCATCAAATGGAGGTTATGTGAAAATGAAAGAACAATTTTCACTTTGATTTGAGTATGCGCTAAGCGCATTATAAGGAGGTATAATATGAAAAAGTTAAAAATTGCTGTGATTGGGGCCGGTAGTACCTATACGCCAGAGCTCATGAATGGGTTCATTACAAGAAACAAACAATTAAAAGTTGACAGCTTTTACATGATGGATATTGATAAAGAAAAAACAGAGATTGTAACCGGGCTTGGTAAGAGAATGCTTGAGGCCAACGGATTGAATGCAAGAGTTATCATTACTGACAAGATGGATGAGGCAATAGAAGGTGCTGACTACGTATTGGGACAGATTAGAGTTGGAAAGCTGGATGCGAGAATAAGGGATGAAAAGATTCCTTTAAAATATGACCTACTTGGACAGGAGACAACGGGTGCAGGTGGCTTTATGAAAGCATTGAGGACAATACCTGTCATGATGGATATTGCAAAAAAGATTGAAAGACTTTCGCCGAATGCCTGGTTTATCAACTTCTCAAATCCTTCCGGTATAATAGCAGAAGCCCTCTTAAATAATTCTGATGTTAAAATGCTTGGCCTTTGTAATGCGCCAATTAATATGATTCGGCGTGCAAAGGAAATGCTGCCTGAAAACACAAAGAAATTTGATTATGACTTTGTAGGTTTAAATCACCTGTTCTGGCTGACTGCCCTTTATGCAGACGATAAAGAAATTCTGCAGAACTTATTTTTGGGAGGCTATAAGAATAACAGTTTAAAGAACATACCCGAAGTTGTGTATGATGAAGAATTATTAAAAGCCATAAAAGGCCTTCCGGTATCCTATCTTAATTACTATTATTTCAGGGACAAGATGGTAAAAAAATGCCAGGAGGCTGATATGACCAGAGGGGAAGAATGTAAGCTGATAGAAGCGGAACTTCTGGAGTTATACAAGGACCCGAGCTTGAAAGAAAAACCGGCAGTTCTGGATAAAAGAGGTGGGGCACTGTATTCAGAGGCTGCGATTTCTGTTGTGGATGCTATAGAAAACGATAAGAATGAAGTTCATGTGGTTGATGTAAAAAATAATGGAGCTTTGAGCTTTATGGGTAAGAATGATGTAATCGAAGCCAAATGTATCATTAATAAAAATGGTGCAACTCCGCTAAAACTGAATAATTTTGACAATCAGCACATTATCGGTTTGATGCAGGCTGTGAAAGCCTTTGAGAAGTTAACGGTAAAAGCGGGTATTGAAGGGGATTATAATGCAGCATTGGGAGCTTTACTGACACATCCTCTTATTGGTGACTACTATAAAGCAAAGAATGTCCTTGATGAGATGTTGGAAGCCAATAAGGAATTTTTACCGCAGTTTTTCGGAGGAAAATAGAATTTATGAAAAAATACGTACTTGGAGTAGATGGCGGCGGAACGAAGACCCATTGTTCCATTTTTGATTTGGATGGAAATATGGTCGATCTGGTAAGCTGGGGAACGACAAACCATGAATGTCTTAGCGGTAGTTATGCTGAGCTACAGGCTGAGCTTAGTAAACTGTTTACCTATATCCTTACTAAAAACAATATAGGAACAGAAGATTTGGAGAGGTGTGTCTTTGGATTGGCCGGTGTGGATACGAAATGGCAGCATGAATTTATTACGAATATGATTTTTGATTTAGGGATAAGGGATTTTACACTTTGCAATGATTCTTATCTGGGAGTAAAGGCTGGAAGTGAAAATGGCACTGGAATTTGTGCGATTAATGGAACAGCTTTTTCCATAGGTGGAATAGATTCTAAGGGAAATATGCTGCAGATAGGAGGTTTAGGAGAATTAAGCGGAGGAGATTTCGGAGGAGGTGAATATCTGGCAGGTAAGGCTATCGCAGCAACTTATAATTCTATATTTAAAGGAGACTCAGAGACTTTAATAACAGATATGTTTTTTGACACCTTAGGTATAACATCAAAATTCGATTTTGTAGAAGCACTAAAAGGTAAGATTGATGACGGCACCTATAAATATGATTATTTTAACAGGCTGGTTTTCGAAGCGGCGAATAAAAATGATGCAGTAGCGCAGGGTCTGTTAGACAATATGGGGATAGAATATGCAAGGTGTATCAGTGCAGTCATAAACAATCTGGACTTTTGTAAGCAAGAACCTGTAGAGATTATATTAGCCGGTTCAATCTTTGTAAAAGGTGAAAATTCCAGAGCTATTGAAAAAATCAGACAGGAAATTTCAAACAAACATAAAGATAGAATTATTACCTACAAGGTTCTTACTGCACCGCCTGTAGCAGGTGCTATTTTATGGGCACTGGAACAAAGCGGAATGAAAAAGCACCATAGAGAAAAGGTTTTAAAAGCTTTTGAATAATAATTTCACTTTCTATGAAAGGCAGGGAGGTTAGGGTGAAAAGAAAAGTTAGAATTATTTCGATTCTGGTTGTAATTGTAATGACTGTAACATTAATTATGCCCGGAACAGCTGCAAAAGCAAATGCAAGCGGGGTTTTTATCAGAGTTAACCAGGTTGGCTATAAACCATCGGCAAGTAAAGTGGCTATGGTATTATCCAATACCAATTTAAACGGAATAAGATATGATGTTTTTAATTCAAGCAACACTTCGGTCTTAAATGGAACAATTTCAGCAAGCAACAAAGGAAGCTGGGGGGATGTGGGAGGTGCCAATTGTGCTTATACCTATGCCCTCGATTTTAGCTCTTTAAGTACAGTAGGCAGTGGATATTATATAAAAATCAACTCCTATACTTCACCGGCATTTACTGTCAGTGATTCTGTTTACAGCAGTTTAGCGGATTTATCAATGCAGTTCTTTAAGGTACAGCGCTGCGGAAATACTAATCCCAAAGACCATGGAACCTGCCACGTAGCAGGAACAAGTTCATCGGTGGATGGAAAACCGGATGGGGCCTCCGGTACCATTGATGTAACGGGGGGCTGGCATGATGCCTCGGATTACATCAAATTCATGAGTACTATCGGACATGTTACGGATGTTATGCTTACAACTTATATTCATCATCCGGAAGTGTTCCCTTCACCCGGAAGTACCAGCGGTGTATTGAACGAAGCAAAGGTTGGTTTGGATTTTATAAAAAAGATGTGGGATAACACTAATCAGATGTTATATATGGAAGTAGCCGATGGCCTTGACCATGATGTTGAGAATGATGATCTTGATTCCCGCAGTAAATGCTGGCCGGAAAAAGATAATACCATATACGGTACCTCCAGACCCGTCCATCCGTGTCCTGCAGGAACCGGAGCAAATCTGGCCGGTAAAGCGGCAGCAGCGCTCGCATTGGGAGCTAAAATATGGGGAGACCAAAATGGACCCAGTTTCAATGCAGCTTTAGCCAGCAATTATCTTACAGCAGCACAGCAGATATATACCTGGGGCAAGACAAGAACTGGTATTGCTGGAGACGCTGATGAGTTCTATGTGGATACAGATTATAAAGACGATATGGCTTGGGCGGCAGCTGAGCTCTATCGTGCTACCGGCACAGCATCTTATTTGACAGATGCAAAATCCTATTGTGACAGTGCCGGTGAATGGTATAACAAATCTGATACCAGCCTCAACTGGTCCAGGGCTTACGCCTGGGTAAATTATGAAGTCGCATCCCTTGATTCATCCTATAAAAGTACGGTTATAAACCGTATGAATAATCATCTCAATGTGAAGAAAACTTATGCGGATGCACAATTCTGGAATAACAGCAGTCAGCCCAAATGGGGTACTTATGAAGCAATGAGTAATAATGCTGTGGAAGCCATGATGTATCAGGAATTGTCGGGGAATACAACATATTCTAATCTGGCAGGGCAGCAGCTGGACTTTATGCTGGGCAAAAATCCCTGGGGTGTCAGTATGTTAAATGGTGCGGGAACCAACTGGTTTCAGAATCCCCGCCACCGTGTAACAACATTGAATCGTGTAAGCAATCCTTCTTACCAGCTCCTTGGAGCTTGGAGCGAGGGTTTTGAAACAAGTGCCCAATATGCAGTAGATCAATTGGACCCGTTGCTTTCGGGACAGGAGAATGCGAATGTAGTACAATTTAATGACAGCCGTATGGTTTGGCATGACAATAGAAGAGATTATGCCACAAATGAGGTTACGATTTCCGGAAATGTAGCAGGAATGGCTATGGTTGCTTTTATGGGTGGAAGTTATACACAGAGCGTACCGGCAGTACCAACCGGGTTGACTGCTGTAGCAACCGGAACATCACAAATTAATGTGACTTGGAGTGCTGTAAGCGGTGCAACCGGTTATGACCTTGAAGTAGACGGAACAACAATAAACAATGTGACTTCTCCTTATGTACATTCAGGCTTGGCTCTGGGATCAACCCATAGCTATAAAGTAAGAGCTGTGAACAGCACCGGTACCAGTGTATGGAGTACTGCTGTAAGTGCCACGACGGCATCTGCCTCCTCAGTTGATTATATAGCCGCCTCGGATGCTTATGTAAGGGATGGAACCTATGCTGGAACGAATTATGGCACAGCTGCAACAATTGATGTCAAAGGGGATCCGGATACAGGCTATAACCGGAAGGGTTTTATGAAGTTCGACCTTACAGGACGTTCAGGAACTTCTGTTTCATCGGCAATCTTAAAGGTATATTGTAATGCGGTATCGGCAGCGACGCCCGTGGTAATATACGGTCTATCCGGCACAGATACCTGGGTGGAATCAGGGAGCAGCAGTATTACCTGGAATAATCAGCCTGGCAGTACGGGTGCGGTAACCATCGGAACACTGAATGTTACAGCCGCAGGTTGGTATAATATTGATGTAACAAGTTATGTGAACAGTCAGATGAGCGGGGATAAGAAGATGACATTTAAGCTGCAGGTTGAGAATGGTAATGGAGCGACTATAAGTTTTAATAGTAAAGAGAATGCAGCTAATAAGCCTGCTTTAACGGTTAAATAAGTACAATATAGGATTTGCGTGGCAAATGGGGTAGGTTTTCACATGGGGACAGCAGTTAGAATTAAATCTTCAGAATATTAGGACTTCTAATACATTTCTATAGGTGTATATATTTTTTTATTTTATAATATATGCCAGTTGACATGTTGAAATCGAGAATTTGCCAGATAAATCGGTTATATCAAATCAAATTATTAAAATATATAAGGCGACGGTTGAGAATATTCCGTTCGCCTTTTTTTATTGCCAAACAGCAGAATACTTTTAGGCATTCTAAAAATAACTTGGATTTTCGTTTGAGTATCTTTCTTAATAAATTTATTGAAGGGTGAAATAGTATGCAAATAAAAAGCATGACCAATGGTGTTTTTAAAGTACGCAAATATTGACCTAATAATTTTATATTATGTCTCCAAAGTATATTTTTCTAAGTACACTTATTCAGTCTCCCTCAAACGATCTATAATGGACATCTTACTTATACTCCTGTAAACAACTTTCGG
Organism: Anaerocolumna chitinilytica; assembly: GCF_014218355.1. NCBI lineage: Bacteria > Bacillati > Bacillota > Clostridia > Lachnospirales > Lachnospiraceae > Anaerocolumna > Anaerocolumna chitinilytica. The sequence goes on from NZ_AP023368.1 coordinate 1,944,760, forward strand.
TGTGATAAAACAAATCAGTGAAATGGTAACGTACATCATTATTATGGGAATAAATGGGTAGGTAAACTGAGCGTATTTCTCTACATTTTTTAGTAAGGTGAAAAGAACATAAATAATCAAATTACCAATCGTTAAGGAGCATAATATAGTTATGATTGCATAACCTAATCCCTCATTTCTTAGCATTGAGCGCATTTGCTTTTTGCTCATTCCAACACTTTCAAGAATAGCGAACTCCCGTTTTCGTGTCATAATACTCACAGACATTACATTAACAAAATTAAATATGCCAATTAATGCAAGTATAAATGAAACACCGCCTCCCAACACCATCATAATTGTTTTTGCATCTTGCATAGCTTTTCGTGCTGCATAACGTGAAATCATTGTTATGTCCATAGAAACCGCTAAATCATTAATTGCGTTATAGATCTGTTCATCATAGCCATTTTTCACATTTAAATCGATGGAAAGAACATGCGATGTGGGAAAATACTGATGCAAGAATGCATTTGACACTAAGATTTCGGGACCACCTAGTCTAAATGAATCATTGGTTTCCGTTGATATACTACCGCCGTTTGCAATATGGAAATAATCACCTTTATCATTGTATTTGATATCAAATGTTGCTATATCAGATAAACAATTCGCCATTTTAACATCGTCAGTGGAACCATTTCTTATATTAATTAATGCAATTTTACCACTTTCGAATTCTTTTATATCAATTGGAACAGAAAGAGTTTTATTTATTTCGCGTAGTTTCAAAGAATCAATACCTTTTAGTTCACAGCCAAGAAGCTTTGCTATGGATTCCTCCCTTGTCATATTATTATCGTTGCTAAGCCAATCAATATATTTATCAAGTGCTTCGGAATAAATGAGTTCCCCAAATTCAATTGTTGTAATTCCTGATTCGGTAATTCCATTTAAACTTTTTACGTTTTTAATAAAATCGTCGTTTAAACCATAATCAGGGTATGCACTTTGAGAAGAAATAGAAAAATCATAATTATACTCGGAGTTTACACGATAATCAATATCCATACTGCTAACTATTGTTATGATTAGTGAGAAAATCATAATACCTAAAAATAGGCTTAACATTACAATTGTTGCCTGATTGCGATTACGGAAGATGTTAAGGAGAGCCATTTTATAAGATTTTCCGTTTGTGGTGACTGGAATCTTCGTTTTACCGATATCCCCCGCTGTAAATTTTAATGCTTCAACAGGTGAAATGTTCGCTGCTTTTTTTGCAGGTGCTGCAGCACCGAATAATGCGGTCAAAACCGAAAATACAACTGCTCCAATATAAATTATTGGTGAGAATGAAACGACAGAGCCGGTATCGATGCCGCTGTTTGAAATGACAGCAGGAACAATTAACATTGAAATAGCAACTGAAGCTATGCACCCAACAGGTAGGCCAATCACACACAGGCGTAATATCTGCCCTATAACAATATGACGTATTTGTCTAGGCGTTGTCCCTAAGGTTTTTAGCATACCGTAAAATCGTACATCTTTTGAAATAGAGATATACATAACATTATAGATAAGTAGATAACCTGTAAACATTAAGAATAAAATTATAACAAGTAACGCTATATAGTTTGTAATGTTCCCATATGTGTTGGTGAATGCTGGGGATTCAGTATAATTTTGATTATTAGTGAATGCTAAATCGTTTTTTAATCGTTCTATATTTTTATTAATATTTTTTGAATCTTTGAAAATTATGTTTACCATTGTACTGTTTGTTGAGATCTTATCATATTTCTTTGCGAATGCATACGAGGAATATATGGCAACAAATCCGTTCTGCCTACTGTGAGCATATTCCGTGTAAATACATGACAAAGTAAAAGTCTCCGTTTTGACTTCATTCGTACCATTAATAATAAATGATATAGGTATTTTCATACCGATTTTAGGCTCATTAATACCCATTGCGTTTAGGATATATCGGGATAACATAATTTCGTTTTCTTGTTCTGCATAGTGCCCAATAATATTTGTAAATGTCGGGGAAAATATTTTCTTCCATTGTGTTTTATCCACATAAGCTATATTGAGTTCATCCAATTTAGGTATATCTTTCGTCTGCGCCACATAAGCACCTAGACCGATAGTTTTCACATAATCGAGGGAATATATTTTCTCTAATTGTTCACTAGTGGGATTGGAAAATGCCATCTGAGAAATGGAGCCTTGCATACGTTTTTCATGCATATTGATAGAATCATAATAGCTTACTCCAATACTGAAAACGGAAGCAATCATAAAAGTAGTCAATGTTATTGCAGCAATAATAAAGAAATTTCGTCTTTTATCTGAGGATAATGTACGCTTTGTAATTTTTCTAACAATAGCAATATTGTTATTTCTCATTACCTACCCACCTCACCTTTTATTTTTCCATCCTCAATTCGGATTACTCGGTCGGCAAGCTGTGCGATATGTTCGTTGTGAGTTATCATCATCATAGTTTGATGGAAACGTGTCGATGTCATTTTCAGAACCCCTAAAACATCTTGACTTGTCCTGCTATCCAAGTTGCCAGTTGGTTCGTCAGCGAAAAGTATTGACGGCTTGGTAGCAAGTGCGCGGGCAATTGCTACACGTTGTTGTTGGCCTCCTGAAAGCATATTGGGCATTGCGTCCCGCTTTTCGTTAAGTCCTAAAGTAGCGATAATTTCATCTACATAAGTTTTGTCAACCGTGTTGCCGTCAAGCTCTATTGGCAATACAATGTTTTCATAAACGCTTAAAATAGGAACTAGGTTATAGTTCTGGAATACAAAGCCAACATTACGCCTGCGAAAAATAGTGAGTTGCTCGTCAGTCATTTTTGATAGTTCGTGACCATTCACAATAACTTTTCCATCCGTAGGGGTATCAAGCCCGCCTAACATATGAAGAAGCGTGCTTTTACCAGAGCCTGATGTGCCAACGACTGCGACAAACTCTCTTGCTTCGATTTCTAAATCGATACCGTCAAGAGCACGGACAAGATTCGGTTCTTTACCATAATACTTTTTTAATTTTTGTACTGTTAAAATTGCCATTTAATTAACCTCCTTCGTTTATGACTATATCATAAACCATATTTCTTACAGGATCATATCAAGACTGGTTTTAATTCTTACAGTTTTGTTATGATTGAATTTATTTCTTACTGTTCTGTAAGAACAACGAAAAGGAAGTAAATTCGTTAGGAATGGAATCTATCATGATATAACCGCCTTGCTTTTCCATAATCAGTGAGGCAAGGTATAAGCCAAGCCCCGTACCCTCGTTATCTTTTACGTTACTGCCTCTATAAAATCGCTTGAAAATCAAATTCCAATCATTTTTTTCAATACCTATCCCATGATCAGTTATATTGATTTTGGTATAAAGAGTCATTTGCTCAACAGATACCTCTATACTTGTATCCTGCGGCGAATATTTAATAGCGTTTTCAAGTATATTTGTTATGGCTTCTCGCGTCCATTTTTTGTCATGGTATATCTGATAATTTTCAAAATCCGAAACAACAATGTCAATATTCTTCTTTGAAGCTGTTGCAACAACATTGCCAATACTGTCTGAAATAGTTTGCTTTATATTTGTCTCAAGCGGAGCAAGCTGGATGGTTCCAACTTCTAAACGCGACATCTTGATTAAGTTGTCCATCATCCATTGTAATTTTTCTGTCCCTGATCTAATGCGAAGTAAAAATTCTTCTTGCTCTTCTGTACTTAAATTTTCTGCTAATAGTAGGTCTGAATATATTGATATACTAGAAAGAGGTGTTTTCATCTGATGCGACATATCCGATATAAAACCTTGTATTGTTTCCTTTTCACCATTAATCCGGAGCACATCAGAAACGTACATATCTATTATGCGGTTTGCTTTGTATGTGAGTTTTGATATTCGGTTATCACCGATTGTTTCAAAAGGCTCGCTTATATCCTTTGATAATATACGCTCCAAAACAGAATCGATAGAATTAAAAATTTTCAATACATATCTTCGGAAGAATAATGCCGTCAGGATACAAATAATGATTGCGGCAGCAAGAATAATATATATCACCATTCCCATCATTCTTTTACCCAAATATAACCCATTCCATAAATCGTCTTTAAGGTTCTTGGCTTTTTAGAGTCATCTTCAATTTTTGTCCTCAAACGGCTTATATTGACCGGCAAGGTGTTTTCATCAACAAAATTACCTTGATTATCCCATAATGCGGCGAGAATTTGTTCCTTTGAAAGAATTTGTCCAGCATTAACCATGAGAAAATTCAAGAGCCGATATTCGGTTGAACTGATTGGTATTTCCTCAATATCATTCAAATCTATGCGATAAAATTTGCATGATGAAGTATCAAGCTGATATTTTCCGATTTTTACTATATTCTTATCTGGTATTTCCATGCGACGAAATAATGCTTCCACACGGGCACGTAAAATTGACAGGGAAAATGGTTTTGTGATGTAATCATCTGCACCGGACATCAAACCAGATACTTCGTCTATTTCCATATCGCGGGCAGTAAGCATGATGATTGGAATAGAGGTTTTGTCCCGAATACTTTTACAGAAATCTATACCGTTTCCATCAGGCAATCCTAAATCAAGAATTATAAGGTCAATATTATATTGAATGAAAGATTTTTCTCCAGCTTTTATTGTACTGGCACATTTGACTGTATAGCCATCTTTTTCAAAAGCAAAAGCAATACCTCTGTTTAAATTTTCATCATCTTCGATAATTAAAATGGTTTTCATATCATATCTCCCTCATAATAATTGAATACTTTGTCGGGGCTTTTTGCTTTCGGCATTTTGTGGTATAGATTAATAAACCTCTGAACATTAAGCACCATCAATAGATCCCCTCAAATATTTTTATAGTACCATTCAAATAATTTCCTTGCAAAATATAATCAATTTTATGTTTCGTCTATTCATGTGAATTTCAACTTATATTATACTATAGCCAATGACTTCATGCAGCAGATAATTACTATATACATTGATTTTTCAAACGCTATAGTAGCTTTTAAACTAACATCATATACAGGTATACTTTGTATATGGGAGGGCTCTTTTTAATTAAACAAATATTTACTTGTTTTGGTGAAATTGTTATCTTTGTGATATGCTACCTTTAACTAATCAATAATGATTATAGTGATGTTTCTAATATTACTCAGATTGTTAATGCGAGTCTATTACAAGCAGCAGTTATTTCTTTTAAGATAATTGGTGGTATTATTGGCCTCTGGAGCAAAAAACAATAATTTTAATACTATACGTTAAAATAATCTATATAATTATTTAATTTTCCCGCACATAGCAAACATGTAAATCGTTAATCAATTTGAGAGGAGGTTTTAGTGTGTCGATCGATATTCAAGAAGAGTACGACAAAATTCATCGCTATTGCTATTATAAGCTCGGTAATACTACTTTGGCTGAGGATCTGACCCAGGAAACCTTTCTTAAATATTTTTCTCAGAATTCCTACATAGAACATGGAAAGAAATTGGCTTATCTGTATACCATAGCAAGAAACCTTTGCATAGATACTTTTCGTAAACCACAACCGGAAGTTCTTAATGATGACATCCCGGATACGGATGTATTTGAACGACTGGAGCTTAATATTACCCTCTGGCATGCTCTCAAAACATTGCCTATCCAAGAGCAGGAAATATTACTTTTTCGTTATGTTAATGAGCTTTCTGTCGGCGAAACTGCCACTATCATGGGAATATCCCGTTTCGCGGTATACAGAAAGGCGAATTCAGCCCTGGCTGCATTGAAAGAATTACTAAAGGAGGATTTTTATGAATAAGAAATTAAAAAGGGAGATACAGGCTTTCTTTGCGGCACCTCCTCCGGTGCAGAAAGAGGAATTTCTTAAGACCTTGAACTTTCCTAAAATCACTTATCGGAGGTTCCTTATAAGCCAGCTTTGTTATATTCGAAAACGAGTATGGACGGTATCTATTATGATTTTAATAATAGGTTGGGCAGCAGCCTATTTGTCAGTACCATACATACAATGGAATTCTGAAGCAAATAAAATCTGGATTATCTCATCTATCCTTCCATTTCTGGCTATGTTTAGTGTTACGGAGATTTATCGTTCCACCGCTTACCGTATGGTGGAGTTGGAAGCTAGCTGCCGGTATTGCCTGTCACAGGTCGTTATGGCTCGTATAACCTTATTAGGAGGAGGGAACTTCATAATACTAATTTTGTTATTGTCGATTCTGCATCAGGTTACATCCTTTAGTTTAGTGCAGATTATTGTCTATTTAATGGTTCCTTACCTGATAGTATGCGGCGTCTGCTTACTGATTTTAAATCATGTAAGAGGTCAGGAAGGAATATATGGCTGTGCAGCAGCTGTTTGTCTTTGTTGTACCGGGAACTTGATTTTCAGCAATATCGCTCAATTCATGTACACTAGTGTATATTTTCACGGCTGGCTGATTTTCTTCCCGTTTAGTTGTATATTTATTGCATTGGAAATACGGAAATTTATAAAGGAAGTAGAGGAGCGAACATGGAACTTATTCTTGACCGAGTAACAAGAAATTATGGTAATAAAATAGCCTGTGACCATATATCACTGACGTTTAAGGAAGGAGTATACGGTCTTCTGGGAGCAAATGGTGCGGGAAAAACTACTTTAATGCGTATGATGTGTGGTGTACTTCTCCCTACATCAGGTACAATTCAGTTTAATGGGATAGATGTCAATCTTGAGAATTACCGGGATGCATTGGGATACCTGCCGCAGGATTTTGGCTATTATCCGGAGTTTACTGCCCAGGACTTCATGCTTTATATTGCTGCTTTGAAAGGCTTACCAAAGTATCGAGCAAAGGAAAAAACAAGAGAACTCTTTGAACTGGTATCACTGGAGAGAGAGGCCAAAAAGAAGATTAAAACCTTCTCCGGCGGTATGAAACAGAGGCTTGGCATTGCCCAAGCATTGTTAAATGACCCTAAGATATTAATACTGGACGAACCCACAGCCGGCCTCGACCCGAAAGAGAGGGTGCGCTTTCGGAATATGATTTCTCGCCTTGGCAAAGATCGTATCGTGCTGCTTTCCACTCATATTGTATCGGATGTGGAGTATATTGCTGATACAATTTTAATGATGAAAGACGGGCAGTTGATTCATCAAGGTACCTTGGAAGAAATCATTCAGACAATTAATAATAAAGTTTGGGATTGTACGGTTTTTCAGAGTGAGGCAGATATGCTATGTGATAAATATCAGGTCATTAATCAGAGGCAGGAAGGGGATAAGTTACTTCTGCGCTTGATTTCAGAGGGGCAGCCCTGTAATGCGGCAGTGAATACTACAGCGACACTGGAGGATCTTTATTTGTATTATTTTAGTGAGGAGAGTGAAAGATGAGTGGGTTATGGAGTCTGATATGTTTTGAATACAAGAAGATTTTAAAGAAGAGAAGTGTCCGTATAACATTACTCGCAGCAGTTCTCATATCTTTCATCAGTGTTCCCGGTACATTATTTGGCAGCACTTATATTGATGGCAAGCCTTATGAATCCAATTATGACGCAATGCTTAAAGACAGGAATTATGCACGTGCTTTTAACGGAGAAAAAATTAACAGTGAGCTGATATTAAAAGCAGTAAAGGGCTACTCTAAGATCTCAGAATCGGATAAGTATCAGGAAAAGGGAGATTATCAGCAATTTGCAAGGCCTTATAGTGCAATCTATGGGATAATACGTACGGTCTTTAATATGGAATCTCGTCGGTTTAATATGGAGGACTTTCAGCAGTTAACGAGCAAAGAGGCAGAGCAGTTCTATAATATGAGACGGGAGAAGCTGGTTCAGATAGTGGAGACAACCGTTATGAGTAAGAAGTCAAAGGAGCAGGTACTGGAGCTGGACACCCGGATAAATACTCCTCTATCATTTTCCTATACCGATGGATATACAAGATTCTTTGTTATTCTATATTCCATTGGTCTAACAGCAGCCTTAGCCATGGCAATTTGTATCGCTCCGCTGTTTTCCGGAGAGTATACCTCCGGTACGGATCAGCTCATTCTCTCTTCTAGGTATGGAAAGAATAAGTTGATTAAAGCAAAGCTGTTAACCGGCTTTTCACTGTCTGCTCTTATTTGTCTGATATTGATTTTTCTAGCATACCTATTGTCAATGCTGATCTTTGGAGCAGACGGAAGAGGAGCGCCGCTGCAGCTCTACGTCATCCTTTCTCCTTATCCGATAACCATGGGGCAGGCAGCTGGCTTTTTGGCATTATGTACGCTTTTCTCCTGTCTTATGACAGCCGCCTTAACCATGCTGTTGTCTGCAAAATTAAAAACACCTTTCGGTGTGATTATACTAATTAGTTTACTGCTGATTGTTCCTATGTTTATAAATGTTCCAGAGACAAGTGTTATTCTATATAAGCTGTCCTCTCTCTTACCGATTAATATGATGGCCTTTGGGACGGTTTTGGACGGAATTCAGTTTGAGTTATTCGGATTGATAATTAAACCATATGTGTTTATGCCTTTGTTTGCATTAGTAATTAGCTCATTAGTAATACCCTTTACATTTCATTCATTTAAAAGCCATCAGATTGAATAATAAATATAAAAGATTTATCCTAAAATAATTTTAAACTGCACTGTTTGATAATAGAGGTGAAAGACTGGGGATATCCTTATCTTTCTTTCATTCTATTTTGCTCAAACAGTGCTTTTTTGATTTACTGCCATACCAACGTTGGTTTGGATAATCAATTAATGACACATAAGGGAAATCTCTTAAGAACTTCAAACTTGGACTCTTTCTAATGTTTAGATATCTATCCTGGTAAAAAAGTAAAAATATAAATATTATATGTAAAAATAGAAGATTGAGGCAGTATAGCCCTGAGTATATAATAAATTCAAGGATTTGGATTAATGGTTAAACAAATAATGAAGGAGTCGAGAATAATGGAGTTATCTACTAGAAAGACAAAATCTCTGCGTAAAAATGAAACCTTTGCCGGGTATATGTTTTTATTACCATGCTTGTTTTTTCTGCTGTTCATGGCGATATTACCGGTTTTCTTAACTGTGATTATCAGTCTTACCAATTGGGGTTCGGTGGCTACCGATCTTTCGAAGGTATCTTTTGTGGGTTTTGAAAATTACTTGGATTTATTCAAGGATGAGACCTTCTATACCGCTTTAAAAAATAATATCCTGCTGCTTGTTTACACTATACCCATACAGTTGCTGTTAAGTTTTGTATTAGCAGTAATGATAAACAAGTTTTGCTATTTTAAGAACTTTTTTAAGTCAATTTATTTCCTGCCCTATATCTCAAGTACCGTAGCGGTTGCAACTATATGGATGGTTGTTTTACAGCCCTCATATGGTCCGGTTACAGAAATGCTGAAAGCAATCGGAATAGAAAATACTCCCAAATGGCTGTCTGACTTACACTGGGCGCTGCCAAGCTTATCCGGTATGGTTGTATGGCAGAACCTTGGTTATGATATCATCATCATTTTAGCCGCCCTGCAGACTGTTCCCTTTGAACTGTATGAATCTGCCGATATGGATGGAGCCAATTGGTTTGTAAAGATCCGAAAAATCACGCTTCCCATGATAACACCTACAATATTTTTCCTTATCATCTATGAGACAATGGAAACCTTTAGAATCTTTGACCAGATCAGTGTTTTGACGGACGGCGGCCCGGGGGACGCAACCCAGGTGCTTGTTTATTATCTTTACAAACAGGCATTTAGAAACAGCCATATAAACTATGGAGCAGCGATTACGGTTGTACTTTTCATTATTGTTTTTATCATTACGTTGGTTCAATGGTTAGGCAGAAAAAAATGGGTACATGAATAGCAAAATGAGAAAGGCTTGGTTACTATTATGAAGGATATTGCAGTGAATAGTATGAATAGGTTACACTTACATAAAAAAATTAAAGTAGGGAAGATTGCAGTTACGCTCCTATTATTTACTTTAGGCTTTGTGATGATTCTGCCCTTTATTTGGATGTTATCTACATCTATGAAATATGAGGTGGATGTATTTACCTTTCCAATACAGTGGATTCCTACAAAGCTTAGAGTTATTGAGAATTATAAAGAAGTTTGGTTTGGAGATGCACCTTTTGCCCTGTATTATTTTAATTCCATTAAGGTTACAGTTATAACAACTTTCTTTTCACTATTAATATCAAGTATGGCAGCATTTGCTTTCTCTAAGCTCAACTTTCCGGGCAGAGATAAAATATTTGTTTTGATTATAGCAACAATGATAATTCCTGACCAGGTTACACTTATTCCAAGGTTTTTATACTTTAAATGGCTTCATTTGTTTGATACGCATTTCTGTTTGATTATTAGTATGCTGTTTAGTCAATCCAGTATATTTTTTATCACACAGTTTATGAAGTCATTACCGGGAGAACTAAGTGATTCAGCTAAAGTTGACGGTGCCGGAACCCTAAGAACCTTCTTAAGCATTATATTACCGTTGGCTAAACCGGCTATTGCAACCATGGCTATTGTTAAGTTTATCTGGTCCTGGAATGATTATCAGAATGTATTGATTTTTATAACAAATGCTAAGTTGTTTACAATACAAATTGGTGTACGAATGTTTACTGATAGATACGGATCTTTTTATTCACTCATTATGGCAGCATCGGTATCGGCAATTATTCCTCTGTTTATAGTATTTGCACTTGGTCAGAAATACATCATCGAGGGTCTGACTGCCGGAAGTGTTAAGGGCTAATAAGCTAACCCATGGTAATTAGGCGTATACGAGCGCCACAATTATAAATAAAAAAAGGAGAGATTTTATGAAAAGATATGCAAGACTTTTATCAACTGTTATCACTGCAATATTGTTCATGTCGGCAGTACTTTCCGGCTGTAGTGCTAAGAATGGTGATTCCTCCAAGACTTCCTCGGATGGAACAAACGCAAAAACAGTTACTCTTAAGTTCTATACTCCTACCGATGAGGCTACCAATAAACAGCTTAAATGGCCGGAATTTATTGAGAAGTTTGAAAAAGATAATCCCGGTATTAAGGTTGATATGGCCCCTTTGGTTGCAAATGTAAATAATGATGAGTATAAGAAAAAAGTAGATATTATGATTGCAGCCGGTGAACAGATTGATTTGGTGAAGTCTTCTGCTTTGTATGAATTAACGGAATGGATTGATAATGGTGTAATCGAACCTCTTGATGACTATGCGAAGAAAGAGGGAGTGAATTTATCGGATGAATACAAAGGTGTTACCCCTTACAAAGGTAAGATCTATGCAATACCGGAAGAAATAACACCCTGGCTGGTATTTATAAACAAGGATATGCTTGATGCGGCAGGTCTTCCTGTTCCTCCAAGAGACTGGACCTGGGAGGACTACAGGGAATATGCGAAAAAGCTGACAAAAGGTGATGGTGCGAATAAGATATATGGTTCCTTTATGAATGACTGGTCCAATTTCTTCTCTGTCGGCACCCAGAGCGAAATCATGGATGATCCTTTCTTTACGGCAGATAACAAGCTGAATTTTGAAAACCCCGTCTTCAGAGACGGCTTACAATACCGTTATGATTTGGAAAATGTGGATAAGAGTCAGGTTCCCTATGTGGATATGGCCTCTGAGAAACTTTTATACAGAACACAATTCTTCAGCGGAAAAGTAGCTATGGTATGTATGGGCTCCTGGATGGTTTCTGATATTCAGCTTACTGATAAATATCCCCATACCTTTAAAACAACCTTTGCTACCTATCCAAGATGGAGTAAGGACAGCAAACCGAATACATCCCAGCTAGACGGAGCCGGATTCGGCTGGTCGATTAATGCGAAGTCTCCCAATAAGGAAGCTGCCTACAAATTCTTAACTGCATTAACCTCGGAAGGCTTGGAAATAGGGCACAAAAAGTGGACACCATGGAAAAAAGCCAATGAGGATGAAGTTATAAAAGGGATTATTGGCACGGATGACAGTTTATACGACTTAGAGGCACTTAAGAGTGTTATATATGATCCGGAAAGGGTTGACAATGTTGTAACAAGATCCGGACCTGGAGAAAGTGAAGTTATCGATGCATTTACTGCTGAAGCGGAAAAGTATTTTGTAGGCGGGCAGTCATTGGATGACACTATGAAAAACACAATTGATAAGGCAAATGCCATTGTTGAAAAGGCAGAGAAATAGATAGAAAGTTGTCTTGATATATGGGATTGGGTAAATGAAGAGATGTTCTCTTCTTTACCCAGTCTTGTTTCACAAAAGGCGTGAAAAGATTGAACAGTTAGAATCATCAAGGCAAATGATGCGGGGACAGTATTGGTGACGAATAGTTGATGTTATTTTGGCTGGTATGGAACTATGTAACATGTTGAGCAGGGTTACTAGGGAGATATAGATATTTAAATTGTGGGATGGTATAATATTAGCGGGTGGTTTAATGAAAACGATAATCGGGAAATTCCGAAATTTAAGTATTAAAAGAAAGTTAATAATATCCTTCTCAGTTATTGTGGTATTCCCATTAATAACTTCGCTTTTGTTGTCTAATAATCTTGTTACAAATTTTATGTTGGGGGAAATAGCCAGCTTAAATGAAAATTCAATCAATGATTCTTCCAAAGTATTAAACAGAACACTTGATGATATTGCCTTTACCTTATTAAACATCTCAAATAATAGCCGTGTAAGAGAAATCCTTAGTGATGATGATAAAAAAGACCAGTTCAGCAAGCTTCAGAGATATATAAATCAAAAGAAATTTGATAATATACTTGAAAACATACCAATCTCCTTAATGACCTATAATACCTGCATCACGATATTAGGTGAGAAGCATTTTGATTATGGGAACTGGGAAGAATTCTCACGATATACAGGTGAGATGAAGAAAAGCACCTGGTATAAAGAAATGAAAAAATCGAAAGATATGAGAATACGCTGGATTGGAGTCAAGCCTGGTGTTGAAGATATCGGTAATTACTTTTTAGAAGCAGCAATGCCAATAAAAGAAAGCAGCAGCAGCCTGACAAGAGTAGGGGTTGTACATATACGAATCAATGAAAGTGATATTTATAAGGCTTTAAATACAGATAACGAAACAAACGAAATCTATCTTTTACAACATGATGGTGAAATCTTATCCTGCAAAAACAAAGTGGAAATTTCTAAAAACATAAATTACAGGTTAAATGTCTCAAAGATCGTAAAAAACCTGGGAAAGTCTTATATTGATGTAGACAATAACGGAAGGAAGATGGTAGTTAATACAGTATCTATTGACAAAGGTAACTGGATCCTGGTGTCCCTTATATCTTACGAGAAGCTGGTAGCACCATTAACCTATATTAGAAATATTCTTTTATTTATCAATTTGATTTTTATGATCTCTTTCTTAATTGTAGCCTTATTTATTTCCAATATCATAAGTAAGCCAATCATTCATCTGCGAAAGAGTATGCTGAAAGTGGAAAACGGCGATTTTAACGGAAAAGTAGAAGTTGAGAGTGAAGATGAGATTGGTAAGCTGAGCCGGAACTTTAATAATATGTTAGATAAGGTCAGCGAACTTCTGATACTTACCAAAGAGCAGGAAAGATTAAAGAGAGATGCTGAATTTGAAGCATTGCAAGCCCAGATTAATCCACATTTTCTTTTTAACACCTTAAGTTCTATCAGATGGGCGGCAGCTGCTTATGGTGATAAAAAGGTCGAGGATATGGTGCATGCATTATCGATATTACTCAGAGCCAGTATTTCTAATGGTCAGGAAATGGTTTCACTTGAAAGTGAAATTAATATCTTAAAGAATTATCTGGATTTAGTTCAGATGAAACAGGGTACCACTATAATTTTTGAATGCAATATAGATGAAGGAATTATGAACTACAGGATACCTCACCTTCTGCTGCAGCCAATTGTGGAGAATTCGATTATCCATGGGTTTGAGGATCTAAATGAGCCTGGTGTTATCAGTATAACGGCTGTGGTGTCGGAAGACTTACTGACACTTGAGCTGACGGATAATGGGAAAGGGCTGGGAGGCGATACTTTAGAGAGCATTTTAAATCGAGAGTCTCAAATACCGGATGATAAAAAGTATTACAAAAGTGTTGGTCTTAAAAACATACACAACAGGATTAAGCTTATATATGGGCAGAACTATGGAATAGATATCGGGAGCGGAAAAATGAGCGGGACAAAAGTCACCTTATATCTGCCATTCCAGAAGGGGGGGACACACATTGCTGACAGTAATGCTGGTTGATGACGAAGTTAATGTGATTGAAGGTCTGAAAGTCTCTGTGGAATGGGAAAAACATGGATTTAGAATTATTGGCACGGCTTATAATGGGGAAGAGGGCTTTACAAAGGCTATGGAGTATAAACCTGACCTGATAATTACAGATATTACAATGAATAAAATGAATGGAATAGAGTTGGCTGAAAGGATAAGGGAAAAGCAGCCGGAGGTAAGTATTATATTCCTGACATGTCATAAGGACTTTAATTTCGCAAGGAAAGCCGTAAATCTAAACATTGATGAATACCTCATAAAAGATACTATGACTAGAGAAGAAATCTATGCGGCTCTAGCTAAGATCAAAGTCGGTATTGAGGAAAGACAGAAAAAGAAAAAGGCGAAGGAGCTTACAATCGAATTAAATCGCAATCGTTGTCAGCTAAGTGAAATACTTATTAATGAATTACTAAAAAAAGAGTTGGTAGATATACATAGTTTTGAAAGACGATTAAATATTTACAACTACAACTTATCAAAGCAAAAGTATATCCTATCCTTACTTACCATAGACCGATATATTGATCTGTTAAAGAGTAATACCTTTAATAAAGAGGAAGAACTGATACAATTTGCAGTTATAAATGTGGTTGAAGAGATTCTTAAAAAATATGATATCGGAGAAGTATTTCCTAAAAGTGAAAATAGTTATGTGATTATTTTTAATTACAACCCAAATCTTAAAATTAGTATGGATGAAAAAATTGCTGTTGTTTTAAAGGAAATTCAGAGTTGTGTCAAAGAGGTCTTAAAAACAACCTGTACTGCTTATATTGGACGCCAGTTAGGTTCCATGCATGAGTTAAAGAGTGCATATGAAGATATTCTTAGCTTAAAAAACAATAGATTCTATATGCAGGATGGCTTGGTGCTGTATTATTCAAAAAGTGAAGCAAAGTTTTCAAATATTGATTTTCATTATGTAAATGACTTGTTAAAAGAGTTTGATCATCATTTGGATAATCGAAACCTAGAGCTGCTTACGCATCTGGAATATTTGTTTTTTGAAAAAGTGAAGAAGGAAAATATATTTGCAGTTGATGTAAAACTGGTAATTGAAAGATTCGTAAATAGTCTGAAGAAATATCTTCAAAAGAACGTTTTTATGTACCAGCCGGTTCTTCCGGATTCCTATTTAAATCAGCTTAGTTATATGGATAGTGTTCATGAACTAAATGAAACTTTTCACAATTTTTTAAAGAGTGTATTAGAAATTTTAAATAAAAATGCCGCGTTTACCTGTACTCCCGAGATGAAAAAGATTATTCATTATGTTACGGAGAATTTACAGGAGGAAATCAGCCTTGATACTGTAGCTGCTTATGTAAATATGAACAGCAGTTATTTCAGCAGATATTTTAAGAGTAAAACCGGGGGTAATTTTGTTGACTTTCTTACTAATATGAGAATGGATAAGGCAAAAGAACTTTTGGCAGACACGGATTTATCCATCGAAGAAATTTCAATCATGGTAGGACATGTCAATAAAGCTTATTTTACAAAGGTATTTAAGAAGGTTACCGGGTCCAATCCTGGTGAATTCAGAAAAAAGCGATATTCCCGGAGAATTTGATTTATTGGCAAACCGCTTGTTATAAATGCTTTGAGACGGGCATCGATAGGGTTAAATATATGATAGAAATGGAGGAGCTGACAAAATGTCAAAGGATATATCAAAGGTTATGTCAAAGGATAAGCAGAAGGACAATCTAAAGCTTCGTGTATATAGAAATAGAATTGAGATGGGAAAAGCTGCAGCGGATGCAGTTGCTGAAAGAATCCTCAGGCTGATGGAGGTTAAAAGTGAAATTAATATGGTATTTGCAGCGGCTCCATCCCAGAATGAATTCCTTGCAGCGTTAGTAACCAATCCGGAAATACAGTGGGAACGGATTAATGCATTTCACCTGGATGAATATATTGGTTTAGGTAGCGAAGCACCACAAGGTTTTGGAAACTTTCTGAGAGATAGACTGTTTGGTAAAGTTGGGTTTAAGTCCGTGAATTATCTGAATGGGAGGAGTAACCATGAGCTCCTTGAATGTGACAGATATTCTAAGCTTTTAAAGGAACATCCTTTGGACATAGCATGTATCGGTATAGGAGAGAATGGTCATCTTGCTTTTAATGACCCGCCGGTAGCGGATTTTAAAGATAAAGCCTTGGTTAAGGTGGTAAAATTAGATGAGATTTGCAGAATGCAGCAGGTAAATGACGGATGCTTTTTAGCCCTTGAGCAGGTGCCGACTCATGCGCTTACGCTTACAATTCCAGCTATAATGTCAGCGAAATATATATACTGTATGGTTCCTGGTAAGTCAAAAACCATGGCAGTGTCGCAAACACTAGATGGTAAAATCTCCGAAGCCTGCCCTGCGTCCATACTCCGAAGGCATGAGGCAGTAGAGTTATATCTGGATGAGGATAGCGCTGCAGGGTGCAAATAGGAAGGAGTATAATGCATAGAATAAAAATTATTAATGGTAATATTATAACTCCGTACAGATTGCTTGAGAGAGGAACGATTGTCATCGAAGACGGAGTTATTTCGTGCGTCTCAAAGGAAGAGGTAGCTGTACAAGAGGCGGAAGTAATAGATGCAAAGGGGCATTATATAGCTCCTGGATTTATTGATATTCATACCCATGGGGGCGGTGGCTTTGACTTCATGGATGCAACGGTAGAAGCTTATCTTGGTGCGGCTAAAACCCATGCCAGGTATGGAACGACTGCAATTGTTCCCACTACCCTTACCAGCACCAATGAAGGTCTAAAGCAATCTTTTGAAGCCTTTAGAAAATCAAAGTCCTTAAATAAACTTGGGGCAGAATTGATAGGATTACACCTGGAAGGACCGTATTTTTCACCGGAACAAAAGGGTGCCCAGGACCCCAGATATATCAGGGTACCATTAAGAGAAGAGTATGAACAAATCCTTGATTGGAGTAAAGATATTATCAGATGGAGTGCAGCTCCTGAAATTACAGGTGCGATGGAGTTTGCCAGATATGCCAGGAATAAAGGTGTCTTAATGTCTATTGGACATTCCGATGCAATCGGGGAAAAGGTAGCAGAGGCCTTTGAAAATGGCTTTTCACATATAACCCATTTGTATTCAGCTATGTCAGGTGTAAAAAGAGTAAATGCATTACGGGTATCGGGAGTAATTGAGAGTGCTTTTTTATTAGATGAAATGACAGTAGAGGTTATAGCAGACGGAATACATATTCCGGCGGACCTCCTTAATCTGGTCTACAAAATAAAAGGAGCATCCAAAACAGTACTGATTACTGATTCTATGCGTGCAGCAGGTATGGGAGAAGGACCAAGTATATTAGGCAGTCTAAAAGATGGCATAGAAGTCTTTGTGGAGGACGGAGTTGCCAAGCTGCCTGATCGGAAGGCCTTTGCGGGCAGTGTTGTTACCGCCGACAGGCTTGTAAGGACAATGGTTAAAACAGCCGGAGTACCTTTGATGGATGCTATAAGAATGATTTCCAGTACACCGGCCAAGGTTATAGGCATCGATGATAGAAAGGGAAGTCTGGTACCGGGTAAGGATGGGGATGTGGTAATATTTGATGCAGAAATAAACATAAAGGCTACAATTATTAAAGGAAAAATGGTATATGAAAAGAAATTGATGAACTAGGTTTAAGTTTGAAATAAAAGGAAATTAACACGCTTTTGTCGTTCAGAATACATTATATGGAGGTGACCCATGAACATAATACCAATGCCCAAAAACCTAACGGAAGGCCAGCTTCTGCAGAATGGTATTCCTTCAGGAATATATATATATACCAATGTAAACGGATTTCTGGTGGAGTATACCAAAGCTCTGTTCCAACAGGATATCTTGCTGAAAGCTACAGTTCCATTCTTTTTTTTGCAGATATCAGATGAATTTGACTTTTATATGGAACATTTGCCTGAAATATTACAAGATAAAGAAGAGGGGTATATATTAAAGATTGGAACGAAAGGAACGGTTATTGCAGCCGGGAGCAGTAAAGGTCTATTCTACGGGATACAAACCTTTTTACAAATAAGAGAATTGGGGTGTGACAGAGAACTTGAAATAATTGATTGGCCGGATAATGGTATCAGAGGATACCATTTTGAATCGAGATTTGGCATTCCGAAATTTGAAAGAATAATAGGGATTATCGATGAACTGTGCAGATACAAGTTCAATACCATTCTAATGGAATTGGAAGACAAATTCCCATATGATGAGCTTAAGGGAATAACCTCGGAGAATGCTCTAGATAAAGAGCAATTACAAGAAATCGTCCGGTACGCAAATGACAGGTACATTGAAATAATACCCCTTCAGCAGACCCTGGGACATGTTGAATACATATTGAAAAATGATGACTACTATCATATGAGGGAAGTAAGAAGCGGTGTGGTAAATAGTGAACTTCCTTTTTCCTTCAATCCCATAGGCAATCTTTCCTTTAATGATATCGACGAGTTTTGCCCATCCAATGAAGAAACCAATGATTTGATAGAAAAAATGTGCAGGGAGATGGCGGATAAGTATCCCTCAAGCAAGTATATACATATAGGCTGTGACGAGGCTTGGAATTTAATCCACTGTGAATTGTGCAAAGAAAAGTATGGGGAGAATGGATATCATAAGGTTTTTCTGGAACACACAAACCGTGTGGCCAAAGTTGTTACAGCATTGGGCAAATCACCGGTTATCTGGGATGATTTACTGAGAGGCTTTTCAGATGAAGAATTTGAGTTACTGGATAAGAACATCGTAATTATGTGCTGGCTTTATTATGAGGGTGATCTGGAAAAAGGGATAACCTTGATTAATAAATATAAGAAAGCTGGTTTTCAGGTAATAGGAGCTTCCTCAGCGAAATGTTGTGAAGGAATGAGTTCGGATTACCTTGATATGCCCAATATGAAAGACCGCCTGATAAACATTAATGACTGGAGCATATTATCAACAAGGTTTGATTTGATGGGTGTAATAACTACAGTCTGGTCAAATTACACCGGTACCATAGCACCCCCGCACCCATTCTTTGATACTATGTGGTATCCGCTTATTTATTCGGCAGATAAATACTGGAATACAGCTACCGATGATCAAGAGTTCGAGAAGAGATTTCTTAAGAATTTCTTCGGAGTGGATGGTATTGAAGATTGCTTTGGAAATGAAAGTGATTTAGTGTACGAAAAAGCTTCCCTCCTTACCACAAGCTGCAAAAGAAATAAGTATATTGCAGAGGTGTACAAATTCACTTCTTTGCTTTCTGTCTACAGGCAGAAAAGTATGGCAACCTACAGGGAAATGTATAAACTGTGCGATGGAACACCGGTAAGAGAAAAATCCATTGTGGTAAAGAAAATCGAAGAGCTAAAGACCATGAGAGAATACCTGAAGCCTGAGATTGCAAGATTGATAAATATAAACTTTCATAAAACCGATGTAAATGAATTTGTAAATTCCAGATTTTTAATGGATGAAAAGCTTTATCACAAATTTAAATGTGAATTATTATGAGGAATAATGTGCATATGAGATGTGCCTGCAAAACCTCGGTATAGTCTTACAGCAGGTTGCGGTACGTGAAAATTCAAGGTTAAATTTCAGAAAGGATGCCTTAACAAAGAAACAGTAATTAATATTAAGCCATAAAAAAATATGCCGTCAAGGTCCATAAGACTTTTGACGGCATATTTTACTCTTCTCAAGGCATTTTAAGAGCATTTGCATGCTTTTGAAGGCTTGAAAGGTTCTGGGGTTCCTTAACCGGTTCTAATTCATAAAGCATAGTTTGGGATAATTTGTCCTGGAGCAGCTGCTTTCTTTTGCTCAGAAAATAAACGGCGAGTGAAATGAGTGAAGTTATATAGTAAAAAGTTTGAGAATACGCTACCACATCAATATGAAAGGACATTTTAATCAGTGTAATGATATAAATGTTGGAGGTGGTTAAATATCCCTGCAGCAGCACAAAGAATATCATGTGACGTAGAAAGAGCGACTTCAGGTTGACGGAGGCTGCTCCCTGGGTTGTGTCCCTCAGGCTTGCATCCACTCGGGCGGTGTTCACTCGGGCTACGCCCTTGGATACGCTCCCCCGGGTTACATCCGCTCGTACTTTGTCAGAGGGAAGCAGTTGCAAACGCATCATGCGCCACCCAAGGGTCTGTCCGGTATGTCCCTTATTTTTGAATCGGTAAGGTACAATACAGTAGTAGAAGAAATGACAGAGGAGGGCGGCGATTCCGGCTGTCCATGCCAAACCAAGGGAAAGACCCTCCAGGGTATTTGTAATGATTAGATCTCTGCCTTGGATGGATTGAAATATAATTACGGGTACACTTCCCAATAAAGAAGCAATATACCAATCAATAATAAAGGCGATAAATCGTTTAGTTACAGGTGCTTGTTTTAACATACTTAACCTCATTTCTGCGCATGCTTTTAGCGCTTTGGAGTGAAGGACCAAAAATCTTTCACTCTTACCTCCAATAACTCCTATTCTTAAACTAGTGAAACAAGTAAATCAATAAATTCCTGATAAGATTTCGTTGATACCAGTGCATGCAGATACCGGTTATCGGATATGATTTCTGTTACAAAATCAAAGATATCCCGGAATATCGGACGGTCATCCTCCTGGATGGCCAACATAAAGATGATATTGACCTTGTTGTTCTTCCAATTGATTCCGGAGGGATGAACAGACACTGCAATGGCTGTCTGCTTTGAACACATCTCAAAGGGGTGAGGCATGGCAATATTGGTATAAGCACTGGAACTAATAGATTCCCGTTCAAAAATACTTTCTTTGAAATCTGCATCTACAAATCCCTGCTGTTCTAGAGCATCGGCCATAAAAGTAATAGCTTCTTTTTCAGAAGGAAAGTCCTGATTGAAGAAAATCAAATCCTCATAAAAAAGGAATTTCAGTTTGTTCTCCATTTTCATTTTTAACTGTTGTTTTTTGATACTTTCAATGACGGAAGTTATAGCTCCGATATCTTTATTTCCCATCTGAACCGGAATCTGTATCAGGGGAACAGACGGATGAGGAATAATCGGAATTGTGGAGATAATAAACTGATAATCCTTGTAGTTTATTATTTCATCGGAGGAAGATATGACTCCGGCGATAATGATGTCATCTTCAAATATCATACCAATCTTTTTTACCAGATTCAGATGAATGGAATAATATTGCGGGCACACAATTAATACCATGACCTTATTCATCAATGCCCGCTGCTCTTCAATCAATACACCGATATGCAGGGCGATATAAGCAATCTCATCTTCGGATAGAATACAGCCTTCCCGCTGGTTGATGATATCAGCGATAAAAACAGAAACATCGTATATAAAAGGACAGGTATTCTTTATGGTCAAAAACTGCGGATTGCGCAGGTGGATATTATGCTTTAACCTTACCAGCATATTACGCAGATGCAGTGCAAAGCGAAGGATAAAATCCTGGCTGTTTAGATTAAAGCGGTAAGTGTTACGTACTTTATTCTGAATTAATTCTATTAACTCATGGATTTCAGGCGTAATGACATCTTCTAACGAAGTTTTCTTTGAATCCATCAGATTTTCAGGTACCACCTGGGACATTAGAAGAAGTGATAAATCATAAATATCGCCGGAGGTAAGGGTGATGTTAAAATACTGCTTTATCTCTTTTGCCATTTTCTCCATAATTTCCAGGATGAAGGGAGCAATGATGTCGTCCACATTCTCAGGCAGGGATTCCTTAGAGCTTGCTCCTTCTCTGGAACGCTCCATCGTAATACCTACATGGAGGATAAAATTCATCAAAGCAAAATCATCGATAAATAATTGATGCTTTAACAGAATATCCGTGATAATATGCTTTACTATCTTAAGGTCAAGATTCGGCAGATAAACCTGTAAGGATTCAAGATTGCAGCAGAAATCCTTTGTATCCTCATAGATTAGATGGGATATTAATTTTTTCTTATTCTTTTCGGAACCTTCAATACTTCCGATATTGTTTTTGCTCTTAAATACTAAATCAAATTCACCCAGCTTGGATTTCAGCCTGCTGATTTCGTTGGTCAGGGTCAAAGGAGAGATACATAGGTCCTCCGCCATTTGATCCAGATTATAAGAAAGCCCTTCCATAATTAATTTCTTTATGATATAAGAAATCCGTCCTTCTGAATTCTGCGGAATAGAGGAGGGTGAGGTATTAAGAATCTGAGAAGCCAGAGAAAAGTTCTCCAATAGGAAGCCATTGCGGGAAGAGGCAATAATATCCGGGTAGGCTGAATTTAAATCAGCAATGTAAGATTTTACACTGCGTACGGAGTAACTTAGAGCAACGGAGATTTCAACGGCGGTAACCCATGATTTCTGCTGGCTTAGATAAGTTAATACCTGATATTTTTTATCTTTCACTCAAATCCTCCTTTCTACATGACTTTATAAATTAGGATACCTATCTGACAGTCTACACGATTTTGTGAATTGGGATACATATCCTCATTCTC
The DNA here is from genome assembly GCF_014218355.1 of Anaerocolumna chitinilytica. Lineage (NCBI taxonomy): Bacteria > Bacillati > Bacillota > Clostridia > Lachnospirales > Lachnospiraceae > Anaerocolumna > Anaerocolumna chitinilytica. Next base: position 1,967,662 of record NZ_AP023368.1, read on the forward strand.
CTCGATTTTAAGAATTAGAATATCTTTTTACAATTTTATTATATAGAATCCCAAAATTAAAGCAATGGCAACGATTGCACTTTAATAGTGCAAATCCTGTAATAGAAAATTATGAGTAAAAAAATATAATGTATTCATAAGGTGTTGCACAAACACGAAAAAGGGAAGGAGGATATGCTCATGGACGGAATTGAGAAAAGCATGGAAATCATTGCGTATGGCGGCGAAGGCAAGAGCCTTGCTATGCAGGCAATACAAAAAGCAAGAGTAGGAGCCTTTCTGGAAGCAGAAGAATTACTGAAACAAGCAGACGAGGCCATTGTGAAATGCCACCAGCAGCATAGTGAATTACTGTTTTATGATGCAGAGCATAATGATTTACAGATTTCAATGCTTTTGGTGCATGCCGCAGACCACTTGACGAGTGCTGACATTATTAGAGAGATGGCAGAAGAAATCGTTCATATGTATAAGGAGATTAAAAATGTATAGGATAGCATTGGTATGTGAAAATGGTGCCAGTACCGGGATGGTAGTACGTAAAATGCAGGCTGCAGCTGAAAAAAAGGCAATAGAAGCAGAGATAAAAGCGTACCCATTTACACAACTGGAGAATTTTATTGAAGAAAAAGATGTAATATTGTTCGGACCCCAGCTGGCGTATAAGTTAACCCAGGCAAAGAAGACTTTTGAGAAATATGCAGATAAGATGGAAACCATAAGTCCGGTGGATTTTGGAATGATGAACGGAGAAAAAATACTAAACGATGCAATTAAGATTGCCGACAAATAAAGGAGAAAAAAATGAATAAATTAATTGATTCATTGCAAAAAGCTTTGATGCCGTTAGCAAATAAGATCAGCGCAATCAAATTCTTAAGTGCGTTGGGAGCTACGTTCCAGATATTGCTGCCAATTATTATGATTGGTTCCTTTTCCTGCCTTGGTGCGTTTTTAAATATTCCTGCCTGGCAGAGCTTTGTAACCGGCACAGGACTCGCTTCTGTATTCATGACAGTTCAGTCCCTGACGCTTAGTATAATTACGCTTTACATAGCTTTTGTATTGCCGTATCAATACGCAACCAAAATTGGAGGAGCTCCTCTTTCCAGTGCAATCACAACCTTTATGACTTTTCTTTTGGTTACTCCTACGGAACTTTATACCAACATTCCCGAAAAATGGTTAGGTTTCCCCGGTTTATTTACCTGCATGATTATTACTGTGATTGTAGTAAGACTTAGCAAGCTATTGGTTGATAAGGGCTTGTATATCCATATGCCCGATGGCGTACCCCCTATGGTGGAAGAGTCTTTTAAAGCGATGCTACCTACATTAATATTTGCTGTTGTGGGTATAACAATCAATGTTTTAATGGCAAAGACCAGCTTTGGAAGCATTCATCAGGTGATTTATACCTTTATTCAGACTCCTTTACAGAGCTTTGGCCTCTCCTTCCCGGCTTATCTGTTTGTACAGGTTCTGTCAACCCTGTTTATGTTCTGCGGTATTCATGGAAATGCGATTTTTAGTATTATTTCTCCTCTTACCATGAATGCATCTGCTGAAAACCTCAGCGCATTGGCTGCAGGAACACCGCTGCCTCATATTATAATCGATTCCTTCTCCGTATTGTGCCAGCCCGGTGGTATCGGCGGTACTTTCGGACTTGCATTCCTGATGGCATTTGCAGCTAAGAGCAAGAGAATGAAGACTTTGGGAAGATTATCAATTGTACCTGCTATCTTCGGTATCAATGAGCCCCTGTTATTCGGTATTCCCATTATGTTAAACCCTTTATTATTCATTCCTTATGTTTTGAATCCAATCATTTGTACCTCCATCAGTTATATTTCTATCGCGGTTGGGATTACACCCAGACTTACCGGAACAACGGTTAACTGGACAATGCCTACGATTATATCCGGCTTTCTTGCCCAGGGTATTCCGACGGCAGTACTTCAGATCATATTAATTCTCATTACTACGCTGATTTGGTTCCCGTTCTTTAGACTTGTAGACAGACAGATTGTAAAAGAAGAATCCGTAGCAGCAGAATAGTAATTAAATATAAATTTCAAGGGGCTGTCGCAAAGTAAGCTCTGTGCAGTATGGCAAGCCATATCCACAGAGATACCTATTGCGGCAGCCCATCACATAAGGAGAGACGATGTCAACATTACAGAATAACTTTTTATGGGGAGGGGCAGTGGCTGCAAACCAATGTGAAGGGGCTTATTGTGCTGATGGAAAAGGCATCAGTTCGGCGGACTGTATTACAGCAGGCACGGTCGATAAGGCTAGAGTGTATACGGACGGTATTGTGGCAGGGGAAAATTATCCAAGCCATGAAGCCATTGATTTCTATCATCGCTATAAAGAAGACATTGCAATGTTTGCAGAAATGGGCTTTAAGTGCTTTAGGACCTCCATCAGCTGGTCCAGGATTTTTCCTCTTGGCGATGAAGCAGAACCAAATGAAAAAGGTCTTCAGTTTTATGATGATTTATTTGATGAATGTTTAAAATATGGGATTCAGCCAGTTGTTACGATTTCTCATTATGAAACCCCCTATGGGCTGGTACAAAAGTGTGGGAGTTGGCGCAGCAGGAAAATGATAGATTGTTATCTGAAATTCTGTGAAACAATATTCAAACGTTACCAATCCAAGGTGAAATACTGGATGACCTTTAATGAAATTAATGTCATTATATTACATCCGGTAATGGCTGCCGGTATACGGATAGGAAAGGACGAAAACTATAATCAGGTAGTATATCAGGCGGCCCACAATATGCTAGTTGCCAGCGCGAAGGCAGTTAGCCTGGGGCATTCCATTAACCCTGATTTTAAGATAGGAATGATGATGCTATATCCCACCTTTTATGGAGAAACCTGTCATCCCTTAGACCAGTTGAAGTGCATGGAAGCAATTGATTGTCATTATTTATTTTCTGATGTTCAGGTAAGAGGAGAATATTCCCGTAAGGCGCTTAGCTTCTTTCGCCGTAATGGGATTCATCTGGAAATGGCGACAGAGGATGCCCTGGCGCTGAAGGATGGTACGGTAGATTATATTGGTTTTAGTTATTACAACTCCAATGTGGCCTCACATCAGATGGAGAAAGATATGACCGGCGGCAATATGCTGAATGCGATTAAAAACCCTTATCTAAAGGCTTCTGATTGGGGATGGACAGTAGATCCTGTCGGACTGCGGATTGCCTTGAATAATTTATACGACCGTTATCAGCTTCCTCTGTTTATTGTTGAAAATGGGTTGGGAGCAGTGGATAAGATTGAGGCAGACGGGACTATACAGGATGATTACCGGATTGCTTATCTGAGAGAGCACATCAAACAGATGAAACTGGCTGTAGGTGAGGACGGAGTAGAGCTGATTGGATATACCCCCTGGGGCTGTATCGATTTGGTATCTGCCGGTACCGGTGAGATGAAGAAACGCTATGGTTTTATATATGTGGACAAAGACAATGAGGGAAAAGGAAGTTTAAACCGAAAGAAAAAAGCTTCTTTTGACTGGTATAAAAAAGTAATCGCCAGCAATGGTGAGGACCTGGAAGAAGAGGTAGGTTTATTATGAAGTACCCACATTTATTTTCACCCTTAAAAATTAACTCTATTATGGTCAGTAACCGAATCATTGCAAATCCAGTAGGTCATGTGTATGAAGATAAAGCCCTGGGACGACCAGGAGTTGTAATAGCCGGATCAGTGATTACCCAACCCGGTAAGTCTTCCTGGGCTTCTCCGGAAGAACCCTACGGCTTTCATAAATATGAAGTAGAAAAAACAAGGCAGAGAATATTGACTGCCCATAGAGGCGGTGCAAAAGCTTCTATAGAGCTTGGACATGCTGGCCAGTATGCTCGTGTGGCTGCCGGTGACTTTGCCATTGGACCTACTTCCTATACCAGAGCGGATGGCGTGGAAGTACGGGCAATGGATGAAGCCATGATGGAAGAGGTTATCTATTGGTTTGCCCAAGCCGCAAAAGATGCCAAGGAGGTAGGCTTTGATATGATATTCCTGCACTTTGGTCATGGCTGGCTGGTAACAGAATTCCTGTCACCTCTTTTTAACAAAAGGGAGGATGAATATGGCGGTCCTATCAAAAACAGAATGAAGTTTCCCCTACGGATCTTAAAAGCCATCAGAGAAGCAGTTGGTCCTTTATTTCCCGTTGAGATGCGTGTTTCTGCCACTGAGTGGATGCCAGGTGGTATTGAATTTGATGATGTATTAACTTTCATTAAAGCCGCCCAGGAATATATCGATATGGTTCAAATATCCTGTGGACTTGATATTGAACATGAAGCCAATGTTTATATGGCTACGACGAATTTCTCAGAGCATATGCCAAACGTAAAATATGCCAAGGTAGTAAAAGAGAATGTGAATATTCTGGTATCTGTTGTTGGTGCCATCATGAATCCGGAGGAAGCAGAAGGTCTGATAGCAGATGGTATTGTAGATATGGTTGCTCTGGGAAGACCATTGGTGGCGGACCCGGACTGGCCGATAAAGGCGTTAGAGGAAAGAGCGGAGGATATCATACCTTGTATCAGATGCCTTCAGTGCTACCATATCTCCACGAACCGCAGAAATGTGGGCTGTTCTGTGAATCCCAGATATACCAATGAAGCCTGGGTGCCAAGGGTATTATCTAAGGCAGAGAAAAAACGCAGAGTAGTGATTATCGGTGCGGGACCTGCCGGATGTAAAGCAGCGCTGACAGCTGAGGAAAGAGGCCATGAAGTAATCCTGCTGGAAAAAGAGAATTATATCGGCGGCGCAATCCATTATGTCGCAATGGAATATTTTAAAGAGGATATCAAAGCTTATCTGGAGTATCTGAAAGCCCAGCTGGCGAAATCCAAGGTTGAGGTAAGACTAGGTACGGAAGCAACACCGGAGCTGGTGAAAGCTCTGAAACCGGACACCGTCATTATAGCGGTCGGAGCAGAACCGGCAGCACCACCCATACCAGGCATACAGCAGCCCAATGTAATAGGATTCTATGATGCGATTACGAAGGAAGAAGAAGTCGGAGAGAATGTCGTAGTAATCGGTGGTGGTACCATTGGAGCTGAAATAGGTCTGGAACTAGCCTTGTTAAAAGGTAAGAATGTTACCGTTGTAGAAATGACTGATACCATCGCAGCACAGGGCAATATGCTGTATAAGATTGCGCTACGTCATAAAATGGAAGAAGCAAAGACCTTATCCGTTATGCTGGAAGCCAGATGTAAGGAAATACTCAGCGACTGCGTCCGTGTAATTGATAAAGAGGGTAAGGAAGTGACACTTCCTGCAGATACTGTCATTATCGCTACAGGGGTCAGAGCGAACCGTAAACTGGCAGAAAGCTTTTATGGAATTGTGCCTATGACCTACATGGTAGGTGATTGTGAAAGGCCTAGAAAAATACAAGAAGCAACACTGGAAGGTTACACCATTGCTTCCGAGCTATAAGGAGAACTTTGTATGAAATCATATTATGGGAAATGCGTGTTTTCAGGCATCGCAATGGGTCCGGTTTGCTTAATAAAGCAAGGGAATCATGCAATAAAGAAGTACACAGTGGAAAACATCGAAGATGAGATGCAGCGTTTTCTGGAGGCAAAGGCTGTAGCGGTGGAACAATTAGAAATACTTTATCAGAAGGCCCAGAGGGAGATTGGAGAAGAAGAGGCCCTGATCTTTGATGCACATCAGATGATGCTTAATGACCTGGATTTCTTAGAAGGAATCAGCAATATGATCTCTCAGAATAAAGTAAATGCGGAATTTGCTGTTTCTGAAACAGGTAAGAATATTGCGGAAATCTTCTCTGGGATGGATGATGATTACATGAAAGCCCGGGCAACGGATATCCTAGATGTGTCACAAAGAGTAATTTCTATTATGAGTGGCAGTCAGACACAGGTGTTACAGATGACAGAGCCTGTCATAATAATTGCGGAAGATCTGACACCCAGTGAAACCATACAGTTTGATAAACAAAAGGTATTAGCCTTTGTAACAAAGAAAGGTTCTGCCAACTCCCATACAGCAATCCTGGCAAGAATGATGAATGTTCCGTATCTGATTGCCGGTGATATTGAATTGCTTTCGGAACTAAACAATATGCAGGCTATTGTGGATAGTGAAGAGGGTATCTTACTTCTCGAGCCGGATGCCGCTACAGCTCTGACTTATGGGTCAAAGCAGGAAGCATTACTTAAAAAACGTTCTTCCCAGCTTGCACTGAAGGGAATGGCTTCCGCTACAAAATCCGGAAGAAAGGTAAAGCTGTACGCCAACATCGGCGGCCCTGACGATTTGGATATGGCATTATCAAATGATACGGAAGGAATTGGCCTCTTCCGAAGTGAATTTTTATATATGGGAAGATCGGATTATCCTTCAGAGGAAGAACAATTTCAAGCATACCAGAAAGTAATACAGGGTATGAAGGGAAAGCCTGTTATCATTCGTACACTGGATATCGGTGCCGATAAACAGGCAGATTATTTTGAAATTCCTCAGGAAGAGAACCCAGCCATGGGATTTCGAGCCATTAGAATATGCCTTGAAAGAGTACAGATATTTAAAGCACAATTGAGAGCTATTTACCGGGCCTCAGCTTTTGGAACTACAGCAATCATGTTTCCAATGATAATTTCCTTGGAGGAAATAATTAAAATCAAGGAGATTGTAGTAGAGGTGAAGGAGGAACTGCTGGCGGAGGGGATATCCTTCGGACAGGTAGAGCTGGGCATTATGATTGAGACCCCTGCAGCAGTAATGGTCAGTGATGAACTAGCGAGGGAAGTGGATTTCTTTAGCATCGGAACCAATGACCTTACCCAGTATACTTTGGCAATTGATCGTCAGAACCAATCCTTGGAGAATTACTACAATCCCCATCATAAGGCATTATTGCGAATGATTGAAATGACGGTTAATAATGCTCATGATGCCGGAATTTGGTGCGGCATATGCGGAGAGTTAGCAGCAGACATGGAAATAACAGAACAACTGCTCTGTCTTGGGGTAGATGAATTATCGGTTTCGCCGGTATTCATTCTGCCCTTAAGAGAAAGAATCAGAGCAATTGATTAAAAGGAGACAGATATATGAAATCATTTAGTTACATCGTCCAGGATGCATTGGGCATTCATGCCAGGCCGGCTACTTTGCTTGTAAAGGCAGCAGCTCAGTTTCACAGCACAATAACCTTGAATAACAGCGTAAAGCAGGTGGATGCAAAAAGAATGATTGCGGTTATGGCAATGGCAGTAAAACAAGGGCAGGAAGTTACGATAACTGCAGAAGGTGACGATGAAAAAGAAGCAATTGAAGCACTGGAACTTTTCTTTCAGAATAACCTATAAATTAAAATAAGAATAAGCCATTTTCCTTATAGATAATAGGGAGAATGGCTTTCTTCAATTGAACTGCACCAAGGATTTGAGTAGTTTGTGCCGCGCAAGATATAAGTGATTAGTCATAAGATTTGGTGAGTAATAGCCCAATAATCCCCTTTTTATGTGTATGGTTTTGGTTTCTTTTATATTAATGAAAATAATCTATCTCATTCCATAAAATATGACATTTACATGTGAAGTAAAGTGGAATAGAGTTAAGACAGATATTGAATAAAGCATCAAAGGAGAGAGAAAAATGAGTTACTTTAAGAGGGTTAAGCATCTGGTAGATGACTTAAGCGTACCCTGGGTTCAAATGACCTCTGCTAATAACCCTGGCAGGAAGGTGAATTACTGGCAGGACCGAATAGCCTATGAATTAATATATCTGATGGAAATCTCTATCATCAAAAATCATAAGTATCTTAGTCTGATTGAGGAAATGTCAAAAAAGCTGATAGATACCATGGAAGAGGAAGGCTCAATCACAAAGCATTTCGTATTGGAAGTAGAGGAACTGCTTAAACCGGTACTGAAAGAGGAGGCCAAACGCTATACTGTTCATTGTGTATCCCATGCTCACATTGATATGAACTGGCTATGGGGATACCATGAAACCGTCCAGGTAACCCTGGATACCTTTAGGACCATGCTTGATATTATGAAGGAGTATCCTGGGTTTACTTATTCCCAATCCCAAGGCTCTGTGTATCAGATTGTTGAGGAATATGATCCTGATATGTTAGAAGAGATAAAAGAGCGGGTAAAGGAAGGACGCTGGGAACTTGCCGCTTCAACATGGGTTGAAAATGATAAAAACATGCCGAATGGCGAAAGTATGGTACGCCATATTACTACCACAAAACAGTATCTGCATAAAATATTTGGAGTAAACCCTGATGAAATCAATATTGACTTCGAACCGGATACCTTCGGACATAATGCAAATATACCGGAGATACTGATAAATGGAGGCGTGAAATACTATTACCATTGCCGTGGTAATGAAAGTGATATCTTGTATAACTGGGAAAGTAACAGTGGTGAGCGGATATTGGCATTCAGGGATCAAATCTGGTATAACAATTCCATCACACCTAATACTGCAAGGCATATTCCTGTTTCCTGTGAAAAGCTTGGACTATCTGAGATGCTGTATGTATACGGAGTCGGCGATCATGGCGGCGGTCCTACAAGGAGAGATATCGAGGCAATTCTTGATATGAATACCTGGCCATTGTTTCCAAACTTTATTTTCAGCACTTATCACAAGTTTTTTCAATATGCAGAAAAATACAGAGAACAGTTTCCTGTAGTAAAGGGAGAAATGAACTTTGTATTAACAGGGTGTTACAGTTCATCATCAAGGATGAAGATGGCAAACCGGTATTCGGAGGCCTCTTTGTATCAGGCTGAATTTGCAAATTTATTGGGACATGAACTAAGCGCTGTGAAAAACGAAAGTAATAAGATTACGAAAGCTTGGAAAAATGCGTTGTTCAATCAATTCCATGATATACTTCCCGGCTGTGGTATGGTATTTACAAGAGAGTATGCATTAGGCAAATTCCAAGAGATACTTGCAACAGCAAATCAAGTAAAGCGGGCAAGCTATTCAAAGCTGATTGAAGAGATAAAGCTGTCCAATTTTACTTCCATTGCAAATAAAAATGAAACAGCTTATGGCGCAGGCGGTGGTACGAATCCTTCCAGACTTTATGGAGACGGCGGTCTGTCCTTTAACTTAAATCTGTCCCAGGTTTCCAGAGGAATAGGACCAAACCGCGCATTCTATATCTTTAATAGTACAGAATATGACCGCAAGGATATCGTGACTATTATGCTCTGGGATTACAAGGATGATCTTGATAAGCTTGCTGTGTATTCTTCGAAGAAAGAGAAACTTACCTTTGAAAAAGTAAGTGATGGTTATAATCAGTATTGGGGACACTGGTATACGGAAATTTTAGTACAGGTTACCGTACCCTCCTTCGGCTATGAAACAGTAGTCATTACACAGGAAGAAAAAGACTTCCCTGAAAGCTCCTATATACCATCTAAAAATGATCCGAGGGTTAACCATTATGTTGATTACATCCTTGAAAATGATTATATACATGCAGAATTTGACCCGATAACCTTAGATTTAATCAAATTAACAGACAAGCAGAATGACCTTGTACTGATAGAAGACAAAGCAAATTTCCGTTATATACAGGAGAATGCAAAGAACAGCAATGCCTGGGTGGTCGGTGATTATATAACGATGGATAACTGCCGTAAACAGATTATGAAGAAAGAATATACCAGTAATAAGCTGCTGAAAAAAATCAGTTATACCATGGAAATAGCAGACTCTAAACTGGATGTAGAGATTATTCTTAAAAGTAATGCGAAATATCTGGAATATAAAGTGGTAGCCCAATGGAATCAGATAGGTGACCAGGTCTATACTCCTCAGTTAAACTTTCATATACCATTAAAGAATCATCAAAAGAAATACATTTATGACATTCCAATGAGCATAATCGAACGCGGACCTATAAATGACGAGGTACCCGGAAGCACATTTGCCTATGCAAAATTTAAGGAGGATTTAGGACTATCCATCATAACCGAATCAAAATATGGTTACCGTGGACTGGATGACAGTCTTTCATTGACATTATTGAGGAGTACCTCAAATCCTGATACTCATCCTGAAACAGGAGTGCATTATTTTAATTTCAGAATAGGTTATGGAGATGTTTTGGATACTTTAAGAGAATCAAAGCAATTCAATAATCCTATGGATGTTGTCAGCGGGCCGATAAATCCGACCGGAACTCTTGAGGCTGTACAATCCTTTATCAGCAAAGATAATCCGAATATCATGATCTCTGCGGTAAAAAACAGCGAGACAGGAGATGGAATGGTTATTCGCATGTATAATATATCGGATAAAAAGGAAACTGTCGGTTTTACTTTTACAGCTGATATTGAAAATACTTCGATAACGGATTATTTTGAAAGGGTTATAGAAGAGCTCAAATATCACCAAAATACCGTCAGTCTCCAGATACCTCCTTATAAAGTGGCAACACTTAAAGTAACTTTAAAGAAATAATATTTTTACTATTATAGTTGTCCAATAAGATAAAGGTTCTATAATAAATGTTGGGAATGTGTTATTTACACACCTCAACTATTGATACAGAGCCCAAATAAAAGGCTAAGTCTTTCATTCACCTTGAACCGACCCCCAAGTATTAGACCTAAAATCTAACATTTAGGAGTCACATCACCTGCTGATTGAAAGACTTAGCCCTCTTTATATTGTAGAATATTTAAAGTTTACAAGTTTCATTGACATAGTGTTTTTACTGCTGGCAAAGTGCCTTGGCAACTTCTGCAGCATTTTGAAAATCCTTTTCTTCCGGGTTCCATAAACATTTGGCTTCCGTTTCAACTACGGAGAAGCCGGCCTCTGTCAGCCGTTCACGTAGTACCTTTGTTCCCTCGCCGCTCCAGCCATAACAACCGAACACAGCAGCCCTTTTTCCCTTTAACTTCAATTCTTTCAGGAAATCAAGCCATCCGCCTACAGAGGAAAGAATATTACAGCCTACAGTTGGAGACCCCAGAGCGATTGCTTTCGATTTAAAAACTTCTGTTATAATATCATTCTTATTAGTCTGGGAGATATTATATATCTTCACACGGGTATCCGGTGAGATACGGGAAATTTCGGAACTGATCTTATGGGCCAGCTGTTTCGTGCCATCCCACATAGTATCGTAAACCACCGTAATCTGGTCCTCCTGATAATTTTGTGACCATTCATAATATTTTTCCACAATCTGCAATGGATTCTCACGCCAAATTGAACCATGGCTGGTAGCAATGATATCAATTGGCAGGTTCAAGCCTTGTATTTCTTCGACCTTCTTTTTCACTAAGGGAGAAAAGGGGGCTAGAATATTGGCATAATATTTGATGGCCTCTTCCCAGAGCTTACACTGATCGGCTTTATCATTAAATAATTCTTCCACTGCAAAATGCTGTCCAAAGGCATCATTAGAAAATAGAATATTATCACCTGTCAGATAGGTGGCCATACTGTCAGGCCAGTGCAGCATTTTCATTTCTACAAAGACGAGTTTCTTTCCATTACCGATATCAACGGAATCTCCTGTTTTTACTACCTGGTAGTTCCATTCCGGGTGGTGATATTGACCGGTAAGGGATTTTACACCATTTGCGGTACAGTAGATAGGAGTGCCGGGGATTTTCTCTAATAAGGCAGGAAGAGAACCGCTATGATCCACTTCCCCGTGATTGGCAACAATAAAATCAATTTCCTTTAAATCAATTTCTTTTTCCAGATTGTCGATGAATTCCGTAGAATGGGGTTTCCAGACCGTATCAATAAGAACTGTCTTTTCTTCTTTAATTAAGTAGGCATTTTGGCTGGAACCGTGGTTTATGGAATAGTCGGCACCGTGGAAGGATTCCAGCTCCCAGTCCATAAAGCCTACCCAATATACATTATTTTTTACAAGCTTTTTCATGATTCTATACCTCCTTCGTATTTGGGGAAAAGCAATGAATTTTCAGTGAATATATGATTGTACACATCTTTAACCAATTCCTGCAGCTTCTGAAAGACCAGGCGGTAGGTAGCGCAGCCGTCTTTTGGAGCAGTAAAGTCATTGGTACAGGCAGTAATTTCTTTTATCAGATTTCCGGCAGCTTCATGCTCATCCTCCAGGTCTTTTACATAACGAATTCCCTTCTCCTTGTTAAAGTTCTTCTTCATATATGGGAAAATAGCCTTTTCCTCCTTTGCGAAATGCTCCTGGAGTTCTTTTCTTAAATCCGAAAAGAGGCCGTGTAAGGGGACCAGCTGTTCCTGATGATGTTCATAATGAACCAGCAGAACCTTATTAAGCAACTCATCAATTTCTGCCAGCAGATATCTCTCTTTGGTATGGTGGGTATCTATAATATAATCAATCAGCTCTGTAATATTCATTTCGGTCAGATGATCCACTGCCAATATTTGTCCGTTACTTGATTTATGAGAGGATTTAATCAGTTTCTTATTTAATAATTCGATAAAGCTGTTTGATTCGATTCCCAGTTCCGCTAAGGCTGCTTCTAGGGCGTCCTTTCCTCCGCAGCAATAATCAATATGGAAATCATTGAAGATTTCAATGGCTTCCGGATAGGCTTTTACCACATCAGTTATTTTCATGTTACCTGTTATCATATTTTGCTCCCATCTGCGTGCTTTACCACGCGAATTATGTCAGGGGGAGTAAAAGATTTATCTTTCACTCTTGGCTCCCATCTGCGTGCTTACCACGCTTATTAAGTCAGGGGGAGTAAAAGAGTAATATTTCACTCTTGGCTCCTCTTTCTGAGTTCATTGTTTTTAGCAAGGTTTGTTTTGTAAGGTTATTTTAACCAAGAAAGAGTACTAAAAATGTGATTTGAATCATTATCTAAAAAATATTTCATTTATTTATCATTTTCAAAGGTATCCCTTAAACTATCTTTATTCAAAACATGAATCTTACGATTTCCTTCCAGCTCAACAGCTCCCTCATTACGAAGTTCACTAAGCTTTCGGCTGATGGTCTCTCTTCTGACATTTATATAAGCGGATATATCGTCTCGGCTTAATTCAATGGTTTCTCCCTTAATCCGGTTGCTTCTGAATAATAAAAAACCAGCAACCCGGGCTTTGGCATCGTTTACTGATAACAGTTGCACCAGTTCGTTGGCTACTGACAGTTTCTCTCCAACAACACTTAATATTTTAACCCCTATCTCAGGTTTTTTTAAGATCAACTCAAGAATGTCTGCCTTTGAAATAAGGCATACTCCGCATTCTCCCAGAGCGACAGCAGTTGCCTCAAAGGCTTTTCCTCCAAAGATATTCTGTTCTCCGTATATATCACCAGCTGTCAGTATATCAAGCACATATTCCTTTCCTTCCAGCGAATAGCGGCTGATCTTGATCTTGCCATAGCGGATAATCATTATTATATCCGCAGGATCACCTTCGTGAAAAACGGATTCTCCTCTCTTGTAATCCAGATGTCTTGCCTTTGAGACAAGTTCTCTCTGCTCTTCTAAGGAGAGCGGCTCAAAGAGAGGAATTTTCGAGGTACACATTTTACTGCAGCAGTTACACATAAGCTCCATATCGTTCTCCTTTTCGGATAATTAATTGATGTAGGATAATTGTATTATATCAAACAGGGAGGTGATGGCAAGGAGTGACAGTGTGAATTCCGGTACATTATTTCTTCTTAAAAATTCATGAGGTATCTGTTGGGGTATTTCAGGTGTATAATTTTTATAACATAATAAAGGGGTGTGGTAACTATGGTAAAAGGGATAGAAATAAGATAAGAAAATAGTAAAAATGTGAATGCTACAAATAAAACTTAAAATTTGGAGAAAATATGGAAATTAGAACGATACCAGAAGATTATATCATTAACATGACCAAAGAAGGTCACGGTAAGGTCGAATCAAATTTTTTGCTACACGGATTGAAGATAAAAAATGATACGGATATGCCGGTAGTAATACATCAGATTAATTTGGAGTTATATGCTGCTGAGACCTTTGTAAAGCAAGTGACCTATAGTGGTAAAGCACTAATCAATACAATAGAACGATTTGCACAGGAATGCACTTGGTTGGGAAAAGGCTTTGGTGCTCAGCTTTTTTTAGGAAAAGAAGGCTTCTGGAACCCTGAAAAATTCAGCAGTACCAAAACATTAATGCCGGATCAGGAAACAGGATTATTTAATGAATATTTTGTAGTAATAAATAAAGAAATGATAGATTTGTTATCTGTCGCAGTTCTTTATGAGAAGGAAGGAAAGGAATATAGGCAGGAATTATCAATTCCTTTAAGAAACTATGTGAACAAGAATAAATATCTGTTTCCGCTAAAGGGGTGTATTTCTACTTGCGGGAATTATAATTGTCTTTTAGATCACAGACAGCATTATTCAATGGAATTTGCCATTGATATGGCTCAATATAACAAGGAGCAAAAGCTTTCCTTTCAGGAAGAAATGCGTAAAGAAGACTATGTTATTTATGGGAAGGAAATCTTAGCCATAGCAGATGGTGAAGTAATTGATTGTTTTCATTCAATACCAATTACAACTTCGTGGGTATGGGAGGAAAGAGAACCTTATTTCAAGCAATATGGATTGGCTGCTCAATTCGGTAATTACGTTATCCTTCAACATTCCAATGGGGAGAGTTCTTTCTATGGACATATGATAGAGGATAGCTTGACCGTTAAAAAAGGGGATAAGGTGAAGCAAGGTCAGGTTATTGGTAAAGTTGGACATACAGGTCTTTCCAACTGCCCCCATTTACATTTCCAGCTGATGGATAGACCGGATATTCTGACAGGGCGTGGGCTTCCTTGTTCTTTTCTCAATATTAAGGACGTGACGGGGGAACCTCTTGAACGTATTATGGATGATAATATAATCGTACATACCTGTTAAACCTCTGTGATACTTCCTGCTGAACACTTCCTTGGAGGAACTTGCATTGGTAAACAACTTGAAATTATATACCAATTGTGTAAAATAAAAGCTATAAAGGGTTGACTTTTAATGTGCAGGGGAGTTAAGAGAAGATGGAAAAGGATACAGAAGAATTGAGACAGGGAAACATCTCAAAGGTTACAAGGAATGGTAATATTGTTTACAGAGATTTGAAACCCCAAAGCAGTACGGTCCATAGATTGCTTCTGCATCTGGAGAATAAGGGAGTTACCTTTACTCCCCGTTTTCTGGGTGTGGATGAAAACAATCAGGAAATGCTTAGCTTTATGGAAGGAGATACGATTGAAAATTATCCCTGCCAAAAGGAGCTGCAGAGTAAATCCGTAACAGTTCAAATGGCAGCAAAAATGTTAAGAGTATATCACGATGCAACATTAGATTTTGAAAGATGTCCGGAGGATATCTGGTTTTTGAATTATGAAGGCGGATTACAAAAAGAGGTCATCTGTCACAATGATTTTGCACCTTATAATATTACTTTTAAAGATAATAAGCCAGTTGGTATGATCGATTTTGATACGGTGTGTCCTGCACCAAGAATTTGGGATATAGCATACGCGGTTTATCGATTCGTTCCGCTAAGCATGGAAGTATACGATCCAATCAGAAAAAAATACCGATTATATGACAAGACCCTTGACTGTTTAGAGCGAAAATCTTTCATAAATCTATTTATTAACACTTATGGTATTGGCAATTCTCATGAAGTCTTACAAAATGTAATTATGCGGCTACAGGCTTTAGTTCAGCTCTTTGATACAGAATGTGGCAAAGGAAATTCGGCATTTATAAAGATGAAAGAAGAAGGGCACCAACAGTTTTACGTTAATGAAATTGCATTTATTCAAGAAAATATGAGTGATTGGATTTAGGGAAAGGAGATTAGAGTGATTTCATACAAGCTCCCTTATATCGATTAATCGATATAAGGGAGCTTGCAATGTTTGTGTTACCAGTTATTTCGTAAACTACAAGGATATCAAGCCGCTCATGGTCGATTTAAAGCGTGTGTTTTTAGTATCGACGAGAGATATTTATTGGTTATAAAGTCAACTGGAAATCATGTACAGATAATTGGAAATTAATACTATTATATGATATAATAATACACACAATAAATATAATACTGTTAAAAAATTAAGGAGTTAATTGATAAAATGGTTATATTATTTTTTCGTCCTTTGCTCATCATTTTTTTAGGTCTACTATTTGGAGCCATACCATTAGATAAACCAGGTCATTTTCTTATGACTGGTTTTCAGATACCATCAGCCTTTAAGTCAAATGAGCACTGGGTTTATGCACAAGAAATGGGTCCTAAAATATTTATAACAGTAGGTATAATTTCATTAGTACTTACAGGTATATTAGTATTTGGAGGTAGAAATGTAATATCGTATGACAAAATGGAGTTTATAACTGCTATTTTTAATGCATTACTAATGGTTACCTCATTTATTGTATTAGAATATAAAGTTAAAAAATTTAAAAAAGGCAATAAAACTAAAGAACAGAAGGAAACTAATTTATAGTATATTCAAGGATTGGACTGCTTAGGAACAGACTCAAGATCCTTAATTAATAATCATAGAAAGCATTTACAGTCTTTTCTTCACCCACCTTGAAAAGTCTAGAGTAACTTAATCAGTTCTTCTAATTCCTCACATAACACTTTTGCAAGCTCAAAATCTGTATCTTTTAAGGCTAACTCTATCTTGGTTTCTATTGTCTTTTTCTTTTGTTCCATTTCTAAATAGTCCTTATCAAAATGATTCGCATAAATCATTTTTCTGAACTTTCGCATACTCATTTTACGAATTGTCTTATCCTCTATGATTAAAACATAATCCGCACAGTTTATGATAGTATAAAAATCATGAGAAACCATTAATATTGCACCTTTATAGTTCTCAATAGCTTTTTCCAGTGCTAGTTGGGAATAGGTGTCAAGATGACTTGTCGGCTCATCAAGAAGCAGCAGATTTGTTTTCACTGCTGATAGCTTGGCTAATTGAAGGATATTTTTTTCTCCGCCGGATAGAGCTTCTATCTTCTGCTGAAGAACTTCTTCGTCAAAGCCATAACCGGAGAGGTAGGTTTTAACTTCGTCATATGTTTTAAAGCCTAAATCAAAGAACTCCTCAAGTATGGTTTCAGACTCATGAAGCATTTCTCCTTGAATTTGAGATAAGAAACCTGTATTAATTGTCTCAGCTAATTCAATGGACTCTTGATTGGTTTTGTAAATCTCTCGGAGTAAAGTTGTTTTACCGGTACCGTTTGCGCCGATTAAAGCCACTTTGTCGGTTGATTTTATCTCAAAATTTACATTTTCCAAAAGCATATCCTCAAAAGATATGCTGTAATCTTTTACCTTCAAAACGACAGTTTCCTCAGGAATACTATCTGCTACAAAGTTAATTGCCGGCTGTTTAATATCAACAAAGGGGGCTTGAATTCTGCGAGCTTCCAATCGTTCCTGAATTTTGACTCTTGCTTTCAGGGATTTTCCTCTGGAGGCTTCCGTATGAACCGTTGCGATAGATCTGAGATTATTAATAATAACCTCATTTCTCTTGATCTCTTCTGTGTCAGCCGCAGCCAGTTCCTGTAACTCTATTTTTGTTTGAAGCAGGGAAAAGTTATAATCAATATATCGTCCGTCAAATTCTTGGAGAAGCTTGTTTTCAAGGTGAATTATTTTATTAAAGCAATGATTCAATAGATACCTGTTATGAGTTATAACCAACATGGTACCTTTGTAGGAATTAATTAAATTCATAAGAGAATTAAGGTTTTCAAAGTCCAAGAATACATCGGGTTCGTCCATTATCATTAAGTCCGGACCTGTTAACATTTCTTTAATTACCTGAATCAGCTTAAATTCGCCGCCGCTAAGTTTAGATACAGCCAGTCCTTCGTGCTTATTTAAGTTAGCCAGAGTCAGCTGCTTTGTAATGTTACTTTCAAAATTATCTCCGCCAATTGCTTGAAATGCATCCAAAGCTTCCTGGTACTTTTCTAAAAGAGGCTCTAAGTCTGAGGAGGTTTCCATTTCGGTGCAGATAGCGGTTATTTCATTCTGAAGTTTAATAAATTCTTCCCCTATATAATCATAAACGGTTATTTCTTTTGTATTATCCAGCTGTGAGAACTGGCTGACATATCCGATTCTGTAATCAGGGGATATTTCCAGCTTTCCTTCAAACATATATTTTTCCGGTTCCATAAGGATATCAACCAGTGTACTTTTTCCACTTCCGCTGGTCCCTATAAAGGCGCAATGCTGACCTTCTTCTAATGTAAATGAGATGTTATTATATAAATCCTTCTGCGGAAATGAGTAGGACAGGTTATCAACTTTTATCATTTATTCCTCCACTTATCTTATGAGTTTGCCATTGGTAGCATAACATCTTTTATCAGTTATTTCAATCATTTCATAAGAAAGCAGTTGAAGTACTGAAAGATATGCGATATTCTATTATCCACTGTTATAATTTAATCATTCAAGGAAGGTTATGAATATATCTAAATATGGATGTAACGAATACCATTAAGATAATTATATACAGATGCGTAATAGAATAAGCAGAGCATTGCTAAATTTTTTGAATATGAAGATAGATTGCCAAATTTAAATAAATACCGATTGTTCGGAGATAAAGGATTATTGATATGGATAATAGAAGTTTTAAAGATTTTTCCGTTAGTGAAGAAATAAGAAAAGCACTGAAGGGGTTGGAGTACGAGGAAGCAACTGAGGTTCAAGAGAGAGTAATTCCCCTGGCATTAGAAAAAAAGGATCTTTTTGTAAAAGCCCGGACCGGCAGTGGCAAAACTGCTGCATATGCGGTACCAATCTGTGAATTAATCGAATGGCTGGAAAATAAACCCCAAGCGCTTATTTTAACACCGACAAGAGAACTTTCAGTTCAAGTAAAAGAGGATTTTACCAATATCGGCAGATTCAAAAGATTAAAAGCGGTAGCAATCTATGGCGGACATTCATTTACAATGGAAAAGACAGAATTAAAGCAAAAGGCACATGTTGTTACCGGTACACCAGGGCGTGTCATGGATCATATTGAGAGAGGAACCTTATCACTTGATAAGATTCAGTATCTGGTACTGGATGAAGCGGATCGAATGCTGGATATGGGATTTGCGGAGCAAGTTGAGGGCATATTAAAAGAGCTCCCCAGAGACCGGGTTACTATGATGTTTTCTGCTACCATGCCCGAAGGTATTAAAAGTATCTCATCTAATTACATGAAGGATACAATGTATATCGATGTCAGTGAGGATAGTATTACAGCTGGTGATATTGAGCATTCCCTGTATTTTACGGAAGAGGAAGAAAAGCTGGCGCTGCTTCGGGATGTTACTATTATCGAAAAAGCGGATAGCTGTATTATATTCTGCAGGACAAAGGAACGGGTGGATCTGGTATGCAAAATGCTATCGGAAAGAGGGTACCGCTGCAATAAAATTCATGGCGGAATGGAACAGGATGACCGGTTAACTGCCATGAAACGCTTTAAAAGTGGTGAATTTAATTATCTGGCAGCTACCGATGTGGCGGCAAGAGGTATTGACGTTGAGAATATCTCTTTGGTCATTAATTATGATATCCCTTATGAAAGGGAAGTATATGTTCATCGTACGGGAAGAACCGGGCGTGCAGGTCAATACGGGAAAGCAATTACCTTAGTTACATCGAAAGAGTTGAGATATTTAAGAGATATTGAGAATCTTATCGGATTTGAGATTGAAAAACTAGAAAAGCCGTCAAGGGAGGAAGTAGCTCTTTTGAAGTCAGCTTTTGAGGAAAAAGAAAGTTCAGCTCCAATCATCAGGCAAAGGAAAGGTGACCAATTAAATGAAGGCATCATGAAACTGCGCTTTCAGGGAGGAAAGAAAAAGAAGCTGCGGGCAGCTAATTTTGTAGGAGTGATATCAAATATTGAAGGTGTCACAGCTGATGACATTGGAATTATAACTATTCAAGATACCCTTACCTTTGTAGAAATATTGAATGGTAAGGGGCCTCTGGTGTTGGAGACAATGAAAAATACTCCGATTGGTACAAAACAGTTGAAGGTATCAAAGGTTGAGCAGTAAGTAATAGTAAATAAGTAATTTATAATAATTGAACCTTCTTCAATCCCCTGAGTGAATAAAAACTCAGGGGATTTTGTTGACAATGGAAACAATATTTTATATAATTATTTTGTTTCCATTGTCAACAAAAAAGGAGAGGAATATGACCAAGGAAAAAATCATCAGTACAATCTTTAACAACGTGACGGAGCATCACGGTATTTTAAACAGTTTGGAAGAAATGAAGTTCATATCAGAACATAATGCTTTAGAAGTTCATTGCATTGATTTCATAGAAAAAATGACAGATCCTAATGTTACAAAACTCTCAAGAGCATTCCGTATGACAAGAGGAGCAATTAGCAAATTAACAAAAAGGCTCATAAAAGCCGGTCTTATAGAGTCATATCAAAAACCAGAAAACAAAAAAGAAATTTATTATCGAATTACTGAACTTGGAAGGGAGATTTATTTAAAGCATCAAAGTCTGCACCAAGATAGAATTGATAGAGATATTCTTTTTTTCAGCCAAATGAATGAGTGTGAAAAGGATACTCTCATCAGAATTTTTGAAAAATTGGATAAACATTTAAAAAACGAATTAGAGAAGAAGGGGATAGAAAATGGGAAGTATTCAGAGTAAACTGCTTAAAACCGCACTTCGAATTGTTCGTCTAAATAAGATGTGGAAATTAACAGGCAATGAACTAAGAAATTATATTGAGAAAAAACAGCTCTCAGATAGTCATGAACCTCCGAAAGAAATACAGAAGAAATATGATATTAAGATTAATGATTGGAATGGTCATTGTTTTTATGTAATGAAACCTTTAAATGAGATAGGGCATAAACATATTTTTTACCTACATGGAGGTGGATTTGTTTATGAAATTATGAGCCCTCATTGGGAGTTCCTGGGCAAAATGATTGATGAATTGCAGTGCAGCGTAACGGTTCCCATCTATCCGTTAGCACCAAAGCATCAGTATCAGGATGTATTTGAAATGATTCTTCCCATTTATCAGCAGATTATTTCGGAAAAGAAATCAGAGGATGTAGTGATTATGGGTGATTCCGCAGGCGGAGGGTTGAGCCTTTCTTTCGCACAATTGCTGAAAGAAAAAGGTGTGCCCCAACCAGGGAATATTATTCTTATATCACCTACTTTGGATATGACTTTCACGAATACAGAAATACATGAAGTTGAGAAACTTGACCCGATATTAGCTGTACCTGGAATTAGTGATATCATGAAGTGGTATGCCGGTGATATAGGTACAGAACATTACCTGATCAGTCCTATAAATGGAGATATTGAGGGACTAGGTAAAATCAGCTTATTTATAGGTACACATGATATTCTTTACCCTGATACCAAAAGGTTTAAGAAGCTGGCAGAAGAAAAAGGAGTAGAAATAAACTATTTTGAATATCCATCCATGATTCATATCTGGCCGTTGTTTTTCTTTCCGGAATCAAAAAAAGCAAGAGAACAGATTACAGCGATTATAAGAAATTCATAAAAGACTTAAGAGTACGCGTTTAACCCATTTGAAAGATTTCAGATTGCCTCCTTCTGATATTTGATTTATAATTAAAAGCGTTGCGTTAATCACATACGGATAAAGAGGTAAGGAATGGAAAAAAGAAAATGGTTTCAACTGGATAAAAAAGCGGACAAAGAAATAATCTCACTGGCATGGCCCTCTATAACGGAGCAGATTCTTGAGATGATGGTGGGTATGGTTTCTACCATTTTTATGGGAAGAATAGGTATATTCGCAGTTGCAGCCGTCGGTATGGTAAATATGCTTATGGGATTTATGCAAACTGTTTTTTCGGGTTTATCAATCGGAACAACAGTCATTATAGCAAGAGTGACCGGTGAGGGTAATCACCATGAGGCTAAAAGAGCCCTTATACAATCCGGGTATATGGCAATTTTAGTCGGAGTACTCCTGGCAGTAATCGGCAGAGTATTTTCACTTCCTTTATTAAACTTATTTTTTGGTAAAGCAGAGCCGGAAGTTTTTCAAGCCGGTATCAGTTATTTTAATATTGTACTTATTAATCTGCCTTTTCTTGTACTTGATATCATAGTTTCCGGAGCGATGAGAGGTGCAGGAGATACAAAGACCCCTATGATTATCACCGGAGGCGTGAATATTATCAATATCATATTGAATACGGTATTAATATTCGGAGTGCCCATACTTCATATCCCGGCACTTGGCATCGTAGGCTCAGCAATAGCGGTAACGGTATCCAGAATCATTGGTGTGACGGTGAGAGTGCTTGTTCTATACAACTATAAAAAACTCAAACTTAATCTTAGTCTGAAGGATGACTATTCAATCAAACCAGAGATGATTAAGCGAATTATCAATATCGGTATTCCGGGTTTCATTGAACAAGCTGTAATGCAAGGCGGTTTCCTTGTACTTCAGATTATCATTGTTCCTCTGGGTACAGTTGCTATGGCAGCATATCAGATCGGGTTAAATATTAATGCACTTGCGTTTTTCCCGATTTTCGGTTTTGCAATAGCAAACACAACACTTGTAGGTCAAAGTCTTGGCGAGAAGAATTATGAAAAAGCAGAAACCTATTCCCGTGAAGGTATGAAGATTACAATGGCGGTGGGCTTTTTTATCGGAATCTTAATGATAATTTTTGCGAAGTACCTGGCTGTTTTATATACCGGTGATCCCCTGGTAATAAAGGAGTCTATCGGTATTGTCTGTACCTTTGGTGTGATAGAACCTTTATTAGCAATATTGAATTTGTGTTCTGCAACTTTAAAAGCTGCCGGGGACATTAAATATGTTATGATTACCTCCTTTGTAGGGCTTTGGACCTTCCGGGTTATCTTATCTTTCGTACTTATTCATTTATTGCATATAGGTTTGACTGCAGTTATGATTGGTATATTCTTCGATTTTTGTTCCAGATCGATTATGTATCTTACCAGGGTGCATGATGGAAAATGGAAGTATATTAAAGTATAATTGATGTTGTTAAAGGGGGAGAACATGGATATTCAATTCAAAAAAGGTACGATAGAGAATCTGGATGATTGTATCAAAGCGATGGAACATTCGACACTGAGCAATGCTTATTTTCAAACGGAAGAAAGCAGAAAAAATGCGGTGATGGAAGGATTAAACAAAGAAACTCTTTACGTTGCGCTATGGGATGGCAAATGTGCCGGGTTTGCATATTTTATCTTAGAGGGAGCCTTTCATGCTTTTCCTTATCTGCATCTCATTACGATTAATGAGGAATATAGGGGTATGGGGATAGGGAAGAAATTAATAGAATTTATTGAAGCTAAGCTGTTTGAGACCAGAGATAAAATATTCTTATTAGTAGGTGACTATAACCCGGGAGCAAAGATTTTTTATGAGAAATTAGGATATAAACAGGTAGGTACAATTCCAAGTCTTTATCGTAAAGGGATTGATGAATACTTAATGATGAAAGTATCTAAAAGTGATGATTAATTGGGTCAGCAGTGATGTTTAATCAAGGTTAAAGGCATGGGAATTTGTATCGACCTCCAGTTGTTAGATTTTGGTCTAACTTTTCAGGGTCATATTAATTCCCGTGCCTTTATTTTTAACCAATTATCATCAAAACAAACAGTTCACTATTCTCAATGTTATTTATCATCTCAATAATTTTAGATTTATGGATGCAGAACAAATTTTTGATTAGGATATCCAAATTCTTCTATGTACTCGTCTTCAATAAACCCAAAGCTTTTATATAATGCTCTTGGTGCAATTCCTTTTACATCATTTTCTCTAAAGGTTGAAACTGTAATATCTATAGTTCTATCTAATTCATTAATTGCCTTTTCAAGCAGTCTTGTTGCTATACCACATCTTCTATAGTTAGGTGAAACACCTAAACAACAAATCATATTATACCTTCTTGAAAATAAAAGGACTCCGATTATTTCTGTTCCGTTTTTTACACACAAAGCTTGCTTTTTATCTATAAAACGCAGAACCGTTTTTTTATGTTCATCTATTTGCTCTCTTGTTTCTAGTCCTGGAAAATTCCAGCTTATTGCTTCAATGAGTTTCATCCACTCATCTATATCATCGCTTTTTCCCCATTCTGCCTGCACAAAAACACCTCCATATAAATACTAAATTTATTTATAGAATATCATAGGCAAGGATAAAAATATAGTATATAGCTAATCCTTGGAAGTCAGTTTAAGAATTATCTGCTGATGTTCAGGATACCTCTCAAGCAATTCATTTCTTTTGAATAATTCAAAGTCCCTGAATTCAAACCCAGGTGATACCATACATCCAACAAGAGCATATCCATTGTTATTCATAGCAGAACCAAAGATATAATTTTGGGGAACCAATACCTGAGGTTTTTCACCGTGTTTGATGTCAAGACCAAGCTGTTCCGTAGTAAGTTCACCTGTGGGGCTAATCATATAAATGGTCAAAGGGGAGCCTGAATGGTAATACCACATTTCATCAGATTTTAACCGATGGAAATTAGATACTTCCCCATCTCGTAGCAGAAAGTAGATACTTGTCCAGAGCATTCGCGAACCTTCAAAGCTTACGTGTAACCCATTTGCTGTTATAGTTTCTTCGGAGGTATGAATCTCTTTATAAAACCCTCCTTCCGGATGGGATATCATGTTCAAATTCTTAATAAAGTAATCTGCTGTATGCATAGGATACTCCTTTCATTTCACTATTATATTATACCCGATTATATTGTTATGTAAAATTAAATCCGGTGAGAATAAATAAATATTGACAAAGCGACACGCGTGTCTTAAAATGAATGAAGCGACACGAGTGTCGTTTTTATGCAAGGAGGAACTGTAATGTCAGAAAAGGGAAATAGTACTAGAAATCATATCATTGATGTATCAATGGGGTTATTTGCTGAGAAAGGGTATCAAGTAGTTACGATGAAAGATATTTGCGATAGTTGCGCATTAAGCAGAGGAGGATTGTATCGTCATTTTTCTTCCACCAAAGAAATCTTCATTGCTCTGCTTGATAGAGATATAGATGATGATATAAGGGCTATGAAACAGGCAATCGAGGAAAAGGCACCTGCTAAAACAATACTGGAACATTATCTGGAGCATGAGAAAGAGGCGATATTCAGTGAGTATAAAGGATTGTTTTTTGCTACTCATGAATTTGCTTTTGCAGAGCCTGATCAACGTGCTTATTTTGATAATAGATTGGCACTTTCAGTTGATTTGCTTTGCCGTTTGTTTCAATATGGTCAGGATACAGGAGAATTTAAACAATTTGATGTACCGGCCCTAGCAGCGCATATTATTTACTTTTTTGATGGATTTAAGACCTCCTCCTCTGTTCTGACAGTCACAGAAGAACTGGTAGTTCAGCAGATAAAAATATTGAAGGAGATGATAGTAATATGAGAATTACTGCTTTTAACGGAAGTCCTAAGGGAGTTCATAGCAATACAAATGTAATTGTGGAAGCTTTCTTAGAGGGAGCACGGGAAGCTGGTGCGGAAACTGAAAATATCTTTCTGATTCATAAGAACATTAATCACTGCAGCGGCTGCTTTTCCTGCTGGTTTAAAACGCCAGGGAAATGTATTTATCAGGATGATATGAACGATTTACTTGAACTTTATAAAAGTTCAGATATTGTTTGTTTTGCTACTCCGGTTTATCTATGGAATATGACAGCCTGTCTTAAGAACTTTGCTGACAGGTTAATTCCACTAAAAAACCCGACAGTTGTGGAAACAGACGGTAATTTTGATATGGAGAATAAAATGTTAAAATTACCGGATATCGTTGTAATATCAAATTCAGGCTTCCCGGGTGAAAACAATTTTAATACCTTTCATGAAGTAATGAAGACCTCTAATCCGATCTTAGAATTGTATCGAAACAATGGTATGTTGCTTCGAATGAATAAAATTGAAATACAAGAAAAGGTGCAAGAATACCTTGGGTTTGTTAAAAAAGCCGGTTATCAGGTCGCATCAAAGGTTAAGATATCCGCTGAGGTGGCAGCCGGTTTGAACTCAGAGATGTTATCCGTTGAAGAATACGTTAAAGTGATTTCAGGCGGAAAGTAATAAAAAATAGCCTATTAGTTATAAACTTAGTTTAGAAGGTTCTTTAATTTTGTATAAATTTTATTTATTTAACAAAAAATAAATAAAAATATAAGAAATGCCTATAATAAAGTATTATGCTTTTTTTATAGAAAAGCGGGCAAAATGTCTCACGGAAAATGCCATTTTGCCTGAAGTATTTCTTAAATAAGGAGGAACTCCAATTGCTGATCTTGTTGGATGGAATTAGTTTTTATATAAATTCACCGTATTTGAAGGTTATATTATTGCTACTGGTCACACTGATTTGCTTGGTTTTATTAATGTTGTATAACCGCTTTAGCCATTTTGGTAAGAAAGTGCATTTTCCGCCCTATTCCCTGGGAGAAGGAGAGAAGCCCGGACCAAGCGAATGGGAGAAGCAGATGTTAAATCTGGCAGAAAACCACAGTCTGGTCAGACTTACCGGATACAGCTTCGTTCTAAATGATTATAATCAGGTAGCATATAAGAAACTGAATAAAATCAGAGACAGAATTTCTGCCTTATCTACGGATATCATATCTTTGATTCCCGCAGCACGCTGGCTTTTTGATAATTTTCAGATGATGTATCGGGAAATCAAAAAGGTACGTACCTCGGGAACTAGCTATGCCGTGTTGCCGGTCCTAAAGGGAAAAGAATATCGCAATTTTCCCCGCATCTATATTGTAGCAAAAAAGATGGTGGCTCTTTCTGGCGGGCATTTAAGTGAAGAAAATATTGCAGTAATGTTAAGGGCTTATCAACAGAAGATATCCCTTACGGATAAAGAAATCTGGGTATTACCTGAAGTACTGGGCTTTTGTATTCTGGAAGAAATCATTGGTATTGCGGACGAAATCCTTACGATGATTGATGTGAAAGCAAAGGCTGAGAAGTTTCTACAGCAAAAGCTTGGGGAAAATAAACAGAACACAGCCGATATATCAGAACTTCTTTGTAACTTAGAAGATGACCTGAGGCTTAATTATTCCTTCCATGCCCATGTTGTATATATGCTGAAGAATATGTCTTATGATGAAGTATCTATTCAGAAATATCTGGATTATCATTTCGCACCCTTGGAAAGACAGGTGAAAACATCCGAAATATTTCTTCAGGAAGGAAAAATGGAAGCCTTCCTTGAGACGAATATCCGGACGTTAATCGTTGGTTTAAGGGATATCAATGAAGTGGATGAAGAGAAATTTTTTGAGGAGTATTCCTGCCTGGAGAATATTTTGTCACAGGATCCTGATGGTATTTATTCAAAAATGGATCTGGAAGCAAGAGGAATGTATCGAGGAATTATTGTAAAGTTATCGTTGCGTTACCGGTTGATGGAAGAAAAGATTGCAAGGGATTGTCTGGAGCTGGCAATTAATGGAAGAGAAGATCTGCATTGTTCCCATCACGTAGGAGCTTATCTTGTGGGTAAGGGGTATCCCATCTTGAAAGCGAAAGCTTTAGGAAAACCAATTCCTGAAAGTCTTAAGAAAAAGAGAAACATAAAGGGCAGTATTTATTTTCTTTCTCTGGGCCTTTTTATTGTATTCTTAAGTGCTTGCATTCTCTATGCATCTCGGACACTTGGTAATCTGAAAGTTACCGGACTAAATGTACTTACCCTTCTGGCTGTTATGCCGCTGCTTATCGGTATTGCCATAGAGATAGTGAATTATATTTTTACTAGAAGAATTACTGTTAAGAAGATTCCATCCTTAGACTATATGAAGGAAATACCGGAGGAAGCAAGAACCTTTGTTGTCATGCCGGTTATCATTTCCTCGAAAGAACAAGGACTGACTTATCTGGAACGGCTTCAGAAACATTATCTGGCTAATCGTCAGCCGAATCTTTATTTTGCACTGCTGTTTGATTTTGAAGATTCTGCTGAACAGTTCCTTCCGAAGGATCAGATGATTGAGACAGCACTTGCCGCACGTTTGCAGGAACTGAATGAAACTTATCCGTCGGAGCACCAACGCTTTTCAATGTTTTTTCGATATCGTAAATGGAATGAAGCAGAAAACTGTTACATGGGATGGGAGCGTAAGAGAGGAAAACTGGAGGAGTTTAACTATCTTCTAACGGGAGCAAAACAAGAGGAGACTTCCTTTTCCTCTATGTATTGTGAGAAAGAAATGCTTACTACCTTCCGTTATGTAATTACATTGGATGCAGACACAAACCTGCTTCGTGACAACGCTGCAAAGCTGGTTGGTTTGATTAACCATCCTTTAAATAAACCAGTTCTGGATGAGGCAGGACAGAAAGTCAAGGAAGGTTATGTTATCATCCAGCCGGCTGTAAGAAATCATATAGTTGGGAGAAATGGCAGCAGGTTTACAAAAATCTTCGGCGGAGAATCAGGCCTTGATAACTATGGAACGGTAATATCAGATATCTACCAGGATATATTCGGAGAAGGTATCTACACTGGAAAAGGTATCTATGATATAGAAGCTTTTCACAAGCTCCTTTATAAGAAGGTTCCGGAGAATCGTATTCTCAGCCATGATCTGTTTGAGAGCTGTTATGCCAGAACTGCTTTTTCAAGTGCCGCTAAGACAATGGATACTTTTCCAAACAGTGTGTTATCCTTTACCAAAAGGGAACATAGATGGCTGCGCGGAGACTGGCAGATTATGCCCTGGCTGTTTATTAGAAAAACGCCGGATGGAAGAGGCTTGAGCCCCTTATCAAAGTGGAAGATTTTTGACAACCTGAGACGAAGTTTGGTACCTCTTAGTAAGGTACTGTTTATATTGCTGAATATGGCCTGGATGCCAAGAGCCTATTACCTTTGGATCCCCTTTGTTTTCTTTAGTGATATATTTAATTTTATTGTTTTGATCATTGCGGTGATTTCACAGAAATTTATCCGCCCTAATCTTGCTCTGATTTATAAAGGTTTCCTAAAAGAACTGGCGACGATGTTAGAAAGGACATTTCTGGAGTTCACAATTACTCCTTACCGGGCATTTATTGCAGTGGATGCGATTGTCAGAACCCTGTACCGACTCTTTGTCAGCAAAAAAAATCTGCTCCGCTGGAACACTGCGGAAGCAGTGGATGCGTCTATTGTCAATACCAGAAAAGGGTATCTTATTACAATGTGGGCTAATTTTATTCCGGTATTCTTTCTGGTGGTAACATTATTTTTGGGATATCCCTCCCTGGCAGGAATTATCCTGGCTGCAATCCTGATTGCGGATTGGAGCATTGCCTTTGAAGTAGCCTACCAGATCAGCCAGCCGGAAAAGAATTTCTATATGCGGGTGAAAGAGGATGATAAAGAACTTCTTCTTGATACTGCCCGAAGAACCTGGCAGTTTTTCAAAGAGCTTTCTACAAAAGAAACGAATTGGCTTTGCCCGGATAATTTTCAGATTGGAATGGCTCCAAAAGTCAGTGACAAAACCTCCCCAACTAATATCGGGCTACAGTTTCTGGCTATTTTATCTGCCAGAGATTTGGGGTTTGAAACCTTAAGTTCTACCGTTGAAACAACAGAAAAACTGATGGAAACCGTGTATAAAATGCAAAAATGGAAGGGGCATCTCTTCAATTGGTATCATCTTGAAACTCTGGAGGTATTAAATCCAGCTTATATATCAACGGTAGACAGCGGTAACTTCTTTGGACACCTGGTCGCCTTAAAAAATGGCCTCCTTGAACAGATTGAAAAGCCGATTTATACTGACAGTCTGCTATCTGAGCTTAGGGTACTGCTAAGAGAGAGCAATGAGGAAATTAAACAACGTACAGGAATTCCTACAAGAAATGAGCTTAAAATTAATTATACCAAGATCAGTGAGGTTGTAAAAGATATTGCGGATATCTGGGAAGATTTACATGATAGAGACCTTAATCCGCCTAAAGATTATCATATCAGCAGGCAATTAATGAATTTAATTGACAGTATTGTCGATGAAGCCTCTGCATTTAAGCTGAAAGAAGAAAGTTTTTCAGCTTGTCCCACTCTTCGAACTATTGCAGCAAGTGACAATAAATTTGCCAATAACATGATTAACCGGGTGAAAGCACTTAGTAATCGAATTGATTATCTTTTAACAAATGTTGATTTCCGTTTCTTATTTAATGAGAAGAGAACACTCTTTCATATCGGATATCATGTGTCTTCACACATGCTGGATGATGGCTGTTATGACCTAATGGCATCGGAATCAGCACTTACAAGCCTTTTAGCCATAGCAAAGGGAGAAGTTCCTCTAAAGCATTGGTATAAACTAGGCAGACCGTTAACCATCGTTAAGGGAATTCCGTGTTTTGTATCTTGGAGCGGAACAATGTTTGAGTATCTGATGCCAAATATTGTATTCAAAGAGTATGAGGGTTCGGTATATTCTCAGACCTCCAAAGCAGCAGTACTTCAGCATATAAAATATGCGGAGGAGACCAAGATACCCTGGGGTATCTCAGAATCTCAGTATTACCGGTTTGACTTAAATTCCAACTACCAATACCAGGCTTTCGGTGTTCCTAAAATCAGGCTTCAGCCCGTTCGAAGAAATAGTTTGGTGGTAGCACCTTATGCTACCATGCTGGCACTGGATATCGTTGATGTGGAATGTATGAAGAATCTGGGACAGTTAAAAGAGTTAGGAGCTTTCGGCGATTATGGTTTTTATGAAGCAGTTGACTTTAATGTACCGAATTCAGTGGACATGACTCCTTACTGCATTGTCAAATCCTATATGGCACATCATCAGGGGATGATTCTGGCCGCCATAAATAATTATTTAAACGAGAGTATCCTTCGGGAAAGATTCCATGCAGAAATGATGATAAAAGCAACAGAAGTATTGCTGGAGGAGAAACGCCAATCCAACTTAATTTCCATTGCTAAGCGTGGATATACCATAAAAATCGGCAAGCCTCTCTTTAAAGAAGTTATTTACAGCAATCGTTTTGTAAGCAGTGTGGCGGTGAATCCACCTGTTGCAAATTATTTGTCCAACGGAAAGTATTCTTTAATGTTAACTTCTGATGGGGATGGTTTCAGTAAATATGAGGATAGAATGCTTTACCGTTTCCGTTCGGATATTTATGCTAACACAGGTAATTACATCTATGTAAAGGATGTGAACAAAGGAAAGATCTGGAGTACAACTTATAACCCTACCAGAACCGAGCCGGATGATTACCAGGTGGTATTTTGGCCTCATAAGGCGGAATTCAAGCGCAGAGATGGAGATATCTCAACCCATATGACGGTCAGTCTGGATGCGGATCATGATTTTGAGGTGCGTAAGGTGGTATTTACCAATCATGGAAATGAGGAAAGACTGCTGGAGGTAACAAGTTATCTGGAGGTAGTGGATGATACCTTTCCGGCAGAGTTAAGCCATCCTGCATTTAATAAGCTCTTTCTGGAAAGTGAATATTTGGAAGAACATGAAATCTTCCTTACAAAGAGGAGGCGTAAGAAAGAGGAGGATAATCCTTATCTTATGCATCTGGTAAGAACCGGATCAAAACTATGCAAAAAAATAGAACATGAAAATGACAGAAAACGTTTCATCGGAAGAAATAACACCCTGGAAGACCCGGATTCCGTTGTTAACAGTGTTACCTTCTTTAATAATTCAGGTTTTTGCAATGATCCGATTATGAGTTTAAGAGGGCAGTTTTGTATCGGACCAGGCGAAACAGCCTGCATATCCTTTATTACCGGAGTCTGCAGCGGTAAAGAGGAGGCAATTAAAATTGCAGGAGAATTCAATGTTAGTTACCGGATTGATGATATTCTGGAGAAATTCAGACTTCAAAAAGATCTGGAACTAAAGTATCTGGAAATTACAAATCTTCAACTGAATGCGTTTCAGGATCTAATCAGTCCTATCTTCTATTCTGCCGGTATTTACCGTGGTCCGGAAGAAAGTATAAGGAGGAATTTTAAGAATCAGAGCTTTTTATGGAAGTTCGGGATATCTGGAGATAATCCAATTCTTCTTTTGAAAATTTCCTCTATGGAAGATGGGGGAATTGTGAAGGATGTATTAAAGGCTTATGAATATCTGAGAATTAATCATGTAATGGTAGATTTGGTGATTCTTATTGATTCCAAACATGGTTATTTTCAAGAGGTTGATATCTTGATAAACGATATTACCAGTTCTCTTAGGATTTATGATTCCGCAAGTGAGAAGCCAAGCTTCTTTATGCTGCATACCTATGAGATGATACCGGCGGAAATCGACTTGTTATATACAGTAGCAAGAGTTGTTTTTTCGGAAAAGACGGGTATCTATTTTACGAATCTAAAAGAAAATATGTATGAGAAGCAGGAAAAATAAAAAGCTATTTTTCCCGCCCAAGTATGTGCCTGCGAAATCCTCGGCACAAACTTGAGAAAATGAAAATAAAAAGCTATTTTTCCTGCCCAAGTATGTGCCTGCAAAATCCCGGCACAAACTTGAGAAAATGAAAATAAAAAGCTATTTTTCCTGCCCAAGTATGTGCCTGCAAAATCCCGGCACATGCTTGCAGTGGAATGAGAAGGAGGAAGAGGTTTTGGACACAGCATATGCACCAACGATACAGGAGAAAGAAATAGAAAATTACGAATTTTTTAATGGCTTCGGGGCATTTGCCTGTGAGGGTAAAGAGTATGAAATACTGTTGGAGGGGAATAACAGACCGCCGGCTCCCTGGATTAATGTTGTTTCAAATAAGAATTTTGGGTTTCAAATATCGGAATCAGGTGCCGGTTTCACCTGGAGTGTTAATAGCAGGGAGAATAAGCTTACACCCTGGTCCAACGACCCGGTAAGTGACAAAGCCTCTGAAGCCATCTATATTCTGGATGAAATTACCGGCGAGGTAGTGACACCTATGTCCCTTGGAAGGTCTGATAGAGGGACATATCGGACAAGACATGGTTTTGGATATAGCAGATTCCTTCATGAGGAAGAATTCTTAGACCAGGAACTTACGGTTTTTACCCCTTTGGATGAGTCCTTGAAATTATGGAATCTTCACTTGACAAATCATTCGGATAAAGTAAAATATCTAAGCCTGACCTATTATGTGGAATGGGTTCTGGGCACACAAAGAGAAAATACCAATCCTTATATTTTGACCTCTTATGACAATGAACATGAGTTTTTATATGCAAAGAATATCTATACGTTAAATTTTGCGAATACTTATTCCTATCTGTTTTCCAGTGAGATGATCGTCGGATATACCGGCGATCGGCAGGAATTTTTAGGAGCAAAGGGAAATATCAGAGAACCGAGAGGAGCAGAAGTGAAACTCTCCTGCAAAACGGGAATATGTTCTGATACCTGTGGAGCAATTCAGGTATCCATTGTAATTCCGCCTCAGGAAAGTAAGACGGTTTTATTTGGCTTGGGCCAGAGCAGTGATATGAACGAGATAAATAAACTCAGGCATAAATATAAAGATATCACAGCTGCTGGAAATGAGCTTGACAGGGTAAAAGGCTACTGGGACAGATTATTAGGTACGGTACAGGTAAAAACGAAAGACCGGGCACTTGATATTATGGTTAACGGATGGCTGCTGTATCAGACGGTTTCCTGCCGCATCAATGCAAGAGCCGGTTTTTATCAGTGCGGAGGAGCCTATGGATATCGTGATCAGCTTCAGGATACCCTTTCACTTCTTTTCACCGATTCAAGTATTTTACGGGGACAGATTCTGATTGCCTGCAGCAGGCAGTTTGAAGAAGGGGATGTACAGCATTGGTGGCATCCACCTATGGGAATTGGTGTAAGAACGAGGATATCCGATGATTTATTATGGCTGCCCTACTGTACTGCGGCTTATATAAAAAGCACCGGAGATAATACAATTTTAAAAGAAGAGGTGCATTACATTAAGGGACCGGTGTTAAATGAGGACCAGCATGATGTAATGTTTACTCCTGAGGTATCAGAGCTTAAAGGAAGTGTTTATGAACATTGTAAAAAGACCATAGAACGGACCCACTTCGGTGAACATGGACTTCCTCTTATGGGGGGAGGGGACTGGAATGATGGTATGAATGAAGTTGGTATTAATGGAAAAGGGGAGAGCGTATGGCTGGCGTGGTTCTTATATACTGTATTGGGAGACTTTATACCTTTGTGCAATATAGAAGGTGATACAGCCTATGGGCAGGAATTGGAACAGAAACGGGAAACCTTACTTCAAAACATTGAAGAACATGCCTGGGATGGGGAGTGGTATCTTAGAGCCTTTTACGATGACGGTTCAAAACTTGGCTCCAAGGAAAATGATGAATGCAGAATAGATTCCATCAGCCAGTCCTGGAGTGTGATATCAAAGGGGGCGAAGACAGAGAGGGCTAAGACCGCAATGCAGTCGGCATGGAGGTATCTGGTTATGGAAGAGGAAGCACTTTCCTTACTGTTAGCACCGCCTTTTAATAAGACCAACAAAAATCCGGGTTACATCAAAAATTATATACCGGGAATCCGTGAAAATGGCGGACAGTATACTCATGCGGCAGTTTGGTTGGCAATTGCGACCTCAATGCTGCAAGACTGTAACATGGCAAGGACTTTATTTACCATACTTAATCCTATTTGTATAACAGATACCAGAAAAGAAGCTCTCAGGTATGAGAAAGAACCTTATGTAATGACAGCGGATATCTCTCTTAGCCCGCCCTACACCGGCAGAGGAGGCTGGAGCTGGTATACCGGCTCTGCCGGCTGGATGTATCAGGGACTGTTAAACTGGTTTTTAGGTATACGAAAAGAAGGGAATGAGTTGATCATTGATCCGGCAACACCTTCGAATTTCGGAGATTATTCCATTGAATACAAGTATGGAAATTCTCTTTACGAAATCAAGGTCGAGAGTCGAAGTAAAGGAACAATGACTATAGAGACTATAAAGGTTGATGATAAGGTGATCCAGGGAAATAGAGTTTCCTTAGTAGATGATGGGGAAAAGCATCTGGTTATCGTATAAAGCACAGGAGTACTTGTAATGGTAATCTAGGAGAGAGTTTGTTTAGAACTCTCTCCTTTATATTGCAGTTTATTAGAATGATTAAATTAATAAATTTTACTTGATAAATGATCTAATTAGACTATAATGGATTGTGAGAATAGTCTAATTAAACTATTGACAAAAAAGTTTTGGTTAAATAAGGAAGGATGAATAAAATGATACACTCATTTTTAATGTTAGGACAGTCTAATATG
Organism: Anaerocolumna chitinilytica; assembly: GCF_014218355.1. Taxonomy (NCBI): domain Bacteria; kingdom Bacillati; phylum Bacillota; class Clostridia; order Lachnospirales; family Lachnospiraceae; genus Anaerocolumna; species Anaerocolumna chitinilytica. The sequence goes on from NZ_AP023368.1 coordinate 2,003,110, forward strand.
GCTGGAAGGGGATTTCTTCATGAAGTTCCTCCCATCTATAATGAAAGGATACAAATGCTGCGCAATGGCAGGTGGCAGATGATGACAGAACCTATAAATTACGACCGCCCTGTTTCAGGAATCAGCCTTGCCGGGTCATTTGCAGACGCATGGTGCCATGGGTACGAAAAAGATAGTATTGGTTTGATTCCCTGTGCAGAGGGAGGAAGTTCACTGGATGAATGGGCTATAGATGGTCTTCTTTTCAGACATGCGGTAGAGGAAGCCAGATTTGCTATGGAGACCAGTGAGTTAACCGGTATTTTATGGCATCAAGGGGAAAGTGACAGCTATCATGGAGGTTACAAGGTTTATTATAACAAATTACTTTTAATTTTTGAGGCCCTTAGAAAAGAGCTGGGAATACCTGAGCTTCCAATCATTATCGGAGGGCTTGGGGATTTTTTAGGCAAGGCAGGCTTTGGGGAAAACTGTACCGAATATAAACTCATTAATGAAGAACTTCAGAGATTTGCACTGGAACAGAATAATTGTTACTTTGTCACAGCAGCAGGGTTAGCCTCAAATCCGGATGGCATCCACATAAACGCTGCATCGCAAAGAAAATTCGGGTTACGGTATTTTGAAGCATTCTCAAGGCGGCAGCACATATTTGAGCCTTTAGAAGATGAAAACGAGATCTTAAATAGCTATAATACAAGAGAGTATACGAAATCAGAAAAGCTATATATAAAAAGTATGGAGTTAGCCCTGGGAAAGCTGTCATATGAGGAGTTTGAATATCACCTCGCAGAAATAAGCAAAATATAAGACTTCAAAAAACAAGATTATAAAATATTAAATGGTTTGTACTATTCATATAAACATTATGGTGGGAGTGAAACATATGATACCGTTACTGATTTTAGGGTTATTAAAGCAAAATCCTGGTTCTTATGGTTATGAATTGTTAGCTTTAATGGAAAAAGGGCATTATAAGTATATCGTAAATTTTACGAAAGGGTCTTTTTACTACAATCTTCAGCAATTAGAAGAAAAACAGTATATTCAGAAGATTGAAGATAATCAGGGAGACAAAAACAGAGAAACTCATAATTATATTATTACCGAACTTGGTAATGAAGAATTCGATAAACTGATGAACAAATACGGCTCCAAGACAGACTATATAAATTTCTCATTTTATGCAGCAATGTTATTTTACAATCTATATGAAAAAGAGGAATTCATAAAGCTGATTGAAATACAAATGGAGCAAACCCAGAATAAGATTGATTTGATTGAACAGTCACTAAAGAACAATAAAGAAACTCCATACTATTTTAGAAAGATGCTTGAAAATTCACATTCTCATCATAAGGTGAATATAGAGTGGTTCAAGGAATTGTTAAGTGAGATAAAAAAGCAAGATTAAAGAAAGAAAATCTCGTTGAATAATCGTTGTGATGGTCTCTGGGAATTGAGCAATGAACTAAAAATAACAATGAAAATCTTAATTCTGCTATATTCATCAGAAAATGCATTAAAAAATAATTTTTATGTTGGATTTTTTTCTGTTTTGATATAAAATAGGTCTTGCGGCTAAAAAAGGTCTAATATGAAATAAAAATGATGTTACTATAGGAGAAGAAATGATTTTACTAATTTTAATTATTTTATTAGCATTAAGTTATGATTTTATCAATGGATTTCATGATACCGCCAATGCAATTGCAACAGCAGTATCCACTAAAGCTTTAACCTTAAAAAGAGCTATCATAATGGCTGCACTTATGAATTTTTTAGGTGCGATTGTCTCTACCGGTGTTGCTGAAACAATAGCGAAGGATATTGTGGATTTAAATAGAATTCCCAATGGTTCAACAGTTATGGTTGCTGCTTTGATTTCAGCGATTTTATGGAACCTGATGACATGGTATTTTGGAATTCCCAGCAGTTCCTCCCATGCACTTATCGGTTCTCTAGCCGGAGCTGCATTCTCAGATGTAGGTCTCAACGCAATTAAATTAAAGGGATTTGTGAAAGTAGTTTCTTCGCTTATTGTTTCTCCTATACTAGCCTTGTCAGTAGGCTTTTTAATGTTTACTTTAATAAAATTTATATTTAAAAAAGCAAATGCAACCAGAGCTAATAGAGGTTTTCGAAGAGTTCAGGTCTTAACTGCTGCGTTACAGGCATTTTCTCATGGTACTAATGATGCTCAGAAGTCGATGGGTATTATTACTATGGCATTGGTAAGCTTTGGCTATCAGAGTCACATGACAATTCCACACTGGGTACAGTTACTTTGTGCAATGGCAATGGCCCTTGGTACTTCTATTGGTGGATGGCGTATTATTAAGACCGTAGGAACGCAGATTATGAAATTAAAACCTGTTAATGCTGTTGCAGCTGACCTTTCTTCCGTATTAATTATCCAGATAGCAACAAAATTCGGTCTGCCTGTAAGTACTACTCATGTTGTTTCTTGTTCGATTATGGGAGTGGGTGCCTCCAACCGAGTAAAAGGGGTTAACTGGACTACAGCAAAAAAAATGGTATCAGCTTGGTTTACGACGATTCCGATTACTTTTGTAATATCAGCTGCCATTTGTGCATTGCTTAAACTCTTTTTATAAAAAATATATTTGATAGAATAATCTGATTATCGTCATTTTTGGGACAGGAATATTGAAATAATATTCCTGTCTTATTATTTTGCCCGGAACCAAGAGTGCATTTTCTGATACACGGAGAATGACAGTAGAATATTTATTTACAGATTTCATAATAATTGCCGGTAAGGATTTTATAAAGTAACTCAGATAATTCTTCTGAGGTGATTCTTTCCGGATCTTTAAACCAGCAGATTAGGGTTTGGGTCAGAGCACCAGTAAAAAAAGCATTCCCATATTTATGTGTTGCGTATTGATTACATGGAGTGGCTCCGGTGGTACAAGTTGATACGGAGGCAGACATCTCCTCGAATATAATTCCTTCAAGGTTATTCTTCACCATGAGTTTCAACAGGGTATCTTGTTCTACTAGAAATTTTGAAAACAAGTCCGTGATATCACTAAGCTTAAGTCTTCCCCGCAATTCCAGGTTATAGGGCTCTTCCCTAAATAAATTTCGAAAGTAGTACCGTAATACATCATCCTTCTCGGAATAAATGTTATAAAAGGTTTGGCGGGATAAATCAGCTTTTTTACAGATATCCATTATTGTAATCTTTTGATATTGCCGCTCCTCCATTAAAGCAATTAAAGCATTTACCATCCAGGTCCTCGACTGAAGTGCGATGGGATTATTTCCTTCATACATTTACATTTTCCTCATTCTGTATAAGTTATATGAACAGCATTGACATGTGTCAAAGATAGTATAATAATAAGATTAAAATTTACATATGTCAAACTATATTTTGCATCCATAGATAATGTACTGTGAGATTACATATTGCGGATGTAAGTCATTGTTTCAGAAAGGAAACGGAATATGAAAGTATTATATTTTACATCGACAGGCAATTGCCTGTATGTAGCAAAGCGTATGGGTGGGGAGCTATATTCCATCCCTAAAGCAATAAAGGAGGGGGTATATGAATTTAGTGATGAGAAAATCGGTCTTGTATTTCCAATCTATAATCTGTCAGTACCTCCATACGTTATAGAGTTCATAAAAAAAGCAAAATTCAATTGTAATTATCTTTTTGCTGTTATGACTTATGGAATGTTTGATGGGGCATCCACCAGCAACCTTCTCAAGGTTGCGGAGCAGACAGGAATAGCATTTTCTTATGTTAACATTATTAAAATGGTGGATAACTGGATTCCAAGGTTTCGTATGGAGAATCAGGTAAAGAATGAGCATAAGAAGCAGATTGAGAAGCATCTGGAAGTTATTATATCGGATATCAATTCTTCGAAAGGTTTCGTACACAAGGATACGAAATTGGATAAAATGATGTCTAACTATTTTTTAGAGAGTTTGCAACGTACGAAAGAACAAACAGCAACTATAGAAAAAGCTCATGGGATTGACAGACTCTTTCGTATTGAAGACACTTGTACCAAATGTAGTACATGTGCGAAAGTCTGTCCGGTAAACAATATTACAGTAAATGATGCAAAACCTATCTTCGATGACAAGTGTATAAGTTGTCTTGCATGCACGCAGAACTGTCCTCAAAATGCAATACGATTACAAGGTGAGAAGAGTAAAGCTAGATTTAGAAATAAGAATATTAGTCTGAAAGAAATTATTATTGCCAATGAATAAAATAAACTATTACATTAGGGTTAAGTAATGAAAAAGGTGTTGTCTTCCGACAGCACCTTTTTTTCTATTTTCTCTACAACTTAATTATAACATAGAAAAAGATATAAATAAAGTCTATATGTTCGGCAGGGCCGGTGCTATAATTCAATAACATTTCGAAAAGACTGCCCATAAAATCATTCCAGAAAAATTACCAAAGGAGGTAAGAAAAATGAGTTCCTATGTTCTCAGTTTACAAGATGTTGATAAGACCAAGCTTGCTGTTGTCGGGGGAAAAGGTGCAAATTTGGGTGAACTTATGAAAATTGAGGGGATTCCTGTACCGGAAGGTTTTTGCATATCAACAGATGCCTTTTATAGGATTCTACAGGAAACACCTTCAATGAATGAATTATTACATCAGCTATCACGGTTAAAAATGGACGAACGGGTGAAAATCAGTGAACTTATCGGGAAAATCCGGGAAACCCTGGAAGGAACAGCAATCCCTGAAGATATTAATGCAGAGATTGAAAGCTTTCTTGTAAGAATAGGGGAAGATAGTGCTTATGCAATACGTTCCAGTGCAACGGCAGAGGATTTACCGTCAGCTTCCTTTGCCGGGCAGCAGGACACGTATCTGAACATTATTGGAATAGCAGAGATACGAAAGTATATCATTAAGTGTATGGCATCGTTGTTTTCGGAGAGAGCCGTGATTTATCGGCTTCAGAATAATTTTGACCATCGGAAGGTTCATCTGGCTGTGATTGTTCAGAAGATGGTATACCCAAAGGCAGCAGGAGTCCTGTTTACAGCAGATCCTGTTACATTTAACAGGAAGGTTGTATCAATTGATGCGGGATTTGGTCTTGGAGAAGCTCTGGTTTCCGGACTGGTTAATGCGGATAATTACAAAGTATGTAACGGTAAGGTTATTGAAACAAAAATATCGGTAAAAGAGATGGCTATTTATCCTTTGGAAAAGGGTGGGACAACAGAACAGAAACTAGCACCTGAACTACAGAGCCAGCAGGTGCTGTCAGAAAAGCAGATATTGCAGCTTGAATGTATGGGAAGAAAGCTGGAAGAGCATTTTGGCTGTCCTCAGGATATTGAATGGTGTCTGGCTGATGATGTGTTTTATATTGTTCAAAGCCGGCCGATTACAACTCTATATCCCATTCCCGAAGTTGCTGACAGTGAGAATCATGTATATATATCGGTCGGTCATCAGCAGATGATGACAGATCCACTGAAACCATTGGGAATGTCCGTATACCAGATGACCTCTATAGGGACCAGGTATGAAGCAGGTGGGAGGCTGTTCGTAGATGTCGCTCAAAGTCTGGCTACTTCCGCTGGCAGAAAGGCGTTAATGAGTACCTTGGGGCAATCAGAACATCTTATGAAAGATGCAATTCTGACTATAATAGAGCGGGGAGATTTTATTAGAACCGCACCGGAGGATGAAGGGCAAAGTAATCTAAAGGGCGGTAATAGCGCATCTACAGCAGATTCATCTCAAAATAAAAATAATTCGGAAATTGTAACTGAACTTATTAAGAACAATCAGATATTAATCGAAGAATTAAAGAAAAACATACAGCATAAATCAGGAACGGAGTTATTCCATTTCATACAGGAAGATATTTTGCAGTTAAAGAGCAGCCTTACCAACCCACAAAGTATGCGGTTAATTATGGAAGGATTTAATACTACAGCTTGGATTAATGAAAAGATGTATGAATGGTTGGGTGAAAAGAATGCCGCAGATATACTATCATATTCCGTAGCCAATAATATAACTTCGGAAATGGGTCTGGAACTGATGAATGTGGCAGATATAATACGTCCTTATCCGCAAGTAATAAGTTATTTACAACAGGTAAAAGAGGATGATTTCTTAGAGAAATTAGAGCAGTTTGAGGGCGGCAATAAAGTACGGGATGCTATTTATGCTTACCTTAATAAATACGGGATGCGATGCAGCGGTGAGATTGATATTACGAAGCCTCGTTGGAGTGAGAAGCCGGCAATCCTTTTACCAATGCTCCTTAACAATATCAAGAACTTTGAACCTAATGCCAGTTATCATAAATTTGAGCAGGGGCTTAAAGAAGCGTCTAGAAAGGAACAGGAGTTACTAGAACGATTAAAGCAATTGCCGGAGGGTGAACAAAAAGTAAAAGAAACAAAAGAAAAAATTGATATTCTAAGAGCTGTAGCCGGTTATCGTGAATACCCGAAGTATGGTATCGTCAGCCGGTATTTTATTTATAAACAAGCATTGTTAAAAGAAATAAATCTACTTGCAGAAGCAGGCGTCATTGCGGAAAAAGAGGATGCATATTACCTTACCTTTGAAGAACTTCGTGATGCTGTCCATACAAAAAAAGTAGAGTATCAGGTGGTTAATCAAAGGAAAGAGGAGTTTAAGCTATTTGAAAAATTAACCCCTCCTCGTGTATTTACCTCCGACGGCGAGATTATTACCGGGTCATATAAAAGAACAGATCTTCCAACAGGAGCTCTAGCAGGTCTTGCAGTCTCCTCCGGATGTATTGAAGGTAGGGCACGTGTCGTCTTAAAAATAGAAGATGCCGAACTGGAAGAGGGAGATATTCTAGTTACCACCTTTACCGACCCTAGCTGGACTCCATTATTTGTTACAATCAAAGGCCTGGTTACCGAAGTAGGCGGTTTGATGACCCATGGTGCGGTTATTGCAAGAGAGTATGGATTACCGGCAATCGTCGGAGTAGTGAACGCTACAAAACTCATAAAAGACGGTCAGCGGATTCGTGTTCATGGCACAGAAGGATATGTGGAAATTCTAATAGACAGGTAAAGATTAGTGTATTACAGCATATATGAATTGTTGATAAGCGTAACAGCATTACGAAAGGATAAAATAAAATTAACTCAATACTATGTTTATTCAGGTACAGCCTGATTTTTTATCAGACTGTACCTTTTTATTGCCCAAATACCTCATTACATAAATATTACATTGTATGAAAGAGAAGGGATATTGACATTATAATCCTCTAATGTAATAATGAATTACTACATTCATGGAAGCATTAACAGATAATGTAAAAATATTATTTTAAGAAATTATAGCTTTGATTCACCCAAATCATAAGATTCTATTAGTACAGATACAGTGGATAGAATCTAATAGGCAAAGGAGATGGAAACACTATGAATCCAATAATTGAAGTTAAGAACTTTACCAAGAAATACGGCGATTTCACAGCTGTGAATGATATATCCTTTAGTGTGGAAGAAGGAACAGTTTTTGCCTTTTTGGGGCCGAATGGTGCCGGAAAGAGTACAACAATCAATACCTTATGTACGATATTTGAAAAATCCCAGGGAACCCTGCTTATCGACGGAAAAGATGTATCAAGCCAAAAAGATGAAGTTAGAGCGGCTATAGGAGTCGTTTTTCAGGATTCAACCCTGGATGCTAAAATGACCATCGAAGAAAACCTCAAGATGCACTGTGTTTTTTACAACATACCGAAAAAAGAGGTGGAGGAGCGAATTCAATTCGTTTTGAAATTAGTAGATTTATTAGGTGAAAGAAAAAAGCTTGTGGGTGCTTTGTCCGGCGGTATGAAACGCCGTGTGGAAATTGCCCGTGGATTAATTCACTATCCCAAAGTTCTATTTCTTGATGAGCCTACAACCGGGCTTGACCCTCAAACTAGGGCACATATTTGGGAATATATTATAAAGCTTCAAAAAGAAAGAAATATCACAATATTTCTGACGACCCACTACATGGAAGAAGCAGAGATTTGCAATAAAATAGCTATTATCGATGGGGGTATTATTGTAGCTCATGATACACCTTATGCTTTGAAAAAGATGTATACAAAGGACAAAGCTTACATCACAACAAAGAATGAAACAGAGCTCGAACAGTTATTAATACAATATGAACTGGGATTTGAAAAAAAGGATGGGTATTATAAAGTGGAAGCAGAAAATCTCGATGGTCTTTTAGAGGTGCTAAGTTTTCATAAAGAAAACATTACAAATATAGAAATTAAAAAAGGAACATTCAACGATGTTTTTCTGGAGATAACCGGGAAAAAAATCAGAGAAGAATAGTGAAAGTAAAACGATATTTATTAATCATGTTTCAGTAATATCCAAACATTGATGAGATACGAAAGGAGTTAATATGAATACAATAATTGCCTTATGGATAAGAGGGTTAAAGGCCTTTATCAGAAATAAAACAGGACTGATATTTTCTTTGATATTCCCATTTTTCTTTGTTTATGTATTTGGGGCTATTTTTAAGAATGACTTTATTGAAAATCCAATCGCATATATGTTATCCGGTGTTATTATAACTACGGTATTTGAAAGCTCGTTGAATTTGGCTTCTTCAACCGTTGATGACATGGTAAGTGGATTTATGAAGGAGGTCTTGGTATCTCCGGCTAAGAGAATTGCAGTTGCAATGGGACAAATATTATCAGCTGCAACAGTATCAACCGTTGAAGGGATATTGATACTTGTAGTGGGATTGTTCATCGGCATTCGATTTACAGATTGGACCACACCACTATATATTCTTATCTCAATGATGAGTATAGGGATAGTTTTCTCCGGAGTCGGCTTATTTATGGCTACCAAGGTTCGAAACGGGCAAACTTTTCAGATAGTGAAAACTGCGGTTACAATGCCTCTGACCTTCCTTTCAGGAGCATATATTCCTCTGTCTATGCTGCCTGGGACTCTTAGATATGTGGCATACATTAATCCAATGACCTATGCCACGGCATTTTTTCGTATGGTTGTATTAGAAAAGACGAATCAGCCAACGGCTAATTTAATAAAAGAGGAACTGGCAATTAAAATTAATGGATTTATTGTTACTCCCATTATGTCATTTGGTATTATATTAGCAATTGGTGCGGTATTTTTATTACTGTCAACAATTTCATTTGTAAGAACGGATTTTTCACGCCTGAACAGAAGTGCTACAGATGCCAGTGCTTTATGGGGCTAAAATAATGAGAGCAGTATGTTTTCTCTTCACAGAAAGCATACTGCTCTTATAAGCATGTAGATAAAATGTTTTATAGGGATTTATTCCTCATAGGCCTTTATATATACAAAGTTTTCGTTGCTCCTGCCCATTTTATAGTCCTTGTTTAATACGGAATTTAAAAAGGCAGAACCGCTTGATTCTATGGGGACCAGATCAATAGAAAGTTCTTGCTCTACCATATCTCCGGTTATATCGTCCAGGAACACATTTTCACCGGTTCTTAACATACTGGATGGAATAAGAAGGCTGTCACCTAGATCACAACCCTGTTCTTTCTTCTCCTTCAGCTGCTTTATAAGGTCCTGTCCGGTAATCAGGCCGGCGACGGTAATTGTCTCACCAAAGAAATCATTACGTATGCTTACCACATTAATCTTAACTTTGGGGAAAACCTCCATGATTTTCTCAGAGAAGGAAACTAGCGTCTTGTATACGAGTTTTCCCGTAGCAATTGTAATATTTCTGCTGATAGACTGTTTCATACTTTGATAATTTTCTGATTTTAACAAAGTCTCAAAAGCCTCATTAAATTCAGTGATAAATAATCTCATCATGCCTACACCGTTTTCCAGCTGTATATAACCATCATAACGATCTTCCTCAGGAAAATCGCGTTCGGCAGTAATATAAAACTCATCACTGGCATGTATGAAATGAAGTCCGAAGTTGTTATAGAAAGTCGGTTGATAACTTTCGATCAGATCAATAACCTCACCGGCTTCTTCTTTCGTAAATAATTCAAGGGGATGCAGGTTATCCCGGTATTTGGTAATCCCAGCGGGAACAATGGATACACTTCTCATAAAAGGCAGGTACTTTGACAAGTCATTAATGGATCTTTCTAGCTCCGCACCGTCATTGACATTTTTACAAAGAACAATCTGACCATTCATTTCTATGTGTCCATCGTACAGCTTATCCAGATTCTCAAGAGCCTGTCCGGCAAATCGGTTATGGAGCATTTTACAGCGAAGCTCCGGATTGGTAGTTTGTACGGAGATATTAATAGGCGCAAGATTAAAGCGAATTATTCGGTTAATATCTTTCTCTGTCATATTGGTGAGAGTAATATAGTTCCCTTGAAGAAATGACAGCCTTGAATCGTCGTCCTTAAAATACAGGGTATCACGCATGTCTTTTGGCATCTGGTCAATAAAACAGAAGATGCATTTATTATGACAGGAGCGGTAATCGCTCATAAGGCTGTTCTCAAAATCAATCCCCAAATCATCATCATAATCTTTATCAACTTCAAGAATCCACTCTTCACCATTACCTTTTCTGATAAGAATCTCGATATATTCATCCTTGATAAGGTACTGGTAATCAAAAACATCATCTATTTCTTCCTCATTGATAGCAATAAGATAGTCACCAGGTTCAATGCCCATCTCTTCACCAATGGAATCGGGGGCTACTGTTTTTATCAGGTGGCCCTTTGGTTTCTTATTCATTATAACCTCTTTTCTAAATATCCATCTTAGAGTGCATAACTATTATACACATATACCACTAGATTGTAAATGGCGGTGTTGGGGCGGTTCGCAACAAAGCTACAGTTTGGTATCGAATGGTAAATAGGGATTTTGGGGACGGACGATGGCAGTTGATTCCATTCAACCATTTTCTTGTTCTGAGTTTCGAATTCCACTAAAATGCCAGCAGTTATTCCTGACAGGCTAAATTAAGCCAAACTCGCTGTTCCTCTTTTGGCTGTGTAATATGGTGCGCTCAGACATGGCGTAATTTATCCTAGGAATAACTGCTGCCATTTAAGTGTCATACGAAACTCCTCAATAGAAAATGGCTGAATGGAATCAGCTGCCATCTGTGTACTGATAAACAATATCTATTCCTCTATTCCAAGACTGACTTTAGTATATAGTACGGCAATGGCTACTACTAATTTGTCACAGACAGAAGACAGGTGGGGATATTCGGAAGGTTGGTCTCGAAAGGTTCCTTATGACACTTAAGCTGCCGAAAACGTAACTAGGAAAAGCAGTGCCATGTTTGAGCTCAGAAAACTTACGCAGCCATATTGATCACAGCGAGTTTGGCACTGGTTTGACTGCCAGTTACGTTTCCGGCAGTTTTAGTGGAATAAGGGTTCTTGAGGAACCAATCTTCGGAATATCCCCACCTGTCATCGTCCGTTTGATATTCTTTTCTTTCTCTTCCTTACCATAGAAAGTTTTATATATTGCATATCTTCCTAATAGTAGTTATGATAGTATAGGAATAACCTTTTTGAATGGATGATTGAATCCAAGAATAATCTGGCAGACAATTTGGATGGTTTCTTACGTTATATGCTTTTTGAAATCAGGAATTAGCTTAAAAGGAGACAAAGAGATGACATTGCAGCAATTAAAATATGTGGTGACCGTAGCAGATAAGGGAACGATAAGTGAGGCTGCAAAAGAACTGTTTATTTCTCAGCCAAGCCTTACAAATGCTATCAAAGAACTGGAAAATGAAATGCAGATTACCATATTTAACAGAACAAATAAAGGTATTATCGTATCCAATGCGGGAGATGAATTCCTTGCTTATGCCAGACAAGTTCTTGAACAGGCCAATCTCTTAGAGGAAAGATATCTGAATGTGAAGAAACAAAGCGCGAGGTTTTCCGTTTCGGCGCAGCACTACTCCTTTGCCGTAAATGCATTTGTCGATGTGATTCGCGAATTTGGAGGCAGTCAATATGATTTTACCCTCAGAGAAACACAAACGAATGAGATTATTGAAGATGTAAGCAGGTTAAAGAGTGAGATAGGAATTCTATATACCTCAGTAAAAAATGAAGAAGTAATTCAAAAACTCATAAGGCAGAACAGTCTGGAATTTGAGGAGCTCTTTGTTGCAAAGCCCCATGTGTTTATTAGTTCAAAACATCCTCTTGCTAAGCGAGAGCAGATTACTTTAAAAGAACTGGATGAGTACCCTTACCTTTCTTTTGAACAGGGAGATTATAATTCTTTTTATTTCTCGGAAGAGATTCTTAGTACCATTGACCGGAACAAAAATATAAAAGTAAGGGACAGGGCAACCCTTTTTAATCTTGCGGTAGGATTAAACGGATATACTGTCAGTACCGGAGTAATCAGCAAAGAACTCAATGGTGAGAATATCATTGCAAGACCTCTTATGGTAGACGAATATATGCGGGTAGGGACTATAAAGCAAAGAAATATGCCTCTTAGCCGCTATGGAAAAGCATACATTGAGGCTTTGAAAAAGCATGTGTCAGAATATACGGTTAAGTAATGTAGGCTGATAAAAATGATAGAAATCTTTGTATAATATGTGTCGGATATAGTTAATTGCTATATCAAACACATATTTTTTTGTATTTTTCAATATTATTGAAATGCATTATACTACTAACAACATTTACAAATTACATACAGATATACAAAAATTATTATGAATTCCCATTAAGAAAGGAAGGCAGATATATGAGTAAAAATGCACCGTTTAAATTTGATATAGTAGGAAGTTTTTTAAGACCTGTTTATCTAAAACAGGCAAGAGAAGAGTATGCAAATGGAAAGATTGCAGCCGAAGAGCTAAAGAGAGTGGAAGATAGAGCTATAACAGAATTAATTGTAAAACAGAAAGCAGTTGGATTGCCTGTTATAACAGATGGAGAGTTCAGAAGAAGTTCCTGGCACTTAGACTTTATGTGGGCTTTTAACGGGGTTGGGCATGAAAAAACAAAAGACGGTATTCCTTTCCATGATGAAGCTGCTTTGATTGATGATACCTTTCTTACCGGTAAAGTGTCTGTTGACAGTCACCCCTTTGTGGAACACTTTAAATTTGTGAAACAATTTGAAGATAATAATACGGTGGCCAGGCAGACAATCCCTGCTCCGGCACAGTTTTTATTTCAAATGATTATCCCCGGAAACGCAGAGAAGTCAAAAGCCATATATCAAAACGAATCGGATTTAATACTAGATATAGCTGAAGGGTATAAAAAAGTAATAAAGGATTTGTATGATGCCGGCTGCAGGAACATTCAGTTTGATGACTGCACCTGGGGTGTTTGTGTTGATCACAATGCTTGTTTTATATTAGGAACAGATGAAGAGGGACTGCAGGAGATTATTGACAAGTTGATTCATATCAATAATCTTGCTATTGAAGGAAAACCGGAAGATCTTGTAATAAACAGTCATATCTGCCGTGGGAATTTTCATTCTACCTGGGCTTGTGAGGGCAGCTATGACCGAGTTGCAAAGGATCTATTTGCAAAGGAGAATGTAAACGCGTTTTATCTGGAATTTGATGATGAACGGTCCGGGGATTTTGAACCTCTTCAATATGTAAGTGCTGATAAGCAGGTGGTATTAGGGCTTGTCACGACAAAATCACCTCAATTAGAGAAAAAAGAGGAGATTATCAAACGTATCCATGAAGCAGAAAAATACATCCCGCTGGAGAGGCTTTGCTTAAGTCCACAATGTGGCTTTGCTTCCACAGAAGAAGGAAATAAACTTACGGAAGAAGAGCAATGGGCTAAATTGAAGCTGATTCACGAGATAGTCAGTGAAGTATTCTAAAAAGGGAAGAAAGGCGACTTCTTTGTTTCTGGTTGACGCATTAATAGAATGATATATTGGGCATTAATAATGTTAAGCTAATTATAAACTAATACCGAAGGAGGAAAGCAACAGTATGGGTGAGAAGCATGCTATTAAAATCAGTGCAACAGTGAATGCGCCTGTAGAAGAAGTGTGGAAGTGCTGGACAGAACCGGAACATATTAAGAAATGGAACAATGCCTCAGAGGATTGGCATACTACAGCAGCAGTTAATGATTTAAGGGTTGGTGGTACGTTCCTCTCCAGGATGGAAGCAAAAGACGGAAGCTTTGGGTTTGACTTTTCAGGTGTCTATGATGAAGTGAAATTATATGAAATTATCGCATATAAGTTAGGAGATGAGAGAAAGGTCAGGATTACTTTTACCCGTGATGGAGAGTGCACAGAGATAGTCGAAGTATTTGATGCAGAGAGCACCAATTCTATCGAAATGCAGCAGGCAGGGTGGCAGTCCATACTGGATAATTTTAAACATTATACGGAAACAACCGTTTAATGTACAGTACTAAAAGATTATCCATACAGATTCGCATCAGGTAAACTGTTTTAAAAATTCATGTAATGAGAAATCAAATACCAGATGATTCATTGGAAATGGAAAAGGAATAAGTATTTTCAAAAGGGCAGGCTTGTATGAGAAACTACAGTCTGCCCAAATAATACGGATGGGATAGCCATAGTGCTAGAAGTTTAATATGGCTATATATTACTAAAATTTATTGAAATGAAGCTTTTGATATAGCAGCTGGCTATCATCATAAGGCTTTTTTTCTTCTCCTGGATAACCGATAGCTATAATGGATTCAACACTAAATTCTTCTGGAATCTCAAGGACCTTTCTAATATATTCCTCTGCTTTTTCCTCTTCCGTATGAAAACGTTCCCTTACCTGAATCCAACAAGAACCTAAGCCTAAATCTTCTACGGTCAGCTGGATAAAAGCAGAGGCGATAGAAGCATCCTCAATCCATACATCACTTGCTGTTTTATCCGCGATTACAACAATAGCGAGGGGAGCCGCTGCTAAATATTTTGGTCCCGGTGTTCTGCATTGTGAGAGTTGTAAGAGCAGTTCTGGTTCAGTGACAGCGATGAACTGCCAGGGTCTTATAGAACGGGAGGAGGGAGAGAGTAAGGCACTCTTAAGAATAAGGTCAATTTTCTCCTTCTCTACTTCTTTTTTTTGAAACATTCGGATACTTCTTCTGGATTTTAACAAATCGTACAGCATAATGTTCCTCCTTTCATATTGCAGATTATTTCGTCCGATAATCTGTTTTCAAACATTCTAGTGCAAAGTTAACAATCTGTCAACTTCTGCTGACTTTATTAACAGATCCACCATGGTGAAGGAGTACTCTTGAAAGAGAGGTATCTTGCCATATTGGCCTAACAGGAATATAATGACATCAATTTCTAACTACTTTTACATGACATTCAAGTAAAAAAGCCAAGTAATGAAAAATAAAATGGGATAAAGGAGATTGCAGATGAGACAAATTGAGAGCAGAAGAAGTGTGCGCAAATACCAGGATAAAAAAGTGGAGAAGGAGAAAATTCTACAGATGTTGGAAAGTGCCAGATTAGCTCCATCAGGCAGCAATACCCAGCCCTGGAACTTTATTATAGTTGAATCGGAAGGGACAAAAGAAAAATTAACGAGAGCTGACCATAATCAAAGGTGGATGTTATCAGCCCCTCTATTCTTAGTATGTATAGCTGATATTCGCAGCCGAATTGAGCATGGCGGCGAAATCAGTTTGGATGAGTATAGTCCTGATCCGGAGCTTAAGCAAATAATAAGAGATACCGCAATTGCCATTGAACATATTTTACTGGAAGCAGAGAATTTAGGACTATCAACTTGTTGGACGGCTTGGTTTCAACAAGAAGATGTCAGACCTGTCTTAAACATTCCAAAGGATAAGTATGTATGCGGAATCATAACTGTAGGTTACGGCGATGAAGTGCCAGAGAGACGCCCAAGAAAATGTATTGAAGAAATTATCCGATACGAGCAATGGTAAAGTCGGTAATTAAAACGTTAAATCGGATGTGCCATGCATGTAAAATAATTTGTCCAGTCTAATATGCTGGGCAAAGCTTTTATTTTAAGAATATCACAAATCCTTGACAACAATTGTCTTGAGACTATAATAGAGATAGTAATAAATTTGTAAATTTTGTAATATTCTTTCGAATCAATTGATTTATAGTCGACTTCTTGTGGAATGCCTCGACGATAGAAAAGAATGAATACTACGTTAAATTTTGAAAGTTTGTTAACTAATGTTAAAAAAATTTGAACATAATTGATAAATGTTGTTGCTTTTGGGGGAGGTTATGTTATAATTCCATATATCAATAATTCATTTTTGAAGTGATTCAAATTTTGATTCGTAGTATATGAAAGGGTTATATTGGATGAAACGAGCAAAAATACAGGATATTGCTGACTTACTGAATATTTCCAGGGTAACTGTTTGGAAAGTGTTTAACAACAAAGATGGCGTCTCAGAGGATATGAAACGCAAAGTATTAGAATGTGCGGCGGAGTTAAACTACCAGCCTTCCAAGCTCCAGGAAGTTGAATTGGCTATTCCGTTAAAAAAACAGACTCTGGTATCTGTTGTAGTGTCAAGGCCGGAAACCTCTGCATTTTGGGTGAAGATTATACACCAATTGGCAGAAGAGTTCTCAAACAGCGGAATCGGATTAATGTACACCTACCTTCCTGCACAAATACCGGAGGGTTATGTGCTGCCTCAATCTTTAACAGATGGAAGCATTCAGGGGATTATCATAATGAATGTATATGATGAAGAGATGCTTCAGCTATTAAACGGATTGTCAATACCAAAAGTATTTCTGGATATTGTTACGGATATGTCAGTGGAATCGTTGAATGGGGATTTATTACTGCTGGAAGGCCGTGATAGCATTAAAGAAATCGTTACTACTTTAATAAAGCGGGGACGTAAGCATATAGGCTTTATTGGAGATATACAATATGCAAAAACAAATATGGAAAGATACGAAGGATATGTATCAGCCATGTATCAATTTGGCATGCCCATTGAACCGAATATATG
Organism: Anaerocolumna chitinilytica; assembly: GCF_014218355.1. Lineage (NCBI taxonomy): Bacteria > Bacillati > Bacillota > Clostridia > Lachnospirales > Lachnospiraceae > Anaerocolumna > Anaerocolumna chitinilytica. The sequence goes on from NZ_AP023368.1 coordinate 2,020,131, forward strand.
TTATACCGGAAATATGACCGTAAAAACATATGTAGAGATAATAGAAGAATTTATGAATAACATAAAACAGCTGCCAGATGCATTTGTATGTGTGAACGATCATGCAGCAAATATGCTAGTGCAGTATCTTGAAAGTCATGGACATCAAGTCCCCGGGGATGTGGCGGTATCCGGTTATGATGATAACAATGAATTTAATTATACAAAGAATTTAACTACCGTTCAGGTTAATAATTCTCAGATCGGTAAACGACTGGCAAAGCAGCTGTTATATCGAATTGACAATCCGGAGGATCCTTTTGAGGTAACTTATATTCGCACAAGAGTTGTCTACAGAAATTCAACGGAAATCTAGAATTAGATGGTTAGGGTAATATAAATTAGTTCCTCTGAAATTAATATATCCTGTAATATGAATATGCCTTGGAAAAGTACAAATACCACAAAAAAGTACATTTTCCAAGGCGTTTTTTTGTTTAATTTTATTGACATCAAATTTACACTATGTTATTATGATGTTAACTTTGTTACTATGTGTGTTAATAACGTTAACGAGTTAAGGAAAAGACCAATCATATTCATTAGTAAAGAAACCGCCAGTAGGCGTCCTAGGAGTGTTGCCGGGCGGTGGAAGGGGTAGGAATGAACAAGACAGAATGGCAGGACCCGACGTTTCTGCAAAAAGGCAGAGAAAAAGAAAGAGCTTATTTTATCCCATACCGTAATATGGACACAGCATTGCAAGGCACCAAAGAACAATCTTCTTCTTATCAATTGTTAAATGGGGAATGGGATTTTAAGTATTATGAGAAAGTCTATGACGTACCGGAAGTAATTGAACAATGGGACCGTATAACAGTTCCCTCAAACTGGCAGATGCATGGATATGATAAGCCCTACTACACCAACGTAAATTATCCGCATCCGGTAGACCCTCCTTATGTACCTGATGATAATCCGTGCGGAGTTTACAGAACAAGATTCTGTATCGATGAACAGGGGATGGAACAAGATACATACCTTGTACTGGAAGGTGTTAATTCCTGCTACTATCTCTATGTCAACGGAAGGGAAATTGGTTACAGCCAGTGCAGTCATATGCCGTCTGAATTTCGTTTAACACCTTACATGAAACAAGGGGATAACGAGTTAGTGGTTAAGGTCCTAAAATGGTGTGACGGAAGTTATCTGGAAGATCAGGACTTCTTCCGGTTATCGGGAATCTTTCGAGATGTTTATCTTATTTCCAGGGAAAAAACACATATTAGAGATATTAAAATCGAAAATGATCTGTCAAAGGTTTCTGCTCGAATTGAGATTTGCGATAACGGGAACTTAAACGAGGAAGCAATTGTCTGGAGCAGTCTTTATGATGGAAATGTTCTGCTTGAAAAGAAACAGGTAATTGCTAACAAGGTTACATTTACTGTGAGTAATCCAAAATTATGGACAGCGGAGACGCCCAACCTATATTCCATGATATTTCAGATGGGAGAAGAATATATACCCATACATGTGGGATTTCGGACAATTGAAACATCCAATCAGGGTGAATTGCTTATTAATGGAACACCAGTGAAACTAAAAGGTGTAAATCACCATGATACACATCCTACAAAAGGACATGTGATGTCAATTGAAGATATTAAAAAAGATCTTATTACAATGAAACAGTTGAATATTAATACAATACGTACATCCCATTATCCGCCCACATCAGAATTCCTGGAGTTATGTAATCAATACGGTTTTTATGTTGTGGACGAGGCAGATATTGAAATGCATGGCTTTGTCTCCAAGATAACCGGCTGGGAATATAAAGCGTATGCTAAGGATTGGCTTACAGATGATCCTTTGTGGGAAGAGGCTTTGCTGGAGCGAATAAGAAGAATGGTAGAACGGGATAAAAATCATCCCTGCGTTATCATGTGGTCTTTGGGTAATGAGTCCGGATATGGTTCCCACTATGATAAAATGTGCGAATGGATTAAGACCAGGGACAAGATTCGCTTAATACATAATGAAAGAGCGAACATGGTTGACAATCCTCCCTGTGTGGATGTTGTCAGTTATATGTATATGGACATAACTACCTTGGAAAAGGAAGGGGAAAGTAAGGATACACGGCCATATTTTCTATGTGAATACTCTCATGCAATGGGAAATGGTCCCGGAGATGTGAAAGATTATGTGGACGTATTTTATCGTTATCCCCGCCTGCTTGGGGGATGCATCTGGGAATGGGCAGATCATACGGTTCTAAAAGATGGTAAATATTATTATGGCGGGGATTTCGGTGAGGCGACTCATGACGGGAATTTCTGTGTAGATGGACTTGTCTTCGCAGATCGAAGTCTAAAAGCCGGTTCCCTGGAAGCAAAAGCAGCTTATCAATATTTAAGAGCAGAACTTGTAGAGGGCTCTGGTTCTGAAGTAATGATAACAAATCTCTATGATTTTACTAATCTAAATGATTTTATTTTGAGATGGGAACTTGTGAAGGACGGGGTGACAGAAGTACAGGGAGAATTAATATTAGACCTTGAACCTCATCAATCTAAAAAAATTGTATTAGCCTATAAGCTTCCGGAAAAATGTGAGCTGGGATGTTTTCTGAATCTTTCGTTAATCAGACGTGAGGATTGTCAGTGGGCGGAAGCCGGTTATGAAACTGCCATGGTTCAGTTAGCTTTGACGGAAGTTGAGGCAGATAGTCTTTTTTATAAAGTTTACAGGGAAGAAATAGGCGCTATAAAGGAAAGCCTTCACGCTGAAGAAAATGATAATGTGCTGGAGATATATTGCGCAGATGGCAGTGGGTTCAGCTTTGATAAGAATAAAGGGTGTCTTTGCGGTATCAAAGTAAAGGGACAGAATTTGTTGGAGGAAGAGGCGAAAATAACTGCCTGGAGAGCGCCTACGGATAATGACAGACATATTAAATATCAATGGGGAATCTTTACGGATAATATCAGTGGCTGGAACATGAACCGGCTGTTTCATAAATGCTACCGTATGGATTGGAAAGTCTGCCAGGATGATTCAATCTCAATCCAGGTAAGCGGAAGCCTTGCAGGAGTTGCCAGAGAGCCTTTTGCCAGATATGATGCATGCTATGCCGTAGATTCTTACGGATATCTAAAGGTTGATATGAATGTAAAAATACATGAGGATTGTATATGGCTTCCAAGATTCGGATTTGAATTCGTATTGCCGGAAGAGATGGAACAGGTGGAGTATTTTGGTAAAGGACCCTATGAAAATTATATAGATATGTGCCACCATGTGAAAACCGGACGGTTTTATACGACTGCATCCAAAGAATATGTTCCATATATCAAGCCCCAGGAACATGGTAATCACACTGGCGTCAAGTACCTGAAGCTGCATAATGATAAGGGAATCGCATTGGAATTTTACTCTGAAGAAGGCTTTGAATGCAATGTATCACATTATACTTCAGAACAACTTACAAATGCCCTGCACAATTATGAATTGGTACCAAGTAAATACACAATAGCCAGAGTGGATTACAAAGTCAGTGGTATCGGCTCTCATAGCTGTGGTCCTGAATTGATTGAGAAATATAGGCTCCGTGAGAAGAATTTTAGTTTCTCCTTTGGCATTCATGCAAAGTATGATAGGTAAGTTGCTGTCATTAGAGGTTAGGGCTTAAATTAGAAATAAAATAATAAATGAAGGGGGTGTTGCATTAATAAAGTAAAAGGCTACTTTGGATGCAGCGGCCCCTTTTGAAGATAAAAATGAGTAAGAAAGAGATAAGGAGAATGAATGAATGGATGATTTATTGGAAAAATTAATATCGGTTGTTCCAACTGAAAACCAGATTAACTGGCAGAAACTTGAGTATACAGCTTTTTTCCACTACGGAATTAATAGCTTTACGGACCGTGAATGGGGTACGGGTAAAGAGGATATATCCATATTTTCACCTAAAAATCTGAACACGGATCAGTGGTGTGAAGTGTTAAAGCGGGCAGAAATTAAAGCCTGTATTATTACAGCGAAACATCATGATGGTTTCTGTCTTTGGAATACGGCATATACAAACCACTCTGTAATGCATACACCTTTTAAACGGGATATTGTAGCAGAACTTGCAGCTTCCTGTAAGAAATATGGAATTAAGTTAGGGGTCTATCTGTCACCCTGGGATAGACATGAATCTGTCTATGGCAGTGGTGAGGAGTATAATAACTATTTTTGCAACCAATTAACTGAATTATTAACAAACTATGGAAAGTTATATAGTGTATGGTTTGATGGTGCCTGCGGTGAAGGCCCGAATGGTAAAAAACAGGAATATGACTGGAAGCGTTATTATGAGCTGATTCGAAAATTGCAGCCGGAAGCAGTAATATCGGTATGCGGACCGGATGTGCGCTGGTGCGGTAATGAGGCCGGTGATTGCAGAGAATCCGAATGGAGTGTTGTACCTGCGGAAGTGTTTTCACAATCGGATATTATGGAGAAATCTCAGAAGAACGATGATGCTGAATTCAGAAAACAAGGTCTTGATGAGCAAACCAATGACCTTGGAAGCCGTAAGATTGTGGAAAAAGCCGATAAACTAATCTGGTATCCTGCCGAGGTTAATGTTTCTATCCGTCCCGGCTGGTTTTATCACGAATCAGAAGATCTGCTTGTAAAGTCCTTATCTGACTTGAAAAGAATATACCTGAATGCTGTAGGAGGAAATGGTTTATTTCTTTTAAATATACCGCCGCACAAGGATGGTTATATTACAACCTACGATGAAGAAAGATTAACAGAATTGGGCAGTTTTATTCGAGAGGCGTTTCAGGAGAATTATGCAGTGAAAGCACAGGTAACAGCTTCTTCTACTGAACCGGGAAGTGATGTTTACAATGTTTTAGAAGAAAATGATACTTATTGGAAAGCAATTGATTACTCTGCCTGCTGCGATATTGTAATCAGATTGAAAGAACCTGAAGTGCTTCAATATATTGTGCTTCAAGAGCAGATTAAGTTAAGCCAGCGAGTGGAACGATTTGAAGTATGGGCAGAGACTGAGGTCACAGAGGAAAGATTAATCTATAGCGGAACTACCATAGGGTATAAAAAGATCTGCGCAATTCCGCCTACAAAAATTATATCCTTGAGAATTGTATTTAAGGAATACCGCGTAGCACCTGTTATTCAGACAATAGGATTATACTAAATACATGTTAAAACAGTGCGGTTAATACGAAATGTAAGTTTTAGTGAACCTTAATTAACATAAATATACTGTTAACGTTAATTGAAAGAAAAGGATAATTAAACGGCTATAAAGCAAATGATACCGATGGGTTTAGGCAAAAATCATATAAACAATCATGGTAATGAAATGTTTTTGTTGATAATTTTAAAAATATATTGACATTAGAGTTACATCATGTTAAACTTATGTTAAGTTTTTTGGGGAATACGTTAATTTAAATGTTAAATAAATTATCATCAATATTTAAAAAATAGAGATTATATTAATTGATTAGTTAACATTTTGTCGTATGAGTTAATTTTAGTTGCATAATGTGCAGATAATGAAAGGCTGAGGTATTATTATGGAAAAAGATCCTGGAAAAAAAAGAATAAAAAGAAGACGTTGGTCGAAAGATGATTCTCAATTATCTTTGTTAGCCTTACCTACTTTCGTATGGTATTTACTGTTTAGTTATTTACCTATGTTTGGTGTAATAATTGCTTTCAAGAATTATAGAATCACTGCCGGAAAAGGATTTTTATACAATCTGTTGCACAGCGCCTGGTCAGGAACCGGAAATTTTGTATACATGTTTAAATCCAACAGCTTTGCAATATTGCTGCGTAACACGATTCTTTACAATATTGTCTTTGTTATCTTGGGTATTTTGATTCCGGTAACTTTGGCAATCATGCTTAGTTTGGTACATAGCAAGTTTAAATCAAAAGTATATCAAACCTGCATGTTCTTCCCTCATTTCTTATCTTGGGTAGTTGTTAGTTATTTTGTTTTTGCATTCCTTAGTGCAGATAAAGGTATTTTAAATCATGTTCTGGAAGCTTTCGGACGTGAACCGATTCAATGGTATATGGAACCGAAATACTGGCCTTATATTCTGATATTTATGAAGATGTGGAAGGGCGTAGGTTACGGAACAGTAGTATACCTTGCTAGTATTACAGGAATTGACTCCACCTACTATGAAGCAGCAGTAATCGATGGTGCAACAAAATGGAGGCAGGTAAAATATATCACAATACCATTTTTAAAGCCAATTATTATCATGATGTTCATCTTAAGTATAGGAGGCATCTTTAGCTCTGATTTCGGTCTTTTCTATCAGGTAACCAGAGGAATACCAGCTTCACTTTATAATGTATCTTCAACGATTGACACTTATATTTATAATGCGATAAGATCCAATGCTCCAATCGGAATGACATCAGCAACATCACTGTTACAGTCAGTAGCCTGCTGCCTTACAATTCTTATGGCTAACTGGGTTGTTAAAAAAGTGGATGACGAGTACGCGATTATATAAGCATGACAATATAAAGGAAGGTGAAGAAAGATGTTTCAGAAAAATAAAGAAGAAGATTCTGCTTATAAATTAAACAGAATTTCAAAACCAACAAACTATTTGTTCAATATAATATTTGTAATTTGTGCAGCGGTAGCGATTGTACCTTTTATATTTGTAATAATGATATCCGTATCATCAAAGCAGTCTATTGCAAAGTGGGGATATCAATTCATACCTAAGAACTTTTCCTTAGATGCATACCTGTTCTTATGGAATGAAAAACATACGATATTAGGCGCTTTTGGAATTTCGTTACTGGTAACGATACTAGGAACGATAATTGGCTTGGTGCTTACCTCCTCTATGGGATATGTTTTATCCAGATCAGAATTTAAATTAAAAGGATTTTTGACCTGGGTGGTGTTTATTCCGATGATTTTCGGTGGTGGTATGGTAGCTTCCTATGTTGTAAATAGTAATATCCTGCATTTAAAGGATACGGTATGGGCATTGATCCTTCCGTTGGCGGTATCGTCCTACAATGTGGTAATCTGTAAAACCTTCTTTAAGACCAGTATACCGGATTCTATTGTAGAGGCTGCTAAAATCGACGGTGCAAATCAGTTAAGTATCTATACAAGAGTTATTTTACCGATTTCAAAACCTCTTTTAGCTACTATAGGGTTATTTTTAAGCTTTGGTTATTGGAATGACTGGTTCCAGTCATCACTTTATATAAATAACAGCAAGTTAATGTCCTTACAGGCTATATTGAATAACATTCAAAAAAATGTTGAATTCCTGGCAAACAATCCTTCCGCCGGCTTATCACTTCAGGAGTATAAGAATATGATGCCTACGGAATCAGCAAGAATGGCTATCGCGGTATTAATCGTAGTACCAATTGCATGCGCTTACCCGTTCTTCCAAAGATATTTTGTATCAGGATTGACCATTGGGTCAGTAAAAGGTTGATTTATTAAAAGTATTTATACTTTAGTAAATAAATATGAAAACAATAGGAGGTATAGGTTTTTATGAAAAGAAAGATCGCTTTGTTACTATCGATCGTACTGGTATTAAGTACAATCTTTGCCGGATGCTCTAAAGACAACAATAAAAATACCGGCAACAAAGGAACTAACAATGGAACTACTAACGGAGCTACTGCAACTACAACACCTGACGGAAAAGATAATGGTACATCCGGTGATAAAGTAGTCACACTGAAATGGATTGCTGTTGGTAGCGGTATGCCAAAAAATTACGATGCTTGGTTAGCTAAAATCAATCCTTATCTGGAACAGAAAATTGGGGTTAACATTGATATGGAAATCGTATCATGGGGTGATTGGGGTAACAGAAGAAATATTATCGTTAACTCCGGTGAATACTTCGATATTCTCTTCACAGATGGCGGAAATTTCACAAGCGATGTTGCTTTAGGTGCTTACTATGATATGAAAGATATTATTAAGACAAGTGCACCTGATTTATATTCATACATTCCTGAAAATTACTGGAATGCGGTTTCTATTAATGGTGGTGTTTACGGCGTACCTACTTACAAAGATTCCTCTATGTCAAACTATATTGTTTGGGATAAAGCAAAAGCTGACAAGTATGGCGTTGACTATAAGAATATCCACTCTTTAGACGGACTTACTGAGCCTTTAAAGAAAATTACAGAAGGCGAAGGAACACCTGCTTTACCTTTAGACCAGAACGGACTTGCAATGATCTTAAGTTTATATGATGGTATTGGACTTGGAGTTCCTGCTATTGGTGTTAAATTTGATGATCAGAACCGTAAAGTAGTAAACGTTCTTGAGCAGGAAGATGTTATGTCACAGCTTAAGACACTTCATGACTGGTATAAATCCGGCGTTATCAATTCTGATGCACCTGCTACATCTGAATCACCTTCCTACAAAGCAGTTGGTATTGCACAGGGATGGCCTTCAGCAGCTAAGACAACCTGGGGACCTGCAATGGGTGTAGAAGCAGAAGCTGTTCAGATCAACGACACTATCGTATCCAATGAAACAGTTCGTGGTTCCGTTAATGCTATCTATTCCGGTTCCAAGTATCCTGAAAAATGCCTTGAGTTCTTACAGCTTGTAAACCTTGATCCTAAGGTAAGAGATGCCTTCTATTATGGTGTTGAAGGAGAAAACTTCAAATACACAGCTGACGGCAAGGTTGAGAAACTTAACACAGAATGGCCGATGGCAGGTTATACACAGGGTACATTCTTCACTGTATCTCAGCTGTCTACCGATACTGTAAATCAGTGGGATGAAGTTAAGAAGTTAAATGAAAATGCAAAACCTTCCGTTTTATTAGGATTTAACGCAGATTTCTCAAAGATCCAGAATGAACTTGCTAACTGCAGAGAAGTATACAACAAATATAAGAGTGAGCTTTTAACAGGTGCTTCTGATCCTGAAGTTACTGTTCCTAAAATCACAAAAGAGTTAAAAGCTGGCGGACTTGATACTATTATCACTGAAGTACAGAGCCAGATTGATGCTTACTATAACAAGTAAGATTTAAAATAGCATAATGATATAAAGATTAAACGGGCTGTTACAAAATGCAGACAGATGGTTCGCGCCAATATTTTGCAATAGCCCGTTTAATGTCTAATGAAGCAAAAACTGATATTCGAAACTTTGAAAATAATTAGGATATTACCTATGAGAAATATCCTGTTGTTAAATAGATCATACTGGAAACGCCGGACGGCAGCAGTACTTGACTAATAGTATAATGGAGGAACAAAATATGAGTAAAATTATTGGAGGATCTTATGATAATCTTCCGTGGCAGGATAAACCGGAAGGGTACCTTCATCCCGTATGGCGATACGATGCAAATCCCATTATAGATAGAGATGCAATACCCACATCCAATAGTGTGTTTAATAGTGCGGTAGTGCCTTTTGGTGATGGTTATGCAGGAGTATTCCGGTGTGACAGCAGAGCTGTAACCATGGATATCTATGCAGGATTTAGTAAAGACGGAATAACTTGGGATATCAATCCGGAACCTATTGAGTTCACCGGTGCGGATGAAGAAATATTGGCTAAGGTTTACCGCTATGACCCAAGGGTTTGTTTTATAGAAGACCGTTACTATATTACCTGGTGCAATGGATATCATGGACCAACAATCGGTGTTGGGTATACTTTTGATTTTAAAACATTTGTACAATTAGAGAATGCCTTCTTACCCTTTAACCGTAATGGTGTTTTATTTCCCAAAAAGATTAACGGCAAGTATGCTATGCTAAGCCGCCCCAGCGATAATGGACATACACCTTTCGGTGATATTTATTACAGTCAAAGTAATGACCTGGAGTACTGGGGACATCACCGTTATGTTATGGGAACAACCAATTTTGAAGCTTCCGGCTGGCAGGCAACAAAGATTGGTGCCGGAGCTACTCCTATAGAGACAGATGAAGGCTGGCTGACAATATATCACGGTGTTTTGGCTACCTGTAATGGATTTGTATACCGTATGGGATGCGCTCTCTTGGATTTAGAAAAACCTTGGATTGTAAAGAAAAGAACAAAGAATTATATTCTAGCACCTAGGGAATTATATGAAACAACCGGAGATGTTCCTAATGTAGTATTTCCCTGTGCGGCATTAACAGATGCAAAGACCGGCAGAATCGCTGTATATTATGGCGCTGCAGATACTGTAGTTGGCTTGGCTTTTACCACTGTTGACGAATTAATGGCAGCAATGGAAGAAGTATAAAAGAATTATTTATGGCTTTTTATAAACGTGGTATAATAAGGAAAATTAGTAAAAGAGAGGTTACGTGTAATGAAAAAGCCATACATAATAGGAATTGCCGGGGGTAGTGCCAGCGGTAAATCCACATTATGTGATAAACTGGAGAAAGAGTTAAACCAGTATTCACTTAAAATTTTTCACATGGATTCCTACTTTAAACCTGAAAAGGAACGTCCCTTTGTTGCTGCTCCTGTTACAAAGAAAAAGTATGTGGATGACAATCATCCGGAAACAATGTATTTGGAACAGTTATTCTTGGACTTAAAGAAAGCTGTAAATGAAAGCTATGATATTATTATCATAGAAGGGTTGCTAGCACTGTGGGACGAGGATATCTATCCATACCTGAATTTAAAGTTGTTTGTAGATTGCAGAGCTGATGAAAGAATTGTCAGAAGACTTCACAGAAACATGGAGTGGGGATTAAGCTTTGATGAAATTTCTCAGGTATATCTGGATATGGTTCGCTATCGTCATGATGAGTATGTGGAACCTACGAAATGGAGAGCGGACTTAATCATAAATGGTTCTTCTCCCCAGGATAAAGCAGTTGATATGATTTTAACTTATATAATAAAGGAAATGAACGTAGGAACAAATTAACATTGGGTAAAGTATTCTTACATTAACATATAGGATATATATGTAGAAAGAGGCGACATGGTATTTTTAGATAAAAGAGTTCGTGTAATAAGTGACGAATTAAAGAAATTATCAGTGGTTCAAAAAGTAAACGTTGACGACTGGAAATATAAAAAGGGCAATTATATATATCCGAAGGATGCTGAGGCAGCGGAAGCTGAATGGGAAAAGTTTGACTGCAGAACAATGCACTGGTATGGACCCGATGAACATTATTGGTTCCGCGGTGAATTCACAGTGCCTCAGTCAATGGCGGGCAAAGCTGTATGGATGAATGTTAAGACCCAGATTGAGGAATGGGATGACGGCAAGAATCCTCAATTTTTATTATACGTTGACAATGTAGCTACCCAGGGAATTGATATGAATCACAGAAGAGTCCTTTTAACAAGAGAAGCTGTTTTAGGACAGACATATCACTTGGATTTACAGTCCTATACCGGTACTCTTCATAGTGAGTTCAATCTGATAGTAGAAATGCTTGAGATTGATCCAAGAATTGAGAAATTATATTATGATATCAGTGTACCTTTAAGTGCCTTTACCCGTATGGAACAGGATGATAAGGTAAGAAGAGATATTGAAGCAGTATTAAATAACTGCATTAACTACCTGGATTTAAGAACTCCTTATTCTAAGGAATTCTATGCTTCTCTGGCAGAGGCTGATGCATATCTTGAGAAGGCTCTATATGAAGATATGGCAGGATATGATGATGTTATAGCTACCTGTATCGGACATACTCATATCGATGTTGCCTGGTGGTGGACTGTTGAGCAGACAAGGGAAAAAGTTGGACGAAGCTTTGCTACTGTATTAAAGCTTATGGAAGAATATCCAAATTATAAATTCATGTCAAGTCAGCCTCAATTATACTATTTCCTGAAAGAAAGATATCCGGAACTTTACGCCAGATTAAAAGAAAGAGTAAAAGAAGGCAGATGGGAACCGGAAGGCGGCATGTGGGTTGAAGCCGACTGTAACCTTACTTCCGGAGAATCACTGGTTCGCCAGTTCATGCATGGTAAAAAATTCTTTAAAGATGAGTTCGGTGTGGATAACAGAGTATTATGGCTTCCCGATGTATTCGGCTATTCAGGAGCACTTCCCCAGATAATGAAGAAATCCGGAATTGATTACTTCATGACTACCAAGCTGGCATGGAATCAGTTTAATAAGATACCTAATGACACCATGTACTGGAAGGGTATTGATGGAACCAGTATTTTTACCCACCTTATTACAACCCTTGGAGTAGGTCAGAGTACAGAGGAATTCTTTACTACCTATAACGGTATGCTTCATCCTGACTCCATTATGGGTGGATGGACCAGATATCAGAATAAAGACATTAACAATGATATCCTGATTTCCTACGGATACGGAGATGGCGGCGGCGGCCCTACAAGAGAAATGCTGGAGACCTCAATACGTATGGAAAAAGGTGTGCGTGGTATACCAAAAGTACGTCAGGAATTTGCAGGAACTTATTTTGAGGAATTACACGAACGTGTAAAGGACAACAATAGAGTGGCAGTTTGGGAAGGAGAATTCTATTTCGAATACCATAGAGGAACTTACACTTCCATGGCTAGAAATAAACGTTCCAATCGTAAGAGCGAGCTTATGTTAATGGATCTGGAGCTGCTTTCCGTACTTGCATTGAATAAGTTACCTTATCCGGCTGAAGAGCTGGATGCTATGTGGAAGAAAGTATTGTTGAATCAATTCCACGATATCTTACCCGGTTCCTCTATTAAAGAGGTATATGAAGTAACAAAGAAAGAATACAAAGAACTGTCAGAAAAGGCAGAAGTTATTATTGATAATTGTCTGACTGAATTAACCGGCAAGGGAGAAGGAGTTACCATCTTTAACACACTTGGATTCCTTCGCGATGATGTTGTAAATCTTGGTGATATCAATGCAGAAGCGCTGAAAGATGAGACAGGAATTACTTATCCGGTACAAAAATCAGCAGACGGAGCGGTAGCATACCTAAAAGGTATACCTGCTAAGGGCAGCAAGACTTTTGAAATAGTAAGTAAAATGGAACAAGCTAAACCTTTCAGCTTAAACGGCAATTGTCTGGAAACACCTTATTACACTATTGAAATTGATGAACAGGGCTTATTTACATCTATTTATGATAAACAGAATGACCGCCAGGTATTACAGAACGGTATGCAGGGAAATCTCTTCCGTATGTATGAAGATAAGCCAATTTACTATGATAACTGGGATATTGACATTTTCCACACAGAAAAATTCTGGGATGTAACTGAAGTTTCCCGTATGGAATGGACAGAAGTTGGAGAAGTGCGTGCAACCCTGGAAATTGAAAGAAATATCAGTAACTCCCTCATCAGACAGAAGATTTATTTCTATGCTGACAGCAGAAGAATCGAGTTCAATACCTATGTTGACTGGAAGGAACACCAGCACTTATTAAAGGTACATTTCCCTGTTAATATTCACTCAGACGAAGCTACTTTTGATATCCAATTTGGTAATCTGACGAGAAAGGTACACAGCAATACCAGCTGGGATGTTGCCAGATTTGAAAGCTGCGGACATAAATGGATTGATTTATCGGAAGGACATTACGGTGTCAGCTTGTTAAATGACTGCAAATACGGACATTCTGTAAAAGATGGAAATATGGCTATTACACTGATAAAATCCGGAATCGAGCCCAATCCTACAACAGACCAGGAAGAACATTTCTTTACCTATGCTCTTTATCCTCATGCAGAGACTTGGAGAGCAGCCGGTACTGTTATGGAAGCTGCTAAGGTTAATCAGCCGGCTTTCGCAAGGCAGGGCGGTAACCCTGGTACAGCATTCTCCTTTGTATCTGTTAATAAACCCAATGTAATGATTGAGACAGTAAAACAAGCAGAAGACGGAAATGGCGTTGTAATTCGTATTTATGAATACGAGAACTCCTTGACAAAAGCACAGATCAGCCTGGATAGGGCAGCAGAGATTGTATCCATTGAGGAATGCAATTTGATAGAAGAGTTTATTGAAACTGTTCCAAAGACAGAGAATGGATTTGAGATTGAAATCAAACCTTACGAGATAAAGACTTATAGAATCAAGTTCAAATAATTTGTCTTATCATTTAACTTATTAGAATTATATTTTTTTCATACAGAAGGGCTGTTGCATAATAGACATTCAGGGTGGAAGATTTATCCTCTCCCAAGATGAGAAAGTGCGGCAGCCCTTACCTCCAGATAGAGAGATAATTACAAAAATAAGAAAGTGAGATGCATATGAATATTTTACCAAGGCCCCAAAGTGTTATTTTGGGAAAAGAAAACTTCATATTTACTTATCGGGGACGAATAGTAATTGATTCTTCCTGTGATTCTGAGGTATTCACACATGCAAAGCTTTTGAGTAAAGATATCGAGGCTAATTTAGGCTTTCATGCGGCTATAACAAAAGGTGAGTTTGAAGACGGATGTATTTACTTAAAATGCGCTGAGACCATGAAGAAGGAAGAGTACACCGTATCCATACAACAGGATGGTATCCGGATATGTGGCGGAAGTAATGCAGGTATATTATACGGAATACAGACATTAAGACAAATCATATCAGTGGAAGGAGCAATCTTACCTTGCCTTACTATAAATGATTATCCTGATATGCCAAATCGAGGCTATTACCTTGATGCTACCAGGGGGCGTATTCCAACTCTCGCTTATCTAAAAAGCTTTGTAGAAAAGTTAAGTTATTATAAAATAAACCAATTACAGCTTTATGTAGAACATAGTTTTCTTTTTCAGGGGTTAAGTGAGGTATGGAGAGATGATACCCCTCTGACGGCCGACGAAATCATGGAATTAGATGCATACTGCAGACAATTTCATATTGAATTGATACCTTCCTTATCAAGCTTTGGGCATCTCTATAAGTTATTAAGTACGAAGACTTATGCATCTTTGTGTGAACTGCCGGATTCGGATAAAGAACCTTTTTCCTTTAATGACCGGATGGATCACCATACCGTTGATGTAACGAATAGAGAAAGTATGAAACTTGTTAAGAAGTTAATCGACGAATATATTCCCCTGTTCTCATCGAAGCATTTTAACCTCTGCGCAGATGAAACTTTTGATTTGGGAAAAGGAAAGTCTAAAGTTTTGGCTGATCAAATCGGTGTTGATAATATGTATGTCAGCTTCGTGAAGGAATTGTGCGAATATCTGATTGAGAAAGGGAAACGTCCTATGTTCTGGGGAGACATCATCAAAGGCTTCCCGGATGCTATCAACCAATTACCGGCTGAAACAATCTGCCTGAACTGGGGATACTCGAGGAATGAAGGGGAGGAGGCAGCCCTTGCATTACATGAAGCAGGAGCAACTCAATATCTATGCCCTGGTGTTGCCGGCTGGAATCAGTTCATCAATTTTATTGATGCTTCCTACGAGAATATCAGCAGGATGTGCAGCTACGCTCATAAGTATCAGGCAATCGGGATTCTAAATACCGATTGGGGCGATTTCGGACATATTAATCATCCGGAATTCAGCATTACCGGTATGATCTTTGGAGCAGCCTTCTCCTGGAACCGTCAGATTCCGGATAATGATGAAATCAAAGGACAGATATCTCTTTTAGAATTCGGCGACAGTTCCCTCTCATTTGTTCATAATGCAGCCCTTTTGTCTGAGAAGAGTGTTTTTGAATGGTATCATATTGTCCGTTATATGGAAATGGACAGCAAGGGGAAAAGCGCTAAAGAGAAGAGAGATTATCTCACTGCCTTGGATTTTAGTGGTGTAAAGGCAGCAAATGAAGTCATTAACCAAGGTATTAATAATCTATATAGAAACCTGAAGCATCTGGATTGTAATAAGAAGGTGCTTGTGAAACCATATATTGTTGCAGCAGAAGGTATGGAATTATTTAATATCATCGGAGCCGTTATGTGCCAGGAGTTGTACGGGGTGAAAAATGAAGTGCAGGCAGACCCTAAAGTACTGGCAGAACAGCTTGAACATTGGTTTTATCACTATAAGGAAGTTTGGAGAAGTGTCAGCAAAGAATCAGAGTTATACCGTATTCAGGATGTCATACTGTGGTATGCGGACCGACTCAGAGAATTGTAGGAAAAGCTTTTCGTTTTTCTTGCAGAAATTTAGATAGAAGTTCAAATTTGTGGTTTGCCGGCAGTACGGCAAGGTAGGATAAGCAAAAACTGAAAATTAAGTACACTTCCACATAAATAAAGGGCTGTTGCAAAATAGCCCCTTTTAGAAAGGCATGATTGATGGAGTATATATATAAGAACAGCGAACTTACACCAAGTGAACGTGCAAAGGATTTATTATCCCATATGACTGTCAGGGAGAAGGTTGGACAGTTGAATCAACATCTTTACGGCTTTCAGGTTTATGAAAGAAAAAATAATGATATTCTCCTTAGTCAGGATTTAAAAGAAGAAATTGAATATTATGGTGGTCTGGGAGCACTCTATGGACTGTACCGGGCAGACCCCTGGTCAGGGAAAAACTATGAAAGCGGTTTGACAGGAATACTAGCTCCTAAAGCTTATAACCTGGTTCAGAAATATGTTCTGGAGCATTCAAGACTTGGTATACCCATGCTTTTAAGTTCTGAATGCCCTCATGGTCACCAAGCCCTTGACGGATATCTGCTTCCAGTTAATTTGAATGCGGGAGCAGCCTTTCATCCGGAGCTTTTAAAGAGAGCCTATGAGGTTTGTGGCAGTCAGTTAAAAGAAATGGGAGTACATATGGCACTTATTTCTGTGCTGGATGTTTTGAGAGATCCCAGATGGGGAAGAAGTGAAGAATGTTACAGCGAAGACCCATACCTTAGCAGTGAACTGGCAAAAGCAGCGGTAACCGGAATCCAGAGTAATGGTATAGCTGCTGTTGCGAAACATTTCTGTGCCCAGGGAGAAGGTACCGGTGGAGTCAATGCCAGTGCTGCCCGTATCGGGGAAAGAGAACTAAGAGAAATCCATTTGGCTGGAGCAAAAGCTTGCAGTAAGGCAGGAGCAAAAGGCATTATGGCTGCTTATAATGAAATTGATGGAATACCCTGCCATAGTAATAAGAGGCTTCTTACAGATATTCTCCGGGGTGAGATGAATTTTGATGGTGTTGTAATGGCAGATGGTCTGGCAATTGACCGGCTGGATGTTATGACGGGAAATAATGCGATGTCAGCAGCCAGAGCTTTGACAGCAGGGGTTGATATTAGTCTCTGGGATGAAGGCTTTACCAGGCTGGAAGAGGCATATAACAGCGGCTTTATAACTATGGAAGAACTGGATAAAGCGGTTTTTAGGGTTCTAAAGCTTAAGTTTGAAATGGGACTTTTTGAAAATCCTTACATTGAGGAAAAGGATGTGTCTGTTTCACATACCTATAAGGACCATCCGGAGGCTTTGGAGCTTGCCAGGGAATCTATATGCCTGTTAAAGAATGAAGAGCTGATTCTTCCGCTGAATGTAAAACAAATACGCTCTCTTGCAATAATCGGACCAAATGCAGATGAAATCTATCATCAGCTGGGAGATTATACCCCTCCTGTTCGTGATGCAGAAGGTATAACTGTTTTAAAAGGAATCCAGGACTTTGCCAAAAACAGCGGGGAGGAAATCCAGATCAGATTTTCTAAGGGCTGCGGGTTATTAGATACCCAGGAAGATTATATAGAGGAGGCAGTCCGGCTGGCAAAATCCTCTGATTATACGATTTTAGTATTAGGCGGCTCCTCCAGCCGATTTGGTGGTGCGGAATTTGATGCAAATGGCGCGGCAAAATTAAATGGGAAAGTAGAGATGGATTGTGGTGAAGGGATTGATTCGGCTGATTTGAACCTGCCAGGACTTCAAAACCGTTTAGCGGAAGCAATCTATGAGACCGGGAAGCCGGTTATTTCTGTCCTGATTCAGGGACGTACTTATGCAATTACTGAAATAGAGAAGTATTCAAAGGCCTTGCTATGTGCCTTTTACCCTGGAATGAAAGGCGGGCAGGCTATCGCAGAGATACTATTTGGAGAGACATGTCCATCGGGTCATCTTCCGGTCTCTATACCAAGGCATGTAGGACAGCTGCCGGTTTATTATAATTACAAAGACTCTTATCAGGGCATGAATTATTATAATATGTCTGAAGGGCCTCTGTATCCTTTTGGATACGGTTTATCCTACACACGGTTTCAGTATAGTGACCTTACACTGAATTACCGGAATTTAAGTGGATACCCTGAAGAGGCATTAGAAGGCCAAAAGAAGGTACAAAAGGAAACAACAGATTGTATCATAGTTACATTGGATAACTTAAAAAATGGCTGTATTGAAATAGGGGCTGATATAACCAATGTGGGCGACTATGACGGCTATGCACTGCTGCTGCTTTATACGAAAGACATGCAGGCCAGTGTTATCACCCGTGTGATGGAGTTAAAAGCCTTTACAAAGATATGGATTCAAAAAGGAGAAACAAAAAGAGCAGTTTTAAGTCTGGATGAAGAAAGCTTATCAATATGGAACGATAAAATGGATTTCGTACCGGAGACCGGAGATATAAAACTAATGTTATCGGATGGCTGTAATACTATCTGGCAGGGAAAAGTCGTACTAAGTTAATTCTAGTGAAATACAAGTGAAGTAAAAAAACAAGAAGTTTTAAGCCTGAATTATATATCGTAATTCAGGCTTGATTTTATTCTATGATTTACCTGACAAATGACTTAATTTCATACATACACAGGCAAATTGCACAAAACAGAAAGAACGAATGCGCCTATGGAAAGGCATTAGAAGTCCTTTTCTCAGAAGATTTTGTGCTATATTATAAAACAGATTGTTTGAGTACACGTAGTGTACTCATGCGTAGCGAGTTATCTGTTTTATAATATGTCAAGCATAAAATCTTCAGAGAATTAGGACTTCTTATGCCTTGGAATCGAAGCATGAGGCTTTCTGTTTTGTGCAATTTGCCGTCCCATTGTGAAAAACTACCCTTTGTCAGCTAATCATTTTATAATTTTTTACCATTCTCAAATTTTATATTGACAAAGAGAAAAGAATGAAATATACTAGCATTTGTGAAAACCTATTAATCTAATATGAATTATATGAATTGAAAAATATTAGATGGGTTTAGACGTTTAAGGCACCTGTTGAATATTAGCATGGAGGACAAAAAGAATGAAAAAAGTGAAGAAGTATCTATCTATGATACTTGCAGGAATTCTGGTAACAGGGTTACTTACAGCCTGCAGCAGTGGTAAGACAGAAGTAGCAACAGCAGGAGATACAGCAGGGACATCCAGTACGCCTGATGCAACTGCTTCGAACGATACAACGAAAGACTCAGGAGACAGTGTACAGGAACTTAATTTGAGAGCAACTGCCTTTGGCAATAACTACGATGTTCAGGATATGGGCTGGCGCTGGATGATGGCAGAATGCTATGAAGGTCTGCTTCGTGATGTCGGAGGCGCTGACGGTGATAAGTTTGAGCTTGCAGGCGCAGAATCCATTGATGTATCTGAGGACGGACTTACATATACTTTCCACTTAAGACAGAATGCTAAATGGTCTGATGGTAAGCCTGTTACAGCAAATGACTATAAATACGGATGGGATCGTTTATTAGATCCAAACAAAGGATACAGCTATGCAGCATTTATTTTCAATGTTGTAGGTGCTGAAGAATATTATAACGGTAAAGGTTCTTTGGATGACGTAGCGATTAAAGCTTTAGATGATTATACCTTTGAAGTGAAGTTAAAGGTTGCAGATCCTACCTTCGAATCAAAATTAGTTGCAACTCCTCTTTACCCTACCCGTCAGGATATTGCTGAGGCAGCTGGAGATAATTGGGGTAAAGACTGGAAATTAAGTGTTTACAACGGACCCTATATTTTATCTGACCTTGTAGAAGACAACAAGATGGTATGGACAAAGAATCCGAATTACTGGGATGCAGCCAATGTTAAACTGGAAAAGGTAAACTGGTTTGATATTGCAGAAGATGCCACAGCAGCTACTATGTTTGATAATGGACAGCTGGATGTCATTAACGGCTCCGGTGATTATCTGAAGAAGTATGATGAAGAAGCAAGTGCAGGTAAGATACAGTCACTTTCTACACAATATCCCGGAACGGTTATGTTAGGCTATGAATTTAAAAACGGCGGAGAATCCGGATTAATGAAGAACGTCAACATCCGTAAGGCAATTTCCTACAGTATCAACAGAGATGAGATGGTCGGTGCAGTTTACGGAAGATATACACCTGCCTATGGTCTTATAGCTCCGGCAATTACCTTTAATGAGAAATCTTACCGTGCTCAGACAGAAGAGCCCATAAGTGCAGAATATAAAGAATATGCAGGAGATAAGGCAAAACTCCAGGAACTTTTCCAGAAGGGCCTTGATGAGCTGGGAGTGAAGACTCCAATCAGTGATGTTAAAATTGTACTGCTTACTTCCGGTTCCTCTACTCAGAACCAGACAGAACGTGAATATCTCAAGCAGTCCATCGAGCAGAATCTTGGAATTAAAGTTGAACTGAATACAGTAGGTGATTCTTCACTGTTTACCTCCGAAAGAGACGCTTTCCATTTTGATATCATGATTACCGGATGGTGGAGCGACTACAATGATCCTTTGGATTACCTGGATATATTCAGAACTGGTGTATATCATTCCTATGGTTTATACTCCAATAAAGACTATGATGCTTTGTTAGACTCCTTAACCGGTCTTAAAGACACTACAAAACGCTTTGAAGTCTATCAGCAGCTTGAAAATAAATTACTTTTGGAAGATTGTGCGGCTGCCCCTCTGTATTATTCCGATAACCATTTTTATATTCAGAATTGGGTGAAAGATTTTAATACATCATCTTTCGGAGCAAGCCAGGAAGTATATCATACATCTATTTCCGGCAAATAAGTTATACATTGGGATTGCAAAAAAGGGCTATCACCTCCAGCCCTTTTTTGCTGTATAGAAACATAGCTGTGATTTTGGCTAATAAAGGAGAGTAGTAATGGGGAAATATTTAATACGCAGAGTGGCTGAAATGATACTTACGCTGTTTTTAATTGCAACAGCTACATTCTTTCTACTGGAGGCTGTTCCCGGTGATCCGCTGACACAGAGGGCAGAAAAGCTGGCACCTACTGTGAAGGCAAACTTATATAAAAGATATGGCTTGGATAAGCCGATGATGGAGCGTTATGCTATTACCATGAAAGGAATTGCTACTGGTGATTTCGGAGAATCCTTTGTCTATGCGGGACAGACGGTTCAAGGCTTGATTCATGACAGATTACCTGTTTCCGCCAGACTTGGTGTTCAACAGGTACTTTTGGGAATAACAGTTGGCCTGCTTCTTGGAATATTGGCGGCTATGAAACGGGGAACCATAGCAGATTATCTGGTAATTGTTTTATCGGTACTGATGATTTCGGTGCCGAGTTTGATATTTGGATTACTGCTGCAGAAGATATTTGCAGGAAATTTAAAATGGTTTCCTACTATTGGGTGGCCGGCAGGAAAAGATTTGTGGTTTGGGGGTTGGGAGTATACGGTTTTACCTACCCTGGCAGGATGCTTTGGCTACATTGCGGCTTATGCAAGGCTCTTAAAAACTTCCATGCTGGATGTTATCGGGCAGGATTATGTAATGACTGCCGAATCCAAAGGACTTAGCAAGGGTGCAATTATCCGGAAGCATATCCTGCGAAATTCCTTTATTCCTGTAATTACCCAGCTTCCCATGTCAGTTGCAATGTGTATAACCGGTTCATTTTTTATCGAAAGCATTTTTTCTATCCCCGGAATCGGACAGTATTATGTTACTGCGGTAAATAACCAGGACCTTTCTATCTTAATGGGAGAGACGGTTATTCTGGCAGCAATGTATATCATTGTACTTTTTATAACGGACCTGCTGTATGTGGCCGTGGATCCGCGCATCAGCCTGACAGGCAAGAACAGCTAAAGGAAGGATAGAAGAATATGCCGGAATTAACACCAGGAAAATTTGAAATTATCGGATATAAAAAAGATGATATTAATAAAATCACACGTCCTGCAATCTCTTATTGGCAGGATGCGTGGAGACGTCTGAAGAAAAACCCCATAGCAATGGTTTCCATAGCAGTTCTTATTGTCATGGTAATTATGGTAATTATCGGACCTATGATAAGGGGATATGATTATGTTACCATGAATGTGGCGCAGAAGAATCTGACTCCATCCTCAAAATACTGGTTTGGAACAGATAATCTGGGAAGAGACCTCTTTTCCCGCATCTGGGCAGGTGCAAGAGCATCTATTATCATAGCCCTTGTGGCAACTGCCCTAAAATTAGTATTTGGTACTCTGTATGGTGCTTTGATGGCACATTTTGGCGGATGGGTAGATGAAGTTCTGATGCGTGTGATTGAAGTGATTAATTCAATTCCTTCTCTGCTTATTACTATTCTAATTATGATGGTTTTAGGGAATAGCTTGTTCTCACTTCTTGTAGCCTTAAGTATAACAGCCTGGTGCAATACAGCCAGACAGGTTAGGGGTATGATAAAGCAGCTGAGGGAATCAGAATATGTCTATGCGGCAGAAGTGCTGGGAGCGAAGCCTATTCGTATTATTTTTAAACACTATATACCGAATATGCTTGGAATTCTGATTCTGGATGCATCCACAGCTATTCCCGGCTTCATTTTTACAGAAGCAGGTTTAAGTTTTCTCGGTATTGGTTTAAAGTCTCCGGCTATCAGCCTGGGAGTTTTGATTTCTATGGGGCAGCATTCTATGGATTTTTATCCCTATCAGCTATTTTTCCCTTGTCTGCTCCTATGCATTATAGTAATGGCATTTAACCTCTTAGGAGATGGACTGCGGGATGCACTGGATCCGAAACTTCGCCAGTGAGTATTTTTAGTATAATATATCTGGCAAGCTATTTTGGAAGTTTAACAGGAAAGGAGATACGGACAGTAAAATGATGAACGAGAAGAAGCATATTCTGGAAGTAAAGAATCTGAAGGTTTCTTACCATACCTATGCCGGGGAAGTAAAATCCGTGAGGGGGGTATCTTTTTATCTGGATAAAGGTGAAGCTCTTGCCATTGTGGGGGAATCCGGCTGCGGAAAATCTGTGACGGCGAAAGCCATTATGGGATTAATAAAAGGCCCTCAGGGTGAAATCAAAGATGGCAGTGAAATACTGTATAATGGAAGCAATATATTAAAATATAATAAAAGCAAATGGAAAGAATATAAGGGCGGAGAATGTGCCATTATTTTTCAGGATGCCCTTGCCGCATTAAATCCGACTATGATAGTTGGTAAGCAGATTGCGGAAAACCTTATGGTCCACAAACAGATGAGTAAGCAGGAGGCTGCAAAAGAAGCCGTGGAAATGCTTCGCCTGGTAGGAATTCCTGAACCGGAGAAGAGGGTAGAACAGTACCCCCATGAATTCTCAGGCGGTATGCGCCAGAGGGTTATGATTGCAATTGCATTCGCCTGTGATCCGAATCTGCTTATCTGCGACGAGCCTACCACAGCCCTTGATGTAACCATCCAGGGTCAAATTCTGGATATTATCAAGGACTTACAGAAAAAGCGCGAAGTTTCCGTTATCATGATTACTCATGATCTTGGTGTTGTTGCTAATATTGCCCAGAGAATTGCAGTAATGTACTCCGGTATGATTGTGGAAAGCGGAAGTGCAAAGGATATATTCTATACTCCAAAACACCCTTATACCTGGGCTTTGATTCAGTCCGTTCCAAGACTTGATTTGGAAAATAAACAGACACTCATGTCCATACCCGGAACTCCGCCGGATCTTTTAGACCCACCGGTGGGATGCCCTTTCTCTACAAGATGCAGTTATTGTATGCAGATTTGCAGAGAAGCTATGCCGGAAGCCACAGAGTTTGAAGACGGTCACCAGGCAGCCTGCTGGCTGCATCATCCCATGGCACCCAAAGTAGATATGCCTGATTTTAGAGGAGGAAAATAACATGGAAGAAAAGGAAATCGTCCTTTCTGTACAACATTTGAAGAAGTATTTTTCTGTGGGAAAGGGAGAAGTGTTAAAAGCCGTTGATGATGTCTCCTTTGATATATATAAAGGTGAAACCCTGGGAATGGTAGGTGAATCCGGATGCGGTAAAACCACCTGCGGACGCACCTGTATCGGATTGTATGATAAAACAGACGGGCAAGTGCTCTATAAGGGTAAGGATGTCCATGGATTAACGGGTAAGGAGCGTTTTGAATTTAAGAGACAGGTGCAGATGGTATTTCAAGACCCGTATGGTTCACTGGACCCTCGAATGACAGTCTCGGATATCATCGGCGAAGGAATTGACATACATCATCTTGCTGCAAATAAAAAGGAACGGCAGAATATGATTTATGATTACCTGGAAATGGTAGGCTTGAACCGTGAACATGCCAACCGCTTCGTCCATGAGTTTTCAGGCGGACAAAGGCAAAGAATCGGAATTGCCAGGGCATTGGTAGTACAGCCGGAATTTATGGTCCTTGATGAGCCGATTTCTGCTCTGGATGTTTCTATTCAGGCGCAGATTGTAAATCTCCTGGTGGAGCTTCAGAAGAAAATGGGTTTTACTTACCTCTTTGTAGCTCATGATTTATCGATGGTAAAGCATATATCCGACCGTGTAGCTGTGTTGTATCTTGGTACTTTAGTAGAACTTACGAGTTCTAAACAGCTGTATTCAGACCCAAGGCATCCTTATACCCAGGCATTGCTGTCGGCTATTCCTATTGCAGACCCTGAAATAGAACAAGAGAGGGATAAGAGCAAGATCAAATTGGAAGGTGAAGTTCCAAGTCCTATTAATACAAAACCAGGCTGCAAATTCCGGAGCAGATGCAAATATGCAATGCCCATTTGTGAAAAAGAAATGCCGGCGCTAAAGGATGTTGGAGATCACCATTATGTTGCTTGCCACTATTGTGAGATGACAGAGGATTAGTAGAAAATTAAAAAATAATTTTCTACACATGTTTGTGCCTGCGAAATCCTCGGCGCAAACATGAGGCGTGTTGGAAGGAGATAATTGTTAAAGTGGTAATTAAAACAATTTATACTTTTAAGTTGAGTACGTGCTATAGCACGTCATGCAGAGGGTTAATATGAAAAAAATAAAAGCAATTTTAATTGATTTTATAAAAGCAGCAATTCTTGGTTTAGCCATCTCGGCGACGGCAGGCGGGGTGCTTTTTTTAGCTGGTTTTCTTTCAGGAGGATTTAGGGAAGAGAGGGGATTGGAAGCAGGGAAAGACGGGCTGCTTCTTATCTCATCTCTGGGCATGTTCCTTTTGGCGGGAATGCTGTTAGCAAAAGGAAAAAAACCAGAGCAATTTTCGGAAATGGACAGCTGGAGGAAGCATTTTCGTATCATTGGTTATAAGACCGCCTTAGGTATTATATGTGCGGCTTTTTTAGCGATAGCTTCTGTGATGGATATATTGCTATAAAATGGATGCACCCATACATCAGATGAAATAAGTAAATGAATTTTATGCTCCGTTAGTAGCCAGTTGAATAAAAAGTTTCATAAGAGGACTAACCCATTTATTCTTGTGATGAGCGCAAACCGCTGTTAATTTACGGGAATCAATGGCGGTTTTGATTTTGCATAATTCGCCATTTTTTAACTCCTCTTCAACGGTAAAAGAAGGTAAATAAGAGATACCAACATCATTTTTAACAAGATTTTTGATAGTTGGAATACTCCATAATTCAATGGTATGATCCAGCGTAATACTTCGGGATTTCAGATATTCCTCAAAGATTTGCCGAAAAATACAGTCAGGTTCGTCTATAATAAAGGGCAGATTAAAATTCTGGTTTGGGGTAATGAAATCAGGGAATCTCTCTTTGATCCTGGGAGAAGCGACTAAATCCATTGTGTACTCACCTATAGGGTAGGTCTGAAGAAATTCTTCGGAATCACATACATTTAGATAGAAGACACCCAGGTCTGTTTTTCCTGTTCTTATTTTTTCTAATATTTCATAGCAGTTCGTTGATTTCAGATACAGTTTTGCCTGCGGGGCAAGCTGGTGCAGTTCTTTCAGTACGGGAGCCATTTTATAACAGAGTAATGTTTCCCCCATTTCTATTTGTAATCCCCCCTTTAAGTCATATAGGTTGTCACTAAAGCAGGATAACCTAGTCATAGAGTTTAGAACTTCCTCAACATGGGGAATTAATTCCTGACCGGCTTTTGTCAGGATCATATTTCTTCCTATTTTTTCAAATATCTTTATAGAAAGTTCCCGTTCCAGCTGCTTCATCTGAAAGGTTATGGTTGACTGGGTATAATTTAATTTTTCAGCAGCTTTCGTAAAATTGCCTTCAGAAACGATGGTTTTAAAGGTATGTAGATATTTGAGTTCCATGTTCTCTCCTTTTAATAGTTCAAAATATATGAAGTATATTATTAAAAGATTCAATTTGATTAAATTGATTTCTCTTCGTATTATATAAGAAAAAAAGGGAGATGACAAGAACATGGACTTAATTTTAAGCTATTTACCCTATGCTATTATAACGGCCTATACCCCGGGACCCAATAATATCCTGGTTCTGAATGCAGTTAGCAGAAAGGGAATCCGAAAGGGTAAGATGACACTGCTTGGTGTTGCTGCCGGCTTTTTTCTTGTAATGATTATCAGTGCAGCCGCTTGTCTGGAACTGTCCAGGATAATGCCGAAGTTAGCTGTGATTATGAAATATATCGGAGCTGTATATATCCTATGGCTTGCAATCCATATCCTCTTAAGTAAAGGAATGAATGATTCGGATGGACGAAAAAGTGACTTCTGGGCAAGTTTTGGGCTGCAGTTTATTAATGTGAAGATTATTTTATATGCTATAACCATTTATACCGGGTATATCCTTCCCTATTCGAATTCTAAAGTATTGCTGAGTGCCAGTGTGGTCTGTAATACGTTAATAGGGATCTCAGGCTGTATTACCTGGGCATTTGCTGGACATCTGCTGCAAAATCAATATACCAAACATTATCGGATGCTGAATGTCTTGATGGCAGCCGTTTTGGTCTGGTGTGCTTTCCATCTAATAGTATAATGCAACAATAAATCCATTAAAATGCATCGACATTTTTTAATACTTAATCCTAATATGAAATATTATAAAAAAAATAGTTGCAAAGGAAACTATCCGGTGGTAATATAGTTGCAAAGGAAACTATATGGAATGCCGAAATGCGGCATTACGTTAAAAAGAGTAAATGAACTCATTTTTGAAAGGATACCACCAATCTATGAATACTATAGGTCAAGTCAATGCAGCAATATATCGTAATATGCAGATGCTGATAAGCAGCAGACTCTCAGAGTTAAACATCAAGAACGGACAGTATGATTTCTTCTTTGTAATATCGTTAAATGAAGGGATTTCTCAAAAGCAGCTGAGTGAACATCTGCATATCGGGAAATCCACCACCGCTAAAGCTGTTAAGAACCTGGTCAGTAAAGGATATGTTGTAAAGCATAAGGATAAGAAGGATGTTCGGGTTGACCATCTATATCTGACAGAACTTGGACGAAAAGAAGCACCAACTGTTGCGAAAATATTTCAGGAGAATCTGGACGTAGCTTCAAAGGGTTTATCCGATGAAGAATCAGAGCAGCTTTTGTTTCTTATGAACAAAGTGCTTAATAACCTGATTATTGAAAATGCAACGCTATCAGGGAGGGATATTGAAATTGAATAAGACAAAATTTTGGACAAGAAACTTTGTATTAATTACACTTGTGAATTTTTTTATGTTCTTTGCCTTCCAACTGTTTCCCTCAGCCCTGCCGCCTTATCTAAAATCTCTTGGAGCACCTGATAGCATATTAGGGCTGCTGCAGGGGGTAATAACAATTGCAACTTTACTTGTCCGTCCTTTTGCGGGACTAGCTCTTGACCGATATGGGCGGAAAGGATTATTTATTGCAGGGCTGATTGGTATGATGCTCTCAACGGCAGCTTACCGATTCTTTCCTGTGGTAGCTATTATCTTTGTGATTCGCTTTACCCACGGAATGGTCTGGGGACTATCAAATACTGCTTGCAGTACAGTAGCTTCTGATAGTATTGAAAAAGAACGTTTTGCAGAAGGTATGGGATATTTCAGCCTAGCCAGCAGTATCGCTATGGCAATAGCGCCGGCTATAGCCCTTTCACTTGGTATGAAAAAAAATGTCTTACTGGCTTTAGCCTTTCTAATAGTAAGTCTTTTGCTGGCGTTTCTAATCAAATACCAAAAAGTACCGCATACACAGGGATTAGTGAAAAAGAAGGTGGCTCCTTATGCAAAAGAATCTATTCTGCCATCCTCTATAATGTTTCTTATAATGATTACTTATGGTTCTATTATGACCTTTTTAGCACTATATGGTGCAGAAAAATCTATCAAAGGTGTTGGTCTGTTCTTCACAGTGTATGCCGTGAGTATGCTGATAACCCGTCCCTATTTAGGAAGGTTAGTTGACCGGAAAGGTTTTGGTGCCGGGATATGGCCGGGAGTTATATTAATTCCCATTGCTTTGCTCATACTTTCAGTTAGCAGCAGTCTCTTGGCTTTTCTGGTATGTGCAGTATTTTATGGAATTGGTATAGGAGCAGCACAGTCCAGCTTACAGACAATGGCTATCGTTAAGGTGCCAAAGGACAGAACCGGGGCTGCCAATGCCACCTTCTTTACCGGGTTCGACGGAGGAATAGGAGTAGGAGCAGTTTTAGCAGGATTTATATCCGCAATAACTGGGCATAGCGGTATGTTCGCATTTATGGCAGTATTTCCGATACTTGCAGGAGTTCTTTATTATGTTTTATTAAAATATAAAAAACTATAGTTTATTAGGAGGAAGAGATATGAATATCAAGGTGTTTTATCATTCGACAACCGGAAATACAGAAAAACTTGCCCGTGTTATCGCAGATGTAATGCAAGTGGAAGCTGAGAAGATAGAAAAGCATAATAGTGATTCTTTCTCAGAACCCGTCGATCTATTATTTATTGGAGATGGAGTCTATTTTGGTAAGCCAAACAAGAAGACCAGCTCATTTATTGCTACATTAGACCCCAAGGTTGTAAAGAATGTGGCTGTCTTTGCCAGCTATGGTGGGCAGAAGACCATTGGAAATGATATAAGTAAGCTTTTACAGGCAAAAGGGATTAGGGTCATAAGTGAGCCTTTTATCTGTAAGGGGCAGTCTTGGCTTGTACTTAACCGAAATCATCCAAATTCCAGTGAATTGAAGAAAGCCCGGGAATATGCCAGCAACATATATTCCAAGGTAAATAGAACAGTGTAGAAATATGACATACAGTTGTCATGAAGTGTTGGTAAAATAAAGAAAAAAGGAGGCAGGATAGATGAATGAATTTGCAAAAGCACTGATTTGCGAATCAAAAAGCAGCAATATACCCGATGAACATAATTTATTTGGTTCATTGATAGGTGAGTGGGATTTTGAATGGATTGATATGCATGGTACAGAGCAGGAGAGGCATATCAAGGGTGAGTGGATTTTTTCCTGGGTCTTAGGTGGAATAGCCATCCAGGATGTATTCATCTGTCCATCCCGAGAAGAACGAATAAATAATCACCAACCCGATGCGGAATATGGCACGACCATAAGAATATATAATCCTAAAACCCATGGATGGGATATATTTTATGGATGTACCGGTCAGATGACTCGGTTGGAAGCAAGAAGAAACGGTGAAACAATCCTACTGACAGAAATCAAAGAAGGAAAAAAGAAGTGGATATTTTCAGAGGTTACGGAGAATTCCTTCCATTGGCAGAGCATGGGAACTCAGGACGGCGCCATATGGATACTTTATGGTGAGCTCTTTGCAACGCGAAAAATATAATATAATAGATTTGACAGCTCTTTGGCCCTTGTCTATAATGAAAGAAATGGAAATGCAAAGTGAGGATGATGAGGTGGATGTTAATATCCTGCTATTTACTGATTTTGAAACCTTAGATGTATTCGGCCCGGTGGAAGTCTTGGGACATTGGAAGGATTATCAACTTCGTTATATTTCCGCCACCGGTGGTTTAATTAAAAGCCGCCAGGGTACAGAGATTCAGACAATGCCTGCAAAAGAGGCCGACTATTCCGGTATATTATTGATTCCCGGCGGTCAGGGGACAAGACTTCTTGTCAATAATCCTGAATTTATTGAACTATTGAATCAGATGGCTTTAAAAGCGGAATATTGTCTTTGTGTGTGTACAGGTTCTGCTCTTTTGGCGAAAACCGGTTTATTGGATGGACATAGAGCTACATCGAATAAGAGAGCTTTTGATTGGGTTAAATCTGTAAATACGAAGGTAGACTGGATTACAAAAGCGAGATGGGTAGTCGATGGCAAGTTCTATACTTCTTCGGGGGTATCGGCTGGAATTGATATGTCTCTTGGTTTTATCTCAGACAGATTCGGGGAAGCGGCAGCTGCCAAGATAGCTGATGCCATTGAATATATTTGGAATTCTGATAAAGAGAATGATATATTTGCTCAGGAATAAGCTGTTTACAAGATAATTGGCTTAATATCTACCGTTAAAATCAGCGGTTTAAATCTTTGGCTTTCATATATACGAATGAAAATTACATAAAAGAGGTCATATGAAAAGGTTGAATCTTCCATTAAAAAACAGCGTTTTATTCCAGCAGGCAGATACTGGTAAAGTAAAATTAAATATTCCCATAACTATCTTAATTTATTTTGCTCTATGGCTGATTGGACTGGCCTTGGGACGTTTGCTGGCAATGCCTGTTATAAATCTAATAAAACATTCAGGTGAACTTACAGAAAGTCTTTCTGTCGCGCTGAGGAAGTTTATCGTTTGCGGGACACAGATAATAATTTTCTTTTCCTGGGTAAAGTTTGCAGAACGCTGCCCGGTAAAATCCATAGGTTTTCAGGGCGGAAAACCGTTGCAATCATACATAATTGGCTGTATCGTAGGGGTATGCACAATCTCTGCAGTTACAGCCGTTTTGGTTTATACAGGTGAGGTTAAACTTCCAAGCGGCCAGATACAAGATAGGTACCTGATTATCAACATAAGCATTTTGGCATTGGGATGGATAGTACAAAGTGCCTCAGAAGAAATTGCAATAAGAGGGTGGTTGATTCCACGTTTAGGAAATCGTACTAACCCTATTATTGCTATTGCAATAACCGCAGTTATATTTGGTATCCTCCATTTGTTTAGTTCCGGAGTAACGGTCTTATCCTTTGTTAATCTAACCTTGTCCGGTATATTCTTCGCCGTTTATGCGATTCTTAACGGGAATATATGGGGAACCTGCGGACTGCATTTTGCCTGGAATTTTGCTCTTGGTAATATTTATGGATTTCCTGTCAGTGGCTTCTTAGCCAACGGCAGTACAGTTTTTAAGGCACAAGAGATTGGACCTGCTTTTCTAACAGGTGGAAGTTTTGGACCAGAGGGTGGATTGGTAACAACCATTATGTTATCAGTGGCGATTATTGCGTTAGTGGTGAAAGAGAAGAGAAAGTCTTATAGCTGATAATCATGGAAAGTAGTTTTTTCTATAATAAGGAGCGGACAGTTATGTATGTATATCTTATGAAGAATTTAAAGCCTCTCAATGAAGAGGTGGTAAAAAGTCACGTAGAACATCTAAGAGAATTAGATAGCACAGGGAAGCTTGTGCTTTGTGGGCCTTTCACAGATTATCCCGGCGGAATGGTAGTTTTCACAGCCAAAGATTTGGACGAGGCCATTACCATAGCGAATTCGGATCCTTTTATTGCCTTCGGATATAAATCCTTTGAAATAAGAACGCTGGAGCAAGCAAATGAAGAGAACAATTTTCTTATTTAAGAATAGAAAATCTTAGTTAGAATGGAGATTTATGAAAGAAAAAAATAGTATCATAAAAATAGGCGGAATTGCATCCATTATTTCCGGTATTCTTACTCTTATTCAGAACCTGTTCCTTCTGCCTGTATTTAGTCCGCCGGCTATGGATACGGATTTAGAAACTTGGCTTTCCAGATGGCATTTTCACATTGCCATGGCAGATGAAGTGCTCTTATTTGCAACCTTAGCATTGATTCCCACTATCGCAGCATTATATCAACTACTGGTAAATACAGAAAAAGCAAAAACATTAATTGGGTGCGGAATTATAGCGCTTATTCTTCCGATTAATGTATTCCTGGATATTATTCTGGGACGATTGGCTTACCCGGTATATAATATGGAAATGTCAGCCGGTATCAATAAACTGATACTTAGTGTCTTCTACGGAGGCATGCATTGTGCAGCTATCCTTTGGTGCATAGCTATCATTATACTTTGTTATCTGATTCGAAAAAGCGCTATTGGTAAAATGATTGCTTATTTCGGCTTTTTGACTGCGGCATTGGTTCTTATAGGTGCTTTTCCCTGGGTGATTGGAAATGTTTTGTACTTTATTACACAACTGTTTTTCTCAACATGGTTTGTTATTCTTGGAATAAGAATATTGTTCGTTCAAAAGCAGACAAACAACTAATTATTTATTTTCTTAAGAAGTGAAAGCGTCTCAAGGAAATTTTTATATTGCTCATCACCAATTGACTGTTGCAGATTGGTTTGAGCATTTTTCCAAAGGGGTAGGGCGTCCTTCAGTTTCTCCTTTCCTTCATCACTTAAGGTAATTCTTTTTCTGCGTGAGTCTTTCTCTTCTGTTTGAACAATTACATACCCATTCTTACGTAGGATTTCAATATTACGTGTGACAGTTGTCTGGTCCATCATGGAATATTCAGCCAGTTCGTTAATTGAAAGGCCTTCTTCTTTGGAAGCAATATCATTTAATAAAGCGAACTGCGTCGATTTTATACCGGAATCATTAAGTGCCTTGTCATAATACTGTGTAACCATTCGGGTTGTCATACGTAGATTTCGGCATGCACAGTTTATTAGTCTCGGTTCTTCCTTTTTATCTGTTTTCATCTTAACTCCTTTCGTGAATATCAAATCTTCGATTTGATATTCCTGAATCTGTAGTTGAAAAAACGTCTTTTGTTTTTTCAAAGAAATAATATATATAACAATAAAGGTTGAAAAACCGCTTGTCAAGTGCTGTAAAAATTCCTGCCTCTCAATTCTTATCGATGGAATAAAGGACGCAGATACTTTCTGCCATTTCTCTTACTTTAGGATAGGGGCTTTCCAAAGCGTCCAAAACTAACTGACGGTATTGCTCTTGGTAATGGTTCTTTATATAATTAAGTGCATTTACCTTCCATTTCCAGAGTTCATCTGCTGTAAGGTAGAAAAATTTGGGCTGGACCTTATCTCGATAGAAGTCCTCTCCCATATTCAGAAGGGCTTCTGCGGTAAGAGAAGGGGCGAGTTCAGTAAGTCCCGGAAAAGCCTCTTGTGCTGCCCACTTTTTGTGATTCATAGGGCATACATCCTGACAGACATCACACCCATAAATCCATTCTCCAAAATTCTCGGCCATAGGTTCCTGTGGGAGGTTCCTTCCGCCGAAAGTTGTTAAAAAGGAAATGCAGCGAAGGGGATTCATGGTGTAGGCATTACAAAGGGAAGCGGTGGGACAGGCTTTGATACAACGGTCACAGTTTTTCGGGCAGGGAGGCAGAGTGGTATTACTTTTAAGTTCCAGTTCCATGTCAATCAAAAATGCTTCCAGATGAACCCAGGAACCAGATTCCGTATAGAAAAAATTATTCCGTCGGATAATTCCCAGACCAGCCTGTAATGCTGCCCAGCGCATTCCGACAACTCCAAATTTCCGGTTGATTTCAACTTTCAGCCCAAGGCTTTGCAGGTATAATTCCAATTGGCGGCTCTGTTGATATTCCGTGGTATTCTCGTCAATACGTACATCAAAAAGGTATGACTTCCCAATATGTCCGGAAACATTTTCTGGAACATGATACTTCGAATAAGGAACAGTCAGTATAATTACAGATTTCGCCCAAGGGAATTCCTCCTGAACATGAGCCAGGCGCTGTTGGCCTTTATAAAATACTCCGGAGTCCGGAACATTTTTAACCCGTTCCTCCAGTTTCTCCTGATATCCGTCCAGCATAGGAATTGGAATGATGCCGCATTTTTCATAGCCTAATTCTAAAGCCTTTTGTTTTATTGATAATGCGATTGATTCGATCATACAGATACTTATCCTTTCGAAATCATATTATATTCTATTATTATATGTATATACATATAATATCAAGCACTATTATATTTGTCAACAATATTCATTCGTTTATTATGTTGTAACCCAATTCCTGGACAAGAGTTTCAGGCAGTGTTATAGTATTGTTAATTTGTGAGTTGTGGTATTTTGCGGAAATGAGTGTAAGGAGGATTTGATAATGATTTATTTTAAGACTTTAGACAATATCAGTATTGAAGTTGTACATAAAACCTTTCAGGAGGCATTTTCAGATTATCAGGTTAAGATAGAGCTGCCGCTCTGGAAGTTTCAGCAGATGCTTCTAAGAAGAGGGTATCATCCTGCAATATCTATAGGAGCTTTCCAGGATGAGAGGCTGGTCGGGATCGTGCTGAATGGATTACGACAATGGAAGGGAAAGGTTACCGCATATGATCTTGGAACCGGTGTTATTGCGGAATTCAGAAGACAGGGTATAACCAGTGAGATGCTTTTGCAAGTCAAAAGCTTACTTAAGACAAAGCAGGTGGAGCAATATTTACTTGAAGTGCTGAAAACCAACCAATCTGCCATAGAGCTTTATAATAAGCAGGGATTTGAGTTACAAAGAGAATTTTCCTGCTATCAATTAGAGAAAGAAAAATTTATCCCCAAAACAAGTGTTAAGGTGAAGCACCTTGAGAGGCTTGAGCTTAAGGAACTAAGAGAATTCTGGAACTTTGAACCTTCCTGGCAGAATTCTGAGTCATCAATTGAAGCTGTACCGGAAGCTTTCGAATATGTCATTGCGGAATACAGCAGTACTGTGATAGCTTATGGTATGATTGATAAAAAGACCGGTGATATACCTCAGATTGCGGTTCATAAGGATATCAGGCGCAAAGGGATCGGGAGCAGTATATTGTCCGAATTAGTTAGAAGTACTGATGCACAGAGAGTTAGTGTACTCAATGTAGAGGCCTCTGATAAAAGCATGAATGATTTTCTGGTTCAATCAGGTTTTAATTATCAGGTTGGCCAATACGAAATGCTTTTAAAAGTACAATTCTGAGACTGTTGTAAAAGGAATTTCGGAATGGTGTCTTGCTTCCACAGGGGTCAACCCGTCTTTAACCCGTAACTTCCCTTTACACAGTCCCTGAAACCAGCTTAATGGTTTATCTTGAAGCTGGCCTTTCTATTGCTTTATCGGTTTGCGCTGCATTTTTGCTGGCTTCTTCTTTGTTTCTTCGCATTTCCTCTATGGACTTCTCAGGTACTTTGATACCTTTATAGTCTTTGGAAGGTATCAAGTTTTCAGAAGACAGTCTTACCTTTGCCAGCTTAATTTCCTCCTGATACTGAGGTAACCAAGCTTCGCCTGCGACCAGCATTTCATCCACCATCTGATAGATTTCTGCAGGTGTGCAGACTGCACCTGTTAATGGGTCCATTAACATTGCCTGGCGGAGCAGGGCAATATCACCAGTTACAGCAGCTTCTACAGCCAGGCGCTGTACCCAGATACTTTGAGAACAAATAGCAGCACAACCAAGGGGCAGATCACCTACCTTTGGGATATTAATACCATTAGCATCTATGTATCCAGGAACCTCAACTACACTCTCCGCAGGAAGATTCGTAATACAACCGTCATTCATCACATTAAAATGTCCGCGGTATACCCGTCCGGTTTCCAGACCTTCAATGATGTAGGAGCCATGTTCCTGGCTTCGATTCTCTGAAGTATATTGCTTTGCTGGTTCTTTCATCCAGTTAGGGAAATCATCCTCGAACCAATTTCTTCCTTCCCTGCAAACTCTGAGATATCCACCGGTTTCACCATTAATCCAAACACCTAAGTCAATCCATTTTTCCACTTCGTCAGGGCGTTTTCTGTACCAGGCAACATATTCGGACAAATGTCCATTCGATTCCGTAGAATAAAATCCAAAATTCTTTAAGACATCAATTCGAACCTTCTCAGTCTTTGATAATTCTTCATTTGCAAGGTAAGCCGGAAGAATTTTAGGCAGCATATCCTCCCCTTTGTGTTTAACAGAGATATACCAAGTCTGGTGATTGATTCCGGCACAGATAATATCAACTTCTTCTTTCTTTAATCCAAGAGCTCGGGCAATCTGGTCATGGCCGCCTTGTACTCCATGACATAGACCGATGGTCTTAACTTTTCCGTATTTATTGGCAGCCCAGGTAAGCATTGCATTAGGATTGGAATAATTGAGCATAATTGCACCAGGGGCAGCAACTTCTCTGATATCCTTGCAGAAATCCAATATTGCAGCCACACCACGCTGGCCATACATTATCCCTCCGGCACATAAGGTATCGCCCACACATTGGTCTATTCCGTATTTTAAAGGAATCTCCACATCAGTTTCAAAAGCTTCCAGCATTCCGATGCGGACACAATTAATAATATAGCGGGCATTTGTAAAGGCCTCCCTACGGTCAGTGGTTGCGTGAATCTGGATGGAGAGACCATTCTCCTGAAGGTCTCTTTGGCAAAGAGATGTAACCATGTCCAAATTGTGTTGATTGATATCAGTAAAAGCTACTTCAAGATCATGGAACTCAGGAACTGCCATCAAATCGGAGAATAAAGTCCTTGTAAAACCTACACTTCCGGCACCGATAAAAGCAATTTTAAATGACATAAATTATAACCTCCTGTTAAGTATGGTAGTAAATTATTTACTTGCAGTAATGCTAACAGTATTATATTCTATAATAAAAGAAGAGAAGGAAAGAATTCTTAACTTTATCATTAAATGTAAGAAATTATGATATATAAGTATGGAAATGAGCTATTTTATTCTTGATTACGCCTGTATGTATTTCGTATGGTTTGTATTTAGAGTTATATAATTGATTCTGGGCTAGAAAGCCTTTCTCCCTTATGTTTACAGGCAATACGCCTAAATCAAAAAGAAAGAATGCGCCTTGGAACCAGCGCATGAGTCTATCTTTCTGGTTTGGACGATTGCGTTCCCATTACTAAAACTAATCCATGAATATTTAAATTAAAATTAACTGGTATAATTATCCGAAAAGGAGATAGGAATATGAAAGATTTCATTAGAGAGCAAAGTGTTCAAGCAGCAGATAATGTAAGCTTATACAGTAGGAACAATCGGGATAACTGGTTTAAGGTTAACAGGTACTACGCTATGAACTTTGATTTCTTTGAGATGGAACCCCACACCCACGGAGAATTTGAGATTATGTATATAGCCAGCGGCTGCTGTAATATATACAGCTGGACTCAAAAGGAAGAAAAAAGATGGGAGATGAAAGAAGGAGAGTATGTAATCATTGACGGTGATACAAAACATCAGCTGGAAGTAGTAAGAGGAGTAAGATGCCGAATATTAAACCTGGAAATCTCGCTGTTACCACAGGTGGAGGATTTGAGTATAAAAAAGCTTAGCGGTCAGTCCAAATCCCTGGAGGATTTTTTGAAAATGCCGGTCCCCATATTCAAGGGTTATGATGCAGAGGGCAATTTGCATTCGATTCTGACAGATATTCATAAGCAGCTGCAAAATTCAACGGATGAAATGGAACATAAGGTAATGCAGAATCTGAACCTGGCCAGACTTCTGATTGAGCTTGGAAGACAAAGAATGAAAAAATATCGGAACGATGGCGGGAGTAAGTATGTGCGCATGGCTCTTGCTTATATGAATAATAATTACGATAAAGATATCAGAATTGAAGATATTGCAGAAGAGATAGGGATATCCTCCGCTTATCTTCAGCGGCTGTTTAAAGAACAAACCGGTAAGACACTGGTGGATAAAGTGAATGAGCTTCGGATTGAAAAGGCGAAACTTCTTCTTGAAACCAGCAGGCTGCCTGTAACGGACATTGCATTTAGTGTTGGCTTTAACAACCGCCAGCATTTTGCCTATACCTTTCGAAAGCTTACCGGATGCTCGCCTTCTGTTTACTGCAAACACAGGGGAGATTATCAAATCTGGATATAATAGACATTACCGGTTTACTGTTCTAGCTTACCTGTCAGTTTCTGATAGCCTATACCCCAATCAAACATTGCCTGAATAATCGGGCGCATGGATTCGCCAAGTTCTGTCAAGGCATAATCCACTCGAGGAGGAACTTCCGCATAGACCGTTCTCTCAACGATACCGTCTTCTTCAAGCTGACGCAATTGAAGAGTTAAAGTACGAAAGGTAATAGTTGGCATTAGTTTTTTTAATTCGCCAAAACGCTTCTTTCCGCCCAGAAGCCGGAAAAGTATAATGCCTTTCCATTTTCCGCTTATAATATTTAAAGTGGTTTCAACAGGGCAGATTCCATTGGTGCAATCCGGTGAAAGTGTATAATGTTCCATAGTTTTTCTCCAATACTATATAAAATGATAGTAATAATACTTTGAGTATATTATATATCATTTTTTTGCGTACTTCAACTATCTGACATTAAGTGATAATATGGCTACATTAAACGAAAGGTGGTAACAAATATGAGTAATATCAATGAAACAATTATAAAGGCATTCCAATTCCGCCATGCCTGCAAGAATTTTGATGGAAACAAAGCTGTATCAAAAGAAGATTTTGATACTATTTTAGAGGCAGCACATCTGTCCCCTTCCTCTTTTGGCTTCGAACCTTGGAAACTGATAGTAGTTCAGGATGAAGAAATAAAAAAGAAACTTTACCCGATTGCCTGGGGAGCTCAGAATAGTTTAAAGGGTGCCAGTCATTTGGTGATATTATTAGCCAGAAAAAAATCTGATACTATTTATAGCTCCGACTATGTAACCCATATAATGCGGGATGTACAGAAGCTGCCGGAGCAGATTGTAGAAGGTAAGAGAGAGGCATTTCGTAATTTCCAGCAAAATGATTTTAACCTGCTGGAAAGTGATAGAGCATTGTTTGACTGGGCTAGTAAGCAGACCTATATTGCCATGGCAAATATGTTAACTACGGCAGCATTTTTAGGGATTGACTCCTGTCCCATTGAAGGTTTTCATCAAAAGGCAGTTGAAGAGCTGCTTGCAAATGAAGGGCTTCTGGATCAGAACCTGTTCGGTGTATCCGTTATGGCAAGCTTTGGCTATCGCGCAGAAGCACCAAGCTTTGAAAAGACAAGACAGCCATTAAGTGATATTGTTATCTGGAAATAAAATAATATGAACTAGTGTTAGCAAGGGTTTAAGCTAGTAAGAACTTAATGTAGCATGAACTTAAGATAGATTCTAAAAGAAAAGAGATTAAATATATATGGACTTGTGTCTATGTTATTGACACAAGTCCATATTTTCCAACTATTATTTTTTTGCTAATCCACATTATTACTTCGTTTCGGGATAAGACTTAATCATATTAGGTTTTAACCTTTCGGGAATTTCGTATGATTTTTTATGAATAAAATTCACAAGTATCTTATTACCGAGTGCATCTACTTTATAAATAATTTCATCATCTCCTATTGGAATATGTGGACCTATAACTGGGGTTGTCTCAAATGTAATGTAAACATTTACTGGTTCGCCCTCTTTTTTAATATCTTTAATTTTAAATTCATAATTAAAATATTCTATCGGATACGAATCTGGAAAATAATTATCATAAAAATTACTGCTATCGGCGATGATATTGTCCATAAATAAGGCAATGATTAATTCATCTTTTATTTCAGACTCGGTAGTTGACCTGACACTAAATGTTGGTATGGTGTGATTTAAATAATAAAAAACCATTTCAAAGAGTAATATACCCGATAAAACTAGTATGACGATAAAATTACATTTTTTACCATGCTTCATAACTTCACCTTGAATCTATTCATTGCAATATATTAAAGCCTAAAATAAATATTCGCGTATACTATTGCATTTTTTATTGCGGCCATGTAGCCAGCTTTATAGAGTTGCATGCCTTTGTTTTTAACTCACACTTGAGCATCTACTATTGTTTCACAACCTAAACAATTTATTTACGACAGATACTTTTTAGATGCACTTATCTAAGAAATATTATGCTATAAGCATGATTTCAACTCATCAAATTAGGGCAGTAAAGAGACATTTCAATTATCTGTATTTAATGTTATAAAATGCTGTAAAAATATGAAAAAAATATATAACTTCCCAGTTGTATTTTCAGAGAATCAGGCGTATATTTAGGTAGTAACTTAATTGTCACAAAATAGCAAATAATGTGACAAAATACGTAGAAGGAAGTGGAAGGTAATATGGAACTTATTTGGTTAGCATGTATTGTATTAGGTGCAATTCTTGTATTTTACCTCTTAATTTTTGTTATTCTCGGGCTTAGGGTTATTTCCTCTGACCAGGTAGCAGTGGTGGAGAAATGGTGGAGTTTTAAAGGGTCCTTAAAGGATTCTATTATTGCATTAAACGGTGAAGCCGGTTATGCACCCATGCTGCTTCGTGGTGGTATACATTTTAAAACAGCTTTAATGTACAAGATTCATAAATATCCTTTGATTACAATTCCGCAAGGTCAGATAGCATACATATTCGCTCGTGACGGTAAGCCACTGGAACCGACACAGACCTTAGGTAAAGTAATCCCTGAAGCTAATAACTTTCAGGATGTAACAGGCTTCTTAAAAAATGGAGGCCAGAGAGGCCCTCAAAGAGGTATCTTAAGAGAAGGTACCTATGCAATTAACCTGGCACAGTTTATTGTTATTACACCTACAGATATAAAAGCAGTCTTTAACAGTTCGAAGAGTGAGCGTATGGAGCTGGTTACCATGCAAAAGACTCTCTTGGACCGCAACGCCTTCAGCCCTGTTATTATTATGGGACAGGGGGCTGAAGCTAGCGATGTTATGGGAATTGTTACTGTTCATGACGGCCCTTCCCTCCAGGAAGGAGAGATTATCGCTCCGTATGTGGGAGAAGCCCATGCAAGCTTCCAGGACCCTGAGAAATTCCTGGCATTAAGCGGCAGAAGAGGTAAGCAAATACAGGTATTGACAGATGGTACCTATTATATCAACCGTTTATTTGCAACAGTAGAATACCGTGCTAAAACTGTAGTACCTATCGGTTTTGTAGGTGTTGTAGTATCTTTCTTTGGTAAAGAAGGAGTAGATACCACCGGTGAGAACTATAAGCATGGCGAACTGGTTGGCGAAGGCTGCAAGGGTGTTCTTGAAAAACCGTTAATGCCCGGTAAATATGCTTTTAATACCGATGC
Source organism: Anaerocolumna chitinilytica (assembly GCF_014218355.1). NCBI lineage: Bacteria > Bacillati > Bacillota > Clostridia > Lachnospirales > Lachnospiraceae > Anaerocolumna > Anaerocolumna chitinilytica. The sequence goes on from NZ_AP023368.1 coordinate 2,061,591, forward strand.
CGGTAAAGTTGTACTTGTACCGACTACGAATATCATCTTAAAATGGAATAAGTCAGAAGTCGGTTCCCATAAATACGATGAAAATCTGACAGAAGTGGATATTATAACGAAAGATGCCTTTGAACCTTCACTGCCGTTATCAGTAGTTATGCATATTGATTATAAGCAGGCTCCATGGGTTATCCAGCGTTTTGGTGACATCAATATGTTGGTTAACCAGTCTCTTGATCCTCTGGTAAGTGCTTACTTTAAAGATGTCGCCCAGACAAAGACCTTAATTGAACTTATTCAGGAGCGTAGTGAAATCCGTGAAAGAGCATTGGGAGAGATGTTAGAAAAATTCCATAAATACAACCTGCAATTGGAGGAAGTTCTGATTGGTACTCCCAAATCCCCTACTTCCGATATACAGATTGAAAATATCCTTACGCAGCTCAGAGAAAGACAGATTGCCGAAGAAAAGAAGGTTACTTACCAGAAGCAGCAGTCAGCAGCAGAAAGTGAGAAATCCCTTCGTGAAGCCCAGGCAGTTGCTGAACAGCAGAGCTTCCTGACAAAGTCTAAGATTCAGATTGATATTGAGCGAAATAACGGTGCTGCTCTTGCCAGCAAGGCAGAACAGGAAGCAAACCAGATTATCGCTCTTGCAAAGGCTAATGCCTCAAGAATTACGCTGGAAGGCGAGGCGGAAGCTTCCAAGGAAAGTAATGTCGGTCTTGCAAAGGCCAGAGCAATTGATGCACAGGTTAAAGCTTATGGCGGAGCAGAATTCCGTGTTATTCAGGAAGTAACCGATAAGCTCTCCGATGCTGTGAAGACTGCCAAAGTAGATATTGTACCTAAGACCGTGGTAAATATGGGAGAAGGTGACGGTAAAGGAAATGGCAGTACCATCATAGATACCCTATTAAGATTCATTACCATGGAGAAATTGGGCGTATCATTAGGTAATACGGCTGAGAAACCCTGGAGCGAAGATCTGGATGTTGCAGCCGCTGCAAAAGAAACCGCTGCCAAAGAAGCTGCAGCAGCAGAAAGTACTGTAATAGAAAATCAGGAATAGGTAAGTTTTATTTCTATTTAATCATATTAATCATAAGCAATACGGTTTCTCATTATTATACAAGAAACCGTATTGCTTTTTTGTGTTTTATTGGGATTATACGTATTATACGGTGGGCAAGAATAATTATAATGTAAAAGTCTTTATGAATTACCCAGTAAATACAGTATAATTATGTATTACATATAAACAGTTGATGTAGTACAAATTATGGAGGATACTTATGGAATTGAAAAAAGTTGAAATTCGCCCTTATAGCGATATAGATATGGCTAATTTTATAAGAATGTTTTGTAGCTATTTTAGAACTGATTTTAAGTATGATATATCCGATAAGAAGTCAGAGGAGTTATGCAATAAAATAGCAGATAGCGTTATGACAGGGGTTACAGCATTAGATATGTTAGCAGTTAATGGAGAATTAGTTGGTTTTATCAGCTATCAGGTTGATAGTCAAAAGAGTGATTGGTGTGAACGTGAGGGTTGGGGATTTATCAGAGAAATGTACATTAGTCATAACATGCGGAGAAAAGGGCTTGGGTCAATTTTAGTTGATCATGCAGAAATGATGCTTTACGACAAGGGTACTAAGCATATTTATCTTACTTCAGATGAAGCAGGTGAATTCTGGCGTTCCTGCGGATATACAGAAACCAAAAGCTTGAGTACTATCAATCATGACCCGATTTATGAAAAGTAAAATTATAATTCATCCATTAGGCTGAACTGTAATACAGAATAAAAATAATTAGTACCTTTACTTGCACTGTGGATGAAATAGGACTATAGTTAAGTTGCGACCTTACAGAATTAAGCAGCTTTTGGTATCAATAATGCTTAATATTATATTTTGTAAGATTACAAATTATAAGAAAGAAGGAGCAGCATAATGAGTGAAGAAAGAACGGTTGAGAAAATTCAGAAACTGACGGAAAAGAGAAAGACAGAAAAGGTTGAACAATTCCTTCACGATAAGGATGTAGAAGTTGTTAAAGCAGCGATAGCAGGGCTTGCCATTATTCGGGATGAAAAGTCGTTTAATCTGCTTAGCAAGTTGATAGATCATGAAAATCTAGAAATCAGGAAAGCAGCAATTGTTGCTTTTGCTAACACTGGAACAGAACAGGCCAGAAGTTTTTTACAGCTTCTTTTATCCAAGGAAACGGACGAGAGCGTAAAGGAAGTTACATCAAAAGCACTACGTGAATTTAAATTAAAATAGAACAGATGGGACACTTAATACTTTATTTGGGCTTATGAATAAAAATATAGTAAACCCCCTCTGCCAATTAGCAAGAATTCGCTTATTGGCAGAGGGGGTTATTATAACGGGAAAAATTAATGACAATGTTTTATTACTAAATACTTGACATATAAAATTAGGTAATATATTATCTATATAGGTAATGTGTTATCTATTTAAAAGGGCAACATAATAAGCTTTACCGCTTTGGTACGGAGCATTTTATTTCATTCATTTTTTATATGTACCAGAGTAATCAGATGGGAGAAAGATTGAGTAAACTTGAAGAAATGACGAATCAACAATATATTTTCGGAGCGCTTTTTGTAGTAGCTAACAGAGTGGATACCTTATTGGAAAGGGAATTCAAGAAATTTGATATTACAACGAAACAGTGGTTCTTATCTGTTGTGATTGATAACTTATTTGATTGTCCTCCTACGATCAAAGAAGCTGCAAGAGAGATGGGCAGTTCGCATCAGAATGTGAAACAAGTGGCATTAAAATTGGAGCAAAAGGGGTTGCTGGTTTTAGAAAAAGATGAGAAGGATTCACGTGCAACAAGGCTTAGGCTGGCAGAAAACAGCGTGGACTTCTGGAAGAGTTTAAGAGCAGAAAGTGCTGAATTTATGGGAGCATTGTTTAAAAATATCAGTGATGAGGAGAAGGCAGCAGCACGAAGCTTCCTAAAAAAAATGCTATCTAACATAGCAGAAATGGATAAAAATGAAGGGGGATATAAATATGACTGAAAGTAAGAAAGCAGACAGCGTAAAAGCAAAAAATGTAAACACAAAAAACATAAATACAAAAAACATAAATACAAAAAGCATAAACTCTAAAAACATTGAAATAAACAAAGATAAAGTACTTGTATATTTTACTATCCCAATTGTTGTTTTAATTATCCTTTGCAGTGGTATCGGTATCCTGAATCAGGATGTCTATGCTAAGGAAACGATAGACTGGATGTCACAGTGTCTTGGACAGGATATATCAAATCTGGTTTGTGTGGCTCCGATTCTTATAATATCTGCATTCCTGATAACAAAAGGTGTAAGAGGTGCTAAAATTATCTGGGCAGGTACGATGCTTACGAATATTTACTCCTATGTGATTTATGCCTTTGCTGTTCACTTTAACTTTCTGTTTCTCCTGTACTGCCTGATATTAGGGTTGTCTATCTATGCTGTGATTTATTTTTTCTCTCAATATATGAAAGAAGATTTCAGGGAATGGTATGAAAAAGGAGTTGCAACAAGGGCAGTGGGAAACTTCCTATTGATTGTAGGTATTTTATTTGTTCTCTTATGGCTTTCCCAATCACTTCCGTCTGCACTGGCAAATACAGTACCGGAAAGTATTCAGACCGATGGACTCCTTACTAATCCGGTTCATGCATTAGATTTTTCTTTTTATTTACCGCTAATGTTGGTCGCTGCGGTTAAGCTTAAAAAAAAGAAAGCCCTAGGATTCCTCCTTGCACCGATGATGTTGGTTTTTGCAGGGATAACTAGTGTAAATATTATATCATTAATGGTTGTTTCTGCTATTAAGACATCAGCGGATAATACACCGATGATAATTGCTTTTAGTATTCTTTTGATAATTTGCCTTGTATTTTTAAGATTAATACTAAAGAAACTTATAAAAGAGCGCATATAAGAATATAAAATGAGGCAAACAGACTTGATAGTTAAGTTCAGATAAGAATTTGTGACTTACTAACAGGGCTGTTTGCCTCATTTTATTTATTGAAAAGGGGTAAAAATCATGGTAACATGAAGATATTGGAAAATTGCCGCTAAGTGCTGGCAGGAATGGGGGAATTTATGAAGCGCTTCAAGTTTTTTTACGGTTGGTATATTGTAATCGGAGGATTTCTGATTATGGCAACCTGTTACACCATCTTTGTTAATTGCATAAGTCTTTTTCTTGTTCCTGTTACCACGGATTTAAATATTACAAGAGCGCAATTTAATCTGTGCTTAAGTATCAGCGCGGTAGTTGGTATTGTAGCTTCTCTTGTAGTCGGAAAATTATTGGATAAGTATAATGCAAGGCTTATCGGCTCTATCAGTATCGGAATTATTGTTCTGGACTTGGCAGGCTGGGCATTTGTAAGGCATTTATGGCAGATGTACATATTAGCTTTTATAACAGGTTTTTGCGTTCTGGCAGGAACGAGGCTCTTAATATCGGTACTTATTACAAATTGGTTTGACAGGAAGCGAGGACTAGCAGTTTCACTTGCATTGATGGGAAGCGGTTTCGGTGGTGTAGTTCTTAGTCCCATTATCAGCTGGATGATAATTAACAGTGGCTGGCATCGGACTTTTCTGCTACTTGCTGTCATTACGCTGATTGCAAGTATGCCCCTTACGATACTTACCTTTAGAAATCATCCTTACAGTATGGGGCTTAAGCCATATGGAGCAGATGAACCATCTGCGAAGAAAAATAATAAGACTGCAGATTCCCCTATACAAATTGACGTTGGTTTTAAACTTGTACGTAAATCCAGTGCATTCTGGATGCTGATGCTTGGTTTTGTCTTTATGGGGATGGTAAATGGTGGTGTTATCATCAACATCTCTGCCCAAATGACAGATGCAGGTCATTCTCCCGGGTTTGCCGCCATGATTCTGTCTGTTTATATGTCATCCGTAATTATCGGCAAGATTTCACTTGGTGCTGTTTATGACCGTTTTGGATTAATTGCAGGAACGGTGTTTGGGAGTATAACCACACTTCTTGGTGTTATTTCCCTGTTATTTTCCGCCTCTGCCATAGGTCCCTATGTGTTTGCGGTTACCTTCGGTTTTGGTACCTGCCTTGGTACCGTTGCACCACCTTTAATGGCGGTGAATGAATTTGGGAAAAAGGACATTGGTACTATAGTGGGAATCATTACTGCTTTTGAAATGATTGGAACAGCCATAGCGGCACCTGTGACCGGTGCGGTAGCTGACCATTATGGAACCTATTCGCCGGCTTGGGTGGCTCTTATTATCGTGACTCTTTTCATGCTTGTAACACTGGTGATTTCTGTTGTTCTGGCTAAAAAGTTTATACGCAGGCTGGAATCTTCCATAAGAAATCCAGAGGTTGCCTGAATCTAACTTTATTAATTTTTATATTAAATAAATTTGGAGGGGCTGTTGCAAAATTGCCATAATAAACTCTAAAACAGGACTGGGTGTATACTAATACATTTCGAGCAGCTAAATGTATTATTATACACCCAGTCCTTTTAAAAGAGTAAATTAGCTATTTTGCAACAGCCCCTTCTTTTTATAGAATGGACATATTCAGGACATATTACTATGGTATTTTATCTGTATCTTATTTTAATGCATAACAATCACAGGAGGATAAAATTCTTATATGATAACTGCCATTCGATATTTTATTAAAACCGACAGTATGAAAAAATCAGTAATTAAGATGACAAAGGAAGTGAAGGTAGTAAGATGAAGTTAGCCTGGAAGGAAATCAAATACAACTGGAAGAAGTATTTATTTATAGAGATACTTCTTGTTCTTATGATATTTATGGTAATGTTTTTGTCTGGTCTCGCAAATGGACTTGCAAGAGCGGTAAGTGCTGGTATTGAAAATATGAATGCCGCTAATTTTGTGTTAAGTTCTGATGCAGAGGATCTGATAACAGTTTCAAACATTAGTGAGGATACATTAACGCAGGTAAAAGAAGCTGCTGTCGGGCAAACAGCCACCCTGGATATCCAGAGAATGAATGTGAATATAAAAGGAAAAACAGAGAAACTGGATATAACCTATTTTGCAATTAATCCGGATGAGTTCTTAAATCCTGAAGTAATAAAAGGGGATAAACTAACAACGACAGCAAATACAATTGTTCTAGACCAGGCTTTTGAGGATAACGGTATAAAGACAGGCGACACCATAGTGGATTCTACTTCCGGTATTGAACTTACAGTAGCAGGCTTTACAAAGGATGCGATGTATGGACACACTCCGGTAGGTTTTATCAGTACAAATACTTATACGGATATCCGCACTTCAGTTAATCCAGGTTATGTTGCCGGATACCATGCTATCGCCCTGCAAAGTGATAATCTGGTAGGCAAAACCATTGATAAGGCAGAGGTTGTCAGTAAAGCTGAAATTGTATCTCACATCCCAGGCTATCAGGCAGAACAAACCACCATCAATATGATACTCTGGGTGCTGGTATTTATATCAGCTGCTATACTAGGAGTGTTTTTCTATATTCTTACTATACAAAAGTATAAGCAGTTTGGTGTAATGAAAGCAATCGGTATGAGAATGGGAGAAATCGCTAAAATGCAGTTTTCACAAGTATTGCTCCTAGCATGTTTTGGTATATTCTGCGGTAATGGGCTTGCTTTTGGAATGGCCGCCATGCTGCCAAAGTCTATGCCCTTTTATTTAAATGAGATAAATGCTCTTATCATATCGTTAGCTTTTGTAGCTATATCCCTGGTTTGCAGTCTGCTTTCAACCGCTAAGGTTGCAAAGGTTGACCCTGTCAAAATTATCGGAGGAAATGAGGAATAATTATGTATGCAATGGAATTAAATCATATAACAAAAGGATATCTGGACGGGGACAGAGAAAATCTTGTATTAAATGATATTTCTCTAAAAGTAAATAAGGGAGAGTTCATAGCAATTCTTGGCCCTTCCGGTTCCGGTAAAAGCACGCTTCTAACAATAGCAGGGATGTTGCTTTCTGCGGATAAAGGCAATATAATAATTAATGGCAGCAGCATGGACGAAATGAAACAAAAAGAATGGACAAAAATAAGAAGGGAAAAGCTTGGATTTATCTTTCAGAATCATCAGCTTCTTCCCTATCTGACAGCAGAAGAACAACTGATACTGGCTGCTGATATGAAACCTTTTAGCAGTAAAGAAGAGAGAAATAGTACAGTGGATGAGCTGTTAGCAGAACTTGGAATCAGCAGTTGCAAGAAAAAATATCCGAAACAGATGTCCGGTGGTGAAAAACAGAGAGTTGCTATCGCAAGAGCCTTTATAAACAGACCGGAGGTAATATTAGCAGATGAACCGACCGCAAGTCTGGATGGGACAAGAGGCCGTCAGATTGCTGAGATGATAAGACAGGAAGTAAAACACAGAAATACAGCAGCTATTATGGTGACACATGATGAGCGTATTCTGGATTTAGTGGACCGGGTATACCGGTTAGAACAAGGGAAGTTATTACTCTCAGCTTTGTAGTAGATATTGATGATTTTTTCAACATATGTTGAATGTAATTCTCAGTCGGTGTTGATGTATTGTAAAAAAGCAGTCTGTAAGAATATTTCAAGGGAATAATCAAGGGGAGGAAAGGAAATGTTTTCAATACTTGTTGTCGAAGATGATGAGACTCTAAATAAAATGATATGTGCAAAGCTGAAACAAGAAAATTTTAAAACGTTTCCCGCCTTTGACGGAGAAGATGCACTTAAGGTTATGGATAAAGAATACATTGATTTAATAATCTGCGATATCATGATGCCGAAAATGGATGGTTATGAGCTGACAAGAACCTTACGGAGTGCTTCTTACCAGTTACCGATATTAATGATAACCGCAAAAGATCAGATGGAAGACATGGAATGTGGTTTTAAGGCAGGAACAGACGATTATCTGGTGAAGCCGATTCGAATGAAAGAAATGATATTAAGAGTGAATGCACTGCTGCGCCGGGCGCAAATAGCCAATGACAAAAAAGTCGTTGTTGGAACGGCGGTGTTAGACTATAATGCTTTAACGGTTCGAATCAAAGATGAATATTTTGAGATGCCTCCAAAAGAATTCTATCTGCTGTTTAAGCTGTTAAGCAACCCGAATAAGATTTTTACCAGACTGGAGTTAATGGATGAAATCTGGGGAATGGATTCGGAGGCGGATGAAAGAGCGGTAGATTCCCATATCAAGAAATTAAGACGTAAGTTTGAGGATTATCCGGACTTTGAAATAATTACTGTAAGAGGTTTGGGATACAAGGCAAAATATTAAACCTGGAAGCCGAATGCTATACAGGGTCCGATGCAGATTATTAGGGGCTGTTGCAAAATAGCCAATTTACTATTTTGCAACAGCCCTTGGTAGGTTCTTATACGGTAAATTTGCTAACAGCACGCTTTAGTAATTCAGAATTAGAAACAGCAATTGACATCTGTTTTTGTACTTCATCCTGCATCGCTACAATCTGAACCATTCTTTCTGATATTTCCTGTGTTTCAGAAGCACCTGAATTTACTGTAATGGCCACTTCGTTGATTGCTTTTATAATGCCTTCAATTGTTGCAGATAATTCCTGGGAAGAAGCACTGAATTCCGTTATCATACTATCAACGAAGGCTCCGTCCTGTCCATAAGATTCTCCGGTGCTTACCAGAGCATCATAATCCTTTAAAACAGTTTCATCAAAGAATCCCAATATGGTCTTAGAAGCATTCGTAAGTTCAGTTACAGCTTGTAGGACTTCTCCGGTTACTTTTTGTATTTCATTGACGGTGCTTCCTGAATTCTCTGCCAGTTTTCGGATTTCTTCGGCAACAACGGAGAACCCCCTGCCGGCTTCTCCCGCTCTGGCAGCTTCAATAGCCGCATTTAGTGCAAGCAGATTAGTCTGCCCTGAGATTTCAAGTATAGCTTCAGACAAGGCGTCAATATGAGAGATGGTTTCTGATTTTTTAAGAGCAAGCTCCAGTGATTCTTTTGTGCCATAATAGATATTAGTTGCCTTATTCTTAGAGCTGATGGCGCTGTGCTTCAAAGCGGTTGCTTTAGTATTAATTTCATTAACAGACATGGAACCTTGCTGTGACCTTTCAGACATGTCTACGGCTGCTCTTTCAATGTCCGCAGAAGAGGCATTAATCTCTTCCGCAGCGGCGGCGGTTTCTTCCAAACCTGCTGAAAGTTCTTCAATAATAGAAGAGGATTCCTCTACATTTTTACTTAAAACAGTTAAATGGCTGGAAACTTGGTTGGCAGATTCAAAGACCATATCACTGCAGGTATTTACTTCAATAATGATTTCCCTGACATTTTGTATAAATTGGTTTACAGCATCTGAGAGGGAGCCCACTTCATCCTTGGATTTAATATCGATGTTTTTTGTAAGGTCTCCGCCTTGTGCCACTAAATCCTGTAATTTACGTTGTAATAGTGAGATCGGCCTTGTGAAAGAAAGTATTATCCAACCAGCCATTATTACACTGACTACAATAATTATGATAACAGAACCGATCATAAATTTGCTGGTAGAGGCATAAATTGCATCACCATTTGCACTTATCTGTTTTGCTTCTTTATCATCATTTGCTTTAAACTCCTGTATAATCGAAGCTATTTCATCGAAAGTACGCTTGCTCTCCCCCTTTATCTCATTCAAAGAACTGGATTTGTCATTTCCACGGCTGAGGGCAATAATTTTGTCATGCTCTGTGAGATAACTCTTCCAGTCCTTCATGAGTAGGTCTATTTTATCACTCTGCTCATAGGTTGTATATTGCTTAATACCATCCTGGATACTGTTCTTTAATGTATCCATTCTACCTTCCAATTCATCCATATCCGATGTTTCGGTCAGCATATGTTGATATTCGTGAGAACGGAATCTTGCTAAATCATAGTTGATATTATTAATACATTCCAGTTTTGGGATTACCTCTTCCGCTATAATTGTTGATGTTTGGTTTACCTTATTCAAAGAATAAACAGAAATACCACTGAGCAGTGCGATTGCTATAATTATTACGCTAAATGAAATAATTAATTTGTGTTTGATTTTCATAAATGTCTCTCTCCTTTATTATACCTCGCAAATTTTTAAAACTACTCCCCGAAAGATTATGAAATACTTCTGTAAATTCCTCCTTTGTATAATAATTAATTTATTAAGATATAGATATTTATAGATTAACTATACTATAGCATTCTCAAAATTTTCTCTAATAAATATCTAAAATCGACATAGAATTTTAATTCTTTCGACATATATCGGCAGTATCTTTACAATTTTTTAGCGCAGTGATATTCTGTTTACATCGTATATCTGATTTGATATCGCCAGATAATAAAGGTAAGCAAAAGGAAAGGAATCGAAAAATATGAAAGAATCAAAAGAAGTGAAGAAATCTTCGGAAGAATATGATAAACTAGCCATATTAGAAAATACAGCCGATTGCATCTGGGTATATTCACTGGCAGAGAATCGATTCCTTTATATTAGTCCTGCTATCTATACACAACGAGGCTTTACGGTAGAAGAAGCAATGAAAGAGACCTTGGAAAGTTCAATGACATCTGAAAGTATTCAGAAAATACTGAATGCTAGTAATAAATGCTTACCCAGATTTCTGGCGGGTGATCGGAGTGAAGAAGTTACGATAAATGTCAGTGATTTTGAAGTTTATTGCAAGGATGGAACCATTAAAAATATTGAGGTATCTACAAGACTGATTTTAAATGAGAATACAAGAAGTGTGGATATAATTGGTGTATCAAGAGATATTACCAGACGGAAGCAATATGAAAATGAACTATTGGAAAAATTAAGGAGTCTATCAGAAACAGAGGCTTCCTATAAAGTGAATGATATAGTAAAAATCCGTATTCAATTCTTTAAAAAATTCTCGGTTTATGGCCCGGGGAACGCTGTACCGATACGTTGGACAACTCTAAAAAATGAAGAACTACTTGCATTTTTATTAACCAGAACTCATAATTGTATAACGAAAGATGAAATTCTGGAAAGTCTTTGGCCGGAGGTTGAGTTCTACAAAGCCGGAGCGTATCTTCACAATACCCTGTATTCCATGAAGAAGGATCTGAAAAATGCAGGGATTTTTTTCGAAACAGTATTTAAAAATGGCTGTTATACTTACTATCTGGATGATTACTATTCAGATCTGCTGCATTTTAGTAAATTAATTCAGGATACTGTTCTGCCTTTCGATAGTGTTGATGATATAGCAAGAGCATCACTTGAGAAGATAGTAGAGTTGTATACGGGGGACTTTCTTGAAAAAAATGGTTATTTATGGGCACATTCAGATTGCAATTTTTATCGTACCAAGTTCAATTCAGCAGCATTAGCTCTTTCAAAATATTATTTTATGAAGAGAAATTATAATGCAGCAAAACGGGTTCTGTTAAAAATCCTGGAGGTTGATTACTCGGACGAATATACCCATGAACTGCTGTTGCAAGTATATCTGCAGGATAATGATTATATAGCCTTTCTTAGACATTATAACGAATTGAAAAATTATCTCCAGCGTGAGCTGCAGATAACTCCAAAAACTACTATACAAAATCTGTACAATCGTTTTTACCCTGTAGCCATGAAGATTACAGAGGAGAAGACTTCCTTTTTTTAAGTATGGAAATTCGATGAACAACCTACAGATATCAAATACTACCTTACTGTATGGAGCAAATACTTGGGAAGGAAAACGGATAATTAATGATGAAACATCACAAAAAGACAAAGAAAACCTACCGGATGTCATTGCGGCTTTATTTCTCACTGGTATCCATTACAACCCTATGCAGTGCTTGTGTATTTTCCTTGGTGCTGGTTTTGGCTGGTTTGAAACTATTCTACCATGGAGCCTTCACCCCACAGGCTGCTATTATTGTATGTCTCCTTATCTGTTTTCTTACAATGTTCTTTGGAGGTATTATGCTCTGGTTTGGAGCTATACATCTGACAAAGCCCATTGGAGAAATGACGGAAGCGGTAAAACGGGTAGCTAGCGGTGATTTTACAGCGCATATTAACAGGAGAGAACATAAGAATGGGGAATATGAATACACCAATGAGATAGATGAACTTGCCAGGAACTTTAATACAATGGCAGCAGAATTAAATGGAATGGATTATATGCGGAAGGATTTTATGAGTAATGTATCCCATGAAGTAAAGACACCGGTAGCAGCAATAACCGGATTTACGGAAATTCTGATGGATGGTGGTCTTAGTCCTGAAGAACAGCAGGAATATCTCCAATTAGTAAATAAGGAATCTCTCCGATTATCCCGCCTATGTGAAAATATGCTTCGTATGTCAAGGTTAGATTACCAGCAGATTGTTGTAAAAAGGGATAACGTTCGTGTGGATGAACAGATTCGTAAATGCATTATTATGCTGTCTGAAAAATGGCCGGATAAATATAGAAACTATGAAGTGGAGTGCGATAATCTTCTCGTGAAAAGTGATGCGGACCTTTTGATGCAGATATGGGTAAATCTTATAGATAATGCTATAAAATATTCAGGCGAAGGCAGCAGTATATGGATTAACGGCAAAATAGTAAGCGGACAACTATTGGTGACTATTAAGGATGAAGGGGAAGGAATCAGCCTTCAAAAGCTGCCAAAGATTTTTGAAAAATTCTATCAGTGCGAGGAATCTCATAAAAAGCAGGGGAATGGGCTTGGATTATCTATTGTAAAAAGAATCACGGAGTTGCTGGGTGGCAGTATCACTTGCATGAGCGAGGAGAATAAGGGAACTCTAATGGAGGTAAAAATACCTGTATAACCGTTAGATGGCTTGCTTAAACCTTAATATGACTTTGAGGATTGTATTAAGGGACATGCTGCTTGTTAATTATAAACATAAGAAAGGAAAATAATTAGAATGAATTCTGTATTTACCGGTGTTAGAGCCAAATGGTTACCCTTATATGAAGAGTTTCGTGGGGCGGCGGAAAAAAAATTGGGAGCTTTTAATGAATATGAGTCCTCCGGTTCAATTATATGGAAACATACTTCTAGCTTTGCTGAGTTCAATGCAAAAAAGGATTGTATGATTATAGGATTTGCTTCGGACAGTATCCATGAGGAATGGGGGCCAGCCAAAGTTATCAGAACCTCAAAGAACAGAGTTGCTCATTATTTTGAAGTTACAGATGATACTTTATTTTCCGAGTTAATCAGTTGGATTGCTGCTGCATATGAACTGACAATGTCAAATCGCAATTCAAGGAACAATACAAGCCCAGCCAAGGAAAAAACAGAATATCACAATTTTGAGGAGTATTTTGCCCTTTTTCCGGAAGATATTCAGGAAATCCTTGAGAAGATCCGCAAGTCTATAAGAGCAGCGGCTCCGGAAGCAATCGAGAAGATTAGCTGGCAGATGCCAACTTTCTGGCAGAAGGAGAATCTAATTCACTTTGCTGCTATGAAGAACCACATAGGTATATATCCGGGAGCGACAGGTGTACAAGTATTTGCCGATAAACTGACAGGTTATAAGACTTCAAAGGGGGCTATACAACTTCCATTATCTCAGCCTATCCCTTATGATTTAATTGAAGAGATTACAAGATTTCGAGTGAATGAAGCAACCAATGGTGTTGCGGATACAAGTCTTGACATCAGTGAGACAGTCCTTAAGGAAGAGTTATGTGAATTTGATGCAGTTATAAAGAAAGTTCCTGATATTGACGGAGCTTATGTTGAGATACCCTTTGATGTAAAAGAGAGATATGGAAAAGGAAGAGTTCCGGTACATGCCACCTTTGACGGAGAGCCTTATGACGGCAGTCTGGTTAAGATGAAGACTCCCTGCCATATCCTTGGAATACGCAAGGAGATTCGCGAAAAGATTGGTAAACAACCGGGAGATATGGTTAAAGTTACTCTGCAAGAGCGGAATACCAAAAAATAAATGAGCTTCTAAAAGACAAGAAGTTTAAAATAGACTAGAAATGAAGGTTTTATATTATTTATGAGAAAACTTGTTATCGGAATATTAGCCCACGTAGACGCAGGTAAGACAACCCTGTCCGAGGGGATACTGTATCTAAGCGGTAAAATCGGTAAGCTTGGGAGAGTAGATAAAAAGGATGCCTATTTGGATACCTATGAACTGGAAAAGGCTAGAGGGATAACTATTTTCTCTAAACAAGCAGTCTTTGAAACCGGTGATATTCAGGTTACTTTGCTGGATACCCCCGGACATGTGGATTTTTCCGCAGAGATGGAGAGGACACTCCAGGTACTGGATTATGCAATTCTGGTAGTAAGTGGTACAGACGGAATACAGGGACATACAAAAACCTTGTGGAAACTTTTAAAACAGTATCATATACCGGTTATTTTATTTATTAATAAAATGGATATGCAAGGCGCTAGCAAGAACAGCTTGATGAATGAATTAAAACAGCTGGATGATGGATGTATCGAATTTGAAGATACTTTGACAGAAACTTTTTTCGATCAGCTTGCCATGTGTGATGAAAAGATGCTGGAAGCCTATCTTGAAAGAGGAACAATCGAAACCGTTCTGATGAAAGAGGCTATACGAAACCGTAAAGTGTTTCCCTGTTACTTTGGCTCTGCCTTAAAACTGGAAGGAGTGGAGCAGTTGCTGCAAGGTATTGCCAGCTTCTCTGTCATACCCTCATATCCGGCAGAATTTGGAGCCAGAGTATTTAAAATTACAAGAGATGAACAGGGTAACCGTCTTACACACTTGAAGATTACCGGAGGAAGCCTAAAGATAAGAGACATCTTATCCAATGGTATATGGGAAGATAAAGTAAATCAAATACGTATATATTCCGGTCAAAAATATGAAACCGTAAATGAAGCTATTGCTGGATCAGTCTGTGCAGTAGTTGGGCTTAGCGGTACAAAGACGGGAGAAGGCTTAGGCATAGAAAGTGCAGTCCATGCACCTATCCTGGAACCGGTATTGTCCTATCAGGTTCTGCTCCCGGCAGGGTGCGATCCCAGGGCAATGCTGCCGAAATTGCGGCAATTAGAGGAAGAGGAACCGGAACTTCATATTGTATGGGAAGAAGAATTACAGGAAATACAGGCCCAGCTTATGGGTGAAGTACAGATAGAGATTCTATGCAGTCTCATAGAAACCCGTTTTGGAGTAAAAGTAGCCTTTGGCGAAGGAAAGATTGTCTATAAGGAAACCATTTCTGATATGGTAGAAGGGGTAGGGCATTTTGAACCATTGCGCCATTATGCGGAAGTTCATCTGTTGCTGGAACCAGGAGAGAGCGGAAGTGGTCTGATTTTTGAAACAAATTGCAGTGAGGATATCCTTGGAAAGAGCTGGCAGAGACTTATACTTACTCATCTGGAAGAGAAAGAGCATAGAGGGGTATTGACAGGTGCACCTATAACAGATATGAAAATCACATTGATTTCCGGCAGGGCACATAACAAACATACGGAAGGCGGGGACTTCAGAGAAGCTACCTACCGGGCGGTACGAAATGGGCTTAAACAGGCGAAGTCTGTACTATTAGAACCCTATTATTCTTTTCAACTGGAGCTGCCGGAGAAAATGGTCGGCAGGGCTATGGCAGACATTGAGAAGATGTGCGGAACCAGCGAATTGGCCCAGAATCATAATGGAATGGCACTTCTTACAGGCAGCGGGCCAGTAATTACCATGAGAAACTATCAGAAAGAAGTGGCGGCTTATACCCAGGGGCTTGGCAGATTGTTTTTGAGTCTGGAAGGATACGAGCCCTGCCATAACACAGAAGAGGTGCTTGAGATTATCGGTTATGATTCGGAAAGAGATATCATGAATCCGACCGGTTCGGTATTCTGTGCCCATGGTACAGGATTTTTGGTAGAATGGTACGATGTTAAGAAGTATATGCATGTAGAAGGATATCTAAAAGAGAAGTCTGTCGGTCAAAAAGAAAAGGCCGAGAGCAGGGCACCACAGGTGGAAGAACCATGGATATCCCTGGAAGAAATAGACAAGATTATTAATAATACCGCATACAGTAACCAGGGAAAGAAGTCCGGATGGAAAAGACCAAAGACAGCGTTGGAAAGCTACTATGAAAGTTTAGGTTCAGGAAACTCAAGCAGCGGTGGAAAACAGAAAGAAACCAGGGAAGAATATCTGCTGGTAGACGGTTATAATATTATCTTTGCATGGCCTGATTTAAAGGAACTGGCAGCACAGAATATGGATGGTGCCAGAATGAAGCTCATGGATGCTCTGTGTAATTACCAGGGGATTCGGGGAGGACAGATTATTGTTGTATTTGATGCTTATCTTGTGCAGGGACATATCGAAGAAGTCATAGACTACCACAATATCCATATGGTATTTACCAGAGAAGCCCAGACAGCAGACCAGTATATAGAGAAATTTGCCCATGACAACCAGAAAAAGTACAATATTGTAGTAGCTACCTCCGATGGCTTGCAGCAGGTGATAATCAGAGGAGCTGGTTGTGCTCTTTTGTCTGCCAGGGAATTGAAGGAGGATATGGATGCGGCAAGTGAAAGACTGCGTCAGGAATATACGGATTTACAGGAACATAAACGCAACCATCTGATTGACAACTTATCGAAAGATGCAAAGAAGCAGTTAAGTGAATTGATACATGAAGAAAAGGAGAAGTAAGCCAAAGAGGTTGCTTCTCCTTTTTACAATTTTAGAATTAATGGTAAAGATAGATATTTCCTAAGAAGTATTTTATGCATATAGTAAATTACCACCTAAAACAGCATTATCATACTTGAATTCTTAACTGCGCAATAATTTTCCAGCATGGTAATTTGATAGCCGTAAGATGATCCCTGTAAATAAGAGTAGTAACTGTACTAAAACAACCGTGTACCATACACCGTCAATACCAAAGAGTTTTGGAAGAAAAAAGGCTGCAAGGGGCAGCAGTACAATGGCTTCTCCATATACCATAACCGCAGAACTCCTGCTCTTCTTTATTGCATTAAAATATTCTGTAGTCACACGGGAAAAGGCATACAGCGGCAGGGAAAAGGCACATAAGGGGAGGGCTGTCTGTAAGACCTTTGCGGTTTCATGGGATACACCAAAGAAGCCGGCAATTTGATCTCGAAGCAGAATAATTATAATAGTTGCTAATATCCCCACAGTAAAAGCCATATAATAGGTCCATTTTCGAAAAGTTTTTACAGCTTTTTTATCTTTGGCACCATAATAAAAGCTGATAAGCGGTTGTGTTCCTTCTCCCACACCCTGTAAGAGAAGCTGTCCGATGCTTAAGACATAGGAGATAACTGCAAATGCTGCTATTGCTGTGGTTCCGCCGTAAGTAGCTGCCTGCCGGTTAATAATCAGTATTGTCAGAGAAGGAATAAAACAAAGGCCAAAGACAGGTGTACCTACCTTTATAATGCTTCCGATTACATCTTTCTTTGGAAGGTAACAGGAAGCCGGAATGCGGTTTTCTTTCTTGAACAGAATGAATAGGGCTGGTATGCAAGTGATAAGCTGACCTGCTAATGTAGCTAAGGCAGCCCCTCTTACACCAAGGCCAAGAACCATTACAAATACACCGCTAAGTATAGTATCAATCGTAAAATTCATCAACATCAAAGCCATTGCAAGCATCGGCTTGTTCTGATTGCGAAGCAGTGGTGTGACACCGGTAGCAAATACCTGAACGACAGCACCGGAAGAAAGAATCATTATATAATCGCTCCCTAATTTGAGAAGTTCACCCTCCGCACCCATAAGGCGAAGTAAAGGCTTTCCGAAAAGGAGTAAAAAAACGGTAATAAATATAGAGAATAGCATTAGTAATACCAGAGTGTTGCCAAAAGCTTTATCAGCTCTTTTTTTATCTCCTGCACCCATGTAATGGGAGATGTTCACGGAACCTCCCATACCGATACCGGTACCGATATCAAGAATCAGGGCTGCTAAAGGCCAAGCAACATTAATACTGCCAAGTCCCACATCACCTACTGTTCGTCCTACAAAAAAACCATCCACGCTGACATATATTCCCGTAACCAAAAAGGTTATCATAGAGGGCAGAATGTATTTCCAAAATTGCTTTTTCATCTGATACCTCCGGATTGTTTCTCGGATTTCTCAAGTGCTTCTTTTAAATTATGATAAAATGCAAAATTACCGTTCATCATGCCTTCCCTCTCTGCAGAACTCATCTGAAGAAAAGCTTCCTGTTCAAAATTAAGTAACTCCGTTAAAAGACTGGCAGCATATTGACCGCCTGCTTTTGTAAGCAGGATATTCTTGCTTCGTTTATCCTTTGCGGAGGTTTCTCGTACCAAATATCCCTTCTCTTCAAAAGAATCAAGAATCGTATTTATGGTCTGCTTTGGGAAAAGCAGTTTCTCACAAAGAAAACTTAAAGTACAATGTCCCGGATTTTCATAAATTAAGTACAATGTAAACAGAGAATTAATTGTAAGGTCGTGATGTTTGGCCCAATTCTCATAGATTGAATTGATACCCCAATAAACATCATAGTAATTTTTGATGTTCTGGAGGATATCATTATTAAGCATAGAATTACCTCCTTCTATATAGTCCGTAAACGGACTAATATGATTTTAACACATATTTTTATATTTTGCTATCTGTTTTCATACTTTTATCTTTATTCAGAAATACCTTCTAATACGAAGAATCAGAGACTTGATTTGATGTCAAAAACGTGCTAATCTGGTTATAATAACCAGATATGATGATATTGATATTACAGCATATATAATCACTTGAGAAATAGATGGAGATTGGATTATACAAGAATACATAATCATTTCTGCACAAGTTTGTGTTTGTAGCTTTGACACAAACAATAGAGGTATAGAGAAAGGTATGGAAGACAGATGGAAAAGATAGCTTTAATTACAGATTCTGCATGTGATATTGACGAAGAAACCCTTAAAAAATATAAAGTTCATGTTCTGCCCTTTAAGATTATATATAAAGAACGTGAATATACAGATGGGATAGATATCACTCCACAGGAAGTTTATATTAATATGAAAACGGAAATTCCAACATCTTCACAACCGGCAATGGAAGATATTGAAAAGCTGTATCAAAAGCTCCAAGAGGAGAATTATACCCATGTAATTTCGATTAATATTTCCAGCGGTATATCGGGGACGGTAAATGGGGTTGCACTTATCAGCAGCCAATATCCAGAAATAAGAACATTTCTTTATGATACAAAATCAACCTCTGCCATTCAGGGGATTCTGGTAAAGCAATGCGGGGAATTAATTGAGAAAGGGATTGAATTTGAAGAAATAGTCAAAGCAATTCCGGAAATGAAAAAGAAAGTGCATATGTATTTTGTATTCGGCACCCTGGAATATGCCATAAAAGGCGGCCGAATCGGTAAAATCTCCGGTACAATCGGAGATATTCTTAATATCAAGCCTATTGTAAGCTTTGATGATGAATTCGGACAATGTTATACCTGTGAGAAAATCAGAGGAAGGGTAAAGTCCATTAACCGCTTGATAGAAATGGGTGAGAAGTATACCGCTAAAAATAAATGTGATGCATATGTCATTCATGGAAATGTGGAAGAGGATGCCGTAAAAATATGCAGCAGACTTCGTATGAACCCAGGTATTAGAAATGTGTATTTAATCGGGCAAATTAGTGCTATTGTAGGGGTATATTGCGGCCCGGGTACAGTTGGCGTTTGTTATGCGGAAGTATAAGACAAGCCATATTAAAGAATATTAATGTAATAGAAAGATAAAAATTTAGAGATAGAAAATGTCTATACTTTCCTGTATGTTTGAAGGATTGTTGCAAAATAGCTAATTTACTCTTTTGAAAGGATTGGGGGTGTATAATAATACACTCCCAATCTTGTTTTAGAGTTTATTATGGCTATTTTGCTGCTGCCCCTTTATATTACTTTGCCTCTACCCTGATCCAGGTCTCACACCAGCAATTGTCGCCGCTTCCATAATATAACTCCAGCTCAAAGCCGTCTACTTTGTCATAGCTGGCAGTTGGGAGCCAGTCTGTATACACGCGGCTGGTGAGTTTTTGTATGACGTTGCTGGTTTCTTCAATTTTGTGTTTTTCACTTTTGAATATTGCCCAGGTCGCAGACGGTACCTCAATAGTCTTAAAACCGGAGGTATCACTTTTGTCCGTTTGGAAGGCAAAAATCATGTAGGGAAACTGATTGCTGTCTAATACTTCATAATCGCAGATAGAATTAATCAAACACAAATCCCTTGTCTCCTCGTCCTGTAGATGAGTTGATTGTCTCAGCTTTTCATATTGTCCGTTGGAAATCACTTCTTGCCAAAATAAAGGTATAGTTTGCAGATTTTCACCATTTTCAGAAGTAAAGACCCCTTCAATACCGTACACAGGAAAAGCTTCCTTTTTCTCAATTCTGTAATCCATAGGTATAGCTCCTTTTAATGTTAGTAGAAAAGAGATACGTGGATAAGCTCTTAACATAACGCCTTTACGACGTGCTAAGGAAGGAGTTGTGCCATGAAGGGAATTAAAAGCTCTGGTAAAAGCTTCCGGTGAGTCATAGCCGTATTTTAGAGCCAGATCAATTACTTTTATATTGCTGTTTTGGAGCTCAAAAGCCGCCAGTGTTAATCGTCTGCGCCTAATGTACTCAGATAAGGGAATCTCTGCAATAATTGAAAAGACTCTTTGCAGATTAACCAAGGAATAGCAGGCAATCGATGCAAGCTTATCCATATCGATTTCGTTACCCAGGTTCTCCTCAATATAGTCCAGAACTTTATTCATTCGTTCAAGCCATGTCATATTAACCTCCATGTTATGCACTTTTGCGTACATTGCTGATAAATGCTGCCTTCGCTTTACAACTCTCTCTTTTCTCTATACATAATGTAACATTGTATAAAAGAAAATGCCGTGCAGTCACTGTTCATTTATTGCAAGCCTCTTATGAGGATTCGATTTTAGTTGTTTTTTCTTCTATAATTAATTTTAATACAATTATAATTCCTATTGATAAAAAATAATAGAATGAGTTAAAATTATAGATGATTAACCCTAATAATGGTACAGATGGAAATCTATAAGCGGTTATTAGAAATCGGTGTAGGTGAACCTTATCACATCAGTGACTTTAGTTCCGATTTTTACAGCTATGTGGCAGCGAAGGAGAAGCGAGGAATTGAATTAAGCATAAATCACATCAGGTCGGAATGGGAATAATCAAATGAAAGGGGAAAGAAAGGGAACTATGAGCAGAAAACAAGAATGTACATTGGAGATTATGGAAGTCAGCACCGGAAACAGGACAGTATTAGGTCAGTTTGACCGTGTTATTGAGGCACCTAATTGGACCAGAGATGGTAAGGCCTTAATATATAACAGTGAAGGGCTCCTATATCGTTTTGAACTGGAGACACGTACTAGCAGCTGTATTGATACTGATTTTGCGAATCAGTGTAATAATGACCATGTGCTGTCAGCAGATGGTAGAATGCTTGCAATCAGCCATTTTGAGAAAGAAACAGCCGTATCTAAAATATATATTCTGCCAATTGAGGGTGGGATACCAAGATGTATTACTCCTAAGGGACCGAGTTACTTGCATGGCTGGTCACCTGATAAGAAAGAACTGGCTTATTGCGCAGAAAGAGAAGGTATATATGATGTCTATACTATATCTGCTGATGGCGGCAGTGAAAAAAGACTGACCTATACAGCCGGACTGGATGACGGGCCGGAATACGACCCCAAAGGAGAAAGAATCTGGTTTAATTCTTCACGTTCCGGCCTTATGCAGATTTGGTCGATGAACAGGGATGGCAGTGATCAGCGTCAAATAACAAATATTGAGATGAACTGCTGGTTTCCTCATGTGTCTCCGGAAGGGGATAGAGTTGTATATCTAACATACCGGCTAGATGAATTAAAACCGGAGGAACATTTACCGGATAAACATGTTCAGCTTCGGATTATGGATATAGACGGTAAGAATGACATGATGTTAGCAGAATTCATGGGTGGTCAGGGTACAATCAATGTGAATTCCTGGTCCCCGGACGGTAAGTATATAGCATATGTGGTTTATTAAACAAGTTGTTAATCACATACTAATCCTATAAGAACAAGGCTAGCCTTAATAAAGGGCTGGCCTTTGTTTTTATAATGGAATAGAGTACGAAGTAACGTGGCAGAAAAAGATACAAAAAGAATAGAAGCTTATAAAAATAGATAGAAACAAATAGCAACAAAAATAAACAAAATATATAAAACACCAATTTAATATTGACAAATATTATAGATTAAGCTAATATTGAGCTACCGATGAGCTGGAAGGTGAACATAAAAATTCATCATATGGAGGAAATCATGGCAAAAGATATATTCTATACAATTTATCAGGTTGCTGATTTACTGGGAATGCATCATAAAACAATAAGAAATTTTATTGCAGAGGGAAAGCTGGGGGCTACAAAAGTCGGAAAACAGTGGAGAATTTCAGACAGTGACTTATCTGCATTTATGGAGAAAGATAATAAAAAATCAGAAGGTAAGATAGAAGGGGAAACGTCATTAGAGTTTATGACAAATACAATGTCAACAGATATTACTAAAAGAAAGATAACGGTATCCTCTGTAATTGATATCAATGACATTAGTAAAAGCGAATATATGAGGCTTTCCAATACGCTTATTGCTTCCATGAACAGCAGAGATACGAAATTCCAGGACTCTACGCTCCATGTAAAATACTACGAAAGTGAGAGGCAACTAAAGATACTCCTTTGGGGGCCGGTAAAATTTATAGAAAGCATGATGGAATTGGTTACAATGTTGCTGGAGTCTGATTAGGTTTAAATACAGAAAGGAGAATATGACGGTATTTCAAAGTAAATACGCATAAATGAAAAAGATGAATATTAAAACGTTAGAAAGAAACAATACTTTAATTGCGATTATACAAAGTGAGGAAGTTATTATAACAGATGCTCAATCCGCATTGGATTTCATAATGTCTATCAATTATGAAACCGGCAGCAGACATATTGTTATAAATAAATCTGGGATTTCGGAGGAGTTCTTTCGGCTGAGCACCGGAATTGCTGGTGAAATCTTGCAGAAGTTTATTAATTATCATATGAAAGTGGCAATTATCGGAGACTTTTCCCATTATACAAGTAAACCTTTAAAAGACTTGATCTATGAGAGCAATCATGGAAAAGATACATTTTTTGTTTCCACAGAGGATGAGGCAGTTGAAAAGTTGGCAAGCATTTAATGCAGCAGTTGAAATATGGTACAATATAAATAGCTGGGGAATAAAAAAAGGGCAAAAAGCACAGGCTTAAGGATAAACCTGTGCTTTTTGCCCTTTTAAGCTTGAAAAGAGGGCTTATCCTCAGGAAAGGATTTTAATTCTTTTGTCAAATCTTCCAAGGTTATCTTTGATAATTCGGCTCGCATAGCCGCGATTGCATCATCCAGATGAGACATTAAGAGACTGCGGATATTACTTCCTACAGGGCAGGTACAGGAAGTATTGGAATGAAATTTAAAGATTTCATCCGTTTCATCTGTTTCAACAGCAGCATAAATGTCCCAAAGGGAAATTTCACTGACAGGCTTAGCAAGCTCCATTTTACTCCTGCCGGGTTTAATGGATATTAATTCTGCCTTTTTTAGTTTTAAGAATATATTGCGGATAATAACGGAATTACAACCTGCACTTTCAGCGGCAAGGTCACTGGTAATCCGCTTCTCCGGGAAAAAAGCAACCATCATCAGAGCATGAACTGCGATGGGAAATTGTGTACTGACACGCATATTTTATCACCCTATAAGATTGTAACCGATTTTGAAAAAAAAGTCAATTGTAATAGTTGACATTACAAAGTCGATGTGATATTATTGTAACGAAAAATATTACAGAAGGAGTATATTATATGGAGTTAATGAAAGCAATTGCACTGAGAAAGTCAGTGCGCGCGTATAATGATGAACAAATAGCAGAAGAGAAAATAGATACGATACTATCTGCCGGCAGTGCGGCACCTGTTGGTATGGGAAGATTTGATAATTTGCATATAACAGTAATCCAGAATAAGGACATAATCAATAAGATTTCAGCAGGCATCAAGGCAATGATGAAGAGAGAAGGAGATCCTCTCTATAATGCTCAGACACTGATTTTAGTTTCTTCCAAGGAAGCTGAGGCTCCCGGTATTGATTATACCAACGCCTCCTGTGTGATGGAAAATATGCTGCTGGCAGGAGCAGACCTTGGAATAGGAAGTGTTATTGTTTGGGGAATAGCTATGGTAGTTGAGGCCGATCAGAGCTTAAAAGATGCTCTTTCCATACCGGAAGGATACCATGCCCTTATTGGTGCAAGCTTTGGATATGCAGCAAATGCAGATCAAAAAGAGAAGGAATTAGTACAGAAGATTCAGACAAGCAGAGTGTAAATACAAGGTTATAGGGCTGTTAGCTTATGTTTGAAAAGAAATGTATTTATGATTGCTAAAATAGAAAAGACATTGTAAAGTTCTAACACTCTACAATGTCTTTTTTATTTACTAGTGATTTGTATGTTCAAGCCCCAAGCTCGTGACCTGTCTGCTTTTTCGGAAAATAAGAGACATAGTTTAAGTGATATAAGGAATTTGATAAGAAAAAAAGGAACTTGCCTGCACGAAGTTGACATCTCCAAGGAAAAGCAGTATAACTGTGTTATAATCAGACTTATTATTAAGGACAGAAACGTAGGGATGGGAGAAGAAAACCTTGAAGAGAAGAAGATTTACATATGATGAATGGTATGCTAATCTACCGCAAAAAAGATTCTGCCAGCAAAGGATAGATAACCCATTCTTTCATGGAATGGTACGGCTTATCTGCATGGATAAGGTGGAAGAGCCAATCCGCTGGAACTTTCAAAATGATAATATCCTTATAGGTGATGACGGTATGAAGTGGCTCGCATTGCTGCCGGATAAGGAATACTATGTAATCAGTGCCTTGATAAACCAGAAAGATGAAATTATATTGTGGTATATTGATATGATAGCGGATTCCGGGCTCGATGAAGACGGGATAGTGTATTATGATGATTTATATTTGGATTTGGTGGTTTATCCTGACGGTAAAATCTATATGGATGATATGGATGAATTGAAAGAAGCTTTTAATCAGAAGGACATTTCAGAGGAACTGTTTCAACTGGCTCTTAACACATGTGAGAATTTGAAGCTGGGATTGTTGGCAGATAAGAAGCAATTGATGAAGGTCTCAAAGGCATGCCTGCAGGAAATGCTAAGAGTTATCTAGAAAATTCCATATTAATCCATCTCTATATATAATAAGACTGCATCTTCAATTTTAAAAGGAGGCAGTCTTTTTATATTTATCTATTATTTACAGAATTGATATTTTATCAGGGTTTGCTTTATCAGTGTCTTCTGATGGAAGTTTATCATTGATTTCTTGCGGTAATTTAAAGGGAATATCACCTTCAAGGTTTTGCTTCCTGGTAAGGAGAATATAGGAGTTAATGCCTGCAGTAATCGGTATAATCAAGATAACTCCAAGGCTGCTGCAGAGTATGGATATTATTTCAGAGCAGAATACCTTTGAATTAATTATAGTGCCAAGGGAGTAATGCAGGTCTTTCATCCATAGGATAAGAGCCATGTAGCCTCCTATGAATGCAAAATAAAGCGTATTTGTAGTGGTTCCCAGGATATCTCTCGCAATATTTAAGCCGGATTGGTATAATTCGCGCTTTGAAATAGATGGATTATGAAGGTATACCTCATTCATGGAAGAAGAAATAGAGATAGCCGTATCAATAATCGCACCGATTAAGCTCATGATAATCGTACTGATAACAATTTTAGTAAAGTTGGTACCGATGAAAAGGGAGTAGAGGCTGATTTCTTCGAATTCCTCTTCACTAAAACCCTGTATACGCGTTGCAGATCCAATAATATAAATAAAGAAAAATAAAATAACTAAAGTAAGAAGTGTAGATAAAAAAGCAGCAGTGGTTTTGGGATGCTTCCCGTTAATGTAGAAAAGAGAAACATAGCTTATCAGGATACAGGCCAGAATTGTTACCACAATTGAGTTAACATTATGTGCAATCAGTATAATAGCAACATAAATAATAAAGAAATTTATCAGTAAGGAAAGAAAAGATTTTGTTCCCTTTTCTTTACCGATTATCTTCATAAGAAGAAAAAGAATAACGGCTAAAACAACTATTACATTCATCTGGTCAGACCACTCCTTTTCTTGAATTTTTGTTGCACGAATACCGTAGTGAACAAGGAAAGAGGAATGGCAAGAACGATTCCGATGCTTCCGGTGAGGGCACGAATCAGTTCCAGAGAAAGATTCATATAGAAGCTGTATCCTGTCTGAAAGCCATTTTTTAGATATATTAACAGCATAGGAATACCTCCGCTGACATAAGCAAAAAACAGTACATTTGTCATAGTACCCATAATATCTTTTCCAATTTCTCTGCCGGAATCCATTAAAGCCTTCGAGGAAAGGCTGGGATTGGTTTCACACAATTCATAGATGGAAGAGGAGATGGTAATGCACACATCCATAACAGCCCCAAGGCAGCCAACCAGAATCTCAGCCATAAAGATTTCGTGAGGAGGATGGGTTAGGAACTGCATCTCTTCATATCTAACACCCTTTTCATTGGTTACTTTCATTACAATATAGGCGATAATAAGCGTAAGAAAGGTACCAAGGAGTGTGGAAATAACTGCTGTAAAAGTCTTCTGGTTGTAGCCGCCGACCAGAATAAGTGAGAAGACGGTAAATACAATTACAACAATACTGCAGACCAGCAACAGATTGATTCCTTTTAAATACAAGTCCATCACAAGAGAGAAAAGAACAATATTAAAGATAAGACTAAATAAAGAGAAAAGCCCTTTCTTCTTGCCGACTGCTATAATAAAAACGGTAAAAAGAACAGCCATAAATACAAGATAGGTATCCCTCTTTAGCCCATTAATGGTTCCGCTAATAGCAGAAGCAGAGCTATCGTTTTTGTTAGCGTTGATACTAGTGTTATCCAGTGAAACAAACAGTTTGTCTCCCGCCTTATATTGGTTATCCGCTGCACCGGAATAGGAGTATTGGTTTTTTAACTCGACAGTTTTCCCTTTTAAGGCTCCATTTAGAATCTTGCCGGTGAGAACTTGCGTGTAAAGGATATCATTATTCTTATAATAATCCGTAATTTTTTCTTTTTTTACTATCTGTACAGTGGTTACCTTTACAATGGTTTCTTTATAGAAATTATAATCGTTATACACAAATAGGAGGGAAAATAAACAACAGATTGTTAACAGAGTATATAATAAGATTTTCTTTTTATGTAACATTAAGTTTTTCATATGCGCGCCTTTGACACAAATAATATGGTCTTAAAATCTCTAATCATCCTATCACAACGTTATTGAAATGTAAATCACTATATTTAATATAGTAAACCAAAGTCGAAGAAACATCGTCTAATAAATATAATATCAAATTTTTCAAGTATGGGGGCAAATGTTATGAAAAAAGTAACTATTCTATCCTTGCTATCTGTAGTGATAATGATTTTTGTTGTTTTATTATTAAATTTATCAGGAAAGAAACCATTTAAAGTATTACAGATGGATGATGTCATAAAAGTCGAGGTATTAGTACAACCACCTAATACAACGAAGGAAATATCGGATAGCGCACAGATTCAAAAATTAGTTGAGATTTTAAATAATGTTACAATCTACAAAAAAGATAATTCATGGAGAGAATATAGCGGCCAATATGTACAATATACAATTACCAAAAAGAATCGTGAGGTTATAACAATAGGGGCTTACAATCCGTTTTTGATTATAGATGATATTGGTTATAAAACAAAATATCAGCCTTGTGAAGATTTAAATGCACTAGCAAATTCTATAATTGGAGATTAATGTAGTTTCAGATATTTTTTATCTAACAGAGTCTATTCTGAAATAAATACTGGGTTATCCAATTTATCATATAAAACCGATAAATTGGATAACCCAGCAAAATGCTTTTTATGATTTTTGTACCCGATTTTAGAAGAATTGCTTCACTTAATAGCTATTTACGGATTGTTTCTTCTAGTACGGCTTGTTATCTTTTCCTGAATATCTATGAGAGCCGGAATAACAACAGGAAGGAATACAAGGCTTAGGAGCATGAGGCCGATTACTACTGCAATTGCAAGTTCCATCAGAATTACCAGGTTGGACGGATACAAGGTGGCAAAGGTTCCGGAGAGTATAATTGCAGCGGACAATACCACAGAACCGACATGTTTGGCTGCCAGTACGATAGCATCTTTTGGAGGAAGTTCCGGATATTCACGGAAGCGTTCCATCAAGAAGATACTATAATCAACGCCCAAAGCTGCAATCATGACAAATGCAAAGAAGGGAACATTCCATGCCATACCATTTGGATTGTTGTATAATACATCTGAAAGCCAGGAAGTAATCGACAGGGAAGTATAGTAAGCCGCAATCAGGGAACCGATGATATACACCGGAATCCAGAAGGAACGGGTAACTAAAATCAACAGTACAAAAATGGCCGAAAGTACAATAATCTGGGTAAAAGTAATATCATGGGTAGCCATATCACTCATATCCTTAGATACGGCTGTGGCTCCTGCAAAACCAAAGGATGCATTGTGAAGCTTTGAACCATTCAGGTTACTGTTTACAACTTCATTGAGGGTATCTATCAACTGTATGGAAGAATCTGCGTAAGGTTCGGTATCTAAGGTAATAGATAACTTCGCATAGGTTCTGTCGTCTGACATATATGCATTCAGCATTTTATTAATGTCATCGGAGTTTAAAGCTTCCTTCGGAATATAGAAGGATTTTGTGGCAGTTAACTGGTTAAGGAAATCATTTCCCTGGGTTAGACCATCGGTAATCTGAGTTAGACCGTCCTTTCCGGCACTGATACCATCCTTTAAATCACCTATTCCGCCGCCAAGAGCAGTAAGCTTTGTAGTAAGTGTTGCTACACCTTCGTGTATCTGATCAGCACCACTTTGCAGTTTAGCCATATTTGTGATTATCTGCTGCTGTCCTGCACTTCCTTTATTCAAGCCATCGGAGAGGGCCTTGGCACCTGTGGCCAGACTGTCGATTCCTTTAACCAATTCGGATTCTTCGGAAGTACTTGCTATTACAGATGATAGACCACTGCTTATCTGATTCAGCCCATTATTTAGCGCTGTATAATTCGTATTTGCCTGAGTCATTCCCTGAGATAACTGGTCAAGGGATTTCGATAGTGTGGCAAGATATGCTTTAAGAGTAGCAACGTCTACATCACCAGGCAGCTTTTTATCAAGGTTACCTACGGAAACTTCCATCATTTGTTCCAATTGTTTTAGCTGGCTGATTGAAGAAGTCATGGTTGTATAACCGTCTGCCAAGCTTACATAACCTGCTTTGATTTTATCCAAATTGGTCTTAATATCTTTCAGACCTTTATTCAAGGCGGCAATTCCTGTTTTTAGTTTCGTGGCACCATCAGACAGGGAGGAAGCACCCCCTGCACCTTGGGATATACCTGTGTCAACAGCCTTAAGTCCGCTATTAATCGCAGTAAGTCCATTTGCCAGATCACCAGCGCCTTTTGTCAGATCGTTAAGTTGAGAAAAGTCCGGAACGCTTAATTGATCTTCAATGGTACCAAGTCCGTCGTTTACTTTTCCTATCCCATCCTTAGCGTCAGACAAGCCTTTTGTTACTGTCTTAAGTTGACTGTCCGTATACAAATCGGCAATTGGACTGCCAAGAGGCTGGGTAGGCCCGGATACGGAGGCAACACCATTTACAGTTTTCAGGGCTTCTGTCAGATTATCAAGCGCAGCCAGTGCCTCGTTGTTATCCATGGCAGAGGGATTTTTGATAACCAGGGTTACAGGCATAGCCTTGCCGGCACCGAATTCATCGGAAATGATCTGAAAGCCTTTTACCGAAGGTGTACCTGCAGGCATATCAGCCATACTGTCAAAAGATAGTCTTGTGGTATTAAAGAATATTACCGGAGTGATAACAGCTGCAACAATTAATAATGAAAGGATAGGATGTTTTACACTGTTAGAGGTAAGTCCTGCCCAGAATTTACTTTCCTTATGTCCGGCAGCTGTTTTAGAAGGCCAGAAAAGGTGTGGTCCTAATATTCTCATTAATACCGGAGTCAGAGTGAGGATTTCAAGAAGCAGTATAGCAATTCCGATAGCTACGGAGTTGGCAGAGCGGTATACCGGGAACTGTACGAAGCTTAAGCTTACGAATCCCATAAATACAGTTAAGCCACTGTACAGAATGGTCTTACCGGAGGTTTTAAGACTCTTTATAACCGCATCATCAACAGAAAGCCCGTGGGATAACTCTTCCTTAAAGCGATTGAGTAACAGTATATGATAGTCAGTACCGATACCAAAGAGTATTACAATGATAAACATCTGGGTAAAGTTGGTGATGGGGAAGCCAAAAGCTGTATTGAGGAGACCTACAATACCCATTGAGCAAATGTAAGAAATTCCTACCGC
Organism: Anaerocolumna chitinilytica; assembly: GCF_014218355.1. Lineage (NCBI taxonomy): Bacteria > Bacillati > Bacillota > Clostridia > Lachnospirales > Lachnospiraceae > Anaerocolumna > Anaerocolumna chitinilytica. Next base: position 2,092,301 of record NZ_AP023368.1, read on the forward strand.
TAAGAGGGAAACCAAAGGAGTAACAGCAGAGCGGAACATCAGGATTAGTACTACCAGGATAAAGATAATGGTGATAGCACCGCTCTTTTCCACGCCTTTATTAACGGTGTTCATATAGTCATTGGCTATTGCAGGTCCGCCGGTTATATAATGTTCAACGGGAATATCTTTTACGGCAGTATCAAAGCTGTCAATAATCTCTTTTCGGTTTCTGTCAGCGCTGTCATATGTAATCTGAACCATCAAAGTGGTTTTATCTTCAGATATTAGCTGATCCTTAGCTGAGGGTGTACCAAAAGGGTCAATAAGATTGGTGATTTTTAAGTTTTCTTTATCAGCTTTTAACTTGTCAATTCCTTTGCTGATAGCATCCATGTCATCATCGGACAGGGATTTTTCATTGTGAAATACTACGATTAAAGTATCGCCGCTGGAAGTGTTCATTTCATCCAGCATTTTTTGGGCAACGTTGGAAGGAGAATCTTCCTGTAGTGTCGCTTCCCCTTTTCCGCCGAGAATACTGCTGATGTCAGGCTGGTTAAATACAAATAGTACAGTTACGGCAACCCAAATAGCTAATATCAGATAGCGGAAGCGAATCATATTGCGCATATTTATTCCTCCTTAATTGAAATGCATTTGTACAAGATGTTTGATATAAAACACTTGTATATTATCTCAAGTGAGAGTATTTTAGTATAAGAGAAGATTTGATTCAATCGTTAATACAGGGGTATTTTGTGGGATAATCGACAAATAAGGGACAATTGTAGAATAGTTTATAAAAAAATTATAATAAATCAAAGATTTAAGGTTCGTGAAAGGAGTTATGATGAAGGATAATATCAATGACCGCAGGGTAAGAAGGACAAAAAAACTTTTGACCAAGAGTCTTACTACTTTGATGAGGGAAAAGAAAATAAATAAAATTACCGTTACGGAGCTGACAGAGTTAGCTGATGTGAACCGTTCTACCTTTTATCTATATTACAAAGATATTTATGATATGGTTGAAAAGATTGAAAATGAAATGTTTGATGATTTTAGCATAGAGCTGAACAAATTGTATCTTTCAGAAACGAAAAAGGAAAGCACTCTGTCTTTCTTTATTTTTGTCTTTGATTTCATCAGAGAGAATGCTGATATCTGCAAGATTCTTTTAGGAGAGGATGGTGATTACAACTTCTTAAATAAATTCAAAGAAGCAATTCTAAAGTACCAGCCGCCCATCATGTATAAAATGGGAGATGATATGGGAAGGTATTTTATGCCCTTTGCCATCTCCGGCTGTATCGGAGCAATCCAGCAGTGGCTGGAGGATGATCTGAAAATATCTTCCATGGATATGTCGCTTTTCTTAATGGATTTGATAACCGGTGGTATCAAATCCATAGACGAAGAATTTATCTTAAGAGATTAGAAAAAAGGGAAGAATTGTATTGTTATATTGACTTATATAGATTATCTATCTATAATGATATATATAGATAATCTATATAAAGGAGGCCGATATATGCCTATTGATAAAAGTCTGCTGACGGGCAGTACAACAACTTTAATTTTGAAACTGTTGGAAGAAAAAGATATGTACGGTTACCAAATGATTGAAACCCTTGCAAAAAAGTCAGATGATACATTTACTCTAAAAGCAGGTACTTTATATCCTATTTTGCATGGTCTAGAAAAGGACAAGATGGTGGAGTCCTATGACGATAAAACAGATGGGGCAAGAGTAAGAAAGTACTACCATATCACTACAAAAGGGCAGAAGCTTTTGAAAGAAAAGGAACAAGAGTGGGAAGTCTATACCTCGGCAGTTAATAAGGTATTGAAAGGGGGTATAGCTTATGCAGCCACTTGACGAAGTAAGAAAATACAGCCAAACCGTATGCGAACAAATAAGGTGGAAAAAAGCGCATAGCGTAATTACTGAAGAATTAGAGAATCATATATACGACCAGAGAGATGTATTTATACAGGAAGGTAAAGGGGAGGAAGAGGCAACCTATTGTGCGATAAATGAAATGGGGGATGCAGTCAGTGTCGGTTCACAATTGGACATCATTCACAGGCCAAAGCCTCAATGGATACTAATTACCTTAACGTTAGTATTGATATTGATGGGAGGGGGAATCAGTAGTTTAAATAGTATTCAATGGAATGCACAGAGTAATTTTCATATTTTACCTTTTGTTGGCGCAGTAGCAGTATTTTTCACTGCTTATTTTGTGGATTTTTCTATATTGGGAAAGTACCCGAAACAGTGCTATTTTCTGATTATGGTAATTGGATTGGCAGGGTTGTTATTCTCTTCTCAGGTTAATGGGAAAGCATGGTTTATATGGGGTGATATTTCGTTAGGATTGGTATATTTATCCTTACTATTTCCATTAACGTATTCATTATTCATCTACACAATGAGAAATAGGGGAATAATTGGTATCATCTTTAGTGGTGTAGGTTATATTCCATATGCAATTATTTTATTGCTTATTCCTACAGTTACAGGTTTTATATTGTATACTTTTTCAGCTCTTGTCCTTCTTTGTGTCGCTGTTACACGGGGGTGGTTTGGGGGCAGTAGAAAAAGAGGTTTACTTTTAGTGATAATCCCTGCAGTTACTGCAACTGCACTTCTATCTTATTGGTTTGTGCTCAATTCCTATCGGATAAGCCGTATTAGTGCTTTTTTACATCCATATTCTGATCCAAAGGGCTATCAGATTCTTCTCATTCGGAATATGTTATCGAAAGCAGAATTTATCGGAAAAGGTGCGGCCTTTGAGCAAATGAGTACGAATTCCATGTTCAACCCGCTATATGGAACTGATTTGGTACTGACGGCATTGACATCATATTATGGGTGGATTGCATTTTTTGGTGTTGTGATTGTTTTTGCTGCCTTTTCTATCATAGGATTCCTTTATATAGCAAAGCAAAAAAGCGTTCTGGGAGTAATGGTATCATTGTCAATTCTTCTTACTGTTGTAATACAGACGGTGGTTTATATCATCGGTAATTTAGGTTACGGTTTATTATCGGTACTTTCCTTGCCTCTGGTATCTTATGGTAAAACGGCATTGTTAATCAATTCAATGCTTATTGGATTTATGCTTTCCGTATTTCGAACGGGGAGTATTTTTAAGGATAGTTGTAAGCCTTATAATAAGCAAAATTCATTTATTCTCTATGAAGACGGAAGATTGATAATACAGTTAAGAAAAAGGAAAGAATTATACATAACGAAATAGTTAAAACGACACTAAGCTAGACTCCAGAAAAGAGTTACTGATTGAGCAGAGAGACCTGCTGGAGGCGAGGGTTGAAGAGATAACGATGACTTTGGAGCGTCTGAATCAAAAGATTGAACGTTATCAGCAGATTGTAGTTCCTGATAAGAAAGAATTATAATATTAATAATAGGCCGCCCGGAGTAATGATATGCTTCCTCCGAAGTAACAGATTTTTATATTTTATCTGTCTACTTTAGAGGAAGCATATCAATTCAAAATCTGGGCGGCTCTTATTATCTATATATGGGGTAATAATTAACTTTCACACATTGAGGAAAATAAATCATATAATTCCGGCAGTACCTTCTTTAGGGAAACAGGGCGCTTTCTTACTGAATCAAAATAACAGTGACTGCTTTCTCCGGTAGTTCTGAGTTTCCCGGTTGCAGCGTCAGTAATTTCATAATATACCGTCATTTTGGTTACGGTGATAGAACGGATAGAAACTTTTATATTTACAGTATCCCCAAAGCGAACCATGGATTTATATTCACAGGATAAACCCAGCAGAGCAAAGTCAATTCCTTCCTTTACCGCACGGTCATAACCAAAACCAATTTGCTCCATAAAGTCCACACGGGCTTCTTCCATCCAATGAATGTAATTAGCATGGTGGATGATGCCCATCTGGTCTGTTTCATAATAATTTGCTTTTCTGACATAAGGGTTAATATTCATTATAACAGCCTTTCTTTACACATTCATCTGGCATTCCGTTAAAAAAATCTATGCCAGCTTTTCGTATAGATTAACTTCACCGGGTTTCTCCAGAAAATCAGGAAAAGCAGAGGTAGCTTCTTTAAAATGCTTTGCCTGCATATGTTCATTCAGAGATTTCATATCATCCCACTCTTCGATAATTGTTAAAATTTTAGAATCGGATGTATCTTGAAATAATTCATAACGGATACAACCGGCATCCTTTTCATTGGTGTCCTTTACAAGCTGCTTGGCTATAGTAAGGAATTCACTTAATTTATCTGCTTTGATATAATTTTTTGCAACTACTTTAATCATTTTGAATTCTCCTTTTATTAATTTAGTTCATACAAGCTTATTATAAAGGTTATTTGTAATGAATGCAAATGAAGAAGTGGATAATATTTGCATTTTACATCTATTCTGTTATAATTTCCTATAAAAAGCTTGACTTAAAAAGCCGACAGCAGCCCTGGACCCGGTAGCGGAATATGAAATATATACGAAATTCAATGAGATAGTCGGTAAAAGGACAGCGGTCTATATCAGCCATAGACTTTCTTCCTGTAGGTTCTGCGATGAAATAGCTGTCTTCCATGAAGGTGAAATGATTGAGCAGGGAAGTCATGAAGAATTACTGGCGAATAAAAAAGGCAAGTATAGTGAGCTCTGGAATACCCAGGCACAATATTATTTAAAGGATGCATAGCAGTTCAGTTATCCTTTAATCTGCTAAAAATGCCAGGCTGTATGGTAATCGTATGTAATGAACGATTACCATACAGCCTGGCGATAATTTTTTTAGCCGTTGGTTTTACTCCACAGATTTTAAAGATTCTATCATATCTATCTGTCTGAGTTTGAAATACGTATTTATCTGCATAACCAGAGAAAAGACCATGGTTATGAGGAAAGTCCATAAAAAGCTTAAGCCTTTTACGGATTTGAAGTATACAAATTCGTCTCTTGATATCATACCCATAACAAAACCGTGGAAAACCACACCTAATAAAAGGCCGACTCCGATACTGATTATGGTCAGAAGAAGAGCTTCCCGGTAAATATACTCATTTGTTTCCATGTCATTAAAACCAAGAACCTTTAAAGTGGCAATTTCACGTTTCCTTTCACTGATATTAATTGAAGTCAGATTGTAGAGAACAATCACTGCCAGGAGGGAGGAGATTACTACAAGGAGGAGAACAACGCTGTTTAGGCTGCTGTTTTCCTTGATAGCACGGGTAAGAATATCCTTTGTAAAAGTAACATTGATTACATTTTTACTAGCAAGAAGGCTTTTGGCAAGAGCAGCACCATCACCCTTATAATCCGAAACTATCATGTTGTAAGTGGGTTCTGATTGAAAGGTTTTCGTGTAAAGAGCCTTACTGATGTAGATATAATTCTTTATATGGTTCTCTGCAATAGCACTTATGGGCAAAGAGTAGGAATTATTATCGGGGTCCTTCATACTTAGTGCATCACCTATCTTAAGATGAAAGAGCTCAGCAATTTTTTCTGATATAATTACACCATTATCATTAAGACTGATGGCTGAACCATTCTTGTAATTGCTTAACTTATAATAGTCTGTAAATGCCTTCTTGTCCTCAGGTGTAATTAAATAGGCATCCAGCTCTTTCTTTTTGGAGAGAGCGGTTACGGAAATTTGCTTAATCAGCAAAGGGTTTATGACTTCTCCTTTCTCTAACAGAGAAGTAAGTTCATTATCCATACTATTGGTGTCTTCTTTTAAAACAATCATATCGTTGTAACGGAAGATATCTCCGTACTGTTTCTCTGCCACCCCGGTAATGCTGTCTTTTACTCCAAAGCCCGTAAGCAGCAGGGCTGTGCAGCCGGATATACCGATAACAGTCATAAATACTCTGGGTTTATACCGGAAGATATTACGCATTGTAACCTTCCAGGTAAAGGAAAGATGCTTCCAGATTACACCGATACGTTCTAAAAGAATAATCTGCCCTTTTTTGGGTGGAATGGGTCGCATCAGGGCAGCCGGATGCTCTTTTAACTCATGACGGCAGAAGATAATAGTTACAATGGTCATAAGGAATACCGCTACCACCAGAATCAGAAGAAAGCTAATGGCATTAAATTGCAGGTTTAACGGCGGCAGAATATACGGAAAGCACTTATAAACAATTTGAGGAATTACACTGCAGCCTATAAAATATCCGCTGATACTGCCTAAAACAGTAGCAGTCAGTACATAAAGCAAATAGGTGGTAACGATACTTGGATCACTAAAGCCTAAAGAAGCAAGGGTACCAAGTTCTCCCCTTTCTTCAGCAATCATTCGTCCCATGGTATTGGAAGTCATCAAAACAACGATGAGAATAAAGAACAAGGGAATGACTACAGCAATCTGCTGTATTGTGCCAGCTGCAGTTTTTATATCATCGTACCCGTTAATCACATTACTTCGTTCCAGAATTGTCCACTTTGGTTTTTCTATATCTGCCAGTTTGTCTTTTGCTTCGTTTAGTTTGGATTCCCCATCAGATATCTTGGTTTGGAATTCTTTTAAATTTTTGTTGTACTTATCATAACCGTCATTTATCTTTTTATCATTCTTAGCAAGTTCTTTCTTTCCCTTTTCTATCTGAACTTTGGCACTGTCTATTTGTGTATGAAAGGCAGCGATACCCCCATTTAGTTCTTTTTCCTTGACAGTCAGGTTCTGAATGGAATTCTTCAAGGAAAGAAGACCTTGATAAGCAACGGTGTAGTTCTGCAGCTGTGCATCAAGTTCTTTATATTGAGGGCTGTCTTTTGGCAATTGGCTCATGTTTGTTTTCAAAGTGTCTAGAGCAGAGCCAAGTTCGGCTATCTTGCCATCCAACTCACTCCTTTTTATGCCGTTCTTTGCTAAAGCAGAATCAATCTGGGCCCACCCGTCTGCTATTTGTTTCTTCGCATCTGCAAAGGTTGCATTTTGTTTTGTGATAGTTTTATTCAGATCGGATTCTTTTTCTGAGAGCTCTTTTTTTGCGGTGTTTAATTTGGATGCATTCTTATCGAGAGTTTTTTTAGCATCCGATAGCTTCTTTTCACCTTTAGCCTTTTCCTTCTCAAAATCCCTTTGTTTGCTTAAGATTTTATTATTTGCCTTATCATATATTTCCTGATATCTGGCAGTCTCTCTGGAAGACTTTATACTTTCAATTTCAGTTTGCAGCTTTGTAGTCTTAGCTTTGTATTCTGAAGAAAAGGCATTGAGATTATCTGTTCCGGCTGCCAGAATATTGATATTGGTAAAGGCTTCGAGGATAAAATTCTCTTTTTTTACATAAAGAAAGGAATAGAGTTTACCGTCTCCTACAATAGTACTTCCATAATCTGCGTTGAGAAACAAGGGAGTTTTTATGGTACCGACAACAGTGAATTCTGTATTCTTTAGTTTATCACTTTCATCACTGGTAATCTTAATTTTATCTCCAAGATTATAATGGCTGTTATCTGCAATACATTCGGTCAAAGTTTCCGGCATACGGCCTTTAAGGAGTTGTACTGTATTGATGTCCTGTTCCAGGGCTTGAATTCTTAGTGCATTACCATCCGCCAGTACATCCAGGGAATAGCTGGGGGTTACTGTACGAATATTTTTCAGAGCTTTTAGGGCAGTTACATCTTCCGAGGTCAGCCCCATGGTGCTGACAATCTGAAAGTTCATTAGTTTCTGGGTCTGCATATAATTGCTGAGGGAAGAAGTGATATCAGGAACACTTTCATTGATTCCTGCAAAGAAGCCTACTCCTACCAGTATAATCATAAAAAGAGAGAGAAATCTCCCGATGGACTTTTTTATTTTAATCAAAGTATTTTTATAAAGCACTTTTCTCACCACACAATCTCACTTGGACTTTTCGGATTTTCATTTTCAACAATATGATGGACGGTTCCGTTCTTAATGTGAATAACCTTATCAGCAATATCTGCTAAAACCGCATTATGGGTAATAATAATTGTTGTTGTGCCCATGGTTCTGCAGGTATTTTGAAGCAATTCTATGATAAGCTGTCCGGTGGTGCTGTCAAGGGCTCCGGTAGGCTCATCACATAATAAAAGCTTGGGATTTTTTGCAATGGCTCTTGCAATTGCCACACGCTGCTGCTCACCGCCGGAGAGCTGAGCTGGAAAGTTATTCATGCGTTCTGCCAAACCGACTTGTTCCAGGATGGATTTGGGATCCAGGGAATCACGGCATATCTGACAGGCCAGCTCTACATTTTCAAGAGCTGTCAGATTGGCTACCAGATTGTAGAATTGAAATACAAATCCGATATCATTTCTTCTGTAATTTATAAGATTCCGCTTATTATAATTATGAACTTCCTTTTCATCCACCAGGATACTGCCATCACTGGGACTATCCATGCCGCCAAGTAGATTCAATACGGTAGTTTTTCCTGCTCCTGAAGGCCCAAGAATTACGACCAGCTCTCCTTTTTCTACGGAGAAAGAGCAGTCTCTAACAGCAGTTATGGTAACATCTCCTATGTTATATTCTTTTTTTATATTCTTTAGCTCGATAAATGCCATGGGTACAATCCTCCAAGATATTGAACATGATGTTGTATAAATTTCTCTGATATAGTATACTGACTTCGTGGCTTTCATTCAATAATCAAAATAGAAAGATATGAAATTTAGGCAACATATTTTATTAATGTGTTGGAAAATTAATAGAACTTTAATAGAAGGTTTTCCAAGTACTGAAGTTTTTACACTTGTATAAAAAACTTTGGTGTTTGGTATAAGTAAAGAAGATATTATAAAAAGTGTTAGATATAAGTAAAGAAGATGTAATAAGAAGTTTTTCAGATGATTTCTGTATTTGTGGAGGTAAGTATGGAGAAGAAAACAGACAGGCGTGTAAGATATACAAGAATGGTGATTAAACAAAGCTTTGTAAAGCTTCTAAAGATCAAACCAATATCCAAGATAACAATTAAAGAAATATGTGAAGAAGCAGATATCAACCGTGCTACTTTTTATGCACATTACAAGGACCAATATGACCTGCTGCAGCAGATCGAAAATGATATAATCAATGATATTAATCAATACCTTGGAATCTATAATCTGCGGACAGTAAACGAATTTCCCATTGAAATGTTAGATAAGGTCCTGGAATACATAAAAGAAAATTCTGAAATCTTTGAGGTGCTTCTTAATTATTGCGGAGATACGAAATTTCAGCAGGAAATTACGAATATAATCGGCAGTCAGCATTTTTCACTCCAGGCAGCGAAGGGAGATACGGCAGAGTATGTCTATTTGTTTTACGCCAGCGGCAGCATCGGTATTATCATAAAGTGGCTGAAAGAAGGGATGAAGAAGCCGGTAAAAGAAATAACTCAGCTAATCATGGATTTATCCTCCAAGGGGGTAGGAGCCTTTAAGGAATACGAAAACGAAATTTAATTTTTCTTTTGCTTGTAAACAAAGAAAAACATAGCACCCAGGCAGCTCTGCCAGGCAGGTTCAGAGGAGGTTAATCATTATGATTCATATGAGTTCAGTACTGGCTTCCATTAAACAGGGAATTCTGATATGCAACAAAGAAGGAAAAATTGTATATTTTAATGATACATATGGCAAGATGCTCGGCAAGAGATTAGAGGAAGTGGCAGGTATGCCTATTAGCAAACTACGTCCCGGTGCGCAGGTTCCCCAAGTTCTGAGGAAAGGAAGAAAAAAGGAAAACATTCTAAGGACGGAAGGGAATCAGGAGTATTATACCAATATATATCCTATTCTTGAAAATGAAATTCTCACAGGTACTATTTCTATCGTCACTACCATTGATAAAGAAAAAAGAAAGACACAGAAAAAGGAAACCCTGCAGAAAAGAGTCAGAGAATTTGAAAAGAAAGAAATTGAAGAGATGCTCTTCTTATATGGCTATGATACAGAGGGGAAAAAGAAGGTTGCAAAGGAATTGGGGATATCACTTGCAACCTTATATAATAAACTTTCATTCTAAAATATTAGAAAAAGACTCAGAAACTTTTGACTGATGCACTTAAAAATATTTATAATATTTTCATGAATGGTGATGAATTCACTAGTTATAAGATTTTAGAGAGCAAAGTACAGGAGTTGGATTATGGAAAATGCAAAAACACAGATGGAATACGACAATTCCGGCTATCAAGAGTTGTTTTCATCTTATATTGAATCAGAAGAGATGCTTACTATGGCTGATGGTATAAAGCTTAAGACATATTTATTTAAGCCAATTGACAAAACAGGAAGCATGACGAACACTTCGTTACCTGCAATTCTGGTTCGAAGCTGTTATCCTTCTCAGCTGTCTGAGTACAGAATTCACGGCAAGAATCTGGCTAAGAGGGGATATGCCTTTGTAGTTCAATTCTGCCGTGGAACCGGAGACTCTGAGGGGGAGTGGTTTCCCAATGTTAATGAAAGAGAGGACGGGCTAAGAACTATAAATTGGTTGAATGAGCAGGATTGGGTGGATGTAATAGGGTACTGGGGAAACTCCTATCTGGCACTGACCGGCTGGGCAATAGCAGACCGGGTACCGGACAAGGTGAAAGGTATGTGTCTGACCCATTATGGTACAGACCGCTATTACTCAGCTTATGAAAAGGGAATGTTCCGACAGGATGTACTGACTTCCTGGGCAATGGATAACTCCGGCTTTAAAGTTACTGCTGATTATACGGAATCCCTGAAATATATGCCGCAGTTAGAAGTGGATGAAAAATTGTGGGGTGGACGGCTTGACTGGTACAGGGATTGGATAAGCAGCACACACAGGGAAGATAATTACTGGCAGCAGGGCTTTTGGAAGGAATTATATGAAATACCTTCTAAAGTAAAGGTCCCCCTATATATCCGCAGCGGTTGGTATGACCATCATCATGGCAGCTCTATGCGTACTTGGGATAACCTAAGACCGGAAACAAAAGAGAAGTCCTGGTTAGATATCGGAGGATGGAATCATTCCTTTCAGCCCTGCCTTGAAGATTGCAGTACTGAGAACAGCGGCAGTAATGAGGTGGCAGCGATTCTGGAATGGTTTGATCTGGTGCTGCAGAAAAAAGAAATACCAAAGGGAAGAATCCGTACCTATGCTATCGGAGCAGACAGATGGATCAGCCGTAAGAGTTGGCCGGAAAAGGACAGTAAATTAAGTATATGGTATATGGGACAGGAGAGACGGGAAGAAAGCGCAGAGAGTAAAACAGAAAAGAGTAAAACTCCAGAGAATAAAGATTTAGAAAGTAAAACAATAGAAAGTAAAGCAATAGAAAGTATAACAATAGAATGGAAAACAACAGAAAGTGCAACAGAAAATTCAATATCACAAGATAATAATACTGCAGTGGGAACATTAGGAGTACTGGAAAAGGCGCCTCAAGCTGATTTGGCGATGTATACATACATATATAATCCCGAGAACCCCGTGATATCCTATGGAGCGGAAGCCCTCTTAAAGAATATGGAGCATAACGGCAGCCTAAAACAGCCGGAATGCGGTTACAGGCCGGATGTAATAAGTTTTGTTTCTGAACCTCTTTTAGAGAATATGCTGATAAGCGGAAAGATAAGAGCATTTCTCTATGTATCTTCTGATTGTCCGGATACAGCTTTTACTGCAAAGGTTATGGAGATAAGAGAGAGTGGGGAGGCATATAACATTCGTTCCTCTATCACAAGCCTTTGCCATGATATTGGGCATGCCTACGAGCCGGGTACTGTAGAAGAAGTTTCCATCGATATGTGGGATATTGTGTATGAATTGCACAAGGGTTCCAGGCTGCGCTTAGATATATCCTCATCTGATTTTCCTCAGTATCATTTGCACAGCAATTGTGCCGGTAATTGGGCAAGTATTGATAAATATCAGATTGCAGTACAAAAAATATATAGTGGCGGATTCTTTGCTTCAAGGATAGAGATTCCAGCTAATAATTAATGAGTTGGAATCCATTGGGTAGTACAGGATTTTTTAGACAATTAAAAAACCATAAGCATTGAAAAAAGTTGGACTGTTTCTATCTTAGAACAGTCCAACTTTTTAGTTATGTAGGATTTTTTTACAGATGTTCATCAATAAAATCTTTAATTAATGCCAGCAATTCCTTACTCCAGAAGGAGCCCTCATGAGGAGCGCCATCCACACAGATAAGAGCAGCATCCGCACCAGCCTCAAGCAGTTTATGATACATTAACTCACTTTGGGAGTACTCAACTATAAAATCCTGATTACCCTGAAGAATCAGGAAGGGTGGATAAGCTGCACCCTTTCTGACATGGTTGACAGGATTCATATCCTGAAGCCTTGCTACGTTTTCTTTTGTATCTTCCCCGCGAAGTGCTGCAAATAACTTCTTAGAATCTTCCTCCATTAACTCGATCTTCTCAATAGCTTCGGATAAATCTGCTGGTCCGAAACAATCGATTACTATCTTAACTGAATCTGAATGATCCGGATATTCTTGTGTCTTATACTGTTTCTCATTTCCGGTTAGACCAACCAGTAAGGCGGTATTCCCGCCGGAAGAGGTTCCCCAGATACCTACTCTTTCAGTATCTATCTGGTACCTTTCAGCATTTTTTCTAAGGTAACGGATTCCAGTCTTAACGTCTTCCAGAAAGGCAGGATAGGGATGCCCCTCTAAGCTGCTGCGGTGGGTTAAGGTGGCCACCACATAGCCCTCCCTGGAAAACTGTGCCAACTGAGGGATTTGATAATACACATCCGGAAAGGTCCAGGCACTGCCCTGTACAAATACAATTAAGGGATATTTCTTTGGTTCCTTCGCTGTTTCATCCTTCCAGGGCATAAATAACTGCAGTTTTAGATCGACTCCCTGAGCGGTTGAGAATATAACATCAGGAATCATAACTGCCATTCCTTCCAGACTGGGGTTATTCTTTATTACTTTTACCTCTTTGTAAGCCATAATAGATACCTCCCAAATACATTATAGTAAGTTGATTTGTTCCTTAAGGTATTTTACCATAATTTACAAAAGAAGGTCAAAGGGGAAAAATCTTTAACTTAACAGTAAGAACTGTACCAGCAAAGAAGTCACGGAAAGAATAGCCCAGCAGCAAAGCCCTAGCAAAATCGGTTGTAATCCGTTTTTAACAAGTTTAACAAGGTTGGTATTCAAACCGATAGCTGACATAGCCATAACTATCACATATTTTCCTGCCTTTACAAGAACCTCCTTCATAAACACCGGTATTGGAAGGAAGGTGCTTAATATGGAAGCAGCCACAAAGCCTAAGATGAACCAGGGAAATATTTTGGATATACTATAATTAATCTTAGTATCTTTCGTTCTATTTCTGGATGTCCAATATGCCAGAACAAGCGTTACAGGTATAATCATCAGAGTTCTTGTGAGCTTCACAATAACAGCAAGATTACCGGCAGCATTACTAAAGGAATATCCGGCAGCTACAACAGAGGAGGTATCATTTACAGCAGTTCCTGCCCAGAGTCCAAAGTGATAGTCTGTCATATGAAGAAAATGGCCTAAAAAGGGAAAGAGAAAAGCTGCTATAACATTGAAGAAAAATATGGTTGAGATGGAGCTTGCAACATCTTCATCCTCAGCCTGAATCACAGGGGCGGTAGCAGCTATGGCAGAGCCGCCGCAGATGGCGGTACCGACACCTATTAGAATATTGGTGTTTTTCTGGACTTTTAATAATTTACCAATAAAAAAGGCACTTAAAAATGTAGCGGAAAGAGTAAATATCATAAGCAGGATAGTCTGACTCCCTACTTTTAGCACACTGTAGAGATTCATATTAAAACCCAATAATATAATAGAATACTGCAAGAGTTTTTTTGAAGTATATGAAATTCCTGCATCAAAGTATTTAGGCCTTTTTAGAAAGGCAAGTATCATACCAAAGAGAATACCCAATACGGGACTTCCGATTATGGGGAATTTTTCACCGATGAACCAAGCAGGAATTGCAATTATTGCCGTTAATAGGATTCCCGGTAATAGATCCGTTTTTTTAGTAGTTGTTTTTGTAACACTGGTTGTATTCATATTTCCTCCCATTACATACCGCAGGTTCTGATGCGGTTGCATAATTCTTAGAGTGAAGCTGTTAATTCTCTTCCTTTCACTCCCTTTTATTAAGTCTATCAGTCTGTGTAAATGAAACAGTCCTTCATAAACTATGATTTAGTATATCTCTTGACATGACATAAGTAAAATATTATTATCTGATATATATAATAAGTAATTACTTATTGATATAAATATTCGAATGAATAACTTAAGTGATAGGAGGAAATCATATGACATTAAGACATTTTCAGATATTTGTAGCTGTTTGTGATACTATGAATATGACAGCGGCAGCCTCCGGTATGTTTATGTCGCAATCAGCCGTAAGTCAGGCGGTAGCAGAAATGGAAGAATACTATAATGTACGACTTTTTGAAAGACTGTCAAAAAGATTGCACCTTACTCAAGCTGGTGAAAAACTGCTAGGATATGCCAGGCATATTATTGGACTTAACATTGCAGCAGAGAAGGAACTACGCACCTTAAGCGAACATGAGAGGGTGAGGATTGGTGCCAGTGTGACTATCGGGTCCTGTGTTCTGCCGAAACTGGTGGCTGACTTTAAGCGGAAAGCACCAGGATTAAAAATAGAAGTTACAGAGGATAATACTACAAAAATTGAGCAGATGATAATAACAGACAGGCTTGATATAGGTCTTGTAGAAGGTGAGATTGTATCACAGGATATTATCAGTAAACCTATGGCTGAGGATCTTTTGGTTCTGATATGTTCCAACCAGCATCCTTTTTCACAGCGCGGGGTTATCGAACCTAAGGAACTTGAAGGAGAGAACTTCATTCTAAGGGAAGTAGGAAGCGGAACCAGAAAGACCTTTGAAGATGTTATGGCTGGAAATGGGTTGAATTGGACAGCAAGCTGGACCTGCAGCAATGCAGATACAATCAAAATGGCAGTGGCAGAAGGTCTGGGAATCTCTGTAATCTCAAAAAGGGCTGTTGAAAAAGAGGCCAGGGAAGGTCTCTTTCAGATTGTGAATATGAATGGTCTAGCCTTTAAGCGTCAATTTAAACTGGTGTACCATAAAAATAAATATCTGACAGAAGCGATAAAAAACTTTATTGATTTTTGTGATATAGAGCAGTAGCGAAATGGTCAAAAAAAGTCGAAAAATAAATGATTTGGACGTTATTCCATTGACATGTATATTAATATCTTGTATGCTTGTTTTATACTATAATGGCAGTATTCTTCCTACATACGCTGCATTTCATCGTGTATATAACCTGTAAACGAGATGTCCTGTAAAATGTTAACGATTTAACAGGCACTCAGACTGTCTTTCAATAATATGGGGTGATGTCCAAATGATTAAAAGGCATACGATTGCCAGTACCGTAATGATAATTACCATATGTATAGTAATCAGCATTTTCTTCTGGGTATCGTACCAGCATATTAATGATGTGTATCAGGAAGAAACCAAGCTTTCTATTACAAATATGCGCAAGCTGTTTCTGAAGGACACCGTAAATAATATCATTCGGGAGATAGCCGCAGACAGGGAGAACAAAAGAGAAGATTATAAAAGGAGTATTGAGCTAAGATATCAGACCCTTTCTTACGAGCCCAGTTTGTCTGATAAGGAATATAAGGATTATTTTATCCATTGGTTCAGTGCGGATTATTCAAAGGACATCAGCCAAAATGAGTGGACGGTGCTTTTATGGAATAATAATACGGAAGAAGTTCTCTATGATCCCGCACGTCTTCATAACGGGGATATCAGTGAGACATTAAAACGGGTAAAACCATTACTATCCTATTACCGTGTCATTGTACATGGTGAAGTGTTTGGGTTAATCGGAGTCAGCAGGAATTACATTGATAATAAAGTGAAAGAAGAAATGGCTGATAAAATCAGAAAGCTGCGGTTTGAGAACGGCTCTTATGTATGGGTAAATGAAATAATTAATTACCATGGAGGCGATAACTATGCCATCCGGCTGGTGCATCCCAATCTCCCAGGCACAGAAGGCATGCATCTCTCAACAAGTATGACAGATATCAAAGGAAATCACCCCTATTCCGAAGAACTCCAGGGGGTTAAACTATACGGAGAGCTGTTTTTTACTTATTATTTTAAAGAATTACACAGCAGTGAAGTCTCAGAAAAACTGACCTATGCCAAGCTGTACAAGGATTATAACTGGGTAATTGATATGGGCATTCCCTTGGATGATATCAGGAAGTATATTGACCGCACCAACAAAAAAAGTATGGAAACCGTCAGAAGCCAGATGATATCCTTAATATCCTTAATGGTTATTGTTGTTGGGTGCAGTCTTATTCTTTTCTTAATTTTAGAGAGGCTTTATACAAAACGTATCAGAAAACAGATGGAACTGGAGATGAAGAAGGATATCCTGTCAAAAGCCAACAGCAGAAGATATGGTACCATAGAACTGACAAGAGCATTTAAAGCATTTAAGAAAAACAGAAGAAGAGATACAGCAATCGTTTTATTTGATGTGGATAATTTTAAAGGAATTAATGATACTTATGGACATGATGTGGGAGATAAGGTGCTTACGGAGATTGTAAATAAGGTCTACCAGGTAATACGAAGTTCCGATAGTCTGATACGCTGGGGTGGTGATGAATTCGTTGGTATCTTTAGAGGGCTTACGGAAGAGAATGCGGTTTATATCTGCGAGAAGGTGGTTAGTGCAGTAGCAGGCCTAAAGATACAGCAAGGTGAAGATTATATCAACCCTACCATATCTCTTGGAATCGCTTATTTTAATAAGAAGGACAACAGTTTTGAAGAAGTTCTAAAACGAGCCGATGCCGCAATGTATATGTCCAAAAAAGCTGGAAAGAACAAGGCAAGCCTGATAGATTAATGGGATTTCTTATAAGCACTTGGTGTTGTTCCAGTCAGCTTTTTAAAAACTTCGTTAAAATGCTTGATATCACTGTAGCCTATTTTCTGAGCAACAGCTATCACTTTTAAATCAGTAGTCATTAATAAATTACAGGCTTCTTCAATTCGAAGTTTTTGAATATATTCGGAAATGGTTACACCGGTATAATCTTTAAACAGTTTACAATAGTAAGTTGGGCTTAAAAAGGATAGGGAAGCAAGCTCAGATAACTTAACATTGACTTTATAATTGGATTTTAAGTACTGTATGGACTGTTCCATAAGGCTGGCATGATGAGACATCATGTCAGTTTTTTTGTGGATCGAAGCTTTCATGGACCGGAATATCTGAATCAGGAGCTCTATCAGGTAAACCCGTAAAAGCTCAATATACCCGTCTTCCTTTGCTGTGAATTCTTTTAACATCTTTTTGTATATGTTTTCTAAAGCAGGATTCTCTCCTTCTGATAACTTCAGATCATCTACATTGTCTGGATTTAGTGAGAAAATGGAGCGAAAGGAGAGATATTGTATTACATCCTTAAAATCTTTGTAGTCTAGAAGGTTAATATCAATAAACTCCGGCTTAAATACACAATTATACACGTTGATAGGTTCTGCATCAGAAGGCTGAAAAGAACGAAACTCATGGGGAATATGATAATTAATAAGAAATAGGTCACCTTTATTAACTCGATATTCTTTATCACCCAGAATGTGGACACCTGATCCGGAGGCAACATAGGATATCTCTATGAACTCATGGGCATGTAAGTGCGGTTCAGAACCTTCAATAATATTATTTATATAGATAGAATTACCATTCTCAAATAGTTTCTCCCCGGTATCCCGGTAGACTGGAATTATGTTCATAAAATTCACCCCATTTCATTATAATATACCCCCATGAAATTGAAAACAGAAAATGTATAATTAACTCATAGAATTAAATGACAAGCATCTGATATGTTGTGAAAGGGGTATCAATCTTATGAGAATAACAGATATGAAATGCAATCGCATAATCAACCCGCTGGGGTTTGAATTAGACGAACCTGTACTTAGCTGGATTGTTGAGACAGAAGAAGCTAAATTGCAGAAAGCCTGCCGTATTGTAGTGGCAGAAGACGAAGGATTTTCCTCAATCGTTTTTGACAGCAATGAAAGGGAGGAGTTAAGCGGTATTGGGGTTCCTTTGCCAATAGAGTTAAAGCCCCGGACCAGATATTTCTGGAAGGTTCACGTTTGGACGGATGCCGGAGAGGCTAAGAGTGATATTGCCTGGTTTGAAACTGCTAAACTTGACGAAGCCTGGGAGGCCAAATGGATTACTCCGGATACCGAGGATACATCCGTGCACCCTATTATCAGAAAGAATTTCAATATATCAAAAGAAGTAGCGTCTGCCAGACTCTATATTAGCGGCTTAGGTTTATATGAGGCAGAGGTGAATGGCAGCAGGGTCAGTGATGAATATTTTGCACCTTATTGTAATGATTATAATGACTGGATTCAGTATCAGACCTTTGATGTAACGAAGCTATTAACCCAGGGGGAGAACTGTCTGGCTGCCCTTCTTGGAAATGGCTGGTATAAGGGACGTTTTGGGTTTAGCGGCAGACAAGAGGGATATTACGGGGATCGCTTCTTATTAATAAGTGAACTTGTAATTCAATATACCGATGGTACCATGGAAAAAATCTGTTCCGATGAAAGTTTTCTTTCTACTTCCTCCCATATCACAAAGAGCAATATCTATGATGGAGAAGCACAGGATGCCAACAAGTACATAAAAGGCTGGTCAGAGACTTCCCTTTCAATAGCAGACTGGCAGAAGGTCAGAGTATGGGATAAGGACACCGGGCTTTTAGAAGCTAGAAGAAGTCTTCCTGTTATCATAAAAGAAAAACGTAAGCCGGTTAAAGTTATTCATACTCCAAAAGGGGAAACTGTTCTTGATATGGGTCAGAACATGGTAGGCTTTATTCAATTTAAAGTACAGGCACCTAAGGGTACACGTATCTGGCTTCAATACGGAGAAGAGATGCAGGAAGGGTGCTTCTACAGGGAGAATCTGCGTACTGCCAAAGCAGAGTTTGAATATGTATCCGATGGAGAAGCCTCAGAAGTCAGGCCTTATTTTACCTTCTATGGATTTCGTTATGTAAAGGTTGAAGGATTGGGAGAAGAAATAAATCCCGAGGATTTTACCGGATGTGTTATCTATTCCGATCTTGAAAGAACAGGAAATATCGAGACTTCCAATCCAATGATTAACCGTCTTTTCTTAAATGCCTTATGGGGGCAGAAAGGAAACTTTCTGGATGTTCCCACAGATTGTCCTCAGCGTGACGAGAGAATGGGCTGGACAGGAGATGCCCAGATGTTCTCCGGGACTGCATGTTTTAATATGGATTGTGATGCTTTCTTTCGAAAGTTCTTATATGATCTGGCAAAGGAACAGGCCAATTATAATGGAGTCGTTCCTCATACAGTACCAAGCTTCGGTTTTATAAATACGCAGGATGGAGAGGATTTTGCAGCAGGAAATTCCAGTGCTTGGGCTGATGTGGCAACGATTATTCCCTGGAACCTATACTTGTATTACGGAGATAAGAGTGCTTTAAGAAAACAATTTGACAGCATGAAAGCCTATGTTGACAGCATCCGAAGAAAGGATGACGGCAGCAGGCTCTGGAACAGCGGATTTCACTTTGGAGACTGGGTAGCTTTGGATGGCAAAAGCGAGTATGACACCTTTGGCGGAACACCAAGAGATATCATAGCTACCGCATATTATGCCTATTCCTCTGAGCTGGTTGGAAAAGCTGCAGGAGTACTAGGAATGAAAGCGATGGAAGAGGAGTATTTGCAGCTATCAAAGGAAATAAAGGCAGCATTTACAGAAGAATTCGTATCACCAAGAGGAAGGCTGGTGGCAGATACTCAGACATCTTATATTCTGCCGCTGTTTATGAACCTGATACCGAATGAGCTTAGAGGCAGGGTGCTGGAAGATCTTTGCAGGAATCTGAAAGAAAATAATTATTTTCTAAAGACAGGTTTTGTTGGAACTCCTTATTTATGCAGAGTTTTATCGGAGAATGGGCATAATGATATTGCGTATAAGCTGTTACTCAATGAAGAATATCCAAGCTGGATATATGAAATAAAGCTTGGTGCAACCACTATCTGGGAGAGGTGGAACTCCTTGCTTCCTGACGGAAAATTCGGTGAGCTGGGGATGAATTCCCTGAATCACTATGCTTACGGTTCTATCGTAGAGTGGATGTACCGCAATATGTGCGGGATAAATCCCACAGAAGAGTATCCGGGCTTTCAAAAAATCAAGCTGAAACCCTATCCGGATAAACGAATCAGTCAGGTAAAGGCATCCCTTAAGACGGCAGCCGGAAGTTATGAGAGCGGTTGGAGTTATGAAGAAGATGGTCTTCATTACAATATATTGATTCCTTTTAATGCACAAGCTGAGTTTCTGGTAGATGAGACGGAGGAAGATAAAATTATCGTGAATGGTATAGCTCTAAAGGATTCAGACTTATCTTATGATAAGAAAGAGTCAGGACTAAACATTCTCCTGGCTGCCGGCAGATATCAGATAATACGTTTGGATGCGAAGTAAAGAGAAAGCAGGCAGCAGATAAAAAAAGGACATAACCCTCAGAAAATATATTCTGTGGGTTATGTCCTTTTCATTCTGTATGCTTATATCATTTCGTAATTGTTTTCTATAACACTTTTTCTATATTCCTGCTATCCTTTTAGTCTTATAAAAAGGGAGCATATACTTACTGCTGGTCGTTCATCATGTGTAACTTCTCAAATGCATAGAAGAGAAGAGATAATCCCATACCAACAATACTGGAAAGAACCATACCGGTTAAGGTAACTTTACCAAACTGTAATGTAACACCTGACAGACCGGTTATAAAAATAACAGAGGTCAGAACCAGGTTGCGGCTGCGGCTGTAATCCACCTGTCCGTCTACCATTACACGGATACCGGAAGCTCCGATTGTACCATATAATAGGAAGGAGATTCCACCGATTACAGGGCCGGGAATTGTACGAATCAATTCTGCTACGGGACCGATAAATGCGGAAAGGATGGAAATTATAGCAGCTCCTGCAATAACCTGTACGGAATAAACCTTTGTCATAGCCATAACTCCGATATTCTCACCATATGTAGTAGTAGGAACGGAGCCAACAAAACCGGAGAGCATTGTTGAAATACCATCAGCTAAAAGAGAACGGTGCAAACCGGGATTCTTTAACAAGTCCCTATCAACAATCTTACTGGTAACAATCTGATGTCCAATATGTTCAGATGCAAGTACTAAAATTACAGGCAGGATCATAATGATAGCTTCAATTTTAAATTGGGGTAATTGGAAGTTGGGCATATGAAAGAAAGGAACATGAACTGCCTTGCTAAGATCGGAGATGGTTATTACTTTTGCAAAAAGTGCTGTAATGTATCCGGCAACAATTGCAATTAATATGGGGATTACAGCAAAGAATTTACGGAAGAGTACATTACCTAACACGGCAACAGCAAGAGTTACAAGAAATACAAGAACATTCTTAGGTTCAATCGGAACATCAGGAGAAGTGGAGACAACACCGCCTGTTTCTGCGGCTGTTTTTGCTAATTCGAGACCAATGAGAGCAACGACAGGTCCCATGGCAGCGGCGGGAAGAACTACATCAATCCATTTGACACCGAACTTGTAAATAATGAGAGATAAGACACATAGTGCAAAACCAACTACAATAAAACCTCCCAGTGCAAATGGATAACCCCATTGAGAAATAACAATACCAGCGGGCCCAAGAAAAGCAAAGCTAGAACCGAGATACGCGGGAGCTTTGCCTTTTGTAATAAGAATAAATAGTAGAGTACCAATACCATTCATCAACAGTACGACTGCGGGATTGATATTGAAAATAATAGGAACTAAAACAGATGCACCGAACATTGCAAACATGTGCTGCAGTGATAGAGGTATCAGTAGCTTCGGCTCTACCTTTTCTTCAACTTGAATAATTCTTCGTTTTTCCACAAAAAAAAACCTCCTTCATAATTTTCTTGAGTAGTATAACACGGACTAATGAAGATTTCTACAACAAATTTTATTTTTTTGATATTTTTTTTGAAGTTTACTTCTAAAAATTATAAAATATAAACATATTATTACTAATAAGTTAAAATCATCCTGTAAACATCTTCATAGAAAGAAGCAATAGATCGAAGTTTTCCTCTATATCTGTAAAAGGAATATTTGAAAAGAAATATTTGTAAAATGAATATCTGAAAAGAAATATCGGAAAAGAAAAAGCAGTTGAGTCTCCTTAGCATACTGTATTGTATGAAGGGAATTCAAACTGCTTTTGTCTCTATTGCCTATATTAAATAAAGATATCTAGATTATTCCGGCACACCAATTAATACTATTACACAGCAGTTGTAAAAAGTCTTCCTGCTGCCAGGCACTTAAGGTATGTCCGGGAGTAAGCACACATAAACGGCCTTCCCCAATGGTGCGGCTATAACCGCCAATCTGTTCCCCGCCGGTCTCAGAATAAGTCTTTAAAAAGACCTCTGCATCAGGAGCGGTTACAGCAATATTATAATGCTCGTCTCTTATTGTAAAATCCTTGACATTTTCATTGATAGGGTGTTCCTTAACAGGTTTTACTTCCACACTGCAGCGGGGAGGATGTCCTACAAAATAATTGCCTACAAACTCTGTATAGGCATCTCCTTGCCTGGAGGTATTACCGGAATGAAGGGAAAGAAAACCGCCTCCATTAGCAACATATTCTTTCAATTCCTTCGGGCAGACCTCGGTAACACCTTCTTCAAACCAGGGAGCTGTGTTGGCGGAGTTCACGACATTACCTTTACAACAGATAATTACAGGGTATTTTGAAATCATTTCCGGGGTAAGGATATCCTTGGCAGACTTCACTAAGGTAATGTTATAATGCTTCTTAAGTGGTTCGATACCCAGTTCCACAACTTCGGCAGGATGCCAAAGGTCATCACACAACAATAATACATCAATCATATGGTTACTCCTTTAAAGCAAATTTCATGTTTTGGAAGAATTATTCTTACAGTATATCCGAAGTTGGAGGTATTGTCGATGCGCGAAATTATACTTGGATTCCCATGTGTGTACTATTGGGTTTTATCGCGTATCCTTTATTGATTTCACAATAAAGTGGTGATAGAATAGTGGCGGAAGTTGATTTGTAGGTGTGTTCCGGCACACAGATGGGAGCTGTTATGAAAAAAACTGTAGTAATTACTGGCGCTGATAGAGGATTGGGACTGGCACTGGTTAGAGAATTTTTAATAAAAGATTATCTTGTTTTTGCAGGTCAGTATATGAGTGAATGGGGAGAGCTTGGAGAGCTAAAGAAGGAATATGAAGAAAGTCTTTGTCTATTGCCTCTGGATGTTTCCAAAGATTCCTCCGTACAAGCTGCTGTTTGTATGGTAAAAGAAAAGGCGGATTCGCTGGATATGCTTATAAATAATGCTGGAATTGCCGGCGGCGCCGGGGATATTTATGAACTGGGAGATTTAAACAAGGGTTTGGCTATGTTCAATACCAATTCTCTTGGTCCTTTACGTATGGTTCATGCCTTTTTACCCTTATTGGAGAGGGGAGAAGGAAAGAGATTGTGTTTTGTTTCTTCAGAAGCCGGAAGCATCAGCGTGTGCCACCGTACAGATGGTTTTGTATACCCAATGTCAAAGACAGCCTTAAATATGGCAGTACGCTTATTGTTTGAAGAGTTATATCCAAAGGGTTATTCCTTCCGCTTATTCCATCCCGGTTGGGTAAAATCCTATATGACCGGGACTAAAAGCACGGAAGGGAAATTCGAACCGGAGGAATCTGCTGCTTCTGCCAGTAAGTTCTTTACAGAAAACTTAATGCAGGAAGATGTGCTTCGGATGTATGATAATGAATTCACCGTTTGGCCATTCTAACTTTCAAAGTCACACTTGGTATAAAAGGTTTAGGATGGGCTTTATAAAAAATAAGGAATAAGAGAAAAGAGGCTGTTATGGGATACAAGGTAGCAATAGAAGGAGAAGCAGATTCTTTCAGGGAAGTACTTGTAAAAGAGTTTTTGAAAGCCGATGTGAATGAGGCAGAAAAAGATGAGGATGTGGATATTCTGGTGTATTGTATCAATCCGCCTTCCTGTGATGAGTTTGATTATGATGCTCTTTTAAAGGCATATGAAAATACAGCGCTGGAGCTATTAAGAAAGACTTCGAAATACCTGCCACGTTTAGACAGGGGAAGGAAAAAGAGGCTTTGTTTTATTACCTCCATAGAGTCCAGTATTAATAATACAAGAACCAGTGACCACTGGGAGAGAATTATTTCCGCTGCCTGTAATATGGCAGTTAAAACTCTGTTTAACAGGCTGAGCCCCTCAGGTTATACCTTTCGGGTATATGGAGTGATGGACTTTAAAGATTTGACAGAAGCATCTTATGCTGTAAGTTATATACTACAGGACAGAAGCCTGGAAGAGGAATCCTGGCAGCATTCCGATGAGAAAAGGATTGTTATCAGGGATAAGGAGGAAAGAGAATACTCTTGGTAATGATTCAGGAAAGAGAATATCCCTGATAAAGATTTTAGAAGGAAATAATAGTTTAAAAAGGCTATTTCACAAGCATTTCTCTAATTCATTGTTATTCTGAATTCGGAGAGCTGTTTTATGAAATAGCCTTTTATTTTTCAACTTTTCTTTTACTGAAATTCCTCTGCCGGAGCATTCTTTGGCAGAAGCCATACCAGCAGGAGGCATAGGCACACAATAGAAGCGACAACGAAAACACTGATTACCATAGCTTTGGTATCGCCTGCCTTTAACTGTAGTCGGAAGAAGAGGGTTGTAACCAGTGCAGAACCGATAGCGGCGGCAAGCTGCTGTACGGCACTTAGGGAACCGCTGGCGCTTCCGGCTTCTTCGTGAGAAATATCTCCAAGAGCAACTTCATAGATACTGCTAAAGCAGGCACCCATACCGGCACCGACAATTAGAATGAATGGTATGGTTATCAATGCGCTATTTCCATCTATCAGATATAAGATGCTAAAAGCCAATCCTACAGCTCCTGCAAGTGTCAGCATAAGTCCGATTACAACCAGCTTGCGACCCAGTTTATTTAACAAGGGGCGGCAAATAAGAGAAGAAATAACAATGCCCACGGCCATTGGTGTCATATAAAGTGCTGTCTGATAGGGGGATAATTTTAACCCAAGCTGAAAGAATAAGGAGATAAGGTAGGATAAACCATTAACCGCGGCAAAAAAGGCAAGCCCTAAAAGTAACCCCGATGTAAAACCTTTGTTACCAAAGAGAGAAGGCTTGATAAGCGGATTTTCTGCATGTCGAAGATGAAGTGCAAAAAGGGCCAAAAATATAACACCGGCTATCAGGATTATAATCTGTATGGATTGCCAGCCCTCTGCGGAGCCTTCTATAAGTCCGTATATCATACCAAACATAGCGATACCTAGTAGCAGGGAGCCAATCATATCAAGCTTTTCATTGGGATTCCCCTTATCTTTTGGCAGAAGCCATATACCGGTTATAAATCCAATGAGACCCAGTAAAATATTCATTAGGAACATGGGACGCCAGCCAAGACCAGCTATGTTGGCTTGGATAATTAGACCAGCCAGTATGGGGCCTAGTACGGAGGAAATACTCATTACCGGACCAAAAGCACTGACTGCACTGGGAAACTGTGCAGGTGAAAAGGTGGCCATCAGGATACTGATACCCTGAGGAATCAATAAAGCTCCGAAGCTTCCCTGTACCAAACGGCCTATAATTATCATGGCAGGGCTTACGGACAATCCGCAGAAGGCAGATGCTGCTGTAAAGCCGGCAATACCTATTAAAAACAATTTGCGCTTTCCATATCTGTCACCGAGGCGTCCGCCAACAACCAGTAAAACACCGATAGCAAGGGCATAAGCGGCACCAAGCCACTTGATGAGGGACTCTCCGCCGCCGATACTGGTAACGATGGAAGGAGCAGCAATATTGGTGATGGTAGAATCCATCAAATCGAGCATATCTGCAATTAATACAACAGCCAGAATCGCACGGAGCCTGGGGGTAAGACGTGACGGGTCTGCTGTGTTGGAGTTATGATTTTTTGTATGTGACATAGTATTCTCCTATCTCTATGTGTAACGTGTAGTTCAAGAGCCTAAATCCTTACCAGTGTTATCCTGTACAAGATGACTTCGTAAGAAAAGCTCTAATCTTCCAGCTTCCTGTCAGGCTGGTGCAGGGAGGCAATCAACTTATCCAACAGTTTTTCCAGAGTTTGCTGTTCTTCCTCTGACAGACCCTGAAAAAGCGAACCAAGGGCATTTTTACGAATATCTGTCAGTTCTATGGCAATCTCTCTTCCCTTATCCGTTAAGAAAACACGAAATGTTCTGCGATCACTTTCATGAGCCTGACGTGTGATATAGCCATTATTCTCTAATTTATCGACTAATTCACCCAGGGAAGCCGCACGGATATTCAATGTGTTAGATAATTCCTTTGGTGTTAATCCGTCTTGTTCTAAGAGTATCCCCATTACATGTCCCTGTCCTCTGCCTATGTCCTTCATTAAAGCAGTTGGCATAAGCAAGGAGCGGCTCCGGTCAAAGAGATTGACGCAGTTATGAAATTGTTCAAATAATTTCTCTGGTATATTGGAATCCATTTAATAACCTCCTAAATTTTATAAGGCACCTTACGAAATACTATTTTACACGAAGTTATAAGATTGTCAAGAGATATTTTAAGGTACCTAACGAATAATCTTAAATAATACTTGTCTTTCAAAGCCATAGCTGATATTCTAGAAGCTATAAAGCTTGATAACACCACAGAAACTGCTGATTAATAAGTGTAGTGGATGAGAGTATTAAAATAGTACTAAGGCTTAATTGAAAAGAACAGTGAGGAATGTTTTATGGATCAGAAAATTGATTTTAGTAATAAACCGATACTCGAGGGGGAGAAGGTCATTCTTAGGCCTTTTCAGGGAGAGGACTGGAAAGAGATGCTGGTGATTTTGGAGGAACCTGAATTAAGACGCTTGACAGGTTCTGTTATAGAGGATGAGGAAGCGGCAATGGCCACAAGCGAAGAGGAAGCAGAAAAAATCAAGGAATGGTATCAAAGCCGTAATGATAAAACAGACCGTCTGGACCTGGCAGTCATTGATAAGGAAAAAGATGAAATTATCGGAGAAGTAGTCTTTAATGAATACGACGAAACAACCGGAAACGTTAATTTCCGGGTTCTTATGAGACAGAGTGGCTGTAACAAGGGGTTTGGAACGGAAGCAATTACAATCTTTATCAAATACGGAATGGAAGTTCTAAAATTTCACAAGATTGGGCTGGAGGTCTTTAGTTTTAATCCGAGAGCTGAGAGAGTTTATCAAAAAGCAGGTTTTGTGTTAGAAGGTATTAAACGTGAAGATTTCTGTTATAACGGTGAATATATTGATTCCAAGATATATGGTATGTTAAGAGAAGATTATGAGAGAAAGTAAGAAATGAAAATATGAGAATTATTATATCACCTGCAAAGAAAATGAAGGTTGACACAGATACCCTTGAATATCGTGGTTTACCGATATTTCTAGAGGAAGCCGCACTTCTTTTATCACATTTAAGACAACTAAGTTATGAGGAAGCTAAATCTCTGTGGAACTGCAATGATAAAATAGCAGGCTGTAATTATGAAAGGATAAGCAGAGCAGATTTGTATCATAATCTGACCCCGGCTATTCTAAGCTATGAAGGCATCCAGTATCAATACATGGCTCCCGGGGTTTTTGAGACAAAAGAGTATGAGTATATCAGAAGGCATCTTCGAATATTATCCGGATTCTATGGTTTATTAAAGCCTTTTGACGGAGTAATACCATATCGTTTGGAAATGCAGGCGAGATTAAGAGGCCAAGACTTCAACTCATTGTATGAATTCTGGAACAGTAAGCTAAGTAATCAGCTTTTTTCTGAAAGCAGTTGTGTTGTTAATCTGGCTTCTGTTGAATACAGTAAATGCATATCAGCCTATTTAACGGATAAAATAAAATATATTACCTGTATTTTTGGTGAAAGAATCGGTGGGAAAATAGTAGAAAAAGGAACTCTCGTTAAGATGGCAAGAGGCGAGATGGTTCGTTTTATGGCGCAAAATCAAATTGAACAGATAAAAGACATAAAAGAGTTTCGCAGCCTTGGATTTCAGTATGAGAAGAGTTTATCCGATGGTAATACATATGTATTCGTAAAAGGGATGTGAGTGACTTTCAGTATTCTTATCCGGTAAGATAAATAACCCTATAGATACTTATACAGCTGCCATAATTGGTTCCTTAAAAACCAATTATGGCAGCTGTATTTTATAAAATAAGTTTAGATTGATGTAGTACTATCGGTTTTAAAGATAAGTTCCTTTAACTGATTTTCATAGATCCACTTGGGGCTGTATCTTTTCCGTACTTTCATTTTGGCGGAAATCACACTGTTGTGCTCCATTGCTATTAAGATTCTTTTGCTATTCACTTCATAGTAAGCTTCTTCGCTGGGGTGATAACTTTCTTTGGTTGAAAAGCCAAAATTTTTGGCATCCCATCTTAAAAAATATGCACCTAAGTCTTTTCCAAGCTCCTCCAGTGCGGGAACAGCTTCATTTAATACCAGAAAATTCCCCCTGCTGGCAGCTTCAAGCACGGTCAGTCCGAATGCTTCAGAATAGGAGGGGCAGAGATAGAGATTGGAGAGAGTGAATAAATCCAGAACTGCATGCCTTGGCAAGCCATCCGGATAACCATAATCACTGGTGAAAATAATATCTTCCTCCTGTAAGCCGGCGGCAATTCCCTTCTCCTTAATCAGGCTTTTATATTTCAAAGCCTGAATATCTGCCGATGGGTACTCACAGAAAATTATTTTAACTTCATAAGTGCTGACACTTTTTAAAGCTCCGGCAAGCATAACTGCTTTTTCAAATTTTTTACCGGTTGTAAGTCTGCCGGGATATACAATTAGGATATCTGCATCCAGAAGTCCGGTTTTACCGGCAAGAATTTTTACTTCGTCACATATATTCTCCAGGATATCCAATGAGTTATTAAGTACATGGCATCTTTCCAGTGGGACCCGGCATTGTCTGGATAGAGGCTTAAGCCCACAAAGAGCAGGGTAGACATAATCTGTATTGGGAAGTGGTGAGTACCTGGCTGAGTGAGGCCAGGGTACAGGCTTTCCTACTAGACTTTCATCGGGAATTGAGTTGGAGAATGCAATAAAACGCAGCTCTGGCAAACGCTCTGCTGCATACCGGACAGCTATATTATGAAGCAGATACAAGCCCTGAAATAAGATATCATAAAGAATACATACATCGAGGTCTTGTAAATTCTGAAGTAAATCTTCCCCGACGGCCCTTGCTTCCTCCATAAAAGTACTGTGGATAGGTATTTTTGTTGAGTTATAATCTCTCCAAGTCAGCTGTTTCCCTTTATAATGGTTGCATACCTGCACCCATTCAATTCTGGGGTCTAAGTATATACCCCAGCGTTCTTCCTCCTTTAAATCCTCACTGACT
Organism: Anaerocolumna chitinilytica; assembly: GCF_014218355.1. Taxonomy (NCBI): domain Bacteria; kingdom Bacillati; phylum Bacillota; class Clostridia; order Lachnospirales; family Lachnospiraceae; genus Anaerocolumna; species Anaerocolumna chitinilytica. The sequence continues at coordinate 2,121,977 of NZ_AP023368.1, forward strand.
AACAATCTGACGTCAACACCTTCTGCCAGCAGCATTCTAATATGGTCTGCTGCAATGGTTACGGGAGAGTATATGGCGGATAGGCTGTTAAACATGGTTAATATTCCTACTTTCATACGATTCCCCTTTACTTTACTCCCTATAGGATATGCCAGGACTAGCCTGTTAGAAACCAAAACCGTATGAGAATGTATAATCTTTCAGGTGCTAATACTTGTAAAGTTATTAAAAAAAGGGTATGCTTTCACTATAAAACAAATAGGAGACAAATAAATGGAAAAAACTTATGAATTTCTTAAAAAATGCGGAACTTATTATATTGCAACAATGGATGGGGACAAGCCCCGTGTAAGACCTTTTGGAACTGTGAATATATTTGAAGGGAAATTATACATTCAGACCGGTAAGGTAAAAAATGTATCAAAGCAAATGCATGCCAACCCTAAAATCGAAATCAGTGCATTTACGGAAGGAAAGTGGATTCGCCTGGAAGCTACCGCTGTGGTAGATGATAGAATCGAAGCACATCAGAGTATGTTCGAGGAATATCCTTCTCTTTTAAACATGTACAAACCTGGTGACGGAAATACAGAAACCTGGTATCTAAAGGATGCAACCTCTAAGATTATTTCCATTGGCGGAGAAGTTATTGTAGAGAACTTTTAGTAACAGGAGTTACAAGACTGGGGGATTAGACAGAATGTATTTCAAGCATATTCTTGGAATTCAAGATATTGCAGATAGAAAGCTTACGTTAAGAAATACAGTAAGAGCGGTAATTCTCATAGAGGGTAAACTCTTAATGATTCAAACCAAAAGAGGAGATTATAAGTTCCCCGGCGGGGGAATGAAACCGGAGGAAACTTACTACCAGGCTATTCTGCGGGAAGTAAAAGAAGAAACCGGTTATAGGGTAACAAAGGTCATAGAAAAGATTGGCGAGATTATAGAGAATTATGATGATTCCTATGAAGAAGGGGCAGTATTTTCCATGACCTCTGTTTTTTATCGCTGCGAAGCAAGCCTTGATAACTTTCAGCAGGAACTCGATGAATATGAGAAGGATTTGGAATTTCAGCCGGTTTTTATTAAGGCAGAGGAAGCCATTCTTTGCAATGAGGAGTTATTATCAAAGGATTTGGAGCATAAGATATCATTTCTGCCTAGGGAGATATCTGCCTTGAAAGAAATAATAAAATATATTTGAAACCTTCTTCTTAATAAGCTATACTCTTTTCTAGATGTATACTAAAGGAGAAAACAACGTCGATGAGATTTTATTTTGCCCCCTTAGAAGGGATTACCGGGTATATCTACCGCAATGCACATCATACCTGTTTTGGTAAGGTGGATAAATACTTTTCCCCTTTTATTACTACAAATCAGTCTGCTGCCTTTAAGAGCAGAGATATTAATGACATTCTTCCGGAGAATAATAAAGGGCAGATATTGGTTCCCCAGCTGCTTACGAATAACGCAAATGATTTTAACCGTGCCGCAGAGCGAATTAAACAGTTAGGGTATGAAGAAATTAATTTAAATCTGGGCTGTCCTTCCGGTACGGTGGTAGCAAAACATAAAGGCTCCGGTTTCCTGGCACTTACAAAAGAGCTGGAGGAGTTCCTGGATGAAATCTTCGCAAATCCGGTTATGAAGATATCCATTAAGACAAGAATTGGGAAAGACCAGCCGGAGGAATTTAATAAACTGATAGAGATATATAATAAATATCCCCTGGAGGAACTTATTATCCATCCCAGAGTACAGAAGGATTTCTATAAAAATAAACCCAATAAGGAAGTGTTTAAGAAAGCCTTGGAAGCCAGCAAAAATCCTCTTTGCTATAATGGGGATATCTTTACGCTGAAAGACTATCAGGAACTTATACAGGAATTTCCCCAAGTGGATAGGGTAATGCTTGGAAGAGGATTGTTATCTAATCCTGGATTGATTGAACTGATAACGGAGAACAAACCTTCTGATAAGATTAGGGTAAGAAAGTTTCATGATATGATTTATAACGATTATCAAGATTTTCTTTCAGGAGAAAGAAATGTTCTGTTTAAGATGAAAGAAGTTTGGATATATCTGGCTGCTCTATTCACAGAACATGAGAAATATCTAAAGAAAATAAAGAAGTCTGAGCGGCTTAAGGATTATGAAGAAGCAGTAGAAAGACTGTTTGCAGAACAGGAAATTATAGTGAATGTTATAAAGAAAAATCCATAGATAAGTTGATGTTTAGACTCTGATCACAAGCTTTGGTGTGAAGAGACAGTAGAATAGTGTTAATGACTCAAATAGCAGAAAGGAATTAGTGTTTATGGCAAAACCAATCAGACATATGGTAATATTTAATTTAATACATCAAAAAGATTCCCAGGAAGAGTTAAAATTCCTAAAGGACGGACAAGAGTTATTAACCTCCATACCGGTAGTAAAAGACTTTCAGGTATTACGCCAGATTAGCAGTAAGAATGATTATAATTTCGGATTTTCTATGATCTTTGAAACTTCAGAAGATTATGCAGCCTATAATAACCATCCGGTTCATAAAGCTTTTGTTGCAAGCAGATGGGAAAAGGAAGTTACAAAATTTTTAGAAATTGATTTTGAAGATTTTACAGAGAAGTAATTAAAAGCACACCAGGCAGTATACCAGAGCAGATAATGATTTTTTTATTGACTGCTTTATGGGTAAAGTGTCTGACTGGTGTGCTTTTTAAGATAAATTGCATATTCATCCTTGTAATATAATGGGATAAAACAAAAGAGACAGATGTTTATTTATCTGTCTCTTTCTAATTATATCATACCATAAAATCAAGATTTTTTCAAGACTTGTAATAGATTGTAAACTGACCTATAATGAGGTACTTACTTTGAAGGAGATAGTTATTATGGAGGACAATCTTTTTGAATTAATGCAACAAAAGAAACAGGAAGAAGAAGTTCATGCATTAATGGCAGTGAATGCACGGACAGAGAAGTTCGGTCTCACGCTCTCTTATGAAGAAGCAAGGGAGTTGGTTATTAACCGCAATGAAAGTCTCAAAAGTACGAAAAGAGTTGAATTCGGAGACGGTATCTTAAATAAGCTCATTTACCAGTTTTGTGACTCACAGTATATCAATCAGGAGAATTACCTTCAAACATTAACAGATCTTCAGGAAATCTTCTATCAGTTTAAAAATGAAGCAGAGGATAATCTGACAGATGACGAACTGATTACCTTTATGAAAGAACAGTTTGAAGATGTCTGTATGGGAGATCTGGAGTATCTGTCAGGTACCTGTTTGGAGAAATTTGCTGAAGCAATCAGAGCCGGTTACAGAGACTATATGGAAACTGGGGGCCATGGAGAATACAGCCAGTTTGATGATGTTACACGCTGGGATAAGGATTTGTATATGCAGGTTTTAAAGGAAATCTTTTGGGATTAGAGAACACCTAAAAATGGTTTAATATGAAAGAAAGAGGATACGATGGAATACGAAATGGAAGAATTGCTGCCTCTTGTAGAAAGGCTCACCTTTAAATACACTTCCGGGGACAGCAGCTCGGTCACTTATGAAACAGCCAGAATGCTGATGGAAGCCATTATTTACTGCATCAGGGAATATGAGGAACAAGGAGAGGAACTTCTGTTAAGGACGAAGGAAAAAACTACTGCAGCTATGGCTTATCAGTTGGGCTATGAAGCGGTAATTGCGAAGGTTCATAAGACGAAGGAGTTATATCATGCTGCTTTGGAGGATTTTTCTGATTATGGCTGCCAGAATTTAAAAGAGACTTTTTTAGATGGTATACCGGCTTTTTTTGTACAATATGACCCTAAATTTAAGCCTCAGGATCATATTCTGACCCTTGATTACCCTGTGATATGGAGTGTGTATGATTCCTGCGGTATAGATGCTATCTATAGGTATGTTCAGCATATCAAAATCGAAAATGATTTTCTACAAGCCTTCAAGGAGGCACAGGTAGAGGAACTATTAGATAGGGTTATACCTGATTACAGGAAACTGTACTATGGAAATATAGCTTATGAGGTACTCTTAACGGTGGTTGGTTGTATCATAGTTCATAAGCCGGTGGGAAGACTTCTGCTAACCGAGAGTGATTTGTCCGGTATAAAGCAATATTTTATAGAGGATAATGAGACTGCTGCTGAAAATAAGATAAATAGTTTACTCTCTGATATGTTTCAGAATGTATTCTGTGATAAGGGCGATATGGAGGAATATTTTAAGATTCTTGGAAAGGATTTTGCAGTCAGAATAGTAAATGGCATCAGAAATGACTCCTTGCCAGCAGTGTTTTCAGTGACTTCATAATCGAAAATTAAGGCTTACCATTCAGGGATATGACTTTCGTCATATCCCTTTCTTTCTTTTCTCACTACCATAGCCATCATTTACATGCTAAGATATCTGCAGAGAGTGGAAGACGGGAGGATGCAGAATGAGCGATATCGTTTTAAGGACTGATGGAATTACGAAGAAATATAATAACAGAGCAGTGGTAGATTATCTTACTTTGGAACTGCGAAGAGGGGAGATATTTGGGCTCCTTGGCCCTAACGGAGCGGGTAAGTCTACGACTATGAACATGATCTGCGGGCTGGTGAAGCCAAATGCAGGCAGTATTCACCTTTTTGAAAGAGATCTGAAAACAGAGGGAAAAAAAGCACTGTCGAAGATAGGTTATATTCCACAGGAACTGGCTATTCATGAGAATCTAAAGGCTTGGGAGAATGTTGAACTCTTCACCTCTCTTTATGGCATAAAAGGAGCACAACTAAAAAATGCGGTAGAGGATGCTTTAGAATTTGTGGGTCTGTCTGATAAAAGAAATGTTTTTGCAAAGAACTTTTCAGGAGGCATGAAGAGAAGACTTAACATTGCATGTGCTTTGGGGCATAAGCCGGAATTGCTGATATTTGATGAACCAACGGTAGGGATTGATCCCCAGTCCAGAAATTTTATTCTGGAAAAAATCAAAGAGGCAAACAGAGCCGGAACCACTGTTATCTATACCAGCCACTATATGGAAGAGGTGGAAGCAGTATGTAAAAAAATCGCTATAATGGATAGTGGAAAAATCATTGCTACAGGTACCAAAGAGGAGCTTAGGCAGCTCGTGACGGCAGATGCAAATAATGAGCTTACTTTGGAAGAAGTATTCCTGACATTAACCGGTAAGAAATTACGGGATTATACAGAGGGGGTATAAGAGATGCCTTGGGCTTTGATAAAAAATAATTTTAAGCTGATGCTTCGGAATAAATGGGTTATTGTACTTATGATTGTTGGACCTATTGTAGTAATTGCGGCCTTATCCAGTGCCTTTAAAGAAATGATGAAGGGGTATGCTCCGGTCAGAGATTTTGTGGCAGGCTACTGCACCGAACCTGGAAGCAATTGGGGAGAGAGTGTTCTGGCTATCAAAGAGGCTGCGAAGAACAATGGGATTGAATTAAGGGAGTTCAATCCTGAAGATACATCTGTTACTACGATGGTTGAGAAGATTTTCAGACAAAAGGATGCGGCTGTATTTGTAGAATTTAAACAAGGTTCCTATCACATCTATAAACAAAAGGGAGAGGAGACAGAAGCGGGCGTGTTGGAATATTTCCTCTATCAGGCAATCCATTCCTTGGGTCAGACAGAAAATAACAATGGAATTACCAGGGAAGTACAGATAAGAGTGTTTGATTTTCCGGCAGCTCCCAGACCGGATTCCAAAGATTATTATGGCATAATAGAAATAGTGTATTTTAGCTGGTGCAGTGTAATTATTATGTCTCCTGTATTTAGCAGTGAAAAGAAGAACAAGATCACACCAAGGCTAAAAGCCTCTCCTTTATCAAATATTTCATTGTTTATCGGGAAAGCGCTTCCTTGCATAGTATTTACGATGCTCCTTACCCTTATAAGTGCTCTGGTTTCAACAATACTGTTTGACATAAAGTGGGGGAGTCTTCCGGTTACGTTGCTGGTTATGGCTTTAAGTATTATAGCCTCATCCTTGTTTAGTATTTTTATATATAACCTCCTTCAAAATATGGCGGTAACGGTGGGAGTGATTTTTACACTGGTGTGGATTGCAGGATTTCTTGGCGGAAGCTTTGAGACCTATATGTTTTCCACAACTCCGGGGCACATCAAGGACTTGTCTCCGCTCTATTATATTAACAGAACATTAGTAGAGTATTCGACGGCAGGAAGCAGTGCTTACCTGTTAAGGTGCCTTATATACTTAGCAGTGATTAGTATTGTATCATTTATCTTTGGTTTGTTATTAGCTGACGGAAGGGGGAAAAAGAATCAATGAATGCACTATATACTCTTTTAGCAATGAATATTAAGTTATTACTTCGTAACAAAGGGTTTCTTTTCTTTCTCCTTATTGTTCCAATCTTCTCCGTTGTACTGTTAAATGTCCGTATGACAAATATTGCGACATCGAAGGAAAAGCAGCAGCAAATAATTGAACTTAAAAGTATGAAAGAAAAAGCAGCCTATGAGAGGGATTATAACCTAATGCCGGTACTGGTCTATGATAAATCCATGACGGAATTGTCGGAGTTGTTCTTAAACCAGCTTACAGAGTCAGGACTTTATCAGATTTACCGTTTGAATGCCACTAATATGTCCGATACAGAGTTGCAAAGTAATATGAAATATCATCTGGATAAGGATGCAGTTGTATGTTTTTTATCTGTAGATAAGGATTTTGAGGAGAAGATTATGTCCGGAAAAATAGATGAAGGTTTATCCTTCTATCAAACCGGGCTGGATAAAAGGGAAGAACTCTTTGGTAAAACCTTAGAGCAGGTTTCTGTTATTTTTCTGAAGGCAAATGAAGGGAAAGGGAAGGAAGAATTATTAAAGCAATTAAAAGCTTATCAAAGGTCTCTTCCAAAAAAGCAGGTAACTTTGCTTGATACCAGTAATTCCAAGGCAATCACCAGAGATCAGGAAATAGCATTGTATTCTGTCAAGATTTCGATTTCTATTGTGACAATCGCTTTTCTTTATGCAGGTATATTTATTGCACAGACTGCCGTGGAGGAAAAAAATAATCTGGTATATACAAGGCTTCAACTTACCGGCACCGGAGAGCTTACTTATATTTTGGCCAAAATTATTGTAACCTTAATGACAGGCTTTTTCCAAACTGTTATAATGGGGATAGGAATAGCAGTGTTTGTAAAAACAGATTTGGGAATCAGCATTTGGAATTACTTATTCTTAATTAGTCTTCTGGGATTAATATTCTGTAATTTGAGTCTGGTGACCGGAATACTCTTGAACAATGTTATGAGTGCCAGTTATCTGGCCTTTATGGTCTGGAGTGTAAGTTCCATGTTAGCAGGTCTGTATTTTCCTCTAGAGGATGCCGGAAAGGTACTAAAGAGTATCTCCAACCTAATGCCTCAAAAGTGGACGGTTGTGGCGGCAGAAGGTATTATGGCAGGAAATTCTTCAGTATACATTATGATTTTATCTATCACAATGGCATACCTGCTGATTATATTGAGTACGGGGGCTGTGGGATTAAGACGAAGCAGGAATGAATAGAATGGAAAGACAAAAGGAATTACGATATTTTGTATGGATTAAACTTGGTATGATTATTACTGTCACCGTTTATGCAGCTTTGTATACCAGGAATGAGGCGGCGGGAATTACTTATCAGACCTTATGTTTGACAGCGTTGTTGTTTATGGCAGTCGTCTGGCTGGAATTAAAAGAAGAAAAACGGGAAAGAGAAGCCTTGGAGATTTCAGATGCCAAGGCTCCTTTGGCAGTATTAAATTCTGTTCTTCCTCTTGCGGCGGAGTTGGTTTTTGCGGCTGTTCTTATTGGCGGGTTCGACAGGGATTATATTTATTTATTGCCAATGGTGATTCTGGATATCTTCGTTATTTTCAGAAGAAAGGCATTTTCCTATATGTCAGTCTACTTAGGCCTTCTTCTGACGAACGAGAAGGTAGCTTATTTCGCGATTGCATCCTTTACAGTGATACTTTATTATCAGCATTATAACATAGTGAAAGAGGAGCAGATAAAAAGTGAATTAAGTGAAGGGAAGGAAGAGGAACTAAAAAGAAATTTGAGCAGAAGTGAAATTAGGTATCATAAGGAGCTTGACAGAAATCGCCTGTATTATGACAATAAGATATTGGAGGAAAGGACCAGACTGTCTCAGGCCCTTCATGACAAGTTGGGACACAGTATCAATGGTTCCGTCTACCAGCTGGAAGCTGTTAAGGTATTGTTTGAGAAGAACAGTGAAGAGAGTAAAGTCATGCTGCAGGCAGTGATTGATAACTTGAGGTCCAGTATGGAAGAAATCAGATATCTGCTGCGCCAGGAGAGGCCGGATAAGAAACAGCTTGCTTTTATTCAGTTAAATAGTCTTTGTGAAGATTGCAAAAGAAAATATGGTATAGAGGCGGAATTTTCTTTAACCGGAGCTGGGGAAGAAATAGGAGAGAGGTACTGGGAGATTATCCTGGATAACTGTTTTGAAGCAGTCTCCAATGCTTTAAAATATTCCTACTGTACCAGAATCAATATAGAAATATTAGTAATGAACCGCATAGTACGCTGTACAATCTCAGATAATGGTAAAGGCTGTTTAGATGTCAAAACAGGTATGGGTCTGGAGGGAATGAGAAGGCGTGTCAGAGAAGTGAACGGCTTTATCAGCTTTTCCGGCGAAGACGGCTTTGTGATTAATATGCTTCTGCCTTTAGAAGGCAGCTAAAGGGAGGTATAATGGCAGATAAAATTCGGGTTATAATAGCAGATGACAGTGACTTCGTCCGGGATGGAATGAGAATTATTCTAGGCGTAGACGAAGAATTCGAAGTAACAGGTTGTGCGGCTAACGGAAGAGAAGCGGTGGAGGCAGCCAGGAGCAATTCCGCTGATATTGTGTTAATGGATATCCAAATGCCGGTGATGGATGGCATTGAGGCCACCGGGATAATAGTGGAGGAGAAGCTGGCTAAAGTACTTATTCTGACTACCTTTGATGACTATGATCTGGTAAAACAGGCAATTAGAAAAGGTGCTAAGGGCTATCTTATTAAAAATCATACACCGGACCAGTTAAAGCAGATGATAAAATCTATACATAATGGTGCCGGAGTCATGGAGGAAAGTATACTGGCAAAACTGACGGAGGATGATGCAGGTATACTAAGCGGAGCGAAAAATTTTCCAACCGAATTATATACAGAACGGGAAATGGATATCATTCGGGCTGTAGCCGAAGGTTTATCCAATAAAGAAATCGGTGAAAAACTCTTTTTGTCGGAAGGTACTGTAAAGAATTATATTAGCAATATTTTGGATAAAGAGGGAATCTCACACCGAACTCAATTGGCGGTGTACTACTTAACGGGTAAGCGATAATTTGCATTACTGAAACAGGTATAAAATTGTAGATAGTTTTAAAACATTAACAGAGCCCATGTGCCTACTGTCAGCTTTATCGATAGGCCATGAGGTTCTGGTTTTTTTGGGAGCAGAAAGGTCATAAAATTTACTTGACAAAAGGTGGTGACAGTTGTAACATGAATACACGGTGACAGATGTAACCAAGAGCAATCAGAGCAATCAGAGCAATCAGAGCAATCAGAGCAATCAGAGCAATCAGAGCAATCAGAGCAATCAGAGCAATCAAAGCAATCAAAGCAATCAAAGAAATCAAAGTATTAAATTGCTGATAAAGTATCAAACATAGCAATGAAAGTAACTCGCTTACAGTAAAACCCAAGAAAGGAACAGAGGATGAATCCAAATATTAGCCGCATTTCCCAGGCAGAATTCGAGGTAATGAAAATATTATGGAAAGCCTGCGGACCAGTTCCTACAGGATATATCTGCCAAGAACTTTTTACAGAACTGGGATGGGACCGTTCAACTGTCCGTACACTGCTAAAGCGGCTGACTGAAAAAGGGGCGGTTATAACACAGAAGATACAGGTTCTTTGCTATCTGCCCGCAATCTCGGAGAAAGAGTATTGTGATGAACAGACCAAGAGCTTTGTACAGCGCTTATACGGAGGCAGTGCCACACGTTTAGTAAGTTCACTGGTAGAAAATTATAATCTAACAGAGTCAGATATCGAGGAGCTTCGGAGCCTTTTAAAATTGGAAGGAGAGGACAATGAATAATTTGTTTAAAGAAGTCTTATCCATGTCGCTATCCGGCTCTCTGCTAATTCTTTTAATACTTTTGATAAGACCGATAGTAAAGAATCGGTTTTCCAAAGCCTGGCAGTATTACCTCTGGATTATTGTGCTGATCCGTCTTATATTGCCATTTTCGCCGGAATTTAGTATGGTAAATAATCTATTCCACCAGAAGCCGATACATAATTATACGCAAACGATGGTAAGCCCCCAGAATACCAACCCATCTGTCCAGGAAAATAACTCACAGAGTCAACCGGATAAACCGGCGGGTGAGGATTCTGTTGTAACCAGTCAGAAAGAAGAGAAAATATCTATCGACCTGTGGAGGATAGGAATCTATTTGTGGCTGTCTGTTATGGTTCTTCTCTTTCTAATAAGGCAGATTAGATATTTCAGCTTTCTGCGTCTAATGAAGAACTCATCAGAACCTGTGGCAGATAAGAGAATAAAGTTGCTATTAGAGAGAGCCGCCAGGGAGGTCAGAATTACCAGGGTGCCTCAGTTGAAAGTTAATAGCCGGATTGCATCACCTATGCTGATAGGGCTTATCAAGCCTTCTGTTTATCTGACAGATTTAACACTGGGATGGGATGATGCCAGACTCTATTATGTGCTGCGGCATGAGTTGATGCATTATAAAAGGCATGATCTATGGTACAAGTGGTTTAGCGGACTAATTCAATGCATTCACTGGTTCAATCCACTGGTCACTGTTATGAACAAACAGATAAATCTGCAATGCGAGATATCCTGTGATGAAGCGGTTGCAAGAGACTTAAGCAGAGAAGAAAAGATGGTATATGGAAATGTATTATTGGATGCAGTTTCAGAGAATACCCCAAGATTTTCTTCTGTCTTATCCTCAACCTTGTATGAGGATAAGAAGAGCATGAAAGAAAGGATAAGTACAATTATTATGGCAAATCAAAAATCAAAGAAGTCAAAAACTTTGTCAATCATTATAACCTTGGTTTTTTGCGCTGCAGCATTTTGGCTGGGGGCTTATACCATGGGAGGCAGGAATACTCAAAAAAGTACAGCTAGTACTGTAAATAATCAGGGAACCAACTCCGGTAAAGATGATACCTCAAATAGTGGCGCAACAGGCAGTGATACTGACAATCAGAGCAGTAATAACACGGATTCACAAAACAGTGAGAATTCACAGAATGATAATACAGATAGTGTAAACAATGGTAATACACAAAATAATAATACAGATAATGTAAACAACGGTAATTCACAGAATGATAATAGTAATACACCAGCAGGCAGTGATAAGCCTTCAGCTAATACATCAGGTAAGGATCCGGAGGCCACCGCAGCACCTGATAAGGACAATACATCTGCTTCAGAGAATGATTCAATTGTATACAGCAACACAGATTTCGGCTTTGATGTAAAATTACCCGCTGATTGGAAAGGTTATACCATAGTGGAAGATACCTGGCAAGGGACAAATCTTTCAGGGAAAGACGCGGGAAAAGTAATTGAATCAGGAACAAAACTGTTATTACGTAATCCTAACTGGACGAAGAAAAATCCCTATCAGGATATTCCTATTATGATATTTACAAAAGAACAGTGGAAAGCGATAGAAGCAGAGAAAGTTGCCGTAAGTGCCGCTCCTGTGCCTCCCAGCAAACTGGCAGAAAATTCCAAATACGTATTTGCTCTGCCGCCCCGATATAACTTTGCTTTCCCCACCGGTTACGAAGAAGTTGAGAAAATCATGGATAGCAATCCCATAACCGGAACGGAGAACATGAAATAGGCTGTTAATTTAGAAAAAAATAAAATAAACAACTGGAATTAATATAGCGGGAAGAAGATTCCCAACACGGAGCTTCTTTCCAAAGATAAGATTAACCCCTACGCCAAAGATAAGTACGGAACCAATGCAGGAAAGATATGAAATTAAGGTATCATCCATATATTGTGAGATAAGTACGGCACTCATTGTTATTGTTCCCTGGTAGATTAATAAAGGAATGGCAGAGAGCATTACACCGATACCCATGGAAGAAGCGAATACCATTACAATGATAAAATCCAGGATTGCTTTTGCAAATAGCATAGTGTAATCTCCGGTAAGCCCATCTCTGATGGAACCTACAATGGCCATTGCACCAACACAGATTACAAGAGTAGCGGTGACAAAGCCGTCTACGAACTGGGAGTCATTGTTCGCTTTTAAAAGACTCTTAAGCTTCCCACCCAGATTTTCCATATGTGTTTCAAGTTGCAATAACTCACCTATGAGACCGCCTATTACCAATGAAAATACCAGCAGCATGGTATTGGTGGTCTCAAAGGTACCTTTCTCCGACAATTTCATAAGACCTGTCATAGCACCGCCAAGCCCGATAAATAAAGTTGCAAGGCCACAGGCTTGAATCAGGATTTCATGAAACCTTTGCTTTAATCCGCTCTTAAAGAAAAGTCCTAAACCGCTTCCTGCAATAACTGCTAGAAAATTAACCAGTGTGCCTAATCCCCTCATGATATTCTCCTTTGTTTATCTGAAGTAAATTCTTCTGTTTTCATTAAAACCCATTGTAGCATAAAAGAATAAGAAAGCAAGAATGAAAGTATCTTATTTTTTTACTTGACTGGCTAACGATTGTTAGCTATACTGAATGCAGATAATGTAAGTTTTGGAGGAATCATGACTACTAAGGAAAGAATCGAAGCAGAAGCGCTTAAGCTCTTTAGTATACACGGATATTCGGGGGTGTCTATCAGGGATATTGCCGGAGCTGTAGGTATAAAGGAAAGTTCAATTTATAAGCACTATAGCGGTAAGGAAGATATTTTTAAGACTATTGTAAGTCATTACAGAGAAAAAACAGAGGAAATCTTTCAGATATCACCAAAGACTCCAACAGATTATGCTCAAATGTCAAAAGAAATGCTGTTAGCTATGATGAAGATGACTTTTCAGACCTTTGCCGTGGATGAATTCATCTCGAGATGCAGAAAACTTTTTATGATTAGTTCACCGGGAAATGAGCAGATCGGAAACTTGTATGTTCAGAACTTTATTACGGAGCCTATACTCTTTAATAGCTTAGTTTTTGAGAAATTACTAGCTACACTCCAAGTGAAGAATGATAGCAATAAGGAAGATAATCCAGGCAGCGCAAAAGTGATGGCTTATCAATTCTATGCACCTGTCTTTCTTATCTTGCAGGAATATGATAATGGTACGATTAAGATGCAGGAAGCGTTACTTTTAATAGAAAAGATTACGTTGAAATTCATGGAGGTGTATGAAGTTTGAAGATTTGTGTGGTACATGGACAGAACCATAGAGGCAATACCTACAGACTTACACAGCTGCTGCTGGAACAACTAAGCTGTGAGAAAGAAAATATTAAGGAATTTTATGTGGGAGGTATCGGGCAATGTACTGGGTGTACACAATGCATCTTAAAGGATGAGAATCTCTGCCCTCATAGATTGAGTATGAAGCCTATTGTAGAAGCCTTGGAGAAAGCGGATGTTATTATATTAGCATCTCCTAATTACTGTATGGGCATGACCGGTCAATTAAAGAATTTCTGCGATCATCTGGGTTACCGTTGGATGAGCCACCGCCCCTTTGATATGAGAAAGAAAATTGGTGTCGGTATATCCACAACGGCAGGGATGGGAGCCGGAAAAACGGCAAAAGAGCTATGCAAGCAGCTGTTTTGGTGGTCTATAGGCAGAACCTATAGCCTCTCATTTACAGTAAATGCAATCAGATGGGAAGAAATTCCCGAAAAGCGAATTCTGAAGCTGAACAGGAAAGTTCAGAGGCTGGCACACAGAATCAACAGCCGTTATGGAAAAGTTCATCAAAGTCTAAAATCCAGAATAATGTTCAAGATTATGACATTAATGCATCGGAACATGGAATGGAACGAGATTGAAACTGCCTATTGGAGAGCTAATGGTTGGATATAGTGAAAAATACCATTTTTTCTTAAGGAAAGGCTTGACAAAATTATGATTAGAAGTATAATTTGCTAGTCAGTTTTGATTAGCTGGTGTGTTTCATACGGCTTGATAACTGCAGAAAGAAAAAGACAGGAACAGGCAGCAGGATGAACGTAGAACAAAATAAAAAAAAGATGAATCAAACAATTATATATCCGATATTTGGCACTATAGTAACGGCTTTCTTGCTTACATTTATCATAGAAAGTTTGAGCCGTGTATCGCTCTATCAGGCATTTTTATTTTTAGGGCAGGAGCCTTTATTATTCTTTCTCAATTTCTCTGTTATCCTGATAACCTTATCCATATCGTTATTCACAGTAAGAAGAAAGTTCTTCTTTTTATTAATAGCCGTTGTATGGATAATATTAGGTATCGTTAACAGAGTGGTCCAATGCTTTCGGTTGACGCCTATTTCAGCGATGGACTTCTATCAGGTAAAAGAAGCAATAATCTCCCTGCCAAATTATATGAACACCATTGGACTTGTTTTTATCGCACTTGTACTAGTTGGAGTACTTGTTCTTATTGGAGTTCTTTGGAAAAAAATTAAAAAATCAAAAAGAATAATGATTGCTCCTTTTACAGTGCTTTTAACCTCAATACTGCTATTTGGTATTCTGTTCTTTACTGCCACCAGGGATAATATTCTGCAGAAAGGATTTGACAATCTGCGGGATGCTTATTTGGAATACGGCTTTGCGTATTGCTTTTCCAACAGTATCTTTGAGAGAGGAATTGAAAAACCGAAGGATTATTCCTCAAAAAGAATGGCGGAAGTTTTAAAGCAGATAGAAGAAGGAAAAGATAAATTATATACCGGAGCGCCTGCTAAGGTTCAAAACCCAAATATCATAATGGTTCAGCTGGAATCATTTTTTGATGTAAGTTATCTGAAGAATTATACTTTTTCTGAAAATCCTGTCCCGAACTTCAGTAAACTGAAAGAAGATTACCCGTCTGGATTTTTAAAGGTTCCTGTATACGGAGCCGGAACTGTTAATACGGAATTTGAAGTAATTACCGGTATGAGCATGAAATACTTTGGTACGGGAGAATACCCCTATAGAACCGTGCTTCGTTCAAAAACTTGCGACAGTGTTCCTTATAATTTGGATAAGATCGGGTATCACAGTATGGTGGTACACAATAACGCTGCAACCTTTTATAATAGAAATGATGTGTTTCCAAGACTTGGTTTTGATAATTTTGATTCTGCCGAATATATGAATTCGTTGGAATATAATAAAATCGGCTGGGCAAAGGATAGTGTACTGACCGGTGAGATTCTGAAAGCTTTGACTTCAGATACCAACAGGGATTTTATCTATACTATTACAGTGCAGTCTCATGGAATTTATCCAAGTGACAAGGATGTAAATTCAAGAATCAAAGTAATCCCTGACTCTAAAAACCTTGCTTATCCGGATAACCTGTATAAATCACTGTCAGATTATACAAACAGCATTGAGTACTATGTCAATCAGCTCAAGGAGACGGACCAGTTTATCGGTGCTTTAACAGAGAAACTGTCAGAGTTTAAAGAACCAACGGTTGTGGTTTTCTACGGGGATCACCTCCCGCCCCTCTCATTGGAGCAAAAGGATATTTCTCTTGACAGGCATTCTACCGAATATGCAATATGGAGTAATTTTCAGATGGAGAAAACAAGATATGACTTACCGGCCTACCAATTAAGCGCTTATGTTCTTAATAGACTTGGAATGGAGGATGGTCTGCTTACGAAATTCCATCAAAGATGCTTTTCGGATACAGATTATGAGAAAGAACTAAAACTGCTGCAGTATGATATGCTGTATGGGAAAAAATATGTGTTTGATAAAAAGAATCCGGATAAGAAAAAAGATATGACCATGGGAGTTATCCCCCCGGAAATCAAGGATATTACCAAAGAAGGAGATAGCCTTCTTATCAGCGGAAATGGATTTACAGAATGCAGTATGGTCGTTGCAGACGGAAAGCGCTGCAAAACGGAATTCGTCAGTGATTCTCTTCTTAAGATACCTTACAGACAATTGGACGGTAAACAGATTTATGTTGAACAGCTTGCAAATAAAAGGTCGGTGCTTGGGAAAAGCCGTGCTTTCCTGTATCAATAAAAAATATATATAAGCGAAGGAGCTTGGACTTTATAGATATTTCTATAAGGTTTAAGCTTTTTGTTATGTTTCATATACTTGGTTTGCAGATTGGTATTAATAAAGAGAAAAAATCAATTTGAATATTGTTTAACCAAGCAATTAATTACAGAATAATAAAAAAGTATTGTAACTTTTTTAGAGAATACTTATAATTGTTTAATAGTGTAAATGGATAAAGAAAAAGCTTTGGGGGCAAATTTTCGGTGCATTGGCAGTATGGAGGTTGGTATGAAGGGTACAAGGGAAGACGTTGATAGAATGTTTTATAAGAGTCTGGAAGAGCTGGAGTCCCACCATTTGGACGAAGCGATTAAATACTGTATGGAAGCTATCAAGGGCTATGAGGAATTAGGAGAATATTTCAAATGCGCCAGATGCCAGAACCTTCAAGGAGTCATATATGGTGCCATGGATAATGAGACGATGGCCGTAGATTGTTATCTTACAGGCTTAGAGTATTGCCAAAAGCACCAGATTAAGGGGTTGAATCATCTTTTCTATTCCAATATCGGTACAAGATATATGGAACTGGGAGAGAACAGTAAAGCACTTGAATTATTTATAAGCAGTCTGAAAGATTTAGAGGAGAACTGTAATGAACTTTCAGGACTATATGAAAGATGGCTGATTGTTGTACGATTAAATCTCGGCGTTGTTTATTCACGACTTGGGAAGCTGGAGGCGGCGGAAGAGAATCTGCTGTTAGCCATGAAAATCTCGGAAGATACCGCCGATAATACCTACAGCTTTACGATTCTGTGCGGGCTTTCAAAAGTCTATCTTGCAAGAGGAAAAGAGGAATATGCAAGAGAAAATTTACAGGAAATGATGGAATATGCCAGATTAAAGCTGTCCCCTTTAAATGACTATATGCAGGATATCATTAATTTTATAGATATACTGAAAGCATTGAGAGAATATGATTTATGGAGACAATGCATAGAAGAATTTGACCAGATATCCAGGGAGGTGAAATCTCCTACCGTAATGCTTCAGGCAGTTGAATTCTGGCTGGATTATTACTCAAGCAGAGGCATGTCAGAAGAGCATAAAAGAATGTGTATCCGCCATACCCAGCTTTATATGGCATTAAAGAAGTTTATCAACCAGGACAAGATAATGGCTCTAAATGCTAAGCTGGAGCTGCAGCAGGCTGAAGATAACGTAAAGGCTGCCAAACTCAGACTGGAAAAGGATGATGTAACCGGACTTAAAAATCGTTATGCCATGCAAAAGCACGGAGCGAAAAAGGTCAGACTTGCTCATGAAACCGGAACAATGCTTGCAGTAGGTATCCTAGATGTAGACCATTTCAAAGAATTGAATGATACCTATGGACATTTACGAGGAGATACCGCTCTAAAGCAGGTTGGAAATATTCTGGATAACTGCCTGGACGGTTATGGTGATATCTATCGGTATGGCGGGGACGAGTTTGTGCTGATAATACCCAATGCCACCTATGAAGTGACTGAAAAAGTCGCAAAGAAAATTATGGAACACATTGCAAAGAGTAAAATTTCCAATAAAGCGGCTCCGATTAATGGCTATCTAACCGTATCCTTAGGAATCTGCTGCCGTACTCCAAAAGCTTCGGATAGGCTGGAAAATCTCTTTGATATAGCAGACAGTATCCTATACCAGGTAAAGAACAATGGTAAGAATAGTTATGGTATTGGAATTATTGAAGATAACGAGTAAAAAAAGATTTTTAAAAATATACAAATAAAAAAACAATCCGTAACATATGTTACGGACTTTTTTATGCTATTCTGTTAAGCTATACACATCAAGGCGCACCACACAATAGAGCAAGCGCTGATAATTAATCTTTACAGGAGGATATTTAGATGGAGAATAAGATGTTTTGTTATCAATGTCAGGAAACAGCAGGCTGCAGCGGATGTACACAGGCAGGTGTCTGTGGTAAGAGTCCTGAAGTAGCAGCAATGCAGGATTTGTTAGTTTACGTTACCAAGGGGCTTTCCGAAGTGACTACTAGACTTCGTGAAGAAGGTAAGAAAGTAAGTTCTGAAATCAATCACCTGGTATCTTTGAATCTGTTTACTACTATAACAAATGCAAATTTCGACGAGGAAGCGATTGTTTCCAAAGTTGTTACAACAATAGATGTTAAAAAGGAACTGTTAGGACAGTTAAGCAATAAAGAGAATCTTAGTGAAGCAGCCCTATGGGAAGCTGGAACAGAAGAATTCGCAGCGAAGGCAGCAAAAGTAGGCGTTCTTTCTACTGAAAATGAAGACATCAGATCCTTAAGAGAGCTTATCACATACGGATTAAAAGGTCTTTCCGCTTACAGCAAGCATGCAAATGCACTTCTGAATGATGACGAAGAAGTAGATGCTTTCATGCAGAAGGCTCTTGCCAAGACATTAGATGATACTCTTGGAGCAGAAGAATTAATCGCCCTTACTCTGGAAACCGGTAAATACGGTGTAAATGGTATGGCACTCTTAGATACAGCGAATACAACAGCATATGGTAATCCTGAAATTACAAAAGTAAATATCGGTGTTGGAAACCGTCCCGGAATTCTTATCTCAGGACATGATTTACGTGATATGGAAATGCTCTTAAAGCAGACAGAAGGTACCGGAGTTGATGTTTATACCCATTCCGAAATGCTTCCTGCACACTATTACCCTGCCTTTAAGAAGTACTCTCACTTTGTAGGCAACTATGGCAATGCATGGTGGAAGCAGAAGGAAGAGTTCGATAGCTTTAACGGACCAATCTTAATGACTACTAACTGTATCGTACCTCCAAAGGACAGCTACAAAGACAGACTTTTTACAACAGGAGCATCGGGTTTCCCAGGCTGCAAGCACATTCCCGGTGAAATCGGTGAAGAGAAGGATTTCTCAGAAATTATCGAACTTGCTAAAAAGTGCGCAGCTCCTACTGAGATTGAAACCGGTGAAATCATCGGAGGTTTTGCTCATAATCAGGTACTTGCTCTTGCAGATGCAGTAGTTGGTGCTGTAAAATCCGGAGCAATTAAGAAATTCGTAGTAATGGCAGGATGTGACGGCAGAGTAAAATCCAGAAATTACTATACAGATTTTGCAAAAGCACTTCCGAAGGATGCGGTTATTTTAACAGCAGGTTGCGCAAAATATAAATACAACAAGCTTGAGCTTGGTGATATCGGTGGAATACCGAGAGTATTGGATGCCGGACAGTGTAACGATTCCTATTCCCTTGCAGTTATTGCTTTAAAATTAAAGGAAGTATTCGGATTAGAAGACATCAATGATCTTCCTATTATCTACAACATTGCCTGGTATGAGCAGAAGGCAGTAATCGTATTATTAGCATTATTATACCTGGGTGTAAAGAACATCCACTTAGGACCCACACTTCCTGCTTTCCTTTCTCCTAATGTAGCTAAGGTTTTAGTTGAAAACTTTGGTATTGCCGGAATCGGTACAGTAGAAGATGATATGGAACTGTTCTTTGGTGAAGAGGAAGCAGCTGCTGCTTCAGAAGAAGGTGTTATCACCAAAGATATGTTAATCGGAGACATTCTTCGCATTGATTCAAACCTTGCGCCTGCTTTATTAGAGATCGGTATGCACTGCTTAGGCTGCCCTTCCTCACAGATGGAATCCTTAGAGGATGCCTGCGCAGTACACGGTATTGATGTAAATGAAGTAGTTGCCAGATTAAACAATCAGTTAGCAAAATAATGCATAAAGTGTAATTTTATCGGTACATGTAGCAAAAACAGTACCAGCTCTCTTCCTTTATTTCGATAGAGTTATCCACTTTTAGCAACATGGAATTTCCGAACGTGCCAATTGCCAGGCAGTTGGTGCCAAAGGGCTGCTGCAACTCCCCCTCATCCAAAGTTTGCAGCAGCCAGGAAAGTCCATTCATAAGGAGAAACATATGAGCGCATTTTTAGGACCAATCCATTACTGGGTATATAATAAAATAACGTTGCAGGAAGAATTTATAAAAGATATTATAAAAGCTTCCAATGATAATAATTGGGACACTGAATTAGAAGATAAGCTTTCAAATGCCTGTGGAGTAATTGATAACAGACCTTTGGAAGAAATAATAGATGGAAGTAACATACATGGATGGCTTCAGAGCAGAATCTCTGTTACTGAAGGAAGATTAAGTTTTGCCGTGACCACTTTACTAAAGGAAGATGGAAATCGTAAGAACAGCCTACTTCAGTTAGCATTTGACTTTGGTAAGAAACATGCGATAGCAGAAGATGCTTCGGCAAGTGATGCCTTTCAGGCTATCAACGACAGTCTAATAGACGGTATGCCCTGTGATCGGGTGAACGAAGTGTTGGAACAAGGTGATAACTATATTCTTTGGCAGCAGACTACCTGTGTTCATGCCAGGTATTGGGAAAGCCTGGGAGAAACAGCAGATATCTATTACGAACTTCGCAAGAAGATTACGGAAGGCATGTTGAGTGGAACAAAACTATCTTTCGAAGAACAAGAAGAGAGTGTCTATAGAATTTCAGAAGAATAAATCAGGAGGTAATGCAATGTACAGCGTAGAATTAATGGTAATGGAACATGATAATATATTAAAACTTCTTGGTGCAGTGGAAAATGCCTGCTGCCGTATCATTGAAGGTGGTGAGGTAAATACAGAGGATTTCGAGAAAATGATATACTTTGCCAGAAACTATGCTGACAAGCATCACCATGGAAAAGAAGAGCAGGTATTATTTGCAGAAATGACAAACCATCTCGGTAAAATCGGAACCAATTTAATTCAGCACGGTATGCTGGTAGAACATGACCTTGGTCGTCTTCATATAGCAGACCTGGAGGAATCTATAAAACTTTATAAGGAATCACCAATAACTCTCCACAAGCTTGGAATAATTGAAGGAGCTTCCGGTTATGCCAAATTATTAAAAAGACACATCGGAAAAGAAAACGAAGTAATCTATCCCTATGCTGAAAAGACTCTGACGGAAGACATTCTTATCTCGGTAGATGAAAGAGTAAGGGCTTTTGAAGACGAAGCAAATGCTCAGGGAGTACAAAAGCATTGTCTGGATATACTGGAGGAGCTTACAAGCAAGTATAGTGATTAATTTCCGGTAAGGAAAGAAGGGGTGTTTGTAAAATTTTATTATGATTCGGTTTTTATAACGATAATGCAGAAGGAATATTCTTTCTGCTTTTTTTATGTTTCTATCCAGGAAATATTTATTTCTGTTATATATTTAGTTTCGGTAACACTTCGTAATAATAATCGGTTAAACGTCTATATATTACATATTATACCTGTAACATTTAAAAATCGACACCATAAAATATTAATATGAGTTAGTATACACTACTCATATTAAATCAAAGAATGGTGATGAATATGGCAATACGGCATTATGTCTTATTGGCTACCGATGGTTTTATCGATTTACCGACTACAAAGGAGTTATGCCCTCTTCCGGATACTTTGCAAAAGCTTTATGTTTTTGGATTCGTCGGCGGGCTTTATAAGGTTATTGAAGATGATAAAGTCACATATGAAAATCAATCCTTAAACTGGAAAGACCCGAATAACTGGAGCAGTCTATGGGCAATGCAGACTACTGCATCTATCCCTTCCCCCATTATGTGGGCAGATCAAGGCGATAGATTATATGTTACACTGATTAATCTGGGAATGCCCGTATCACATTTAGAAGATCCTCATACTATCCATTTACACGGAGCTCATGTTGCTACTCAGATAGATGGTTTCCCGGAAACTTCATTTTCTGTTCCTATGTGGATGGGACCTAATGAAACTCCTCCGACCGCAACCTACTATTTTATGCCGGAGCATCCGGGGACGTATATGTATCACTGTCATGTTGAAGCGAGTGAACATGTGCAGATGGGGATGTATGGCGCACTTGTGATTTATCCATCAGAAATTAGCCTTGAAGAGGCTTCTATTAAGATGGATGCATGCGGTTATTGGAGATATAAAGGAGAGATACAAGAACAGATACCCCGCTATGCCAGCCACCGGCAGTTTGCATACAACGACATCCAGACGTATTATGATAAAGAGTATGTCATGCTATTATCTGACATAGATTTAAAATGGCATCAAACTGTGCAAACTACAGTAGAAACCGGTATTTCATTTAATGCTTCGGATTTTAAACCTGATTTCTGGCTGGTGAATGGCCGTGCATTTCCGGATACCCTGCTGCCACATCCGCAAACTCCTCCGGAAGGTAGTAACCCCAACCTTACACAGATTAATTATGAGTCCTATGTCCATGTAAAGACAGATCAAAAGTTTTTGCTGCGAATGATCAATATGGGGTATGCGGTGGTACCTTGGCATATTCATGGCTGGCATTTTAATGTGATAGGGAAAGATGCGCATCCAAGTCCGTTTTTAAGCATCTCCCAAAAATTAGATGAGATATCAAAATATATGTACTGCTGTTATAATTCCATGAATATGAATCATGGCATGATGAATCATGAGATGATGAACATGGGATTCACAGAAACAATCGGCTCTGGTGAAACCCATGATTTACTGCTGATGGCTGACAATAAGGAACCAGTTTATGGCCGTTATATTTTTGAGGGTCAGGATATGATTCCCTCCTTATGTGAACAAATGTCTGAAATTCAAGCAATTGATCCTGCTTTAATTGCTGATATTCCTACGCAGCCAGTTTCGTGTAACAATACCAATACTGTAAATTATGTAAATCTCTGTGCTCAGACTAAGTTCTTTCCACAGTTCTATCCGATGCACAATCATGATGATTATAAGGTTACCAATACAAACACCTTGGAAACTCCGGCATTTAGTAATTATCCCGGCGGACAATTAACCATGATACAGGCTGATGCCCCTTCTGGTTATATGGAAAGTGAACAGTAATAAAAGTGCAGTATCGGCAACTGAGGGAATGTATATGAAAAAATATCTTCAAAAACTATACTTTAGAATGACCTATCGCTTTGTACGGCCTAAAATGATTGTGCTTCAGGCAACTTTTAGCGGTGATGAAAGCTTTATTGATATACGTTATTGGCTATCGCGTCCGGATAAAATCAATCCAAAAACTTCTCCTTATTTACTGACCCGAGAGAATAAAAAGTTAGGTTTATTGCATATCTCCAAATTCGGTGCAGTAAAAACCAATATACGAAAGCATACCAATAGCGGGATTGTTTTATTTTATAACAGAGATCATGCAGTAAACAAAGGAGATAAAATTACTCTTTACTGGGATGGTTTTAAAATTGAAAATATTGAAGTTCAATAAAAGAGCATAAGAGGCTGTTGCAAAATAGCTAATTTACTCATTTGAAAGGATTGGGTGTATAATAATACATTAGCTGCTTTTCCCTCGCTCGTTCAAAACGCTCCGCTTCACAAGAAGAGCTCGGCCAGTCGACGCGAAATGTATTATTATACACCCAGTCCTGTTTTAGAGTTTATTATGGCTATTTTGCAACAGCCTTTAATAATAAAAGAAGCCATACTTAATTTCCAGTTTTGTGTCAAGAATTATTAAAAAAATTCTTGAGGTTTTCATAAATTATAGATTCTGGTATGATACAGTTATAGATGAAAGCGGAAGGAGCGGTAAGGTATGACACCTCATAAAATGCAGTTTAGAATAAATTAAATAGGGAATCTTTTGTGGATTCGTTATGAAGAAAGCGCTTTTATGGACATACTTTGCTGATATCCCAAGCAGACCTGCGATAGGAAGGGATAATTAAAAAAAGTAGTACAGCACTGTAGAAGGAGTATTCTTTCTATAGTTTTTTTATGCCCATTTTATGCCTGAAAATGAACGAAAGATTCCGATTACAGTAAAACCGGAAGGAATGGTAAAAAAAGTGAAAGACATATTTGTAAACGGCGTAAAAAAATATATGAATACAACCCTGGTGTTAAATAATATCACCTTTATGGTAAATGAAGGAGAGCGGGCAGGTATTGTAGGAGAAAATGGCAGCGGAAAGACAACGATTCTTAAGTTAATAGCAGGTATCTTAAAACTAAATCATTGTGCCGGCTACCCTTATGCACCGGTGCCGCCGGGCTTCGATGAGGGATGGGTAGTGATGCCAAAGGATACCAGTTGTGCCTATCTAAATCAGATACCGGAATATGAAGCAGGAGTAAAAGTAATTGATGTACTCAACCTGGCTTTTGAAGAAGTGTATAAACTGGAAGCTGAGCTTAGGGATTTGGAGATTAAGATGCAGCAGGAGGAAGGGGCAGAACTTGAGCGAATTCTAAAGAAATATGATAACTGTCTCAGGTTGTACGAGAGTAAGGGTGGATATGAAGTCAATGAAAAGTTGAACAGAATCTGCAAAGGACTTCACTTTGGTAATGAGTTCCTGAATAAGGACTTTAATATACTAAGCGGCGGTGAGAAAACAACAGTCTCTCTTGGAAAGCTTTTAATGGATAGCCCGGATATCCTGCTTCTTGACGAACCTACCAATCATTTGGATATGGAATCGGTAGAATGGTTAGAGGAATATGTAAGAAATTATAAAGGAACCGTTATTATAGTATCCCATGACAGATATTTCCTGGACCATACAGTAACCAAGATCATTGAGATTGAAGATAAGGAAAGTGAAACTTATATCGGAAATTATACGGAATATGTAAAGAAAAAAGAAGAGAACTTGTTGATATGGCAGGAAAATTATAAAGAACAGCAAAAGAAAATCGGTGCTATGGAGAGTTCAATCAAGCAGTTGAAAGAATGGGCGGGTAAAAGCGGAAATGAGAAATTCTATAAAAGAGCTGCCAGTATCCAGAATAAGATTGATAAAATGGAGCGGATTGAGAAGCCAAACAACAGGAAAAAAGGTATGCTGGTAAACTTTTCAGAAGCTGACAGGTCAGGGAAAATCGTTATAAAAGCGGAAGGCCTTAAAAAATCATATGGTGAAAAAGTACTCTTTGACGACGCTGAGATTCAACTTTATTACGGTGAGAGAGCTGCGCTTATCGGGCAAAACGGCAGCGGTAAGACCACCTTTTTGCGGATGCTTCTGGGGGAAGAATTACCGGATGCAGGAATAGTGGAACTAGGTAGCAGTGTTAAGGTGGCTTATCTTCCTCAGCAGCTTACCTTTCGTAATGAGGAACTGACGGTGGTGGAGTGCTTCAGAGAGAATATCTCTATTCTGGAAGGGGCGGCCAGAGAATATCTGGCAAGATTCCTTTTCTTTGGCGGCAGTGCGTATAAAAGGGTGAAATACCTTTCAGGAGGAGAGCGTGTACGCTTAATGCTTGCCAAGCTGATATTTCATGAGGCAAATCTGCTGATCTTAGATGAGCCTACCAATCATCTGGATACCGTTTCTATTGAGAATATCGAAAATACTCTGGAAGCCTTTAAGGGGACAGTGTTTTATATTTCCCATGACCGATATTTCATTAATAAAACCGCTGATAGAATACTCTCCCTGGAGAATGGGAAATTGAGTAGTTTTGCTGGAAATTATGAGGATTATAAGGAAGCCAAGGAAAAAGAACTCGTGAACGAACTGGCGAAATCAGCCGCAGAAGATTTGAAAAAGGATTCTAAGGGAAAACAGCAGCTGAAAGGGCCTATGAAAGAAAACAATGGTAAGAATAGTAATAATGGAGACAGACACCGGGATGATACACCCAGTAATAAACAGAATTCAATTAAAAAAGATAATATAAAGGATAATTTGAAAGCAGGAGATAATAAATCCAAAGGAAATTCGATTAGAAAAGAAAAGCTGGAGGTACTCATCGGGGAGATGGAAAAGGAAATAGCCGTCATAAGAGAACGTATGGATTCATGTGATATTCCCCTAGAGGAACTGAACAACTTATACCAAAGGCAGGAAGAGTTGTCTGTGAAGCTGGATATTCATATGGAAGAATGGATGAGCTTATAAAATAATATTTCTCAGCAAAAAGTGTGAAGTATATCTCGAATAAGAAGAAAATTCTTATTATTACTGCAATATATATGGGTTGTCAGAGGTTCCGGGGGGAAATCCCTGAATTCTGTCAATCCATTTTCTTTGTCTGTCATTATTTTCGGTAAAAGTGCGATACTGTTAATTGAATGAAGTAAAGAGAGCATCAGATCCAGGGTATCTACTTCGATGACATTCATATCCGGTGCATAGGACTCTATTGTTTGCAGGGATGCTTTTCTTAGCGGGCAATCCTTGTCTCTGTTAATAATCAGGCTGGGTTTTTCTGGGCTGTTTATTCTATTTTCAAACTGCACCCAAACTAATTCCTCAGTCCTACTAAGTTGGAGGAATTCTTTTGCAGCATTGATTTTGGTGTGAGTAATAATGATATCGAATAGCTGATTATCAAAGCCGGTAATCAATTCTTTAACGGAGGAAGTATGAAGGCGGAATACGTTAGTATTCTGGTATAAAAATGGAAAATACAATCTGGATAACAATTGTGTGGAGGCAATATCTATTTCATAATTATCGATATTGAATTCCTCTTGCAGGTCTTTTATTTGATTATCAATTTGTATCGCATATTTCATAAATCGTTCGGCAGAAGGCAGGGGCTGAAGACCTGTTTTGGTGCGTACAAAGAACACGGAATGAAATTCCTTTTCCAGCTTCATTAATCGGGCTGATACATTGGATTGCGTATAATTTAGGTTTTGGGCTGTCCTTGACACAGATTTACTTTGAAAAAGTTCAATAAATATTCGGATATCATTCAGTTCCATAATAACCCCTTTCGTGATAATCAATGGTTGCTTCATATTATTTGGGAAGTGATTTATCCACTCTCTAATATTATCCGTAACGATATTATATATAATTATCAGAAATTATACAATGTTTCATAATTGGCTTATAATTAATCCGTAAACCAAAACAATGAAAATATGCTATTAATAACGAAGAAAAGTGAGGAAAATTATGATTGGTATGCAATACAAAATTACATTACCGGAAGTTTATGATATGGAGCTTATAAAACAAAGAGTCCGTAATAATGGGCATAAAACGGATGGCTTTGAAAAGTTGTTGTTCAAATGCTATTTGATAAAAGAAAAAGGTCCCCAGAGTATGGAGAATATGTATGCTCCCCTATATGTATGGAAGACCAGCGAAGGAATGAATAAATTCCTTTTTGAAGGTTTTTATGATAATATTATTCATTCCTTTGGCTGGCAGCAGGTCAATATTGGGATTCCCTTATTTATGGAATTAAGCAATAATTTCTCTGCTTCAAAATATATGGTGGAAGAAACCGGCGATATCCTTCCAGATTCCAGTCTTACAGGTTTTCAGGAAGAAATAAAAAGCAGAAAAGCGTTTGATAACAGTTTTACGTCTAGGTTATGTGTCTATAACCCTGACAAATGGAAATTTAGTATGTTTTATTTTTACGAAAAGTGTCCGGCAGTTGAAAAGGAACTCTATCAGATTTTGCATATCTCCCAATAACAGAAATTATTTAAAGCAGCAGAAGATTCCGGCATCCTTTGTGATAGTAAGCCCATTCTTACCGATTTTTTTTGTAAGAAATTTCTCAAAATCAATTTGCCTATCCTTTAAGATACTGTTTTGATTGCCATGGCAGGAATAGATATAATCAGCCAGAGGCCTCACATCTGTTACCAGAAGATTGTCATGATAAATATATTTTTTAACGGTGGGGAAGAAAGCTTTTAATTCTTCTTCCCCTTCATCCAAGCCGAAGATATCATAAAGTTTAACTTCGGAAAGAGCAATTTGCTCATCGTATTCCTTCGCAGCCTCTTCTATTTCTTTCATATGCTTTCTTCCATAGGTACTAAGGCAAAGGCAGCCTCCCGGTTGTAATACACGTTTAAGTTCATCAAGAGCTTTTTTTCTATCCTTGGCGTAGAACAGTACATGATTCGCTATAACCAGATCAAAGGAATTCTCTTCATAGGGTATATCCTGCATATCCATCTGACTGGAGGTGAAGGTGATATTTCTGAAAGAAAAGTCAGCCGCTGAGTTCTTTAATCTTGAAGCTGCATTTCTTACCATTCCGGAGGAGATGTCTGTTAACAGGACAGAAATGCCATTAGGAAGAGAGTGCCTCATCTGATACCAGAGTTCACCGCTGCCGCAGCCGACTTCCAGAACCTTCTTATGGTCACGAATAGGGATAGTGTTTGATATCCAGGGGTACCAGCCTGTGGGGTTCTGAGAGTATTTTTTGTGCAAATCGATGCGGACCTTAAGATTCTTAGAGGATTTATACTGATTTAAAAGGGTATCCTCCATATTTAAAAGGTGTATCAGATCCACCATATGATCCCAGTCAGGCTCCTGCTTCTCCGATAAGACAGCAGAGGTTTCATTAAGGATTTGCCCAATATGCTTTAGTTCTGCGATTTTTTCCTGTACAAGCTTTTGCTGCAGCTGCAAGGATTCTTTTAGATAGGAAACATCTGTGGAATTCAGGGTGATTTCTCGGATTTCTTCCAGGCCAAACCCCAGTTTTCTTAATACCAGGATTCTCTGGAGGCTGGCAAAATCCCTGTCGGTATAATAGCGATAACCGGACTCTGCCATTAAGGAAGGCTTTAATAGGCCTTTCTCATCATAATACCGTATTGTTCTAACGGATATGTTAGCTCTTTTTGAGAATTCTCCGGTTGTATAAAGGTTTGGTTCCATGATCTGAGTTCCTTTCTATTACATAAGCATGAAGCTTTTATTCTTCATATACCAATGAAGAGTTTTTCTGATTCCTTCCTCGAAGGAAACTTTCTGTTTCCAGCCAAGTTCCCTTTGAAGCTTGGAGGAATCCATAGAGTATCTTCTGTCATGACCTTTTCGGTCTTCTACAAAGATAAGGGGAGGTACTACAAGGTGGTAATCCTGGCTGAGAATATCCATAATACGCTTAACCACCTCCAGATTCGTATAGTCCTCGGCAGCTCCGATATTATAGACCTCACCGGGTTTTCCTCCTTGGAGCACAGTGTCTATAGCACTGAGATGATCCGTAACATAAAGCCAATTTCGTACATTAAGTCCGTCTCCATAGATGGGAACAGGCTTCGTCAGCTGACAGTTTAAGATACAATTAGGGATGAATTTTTCCTTGTATTGATAAGGCCCGTAGTTGTTGGAGCATCTTGTAACCAGTACGGGAAGACCATAAGTCTCATAATAAGCTCTAGCCATATGGTCGCCGCCTGCTTTGCTGGCTGAATAGGGATTTCTGGGGGAGAGAGGTGTGGTTTCCGTAAACTTACCGGTGGCTGGAAGTTCGCCGTACACTTCATCTGTAGAAATATAGAGAAAGCGTTTCTGCTTATAATCATCTTCCCAGGCTTTTCTTGCGGCATCCAAAAGGTTTAGCGTACCGCAGACATTTACCAGGGCGAATTCCCTGGGGGAGCCAATGCTTCTGTCCACATGGGAATGTGCTGCAAAATGCACTACATAGTCGATGGTATTCTCTCTGAATATCCTTTCTAACAGAACCTCCTCGCAGATATCACCCTTTATGAATTCATAAGCACCGCTGTCTTCATAACAGCTGACATTTTCCCTGCGCCCGCAGTAGGTGAGGGCATCCAGATTGATGATACGGATATCTCCCTTATATTTTTCCATCAGGTAGTGGATATAGTTGGAGCCAATAAAACCTGCTCCTCCAGTAATTAGATATGTTTTCATAATAACCTCTTTCCTGAATATCCAATCTTTGATTGGATATTCGTTAATCTGTAGTTGAAAAAACATCTCTTTGTTTTTTCAACCTAACCTCTTTCCTGAATATCCAATCTTTGATTGGATATTCCAAAATCAATAGTTGAAAAAACTTGATAACACTATTGTAGAAGGTTACGCGGCGTAAGAGTCAAGGGTTATTTTCAGTAATTTTTCACACAGGGCTTTGGCCTTATAACAGCAGGGTTTCTATTATTTTATCTAATCTTTTTTCATCACCTTTTATACCTGAAAAGAGATTATCCGGTGAAGCGAAGTATGTAAAGGAAACCGGATAGTATTCTGCCAATTGGGTAATATAAGCTTCGCTAAAATATTCCCGGCTTTTTTGCACTCCCATTAGTATAAGCTGATAGCAATTCGTCAGGACAAAATCCAGAAATACTTTGTTACCAGCCGGGAAAGCAGAACATAAAGCCGTAATAAAGAAGAACAGTTTATTCACAAGCGTTTCTTCCGCTTTTGCAGAGAGATTAAGGGTAAAAAGTGTCTGATGCCCATTATTTGAATCTTCTTTTATATCCTGCAGATCATCAGCAAGCTGCAGAAAGAATCCAAAACCCAGGTAGAAAATCATATCCTCCTTGGTGAGTTCCTTTTTGACATAAAAACGATCAATAAGGACGGAGAGTCCGCCTTTAAACAAAGAAATACCAAGTCTTCGTTCATAATCTAAAATAGTATCCATACTTTGCTGTTGAAGACTCTCCTCCTGTGCTTCTAACATCATAAGCAGGAGTTCTGAAGCTGGGCAGGAGCTTTCCACACTTTTGGACTTACCGGCTAATGAAAGAAAATACATTGTTTTTTCATCATAGGCTGAGGCCGGAACAGGAGCATTGCCTTTTAGATAATCTCTTATAAAAGAGTTATAGCGGCATTTTTCCTCCTTAGAACAGGAGATATTGTCTATGTAATTATCGGTAAAGGGGTAAAGCATACTATAACCGTAACATGCTTCTGAAAAATCTGCAGTGTCATGATGGATTTCTTTAAACATCAGATAAACGACATAATTTCTAGCTGCCTGCCCCATATCTTCCTGTGACAATTCCGGCGCATCCATTCGTACTTTTTTCATAAAAGACTTCATTTCTGTTACCAGACATTCAAGTCTTTCCTGTGGCAGGTAATGTTGGATATGAAGTATGGGCTCTTCGTTTAATACCTGATATATGAGTCTGTAGGTATCTTTGCTCCATTTATTTTTACCGATTGGTAACCGAGGATATCTGCCGAATTGCTGCCGAAATACAGCTGACATATCTTTTATATAAGCCTCATTTCGCTCTTTCTCCTCCGGTGATACTTTTACCATACAGACAGGAAGTGTTTCTTCTGCCTTTCTCCATTGTTCTCGTAATAGGGGAAGGAAATAGTTTTTAATTGTATTCTGGTGCAAATTGTCCATACTTTGCTCCTTTATAAATGTAAGTTCTAAACATTTATTACCTGCAAATCTGTTATCTGTATTATAAAGAACATACATCTGAAAATCAATAATTCTGTAAGAAACTCCAAAACTATTGATTGTAGGAGGTAGTTTCTGTATAATAGTTTTGTGAATGATACAATAATCGGAGGATTTCCCATGTCACAAACGACAAAAAAGGCCTTAGCTTATTCTCTGAAGAAGCTGTTAAAGCAAAAGCCCTTAGATAAAATAACAGTAACAGATATTACCGAGGACTGTGAAGTTAACAGACAGACCTTTTACTATCATTTTAGAGATATTTATGATTTAGTGGAGTGGATCTATACCATTGAAGCTACAAAAGCGTTGGATGGGAATAAGACTGCTACGACCTGGCAGCAGGGGTTCCTTCAGATATTTGAATATATTCTGGAGAACAAAGCTTTTGTAAAGAGTACCTATCATTCTGTTAACAGAGAGCATTTGGAATCCTATCTCTATAATGAAACCTTCAATTTGCTGATTGGCGTATTGAATGAATTCGCAGAAGGTATGTCTGTAAGAGATGAAGATAAAGCTTTTATTGCAAACTTTTATAAATTTGCTTTCGTAGGTCTGGTGCTTGACTGGATTGGCAAAGGTATGAAAGAGGAGCCAAAAGACTTAATGGAAAGGCTAAGTATATTACTTCAAGGTGATTTTAAGAACGCATTAGATAAATTTAAAACAAAACCTTCTATCTTTGCAAAAACAAATTCTGAAAAGCAAGGATAGTAGCACCTTTGAATTTGAATTTAAAATAGAAAGTATTTATACAAAAATCCTTAAATGTATAAATTTTATACAATACCAGCCCACTGACTAAAGTTCCAGCAGTGGGCTGGTATTGTATATTGCGGCTGTCAAAGGAAAGAGATATAGTAAAGAAAAAAGACGGAGGTAACTTGTATGTATTACAGTAATGGAAATTATGAAGCATTTGCTCGTCCAAGAAAGCCGGAGGGCGTAGATAAAAAATCTGCTTACCTGGTAGGTTCAGGTCTTGCCTCTTTAGCAGCTGCTTGCTTTCTTGTAAGAGATGGACAGATGAAAGGTGAACGTATTCACATATTAGAAGAGATGAGCCTTCCCGGCGGAGCCTGTGATGGTATTAAAGACAGCGAGAGAGGATTTGTTATCCGCGGCGGAAGAGAG
This sequence comes from Anaerocolumna chitinilytica, assembly GCF_014218355.1. NCBI lineage: Bacteria > Bacillati > Bacillota > Clostridia > Lachnospirales > Lachnospiraceae > Anaerocolumna > Anaerocolumna chitinilytica. Next base: position 2,154,696 of record NZ_AP023368.1, read on the forward strand.
ATGGAGAATCATTTCGAATGTCTGTGGGATTTATTCCGCTCTATTCCTTCCCTGGAAACAGAAGGAGCTTCTGTACTGGATGAATTCTATTGGTTAAATAAAAAGGATCCTAATTATTCTTTAATGAGAGCAACGGTAAAGCGTGGAGAGGATGCTCATACGGATGGTAAATTCGGACTCAGCGAAAAAGCTTCCACTGAGATAATCAAACTCTTTTTTACCAAAGATGAAGACTTATATGATAAAAAGATCAGCGATGTTTTCACCCAGGAATTCTTTGATTCAAACTTCTGGCTCTATTGGAGAACCATGTTTGCCTTCGAAGATTGGCACAGTGCCCTTGAGATGAAGCTTTACATTCAGAGATTTATCCATCATATCGGCGGCCTTCCTGATTTTAAAGCCTTAAAATTTACAAAGTACAATCAGTATGAATCTTTAATACTTCCAATGGTGAAATACCTGGAGGCACATAATGTTTCCTTCCAATACGACACAAGGGTAACCAATGTTGTATTTGAAAAGAAAGGCGGCAAGAAAGTTGCTGTCAGAATTGAATGTATCAGAGAAGGCAAAAAAGAGAATATTGATCTGATAGAAGATGATCTGGTATTTGTAACAAACGGCAGCTGTACGGAAAACTCCTCTTTAGGAGACAATGATCATCCGGCTGTATTAAAGGACGGCCCGGGAGGATGTTGGGAGCTTTGGAGAAACATCGCAAAACAGGACCCTTCCTTTGGACATCCGGATAAGTTCTGTACCGATATTAAAGCAACTAATTGGGAATCTGCAACAGTTACAACGCTGGATGACAGGATTCCACCTTATATTGAGAAGATCTGCAAGAGAGATCCTTTCAGCGGTAAAGTCGTTACCGGCGGAATTATTACAGTCAAAGATTCCAAATGGTTAATGAGCTACACCTTAAACCGCCAGCCTCATTTTAAAGAACAGCCAAGAAATCAGCTGGTTGTATGGGTTTATGGATTATTTACAGATGTACCCGGGGACTATGTCAAGAAACCTATGAAGGACTGCACCGGAATAGAGATTACAGAAGAGTGGTTGTACCATTTAGGAGTACCGGAAACCCAGATTCATGATATGGCTGTAAATTCCGCAAGGTGTGTTCCTGTAATGATGCCCTATATCACAGCTTTCTTCATGCCCAGAACAGCAGGCGACAGACCCAAGGTAGTGCCGGAGGCCTGTGTAAACTTTGCATTTATCGGACAGTTTGCAGATACCGTTAGAGATACTGTATTCACAACAGAATATTCCGTTCGTACTGCCATGGAAGCGGTATACACATTGCTGGATGTGGACAGAGGCGTACCGGAAGTATTTAATTCCTGCTATGATATCCGGGTACTCTTAGATTCCACCTCCAAAATGATGGACGGAGAGAAGATAGGAGACAAGAAACTTCCCTTCCCTTTAAACATTGTCAAGAAAAAAGCATTAAAGAAAGTATCAGGAACCGTAATAGAAGATTTATTAAAGCGCTATAATGTAATATAAAAATACCATAAAGGAAATAGCCTGATTCGGGGAAATGACACATTTAAAGTGGACTATTTCCCTAAAGTCAGGCTGTTTTCTTTCTATTTATATTCATCTGCAATACCAAGTCAATATGGAAACAAACAGATGGCCAGGGGATTTGGTTTGGAATTTTGTCTCGAGGGGTTCCTTATGACACTTAAGGAGCAGGAAATATAGCTAGGTAAGCCAGTGCCAATGTTTGAGCGCAGGAAACTTAAGCAGCCAAAACAAACACAGCGAGTTTGGCACGGGCTTACCTGTCAAGCTATAGTTTCTGGTCCTCTAGTGGAATAAGGGTTCCCGAGCAACAAAATACCACACCAAATCCCCTGGTCATCGTCCGTCCGCCACATCCTTTTAATTTTATTCACTTTACAAGGCTTAAATCTAGAGCTATAATAGTTTTGATTACTACATAAGATGGTAACAGTAAATACTTGTGTGAAAATAAATTTGATTCATAAAGAGCCAGGAGGTAAAAGAATGTCTGATTACATTATAACTTGCTGTTCCACAGCAGATATGTCAGTTGATTTTTTTCAGGAGAATCATATACCCATAGTTCATTTTCATTATACGATGGAAGGGAAAGAGTATGAAGACGACTTTGGAAAATCAATGCCCTTAGACTTATTCTATAATAAGATTAAAGAAGGGGCGGCTTCTACTACTTCCCAGCCGAATGCAGAGCAATATATGGAAGTTTGGGAGCCTATTCTCTTAGCTGGAAAGGATGTGCTTCACATCAGCCTCTCCAGCGGGATCTCCGGAGCATATAATTCTGCTTGCATTGCAAGAGAGATGTTAAATGAAAAATACCTGAATAATAAAGTAACAGTAGTTGATTCGCTGGCTGCTTCTTCCGGTTACGGGTTATTGGTAACTCTCGCTGCTGAAAAGAAGAAGAGCGGAAGTACCTTGGAGGAATGTGAGAAGTGGCTGCAGGATAATAAATTAACTATACATCATTGGTTTTTCTCTACCGATCTGACAAGCTATTACAGAGGGGGAAGAATATCAGCTACTTCCGCAGCATTCGGCACTATATTAAAGATATGTCCGCTACTCAATGTAAATCATGAAGGTAAATTAATTCCCAGAGATAAATATAGGGGAAAGAAAAAGGTAAGTGAAGAGATGGTTAAGCGAATGGAGCAGTTTGCAAAAGACCGCTATGACTACTCAGGTAAATGTTATCTTTCCCATTCTGCCTGCTATGAAGATGCGAGATTAGTTGCTGATATGATAGAAGAAAAATTCCCGAAGCTGGATGGTAAGGTAATGATTAATAACATAGGTACGGTTATCGGATCCCATACTGGCCCCGGGACGGTTGCACTTTATTTTGTCGGAGATGAACGTAAGGAGTAATACTACTTTTTATCTTCCAAAAAACTCTTAAGGATACTGATTAAGAAGGCAGCAAGGAGGGAATTTAGAAAACCTCCCATATTTACTCCGGTAACAAAGTGATCTGCAATCATAATGGTCCATGCATTAACCACAAAGTTGAATAATCCCAAGGTTATGATGTTAAAAGGAAGTGTTATCAGTAATAACAGCGGTTTTATTAGCAGGTTCACAAACAGTAATACCAGGCCGACGATTAATAATGAGGCACTGCTATAAACGGATACAGACGGTATAGCCAGGGAGAGCAGATAGATAACCGCTATGTAAGAAATATAGTGAAAAAATACCTTTTTCATAGTAACTCCTTTCGGTGAATATCAAATCTTCGATTGAATATTCCTGAAGATGATGTTGAAAAATACCTTTTGTTTTATTAACATAAGTCCCTCTGAATTATAAGATTTTAATAACAATCCGTACTTCTTCTGTTTCGACCGCTACTAATTCGTAGGAACCGTAGCCTTTGATGGAATGAAGCAGAGTATATGTGCTTTCAAGAAGGATTTTAATTGCCTCCGGCGAAAAATAATAATGTTTTTCACCGGAGGTTATTTTAGGAACACTTGTTTTGCGGAAAAAGATCTGGATTACAGCTAACAGATCTGCAGTACTTACGATAAGTTCGTCAATAAAGTTTAGTGGCACCGGAAAGGCAAAACCTCTTTTTTCTTTTATTTTAACAGAAACCCATAGGATAGTACATACTCTATTCCACATATATTTTAACCTTAATCATGCTCTGGCTGTCATCATCCCATGCTTCCACATCAACAATATTAGGATCCTCCAGAGTTCCGTTTAATAATTCACGGATAATGCTCTGAAAGTCAATGTCTGATATATAAACGCCTTTTGCCTCCATCTTAATTCTTGCATCAGGTGGGATATGTGTTAACACCTTGCCGGCTACCTCACCTAAGGCGGTAATTAGGCCGATGGGAACATTGACGCTGACATTCAGTGTCTTATTATCGGAGGAAACTTTAATCTTTAAAAATTTATAATTGGTTTTTCTGATAACCGGATTTTGAACAGCAGTAGTTTGAGCTGCTGATTCGGCAGTTTCTTTGGTGTTCCTTAAGGCTTCCAGGAGTTCTAAGCCTTCGGCAGATGTAATCTGACCTTTTTCAATCATTTCCAAAATCCTTAATTGTTCATCCATACTTTCATTATCCTCCATATATCATATTATTTATTTCTTGATTATATCGATAATTTTTTAATCTTTTCCGTAGCTTCCTTTGGTGTTATCTCTCCACGGGAGAGTTGTTCTAGTATTTCATTTTTTGCTTCTTTCAGTAAATCTACGTCTCTGGCTGCTTCCTTTACAGATACTTCAAAGCCGAGGTTTCGGATTACTGAGTCCAATTTACCCCTGACGGTAGGATATGAAATACCTAGTTCTTTCTCTACATCCTTTATATTACCCCTGCATTTTATGAATACTTTTGCAAATTCCAGGTCCTCGGCCGGTAAACGGCAGAACTCACAGGGTTCAAAGTCCCCCTCCAGGGAGGTATGACACTTCGGACATCCGAGCTTTGTAATAGAAAGTTTTTCACCGCATACCGGGCAATTGCCGGGAGCTTTGTACTTCATGGATTATACCTCCTAATTGATTTACTAAAATATACTACTATAAATTGATAATGTCAATAATGAAATTAAAAATATTTATATGATAATTAATATTATTAATTTGAATATTAAAATATTTAATGTTTATAATTAAACATATTAGACCCATATATTGGATTATATTATAAACTTTGAAGATGAATTGTTATTTGCGAAGGGGCAGAAAATAACATATAATAATATATGATAGAAAATGCAGTAATCTAAAATGCAATTTTCTAAAGTAAAATATGCGTTGAGAGTGAATTATCGAGTAAATAACTCAAAAGTTCTGTTTATTGATAAAATCCACGCAGATATGAGGTGAAATATGTATAAGAAAGTATTAGAATCCGCAGAGTATATTAAAAGCAAAATAAAACTGGCACCGAAGCTTTCGGTAGTTCTTGGCTCAGGACTTGGAGATATTGTTGAGTCCCTTACAGAGAAAGAAATAGTAGAATATAAGGATATACCGAATTTTCCGACTTCTACCGTAAAAGGACATGCTGGAAGAATAGTAGTGGGCAAGCTTTCCGGAACACCGGTGTTGATTATGCAGGGAAGATTTCATTTTTTTGAAGGGTATTCCATGAAAGAGGTAGCCTACCCGGTATTTGTAATGAAGCTACTAGGAATTACGAAATTGATACTAACCAATGCCTGCGGAGGAATTAATGAACGTTTTGTTCCCGGTACAATTATGCTGATATCCGATTTTATCAATCTGATGCCTTCAAATCCACTGATTGGTATCAACGATGATAGATTCGGCCCCAGATTTCCGGATATGACAGAACCTTATAGTCTGGATCTGCTGGAGCAGGCTAGAAAGGCTGCTAAACAGAACTGTCTGCCATTTGGGGAAGGAGTATATGCAGGTTTTCCCGGACCTTACTATGAAACGGCCGCAGAGATCAGAATGATTCGGACTCTTGGTGCGGATGCAGTGGGAATGTCCACAGTACCGGAAACAATTGCTGCGAATTATCTTGGAATAAAGGTACTTGGCTTAGCTGTCATCACGAATATGGCAACAGGGATTCAGAAGGTAAAACATTCTCATGAAAGAGTTATTGAAACTGCCAACAAAGCATCGAAAGACCTGAGCATATTGTTGGAAGAAGTAATAAAAGGCTTGTAAAGGTCGGAGGGTTCAGATTAAATTAACAGGGATAAAGCAGAGTCAAAGACATATATTGTAATAATCGGTTTATAGGTGCTTGTATATGTCTAATAAAAAACATTTGTTAGTAAGTCTTATCCTGGCAGTGACCTTATTCTTTCTAACACTGCCGTTAATTAATCAAACAAAGGATTCCTGGAAGGCCGCCTTGTCTTCACAATCCGACGCTGTCGGAGAAAATACGGAGAATGTATATCTGCCGATTATCATGTATCATGATATTAAAAAGAATAGTGCTGGCAAGGATATCATTAATCCAGGCGAATTTGAAAGTGATCTGAAATATCTGAAAGAAAATAATTACACAACTATCACCATGAAGGATGTTATTGATTATGTTTATGATGGTAAGCCTCTTCCGGAGAATCCAATCATGATAACATTTGATGACGGCTATCTTACGACTTACCGGTATGGTTATCCTCTGCTGCAGAAATATCAAATGAAGATTGTCTTATCCATCATTGGTAAAAGCACTGATGACTTTACCAGGGTGGGAGATGATCACCTGGAATATGCACATCTTACCTGGCCCCTGTTAGATGAGATGCTTCAATCAGGATTGATTGAAATACAAAACCACACCTACAATCTACATTCAACACGGGCCGGCAGAGTGGGCTGTAAACAAAAAAGGAACGAATCAGCAGAGGAATATGAAGCGGTTCTTTCCGAAGATATCATGAAACTTCAACAGGAAATTGTTGAGATGACCGGGAATGCCCCCACTACCTTTACTATTCCTTACGGTGAATACAATGATAACACAATTGATATTATTAAAAAACTCGGATTTAAAGCAGCGTTGACCTGTGATTACGGGATTAATAAACTAACAAATGATAAAGAAGCACTTTTTCGATTAAAAAGAATATGCCGTTCACACAACTACCCCATTGATGAACTACTAAAGGATGTAAAAAAAACTATCCGGTAGCAGGGAGTAAAAACATGGAAATATTTACATATATACCAGGGTTTTAGGTTTTATTACGAAAGGAGAAATTATGAAATTACAAATAGCGAAAGTAGTATCGGCGGAAGATATTAAACAGTTGGCACAGGCTGCTCTTAAAATATGGAATGAATATTATATTCAGATAATTACAAAAGAGCAAATCGATTATATGGTGAATAAGTTCCAGTCAGCGGAGGCGATTGCCGACCAGATTGAGAATCAGGGCTATGAATACTATTTACTAAAACCGGAGGATGCCATTGCCGGATATATAGGAGTAAAGGAAACACCACAGGATTTTCTTTTTCTAAGCAAGTTCTACATATTGAAAGAAAACAGGGGAAAGGGTTATGCCAGAGAAGCAATGGACTTTATGACTGAACTTTGTAAGCAAAGAGGCATTAAGAAAATCTGGCTTACTGTTAACCGGAATAATGAAAACAGTATCAAGGTATATGAAAAATTTGGTTTTCATGTCATTAAGACTCAGGTAAGTGATATCGGAAACGGTTATGTAATGGATGATTTTATTATGGAGAAAGATATTTTATAATTAGATAAAAAAGTACAATTGATATTTATGAGAGCCGGTCAGCGTAGGATAGATAATACGTAAGCCGGCTTTTTCTTATTGTTTTTACAATAAAGTTATGAAATTACAATACTGTAAAAACAAATAATTACAGGAATATGATGTATTTAAAATATACAAGCTGGTTGAAATTTCTTACCATTAAAAATGCAAGTATTTGCGGTGTGTTGGAGGATGAACTTTCACACTACCTAATTTGTACGCGTGCAGGAGTACGCAGATGGGAGAGATTTATGAAGAAAGGAATATTTAGCAGGAATAGTTGGAAAAAATGGGTTGCAGCCGCACTTACGTTAACCCTTATTTTCAACGCAGGTCTTCCCGGACAGGGAGCAGACAATAAGGTTTCTGCTGCGGGAAGCGATAAGGTAATATTTACGGATTTTGAGTCAACGGACTATACGGCTGGTGCTTATGGAAACAGTATCACCAGAGATAGTGTCAATGTTTATGAAGGAAAGCAAGCCCTCCAGTATGTACAGAGCGAAGGAAAGAAGTGGGATAACGACATTAAGGTAAGAAGCGTATCTGGCAGTGCAATTGATGCTTCTGGGATGACAAAGATAGTTATTCATGTAAAAGACACAGTCGGTGCCAACAATTTTGAAGTGAAACTGATTGATGAAAATAATAATACCTCGGCTAAATATACTGCTGAAAAAGCTGTAAAGGATCAGTGGACTACACTGGAAGTTCCGCTGGATCAGTATAGCGGAATAAATAAGGCAGCGATTAAGCAAATAGCTGTTTGGGAATGGAATGACGGTGCATATTACTTTGACAGTATTTATTTTGAAGACGCAAATAACAACAAAGTAATGTTTCAGGATTTTGAACAGAGTCTTTATTATAATACGAATAACGGAACGAATAAGCTCACCCAGGCTGATAAGAACAATGGAAGTACTTCCCTCATTTATAATCAGGGTAACGATAGCGGGGGAGGAGAAGCAATTATCAACCCTGGCAAAGTAATAGATGCCACTGGTAAAGACTATATTGTATTCTGGCTCAAGGACACGAACGGCAGCAATAATTTAAAGCTTGCGCTTACAGATGCTGATGGAAATTCCTATGATGACTGGACCGATGGGAATGATGCTTTACAAAAATCCTTGAAAGACCAATGGAAGGAAATTGCAGTACCGCTTAGCAAATACAGCAGTCATGGCGTTGATTTAAGTAAAATTACACAGATAAAGATATATGAGTGGAATACCGGTAATTATTATATAGATGATATTTACTTTACCAGTATCCTGCCCCCAGCCCCACCGGTATCTGATGTTTCAGAGGGAACTTATACTGAAAGTTTTCAGGTGAGTCTGACAGCTCCGGAGAGTGGCGGTGCTATCTACTACACAACGGATGAAACGAAACCTACGGAGAGTTCATCCCTTTATACAGCACCAATTACGATAAATACTTCCACCCTTTTAAAGGCAGTTTTTATCAAGAATGGAGAGAGCAGCAGAGTACTTACCCTTAATTATTCTGTTGTAGCAAGCAATATCCCTAAAAAAGTGATGTTCGAAGACTTTGAAGGAACACCTGTAATTACAAACGGAACGGTAACAGATGCAGAAAAATACAGTGGTACAAAGAGTGCTTCCTATATCCTCACAGCATCCGCGGACCCGACAGAAAGCAGCAGCTTCTATGCTGAAGGTGCTAATACAGACACCTCTTTATATAATTATCTGGTATTTTGGTTAAAGGACACCCAAGGTGCTAATACCGTAAAACTTGGGCTTAAAGATAAAAATGGAAACAAGACCGGACTTGCCTGGACTAATACACTAACCACAGAGAAAGGCAGTTCAATTAAGAATACCTGGACGGAATATGCTGTAAAACTAAGCAGCATTTCCGGTATTGATAAGATTGACCGCTCTGCCATAAAAGGAATCTACATTGGCGAATGGAATTCCGGAACATATTACATAGATGATATCTATTTTACCAATAACCTTCTGCCTGCTAGTCCGAAGTCAAACTATGCTTCCGGTACTTATGAGAAGTTAGAAGGAGTAACCTTAGCCACGACCACTGCAGGCTGCGATATCTACTACACAACAGACGGCAGCACACCTACAAAAGCTTCAATAAAGTATCAGACACCCCTGACCTTTACTGAGAATACTATCGTAAAGGCAGCTGCTATACGACAGTCAGATGATGAAAGCAGTGCGGTAGTAACCTATACCTACCATGTTAAAGCACTCCCTGCCGGTGCTGTTGTTCCTTTCAATGATTTTGATGATGGAACCGGAAAAGTAATTGCAAGAACTGGCGCGAAAGTAACCGCTAACAGCACAGACAGTTACCAAGGAAAGAGTATTACCTATGAGATGAGTACCTTAAGCGGCTCCCCTACACAAACTGTCAGAAGTATTACCGTAACACCAAAAAACGGTGCAACAGCAGATGTAAGGCTTTCCAAATACCTGGTTTTTTATGTGAAAGATAAACAGGCTTATAACAATACCAGAATGTTTATCAAAGATGACTTTGGTAATGAAGCGTCTGCTTGGACTACCTGCAGCACGAAGTACAACGAATGGAATATGTACTATGTGGATTTAAGCAGTATGGATGGATACGCTAATCTGGACTTGGCTTTTATCAAAGAAGTAACCTTTGGTTTTTATAATACCGGAACCTATCTTATTGATGAAATGTACTTTACCGACAAGCTCTATACCGGACTTCCGGGAGCAGAAACACCGGCTCTTAATCCGGCAGCAGGTGAAATACAGACAAGCAAAGCACCCGGCACCTATGATGTTTTCGTTCCTGTTGAACTTGCGGCAGAAACAGGAGCTGACATATACTATACAACTGACGGAACTACCCCTACAACAGCTTCAAAGAAGTATACCAGAGCTATCTATTTGAAAGCACCTGCGGTTATAAAAGCAATTTCTGTTAAGAACAGTATAAGCGGAAATGTTTTCAGCTTTGAATATAATATTAAACCCGGTAAACCTGTTACAATCTTTGGAGAGCCGGGAACCTATACAGGTTCAGTTATAGTGGCACTTCGTTCCTCAGAAGATAACACACCGGTTTATTATACGTTAGATGGCAGTGAACCTACTGTTTCCTCCATCCGTTATAACTCACCCTTTAGAATTGAAGAAACTACAACTCTAAAAGCAATTGGATATGACAATGGAGCAGCAAGTGATACTAAGACCTTTGAATATATTATTCAAGGCACAGAAGCAGGCGTAAAAGCTGTGAAGTCTTCTCTGCCTGCCGGTACCTATGGCGCAGCAAGAACCATGACACTTACTTCAGGAACTGTCGGTGCCCAGATTTATTATACGACCAACGGTTCAAATCCAACTACCTCCTCACAGTTATATACAGGAGCTGTTACAGTAAGTACAGATACCACAATAAAGGCAATCGCTGTACTGGGCAGTAAAGTAAGCGGTATATCAGAGTATCAGTATACCATCAAGAGCGGCCCCTCCAACTTCTTGAAGGCAGATGGAAAGAAGATTAGGAACAATTACGGCACAGGTGAGGAAGTAATTCTTCGCGGTACAAATGCCGGGGGCTGGCTTGTAACGGAGAATTGGCAATGTCCTCTTGACGCCAAGGATATGCTTACGATGATGAATGTATTTACCGAGCGTTTTGGCAAGGAGAAAGCCGCCGAACTGATCAAACAGTATCAGGATCACTGGTGGACTTCAAAGGATTTTGATTATGTAAAGGCAGAAGGAATTAATATTCTAAGACTTCCTATTACGTATTTTGAAATGTTAAACAGTGACGGAAGCTTAAAGACAACAGCTTTTGAGAGACTTGACTGGTTTATAAACGAAGCTAAGAAGCGTGATATCTATGTTATGATTGATATGCATGGTGCTGTAGGTTCTCAGAACGGAAAAGACCATTCAGGAGACACAACAATAGCGGATATCGGAGATTTCTATGGTAATGAAGAGAATATCAGTAAGACAGTGACTCTTTGGAAAGAGATTGCAAAACGTTATAAGAATGAACCCATGGTATGCGGCTATGATTTATTAAATGAGCCCAGTGCAACAAAATTGGTTCAGTATGATGTTTATGACAGGATTTACAAAGCAATCAGAGAAGTGGATAAAGATCATATGATTTTCCTTCAGGGAATCTGGAATCCTACGGATTTGCCGGACCCGTCTCTTTATGGATGGGAAAATGTGGTATACCAATACCACTTCTATCAGTGGAGCGGTCTGACAGATGCTAAGGTACAGTCAGATTTCATCAAAGAAAAGATTAAGATGATCAAAGAAACAACGAATTATAATGTTCCTTCCTTTATCGGAGAGTTTACTTTCTTTAGCAATCCTGACAGCTGGAAACAGTGTATGGATCTGATTGAAGCAGAGGGGTATGGTTATACCACCTGGACCTTTAAGGTAGCCGATGGCGGAGAAGGCAGCAGTTGGGGGCTATACACCGGTAAATCCAATCCTGTATTGGTTAATACCGATTCTTTTGATACTATAATGAACAAGTGGAGTACGATTGATACAACAACAGGCTTTACAAGAAACACAACATTCGCAGATGTTTTAAAGCCTTATTTTTCGAAGAACATACCACTTGCGGTTCCTTACTCCGAAGGTTCAGGCGGTAACCCCGGAGGTGGTGATAATAGCGGAAACGGTGGCAATGGCAATGGCGGCAGTAACAACGGAAGTAATCAAAATAACAATAATTCCTCAGTTGCTGTTGCAGTACCGACGGTAAGTGATATACAAGTTAAGGATGGAAAGGCAGTTATTAGTTTGTCTCTATCCAAAGCTGAATTACAAAAAGCAGCAGAGGGCAAAGAGAAACTTACTTTATCAGCAGCTCTTCCGGAAAACGAGATAGCAGCACAGATAAAGGGCGGCAATGACATTTCTATACGTTTGGATTTAACACCTGCACTGAGTATATCTAATGTTGTAGTAGATAAAGTTGTATTGTCCAGCAATCTATTAACACAGATAGCAGCTGCACAAAAATCCGTAGATGCCACGATTGTTCTAAAGGATGCTGCTCTCAACTGGCATTTTGACGGAGAGCTTTTAAAAGCTTCTAAGCGCCCGGTTACAGACATCAACCTGATGGGACAGATTAGTGTTGCTGCTATTACAGGAAGCGCTATAACCCAGAGGGGACTTGTAGTTTCCTTCAATCATTCCGGGTTACTTCCTTCCACTGCTGTTATTACATTATCACCAAGTGGGTCATTAGCAGATTCATTCTTTAAAGATGCTGGCTTAACAGTTGGAAGCAACGCTTATGTTTACTACCATGATCAGGCAAGCGGAAAGCTCCTTGCGATACCCAATAATAAGATAATGGTAGCAAGTGACGGTATCAGAGTTCCTATTACTCATTGCTCCGATTATGTCATTCTGGCAAAAGAACCGGATAAGTCTATTCTTGTTTCTTTACTCGACCAGATTAATGTCTCTGCTGATAAAGTACCTGTATATGTAAACGGTACAATGGGCAATACCAAACTTATTAAGGTTACGCTGCCTCAGACCTTAGTAAAGACAGGAAGCAGTAAGGTAAAGGATTCCGGTGTTGATACGGTGGCTATTACTTATGCTTCTTCCAATAAGAGTGTTGCAATAGTTGATAAAAACGGTAAAGTGACCGGAAAGAAAGCAGGAAAGGCTACTATTACAGTAACCGCAAAATTATCTGATGGCACCTCCAGAATAGTGAAGGTTCCGGTAACTGTTAAAAACGCCTGGGTTGAAGTCTTGGAAGCTCCTACTACCATAAAGAGCGGAAAAACAAGCAGCTTTCGTATAGCTTTACATGGCTACAAAAATAGTGATATTACCTGGCTGACTGGCAAACGGGGCATTGCATCGGTAGGTATTAACAGCGGTAAGACTACTGTGAAAGTAACCGGAACCTCTGCAGGTAAGGATACGCTAATCATTCTGTCCAAGGGAAAGAAGATAAAGAGTATTTCAGTAACTGTAGCAAAATAAACGCAAAATATATACTTTCATTCGAAAAAGTATAAAATGTAGAAGCAAAGTATGATTCTATTTATTGCACCTATTGCAAAAATATCATAAAATTAAACTTGTATTTAATCTAAAATTCACAGCAATCATAAGGAGTTATCAGGAAGCTTTATCGATAATCTCCTTATGATTTTGTGGTATACGTAAATTTTTGCCTGTAGATTAAAATTCAGATACATGAGAAGGTATGAGTATTTTATGAGAAAACAAGTGAAAGTTTCTATTTATGTGCTTCTGCTATTCTGTTATGCGTTAACATCATTTACAGCCTGTTCAAAAAATAACGGGAAGGCAGGTGATACAGCTCAAAAAGGAACACAGGAAAAGAAGGGTAAGACCAAAGCCGATGTTAATAAGGAAGATACAAAGGGGAACCCGGATACATCAGACAGAGTCGACTTGGTATTCTACCTGATGGGGGACCCGCCTAATGACATGCCTTTGGTACAGGACCGGATAAATGAATTACTGCTTCAAAAAATCAACACTACAGTAACCTTTAAATACACCAGTTGGACGGACTGGCAGACAAAATATAACATGATACTCTCCTCCGGTGAAGAATGTGATTTGATTTATACTGCCAATTGGATGAATTATGCGGAACTGGCGAACAGCAATGCTTTTACACCACTGGACGAGCTGCTTCCGGTATATGCACCTGATATTTATAAGGATATTACTCAGGATGTCTGGAAACAGATGAAAGTGAAGGGGAAGATCTACTCCGTACCAAGCTCGAAGAAGGAATATACGAACGCTGGTATAATGTACCGGGAAGATTTAAGAGAGAAGTATAATCTGCCGGTGCCGGATAGCTTTTCAAATCTGGAAGCGTATCTGATGGGAGTAAAGAAAAACAATCCCACACAAAGTATTATGAAACCTTCCGTAAATACCGCATCATTTTCCTATTCCTTTAGCGCAACCATGGCCTTTCAGGCAAAATATGCCTGGGTGCAATCAGGTGCTCCCTATGGATTGGCAGCTGAATATAATACACCGTCGAAACTCTTTAATTATTGGGCTTCGGATGATTTTAGGGATGATATGATGACTATGAAGAAATGGGCGGATGCCGGCTTTTGGTCCAGAAGTGTATTATCCGATGCCAATAATTCCGATGCCTTTATCAACGGACAGGATATCTGTATTATTGATGGACAGAACCCTGCTAAATTTGTTGGTACATACTATAATTCCAGGCTGGCTAAAGACTGGAAGGTTGGCTATGTGCCTTATGCCAGTATCAACAGAATTGCCTATGCCAATCATCCCAGCGGAAACGGAACAGCTATTCCGACCAATTCTAAGTATCCGGAAAGAGCTGCCATGGCTCTTAACCTATTATATATGGACAAGGATATCTACAGATTAATGCAATATGGTATAAAAGGCACTCATTATACCCTGGATGCAGAGGGATACTATAAAGACGGACAAAAGCACACAGACTTCAGTGCGGAATCTGCCAATGCCTGGGGACTGCGTAATCCCTTATTTACGTTGCCGTCAAGAGGGGATGATAAGTTGAATAAGATTTTTTCAGAACTGCACAGGATAGCACTTAAAACAAAGTATCCGGATGTAGATATTGCTTCCGGTTTCGTGGAAGTATATGATGACTATGCTTCTGAGCGAGCCGCACTTGCTAATGTTATGATTGAGTATCTTGCACCATTACAGGCCGGATTAGTTGATGATGTAGATGGTGCAGTCGATGAGTTTCTCCAAAAAGCTGCAGAAGCAGGTTTAACCAAAATACAGGAAGCTTATACAAAGCAGTGGGAGGCATATTGTGAAAACTATGGGTATTAATAAAAAGTAAGATATGAGAGGGTGTTGCTTTTGGCACCCTGTTTTTGCATTTTACGGTTTTGGGGGGAGTTTTGATGCGTTTATTTAAGAAAGGTATCTTTCTAAAATTATTTCTGAATATTACGCTATGTGTAGTGGCAGCAATTGTACTTACATCAGCTGTGCTTTATTCCAATTTTGAGTCTATCTTGATGCGCTATGAGTATCAGGCCAGAGCAGAACAGCTTAGCAGCCAGCAGGGACAGGTGTCCAAGTTGTCAGATGTAGCTGTTAAAATCGGCAATCAAATATACCACGATATGAACATAACAAAATTACTTTATACAAAAGATCCAAATGTCAATGATATGAGTGCAGCCTTTGGACAGCTTCGTATATACAGAGCCTCTATTCCTTATATAGAGTCCATCTATATTTACAACAAGTATAATAACTATGTCTATGTGGAAGGCGGCAGTGAATATTCGGAACTTACGGAACATGGTTATGAAAAATTAAACGATGGATTTCTGGATGTGTCTGCGAAAAATATTATCGCAAACTTCAAAGATTATAAGCCTTTTAAGCCCATACCTAGATCCTATTATTCCACGACGAAGAAGAAGACCAAGTATTTTTACAGCTTCTTTATGTATGATTCTTATACAAACAAATCGGATACAAGCTGCGTGATGATAAATTTTAATACGGATTATCTGCTGGATTCCTTTAAAGATAATCAGAAAAATGATTCAGAGTACTTTATTGTCGATGAGAAAGGGGATATTGTCTCCACTGGTTCAAAATTTGATATGCTAAAGAATTATCATCCAGCAAGTTATATTCGAACAATTCTGGATAATGGAGACAAAGAGGGGTATTTTACAGATACAGTAAGTAAGGAAAAGCTTTTCTTTGTATATAGTCAGAGAGATAAATACGGCTGGCAATATGTCAGTCTGACCAAATATAAAACAATGGAAGAGAGTATTCAAAATATTCAGATACTCACAATGTCTGTCAGTGTAGTATTTGTAATTCTCAGTATTCTTTTAGCTTTCTGGATAACAAGAAGATTATACCATCCTATTTATGAGATGGAGACGGATATAAAGGAATTGGAACATGAGAAGAGAAGTGCAAAGAATATCTTAAAGCGAGTATATATCAGTGATTTGTTGGCCTTAAAGGAAACCCCGGAGAAAGAGTATCTGCGTAATTACTTTCAGAAGATAAACATGGAGCTGGACTTCGAGAAAGAGCTGCAGCTTCTGCTCATCCGGATAGACCGGTATAGAAATAAAGCAGAGCAGGAGGAACAGGAGGTTGAACATGCTATAAAGTTTGCTGTCATTAATGTGTTTACAGAAATGTTAGGAGAGGATTATAAAGTTCAGGGAACTGATTTGGATGAAAGGGATATTATCTTATTTATCAATACCACAGCAGAAAAAAGCCGTGAGCAGTTTATAGAAAAGCTGCAGCAGGCAGGGAATCTGGTGGCCAGTTATTTTAACATTACCTTATCCTTGATACTTAGCAGTGACGGAAAAAAACCAGAGCAGCTTATGAGCTTATATAGACAGGTGATGGAGGCGGTACTGCATAGAGTATTTTATCCGAAAGGAAGCTTCATAGATGCGAAATACATAAATATCAAGGAAGCAAATGAATATGAATATCCTCTATCGAAGGAGAAACAGTTGGTAGAAGCATTAATGGCAGGAAAGATAGCAGAGGCGAAGGAAGCTTTTCTCTCTGTTACGGAGGAACTTAAGGATTACCCCATCTCCATATTTAACATGGCAACTGCCCGATTGGTAGTAACCCTCAATAATATGGTAAGCATGTTAAGAAAGAACAGCAGCAATTGCTTTGAAAATGTAGATATGATTCTTTCCTTGCATCAGCTGGATTCAAAAGAAGAATTCCTTGAGAGCTTTTACAGCTTCTTTGAAAATGTCGGGAAGGAACTGGATAAGAAAAAAGCCGCTAAACAAGAGACTTTTTACGAGCAGATGAAAACATATATCTATGCACATTATTCGGACCCGGATTTCTCAGTGGAAAGTCTGGCTGATGCATTAAATAAATCAGTACCCTATATCAGCAGGGTATATTCACAGACCAATGGAACCACAATTAAGGATACCATTAGTGAATTACGAATGAACCTGGCAAAGGAGTTATTAAAGAATAAAGTACTCTCAATTAATGAGATAGCAGCAAGAGTAGGATTCTCCAGTACCTCGTATTTTCATAAAGCCTTTAAGAAAGTAAATGGAGTCACTCCAAAGGAATTCCAGGAAAAAGAATAACGTCAAAATAAAAGAGGTACTAAGGGTAAAGAAAATGAAATGTGAAAGGATACCGCAGAGGGCTAGTATTGCAGTCTTTTGAAGTAACTGCAGAAGTGTTGCGGTAATAAATGGTGAAGAGATGAAAGTTGTTAACGGAAGATTATTAGAAGAAGACGGAAGAGAAATAGTACTTCGAGGTGTAAATCTGGGAGGCTGGCTGATTCAAGAGAGCTGGATGTGTCCGGTAAGCGGTGAAGACCGTAAATGGGCTAACCTGGATACTCTGAACATACTGGAAGAACGATTCGGAAAAGAGCAGACACAGATTCTATTTGAAACCTATCAGGATAACTGGATAACAGAATGGGATATTAAGAATATAGCAGAGAAAGGGTTAAATGCTCTACGTGTACCCTTTTGGTACCGAAACTTTATGACTGATGAAACCGGAACCTGGATAGAAGAGGATTTCTCTAAGAACCCCGGTTTCAAACGTCTTGACTGGATAATAAAAATGGCTGAAAAATATGGCTTGTACGTAATTCTGGATATGCATGGCTGCCCGGGAGGTCAGAGTATGGACCACTGCTGTGGTACTTTATGCAGAAATGACCTTTATACCAAGGAAGAGTATTTAAAAGTAATGGAGAATTTATGGGCTGCAATTGCGGAACGTTATAAAGAGAATAAAACAGTGGCAGCTTATGATATTATGAACGAGCCTCAGAATAACGGCGGTTATGAAGGAGAACACAGCTACGACCCTTTTCTGGAAGAAAGCTGGCAGATGAGTAATGCAGTCTATGATCGCATGATAAAGGTCATCAGGAATATCGATAAAGACCATATCATAACGGTGGAAGGAATCTGGAGGGTATCTAATCTGCCGGACCCGAAAGAACTTGGTTGGGAGAATATGATGTATCAGACACATCTGTACGATGATGACGAGAATTTCTATAAGTGGACACTAGCCATGGCTGAGACCAGAGACCGATATGGGGTTGCAGGGTTTGTGGGAGAATTTCAGAATTTACATGGTCTTTCAATGTGTAATGAACAGGGGCTTAGCTGGACCACCTGGTCTTACAAAGGTGTAAAAGATGTGGGTACTTTCTTCTGGTATGTAGCAGAGCTTCCGAAAGCAGATGTAAAAAATGATACCTATGAAGAGATTCTAACTAAGTGGGGGGAGTCCTTAAGGACAGAGAACTTTAGTGAAAAGGAAGCTGTTACAGAGGCCATAAGAATCTACAGTGACGGACGTTTTGAAGAATATAGTGCTGGAGTAAACCATTCGGAAGAATGATTTTATACTTTCTTCTTTGGGGTATTTGCGGTATCATAGAGATAAAAGAATAATCAGCAGCATGGAATGGAGGACATATGAAAATCTTAGCAATTGGTAACAGCTTTTCGGAAGATGCTACCGCATACCTGTATCAAATAGCTCAGAATGGCGGAAGAGATATGAAGGTGGTAAATCTCTATATTGGAGGCTGTTCTCTGCAACGGCATTGGAACAACGTGGAGGGAGATATCCCAGATTATGATTACCAGTTAAACGGCAGCTATACAGGCCGTAAGGTAGCCGTGAAAGAAGCACTTCAGGAAGAAAAATGGGATATTATTACCCTGCAGCAGTGCAGCGGACAGAGTGGTTTACCTGAGAGCTATAATCCATATATTGAAAAATTATCTGCTTATGTAAAGAGTTTAGTACCGGATGCAACCCAGTGGATACATAAGACCTGGGCTTATGAGAAAGATTCAACTCATTCGGAATATCAATATTATGACAATAATCAAAACAAGATGTATGAGGAATTAACAAAAGCCTATAATCTTGCAGCAAAGAAACTCTCCTTAAAGCAGATACCCTGCGGAGACGTTATTCAGTATTTAAGAAGTCTTCCGGAATTTGACTATGGAAATGGTGGAATTAGCCTTTGCCGGGATGGTTTTCATATGAATATACCTTACGGCCGTTATGCCCTGGCACTTACATGGTACAAAACTCTTCTGCAGGGGGACATCCTTTCTAATACGTTTATACCGGAGTCAGAAGAACTACAGACTGATAGGAAGCTGTTACAGACTGTAAAAGAAGCCGTAAATACTTATCTGGAAGATTAATTGTCGGATGACAATAAGGTAAGATATTATGGAGGCGAAGAGATGATTCGATTGTTATTGGTATGCCTTGGAGGTTTTTTGGGCAGTGGATTGCGATACTTAGTATCTACGGGTACCTCAAAATGGTTTGAAGGCAAATTTCCCGCGGGAACTCTAATCGTTAATGTTGTGGGATGTTTCTTTATTGGTTTTATTATGGAATTAAGCGCTCATAATAAAAATGTAACACCGGAGATTCGATTGTTCCTAACCACAGGAATTTTAGGCGGGTTTACTACCTTTTCAACCTTCGGACTGGAAACGGTGAATTTTATGTCCGACAGCAGGTATGTTATAGGAATCCTGTATGCCACCCTGAATTTAGGACTTGGGCTTATCGCTGTAATCCTTGGGAAATGGACGTCAAGACTGGTATGGCCGGTATAAGTAATATTTAGTCTAAAAAAGCTTTCTGTGATGAGAATTACAGAAAGCTTTTTTAAATCCATGTGAAATTCCCCTTTACATCTAATTCATTTTGATGTTTTGTAAGCATTTGTTATCTGATGGAGTTCCCATAAACCTCCGGCTGGAGGAGAATTCTTGTATGACCATTGGCATCGTATTCCAGAGTTATAAGTTTTTTTAGTACTTCTACCGCTGCCTTTGCCTTTTGACTGTTACTTATGATAATTCGTCTGGTATCAGCCATTAAGATATCTGTGTCCTGATTCGAGGATATTACTGTAATTTCAGAATTATCTACATATCTTTCTACCTTAGAACCTAAGAGATCACCAATGATGATACCCTTACGATTCTTTTTGGCATAAAGAAAATCCTTCAATTCAGCATCCTTGTGATGGATATAGATATCCTCCTTGGCAAAACAGTCAGTTATTGCTTCTTTTAGCGTTTTATTGGTGACATTTTCCATGACCAGGTAGGGGGATTCCTCTTGAAGGAGTACCTTAGCCTGGTTAATTGCTGTTTTATAATCCGGTAATATCTTATAGAATAAACCCTCGTCAAAATCACATTCCAGGAAAATCACCGGAACATAATATTTTCCCGTTACTTTTCTTAAGGATTTCTCGTTAATGTCTATCATAAATACTGCTTCCAGGGAATGCTTGTATTTCATCTCGATGTTCTCTAAGTCATACGCAACGGAAAGAATAGAATCATATCCGCTTAGATAGAGTTCCTGTTCAAGTTCCGCAGCTAGATCCAAATACTGGTACTTTAGATTGGAGGAAGCCTGGTTGTTTAAGTTTACAATAATTCCGACCAGATTACTTCTCCGGCTGGCTAAGGACTTCGCTGTCTGATTTGGTACATACCCCATGCTTTTGGCAGTCTCTAATACTTTAATTCTGGTATCATGGCTGATTTTCTCTTTTTCGGAATGATTCATAACATAGGATACCGTAGCAAGGGAGAGCCCTAGTTTATCTGCGATATCCTTCATTGTAACCTTTTCTCTTTTCATATATAACCCCAGCCTTTCCCTTCTGTTAAAACAATTATAACATTATGTTACAAGCCTTTCAATAAGTGGAAAAGAGAGGTCGGCATCAGGAAAACTATTTCTTTGGTTCAATGAAAAGTACAATTAGATAAAAATTAATCAACTTAATTTTTTTGGAAAAAAGAGCAAAAAGCCTTTATTTATAAGGATTAGAATTGATTAAAAACTACTTAACAAAATAATGTTTAAGTTGAAAATATGTATAATATATATAATAAAATATGATTGAATACACAATTAATTATGCAATATTACTTGACACAGATAAAAATTGGTGCTAATCTATAGTTAGATTAAGCGCTTAAGTTAAATCAAATTAATGAGAAATATATTCATTATTAACAACAAAAAGGGTTTATAGACTAACAGAAAGGCATGGCTAGTACTATGGCAAAGAGGAAGGTATCGTTTCTGATATCAGTATTTATATGGGGCGGAGGGCAATTTCTTATCGGAAAGCAGAAGATGAAAGGGTTTTTATTCTTTTGTATGGAACTTATCTTTTTATCGATAGAGTTCTTCTCGGGTTATTGGCTGGATTATCTGGCGGGTAATATCGTACATTTCCGAATTGGAATCTATGGAGGCTTTTTTACAAGAGGACTCTGGGGACTGTTTACACTGGGGGATAAAGCCGGAGCAAGGTATGGGGATCATTCTACCATGCTGATGATAGAAGGTATTATCAGTATAATGGTTCTGGCACTCTTTGTACTCCTGTATATCTGGAATTTAAGAGATGCCTACCAGACAGGAAAAGATATTGATAGTAAAGGGGTCTATACTACCTCAGGGGAATATTTAAAACATACTTTAAGCAAATCTTTTCCTTACATCGTACTGACACCGGTTATCATACTGGTAGCCTTTATGGTATTAATGCCAATATTATTTTCATTTTTAACAGCATTCACAAACTATAACAAAAACCATCTGCCACCGGCAAGCCTTGTGGATTGGGTGGGCTTAAAGAACTTTGTGAAACTCTTTAAGGTACCCATCTGGTCAGGAACTTTCTTTTCGGTACTTATCTGGACGGTTATCTGGTCCTTGCTTGCTACCTTTACTACCTATTTTTTCGGAATGTTTCAGGCAGTGCTCTTAAACAGCAAACATGTGAAAGTGAAATCGTTGTATCGGAGTATTATGATCTTACCCTGGGCTATTCCCCAGATGATAAGCTTATTAGTATTTAAGAATCTGTTAAATGGTCAGTTTGGGCCATTAGGTCAGTTCTTAATTGATATTGGAGTTACCAATAAGCGAATACCCTTTTTAACAGATCCGATGATTGCAAAAGTAACAGTGGTGCTTGTGAATCTTTGGATGGGATTTCCCATGTTTATGATTATGATACAGGGAATTCTCTCTAATATTGACAAGAGTCTGTATGAAGCGGCTCAGATAGATGGGGGCGGAGATTTACAGGTTTTTCAAAAGATAACCCTGCCGCTGGTCTTTCAGGCAACGGGACCGCTCTTGGTTATGAATCTTGCAGGTAATTTTAACGGATTCGGGTCTATCTATTTCTTAACAGAAGGCGGTCCGGTCAACCCGAATTATCAGCTTGCAGGCGATACGGATATATTGATTTCCTGGATTTATAAACTAACCTTGAATAATCAGATATATGATATGGCTGCGGTTATGTGTATTATCCTTTTCATACTGGTTGGCGGTGTATCTTTTTGGAATTTTAAAAGAAGCAGTGCTTTTAAGGAGGTCTAGGAATGAAGAACAGAAAAAAGAATCCAAGGGGTTTAAAAGCATTTTTGATAAATGCAGAACTAATTATTACTTCACTGATTGTACTAATACCGGTTATATGGATTGTAATGTCTTCCTTTCATAAAGGCACAGGGCTAACCGGTTCATCCTTGATCCCTAGCGTACTAACGGTGCAGAATTATGTTCGTTTATTTCGGGAAACAGATTATCTGATATGGTTTAAGAACAGCTTATCCATAGCAATCTTAAATGCTTTTGTTTCTGTTGTCCTGATATTGGTAACAGCATGGGTAGTATCAAGATTTCACTTCAAGGGACGAAAATCAGGCCTTATGACTATGCTAATCCTGTCGATGTTTCCTAGTTTTCTATCAATGACTGCTATCTATACCCTGTTTATTACCTTTGGCTTGAATAAGACTCCCCTGTCACTGGTCCTGGTATATTCTGCGGGGGCAATTCCCTATAACGTCTGGCTGGTGAAAGGATATCTGGACGGAGTACCAATTTCTCTGGATGAAGCAGCTTACATAGACGGAAGTTCCAAAATCAACACCTTTTTCAAGATAATTATACCAATGTCGAAACCGATTATCGTATACTGTGCCGTTGCCCAATTTATGGCTCCCTGGATGGATTACATACTGCCAAATCTGCTGTTTACCGGAACAAGCACAAAAACGATTGCAGTTGGACTCTATGCTATGATAACCGGAAATGAAAACTCCTACTTTACCACCTTTGCAGCCGGTGCGGTATTAATAGCCGTACCAATCACTATTCTGTATTTGTTGTTTCAAAAGTATCTGGTGGAAGGAATCTCTGCCGGCGCGAACAAAGGTTAATTCGATTTACAGTGTACATGAGATACCGTGCAAAATGATAGAAAGGTTGAAAGAAAATAGAAATGATAGAAAGGATGCCACGAAAGGATTCTTTCAACCTGGATTGAATGTGGCAGTACTGCAGAGGACTATTCCTAAGACTGCGGTAGCTATGGGATTGATAATGAGAAAGATTCTGGCTTTGATTCTTATTGTGACTTTGATGGCCATGTTAGGAGGCTGTAAAAGAGAGCTTCCGCCGGAAGATAATCTTGTAAATAAAGCTTCGGCTGATGCAAATACAGAGGTAAAAGCAGCAGACAGCGATACGACGAATGCCAATACAACTGATTCTGGAAGCGTAGATACAAAGACCTCGGATAACGGCGGAGCAGAAGAAACTCCTTCCTTAACGCCGGAAGAAGGAGCAAAGCTTCTGTTTTGGACAGGAGATTTGGAATTTGGCAAGGCGGTTGCTGCTAAGTTCCAGGAAAAATATAAGGTTCCGGTTTCTGTTGAAGAAGTAGGTCTTGGTGCAATTGATAAGATATCCTTAAGCGGGCCTGCAGGTACCGGTGCCGATGTTTTCATGAGTCCTCATGATTCTTTTCAGCACGGTTTAGCAGCCGGGTTATTTCTCCCGATGGAGGACTCTGTAGCAGCAGAACTGAAGGAACGGGTGAATGAGGTTGGAATTAAGACAGTGACTTCGGAAGGAAAAATATATGGAGTACCCGTATCCCTGGAAACCAGTTGCTTATTCTACAATAAGGATATTGTGGGAGAGCAGCCGGCAAGAACATTGGAAGAGATAATGGATAAGGCAAAGTCCTTTAACAATACAGATAAGAATCAGTTTTATTTTCTCAGTACCATTGGTGACGGATATAAGATCTATCCTTTTCTCAGTGCAGAAGGTTTTAGCCTCTTCGGCAAGGAGGGAAAGGATAATGATAATCCCGGTTTTGACAGTGATGAATTTGAAGGAGGCCTTGAACTTATAAAAGAGCTGCATGATATTATGCCGGTTAGCTCTACAGATCTTGGTAATGTAAGCTTCTTAAGAAGTCAGTTTGAGGAGGGTAAAGTTGCATATGAGATTTCGGGTCCCTGGGATATCAAAGAATTCAAAGACAGCGGAGTTAACTTTGGCGTTTCTTCCTTACCTACTTATAAGGGAAAGACAATGACACCATTTGCAGGAGTCCAGAATGCACATGTATCAGCTTTTAGCAAATATCCAAAAGCAGCACAGCTTTTGGCAGAGTTTTTGGTTAGTGATGAGGGAGCACAGTTGTTATATGAAAAGGCTAATAAAATAACTACTCTTAAGAATGTCAGCAATATTAAAGGGATATCAACGGATGAATACATAAAACCTTTTGTTGAACAATTTGCTAATTCTTATCCTATGCCTTCTGTACAGAGAATCTCCTTCTATTGGACTATCTCTGCAGGGACTTGTCAGGCAGTGTTTGACGGCACCCTAACACCTAAAGAAGGCAGAGAAAAAGCAGTTTCCGATTGGAAGACTATGCTTACAACGGAATAAAGAACTTACAAAGAGCAGCAGGCTAATAAAAGAAAAACACCACAGAAAGGCAGAAGAACAGAATGAATTTAGAGGCAATTAATCATACACCAAAAAGCAGCGATGCCTATGCCTATGGAGAAAACACCATGCATATTCGTCTTCGGACGGCAAAGGATGATGTAAGTGCAATAGAGTTGGTATATGGCATTAAATATGATTGGATGAATCATAAGAAAGTCTCCATGAAGAAGATACTGACAGATGAGCTATATGACTATTATCAGACAAATCTTGAACTATCAGATACAAGAATCGGTTATTATTTTAAAATAACTGGTAAAGAGGAGAGTATCTGCTATACAGAAGCCGGGTTTTTAGAGGAGTTTCCCGATGATATGTCTTATTGCTATTTCTTTCAGTATCCCTACATCAATAAGGCAGATATCCATAAAGAACCGGAGTGGGTCAAAGAAGCAGTGTTTTATCAAATATTTGTAGAAAGATTTTTTAATGGTGATGAAAATAATTCTCCCAAGGAACTGGTGCCCTGGGACTCGGAACCAAAGCCAAAGAGCTTCTACGGGGGAGATTTGAAGGGAATCCTGTTGAAACTTGATTATTTGCAGGAACTTGGAATTAACGGGATTTACTTAACCCCTATTTTTGAATCACCCTCCAATCACAAATATGACACCGTAGATTACAAAGAGATTGACAAGTATTTTGGTGATAAGAAAGTCTTTCAGGAATTCGTAAGAAAAGCCCATGAAAAAGGAATAAAAATAATTCTGGATGCTGTTTTTAATCATTGCAGCGAATATTTTCCGCCCTTTTTAGAGGTAAAAGAAAAAGGAAAAGCTTCACCTTACTATGATTGGTTTTGCATAGAAGAATTTCCTTTAAGTAAAAAACCGTTAAATTATCAAACCTTTGGATATGTTTCTTATATGCCGAAATTGAATACTTCCAATCCGGAGCTAAAGAAATATCTCTTTGATACAGTGAGATACTGGATGGAAGAATTCGAGATTGACGGTTGGAGACTTGATGTATCCGATGAAATCGATCATCATTTTTGGAGGGAATTCCGAAATCTTGTAAAGGAAATCAAAGAAGATGCGGTAATAATCGGAGAGAACTGGCATAATGCCTATCCATGGCTTATGGGAGACCAGTTTGACAGTGTGATGAATTATCCGGTTACAAAGCTCTGCCTTGATTATTTTGCAAGAAGAACCATGAAAGCAAAAGAGTTTGAAAAGGGACTTGGTACCTTATTAATGAGATATACAGATCAGGTAAATGAGGCAATGTTAAATCTTTTAGACAGTCATGACACGGAACGTTTTCTTTATGCTTGCAGCGAAAACAAAGAGAAGCTTAAGAATGCGGCAGCCTTTCTCTTTGGCTATCGAGGTATTCCCTGTACATATTACGGAACAGAAATCGGTATGACCGGAGCGTATGATCCGGGGTGCAGGAGAGGATTTGACTGGAAGCAGGAGAATTGGGATATGGATTTGTATATTTTTTATAAAAAACTTATACAGATTCGTAAGACTGAGATGGCATTGAAGGATGGAACAATCAGTTTTCATAGTAATGATAATCTCTTTGTTATGAAGAGAAGCTTTAGGGAAGAAAACATTTATATTGTAATAAATAATACAGAGGAAGAAAAACATTATCAATTACCTGATAAAGAGTTCACTGCTATAAGTGAGTTACTAAGCGGCCAGACTTATGGAGATAACGCTGTGGATAAAAGCTTTTTAGTACCGGCTGATTCTGCTCTGTATCTGAAAACCGTTTAAATAAAAAGAAGGAAGGTAAAAGTTATGAAAAATTTATGGAAAAAAGTAATGGTGTTTTTGCTGGCAGCAGTTGTAATTACTGCCGGAACCGGATTAAAGGCATTTGCTGCCGGTAATCAGGTTACAATTCATGTGAAGGACGGAGCCAAATGGGGAAGTATGAACGTCTACAATTGGGGGGATGATGGTGAAACAGCCGGAGTATGGCCAGGAACTGCTATGGAAGCGGAAGGCGATGGATGGTATACCTATACTTTTGACACTAAAGTGAACCTTAATTTGGTATTCAGTGCAAAGCCCGGAACACCTCAATCCGGAAATATCAATGATCTGTCTAAAGACGGCAAGGAATATTGGATCGTAGTAGGCGGTGAAGCAGCAGATAATGATATGGGAGTATCCGGTGTAGCAGCCGTACTTCATACGGAACCAGAAGAAGGCTGGCCCGTGCTTGCTGCCCCAGCAGCTGAAAGTAGTAAAACCGACAAGGCTGCAGAGACTTCCGATGTTCCAAAGACAGGAGAAACGCTTAGTGTAGTTCCAATGATACTTATGGCTGGAGCTGTAGTGGTTTTTAGTATCACATCCATACAGGGAAGAAAGAAAAGAGCTTAATTCAATAATTGCAGTATAAATATGAATTAAGACAGTTATTACCCTGCTGCACTTAGAATAAATAAACAAAAATCCATGAAACTCTTAGACTGATGATTTCTTTACCTGAAGAGTTTCATGGATTTTATGTTTTTGCTTTCATATTATTTCTTTGTAAAGGCATTAATAATTGCAAGTAATACTACGGATCCGATAAAGGATACCAGAAGGCTCCATAAGTTAAAACCGGTTACTCCTTTTCCGCCCAATATATTAATTAAGAAACCACCGATTAAACCGCCCAGAATACCTACCAATATGTTGCCGCCCAGTCCCATTTTTTTATCATTGCCGGTAAAAATACTGGCTAACCATCCGGCTATACCGCCGATAATAATCCAACTTAATAGTCCCATAATTTTTATCCTTTCTGTAGTGATTTATTTTTTATGTATACCAAGATTATTTACTTATCTTTCTTATCCAGTTTATCAATAATCTTGTTGGCTGCTTCTGAAGCTTTTTCTTTTAGAGATTCGCCTAAATCACAAGCTGCTTCTGATAATTCACCACGTTTTCTTTGAAGCTTGCCCTCCAGCTCCAGTTGTTCTGAGCCAATTATTTTTCCTGCATTTTCTTTTACCGTTCCGGTAATCTTGTCAAGATTACTATTTGTATTTTTCATAATTTTCTCTCCTTTAACATTGAATTTGAAGATTATTAAGTTTATAAATAGTATAATCTTTGATTGCATTTTACTATAAATGATAATGAATTTCAATATAAAAGTTAAATAAACTATTAATTTGATAAATATTATCATATTAATAGTTTATATATACCGCTTATTCGCCTCGCCGAGTATCCCAAGTTGTAATTCATCTTTTCTTGTGCTAGGATTAATGGTGGAAGAATCTGGTTAGTAAACAATAGGTTCGGAGAAAGGGAGGAAGATAATGGATTACGGTATGCCAACATTAATCGAATTTGATACTCTACAGGAAAATGCAGCCTTATGCCATGATTTAGGGCTCAAGTTCATAGAACTTAATATGAATCTGCCACAGTATACAGAAGAGGCAGTTCGTAATGTGGACTTCCTTACGGAAATAAGCAGGCAATACGGTATTTATTACACGATCCATCTGGATGAGAATATGAATGTATGTGACTTTAACAATCGTGTTGCAGATGCTTATGAAGAAACAGTTTATGAAACCCTAAAGGCAGCAATTAAGTTAGAAGTTCCTTTAATTAATATGCACATGCACAAAGGAGTATATATTACTCTGCCTGATAAGAAGGAATTCCTATTTGATAAATACAAAGATAGGTATCTGGAGAAGATTGAGAGGTTCGGAAAATGTTGTTCTGAAATTATCGGAGATAGAAAACTTGTGATATCTATTGAGAATACGGACGGGTATAAATCTTTTCAAAGAGAAGGAATTGATAGGTTGCTCCAATATCCTGTTTTTACACTAACCTGGGATATCGGTCATTCCCATGCAGCAAAGGATATGGATGAAGCGTACATATTACTTCACAGAGAGAAGCTAAAGCATTTTCATATTCATGATGCTTTGGGGCTGCAAAACCATCTAACCCTGGGAAGCGGAGAAATAGACCTTTTCGGCAGATTAAAAACGGCAGAGGATACGAAAAGCAGGTGTGTTCTGGAAACCAAGACAGCCTGGAGCCTTACTGAATCAGTGAAATGGCTGAAAGAAAATAAATTTTAAAATTCTAGTATTGACAAAACCAGGCATACTGTATATATTGTATATATACAGTATGCCTGGTTTTGATATACAGTAAGAAGGAAAGAGAAGAGGAGTGATAAGTTGGAGATATTTATCAGTAATTCGTCCAATATTCCTATATATGACCAGATATGCAAAAGCATAAAGGATTTAATCATATCAGGAAAACTGGAGAGCGGAGAAGCATTGCCTTCCATCCGTACTCTGGCGAAAGATTTACGTATCAGTGTAATCACAACCAAAAGAGCTTATGAGGAGTTGGAAAGAGAAGGTTATATAGATACCATTCCGGGAAAAGGATGCTTTGTTGCCGAGAGAGGTATTGAGATGCTTAAGGAAGCAAATTTAATGAAAATCGAGGAACACATGCAAATTATCGCAAAACTGGCTATTTCCAGTCACCTGACCAACGATGACTTGATAGAGATGTTCCGCACGCTATTAAAAGAAGATAGTTGAAAGAGGAAGGGACAACAGTAATTAGAACAGAAATAAAATAAGAAAGACAGAAGGGAAAATAGTATGAATGCTTTGGAAGTAAAGAATCTAAATAAATCTTATAAGGAGTTCAGTCTGAATAACATCAGTTTTAGTCTTCCTCAGGGGTGTATCATGGGGCTTATCGGTGAAAACGGTGCCGGAAAGAGTACGACCATTAAGCTGATTATGAATACCATAAAGAGAGATAATGGAGAGATTTCAGTCCTTGGAAGAGATAACAGCGTTGATTTTAAAGAAACCAAAGAGGATATTGGTATTGTACTGGATGAAGCATATTATCCCGAGTATCTGACTGGCCGGCAGATTAATAACTTCTTGAAATATAGTTATAAGAATTGGGAAGAGGATAGGTTTTTTACTTATTTGAAACACTTTAATATTCCGGAGAAAAAAGTTTTCAAAGAATTTTCCAGAGGAATGAAGATGAAACTTTCTATAGCTGCGGCTATGTCACATAAAGCAAAGCTTTTGATACTGGATGAAGCCACTAGCGGACTGGATCCAATGGCAAGGGAAGAAATACTGGAATTATTTTATGAATTCACAAGGGATGAAGAACACAGTATTCTTATTTCCTCCCATATTGTATCAGATTTAGAGAAACTTTGCGATTATATCACCTTTTTGCATAGAGGAAGGCTGCTCTTTAGTGAGGAAAAGGACCGATTGCTGGAGGAGTATGCCATTCTTCATTGCAGCAAAGAAAATCTAAAAAATATTCCGGCAGAAAAAATTCTGGGAAAAAGACTTTCTGCTTATGGAGCCGATGTATTAATAAAGAAAAGCAGAGATTTTAAAGAATATCCTATGGATAAGGCGGGAATTGAAGATATCATTTTATTAATGGCTAAGGAGGGAATCGCATAATGAAAGGTTTGTTGTTAAAAGATTGGTATGTATTATTAAAGCAAGGAAGAATGATGCTTTTATGTATTGTACTTTATACAGTTTTATCGGTAGGAGGAAGTGAGTCTTTCGGAATTTTTTCGTCTTTATTCATTGCTATGCTGCCTTTGACATTAATGGGAATAGATGAACGGAGCAAATGGGATTATCTGGCGATTGCAATGCCTTATAATAAAAGGGATATTGTACTAAGCCGCTATATATTAATTGGGTTAGGTCTTCTTGCGTTAGGTGTTATCTATATTGTAAGTGGATTCACATATAATCTCATCTTAGACAAAACAGGAGATTTATTTCAATGGGAAACTGTTATATTAACAATTATTGCAGGATTGATTTATCCTAGCTTTAGCCTGCCCATTGTTTTTTATCTTGGTGTGGAAAAGGCAAGATTGTGGTTTATTATCTTAACAGGCGGTCTTGCTGGAGGAGTAGGAGTCTTCGCGTACAGTAATTTTACGGTTAGTTTGGATATACTTCACTATTTATCGAATAATTTATGGTTCATAATAGTTGTATCAATTCTGCTGTTCCTGTTGTCTGCAGCAATCGCCGTCCGTTTATATGAGAAGAGGGAGTTTTAAGGGAGCTTAGTCCCTTAAAACATTGGTCTCTTTCCATTTACCGGAGAAATAAAAGGACATAGAGAGGATAGCTGCAGCAATCCAGCCGATTGGCCAGGATGCCCAGATTCCATTGGTTCCGAATATCGGGGAGAGAATGTAAGAGAGTATAACTCTTAATACCAAGTCAGTCAAGGTAGCTGCCATAAACTGGCCCATGGAACCGGCACCTCTTAATACACCATCGGCTAATAATTTAACAGAGATAATAAAATAAAAGGGAGAAGCTATCTGAAGAAAATGCACACCGGTTGCAAGACCTAAGGAACTGTCAACCTTAAAAAAGTTTATAAGCTGGCTTCCGAAAAACATATAAGATATTACAAAGGGCAGACAGATGGTAAGCACCATGCCAATACCACTGTGAAAGCCCTTTTTTATTCTGTTGTAATCTCTAGCACCAACATTTTGAGCGGTGAAACTGGACATTCCGTTCGCAAGGGTTGATAAAGAAGTAATTGCAAAGGTATTAAGCTTAATAGCAGCGGAAAAGCCTGCAATGACAGGTGTACCGTAGCCGTTAATAAGATTTTGCACGAAGATATTTCCTACGGATACAAAGCTTTGCTGTAAGATACTTGGTATGGCTACTCTTGCAATCTGCCATAACACAGGAGTGGAAAAATGAGAGTAGCTCTCTGTTTTTAGCTGCCTTAACCGGAATACCAGGGTAATTAAAGAGAGGATACAAGCAGTCCCTTGTGCTATAAAGGTAGCCCAGGCGACACCAGCTACACCCAGGTGAAAATATCCAACAAACAACAGACATAAACCGATATTACCAAGGGAGGAACCTATCAGAAAATACAAGGGTGTATTGGAGTCCCCCAGGGAAGTAAAGATGCCGGTTGCTACATTATATAAGAAAAGGAAAGCAAAACCTCCTATGTATATCTTAAAGAAGAGAGAGCTGTCCGCAAAGATGTCTGCCGGAGTTTGAATCATTCGCATCATGGGATCTGCGATTAACAGGCCTATTACAGTTAAAATAACCGATAACACCAGAGTTGTAATTAACGTAGTGGAAATGGCGGTTTTACATTTGGCATGTTCTTTTCTGCCAAATAGCTGGGATATAATAACAGAGCAGCCGATATTACAGCCAAAGGCGATAGCCATAAATATCATAGTGATGGGGTAGGAAGCACCGACGGCAGCCAGGGCATTTTCACCTGCGAACTTACCGGCTATTACGCTATCCGAAAGACTGTACATTTGCTGGAATATAACACTGATAAACATAGGAATAGAGAATTGAATCAGAACTTTACTGGGACTTCCTTTTGTCAAATCTTTTATCATATTATTAAATATACCTTTCCGGTACCTGCTCATATATTGCAGACACAAATTTGATTTATTTATACATATTGCTGTGCTTACTCTAATTCATATTTATATAATTAGTTCTTGCTTCTTTGCACGCCTTTTATTATAGTATTCTTAAAATCATTTGTAAAATAGTAAAATGGGGAGTTATCCATAGAAAAAGTGAATGGATAGAATGAAATATGAAGATTAATCTGGAACACTATAAGATTTTTTACTTTGTAGCAAAGGATAAAAGCATAACTGCAGCAGCGAAAGAGTTATATCTGTCTCAGCCAACGGTAAGCAAATACATTCAGAATCTGGAGAAAGAGCTTGGCATGACATTATTTATCCGGTCTAAAAAGGGAGTGGTGTTAACACCGGAAGCTGAAATCCTCTATGAGCATATAGCAAAAGCTTATAGACACATTGATCTGGCAGAAGAAGAACTGATGAACCGGAAGGAGCTGCAGGAAGGGATTCTCCACATAGGAGCAAGTGAGATGACAATGCAGCATTTTCTATTAGCATATCTGGAAAAGTATAAGAATTGGTATCCGAATATCCGTCTTAAAATATCCAACTGTTCTACCCCCTCTGCGGTTGAAAAACTTCGCAACGGCAGTATCGACATGGCTGTCATAATATCTCCAATAGAAGAGGAGGATTTGAATATCTATAAACTCAAAGCTTTTCGGGATGTATTTATAGCCAGGAAAGGTCATCCCCTCTGCGAGGGAGAAGTACCCTTAAAAGAGCTGGTCCGCTATCCATTTATCTGTTTGGAAAAAGGAACTATCAGCAGACAGTATCTGGAGGAATTGTTTTTATCTCAGGGAGAAGGGCTGGTGCCTGACATCGAACTAGCTTCCACGGATTTGGTGGTGCCGGCCGCAGCCTACGGCCTTGGGATCGGTTTTGTTCCCTATAACTTTGCCGCCGCCGCTATAAAAGAAGGAATTGTGGATCTTATAGATATCATAGAACCTCTAAAAGAGAGATATATCTGTGCGGTCACACTTCATTCCCATCCTTTATCCTCCGCCGCAGAGAAAATGATGAAGATTCTTCTAACCTAGATAATAGGTATGTTTGAAAAATTACTATATTAATATTAATATATTTATATGGAAACAATACAAAACAGAAAGAACGAGTTAGCCTTAGGACCAAAATATATCATTTGAAGACATATTGTACCAGAAGCATATAGACAATCGTTCCCCCTGCTATACTTAGCAGGGTATTTCTTTTCCAGAGATGCAATAAGAGGATGGATAAGACAGCAACAGCCTCCGGAATGCCATAAGGTGAGGAGATAAATGAAATACTCTTCATACAATAAACCACCAAAAGTCCGATAATTGCACTTGGCAGTACTTTACCCAGATAGTTTATGTAGAGAGGAGGAGTCTTTTTTTCAGGAAATAGAAGAAAGGGAAGGAATCTTGTAAACATGGTTCCAAGAGCAATAGCTGCAATAATAATCAGCGTTTGAAGAGGCGTTAAGTACATGAGGCAGGTTCTCCTTTATAGAATTTTCGGTATAAGGTCAAGACAGACAGTATGAGCAGCATCGCTGGTATAATAAAATTCTTTGTGCCAAAGAATAAGAGACTTATAATTGAACAAAGGATACCGGTAACAGCAGAGAAATGATTCTTACCTTCCAGCCATTGTTCCAGAAAGATAACGATAAAAAGGGCAGTCAGCACAAAATCAAGTCCTTTCGTATTAAAGGAAACAGCATTTCCCAGCAGCCCTCCCAGTGTGGATGCTGCTACCCAGTAAAAGTAATCCAGAAAGGATATAAAGAAGAAGAAAGCACCCCTGTCCACACCATCGGGTGCTTCTTTGCTGTTTACTATCGAAAATGTTTCATCACACAGTACATAGATCAGAAAGGGCTTAATCTTTCCGATACCCTTATATTTTTCTAACATAGATAATCCGTAAAATAGATGCCTGGCATTAACCATAAGTGCAATATAAAATGCCTGGAGCGGGGCAAATGGGCTGGTGAGCAGCGTGACGGCGACAAACTGCATGCTGCCGCAAAAAGCAACGGAACTCATCAGAAAAGACCAAACAGGTCCATAACCATTGGAGCTCATGAGGAATCCATAAGCAAACCCAAGAAAAGCAAAGCCGGTCAGTATTGGAATAGTTTGTGGGAAAGCAGCCAGGAAAGCCTGGCGGTATTTATGTTGTTTATGCATCAGTTAACTCCTTTTGTTTTTGCACAGCAGCACGACACAGTGATACAATGGCTGGCAAAGACAATTTTAAAGTCATTGATGTGTTTTGTCAACCCGTTTTGATCTCACAGGATATCAATGAAATGGGGTATCAGAGTGCAAAACCTCTCCATAAGAAAACAAGCAGTTTTACCATGATTATTTATATTAATTCGGTAACTAGTCATGGAAAAGGTACAAAAATATTTTGACTATTATGATTATAATATACAAATATACCAAGAAAGATATTGCATATCCAAAAATTTCATGTTAATATGTAAATATGAAGTAAAAGTAGGGTTCGGCTAGTTTAACGTTAAACTAATATAACTGCTTTTATGGAACCAGAGAGCTCTTATTAATCATTGGGGAGGTGAAGGGCCAGGTTCATGCTTATAATGGATATCCATTAAGCCTGAGGGCAAGCAGGACCAATGGGGGAGATATTACTGTATCCGGAACAGTAATATTACCTTTATTTGTTACTTATTAATTTATTATCATGATGTGGAGGGTATCAATGAAAAGAAATCGTAGAAAATTATTAACAGTACTTACAACACTTATGCTTGTAATCTGTCAGGTATTCGTTTACACCCCTGAAACCATCGTCAAAGCGGCAGATACCGCAAATCTTGCTCTGGGAAAGACCGTGACAGCTAATAATTATACTCAGAGTTATGTAGCAGCCAATGCCAATGACGGCAATGTAAATACCTATTGGGAAGGTGCAGCGAATTCCTATCCTAATACTTTAACAGCTGATTTAGGAAGCAGCCAACCTTTTTATAAGATCGTATTAAAACTGAATTCTTCCTGGGAAGAAAGAACTCAGACATTAAGCATTTTAACTAGTAATGATAATTCAACCTATAATACTGCGGTTGCATCAGCAGCCTATACCTTTAGTCCTTCTTCTTCCAACACAGTGACCATTACCTTTAATCAGGTAAATGCCCGTTACGTAAGACTTCAATTTACAGCCAATACCAAAGCTTCCGGCGGACAAGCTGCCGAATTTGAAATCTATGGAACCGCAAGTACGGGTACTGGTACACCGGATCTAATAGTTACAGATATCAGTTGGAATCCTGCCAATCCCTCGGCCGGCAATGGCGTGGTGTTTTCTGCAACTGTTAAGAATCAGGGAACCGGTGCCACAGCAGCTGGTGTTATCAATGGAGTAAGCTTCTTAGTTGATGGAACACAGGTAAGCTGGTCTGACAATAATACATCTTCCATTGCAGCAGGAGCCACGGTAACCTTGACAGCAAACGGCGGACCGGGTGGTACGGCTTCCTGGACGGCAGCTTCCGGTACTCATACGGTCAATGCCTGGGTAGACGATGTTAACAGAATCAGCGAATCCAATGAAAGCAACAATCAGTACAGTAAGAGCATTACAATAAACGGCCAGAGCGGTGGTACAGGTACACCGGATCTGATTGTTACCGATATAACTTCATCACCAGCTGCTCCTTTGACAGGCAATGCAACGGTATTTTCTGCAGTTGTTAAAAATCAGGGGACCGGTGCAACACCTGCCGGAACAATACTTGGAGTAAGCTTCTTTATTGATGGAACACAGGTAAGCTGGTCAGATACAACAACTTCCTCACTGGCTGCAGGTGCTTCTGTAACGCTGACAGCAAACAGCGGGCCTTCTGGAACTGCCTCCTGGACAGCAACAACCGGAAATCATACGGTAAAAGCTTATGTAGATGATGTAAATCGAATCACTGAAACGGATGAAAACAACAACCAGTATTCAGAAAGTCTGTCAGTAACAACTTCACCTATGCCGGATATGGTGGTTACAGGGTTAACAATAACCCCCGCTTCTCCTACGGCAGGAGATACTTTAAGCTTTAGCGCAGTAGTTAAGAATCAGGGAAATGCGGCAGGAGCACCAGGAGTATTGGCAATCGGTGTTGACGGAACTACCGTTTACACCTCAGCAAATAATACCACATCTTTAACTGTTGGAGCTACCACTACTGTTACCGGTACCTTTACAGTCCAAACAGCAGGCAGTCATACGATAACAGCTGCTACTGATGCAGCGGGCACAACTGCTGAGAGTGATGAAACCAACAATACCTACAGCACAACTCTAACCGTTAATCCGAAGGCAGGAATTGACTTTGTAATTACGCAGGTTAATTATACACCTTCTTATGTAACAGCCGGCAATGCCGTTACCTTTAATGCAGTTGTGAAAAATCAGGGAACGATAGCCGGTGCGGTTGGCACAGTAGCATTTAAAGTTGATGGTGTACAGGTAACAGCATCAGCAAATAATACGAATTCTATTGCAGCTGGCGGAACAATGACTGTTACTGCAACTTCTCCCTGGACAGCAACAAGCGGCACCCATGTAATTACTGCTGTTGCTGACAGTACCGGTGCAGTAAGTGAAACAGATGAAACCAATAATACATTAGCTGTTAACTTAACAGTAGGCAGCGGCGGCAGAGGGGCAACGGTTCCTTATACCAGATATGAGTCAGAAGATGCACAGATAGGCGGAGGAGCCGTACTTCGTACAGCACCTGATTTTAACTATGCCCTAATTGCATCAGAAGCTTCTAATCAAGCCTATGTAGCACTTCCTTCCAACGGTTCATACGTAGAATACACGATTAACCAGGGCGGAGCCGGGGTTGATATGAGATTTACCATGCCGGATTCCTCCGATGGTATGGGCTTGAATGGCTCTTTGGATTGCTATGTAAATGGAACAAAAGTACAAACCATTAATTTAACCTCCTATTATTCCTGGCAGTACTTTACCGGAGACCAACCAGGGGATGCACCGAATGGCGGACAGGCGGCTTTCCGATTTGATGAAGTTCACTGGAAGCTTGGAACAGCTTTAAAAGCAGGTGATAAGCTTCGCATACAAAAGTCTAATGGAGACAGCCTTGAGTATGGTGTTGACTTTGTAGAAGTTGAACCCGTGCCATCAGCTATTTCTCAGCCTGCTAACTCTCTTTCAGTAACTTCCTATGGTGCAGTGGCAAATGATGGTGCAGATGATTTAAATGCATTTAATGCCTGCGTTAGTGCTGCTGCTTCCCAGGGAAAGACTGTATATATACCTGCTGGTACCTTTAACCTTGGCGGAATGTGGACAATCAATGCTCAGAATATCACAATTACCGGTGCCGGCATGTGGTATACCAATATTCAGTTTACCTCCCCCAATGCAGCCAGCGGCGGTATTTCCTTCCGCATTACCGGAACAGTAGATTTTAGCAATGTATATCTGAATTCTAATTTAAGAACCAGATACAATCAAAATGCTATCTATAAATGCTTTATGGATAACTTTGGTACTAACTCTAAGATCCATGATTTCTGGGAGGATCATTTTGAATGCGGTTTCTGGGTTGCTGATTATGCACACACACCGGTAGTAGTTGCAGACAATCTTCTTATTGAGAACGGCAGAGTAAGAAATAACCTGGCTGATGGCATTAATTTCTGTCAGGGTACCAAGAACTCTACTGTACGAAACTGCAGTGTCAGAAACAACGGTGATGATGGTCTTGCTATGTGGCCTGACAGTACAATGGGTGCTCCTATGGAGGTTAATAACTCATTCCTTTATAACACCATAGAAAATAACTGGAGAGCAGCAGCTATTGCAATCTTTGGAGGTTCCGGTCATAAGGCACAATATAATTATGTCAAAGACTGCTTTATGGGTTCCGGTATCCGCTTAAATACCGTATTCCCCGGATATCATTTTGAAAACAACACTGGAATTATTTTCTCCGATACCACTATTATCAACAGCGGAACAAGTAAGGACTGCTATAACGGTGAAAGAGGAGCTATTGACCTGGAAGCTTCCAATACCGGTATTAAGAACATAACCTTCGAAAATATCGATATTATTAATAGCCAGAGAGATGCTATCCAGTTTGGTTATGGCGGAG
This sequence comes from Anaerocolumna chitinilytica, assembly GCF_014218355.1. Classification (NCBI taxonomy): domain Bacteria; kingdom Bacillati; phylum Bacillota; class Clostridia; order Lachnospirales; family Lachnospiraceae; genus Anaerocolumna; species Anaerocolumna chitinilytica. Next base: position 2,193,579 of record NZ_AP023368.1, read on the forward strand.
GTTTCAGTAATATTGTATTTAAGAACATCAATATCAATGGAACAGGAAAGGATGCAATCACAACCTCCAGATTCTCATCACCCCATCTTGGAGAAGCAATCTTTACCTATACCTCTAATGGCTCTGCAACCTTTACTAACCTTACAACCAGCAATATTGAAGCTCCTGAGAAGTATCTGATTATGAGCGGTTTTAATATTACCTTTAATTAAAGCGAAAGAACCGGAACCCGATTAAGGGTTCCGGTTCTTTATGGCTTTGGTTATTAAGTGGTAAAGAAAATACAAAGCAAAGCATACTTCATAACAAAGCATATTTCATAACAAAACATACTTCAAAGTAAAGCGTACTTCCTAGCATTGAATAGCATAGCTGTTATTCAATGCTATTTTTTTATATGTGAGTTTGGTATAATAGTTTCAGAACAGATAAATCAAGAAGTAATACCTTTATAGTGGGTCGGATAAGGTTTAAAGAATATAGTGATTTTTCCGAAGGGAGTGGAAGAAGCTTGAATAATGTTTCAACAATAGAATTTCATGCGGGGAGCAAGGAAGAATTACTGCCAGGTTTTGAGTCCGATTTTACCTACATTGCATCCAGAGCAGAGCTGGATAAATTCACAGAACGTTTTGTTCCCTGGCACTGGCACAAAGCGGTAGAATTATTTTATATTGAAAGCGGTTTACTGGAGTATTGTACACCAAAAGGTAAAGTGTTGTTTCCTGCGGGTTCAGGAGGAATGGTAAATAGTAATATACTACATATGACAAGACCGCTGACACAATTGGATAAAAATATTCAATTCTTGCATATATTTGATGCCGCTTTCATAGCTGGGCAGCCGGGAAGCCGGATAGAACAAAAGTATATAACACCGATTACTGCAGCATCTCAGCTTGAGGTAATAGCCTTATACCCGGATAATGCAGCACATACACAGGTGCTTGATACCATACGCAGCTCTTTTCAGCTCTCAGATAAAGATTTCGGATATGAAATAAAACTTCGGTCTGTCTTATCTGATATATGGCTTCAGCTTTTATCAATAACAAAACCTTTGCTAGAAGAAAAAAATGCTTCTAATAAAATAAATGACAAGATTAAAATGATGATGATATATATCCATGATAATTATATGAAAAAGCTCACAATCTCAGAAATTGCCGCAGCTTCTTACTCCAGCGAACGTGAGTGCTTTCGGGAATTTCATGATAATCTTCATATGACGCCAGTTGAATATATCAGAAACTACCGAATACAGATGGCCTGTCATATGCTTGCAAGGAGCCGCGAATCCATAACCAATATCGGCCATGCTTGTGGCTTTGAAAGCAGCAGTCACTTTGGAAAGGTTTTTCGGGAATACATTGGCTGTACGCCCTTAGAATATCGGCGCAAAATGGCAGGATAATGATATATTAAGGCAGGTACAAAATATTAAGTTATAGGTTATTAAGTTATAATGACTTCCATAGAGATGAAGAGCAATCGGAAGAGTAGAATTATTGCCTTCATCTTATAAATCAAAGGTGGAGGTTATGAAATGATAAAGTTAAATATCTTAAGAAATATGAATGGCTTTCTTCAAAAGGTAAATGAATGTGACGGACGGGTTAACCTATTACACCCGGACGGAAGAAAAGAAAACATCAACAAGCAATATGAGATACAAAGTGACTTGCTACAAAAATACAGGGATAACAAGAATTGTCTCAAACTCTCATTGGATATCACCAATCCGAAAGACTACATGAGAATAATCTTTTATACAATAGAGAACTGCTGAGATTTACAGCATGAAAAAGCATATGTAATTGCTGTATCACACAACAAAAGTGCATATATTGATATTGATAGGAGTCCGATTAGGGACTCCTATTTTTTTTAGACGAATTTATTATACGGTTTGTTTTTCTTAGGTATTTCATTTTACTTCCGGAAGTTTTATAATAAGTTTAATCATGATAGGAACTAGATGAAAGCCAAACCATATCAAAAGAATTACAGGTGAAGTAATACTCTTAATTTGGGAAATTAAGATATAAGAAAGTTAAAGAAATAATAGAATCAGGGACTTTAATGACTATTAAACTTAGGGAGGTCACAGAATGGATATGAAAGAAATAATGCCGGTTTTATTTGTAGGTCATGGCTCACCAATGAATGCAATTGAAGACAACCGTTTTACAAAAGGATGGGAAAGAATTGCTCTTAAAATCCCTAGGCCAAAAGCGATACTGTCTGTGTCTGCACATTGGTACACACCGGATACGGGTGTATTTACAGAAGCAAAGCCCAGACAGATCTATGATATGTATGGATTCCCCAAAGAATTATATGAACTAAAATACGATGCCAACGGCTCTGTAGAATATGCTAGAGAAGTAATGGAGTTATTAAAGGGTGAAGCTGTTTCGGATAACAGATGGGGAATGGATCACGGTACCTGGGCTGTGCTATGCAAGATGTATCCCAAGGCAGATATCCCGGTATTTCAGTTAAGCATTAACAGTACGAAGAACGCTCTCTATCACTATGAATTAGGCAAGAAACTTGCTTCTTTAAGAGAAAAAGGGGTATTGATAATGGGGAGTGGAAATGTAGTTCATCATCTGGGAAAGGTTAACTGGGAGATGGAAGAAGAGGGATATCCCTTTGCAGCCGAATTCGATACCTATATTAAGGAAGGAATCATAAACGGGGATATTGACAGTGTGTTGAATTATCAGAAATCCAAAGCTTCCAGAGAAGCATTTCCTACGCCGGAACATTTCTATCCACTGCTTTATGTTCTGGGGGCAGCGGGAGAGAAGTTTCAAACAGAAATATTCAATGAAGCCTATGTATTGGGCTCACTGTCCATGACAAGCTATTTGCTTCGTTAGTGTACAGAATACGGTTTTTTTGCGTAATTGAAACCAATGCAGGTAATTGGTAAACAAAGAACTAAAATTGAAGAATTAGGAAACTCATAAAGTAATACCCTATTTTATCCGATACAGTTATCAGAAAACAAATAGGGTGGAAAAATGATTGTAGATATTGAAATAAAAATAGCAGATGACAACGGAATTACCTTAAAGCATTATGTTAAAAGATTGGATGACATTACCGATGGAACGATACGGCTGGAGGATATAACAGGAACCGGCAGCACATTTAAGGAGCTGTTGGATAAATACTTAACCCATAGCGGAAGAAAGGTGAGAGATAAGCTGCTGCCCTCGGCAAAGATATGCGCCGAAAAACATAGGAATACAGCCGCTTTAATTAAACTTGAGAATAGAGGGAAGGAACTAATCCATCAAACACTTTCTCAGGTAGTCAGTAAGTACGAAGCTAATTTTCAAACCTTAGAGGAAGAGAATCTTCAAGGAAAAAGTTCCTGATATAGTGTTAACATGAATTGCGGTATCTGTTTGAAGCAGTATCGCAATTTCTATTAAAACAACATCTAAATTAATTGATATAATAGCGGTATAAGAAATTTACTTATAAACCTCTGCTTTAAAAAATATTATCCAAAAGTAGTGAAATGAGGTGAAATATCATGGAGAAAGAAAATTCCCTAAAGAAAATTAAGAACTATATAGACAGCAATCTGCAGGAAAATCTGGATCTGGATAAACTTGCCAAGGAAGCCGGTTACTCAAAGTATCATCTGGAACGGCTTTTTACGAAGCATTATGGCTGTACATTAACAAAGTATATCAGGGAAGAAAGATTAAAAAGAGCGGCGATTCAGCTTGCCTTTACGAATGCTTCTATTCTGGAGATAGCCCTAGGAGCCTGTTATGAATCTCAGCAGGCATTTACATTGGCATTCAAAAGATTATATCAAACAGCTCCCGGCAGTTACCGTAATAACATCAAGCAGGCTTTAAACCGTGTAAGCTTTACTATGAGCTTAAGTAAGACCTATGAAAGGAGGATGGCAGCATGAGTCTGGTTCCTTATGTAATAGAGCAGTCTTCAAGAGGAGAGAGAAGTTATGATATCTACTCCAGGCTGTTAAAGGATAGAATTATATTCCTGAACGAGGAGGTTACAGATGTTTCTGCAAGCATTATTGTAGCGCAGCTGTTATTCCTGGAGGCAGAAGATCCCAATAAGGATATCTACCTTTACATCAACAGTCCCGGAGGTTCTGTATCAGCGGGATTTGCTATTTATGATACTATGAAATTTATCAAATGTGATGTATCTACTATATGTGTCGGTTTGGCTGCCAGTATGGGTGCCTTTTTGTTAGCTGGCGGAACCAAAGGAAAGCGTTACGCCCTTCCCAATGCAGAGATTATGATTCATCAGCCCTCCGGCGGAGGCAATGGTACGGCAAGTGATATTCGGATTATAAGTGAGAAGATCCAGAGAACAAAACGCCGCCTCAATGAAATCCTTTCTGAAAACACCGGTAAAAGCCTGGAAGTGATAGAAAGGGATACCGAAAGAGACAACTATATGACCGCAGCACAAAGCGTGGAATACGGTTTGATTGACGGTATTATGGAAAGAAAACCTGCGAATTAATAGATAAAGGCTGTTGTAAAGGTATGCTTTGTGGAACAAGGTTTACATTTTACAACAGTCATTATTTTATTTGGGTTATCTACTTAAAGGCTGTCTTCGTGAGGTTAAGTAAGCGAAGAATTCCTTGATTTATGATTATATATAAGAATATCACAGCCTGGTGTATTACATTAATGTTTGTTATTATGGCTGTGAATGTTATTATGGCTGTGAATGTTATTATGGCTGTGATTGTGATTATGGCTATGAGTATGATTGTGAGTATGATGCAGGTCAGGCGTATGACTATGAGAATGGCTTAGGGAAACATGGGTATGTATATGGCTGTGTTCTCCGGTCACTGACTCTTGGTGGTTATGATAATGATGTCCGTCATTGTGGCTGTGCCTGTGTTCATGTGTTAGAGAATCATGTATATGCAGATGCCTGTGTCTCTCACTGGAAGCCAGATAAGCGCCTGCCAGAAAGAGAAGAAGAGAGATAAAAAAGCCAAAGGACAGCTGTCCATGAAAAATCAGGAAGGATAGCAGCACCCCAAGAAAAGGAGCAACAGCATATAATGCTCCCGTTCTTGCAGCTCCCAATTCTCTCTGTGCCAGTACATAAAAAAAGATACTAAGGCCATAAGAAATAAAACCAAGAACAAAGGCTGCCAGTATAAAAGAAATACGCAGGGTAATATGTTCGGTAACGATGCTTATAAGCAAGGCACCAATTCCGGAACCGCAGCCTTTTAGGATGACAATTTCCATGGGACTCTTAAGGGAGAGCATTCGGGTGCAGTTATTTTCAAAACCCCAGCAAACACTTGCTGCTAATACAAGAAGAGAGCCGGAGGAGAAGTCAAGGCTTCTGATATCATTCATACTAAGTATCAGACAACCGGCAGTAATAAGAAAGAGAGCCTTCCAGAGCCTGCTGCCAATGGTTTCCTTAAAGATGAAACCTGCAATAAGGGCAGTTGTCACAATTTCAAAGTTACCTAAAAGGGAGGTATTGGCAGCACTGGTTTTTGTCAAGCCGAGCATTAATAATATGGGAGCTGCAATATCCAGGAATATCATCCCAAAGATATAGGGCAGCTCTTTTTTTGTTAGTCTGGCCTCCTGACGTCGGTGAGATGTGCTGGCAATCAGATGAAGCAGGATCATACCAAAGCCTGCTCCCAGGTATAATAAAGCTGCCAGGAAGGTAGGCGGAAGGTCATTTAAGAGCAGCTTCGAAAAGGGAGCATTTAAACTGAATAAAAAGGCTGCTAATATGGCATATACATAGGAAGAATGTGCGGTGGGTTTCATGTTGACCTCATTTCTAGTACAATTTGTTTATTCCATCTAAGTACCCTCATAGTGAAAACAGATAATACAAGAAGCACTAAAATAGTAAACTAACCGGTAAAAAAGTAAGGATATCCCCCCAGGGGGGATATCCTTACTTTATCATAATGGAGGAAGAATAGCAATAAAGGAAAAATAATTGTTTTTTTTCATGAGTATGCTATAATTCTCTATGTGTTATTTTCAAGATGCTATAAATGTAATTATTGAAAAATGGACGGAAAAAGAGCCTCCGCGAAAACTGGTGTAAGTAATCAGATTACTTGAAATCCGGAAGCTCTAAAAGGTTTAGGTGATTTGAATTTTTACAATTACAAGTATAATATACTTTTATTCATATAGCCAATTTATTGTTTAAATGGGACAGATAAATAAAAGTTATGACCTATAAGAGACAGGAGGAGTTCAGGTGGAACTGCATTATCTAAAAATATTTCATACCATAGCAAAATACTTGAGCTTTAAAAAGGCTTCTGAGGTTCTTTGTGTCAGTCAGCCAGCTCTCTCCATTCAGATAAAGAAGCTTGAGAGCGGAACCGGGCTGAAGCTATTTAATAAAATAGGAAACAGAATTGTATTAAGTGAAGACGGTGAGATGCTCTACCGCTATACCCAAAAGATATTTGCTGTTGTGGAGGAACTGGAGAACCACATTCAAAATCTTGGGAATGAGATAGCCGGAACGATAAATTTAGGTGCAAGCAATACGCCGGGAGTATATATTCTCCCGAAAGTCATTGGTGAAATGAAGAAGAGATACCCCAAGGTTTCTGTCAATCTTCATGTGGCGGATACTTCGGAAATTGCCAACCTGATCGAAAATGGAACCCTTGATGTGGCGGTAAACGGTGGCAACGGTAATTACAACAATAATATCTATGCCCAAAAATTGTTTCAGGATAGGTTGGTGATAGTAGCTTCACCGGACAACCCTCTTGCAGCAAAGAATTCCATTGAGATTCAGGAATTATCCGATATAACCTTTGTGGTCCATAGCATAACCTCGCAGCTTTATACTTATTATAAGAAGTTTATAGAGGAATATGGGCTGACGGAAAATATCGGTATGCACTTTGGAAGTATTGATGCTATTAAGTATGCTATTTATGCAGATCTTGGAGTATCCATCCTCCCCTTTTATGCTGTGAAATCAGAGATTGAAAAAGGAATGCTTACAGAACTGCATGTTGACTGTGACAAGTTAGAATATCCATATAGTCTGATCTATAACAAAAACAAACATTTGTCGGTAACAACCGGTAAATTTATTGAGATAATAAAAGAAGTTATTTTAAATTAATTGCGTTTATCTTTTGTTCAAATGAATAAAAGATTAATTCACAGCTTTAAGAAAAAGAAGCTGCTGTTATATAAGAAAGGAGCCGGATATGAAATTAATGATTGCATCGGATATACATGGATCTGCCTATTACTGTGATAAAATGCTGGAAGCATATAAGAGAGAGGGAGCAGATAAGCTGCTTTTATTGGGGGATATTCTGTATCATGGACCAAGGAATGATTTGCCTAAGGGCTATGAACCGAAAAAAGTTATTGAGCTTCTAAATAACTTAAAGGATGAACTTCTCTGTGTTCGGGGTAATTGTGATACAGAAGTTGATCAAATGGTATTAAATTTCCCTGTTCTGGCAGAATACTGCATCCTTTATTTGAATAACCGCCTGGTATTTGCTACCCACGGCCACCATTTTAATCCGGATAATAAGCCCTCCATTAAGAAAGGAGATATCCTTTTAAATGGACATACCCATATTCCGGCATGGGAGGAGAGGGAGGATTTTATCTATGTCAACCCAGGTTCTGTATCCATACCGAAGGAAAATAGTCCGCATAGTTATATCCTTTGGGAGGAGGAAGTGTATTTTAAGAATCTGGAAGGTGAAATTTATAAAAAAGTTTCTCTTTCATAGTACACCCTAAAAGGCTGAGATTAGTACTGCTATGGTGTTTTCAGGTAAATTATTGTGTGAATATATATTCAATTGATTATGAGTTTCATGCATACTATGGATAATTAAGGAAACCTGGAGCTGGGAATTTAATGGTATCTGAGCAGATTCTAATAGAAATCATTATTATTATACAGATATAATCTCTGTATAAATACTTTATTTATTCATTGCAAACAAGCTGGATATGTGGTATTATAAAAAGCAAAAATTTATTGAACTACAAAGGGGTATTATTTCCCGGCAGATTGTTGCATATAGCATACATCGTGCTGTTATTTTTACGTATATTTGTTCTTACCCGCGGCAAATATTTGCTTAAAGGCACAGACTACAGATATTGTGGAAGTTATAAAAGCAATTTCCACTTTTAATTTCAGTTACGCGCTATTTCCTGGCAGTCTTAAGAATGCCTGTGATAGATATGGTGCGCCTCTTGAAAGTTAGAAAGCTAGAATATTTTAATTACGGTGGAGGAAGATATGATTAAAGTAGTTAAATTCGGCGGGAGTTCCTTAGCAAACGCAGAACAATTCAAAAAGGTGGGGGCCATTATTCGTTCTGAAGAAGCGAGAAGGTATGTAGTTCCTTCAGCGCCCGGTAAACGTGATTCCAAGGATACGAAAGTAACAGATATGCTTTACCATTGCTACGATATGGCAGTGGCAGAAGAGGATACAACAAAAGCCCTGGATGATATAAAAAAGCGTTATATGGAGATTATAGAAGGTCTTAACCTTTCAATGTCTCTTGATAAGGAATTTGAGCAGATAGCTGTTGACTTTAAAGCAAAAAAAGGTTCCGATTATGCTGCTTCCAGAGGAGAATATCTAAACGGTCTCATCATGGCAGAGTATTTAGGGTTTGAATTTATAGATGCAAAGGATGTTATATTTTTTGATAATAACGGTGTGTTTGATGCTGATAAAACAGATGCCGTGTTGATTGAAAGACTGAAAAGTACGGAAAGGGCAGTTATACCTGGATTTTATGGAGCTCTGGAAAATGGAGATATTAAGACATTTTCCCGCGGCGGTTCCGATATTACAGGCTCTATCGTAGCAAAAGCTGTACAAGCTGACATATATGAGAACTGGACGGATGTGTCCGGCTTCCTGGTTGGAGACCCCAGAATCATTAAGGACCCGGAAGTAATATCAACTATTACTTACAAGGAACTTCGTGAGTTATCCTACATGGGAGCTGGTGTTTTGCATGAAGATGCTATTTTCCCGGTAAGAAAAGAAGGCATTCCTATTAATATCCGAAATACCAATGCACCGGAAGACCCGGGAACTATGATTGTAAAGAATACCTGCTTAAAGCCTGAATATACCATTACCGGTATTGCTGGAAAGAAAGGCTTTGTAGCAATTAATATAGAAAAAGATATGATGAACTCGGAGATTGGTTTTGGGAGAAAAGTACTTCGTGTATTCGAAGAAAATGGAATATCCTTTGAACATATGCCTTCCGGAATTGATACTTTGACAGTTTTTGTTCACCAGGACGAGTTTGTTGAAAAAGAGCAGAGTGTATTAGCAGGTTTAGACCATGCTGCCAACCCGGATTCTGTTGATTTGGAAAGCGATTTGGCTCTTATTGCTGTCGTTGGGAGAGGTATGCGTCAGACCAGAGGAACAGCGGGAAGAATCTTCTCAGCCCTTGCCCATGCTAATGTAAATGTTAAAATGATAGACCAAGGCTCCAGTGAACTCAACATTATTATTGGGGTAAGTAATAAGGATTTTGAAGTAGCTATCAACGCTATTTATAATATTTTCGTATTAGCGAAGTTATAAGACCTTCCCCTATTTATAAAGGAAGTATTAACGGTTAGACAAGATAAATCTAAACAGATAAAAATGATTCTGTGCGGTTGATTTGACTGCCAGAATAACAGATATAATTTAAGAAGTGCTGATTTCCGGATGGAATATACCGGAGGTCAGCACTTCTTGTTATGTCGCTGAAAGTTATGATGTCTGATCGTTCAGCAGACATCAAAGTTTTGGGATGTCTGACAGTTTAGCAGACAGCATAGTTTTGGGATATCTGACAGTTCGACAAACAGCATAGTTTTGGGGTATCTGACAAATCAGTAGATATCATAGTTTTGGGATATCTGACAGTTCAGCAGATATCATAGTTTTGGGATGTCTGACAGTTTAGCAGACAGATATCACTGTTTATGGATATCAATTGATTTAACTGCGGAAGTTGTCTTTTTGGAAAAAGGATTTTCTGATATTACAAGACCGGCTATGGTTAGTATAGTACCCAAAGCACCTATTAAGGTCATCCTTTCATGAAGGAATAAGGCGGAGGTTAGGATTGCAATTACCGGGATGATATATATGTAAAGGCTTGTCTTAACGGCTCCCAGCACTTTTGTAGCCCAGTTCCAGATTACATAGCACAGTGCGGAAGCTCCGAGACTCAAATATAACAGATTCCCCAAATGTACCGGTTTTATAATCTCCTTATAATCATAGGAGGGGTGAAAGAAGGGGATTAACGGCAGCATGGTAATAAGTCCGTACAGGAAGATTTTACGGGTTGCCAGCATCATGTTGTATCCTAAATCACTGATCTTCTTTGTGAAAATGGAGTATATACCCCATACGAAGGCAGCAGCCAGGGCAAGTAAATCACCCATTGGGTTCAAAGAAAGAACAGTACTTCCATTGTAACTGATAAGACATATCCCCGCTATGGCTGCTAAAAAGCCAAGAAAAAAAGAGGGACGGAATCGTTCATTCTTTAATAGAAAGTGTGCCATCAGTGCGGTAAAGAAGGGTGCAGTGGAAACAATGACACCTACATTGGAGGCATAGGTCAAAGTTAATGCGTTATTCTCCATAAGAAAATAGAACGTAACGCCGGATAAACCAGCTCCTAAGAACAGCAGCTCATGGGATATTTTTTGACCTGGTATCTTTTCAATTTTGCCTGGTTTGATGCACCATAGAGCGATATATCCGATAAGGAAGCGCAGGATTAATATTTCAAAAGGGGAAAAAGCTTTTAATAATACCTTGGTTGATATAAATGTAGTACCCCAAAATATTACGCTGAATAAGGCCGCAATATGGCCCTTTATTGTATGTGTTGATGACATAAAGACTCCTTTAAAGAGTGGAAATGATAGCTGATTAGGAAAAGGAATTCAAATATTACAAAAACAGGGCTGTTTCAGTTTTCTATGTGAAACAGCCCTGTAAAAGTTTATTTGATAACCGTCTTACCGCCCATATACGGCTGCAATGCTTTCGGGATATTAACAGATCCGTCAGCGTTTAAGTTGTTTTCCAGGAATGCAATTAACATTCTCGGAGGAGCAACTACCGTATTATTCAGGGTATGTGCAAAGTACTTGCCGTCTTTGCCTACAACACGGATTTTTAAACGGCGGGCCTGTGCATCACCAAGGTTGGAACAGCTGCCTACTTCAAAGTATTTCTTCTGTCTGGGAGACCAGGCTTCCACATCAATAGACTTAACCTTCAGGTCTGCGAGATCACCGGAGCAGCACTCCAGGGTTCTTACAGGAATATCAAGGGAGCGGAAAAGATCAACGGTATTCTGCCATAACACATCGAACCACTTAGGGCTGTCCTCCGGATTACATACTACAATCATTTCCTGTTTCTCGAACTGGTGAATACGGTATACGCCGCGTTCCTCCAGACCGTGAGCACCTTTTTCTTTACGGAAACAAGGTGAGTAGCTGGTTAAGGTCTGAGGAAGAGTTTCTTCCGGAAGAATAGTATCAATGAACTTACCGATCATTGAATGCTCGCTGGTACCGATAAGGTATAAATCTTCCCCTTCAATCTTGTACATCATGGCATCCATTTCTGCAAAGCTCATAACACCTGTGACAACGTCGCTTCTAATCATATAGGGAGGAATACAATAAGTAAATCCTCTGTCAATCATAAAATCTCTGGCATAGGAGATAACAGCAGAGTGAAGTCTTGCGATATCACCCATGAGATAATAAAAGCCGTTACCAGCAACCTTTCTTGCGCTATCTAAATCGATTCCATTGAATTTCTCCATGATTTCTGAATGGTAAGGAATTTCAAAATCCGGAACCACCGGTTCACCATAGCGTTTTACTTCAACATTTTCACTGTCATCCTTGCCGATAGGAACACTGGGATCAATTATATTGGGAATAGTCATCATGATTTTCTTAATACGTTCTTCCAGCTCGGCTTCTTTTGCTTCCAGTTCGGCCAGTCTTTCAGATTCTGCGTTTACTTTTGCTTTCATTTCTTCGGCTTCTTCTTTTTTGCCTTGAGCCATGAGACCGCCGATTTGCTTGGATATCTTATTTCTTTCAGATCTTAGAGCATCAGCCTCCTGCTTTGTGGCTCTGGACTGGGCATCCAGTTCAATAACCTCATCCACCAGGCCAAGCTTGTTGTCCTGGAACTTGTTCTTGATATTCTGTTTTACAATATCAGGATTTTCTCTGACCAATTTAATGTCTAACATCATTTCCTCCATTCAGCCGCTGCTGGCGGCATATAATTTAGTCTAAAAATGGGCAAAAATAAAAATCCTATCATCCCCACACAATACATGGGACGAAAGGATTCCGCGTTGCCACCCAAATTGCCGTAAGCACTTAACTTTACGGCCTCTCAACATGGCAGGATAGAGGCTGCCGCCCTTTCGGCTTCATAAAAACTTCTATTCACCGACAGCTCCAAAAGTGGAAAGACTTGAGCTTTCACCGGTTTACACCAACCACCGGCTCTCTTTGGAAACCTCATAATCGTAGCTTTTATCAATGCTGTTTATTGATATATTTGTATTTATTATACACAAATGTGAGGAAAATACAAGCGGTTTTTTGAATTCCATTGAGCAAACAGTTTAAAACTATAGTTTATAACTTGAATTTGTTATAAAGTTCGAAGAGAAAGTATTAAATAAAAACGGATGAGCAATTTACTTGATAAAAAATGCTTAAATGTCTAAAAAAGTTCTTTAACTTGGCATTGATCTGATTCTCTCTTAATTTTGCTATATAAAAAATTATAGTCACTTAAGTAAAATTTATCACATCCAATTTTTTTATCAGATCTAAAAATTTCATAACAAACAGTTCCTTCAGATAAGCCGTGGTTTATGCATCTTAATTCATGTAATGTTGTTATATCTTGGTAGTAAAACTTCCTATATCCAACAAAGTAAAATTGATCAAAAAATATTATACAAAAGTCAAAACAATACACACGAATGCAAGCTAAGACTATTATATCAAATATCATCCACATTCTTAGTGTACTAAACGGCATCCAGTTCAATACTTCACTTATTGTGACATATAAAGTAATTAAGAATAAAATGAGCACTATATAAATGCTATATGTCCCCTCAAACTCACATATTTTTTTGGTAGTATAACTTATAATTTTACCTTTATTTATCAAACGCTTAATTTTTAATGCACTAAACATAAAAAGAATATTTAAACCTAAAACATAGGTTGATATTAAATAAATTTTTGAATCACTGGATTTACCACAAAATATAAAAAGCATCAAAAATATGATTATGAATGTCCATTCGTAGTACCTATATTTTTTATAGTAGTTTTTCGTTATATTATTAAATACTGTATTCAATTTCATATTCTCCTAATAATATACTATTTGGATGAAGGAACCATTGGGAAACCAGTCTGGAAAGAAATCGTCCATCCAAACAGGTTTTAAGACAGTAAGTTATTCGAATTAAATAATACAGAGATTCTTTTAGGTCAAAATTTTACAAAATCGCCCTAATTCATGATATTATCTTGTATTATTTAAAAAAACTATTTATAATCAAATGATAATAGAAAAAATGGCTATGAAACTTTTGGTGATATTTACATAATGGTTTCTGCCAAAACTTATAATTATAGAAAGAGTTATTTATAATGAAAACAAAACTTTGAGGTGTGATACAGTTAAATTATTTACCTCTTAATTAAACAATACATCCTTAGTGAAAACAATGCATCAGTGGTGTTTGGTAAAAAAACGTGGTATTTGGTAATAGTGGACGTGCTTTGTTAGTTTTTTATTATTTTTATAGTGTAAGAATAAGATAGCTCAAACGTTGCATTTATTTAAGTGCGACGCTTGAGCTAATTAATAATTTAACAATCAAGATAGATTAGATTACTTTGATGAATTTGATTAATAATTCTGATAAGTTTCAGTTCTATGGTAGCAATAATTGACTGTTTTTTTGTTTGTACTTTTTTATAGTCAATTATTACTCTGATGTGGTATTTTTTAAAACAATGCTTTGAAAGCCTTAATATTACTGGGTTTTGATGACTCAAGCAGCAGTTGAGTTATTTTTTTATGCAACTCAATTACCGCTTTATTCCTATTTCCAGCCATTTCGATATAATGAGATTGTAACCGATAAGCAACCTGCCTGACAGCATAGAAACTAGAAATACTCTAGTCGGATACATTGGCAGTATTTTAGAACTTGTGAACCTGTAAATTTAGGGACTGCGGTATGTATGAAACTGCAGTAAATCGAAAGGAGATTATATTATGTTTAGTACATTAGAAGTTGGAAGAAAAATTGCAGAATTTCGTAAACAAAAGAATATGACACAGATGGAGTTAGCAGATGCCTTAGGAATAAGTTATCAGGCAGTCAGTAATTGGGAGAGAGGGAATTCTATGCCGGATATCTCCAAGCTATCCGAACTAGTATCGGTACTGGATTGCACCATTGATGAACTTCTTGGTAATAAGAAGGAAAGCGATTTGTTCCAAAATATTATTAAAGGAAAAGAAAAGGAATATGTGAAAGAACAAAAGATATCCATTGAAGATGTGGCCTCTGCCGGTCCGGCTCTTAAGCCAAGTCAGACAGAGAGTTTATTGGAAACAATTATCACAGAAAATGCTGATAAGGTGTCCTTAAAGGATCTGGTAAAAGTTGCACCTTTTGTTAGCGAAGAATACTTAATGCAATGGATTGATAATCTGGATATTCTACTGGATTTAAATGGTGTAACAGCATTGGCGCCTTTCTTATCAGAAGATTCTCTTGATCGTATTGTCGAGAAGATTGAAACAATCGGGGATTTATCACATGTGGTTGGGCTGGCACCTTTTTTATCCGATAAGACCATTAATAATTTAGTAGATATGGCTTTAGCCAAAGGACATATCGGAGATTGTGTTGGTTTATATCCTTTTCTTGAAAGTGACACCGCAAGAAAATTGGCTGACCAACTGATGAAGGAAGGCAATATGAAGGAATTTATAAAACTTGCTCCATTTTTATAAGAGGAGTCATTTACACCCATACAAAAGCATTGAAGGTGATGCTGCTTGTATGGGTGGTATATAAGGGAGAACGGCAGTTATGAAAGAATTATTGTTAAAGCGTAAGAGTAAATTTATCCAGTACTTATTTGCGACCTTCCTGTTTATCGGGGACCATTTTGCTCAGATGGGGATATTCGTGCTGTTACTTAGGGCTATCGAAAAGGGAGATGTGAAGCATTTTGGTATTGTAGCAGGTATAACGATCCTGTTTATTATATATGCACCACTGAATTTTGTGATATCCAGATTGCTACGTATCCGCTATATGAGGGATACCATACTGGATGTCAGGAAGCAGGCCTTTGATAAGATTATACATATGTCCTTTAAACGATTTTCAGCCAAGTCTAAGGAAATCTATATTTCGAATCTGATTAATGATATCAATACCTTTGAAAATAAATTCTTTATCAGTCTGCTGAATTACCTGATTAATATGGGAATGTTCCTGCTGTCTATCTTAATCCTTGTATTTCTGGACTATAAATTAGCCATTGCTATGGCTATTCAGGCGGTACTATTAACAGCTCTGGCTAATGTATTTGCCGGAAAGGCTACTGCTCTGGAGCAGGAGCTCTCAGAAAGCAATGAGAACTTTACAATGGACATGGCGAATACCTTTAATGGTATGGAAATCTTAAAACTTAACCATATCGAAGAGAAATTTAAAGAGAAGAGTATGGATGCAGTTACAAGAGCGGAAAATAAAAAGTTTGCCGCTGCCTTCTTTACAGATATGCAAAGGCACGTTATCCGAATAATATCCTTTGTTTCTTCTGTAGCAGTTATGATTTATCTGGCTTATAGCTTCATAAACGGTTTAAGCCTGAGTATGGGCGGCTTTTTATTTCAGCTCTGTTCCTCCAGCGGCAATTATCTGATTAGTGCCTTTCCGATGAAAAATCAAATGAAGGCCTCTATGACTATCTACAAAAAGATAGCAGAGCCGGAGGAAGGTGTGGAAGAAGCGGATAAGGGCAACGAGGAATTTCACTTTCACAACAAGATTAATTTTAATCATGTAAGCTTTTCTTATGATAAAAGGGAGATATTTAAAGATGCTTCCTTTACCATAGAAAAGGGAAAAAAGTATCTAATAAAAGGTACCAGCGGTGCCGGTAAATCCACTCTTATGAGCCTTCTTGCAAAAACCACGGAGGATTATACCGGTGAGATAACAGCGGATGGCATCGATTACAGGCATATAAACGAAAAGTCCTTCCATGGACAGGTTGCATTTGTCTATCAGGATGTATTTCTCTTTGAGGATACAATCCGCAATAACATCGCATTATATCAGGATATCCCGGAGGATAAGATAGAATTTGCCGTTAAAGTCTGCGGACTTGAAAGTATCTGCAAAGAAAGGGAAGCAGGACTGGAGGCCATGCTTTCAGAAAACGGAAAGAATCTCTCAGGAGGACAAAGGCAGAGAATATCCATTGCCAGAGCGATTGCTAAGGATGCGGAGATTCTCTTTGTAGATGAAGGAACCTCCAGCTTAAATGAAGAATTGGGAAGAGAAATAGAAAAAGTATTTTTAGAGTTGGACAATACGGTGATTGCAATCAGCCACCGTTATTATGAGGAGGTCACAGATAAATATGATTATGTCTTGGAAATTAAGAACGGAAGAATACATCAGTTCAGTGCACAGGAGTATTTTCATGAGGTATTGATGTGGAGAGCATAGAAAAATATATTATCCCCATGTGAAAAAACACAGATATTATATATTTCGAGCCTGCTATTTCGATTGACAGGCTCCCAGAAAGGCGTGGCTACGATATGTTAAAAAAATTAATGAAAGCGTTTCCCTACCTCCTGTTGTCGTTAATGGTATCTTTTCTGTTAGCAGGGCTGGATGCGGTGGTTACAAAAAAAATGCTTGGTATATTGGATTTTGCTCTTAAAGGAAATATCCAGGAAGTAAAATCCCAGACGCCGTCTCTCCTTGCTGGCGCAGTATTACTTGTACCTTTGGGGATAGCAGAAGCAATCACCGGCAACTTCTATCGGAAAAGGGTTAATCTAAATATAAAGAATTATTACATCGATAAGGTATTTGGTAAAAATATCCGGGAATTTCAGAAAGAAAATAACGGCAGATACCTTTCGGCAATGACCAATGATTTTAACACCCTGGAAACAAACCTTATTATGGGAATCTATATGGTTGGAAGAGCAGCAATTAACTTCCTTGCCGGTATGTGGCTGCTCTCGACGGTGGATTACCGTATGATTCTCTTTGCTATATTGATTATTGCGGTGAATCTTACCATCTCCTTCCTTACTTCCAAACCTATGAAGAAGAACTATAAGGAGCGAAGTGATTTATTTGATGGTTATACCTCATACATTAAAGAAGTCCTTTCAGCCTTTCATATCGTTAAGAATTACAATCTTCAGGAGAAGGTTACCCAGGATTATTACCAGAAGAGTGAAGAAATACAGCACAAAGGTTTTATTATAGATCGCATGATGTCCTTTGTTAATGCCTCTCAGAACTTCTTCATGAATGGAAGCTTCTACGGAATTCTCTGCGGGATTGGCTATCTGGCAGTCATCGGTAAAATAACAGCAGGTGGTTTGATTGTAATTATGGAAGGTATTAACCGCATGACCTTTCCCATCTTTGATCTGGCGGAGAATCTGCCAAAGCTTTTTACCGCAGGTGATCTGATTCAGAAAATAGAAGAGTCCTTGCAGAATGCAGATAGTTATGAGGAAACTGTAGAATTAAAAGAATTTGAGAGCGGAATCGAGTTTAAACAGGTGGGATTTCATTATGAAGACGATGAAAAGCAGATATTAAACAACATAAATCTCACACTTAAGAAGAATGGCAAGTATCTGGTAGTTGGACCAAGCGGCGGCGGAAAGTCTACCTTCTTAAGACTGCTTCGTAAATATGTCAATCCAACAGAAGGAAAAATTCTGATTGACGGATATAATATGATGGATGTGAAAAAAGAAGATTATTTTGGACTAATTGCAAATATTGAACAGCAGGTCTTCTTATTTGAGGATACTGTCCGTAATAATATTACGCTTTATAAGGAATACAGCGATGAAGAAATAATGAAAGCAATTAAAGATGCCGGTCTATCAGACTTCGTAAACAGACTGCCGGAGGGACTTGATTCAATTATATACGAAAACGGAAAGAATATCTCCGGTGGTGAGAGAAGCCGTATCGTTATAGCCAGAGCACTGCTTAGTAAAGCCAGAATTCTCTTTATGGATGAAGCCTTTGCCTCCCTGGACATGGAGAGGGCCAAAGAAATTGAAAAGACCATACTTGGTCTGAAAGACATTACCGTAATTAATGTAAGCCATGTCATTTTTCAGGATACAAAAAGCTCTTATGATAAGGTTATAACTATAAAGGGTACTAGCGATATTATGGTAGCTTAAGGATAAGTATAGTTATGGAGCTAAGGCGAAAGATATTATGTAATAATTGACGCTAGTATTATGAAGTCTCATTCGGAACAGTTATAAGGTGTTTTACCGGAGCTATTATTATTGTTATCGTTATTATTATCGTTGGAAGTATTATCTGAATCCGTATCCGAATCTTTTTCGGAAGTATTATCCGAACTCTTATCGGAGCATGGGTTGGAGTGTTTATCAGAACTCTTATCGGAGCATGGTTTGGAGCTCTTATCGGAACTTTTATCGGAGCATGGGTTAGAGCTCGTATCAGAACTCTTATTGGAGCATGGGTTAGAGCTCGTATCAGAACTCTTATCAGAACATGGGTTGGAGCTCTTATCGGAATCTGTATCAGAATTATTCTTGTTATCATTATTGGAATCGTTAGAAGTTCCCTTATTTGAATTATTATCAGAATCATCAGAGGAGTCCTCATTCGTATCACCGCAGGAGGAGTCCTCTTCTTGTTCCTCTGAGTTATTCGCGGATAAGGCAGCTTCTCTTACCTGAATGGTAGCAAGGGTATCCCCAAGCTGAGCAAAAACGACGGCAAAAAGTTCCACCTCTTCTTCGGAGTAACAATTAGCAATATTGCAGGCAATTGCCGTAACAAGAGTAACAAGTTCACAGGAAGACAATCTACAGCGCCTTTTATTCATAATCATACTTTTCCTTAATAAGATGAAGGACTATGTATTCCGGATAGGCTTCATCTCTATGTGCTTTCTTATTAATGTATATGCAAGAGATTTCATATTTTTCTTGTATTTTACATTATACTTTGTTATAATACCTGTAGTTAACCTAAGGAGGTACTTAACAAATGTGGATTAGATTACGTTTATTTTCTTTATGCTGCTAATTTCATAGTGCTTAAAGCTCTGTCTGTCAGAGAGTAAACGGGATTAATCTGCCTTTTTTTAATAAATCACTTATCGGATAAGATACTGTGTACAAGGAATAAATCACAGTTAGCTTGTCAGCTGTAATGCAAGGTATTGCAATAGAATTGTAATAGAACCACGCAAACAGCAGGTGTCAGCAGGGAAGGAGAATCGTGCCTTCTTTTTTTGTGCGTAAAATTCGTACTCTCGTAATTACACCTCTCTAAACAGGCAGCTGCTTAGAAATGGAGACCATATATGATGGAAAGAGAAAGAGTCCTCCTTGCGGGAGGAAGAAGAAAAGGGGATGAAGAATTTAATTCATCCATGGAAGAATTAAAAGAACTTGCATTTGCCTGTGATATGGAAGTTGTGGGAGAGATAACCCAGAACCTCGAGAAAATCCATATAGATTTGTATTTTGGAAAGGGAAAGACGGAAGAGTTAAAGGAGAGTCTGGAAGTATTACAGGCAGACCTTGTTATATTCAACGAAGAACTTTCACCCTCTCAAACAAGGAATCTTGAAAGATTCTTAGCATGCAGAGTGATAGACCGTTCGGTGCTTATTATGGATATCTTTGCGAGACGTGCAAAAACAAAAGAAGCACAAATGCAGGTGGAAATGGCAAGGCTAAAGTATATGCTGCCAAGACTATCCGGTCTTACCGGCAGCTTAAGCAGACAGGGCGGCGGCTCCGGGCTACACAATAAGGGAGCAGGAGAGACAAAGCTGGAGCTTGACAGAAGAAGAATCGAAGAGAGAATAGCAAGACTTGAGAGAGACTTAAATGAGCTGGTAGGCAGACGACAGAGCCAGAGACAGAAGAGAGAAAAGAATGAGATTCCTTTGGCAGCCTTAGTAGGTTATACCAATGCAGGAAAGTCAACAGTTATGAACTCTGTCCTGGGGCTGCATAAGATTGCAGAAGATAAGCTGGTGCTTGAGAAAGATATGTTATTCGCAACTCTTGAAACATCCGTCAGAAAGATTACCACCAAGGAGAACAGGACTTTCCTGTTAACAGATACGGTAGGTTTTATCAGCAGACTGCCTCATCATCTGATAAAGGCTTTTCGTTCAACTTTGGAGGAAGTTCTGATGGCTGACCTTCTGATTCAGGTGATAGATATTTCGGATAAGGAATATAAGAAGCAGATGGTTGTTACAGAGAGCACTTTAGAGGAGTTAGGTGCCAGCGATATTCCCGTAGTCTATGCATTTAATAAGACAGATAAGCTCACAGCAGAAGAACTTGAGAGTATCAAAGAGGAAAATGGTGAACTTGACTGTATCTATCTGTCTGCTAAGAAGCAAGAAGACATTCAAAAGCTTGTTAATTATGTCACAGAAGATTTGTTTGAAGGGGAGGTCAGCCTACAGCTAAGTCTTCCTTATAAAGACAGTAAATGGGTGGCATTCTTGCAGGAGAACGGGACGGTGACCGCTCTTGATTACGGAGAAGAAGCAATAAAGCTGACTGCTGTTTGCAGCAATAGCTTATATGAGAAACATTTTAAGAATTCCGGCTTTTGTCTATAGACGAATTCTGGGAGACTCTGTCATGGTTGGAAGGTAAAAAAAGATTGACAAACTATCCTGTATCAAGTATCATTTATATATTGTAGTAAGGGAGTAGTTAGCCGATTGTGTGTAATAGAGCCAACATACTGATAGAATTTTATCTGGTTTTATTTTAAATAACGAGACTTACCTACAGCCGTCAGGCTGGAGGTGGGTCTTTTTTTTGCCGAAATTCTTGAAGTAAGCAAGGGATACATAACACAAAGACATTTTACTAAGACAAAAAAGGAGAGAATTATTATGAATCTGTTGGAATTACTTATACTGTCTGTAGGACTGGCAATGGATGCATTTGCTGTAGCCGTCTGTAAGGGGTTATCCATAAAGAAGATATCCGTTAAGCACCCGGTAATTGTAGGTTTATACTTTGGTATCTTCCAGGCAGTCATGCCGTTAATCGGATATTTCCTGGGAAAGCAGTTCAGCGATAAAATAAGTGCAATCGACCATTGGGTAGCATTTATCTTATTGGGAATCATCGGTATCAATATGATCAGAGGCTCAATAAAGGAAGAGGATGAAGAGGCTGAATGTGAGAACTGTAAGGATGTGGATAACTCTCTGAAGGTAAAAGAGATGCTGATTCTTTCTGTTGCCACCAGTATTGATGCTCTGGCTGTAGGTATTACCTTCGCTTTCTTAAAGGTTAATATTCTGGCAGCTACTTCCTTTATCGGCGTTGTGACTTTCCTGATATCCGCTGCCGGTGTATATATCGGAAATATCTTTGGCGGAAAGTTAAAATCCAAGGCGGAGATGGCAGGCGGTATTATTCTTGTCTGTCTTGGCACCAAGATATTGCTGCAGCATCTTGGCATTCTTGGTTAGTGGAGCAGGAACTGATAATTAAATTGTTAGTAAGAACATAGTGGGTAAATGAGAACATAGATATTGGTTAGGGTCAAACGACTAGCCTAGCACATACAGCATAAAACTTAAGTTAGATAGCTGTAGTTAAAAATCAGAACCGATGATACAACAAACGTAATAACTGGATGAATCAAGATCAAATAATAGAAGCAGCAGGATTAGAACAGATCCTGCTGCTTTTTTCAGGATTATTATAAAGATTCTTCAAATTAAAAGATAGCAGAAATATTATCAAATAACAAAAAGGCAAAAGGGGAGACTCCGCCATGACATTGTTTATAAAGATTTTTGCCGTATGTTCGAACGGTACTATCTGACATATGAGAAAAGAATTATGGAAAGTGGAGTTATCTATTGCCCCTATACTTTAAATATTGTTTTTACTTTTATAGTTTAGATTTTCTATACTTCAAGAGACTAACAAAGAAGAATCTGGCATTCAGATGAGTTTCGGTAATTCTAAATTAACTGTTCAATATTAATTTGCTCCGAAGGAATATCGGGGCCATACTTCCATCTTCCAGTCAGAACAATTTTTTGTGCTGCAGTTTCGTTTGGCGGATAAACATGACACATATATTCATGTGAGACTGTTCCCAATAAAAGTGAGGTTTCTGTAAATATACATAAATCCTCTAATGTTTGAGTAGAATCCACCAGACAACCATTTTTTTGATCACGTAGAAATATATCATAAAAATACTTCTGCAAAATGCTTTGTGTGGAGGGATTGGCTTTATATATATTTATTTCCATAAATTGATCACTTGAAGAAAAATCATAACAAAACCACTTCTGTACCCGAACCTTTTTCACCAAAAACGGCTCTAGTTCTTTGGTGAGTTCTACCTCTGTGCAAATAGTCCAAGGTGCTTTAGAAAGGGAGAAACAGGATGCTGAATGAAAGCAAATATCAAGTAGGGTTTGAAATTTTTCATGTTTTATAGTATTTATGCCATTCTCGAATTTATCAAATGAGCAACATTCGTCAAACGTGGGTTGAATTAATTTATACATGTTAAATCCCCCTCTTTTTCATTTTATAATCGTTATAGTTATTATATTAATTAGTATATCTACTTGCATATATAGATTAAAACTATGTATCAATATTGATTATATCACAGATGCTTTAGAGATTGTCATACTCTTTAAATATAGGAAAAAGAAAAAATATTTGAAATATTTTATAAAACCTATTGATAATGCAAATAATTAGGTATATAATAAAATTAAATTTAGGGATACCTAAAAAAGAGGTGAACAATATGACTCGGAATAAAGAAGATTACATTAAAGAAATCTATAAGCTTGGCGGGGCAGAAGAACAGATAAATAATAAGCAGATTTCAGAAATATTGAATGTAGCGCCAGCCTCGGTTACGGAAATGTTAGGAAAGCTTCAAAAGGAAGAGTTGATTGTTTATGAACCTTATAAAGGATCTAAATTAACTGAGAAGGGTATGGATGCCGCAGTTACGTTATTAAGAGGACATAGACTCTGGGAAGTCTTTCTCATAGAACGACTTGGCTATACCTGGAGCGAAGCACATGATGATGCTGAAAAGCTGGAGCATGTGGCACCCGCCAGATTGATTGACAGACTGGAAGAATACTTAGGCTTCCCGGACTTTTGTCCCCATGGCAATGCAATCCCCCGGGCAGATGGCAGAATACAGAAGCCAAACTTAAAAAGCATACTTGAAATGAAAGAAGGAGAAGCTTCCGTAATCCGGAGAGTAACAGAGGAAAATGACCTGATGGATTACCTGCAGGAGCTTAATATACACATAGGAAGTAAAGTAACCGTTGAGAAGTTCGGAGCCCTGGAGGGTCCTGTTACCATCCGTTTGGATGGGGTGCAAAAGCAGTTAAGCTGCAAGGCTGCCGGAATGGTATTTGTTGAAATGTAGTGTGTTATCAAACATTCGATAACACAAGAGCAGGAAAGGAGCTGCTATGAACGTAAAAGCTTATTTAGAGCGGAAGATAAATATGTTGGTAGCGATACTAATCATGTTAATTATCTTTGCTATTTGAATCCCTTGCAAATATATTCCCATATGACTATAATGAAAAGAACAGACCTTACACTCTGTTCTTTTCTTTTGTCTCAGAAAAGTGTCCGATTAGAAGAGAAATACCTTGAGATAAGGGAATATACAGACATAATTCATCGGTAGGATAAAACACCTCAGACGGTGAATCTGTAAAACAGATACATAGTAAAAGAGGTCTTACTTGCAGCAAAGAGCAGATGCTGTATTTGATAAGAGGTCAATTTAACAAACAAATAATGTAAATCCAGATAGGCGCATCAGGCGCGGAAATGAGGCAGATAATGTATAGTTTTATGAATGATTATAGTGAAGGGGCTCATCCCAAAGTATTGGAACTGCTAATGAAGAGCAACTTGGAGCAAAATACCGGTTATGGAGAAGATACCCATACTCTTAGAGCCAAGGATTATATAAAGAAGCTGGTTGGAAAAGAAAACGTAGATATCCACTTTATTCCCGGCGGAACCCAGACCAACCTATTGGTGATATCTTCCTTTTTACGACCTTTTGAAGCAGTCATTGCAGCCGATACCGGACATATAAATGTTCATGAAACAGGCGCAATTGAAGCTACCGGGCATAAAGTAATAACAATACCGAATAAAGATGGAAAGGTTACTACTGATGGTATTCTGGATGCAGTACGTTACCATAGTGACGAACATATGGTAAAGCCTGCAATGGTGTACCTGTCTGATTCCACGGAACTAGGAACGGTATATACGAAGGAAGAACTTTATCAGATACGTCAGTTATGTAACAGAGAAGGTCTCCTCTTATTCCTGGACGGTGCAAGGTTAGGTTCAGCGCTTACCTCTAAGGAAAATGATATGGAGCTATCTGATATTGCCGGTCTTGTGGATGTGTTCTACATTGGCGGCACGAAGAATGGTGCCCTTCTGGGTGAAGCCCTTGTTATCGTAAAAGAAGAGCTTAAAACCAACTTCCGTTACCTGATTAAACAAAGAGGTGCTTTGATGGCAAAGGGTTTTGTAGCAGGGATACAGTTTGAAGCACTCTTTCAGGATAATCTCTTCTTTGAGTTAGGGGAACATGCCAATGATATGGCTGAAAAGATAAGCAGTACCCTAAAACAATTGGGTGTGGAGTTTCTTACACCACCTGTCAGCAATCAGCTGTTTCCTATTCTTTCAGAGGAATTCTTAGAAGAACTGAAGGAAGAATTCCTATTTTCCGTTCAAAAGAACATGGGAAATGGGCAGAGTGCCATCCGTTTTGTAACCTCCTGGGCTACAACTCCTGCAAGCGTAGAAGCATTATGTAATTTCCTGCAAAAGAAATTAAAGTAGGAAAGAACGGTTTTAAGCGGTAACTGTATGGTTAAGATTTGTGTCACTTATGGTTGATCACAATAATTATAGCTGCATTTGCAGAGGACTTCTTGTTTTTACACATATAGATGCAGATAGATAGAAGCATACAGCTGAAACCAAGTATAAGAAGCCACCAGATACTCATAATAAAAGTGGCAGGCATGCAAGAAATGCCTGTCTGGAAGGAGAATACCTATGGAAGATAACTATAAACAGAAAATAATTCAAGGAAGGGAAATCATGAAAGCATCCGATTTTGATGTGGAAAGTGATGAGGCAAAGGGAGTACCCCAGCCGTCACTGTCAAATGAAAAGTCTACGGATAACATAATAAAGCTTTCCAAAGAATTTGAAGACGTCCTGACAGACAACAATTTTCTAACAATATTAAATAACAGAAACAGTAAGAGAAAATATGCCGAGGACGCCTTAACCTTAACAGAACTGTCCTTCTTACTCTGGGCTACTCAAGGGGTTAAGAGGGTTATCGGTAATAACAGAAAGGCAACTCTCAGGACAGTTCCCTCTGCGGGAGCCAGACATCCCTTTGAAACATATTTGTTTGTAAATAATGTGGAAGGGTTAAAACAGGGAATGTATCACTATCTGGCTTTGACCCATGAACTTGAGTTAATACGAGAAGATGCCGACCAGGAAAATAAAGTGACAAAAGCATTCTTAGGGCAGAGCTTTGCAGGAGGTGCGCCGGTGAGCTTCGTATGGAGCGTAGTTCCCTATCGCAGTGAGTGGCGTTATTCCGTGGATGCGCAAAAGTATGCCTTGTTGGATGCAGGACATATCTGTCAGAACCTTTACCTGGCAGGAGAAGCCATAGGTTGCGGGGTTTGCGCAATCGGAGCTTATGATCAACAGCTGACAGACAGCTTAATTGGTCTGTCCAATGCATATTCATCGGAAGAAGACAGTGAATTCACCGTGTATGCAGCAGCTGTGGGTAAGAAGGTTACGGAGAACTAAAGGATGAGAATAGGAACACTAGAACTCTGGCTGTATATGCCCTGGGTGCATTCGTTAAAAGAGAAACGTATGGTGGTAAAGAGCCTTTGTGCCAAGCTTCGGAATCAATTCAATGTATCCGTGGCGGAAGTAGAAGAGCAGGATACCCATCAGACGGCCGTCTTCGGCATCGCCTGTGTGGCGGAGGATACCAGGCAGATAGACAGTATATTAGACAATATTCTTACCTTTATCGAAAGCAACACCGAAGGTGAGATAACCAAAATCCAAAGAGAAATCTTATAAGATTGCAGAAAGCAGGGATACCAATGATAAAAGACGTTCATTTCAACGTAAGAGATGCAGAACGACAGGATGTAAGAGTTATATTGGATTTAATTATAGAGCTGGCAGCCTATGAAAAGATGGATCATCTGGTAACTGCAACGGAAGAGATACTGGAGAAATCTCTTTTTCGGCAGAAGGTGGCAAAGGCATTGATTGCTGAATACGATGGAGTGCCTATCGGGTATGCCATTTACTTCTACAATTTCTCCACCTTTACGGGAAAGGCCGGTATCTATCTGGAAGATCTCTATGTAAAATCAGAGTTTCGCGGAAAAGGTTATGGGAAAGCTTTGCTTGCCGAAGTTGCGGCCGTGGCCAGCAAAGAAGGCTGCCCAAGGCTAGAATGGTCCTGCCTTAACTGGAATAAACCTTCTATTGAATTCTATGAAAGTCTTAATGCCAGGCATATGGATGAATGGAGGACTTACCGGTTGACGGGTGAGGATATCGGGAGACTGGCAGGAGAATAGTCTATTGTTGGAGCTGTTGGTAAAACTGGTTTATGGCAATGGGACGGCAATCGGCACAAATCAGAAAGACTCATGCGCTGGTTCCAAGGCGCATTCGTTCTTTCTGTTTTGTGCCGATTGCCTGTGTATTGATTGGGATTTAGGTTTTGATGGTCGGAGTATGTAGACTTGATTATGTGGGTTATATAATGAAGGTCAGATAAGAAGACCAGAGTATAAGGAATAAATTCAAGAGCATGAAGTTGAAACCAGCGCATAAGGAATAGAACATAAATTCCAGAGCATGGAGTTGAAATCAATAAGGTGAGAATATCATAAAAATGTGGCGGACCTTCTGAATGAAGCAATTCGGAGGATACCGCCACTTTTATTTATTATGTTAATTCATTAGTTTTTTACTGAAGGATACCTAGACGCAGCTTCCATACAATATCTCGAATAGCGGATGCATCAATCCGTTCTTCTTTTATTGTGCCTTTCTTTACGGCGGCTATTACAGCTGGAATTTGTTTGTCAAAGTCTGTTGCTATCAATAGGTCGTTACCGGCTTGGATTGCCAGAACTGCAGCGGCATCTTCTGTGGCATAATTCTTTATGGCGTCCATACTAAGGTCATCTGTCATTATAACGCCTTCAAAGCCTAGGTCATCTCTTATGATATCATGTACGGCTGGAGAAAGGGAAGCCGGACGGTTCTTATCCATGGATGTAACTACGTTATGGGATACCAGAATGCTGTCAGCACCAGCCTTAATACCAGCCTCGAAGGGAAGGAAGTCATTCTTTTCAAACTGTTCTAGTTTCCTGTTATCTGTAGCACTTCCTGTGTGGGTATCCACATTGCTTCCATAGCCGGGGAAATGCTTTAATACGCTTCCGATATGGTCTTTCTTCATCTCAAGGATAACTGTGGTAACGAAGTTGGAAGTTGCTTTTGCATCTTTACCAAAGGAACGTTTGTAGATAAAGTCTGAAGCATTGGTAGATACGTCACTGACAGGAGCAAGGTTCACATTAATACCAAGCCCTAATAGCAGGTTTGCTTTTTCTTTGGTGTCATTCTGTATTGCTTCAAAACCTCCTTTTTTGTACAAGTCCATAGGGGATTCAAAAGGAGTACTGCGAAAGGCAGGATATTTGCTGACACGGTTAACCGTACCGCCTTCCTCATCCACACCTATCAGCATGGGAATAGGGGAGGCTTTCTGGTAGCTGTTTAACAGCTTTTTGATACTGGTAGGGGTTTCGTCTTTAAAATCGTCCCCGAAGAGAATATAGCCGCCTAATTGGTAATCTGTGATATCCTTTACTCCGGTGTCTTTTCGAAGGCGAACGAAAAACATCTGCCCGACTTTTTCTGCAAGGGTCATATGGGAGACTAGTTCCGTGGCTCTTGCTTCGTAAGAATCGTCATTCTTAGTGCCGCCGTCTGAGCCGTTGGAAGATGAGGAGTCCGTTGGTGTTACCGTAGGAGTGCCTGAAACAGTGCCATTACCGGAAACAGGACTGGTAATACCATCATCTGCTCCGTCGGTCGGACCGGAAACTGCATTATCATCCGGATTAATGGAAGGTATCGGTACATTTGTGGCAGGGGTTCCGGTTCCCTCAGGGGTATCCGTAATATCGCCGGTCCCGGTATCTGGGGTAGGTGTAACAGTATCTGTTGCAGCAGTACCGCCGGGAGTGGAAGGAATAATTCTGCTGCAGCCGCTGGTAAGCAAAGTTAATACTAATAATAAACAAACAAAAATAGATTTGTGTGATTTCATAGGGAAGTCCTTTCTTTCACATATTAAATACTTTTCCATAGTATAACCCAAAGCCAATAATATCATTTATAAGATATTATGAAACAATAAACATTTCACCTCAGGCATTAAGTGGTCTTACGTCCAAATGTCTGTTAATATTAAAAAACCATTATATGGAATGATATATTCTTCTTGTAAGATGAAACACATTCTAGCACCATACGATACCGATGTAAAGGTGCAAAATTCTTACTTTTTATAGACAAAAGTTCTTAAGATGACGTATAATAAGCTTCGCAGATGAATACCTGCCGCCGGCATGAATCCGGCACTTACCTTGATTTTGTACGCGTGTTAACGCACGCAGATGGGAGCTAAAGATGAAAAAAGGAACAATGTGTACAGGAACAGTAGAAAGAATTGATTTCCCGGGAAAAGGGATTGTAAATATAGAAGGTGAAAAAGTCGTTATCAAAGACACCATTACAGGACAAAAAGTCAACTTTTCAATCAGTAAATCCAGAAAAGGAAAAAGCGAAGGCCGTTTGCTTGAAACCTTAGAGAAATCCCCGCTTGAAACCGTAGAAGCAAAGTGCAAGCACTTTGGACCCTGCGGTGGCTGTAATTACCAGACGATTCCTTATGAAACTCAGTTAGGTATTAAAGAGGATCAGGTAAAGAGATTGCTTGGAGCAGTTACCACAGATCTGCCCTTTGAGGGAATCAAAGGCAGCCCGAAGTATTGGGAATACCGTAATAAGATGGAATTCTCCTTTGGAGATGAGGTAAAGGACGGACCTTTGTGCCTGGGGCTTCATAAGAAGGGAAGCTTTCATGATATTGTAACAACTACCGGCTGCTGTATCGTAAATTCAGATTATAATCAGATACTTAGCTGCGTATTAGAATATAGCAGGGAACTGGGCATGACCTTCTACCGCAAATTGTCACATGTGGGTTATTTAAGACACCTGCTTGTTCGCAGGGCGGAAAAGACAGGGGAAATTCTGATTAACCTGGTAACTTCATCGCAGTGGGGAGATTTGGGAGCGGACAATACGTTAGATGCGAATACCTTAGCTGAGAATGAAATGTTGGAAGAAATGAAGAAACGTCTCCTTGCATTACCGCTTGAAGGAAAGATTGTAGGATTTCTTCATACAGTGAATGACAGTCAGGCGGATGTGGTACAAAGTGACAGAACAGATATCCTGTATGGACAGGATTATTTCTATGAAGAGATATTAGGTTTAACCTTTAAGATATCAACCTTCTCCTTCTTCCAGACGAATTCACTTGGTGCGGAAGTACTCTATGATACTGCCAGAGAATTTGTTGGAGAGACGAAGGACAAGTTGATATTCGATCTATATAGTGGGACAGGAACGATTGCGCAGCTGCTAGCACCAGTAGCCAAGAAGGTAATTGGTGTGGAGATTGTGGAAGAGGCAGTAGTTGCAGCGAGAGAAAATGCGGCTAGGAATAAGCTTGAGAATTGTGAGTTTATTGTAGGGGATGTGCTGAAGGTGATTGATACTATTGAAGAGAAGCCGGATCTAATTGTGATTGATCCGCCGAGAGATGGGGTTAATCCGAAAGCGTTGGAGAAGATTATACAGTATGGGGTAGATAGGATGGTGTATATATCTTGTAAGCCGACCAGTTTGGCAAGGGATTTGGTGATATTGCAGGAGAGAGGATATAAGGTGGAAAGGGCTTGTGCAGTGGATATGTTTCCGAATACGAATCACTGTGAAAGTATTTGCCTTTTAGTTAAAGAAAAGATTTAAATAATTCCATATAAATTTATGATTATAGTCTGGAAGATTAATTATTATATAAGTATACCTTTATAAACGGTTTGGGTTTAATGAAAATCAAAGTTTGTAAAGGTATATTTTTATATTGTAAACGTTTGAAATGTTTACTAGAGAATAAAGGACTATAATTATTGTATTTAAGAGTGATTTAAAGTAATAAATGACAATGTTTCCAGATAATAAAAAATATGTTTTAATTTGTCAGTAAAATTGGTATAATGAATAAAGGATAATCAACTATTATCCTTTATTCAATTATTATACGAAAGGTATGCTATGGATAATTTTCGAGGTATTGTAGGTCGTAAGCTGTTAACTGATGAACTAAAGGATAAATATATAAATAAAGTAGCTAAATCGGTCACAGTAATAAATGCGGGATATGGACAGGGCAAGACATATGTTATGAATTTGTTAATTGATGATCTATCTAAAAATTATAAAGAAATAAAAATTTTTACAAATCAAGAAGATGAATTTATATTGTGTTCTAGTTCTTCTAAATCTAAAGAATTAAATTCTATTGATTTTTCTTTTGGTATACCAGCTTTTTCCTTAGGTGTAGGGGTGGGTTGGGAAAATCGGCATTCAAATTATGACAAAATAAGAAATATGTTATCTAAGCATATGAATAAGAATATACTTATTTGTGTAGAAAATATAAGTATTGCGAATAGTAGTATACGGATACTTTTATCATATATAATCTATAATATAGAGAAATTAGAAAAAGAATTTAAAAAAAGAATCTTTGTCCTCATTACTGATGTATACGAACAAGACACTATTTACAAATACAATATATCAACTGAAATAATTAAATTACAAGATTATGATATAAACGATGTGAAAATTTTTCTAAAACAGAGGCATGAAATATTTAATTTTGATGAACTAAATATAGAAAAAATATTTGAGTTAAGTAGTGGTAATTTACACATAGCAGATTTTCTTTTTGAGGAAATTCTAGTATATGGGAATAATCATCTTTCGACGTTAAATGATATTGTAAATAAAAAAATGGCTTTAATAAAAATGCAAGGCGAAAAAAAAGAATTAGCTGGTAAAGACATTGAAAATATTATCTATTCAGCTTCGTTGGCTATAAAAGAATTTTCAGCAGGATTACTAACAGAAATAGTTGAGCAAAACATTACAAATATCTCCAGCAGCCTTGAAATCGCTAAAAAAGAAGCACTACTGACTCAGGATATGAAAAAATATTATAGATTTATATCTAATGATATACAAAAACATATAGCGGATATGACAATAATAAATCATGAAAACTGGTTAATTACTTACTACAATTATTATTCAGAAAACGAACAAGATGAATATTATCTTAGAGCTTATTATTTAATTAAATATCAAGATGAAATTAGCTCTATTTCATTTTCACTCTTAGTACTTGCTTATTCTGCGGCACGGAAAATGTCTGATGATATTAACACAAAAAAGGTAATTGATTTAAAAAATTTATATATAAAAGAGTCCGCTGAAAATGATAATTTCCAACGTATTATTAATTTTTATGATAGTCTGTTTGCTAATAAATCGCTATCAGAAGTAAAGGGAAATTATAAAGCAGTTCATATTGATTCTTTGGAATTAGTGGTTAAAGCAGAATTAACATGTGAATATTTTCATTATCTTTATACTAATACCAAAATGGATGATTCTGCTTATTTAAATGTTTTATATCAGTGTAAAGAATATGCGTTACAAAAATTAAAACTCAACGTATCTGATATAGATTTTGTTGTTAGTATAGACGAAACTATCTTACGTTTAAAAATTATCTATGATATTGCGCCATGTATATTGGATCAGTTAAATGATTATGATAGCTTTCAAATGTTATATCAAAAAAGTAAAGAACTCTCTGAAATCAAATATAATTCAAAAAGATGTAATTTAGGACAGTATATAGAAAATGTATTTAATAGAAAGGCTTTTCTATTTGTTAATCAAGCTGCTTGTAAGATATATTATGAAAAAGCTAAAAACTTTTTCTTGACCAATAAAATATGGGATGAATATTGTATTACACTTGTATGTGAAGCTGGTACTAGTATTGTTATACAACAATTTGAGGAAGCACTTGAGCTTTGCTGTAAAGTTCAGGAAATATGTCAAGAACAGAATATATTGCTCCCACAAATTAATAAATTATATAACAATCAAATTATTGCGGAGTTTCTATTAGCAGAACAAAAAACAAAAAATATAAATAGAGCTATATCGTCCGCAAAAAAAGCGTTAGTAAAGTTGAAAAAATGTGTTAACAAGACTGCTGACACAGCCCAATTTGTAATACTTACTAATATATGTTCACTATCATTATATTGTAATAATGATAAACAGTATCTGAAATATAAACATTTATTAGAAAAATCATATAATTGTAAAAGAATTGATGATTTAGAAGATAAAAACATCGATGATTTTTATAGATACTATTTTGGGTGGTTTGAGCTTTTCAGAATGATTCATAATTGTGAGTGGGCGAAAGCAGAACAATATGTTAAACTACTAAAAGATTTTGTTCCAGCATTATTTAAAAAACAAGAAGTATTCTGGGAAAAGAAAAACAGTTCAGTACAATATATGATCGATAATAAGCAAACTACTAACCCGTTTGATTTTTGTAATAATCTAGTTGATACAAATCGAAATGAACAGACTATATCTAAGTTTTTTTATCGAGGGTTGATGGTATCTGACCTACAATATACATCATATTTTTAGTTTACTTATCATAATTGGATATCATACATGCAACAATTATTTTATATATTGTTTCATATGGCAATTTGTAATATTGTGTAAACAGGTATGCAATTGAACTATGATAAATAGTATATGGAGTCCCTGCAATATCGATTAAAAATGGTGTATTATCTTTGATTCGAAAGTCAAAACGAGCATAATCCTTAACTCCTAGTAGTTCAGCGGCATTTTGGGCAATTATTTTAATATCTTCTTTTATTGGTGAATTTAAAATAGCAAAATCATAATTATATGCATTAGATGTTATTGTATCAATGAAATAATTATTATTGCGAAAGACAATTTCAACTGGGTCCAAAGCATAATATTTTCCACTGTATTGTAATACCAAAACTTCACATTCAATTCCAGCTATATAATTTTGTATAAGTAAAGTATTAGTATTCATATTATCTATCAATTTATCAAGGATTTCTTTAGAAGTGTCGTTAAATAAAAAAATATTTTCGTCTGTTAAGCCTATACTTGCAGATTCATGGTTGTTCTTTACAATGACTTTCTGCGCTTTGTATGTAGGATATAAATCATCAAAATTGGTATTATTACAGTAGATTTCACTCTTAGGTACATTTATGCCATTTGTTTCTAAAAATTTTGTATAAATAAATTTATTACGCAGCAAAGAAATAACAAAAGCATTACTACCGGTGTATTTTATGTTTAATAAATCACAGAAAGCTGGTATTAATGATTTTTTGCCATTTGATCGTCCGTCTCGAGCAAAATTATAAACAATATATTTAGTATTAATTATATTATTTTCTAGTATATATTTAATAAATTCAAGTTCACTATAAAAGACTTTGACAAACCCAAAACAATAAAAAATCGCAGACGCAATTTCTGCAAATTCTGTGCGAGAAAAAAATTCACTTTCATCAGAATGAATAACGGTTCCATTTCCATATTGATTAGTCTTCACCTGTGTATCGGCTATAACATATACGTCAAAATCTATGTTAATGTTTTTATAATACAATAAAATAAATTCAAGCAATTTATTATCTGTCATTTTGTCATTCTCCTTTGTGTGAGTGAATCATAGCATTATTAATTATAGATTATATTGGGCTTTTAGAGTTTTTACGCTCATTTACCTATTTATATGAAATTTATTCATCGATGTTTTTAGGACAAAACTTTAAATTCTACGATATATATATAAG
Organism: Anaerocolumna chitinilytica; assembly: GCF_014218355.1. NCBI lineage: Bacteria > Bacillati > Bacillota > Clostridia > Lachnospirales > Lachnospiraceae > Anaerocolumna > Anaerocolumna chitinilytica. Next base: position 2,228,261 of record NZ_AP023368.1, read on the forward strand.
TTAACAATCAATAATCATTTCGTTATTAAAGTAATTCTTTGAAGGATAATAGTTGATTATCCTTTATCCAAAAAGGAGATTTGTAGATTTCAAAATATTAAGTATAATAATCAAAAGTGCAGCCTAATTTTTCAAGGCTGCATCTAAATCATTTGAATAGAAACGTATTTCTAGGATGCTTTTTTGTTAAAATATTTTTTTGCTTAGCCATTGTGACATGTGTGTAAATCTGTGTTATATTTATAGAACTATGCCCTAACATCTCTTGTATGTAACGAATATCGACATCTTCTTCTAAAAGGTATGTTGCAAATGAATGTCTAAACATATGTGGTGTAATATGTAGCTCAATAGCAGCTAATTTAGAATGTTTATCTATCATATTCCGCACAGATTGTTCAGAAAGACGATTATTTCTTTGATTTATAAAAAAATAATCCGAATTTATAAGTTCTTTCTTAAAATATTCATGGTAATTTCTTAAGGCTAAAATTACATCATCATTACCGATTTGAATTCGACGTTCTTTTGATCCCTTTCCATTAATTAGTACATTCTTTTCTATAAAATCAATATTGGATTGTTTTAAAGAACAAAGTTCTGAAATTCTAATTCCGGTTGCAAATAGGAGTTCTATGACTGCAATGTCACGTGAAATACATTTTGCTTGAAATGAAGTTGAGACTAAATCTTCTTGTTTATATAATGTAATGAGAAAGCTTTCAATTATGTGTAAAGGTATGACTTTTGGTAAGTTTATAGGTTCGCGAAATTTTATTTGTAATTTATTGAATGGGTTAATTAGAATGATTTCCTTATATTCTAAATAATGAAAAAAAGCTTTCAAACTTGCTATCTTACGTCTAACAGTTTTAGGTTTATAAGATTGGTGAAGTGTAGAAATGAAATCCTCTATGGAGTCAGGATTAATAGATTTAGAAAAATCACATGAGTGAAAATTCGAAAATTGTGATAAATCAATTTTGTATGCCTTGATAGTTTTATAATCCAGTCTTTTCTGGTTGTGACAGAATAATAAATAATCTGAAATGATAGTTTGTAAATTTTTCATTAGTAGTATGCTCCTTTATATTTGATAATATATTTTAACAAATATAAAGAAATTGAAAAGAAAATTAATTAAATATATAAATGGCTTGTCAGAAGATAAGTTACGCTAAATGCTTTATCTAAAAAATCATTGTATGATTGAATTATTTTAGTTTGAGCTCAGGAGATTCTGATGTCTCTTGTCTGCTCAATGATATTTTCACGCTCTATTTCAGCAACGGCAGACAGTACGTATATTATTTTCCCCGGTTTAAAAGACTGGCGTATCTGATAGGCAATCACATCTTTTGTGTTCTCTGCCTGTAATGTCGCTGTAAATCCGCTTGGATAGAAGAAATTCTCTCTTCACTGTTTTTGTGGCGCATTCATGGGAGCTGATGTATTCGCTTTGGTTTGTTTTAGCAGGATTTTTGGCGTAATAGGTGCGGTTAGCAAGACAATCCACAATAGATTTACCTTTGTTTTGATGCATGGAAATCAAACGTGTGGTAGCGATAGTAACACTTCCTTCTGGTGTTGTATTTCAGGGATTAATTTGATATAATTATTGTGGATAATAATAAGTTTGGAGGTGCATTCAATGAGTAGAAATGCGACCCCTTCATCTTTTGGCTGGGATTTTCAAATAAATGCAGCAATTGTACTAATGCTTGAAAATATTAAAACAATTAAAAGCGTTCGAGTTGAAGGCAAAAAAGAAGATATTGAACTTTTTTTGGAAAGCAAGAAAAACATATATGCACAGGCGAAATCAGTAATGCGAATTGATGATTATAGAAATGTAAGAAGTAATTTAAAGGCTGGTTTAGAAACGCTAAATGATGATGCAGCTTGTGATGATTATCATAAGCTAATTTATGTTACGAATTCACCAAATCCTTTTAATGTTGAAAATTCTATGAGTGCTTTTTATGGACACTCTCGTTTGTCATATAATGACTTGCCACAATCGTGTAAAGAGATAATTGATAAAGAGATAGAAAACAAGCCATTAATACATATCGATAAATCCGAACTAGAAATACATGTAATTCCGTTTTTTACAGATGATTTTCAGCAAAGATACAGAGTGATTAAAGATAGTGTTGATAAGTTCTTATTTGAGCTTAATAATAATACCCGTGGGATGGCAGATGAATTATTGGAAATATGGCAACATGAATTTTTTCAAAATTGCACACAGGGTGATTTAGATTTAGTTATAAAGAAAAAAGACCTTATGTGGTCAATAATTGTTTTACAATCGCAACTTCATCCGGAGCATACCTTCTTAGGAGATTATGACGATGGGGCAGTCGAAGAAATTATTCGCTCCTATAGATATTTGATAAATAATCGTTGTGAAAAATTTGAATTTATTTCTCAAGTTTTGTTTGACTTTCAAGAGTTTAGATCCGATGAAAAGGGTAATAAAAAGGTAGCGGAATTTATTGCTACAAAATGTGATGATTACAAAGACGTTTTTGAGCTAAACGAAATCCGTGACGAAGTGCAAGACATTGTTGTGAAAATAATATTGCAAAAAATTATTACTAATAGATTTCTGGCAAATGACATTGTAAAGAAGGTGAATTTATGATATTTCATTCTCTTAAAATAACAGAAGGTATGTTTGAGAGAGTCATAGATCTTACGGAAAAATCCAACTTAATATATAGCAAGAAAAACAGTACGGGAAAAACAACATTGATACGTTTTTTTTTATATTCTTTGGCTTATCCAGTACCAAGCACCAAAAATATACGTTTTGAAAAATGTATAACAGAGGTCAACCTAACTTGCTCAATGGGAAAGATTACAGTTCTACGAAATGATGAATATCTGGAAGTTAGTCTTGAAAATGGCTGCAAAGAAAATTTTGTTCTTCCAACTGACCAAAATCTTTTCCATGCTAAAATTTATGGAACTCAAAATAACGACTTATTAAATAATATTCTGGGTGTATTCTATGTCGACCAAGAAAAAGGCTGGACCTTACTTAATCGTGGTATCATTATTGGCAAAATCAGATTTAATATTGAACAATTGGTACGTGGCTTATCTGACAGAAGCTGTGACGACTTAACCAAAGACCTACGTTCTGTTAAACAACAATTAAATAAATATAAGCAGATGTTCAATATTTCGCAATATCAGCAAGAACTAAACGAAGCTGAAAATAATATTGTTTTTGATACTAAAGATGAAGAAGAACAAAAACTTCTGGAAATTCTAAACTCGGAGATTACTTCCTTAGAAGCTGAATTGAAACGGGTTAATACTGTTATTGCTGAAAACAACTCATTTAAAAATTTTATAGAAAGAATGAAAATTGCAGTTAAAGGATCTAACGGAGAGTCAATTCCCGTTAATCGAGATACTATTATTGGCTTTGATTTTTCGGTTGAATTTTTATTAGCAAAAAGAAAAATGATTTCGTCTAAAATTTCCTCTTTGAAAAGCAAGGCAGAGAAGTATGAGCGAAGCCTGGAAGGGCAATTGCAACTATTTAAAACAGAAACTCTTATAGAAAGTTTTGACCGAAACATCTCCAAAATTGAAGTAGATCAACTTTCGGTGTCAAATATGATTTCAAGTTTGGAAAAGGAAAAAAATCGGTTAAATAAGCAAATTACTTTTTTAACAAAATATAATAACGATGTTGTGACAAGTATCCATAAAACTGTTATGAAGTATGCTAAAGAATTAGATTTTGAGCAGTTTATTACTCCTTCTTCAGATTATATTTTTACTGATGATTTAAAATCTTTATCAGGAACTATATTACATAAGATTGTATTTGCTTTTAAGCTTGCCTACATAATAGAGGTGCAGAAGAAAATAAATATGACTTTACCAATCATTCTCGACTCTCCAAGTGGTAGAGAGATTACAAAAGAAAACGTTAAGGCTATGATTGATATTTTAAATCGTGACTTTTCTGATAATCAAATTATCATTGCATCAATTTTTCAATATGATATTGATGAGGTTAATGTTATAGAGATAAAAGATCGATTAATCAATGAACTTCGTCAACAGTAATGATTATATTAAGTAAAGTAGCTAGATTGCTTAGTTCAAGAAAGGCAATTAGCAATGGATTTGTCTTTAGGGTAAGAAAAAAGAGCTGCCATGTGTCAACTCTTTTTTTCTATATTACATTACTTTTCAAGGTCCACTAACATATTATCTAACTTTTCGCTTAAAAATTCTGCGGGTAAATTATTGTCAGTTGCTTTCCGTTCTATCATGGTAATTAAATCTTTATTTGTTAAACTGATAATCAATTTCCCGTTTTCTCTCAAAGTTCCACGAATGGCTTTGTCTGCATTTTTATCGGTACCTTTTGTTGAGACAATAATTGCAATACCTCGTAAGGCTTTCAAATACAGATATTTTTCAGTTGTGAATATTTCTTTCTGTGTATAATTAACAAAGTGTCTGATAATAGTAGATGGGAAAGCTACGTTCAAGCGGTACGTCAATGGATGATAGATAAAAGAGAAGAATTAAAAATATAAATGATATAACTTAGATTTAAATAAAAGATATACTGTTAACAGTCAACTTTTCAAATATATCAGAAAGTTGACTGTTTTTATATAAATTAGCTTATTTGACGGTTACCAATATAATCATTCGATTGTAATCTTGCCATGTTTTTTCTCAAATTCATCAACATGATTTTTCATAAGCACTTCTATTTCTCGATTAGCAGAGCGAGCATTATAATCTGAGATAAAACGGAACTTTTTTAACAATTCAGTATCTATCCGCAGCGTGAACTTAGACAATTGAATCGGCATAAAAACACCTCCTTTATCAGATTTATATGACATCATTATACCGCCTAAATGACGGCTAATTAATTATTGACGGCATAATGACGGCGTATTATAATTGAAGGGGTAAGTATGACTGAATAATATTCGAGAGAGGGAGGTATGAATTTTCTGATACTTTAGTAGTGACAGGATAATTTAATATTATATACTGCTGCCAAACCTAATCAGATTTAGGCGGCATCTTTATAAATTGTTTAAGGAGCTTTTATACGATAATAATTAAGAGTTTTAATTTTAATGCTAGATTATATCAAAAAGAGGGTGAAAAAATGCAAGGGGACCAATACAATGAAAAACTTACATCATGGGCATTGGAACATAAAAAAGAATGGGAAATTATATGTGGTATCAGGATAACCGGCTTGGATACTAATTTAAAAATATTAGAAATGATTAAAGCAGCAGGTTTTAGAGAGCTGAGAGATATGATGGTATTTAGGATATACTATTGTATGTATGAAGATTTACCAGAAAGTCAGAAGGTCAAAGATTAACCCAAACCCAAGTACCAGAGGTTGCCTGAATGTTATCGGAGGAACAATGTTTCGTAAACTTTTAAATAAATCCAATATAGAGATAATTACAATAGAAACAATTAATACCCATCAGCCAAGCTGGGGAGGAAATGGAGTTGTTTTCTATGTAAAAAACGGTAAAAGCTTATTGTCTGTAAAATATGGTTCATTAGAAAATGAAACATTCGCTACCTTGGCTTACGGAAATACTCCCTTAATCAAATTCCATGGAGACGGACCCTATTACTGTCCAATTTGTGAAAAGCTTGTTGCAGCAGGATATGGATTAAATATGAGCGACCAGAAAGTAATATCGGAAATGAGAGATGTATTAAATAAAAAATTTATTTCTCTCGAAGAGTCCGTTGAGAATTTGAAACCTCTTTTGGGGCTTCTACCAACTGAATATTATGCTCTTGTTGATTCCGAGTTGTACCCTACAAATGGAAATGGTGAGTGCTTAATTTATATGTGATTGAGTAAATTTATCAATTATAATTTGTAGTTCTGCAAGGAGTGCTTCCGTTGAGATGTCAGCACCGGTTACTCCGAATATTGCAAACACAATACTATTTGCTCTGGCTTTAGTATCGTGAATACAAAAGACACCTTCTTTACAACCATCATCTAACAGCTTTTGAAAGGGTTCACACAGTTGATAAAATGTCTGAATCCTCATCTGATCAAGAAGAAAACGAAATTTTTCATAATCTCTCTGGTATCTTATCAATTGCGGTTTGACATTTGAAAACTGCTCTGAGCACAGTTCTATAACTTTGCATAGACGTTCTGTTACGGAAATATCCTGATTTTCCATAATCTTTATAACGTATGGTATAAAAGAATCATCCTTATGGTTTAGCACTGCTTCCATTAACTTTTCCTTACTATTATAGTAGTGAAGAACTGTTCCCCTTACTACGCCTACTTCTGCGGCAATATCATCAATCGTCGTTCTAAAGTATCCTTTTTTTAGAAATATTTTTTGAGCAGCCTGTACTATTTGCTTTTCTCTTTGTTTTGTATCATTAATTCGTTTTGTCATAGATTTTTCCCCATTATTTATTTGGTATGTATTTTTCAAGAACATCTGCATGGGGTGTTCTCAACATTGCATTTGCTAACAATTCTCTGAATTCATCATTTAATTTTATCATCTCATTCTTACCATTTTTTGCATGATCGCATACACACAGGTCACCCAGTGCCGTATAGCAACACAATTTTAAAAATATATAACACTTGATTTTTTTCGAGGTAACAAATTCGTAGTCACTCTTCGGCAACACCTCATACCCAAGTTCTTTTAACACATCATAATACTCTCTGACAGAATCTATAATTTTATACAAAAACACCTTATCCTTCTTGATTTTTCTATAATCATACCCTGTATAATATGCTGCATATACAAACGGAAGAATAAATGCTGCATGACTTTTTAGCCAATCATCCATTTTATTTTCAATGGTAAGTCTCATTTTTGTTCCCTGAAAAATACTCTTTATCCATTCATCACTTTCATGAGAATTATCTATCCTTCCAATCGTCATTTCATTTAAATAAAAAGAATCAACATATTTACTGGTTCTTTGCCCACCTGCACTAAAGAATCCAAACAATACGTTTTTCTCTTTCAATAGATCTAAATATCCTTTTGCACATGTATTGTTTCCAATAAAAACAATATTCTTACTCGGATTCTGATTTAAAATCGGAATGATACTTTCCAGTTGTGTATATTGCAAGGCAACAAAGATTATGTCATAGAAATCCTGATCCGTCAAAGAATTAATCACGCGTATTTTATCATTTGTATTTCTAATCTTAAATTTATGTCTGATTGTTACACCATTTTGTTTGATTTCCTCATACCAACTTCCTCTTGCAAGAAGCGTTACATTCTTTTTGGATTTATAGAGTAAATGTGCTAAATTACATCCTAATACTCCTGCACCATAAACAAGTATTCTCATAATTGCATACCCCCATTTTTCATTCCTTATGTTGGTTAGTCTTGACAGGCTTAATCATAATCTCTTATTGACTATTTGTCAATAAGAGATTATGGAAACCCGTAGGACTAGTCTAAATGAAAAAGTTCTGTTCATTTTTCTATAATTAAGCTTTCTACATCTGAAAACAAACTATTACAATAAACAGAATTAAATCTTAAAGCTGTCGGGGTACTTGTTTTCTTTCGTCTCGATTTTCTTTCTCAATCATATCGAATCTTGATAAACAGACTTAATGGAGATACAATAGTCTAAACAAAGGAACGATTAAACTTATTGACGAGGTAATATTATGGATGACAAAGCAATGCTAAACCAATTTGCCGCTTGTCGCAAGCTATTGAGTGCACTTGGCGATGAAACGCGGCAGATGATAATCACTGTACTCGCCAGCGCTGACTGCAAAGAGGGTATGCGCGTGGGGGAGATAACCGAAAGGACGCACCTATCCCGCCCTGCCGTGTCGCATCACCTTAAAATTCTGCTTGATACTGAAGTGATTGGGCTGCGCCGACAAGCCACGATGAACTTTTATTATCTAGAACTCGGCGGGGCTTGGGGGGAACTTGTAACTCTTGTGAACCATATTGAGGAACTCCGAAAAATTTGTGAATGCGAGGAAGAATAATATGCAATACCGTGTTGACCCGAAATCGGGTAATAAACTGTCAGTGTTGGGCTTTGGTTGTATGCGTTTCCCTCGAGGAATCAGCATTGACTTTGCTAAAAGCGAAAAGCTGGTGCTTGATGCTATTGAAAGAGGAGTAAATTATTTCGACACCGCTTATGTTTACGGTGGAAGCGAGGACACGCTCGGAGAAATTTTGTACAAAAATAATGTGCGCGAGAAGATTTTTCTTGCGACAAAATTACCCCATGGCAAATGCAAAACCTATGAAGACTTCGACCGTTTGTTCAACGAACAGCTCAGAAGACTGAAAACGGACTATATCGACTATTATCTGATTCATAATCTACCCGATATGGCGGCTTGGAACGCTGTGTCGGCAGTCGGCTTGGAGAAATGGCTCGCCAAAAAGAAGACAAGCGGACAAATTCGTCACGTCGGGTTTTCCTTTCACGGCACACAAGCGGCGTTTTTGGAGCTGCTTGACGTGTACCCTTGGGAGTTTTGCCAGATCCAGTATAACTATATGAACGAGACCTATCAGGCAGGCCGGCTTGGATTGCAAAAGGCTCATGAAAAAGGCTTGCCTGTGATTATTATGGAGCCTTTGTTGGGAGGCCGGCTTGCAAGTGGTGTCCCGAAAAAGGCTGTGAAGCTGTTTGGCGAGGCAAATCCTGACATTACACCTGCCGCCTGGGCTATGAAGTGGCTGTGGAATCAGCCGGAGGTGACGGTAGTGCTGTCGGGAATGAATGCTTCCGAGCAGCTTGATGATAATATCAGCACCGCCGAAAATGCGTTTGCCGACTCGCTTGCGGATAGCGAGCTCGCAGTATTTCGCAAAGTCAAAGCAGTGTTCGAGGAGAGCTACAAAGTGCCTTGTACGGGTTGCAACTATTGTATGCCCTGCCCGAAAAACGTCAATATCCCCGGATGCTTTGCGGCATACAATGCAAGCTATGCAAACGGCTTTGTCACGGGGATGACACAGTATCTCACAAGCACGGATGCCCTTCATTCATCGGGCGGTAAGCGGGTTACAAACTGCGTAAAATGCGGTGCTTGCGTGAAAAAATGTCCGCAGCATATAAACATTCCATTAGAACTAGGCAACGTGAAGAAGAAACTAGAACCCTTTTGGTTCGGTGCGGTGCTGAAAATTGCAGAACAGATGGCAGGAGGAAAACAATGACTATTTTCTATTTTACATCCACAGGGAATTGCCTTGCCGTTGCAAAGAAAATCGGTAACGGTAACACGAAACTCATTTCCATTCCGCAAGTCGTTGGCAAACCAGACTTGGCTTTTGCAGATGATGTGATCGGTGTGGTCTTCCCAATTTACGGTTTTGGACTGCCGAAAATGGTGAAAAAGTTCCTTGAAACAGCAAAGCTTCAAGGAGCCTATATGTTCGCCATCGGTACCTACGGCAATCTTCCCGGCGCGTGTATGTTGAATGTCCAGAGATTCGCCGAGCAGCATGGTTACAAGTTTGACTATGCCGAAAGTCTGCTGATGGTTGACAATTATCTGCCGGGCTTTAATATAAATGACCAGGTTGCTAAGCTGCCGGAGAAACGCGTTGACGAAAATCTTGCACGAATCATAGCAGATATTCAAAACCGGAAAACGCTTGATGCTACGGCCGGAATCGGTTGGAGGTTCATGACTGCAATGATAAAACGTGGTGAAAATCTCTTAGTGAACGGCAAGCAGGGGCAGCGTTATGAAGTCAATCAAAATTGCAATCAGTGTGGCACCTGTTCAAAGGTCTGTCCTGCCGGAAATATTACCGTTTCTGATAAAGTGATATTTGCAGATCAATGTGAAGGCTGCCTGGGCTGTGTCCACCTTTGCCCAAAAAATGCGATCCATTTGAGACATGAAAAGAATGAAGTAAGATGGCGGAACCCTGATGTTTCCTTGAAAGAGATGATTGCTGCGAACAACAGAAAATAACAATCTGTACTCAAGGCACATTGGAATGGTAGTATTGATGTCAAGGGTTCAGAAATAAATAATTGAATATGTAGAAATACTGAGATATTCCGAGAGTTAATTCATAATTCATAGCTCTCGGATTTTTTATGTTTTAATACTGTAAAAATATATCCATTGAAAAAAGCTATAGGGTGAGTTGAAAGAATGAATATTGGGTTGGTCGAGAAGATAGGATAGTTAATAAGTAGGTAGAGACTATAGAATTATTATGATGACAATAGAATACCTTATACAATCAGTAACACCTGTTTATTTGTAAGTTTTGGTGGAACAATGTGGAAAACCATGGTATTATTTATTGCAAAGTATAACCTCAATAATAACAATATGCAGATAATGAAAAAAAAGTATTAGAAATAATATATAGGAAAGAGGATTTATATGAGAAAGCTATGGGACCTTTTTGGAAAAAAAGAAGATAAGCAGGTTGCTGAGCAGCAGAATGCCAAAGAGACTAAATTAACCGAAGCAAGTTCAGCCGACCAGAAATTGGTTAGCGGTTCATTTGTATATGGCGTCCAGGATACATTTAAATTACTCAATTCTAATGATCTTGTAGTTGTTGGCAGAGTAAAGGGAACAGTATATCCAGGTATGGCAGTTTATGTTTCTAACTTTGGAGATGATAATGGTTCAATACTCGTTACAACAGTTTTAGGACTTGAGATCGATCAAACACCCGTGGATACGGCTACCGATTGTTTGGTGGCATTAAAGCTTGAGGCAGGTCAAAAGGTTGATATAAAAATAGGCTCAATTGTACATACACGAGACATTAGTACGAAGGAGGTTCATGATGCGTATATTTCAGCAATAGGTGACGTATATGTATTGCGTAAAAATTTAGATTTATCCGATGATGAGATTGCATCTATGAGTATAACTGATTGTACTGAAGCTTGGAGATTATTTAACTGGTTTCATTCAAAGAATTCTGCAAATGAGTCAGAAGAGGAAAAACTTGCAAATCGTGAAAAGATAGAAAAACTTGCTTGTGCTTTATGTAAAAAGATATTAGCCGCAGATGAGATTTATACTGTTTTCAATAAGGTAACTGGCGAGCCTCATATGTTTTCACATACGATTAAGCAAGATAACGATTCATATATGTGCACACCGCCGGATATCATGATCATTTCAAAGGTCTATTCAAAACAATATGAAGCCATGTATTCTGCAGATCAATTTGAAATTAGAAAAATCGAAAATGGTACAAATAAGGATGGAATTTATAATTTTCTGGGAAGTACATTTTATTTAAACGGAGCATGTGGTGTTGCAATTCTTTCTGAGCAGACTGCAATTGATGCCAGCAAGCTTGTGCCAAAGCCTGATTATGGTGATACACCACAAATTAATATCCCGGTTACTAATCCAGATCTTATGAGATGGATGCTTCTTATAGGACAGCTTGGACATCCAGAAACTCCAGATACAGAGCTTATTTATAAGTTATATTACAGGTTCATGTCTATTGAGATGACCAAAGCCATGTTTATTATTCCAATGCAGTCAGAAGGAGAAATACCTACAGCTGATAAAAATGGAAAAACTGTACTCAAGGAGGGACTGCAAATAAATTTTCCAACTATGAAAGGAAAATATAATAGAGATGCAGTTCGTATGTTTACTGATTGGAAGAGACTAAATATGGAGTATGGACCTGAGTGGAGTGGTTTCCTTCAGCCTGTTTCTGGTATGATTGATGTACTTGATTGTGCTATAAATGCTACAAAGTATCCTGCATCCGGCTGCTATATCAGCAAAGATATGTATGAAGAAATGATCAAGATGGTAGCTAATTAGAAGGTGTTCCAAAATTCTAATAACTTCAATCCTGTCCTTAACAAGCAATTCCTGGTTTATTTATTATTAAATGGTAAATTTTCATAATTAAGACAAACTACCTTGTAGGATTAGCGATTAGATATTATAATTGTTGTCGTAAGGTAATGGTACAACATAACAAAGACAGAAGAAGAGGTATGTATCATGGAAGAAAAACAGGCGCACATCAGATTGTCGAGACAGGAAAGTGCCAGGTATGCTTTATTACCCGGAGACCCCGGAAGGATTGACTCAATCAAAGAATATCTATCCGATGTGAAGGAACTTGCATATAACCGCGAAATGAGAAGTATCAGTGGTTATTATAAAGGAATTAAAGTACTAGCCGTGTCCACCGGAATGGGAGGAGCGTCAACTGGTATCACAGTAGAGGAACTTCATAATATTGGTGTGGAATATATGATACGGATTGGAAGCTGCGGAGCACTGGAGCCATCCATCCAACTGGGGGATTTGATACTGGTCAATGGGGCGGTTCGTGATGAGGGGGCATCGAAGGCTTATATAGAGGCAATTTATCCTGCTATCCCTGATACAAGACTATTAATGGCTACAATTCAAGCGGCCGAGGAACTGAAATGCCGATTCCACATTGGAAGGGCAAGAAGCCATGACAGTTTTTACACAGACCGCGAAGAAGAGATTGATACCTATTGGTCAAAACGCGGTATCTTAGGAGCAGATATGGAGACGGCTGCACTATTTACCATTGGAGCTCTCAGAGGAGTCAAATGTGCTTCGATTTTGAATACTGTCGTTGAATACGAAGAGGATCTGACAAAAAACATCAATGACTATGTGGATGGAGAATCAGTAGTAAAACAAGGTGAGGTGCATGAAATTATCACGGCACTGGAAGCCTTTGTGATAGAAAATAAAAATAATGGAGGTAGGGACAATGAGTAAAAAAGGGAAAAATCTATGGTCACTGAAATTTAACACAGCAACATTGGTATTGATTCCGGCAGCAATTGGTATTAACTATCTTGGTAAATTATTTGCAGGAGTATTAAAACTTCCACTGTGGCTGGATTCCATCGGTACCTGTCTGGCTGCTGTTCTTGCCGGTCCCATCGCCGGAGCAATCGTTGGCGCAGTAAATAATATTATCTACGGTTTGACTATGGATCCGGTGTCGACAATTTATGCATTGACCAATATAGCAATCGGTGTGGTAGTTGGTGTTATGGCATATAACGGGTATATGAAGAATATATTAGCGGCATTATTGACAGCAATTCTGACCGGACTTGCAGCAGTTGTCGTATCAACTCCTTTGAATGTTATCTTCTGGGGCGGACAGACCGGTAATGTATGGGGAGATGCTCTTTATGCAACTGCAATAGCAAATCATTTTCCTGTATTTATTGCATCTTTCTTTGATGAGATTGTTGTGGATTTACCGGATAAAATTGCTGTAATTTTAATCGTTTTTGCAATCAGCAAAGGTTTACCTAAGAGTTTGATCGCACTCTATCAGACAAGCGATAAGGTAGAAAGCCTGGATGATAAATAATAAGTAGGATAGCATGAAGGTGAATAAGCAGACCTGCAAAAGACAATAGGAGTGGTCATGAAAAGTATCAGCTTATATAGGGAAAAGAATTCAATATTAAATAAACTGGCACCGGAAAGTAAGATATTATATATCATAATTGCATTATTACTACCTGTAATTACAGGCAGTAGAATCGTAAGCGTGGTATTTATTCTATGCAGCCTCTGCCTTCTGCTAGCTTCGAAAGTCATAAAGCATACGCTGCCGATACTGGGATTATCCGGCTTTGTATTAGTAACCGTTGTCATTATTCAAGGGTTGTTCAGGGCAGGTAATGTAACACCATTGGTTCATGTTGGCCCCTTGGTATTTTATAAAGAAGGCTTATTGTTTGCGTTAAGCATCGTAATTAATGTGTTAAACATATTACTTAGCTTTTGTGTCCTGATTTTAACCACCAAGCCCTCGGATATGGTTGAGAACTTAATTCGTAAAGGCTTCTCACCAAGATTCGGATATGTCTTGTTATCTGTATTTCAAATCATTCCGCAGATGACGGAAACGATGGCTACGATTACGGATGCCCAGCGAAGCAGAGGAATGGAGACGGAAGGCAGCCTGTTTGTAAGAATGAAAGCATTTATACCATTGATATCCCCGGTTGTCATGAGTTCTTTGATTAATACGAAGGAGCGGGCACTAGCACTGGAGGTTCGAGGCTTTAATGCTAAGAATAAGAAGACATTTTATAATGATGAGAAGAAATCGGGAATGGATAAAATAATACAGATTGCAATGCTTTTGCTATTGCTGCTTGGTATTGGCTGGAGGATTGTGGTATGGTTAAAATAGTGATAGAAAATCTGAAATACAAATACCCGGCTACCGAACATCTGGCCTTGGATGGAATCTCTTGTTCCATTGAGGAGGGCGAATTTATAGGGATTATAGGCAAGAACGAATCGGGTAAGAGCACACTTTGCCAAGCAATTGCAGGTTTGGTACCAAACTTTTATAAAGGGGCATATGGCGGGAAGGTTCTGATTGATGACCTGGAAGTTAAGAATGAAGAAATCAGTGACCTATGTAAAAAGGTGGGAACTGTATTTCAAAACCCTTTTAATCAGGTTACCGGATCAAAATTAACAGTTTGTGAAGAAATAGCCTTCGGCTTAGAGAATTTAGGAGTGCCAAAATCCGAAATGATAAAACGAATCGATGAAGCCATGGAACTATTAGATATCAAAAGCTTAGGGGATCGGTATCCTTTTGATTTATCCGGAGGTCAGATGCAACGTATGGCTATTGCCAGCATTATTGCAATGAAGCCGGAGGTTATCGTTTTGGATGAACCAACTTCCCAACTTGACCCACAAGGTAGAGAAGAAGTATATCAGGCGGTTCAGAAGCTGAGTAAAAGCGGTATTACTGTTATTATGGTGGATCATAATATGGAGAAAATTGCTGCTTACAGTGACCGCGTCCTATTGTTGCATGAAGGAAAGCAAATCGCATTTGATACTCCTCAGAAGATTTTCTCAAGAGATGACTTGGAGTATTATGGTGTAGAATCACCGGTATTTACAAAAATATGCCGAGGATTAGGCATCACAAATAAACAGACGGGTTGCTATCCGGTGACCTTAGATGAAGCCGAGGATTTTATCAAAAAAGTAGAGGGGGAGAAATAATGGATCAAAACCCAATACTGAAAATAAAGGATTTGTCTTTTTCCTATCAGAAGGGAGAGGAGATTCTGAAGGGACTCAATTTTGAGCTGGATGAACGTTCCACTGCAATCATTGGCCAGAACGGTGCCGGTAAAACAACTCTTGTAAAGCTACTAAAAGGTCTGCTCCGACCGACAAGTGGCTCCATAGATTTTGAAGGTAAAGATATAACAGCAATGACAGTAGCGCAATTGGCAAAACATATTGGTATGGTCTTTCAAAATCCAAACGATCAGATTTTTAAAAATCGTGTATTGGATGAAGTTATGTTTGGTCCTTTAAAGATTGGTATGGACGAGACGAAAGCGAAACAAAAAGCAATGGAGTCTCTTGAACAGGTAGGGTTATTGGAGTTAGCTGATGAAAATCCATATGATTTAGGACTGTCGAGCAGAAAGCTGGTGGCAATCGCCTCCATTCTGGCGATGGATACGAAGGTAATTATATTGGATGAGCCAACAATCGCTCAGGATTATCATGGAAAAGAATTGATTAAAACCGTCATTCGTAAGCTGCGCGCTGAAGGAAAGACCGTTATAACAATAATTCATGACATGGATTTTGTGGCAGATACATTTGAACGAGCTATAGTTGTTGCTCATGGAACGATTCTTATAGATGGTACAACAAGAGAGGTATTTGCGAAGGAAGATATATTAAGGCAGGCTAATTTGGAGCAGCCAAATGTCACTAAGCTGTGTAGAAGTTTAGGCTATGATGAGATTTTTCTGACAACGGATGAATTTATAGGGTATCAGAAAGAGAAACTCAAGGCGTAGTGTGTATAAGACTTATAATACAAGAATGGGCAAGAACCACCTAAAAATGGTCTTGCCCATAAATTATAGTTAAAATTTTATATCAGTTTTTTGTGTTTACATGGACTTTGAAACGGTCTCGAAACAGCTCCGATAATTTAGCCAGACTAGTTCTACGCTTGAAGCCATCATTTTTTAAAGATTTTCATAATGATACGCGTAATAAACGGGAGTACAACTAAACCGATAATCATTGGTATTACATAGCACATTATTGTCCACACCAGGGCCGTTTCATTGTCCATTTTCCCATTATGTTTTATAAATAGAAACAGAACAATCCCAACAATTATCATTGCTGTCAAATCAACAAGTTTCTTTTTCATACGTTTGCCTTTCTTTTTGAAAGGGTTTGGGCTAAGTAATATGTTATTGTCCTTTTTACCAAAGACAAGACAAATTAACTTAATAACACTAAGCATATTATAAAGAATATGCCGGTTAATACTATAAATAAAATTTGCAATTTGAAGTAAGTTACAGCTCTATGATTTAGATCAATATCATTATCTTTCTGAGCTTTCTGCAGTGATTTTATTCCAAGATGAAAGAATACACCAATAACAGCTAATAAAATAAAAAATATAATACCTAGAACTATTTTTAGCATGAGAGTAAACCTCCTCTTAAGATATTTTATCTAAGATGCCATTGTTTTTATGAATATCAAATCTGTCCCATACTTTAGCTATTGCCATTCCAAAAGATAAATTTAAGAATAGACTCAGTCCTGCAACAATTCCATTTATAATCGTTGAAGCTAGTTTTAAACGGGCTTTCAGCAATGCTTGCTTTGTTGCCTGAAGTACTAGGCCTTTAGCATTTTTTCTGAATATTTCTTTAATCGTTCCTGTAGCACCTACAAGGCCAATCGCCAGACCTATAACGAAGATAGCTGCATCAATAGTGAAGGCAATATTATTCACGCTATTCCAAGGTTGATTAAAGTTCCATAAATGCCCGAAAGGATCTGTATAGTTAACAGGATTGTTTGCACAGTATAGGTAACCATTTGGTATGAATGTTAAAGGGGTTTTTAAAGGTACTGGATTTTTTGTTAATGTATCTATTAATTCTTTAACAGATAAAGGATTGTCTGCATTAATAAATCTTCCAATACTCGGATCATAATATCTCGCCATCAGATAATATAAGCCCGTATATTCATCGTACCGATATCCGGCATACCGATATGGATTAGCTGATGCCATGGTTCCCAATTGTCCTGTGACATTTCCCCAAGCATCATATTCATAGGTTGCCACAATAGCTCCATTACTATTCGTCAATCCAACTGTATCACCATGTGCGTTTAAATGATAATAGTAAGTTATACCATTTTTGGTAAATGTTACAGGGTTTCCGAAAGAGTCCCAAGTATATTCGGCTGTGATATTGTTAGCAGCATCTGTTTCGTATATAACCTTATTGTTATTATCATTATAATGAAAATAAGTTGTAACACCCGATACAGTTGCACTTATCCGTCGTCCTTTATCATCGTATACAAAGGATGCAATCATATTTCCGGCTGAGTCCTTCACCTGTTTTAGTTGATTGATCTCATCATAAACAAAGATTCGATTACCATTATTTATCAGGTTACCATTGACATCATAGGTGTATTGCTGTGTTCCAACGGATATAAGTTCATTTACACTATTATAAGTATAAGTAGTTGTAGTAGCACTTCCAAAAGGCGGTATATACTTTTTTTGAACAATGTTGCCGGCCGCATCATATTGATAATCTATTTCTGCACCTTCTAAAGATGTTTCTTTTACTAATTGATTTAATGAATCATAATTATAGGAAAGATTTCCCACACCGGTTATTATATTGGTGGTATTTCCGTTTGCATCGTAAGAGTATAGTAAGAAATCAAATGGTGTACTACCCGTATTGTAATTTCCTATGGAAGCTATCCGGCCCAAAGCATCATAGACTAAAGTTGTGTAAATTCCGTTTGAACGTTGAATTGTTACAACATTTCCACGTTCATCATAAATGATGTTAGCAAGGTTTGTTGAATTTCTTTGGAGCGCAATCAATTGATTTAATTTGTCATAAGTAGCTCCAAATTGTAGGCTTGTTGTACCGGCCGTTGCAGTAATGGTTGTAAGATTATCATTTGCATCATAACCATATCCTATACTGTTGGCTGACCCTTCGGATACATTCGTTAATTGATTATTTCCATCATAGGTATAAGCTGTTGATTTTCCTGTCAGGAGGTTACTTGTATTCGTAATGTTGCTATTCCTGTCATATTGATAGCTCCAAACTTGAACACCATTGTAATATACACCATTTTTTCTGTTTAGGGCATCGTAAGAATAGGTTATGGTGTCTCCTTTGGGATAAATTTGTTTTGTTGTATTTCCATTTTTATCAAAGTCAAATTTCGTTACTTGAGCCAACGGATTTGTAATGCTTGTAAGTAAATTTTGTTCATTATATTGATAGAAGGTAGAATGGTTCTTAGCGTCTTTTACGGTGACACAATTACCTGCATTATCATATTCAAAAGATGTAATTCCATTTTTGGCATCTGTTATCTGGGTTAGAAGGTTTATGTTGTTGTATGCAAAGGAACTCGTATTGTTTTTGGCATCTGTAACGGAAGTAACATTTCCAACAGCATCGAATACAGATATAACTTCGTTCTCATAGGGATCCGTGACGCTTGTTTGATAATTGCCATTGGTATCGTAACTATAGGCAGTGATAGTCGATTCCATTTCTAAACGCATTGCGTCGAACCATGCTGTTCCGGTTTGATTATAGAAATAGCAATATACGTCAATAGAATTGAATGTTTTGTTTTGTGCAGGCTGGACTTTTACCGCAATATGCTGCCAGCCTTCGGTGGTTGCACGAAAGTCGTTTGCATTACTCCAGTCTGTGGTGCCATCCGTGTTGTTAATCGCTATCTGTAACTCATAATACCCTCCGGAGGGATTAGCTCCGACTTGTTTTGACCATCCGGATAATGTAAACCTGCTGTTACCATTACCTGAAAGATTAATACGTTGTCTGATAAATTTGTTTATACCACTTTGCCCGGTAATCTTAAAGGAATAGGATCCTACTAATTTTTCGGACGAGTCCAAGTGGTCGGCAGCAGTTAAAGTACTGCTTCCAATCCAGTAGTCGGGCATAAGAGAAGTGATAGTGGAACGTTCAAAACTTGAATTTTCAACAAGATTATATGCGCTGACAACTGTGCCTGCCTCAAGTTGAACACCATCGAAATAAAGGATGCCGCTCATGGCTCCGCTTATCCCAAGATTAACCCTTAGGTAACTTGTTCCGTTCGGAATGGAAGTTATTACGGCTTGTATGCGTGCCCAGTCAGCTATATAGAAAGCCCCCAGCCCATAAGGATAAGTTTGCTCGCCTATTTTTACATTAGTGCTGTTAAAGAATTCTATCTTAATAATTATACGGTTACTACTTACAACATTTTGTGCCATATAATAGGCACTCACAATATAACTCTGTCCGGTTGTAACAGGAATGTTAGAGGAGGCTATAGTAGCCCAGCCCGTTGTATTTGAAATGCTATAGCTTTTCAGACCAAATTTCGGATTGTTCACCAAAGTAAAAGTTGCGGTTTTCCCTGTTTCAGTTACCTTTGTCCAGTAGGAAGCATTATTGTTACTATCAAAGATTTCAAAACTGGAATTTGGAATGAGGTTATTTGTGGTTGACATAGCCAACGTATCATAAGCAGTATTTCCATTAGAAAAATATCTGCTCGCGGTAGCTTGTATATTAGAATCAATTATATCTGTCAAATTGTTATTCGCATTGTAATCAAAGCCGGTAATATTATTGTTAAAATCATTTACCTGGGTTAAATTATTTTTACTATCATAAGTGTAATTAGCTATTTGATTTTCTGGTTGTTTATAACTGGTTATGTTGCCATTGGAATCATAGGTATAGACATAAGAGCTTGTGCCCCCGGCACTATTCGAATTTGGATCAACTATTTGTGTAAGGTTATTATTACTATCGTAGAAGAAGGTTGTAATAGCTCTGGTTGATGGATCCAAAGGGTTTTCCGTTGTTTGAACTATATTTCCATTGGGATTATAGGTATAGTCGATACGTCTGCCTTCTCCATCGACCACAGAGGTGACGTTATTTGTCGTATCATATGCATAGGTACTGGCGCTTGTCTGCACGACACCGTTAATTGTAATAAGCCTATTTACGCTGCTGACCCTGTCATTTGCAGTATCATATGCAATCGTTTCTGTTGTAATATTCCTTTCGTCCGTAATCGAAGTTAGATTATGATTACCATCATAGCCATAAGTAATGAATTTACCTATAGCGTTCGTATATTTCGTCAAATTATTATTAGCATCATACTCGTAAGTGACAGTTCTGCTTCCTGCATAAGTGATGGTTGATACATATCCATTTGTCCCATAGGATATTGTTGTTATTCTTCCGGAGGCGTCTGTAATAGAACTTAATCTGCCACTGGTATAAGAATAATTTGTGATATTGTTGTTGGTATCAACAATAGAACTAATGTTACCGGTGGTGTTAAAATTAGTTATTGTTCCATTGTTTTGGGTAATTGAGTATGTCCCATCTGTATGTTTCACAAGAGTAAGATAAATGCCACCGGCAGCAGTATAAGTTCCATCTATTGCCTGCCCGAAAATATGTCTTGTACCATCAGAGTCGATAAAAGTTATAGGACCGGTTCCGGCATCAACGACCTGTAGCTCTATATTGCTTCTCCAGCCGTAGCCAAAGATACCTGCGGCCAAGCTTCGGCTATTGTATGTTCGTACAACACTTACAGGGATACCTCTCCCCTGAATTGAGAAGTCGGTATATTGCTGTACTAGGTTACCGTTTGAAGGATTAACTCCATCCTTTGTATAGCTCCAAAAACTTTCTATGCCCAATGCATCAATATAATAATTAATTGAAAGTCTTGGTGTGAAATTACCGCTGTTAACACTTCTGAATGACCGGAAGGAAGCCGTTTCAGGCTGCTGTTTCAGTACGAATCCATAATTTGATAGACTGCCGTTATACCAATCTTTTACGAGCTGTGTAATATCCCATTGCCAATAGGTATTGAAAGCATTATTCGTTGTAGTAGATTCAGGCGCAGTATTTGTTACCGGTTGAGTATTCCACGTTACCGAACTTCCCCAGTTACTGGTTATTCGATGCAGCCCAATTGTAGAGTTTGTTGTATCAGAATTAGTCTGATATGCATTAAAGGAAGCGCTTAAAATTCTACTGCTGCTCGGAAGACTTGGCAGAAAAAACTTTGTAAGAGAACGCATTATACCATAATAGGAAGGATCATTTCCTGTGTAAGTCAACGGCAAATTTGAGAAAGTTGAAGTGGGAAACTGGCTTGCTACAAAGGTATCTTCCATGACATCCCAAGTGTCAATAGTCGGGTCAAGAACAACCGGATATTGAGTCGAATCATCTTGAAGAAAGTCATAATCCGCAACCACATCCAGATAAGTCCCTTGCTCCTCCTTGCGCAATACTAAAGTTACCTTATCTGTAATTTTATTATTAGCATCGATCATATATGGCTTCCTAAAAACCCATATCTTATCACCGTCATCTGTAGAGAATGTAATTGTGCCATCTGGTTCAACAACATCAATTACTCCTTTTAAGTTGAGTTCAAAGGTAAGAGTGTTGTTATCTGGCAATTGCGAAAAGATTATATTTTCTTTTACGGACATGCCTTGTAATTGGTAACTTAAGTCAGTACCTGGGAAGATATTTGTATAAGTAATCCCAGTGCCGTCTACTTTTCCTTTCACAGTATTTGCATTTACTGGGTTCAATGAAATACTTTTTTCGCCTTCTGAAATTATTAAAAGATTAGCTGTAGAAACTTTATTCTTAAACTTTACTCTCATACGGTTATAAGTATTTTCAAAGTTGTTTGCGACAGTGTGTAAGGTATTATCTATTTTTCTCCATTGTTTTTCTTGCGTGTCCTGATAAAATTGAGGTGTGTTATATATAACTTCTGTAAAACTGCCATCCGGATTTGCAAAGCAAGTGGAAAATTGAGTGCGTTTGTTTGTCAGCTCTATCGTGGTGTTCGGATGGTTATTAGATATCTTGCTAATATCTGGTGTGTAGAATGAGTTTTTGTTCATGTTTTTCTCCTTTCTTAAAATCTAATTTTTGAGTATTATTTTAAGGAATTGTTTATAGTTCGTCTTTATCTGGTGTACTTGTTAAAATTATATTGTAAACATTTTAATTTATTACAATTTAAATGATAAAAATTATTATTAAGCATAAAATATTGCCAACTTCTATCATCCAGAGCGATTCTTATCTTTGATAAATCTCAGTTTTCCCCCTAATATAGATGCAAGTCTTGTTTGAAATTCCCCCTTTTAGTAAGTATGTTACGAAATAGTGCGTATTGTCTTTTTTGTGTAATACTGGTATTATGTTTCGTAAAGAGTGAATACGTTCAAATAATGATTAAAGGAGCAATAATATATGTTAGATGCTATTTTCCAACGAAGAAGTATAAGAAAGTTTTTAGATAAACCAGTAAGTCAGGATTTGGTTACAGAAATAATTCGGGCAGGAATGTATGCCCCATCTGCAAAAAATAAGCGTTCGTGGAGTTTTATTGTTTGTGATATAGAGGAATCCCTTTCAAAAATACAGCAGGTTCATCAATGGACCAAAATGCTTGATACCGCTCCCATATGTATTGTGGTATGTGGAGATACAGAACAGGAATCTTATCCGGGGAGTTATGTTGCCGATTGCAGTCTTGCCACAGAAAATATTATGATTGCCGCTAAGTCACTCGGTTTGGATACCTGTTGGATTAGCTTTTACCCTTACAAGGAATGGGAGAACTCTTTTTCGGATTTATTTCAACTTCCCGACCACATTAAGCCCTTTTGTGGGATAGCCTTGGGGTATGGAAATGAGCATCACCAACAGCCCGATAGGTTTGAGTCAGAAAAAATTCATTTTAATAAATGGTAATAATAGCCGCCTATCGAAGATTTTTGCTTCTTTGATGGGCGGCTTTTTACATTTCGGGATTAAATATAATGGCGTTTTAGCTCAAATGATTTAGGTAGCTTAGTTAAGCAATAATGTCATCAGTGCTTTCTGATGCAGCTTCTCCTACGATGGGCGATGTTGAGTTTTTCAAATGACATCTGATCCAGGAGCACCACAACAGACTTTCCGATGTCCGCCAGAAACTGCTCTTCAACCTTGTGTACAAACTTTGGGACACTCCCAACAAACGCTTTCGTCTAAAGTAGATATCATTTCCTTAAATTCAATATATAAAATTCTATACATATGCTGTTTCTATACCTGCTAATATAAAAGGAAGTATTTGTGAGACCAATTCAGAATTGTTATTAGATTTTACCTCCTTATGACATTGATTTGTGGCAAAATATATGGAACCACTGATCATTATGGCATAGGTATCTATTTTTTTTTCATCAACCTTAGTACTAGTAACTTTATTCAATAGCAAGTTCTTAACAATAGTATACAGTTTTAATTGTATCTTAGAATCAAATAGCGAAGAAGCAGAGCGATATACTTGTTTACAGTGAGATTTAACTGTTTCATTATAATCACACATGATTAAAATCAATTCTTTAAGAGTTTCTTCTGTTAACTCTGCTTCAGGTTTTATTTTATCTGACACTAAGCTCGTAAATGTCTCTGAAATCAAATTATCTAGAAGTGCATATTTATCCTCAAAATGCGCATAAAACGTTGCCCTGTTTATTATTGCCCTATCCGCTATATCCTTAACTGTTATAGCTTCAAAATCCTTTTCACTTGCTAAGGACAAAAATGCATCTTGGATTAAATTGTGTGTTCTGTTAACCCGCGGATCATTTTTTTTAGAATTAATTTTCATATTAAAATCCTCATGTTTAGCAAATATTTTTATTAATTCACATCAATTTAATTCATGTGTTGTATATGCAACACAATCCGATATCTGATGGTTGAAATAGTGTATACTTAATTTTAATATAATAACATACACAAGTCGCTTTTGCAACACGTGTTAGAAATGTTACGGAACATCGATAATACCTAAACCAGGTAGATAAAGCCAAGATATAATAAATAGATAGGAGATGATGACATTGAAAATAGAAATAGATATTTGGAGTGATTATTCCTGCCCGTTCTGTTTCATTGGAAAAAAAGACTTGAGAACGTAATTAGTCAATTTGCGGAACAGCATACGGTTAAAGTATGCCATATCTGGCGCACAGCCCGAACAGGTATTTAGGAATATGCTCAACAGACTCTTAGATGAAGAGCAGATATCATTAGAAGAGCAATATACAAGTCAGTTAAGTGGTGAAAGCATCAGCACTGAAGGTTTTTGTAACATCTAGTTTAACCAAACAAGTGCAAATTTAAGGAGGATATTATGCAACTATTAGATGCAATAACTAAAAGAAGATCAATCCGCAAGTACACTTCGGAAGAAATCTCAACAAATACTATGGAGCAGATTAAATCATTCAGCAGGAGTGTAAAACCGCTGGATGAAAGCATAAAAACTGAAATGGATTTTGTCTCCGGAGCTGCGGTGAAGCTGGACTTTAATTTGCCCATCACTGCACCATATTACATTGTATTTTACTCAGAGAAAAAAGAGGGCTATTTGACCAATGCAGGCTTTATGTTACAGCAGATGGATCTTTATCTCTTCACCATCGGTCTTGGAAGCCTTTGGTTAGGAGTAGGGAGACCGGAACAAAAAGTAAAGAATAACATGGAGTATGTTATCGTTCTTGCTTTCGGTATACCGGACGCCCCGCCCCGCCTCGGATTTTCGGAATTCAACATGAGTACACTTTATGATATTTCAACAAAACGTAAACCAATATCTGAAATAATGCTAGGTCAGGACGAAAGGATTGAGTATGCCCGTGTAGCGCCGTCTACTTCCAACTCACAGCCATGGTTTTTTGTGTGTCAGGACGGACGTATTGAAGTATATATCGTTAAGAGGGCAGAATCTGATAATTTCATTAACAACGATGGTAACTTTGAATTAAAACGCGAAAAAGTATCGGATGAAGTACAAAAACGCTACTCGCGAAACAACCAGATCGACATTGGAATTGCACTATGCCACCTGTGGCTTGCAAGTATTCATATCGGAAAGCCATTTTCTTTTAATTTTGGTGGCAAACCTATACTAGAATTAGCACCAAATGAATATGAATTTTTCGGAACGATATCATAAAAGTGAAAAACATGAATTAAGTGAAAGAATCACTCTAATAGTAATCTTCTCTTCAAAGAAATCCTTTGCTTGCAGTTAATACTTTAGAAGAAAGCAAAATATCTGACAGATCAGGAGAATACAACGCGTTGCGGGCACTAAAAAAAACAAGAACCACTGAAAAGTGGTTCTTGCCCATAATTACACTTTAAAATATATACTAGTTTTTCATTTTACTCAGACTTTTAAACAGATTCGAAAAATCGTTGGCACAACATAGCACATTATTGTCCACAACAGCGCTGTATTATTGTCCATTTTCCCATCGTAGGGTTGCCTTTCTTCTTGAAAGGGTTTGAGCTGAGGAATATGTTATTTCACTTTTTTTAACCAAAAACAAGACAAATTAACTTAAAAGTACTAAGCATATTATAAAGAATATACCGGTTAGTACTATAAATAAAATTTGCATTTTGAAGTAAGTTACAGCTCTACGATTTAGATCAATATCATTATCTTTCTGAGCTTTCTGCAGTGATTTTATTCCAAGATGAAAGAATACACCAATAACAGCTAATAAAATAAAAAATATGATCCCTAAAACTATCTTTAGCATGAGAGTAAACCTCCTCTTAAGATATTTTATCTAAGATTCCATTATTTCTATGAATATCAAATCTGTCCCATACTTTAGCCATTGCCATTCCAAAGGATAAATTTAAGAATAGTGTACACTTGCAGTGCCGGCCGTTGCAATAATGGTTGTAAGATTATCATTTGCATCATTACTATATCCTATACTATTTGCTGGCCCTTCAGATACATCGCCTTTGAAATAGATTTGTTTTGTTTTGCGAAGGAGAATCAAACGGCCAAAAAGGGACAAATTGTTTTTGGCGGATTTTCCACTTCTTAATGCTTGTATAGTACAACAAAATACATAAAAGTTAAATAAATAGCAATACATATTGACATAAATGAGATTTTGTTGTACATTGATATGCATAAGTGATTGAAATGGAGTGAGTTACATGAATAATAGTTTCTTAACGGTATATGAAGTTGCGGATATTTTAGGATTGCACCATAAAACTGTTCGTGGATTTATTGCGTGTGGTAATCTATTATTAAGCTGTTAGATAAGGAGGATTCAGATGAAGTTAAATCATGAAATATATAAATCAGATGATGCAAAAAATGAGATCATTAGTATGTATGACGAATTTGTCAAAAGGTATGAATTTGTAAAAAGTATTCAAATTGAGACCATTCAAGGGATAACTCATGTTTTAGTGTGTGGAGAGGAAAATAAACCACCATTGATCTTACTCCACGGATCAGGGATGAATTCTTCCATGTGGCTGGGAGAGCTTCAGGAATATGCAAAATATTACCGAGTGTATGCGGTAGATATACCAGGTGAGCCAGGAAAGAGCTTCCCAATACAAATGCCACTTACTGATAATTCCTATTCTAAATGGTTACATGACGTGATGACGAAGTTAAATGTTAGAAAAGCAAATGTTGTAGGAATATCACTGGGGGGATGGATGGCTCTAAATTATGCAATCGTATTTCCAGACGATGTCGATAGACTTGTTCTTATATCGCCTTCAGGAATTGGGAAACAAAAAGTATCTTTTTTATTATATGCTATTTGGTATGGTTTAAGGGGAGAGAAAGGTGTAGAAAAGCTAATAAGCAAGATAAATGGAGGAAAACAACTGCACCCAAATATGTTACGATATCAAAAGTGTATTCGAAATGGATTCCAATACAGAACGGGAAAAATACCGATATTATCTGATGAAGAGATTCAGAATTTGGCAGTTCCTTGTTGTATTATTGTCGGAGAGAAAGATATTATGCTTTCTTCCCAAGACACAATCCAGAGAATAAAAAAACTTTTACCGCAAGCACAAACGAATTATTTAGAGGGTGAAGGACATGCACTTGTAAATGTTACAAAAAAGGTGTGCGACTTTTTGCTTCAAGACCGCTGTAATTGAAGAATTCTTTGATATGAGTGCTTTTTAAACTGAATCTCATCGCTACAGGATAATTAGGACCACACGAAGTTTTGATTGCCTCTACAATTTCTTTGGCAAACCGCAGGCGGTTGTCAAGGCTGCCTCCATATTCGTCTATGCGCTGATTAAAAAATTCCATTGCAAAACAGTCAAGCATATAGCCTTCGTGAAGAGCGTGTACTTCGATTCCATCGGCTCGGCAATCTTTGCAGATTTTCGCTGCACTGCCAAACGCCTGAACAATTTGTTTGATTTCCTCAGTATTTAAGGCGCGATGCTGAATATTGGGATCTCACTTGTTTGATACCGGTTAGGGTGCGATAAATTCACCTTTGGCTGCAAATGGCATTATTGATCGCCCAGCACTGGCTGTAAGCTGTAAAAAGAACTTGGTGTTATAGGCGTGAAGCTTTTCCGTCAGTTTTGATAATTGATGTTTAAATATACAAGATACAATCGTTGAAATGTGTGCAATAGTAAGTACTCCAATAGTATATACGGACAATTGAATAAAAGGAAATAACAGGTAATATCGAACAGAACTATTGGTTGTGAATGTGTCTTTATTGGCAGCCTCTTTCTGTAAAGCAGAGGTACTGTCATATATTAGTTTATATTAGGAGAAGTGGCTTGTAAACTCATTCGAAAGGATGAGGGTGTAATCCCATATCTTTGCTTAAATAGACGGGTGAAATAGCGATAGTCCTGAAAACCGTATAGAAATGCTGCTTCACTAATACTTGCGGATGGCTGAGCATGCAAATATCTTGCTATACTCTCAAGCCGCAGAGCATTAATATAATCAATGGGAGTGCTGCCAAATTCCTTTGTAAATCTGGAAATAAAATAATTCTTTTGCAGGTGTGTAAGGTCAGCAAGTTCCTGTAGCAGAATCTTCTCTGTGATATGCTCCTGGATATAATTACTTATACTGGAGTAAAAGCTGCTCTTGGTTTCACGCAAAAGAAGTGGAAAATCAACCTTGCTGAAAAATTCATAACATAATTTAGTAAGCAAATAGTTTTGTTTCATTGCTGACAACATAGAAGGAGCCTGATAGGTCTGTATCAGCTGCTCAAATAAAGGAATGATACTATCCGGATCAGGGTAGCAAAACAAGGTATCACGGTGATAGCAAAAATGCCAGACGTCGGAAGGATTTATGGAAAAATGACACCAGTATTTATAAACAGGGTGTTTCGGATTATGACTGTAAGTGTGTTTTACGCCGGCAGGGATTAAGTAAAGCTCTCCTTTTTGGGGATGAAAGGTATTTTGCTGGATGGTAAGGGTGGCTTCGCCGTCCTGAAAATAATAAAACTTGTGGTAATCGTAGCAGCAATTAGTTTCCCCCCAATTGGATGCAACCACATTCAGGCTGGCAACAAGCAGACTAGGATTAAACTGTTGAAAATAGGTAGAGTAATAAGAATTCATAATGCCCTTCTGTTATAAAGATTTATATGCGGATAGTATAATATAATATCATAATATTGTCCACATATTTGTTAACTTTCTCCATTCATCTTGGAGTTTCAACTGATATAATAGAAGCATAAAAATTCTTATAGGAGGGTTATTATGCCTGAAAAATTCGAAGCGTCCTTTGAATCATTGAAAAACTATGAATGCCCGGAATGGTTTAGAAATGTTAAATTCGGTATCTGGAGTCACTGGGGACCACAGAGTGTACCTATGTGCGGGGACTGGTATGCAAGAAATATGTATATACAGGGAACTGACCAGTACAATTATCATATTAGACACTACGGACATCCCTCAAAATTCGGTTATCTGGACTTATGTAAACGCTGGAAAGCGGAGAAATTCGATCCTGATGAGCTTATGGATTTGTATTATAAAGCAGGTGCCAGATATTTTGTGGCACAGGCAATGCACCATGATAATTTTTTTAACTATGCATCAAAAATAAACCGGTATAATTCTGTTAATATTGGGCCTGGTAAGGATATATGCGGGATGTGGAAAGCTGCGGCCGAAAGATATCATATGCCTTTTGGACTGACGGAACATTTAGGAGCCTCCTTTTCCTGGTGGCATACCAACAAGGGAGCAGATACATACGGACCTTACAAAGGGGTACCCTATGACGGCAATAACATAGAGCATATAGACTTTTATCATGCAAATAATGAGCATATTCTCCCAGAAGGCAAAATGGCACAGTGGTTGACCGAAAATAAAAAGTTTCACCAATATTGGCTGGATACCATAAAAGAGTTAACCGATTTGTATCACCCTGATCTACTTTATTCCGACAGTGGGCTGCCTTTTGAAGAGGAGGGTTATCAGCCGGGGCTTGAGGCAGTCTCTTACCTGTATAATGATTCAATTAAAATACATGGTAAAAACCAGGCGGTATATAACCAGAAGAACAGAGAGGCAGAAATCTACAGGGTAGGAGTTCTGGATATAGAAAAAAGCCAGCTGGATCAAATCCAGGAGAAACCGTGGCAGACAGATACCTGTATTGGCAACTGGTTTTATGATGCAAAGCAAAAGTATAAAAAACCGGATCAGATTATAGAAATGCTGGTGGACATTATTTCCAAGAATGGAACCATGTTGTTAAATATACTCCAAAGGCCGGACGGAACCATTGATGAGGAAGCCAGATTTATCCTTGAGGAGTTAGCAAAATGGTTTGAAATTTGCGGGGAAGCAGTTTATGATACCAGACCTTTCAGGAGATTTGGGGAAGGCGATACAAGAGTTATGATTGAAGGATTTAAGGAAGACAAGACCGAATGGAATTCATCCGATTACCGTTTCACTTCAAAAGATAATACCTTGTATGCATATCTTATGAAAGCACCGGATAGCAGAGTGGCTGTTATTAAAACACTTACATCTGATGAGAAAGTTTCTGCTGTATCATTATTAGGTTATGGTCCGGTGGATTATAGCCAGTATTATGGGGTTTTAACAGTAAAGCTTCCCGCTGTACTGCCGACCGGATATACGAATTGTTTAAAAATTAACTTTTAGTCTTATGTGTATTAAATATGAGGTTTATGAGAGGTTGCCCGGAACGATTATTAGTTTCAGGGCAACCTCTTTTTATAAAAAAAGGTTGCTGTTATTTTTCTTTAATATTAATGGGATGTGGATGTTTCATAATCAATATTATTATGTTTAAAATTTTACACATATTTCGTTTAATAATATTTACACTTTATAAATTTATCATTCTTTTTTACAATGGAGTAGATATTCAAAACAAAAAGTATCTTATGCCTGATATTCCCAATGAAATGGTTAAATATTTACATGGAAATCTAGAAAAACCTTCGATTCACAGCAATTTTAGAAAATATTACAGAAGTCTCTGAACAGCTTGTCGGTTTAATAAAAGTTAATAAATAGAAGCATTATTTCAATAAGCTTTTGTTACATACTTTTAACTTGTGATGTAAAATAAATGTATACACCGGATTTTATTATAAATCAGCGGAACAGGTACTTCACCTGAAATATAGGTCGCCGCTAAGGCTTTACTAGCTTTAGGCGGCATTTTTTTGCTCTTTTTATAGCGGACATCTGAAATTTGACTTACCCCTTATTTTGGGGCTTTTACCTGTATTAAATAAATGACTTAAAAAGTCATTTTAAAGGATATGTAAGGTTATGAAAAAAGATTGAATAATAATTTCCAGTAAATATAATGGAATATATAGAAATCCATAGGAGATTTTTTAATGGAGGGTTAGTAATGAAGAGCAAAACAAAGAATTTGTTATCAGAAGAGCAGATTAAGACACTTGTAAAAGTTAATTTTGGAGATTTATGTAAGGTTGGAAGTGTAACAGAATTAAAAGGCGGCATGTTTAATTCAGTGTATTTGATTGAGAGGATCAATGAAAAAGATAAGATTGTGTTAAAAGTAGGTGTAATACCAGGAACTACTTTGTTAACCTATGAGCAGGATGTAATGCCGACGGAAGTTAAATGTTTTCAATTAATTAAAGAGCAGACAACAATTCCTACACCTAAGATTTTAGCATTCGATTTTAGCAAAAAACATATTAATAGTAATTATTTTTTCATGACAGCCCTGGAAGGTACCTCCTTGAATAAAATATCCAGAAAAATGGAAAAGCATAACCTGGAGAAAATTAAAACTGATCTGGCAGGCTACTTCGCACAGCTGCATCAGATTAGAGGTGATTATTTTGGATACTTTACCGATGATAAAAAATATCAGTATACTACCTGGAAAGATGCATTTTTACATATGTTTGATATGATTTTGAAGGACGGCAGGGAACATAAAGTTAAATTACCCTACGAGAGAATCGAGAAGGTTTTAAAGGATAATTCGAACTATCTGGAAGAGATAACAATCCCGTCACTGGTGGAGTATGATTGTCATGAAGGTAATATTTTTGTAAAGCAGGTTGAAGAGGAATATGTAATAGAAGGTATTCTTGATTTTGAACGTGCTTTCTGGGGAGATCCTATCGCTGATTTCCCGGCAGCCTTTATCATGTTGGATGATATACGAAAAGACGAAGCCTTTTTAAATAGCTATTTGAAGGAAAACAAAGAAAAGAAGCAATATACGGAAGCGGATGCAAAAAGATATCAATTATACCGGATGTATATCTTTACGATTATGGCCGCGGAAACCTTCCGATATGGATTTTTATATGCACACTTACAGGGCACCTTTTCAAAAAGTATTGTTAGGAAATGTTTGAAGGAACTGGAACAGTTATAACCTGGAATGCTGTAGAAGGGCAGAATGGAGATTAGCATGGAAAATATATACCAGTCTTTGCTAGGGGAGGCTTCAGTTAGCAAATTAATATGGAAAATGTCAATTCCTTCAATCATAGGAGTGATGGCTTATAATGTTTATAACATCATTGATACTATTTTTGTAGCAAAAGGTGTAGGAACAAATGCTGCCGGAGGCTTAGCAGTTTCATTTCCTCTATTTTTGTTTTTATCTGCAGTAACAACAACCTTAGGCAGCGGAGCTGCATCTGTTATGTCAAGAGCATTTGGGGAAAAGGATTATGAAAAAGCAAATAAAACTGCAGCAAATACTTTCGGATTATTTTATTTCATAGCTATTCTCATTACAATTTTTGGTCTGATATTTTTGGATCAGCTACTCTATGCTATGGGGGTTACGGATTCACTTTTGCCCTATGCGAAGAGCTTTACTAAAATCATTTTAATCGGAGCTGTAACGAGTACAGCTTTTTCGAGTTTGATCCGAGCAGAGGGCAGTAGTAAATATGCTATGTATGTATGGGTAATCCCGATGCTTACGAATATTATCCTGGATCCGGTATTCATCTTTGGCTTCCATATGGGAGTTACCGGAGCGGCAGTTGCTACAGTTATCGCCCAATGTGTTTCAGTAGTAATGAGTATTAATTATTTCTTCTTATCAGGAAAGAGTTCGTTAAAGATAAAATTGAGACATTTTATTCCGAATGGAAAAATCCTGCAGGAGATAATTTTCATTGGAATGCCATCCTTCATTCAAATGTTTGGATATAGTATTTCAATTATTATCATAAATCATATATTAAAAAAATACGGAGGTGATTTATCCATAAGTACTTATGGAATC
This sequence comes from Anaerocolumna chitinilytica, assembly GCF_014218355.1. Classification (NCBI taxonomy): domain Bacteria; kingdom Bacillati; phylum Bacillota; class Clostridia; order Lachnospirales; family Lachnospiraceae; genus Anaerocolumna; species Anaerocolumna chitinilytica. The sequence goes on from NZ_AP023368.1 coordinate 2,261,118, forward strand.
GTTAGTAAGATTAATACATTTTTGATTATTCCAATGAATGGGATTGTACAGGGAATTCAACCGATTATTGGCTATAATTATGGAGCGCAAAAGAAACAAAGAGTGTGGGAAACTATTAAAAGAGCCTCTTTTATAACAGGTATATATGGAGTTGTGATATCTCTCTCATTAATTGTACTGGCAGAACCGATTATGTATATTTTTACATCTGATCCGGCGGTAACTCGTATGGGCAGCTATATTTTAAAAATTATTAACCTAGGAATTTTATTCAGCGGTATACAATCCATACAGTCGACTTATTTTCAGGCAGTGGGGAAAAAGCTGGCTTCCCTGATATTATCACTGTGTAATTATATTCTATGTTTTATACCAGTTACCTTAATCATGTCCAGAATATATGGGTTAAATGGAGTATGGTATTCTTTTCCCATATCAACTATAATGGCATTTTTCATATCAACTATACTTCTTATTTATTCATTAAGAAAGGAACTATAGAAAAAAGGAAAAATTATTACAGTTAATGAATAAGCAGAATGAAGTGCATGTTAATCTAACTTATTTGATTACTTATAACTTTTGATGGGGTGGAATAGCATGGCCTCATCGTTCGTATGGGTGGATTTTATAAAAAAGCCAGGCCGGCTGATGAGAGTACCTACAACTCATACGCCGGCCTTTTTGATTCTATTTTTGACACTCTAATACTTATTAATAGATAAATTCCACAATTACTGAGGCTTCAATCTTTGTAGTTCCGGATTCGATTGGTGTGGCTGAGGTACCTTCTCTTAGTGCAAAGGAAGGAGAAAAAGGAATCGGTTGTGTACTTACTTCGGTAATTAAGACAGGAATGGGGTCAAAGATAATTCTTAAGCTGGACGAGATGGATTTCGCTTTCTCATAAGCGTTTTCCACTGCTAAATTAAGTGCCTGCTGATAATATAAATCAGGTTCAGCTACTTCAAAGCGTATGGATTCAATAATATTTGCCCCGTTGTATACAGCGTTATCGATGATGGTTCCAACAAACCCTAAATCCTCTATACTAACTTCATAAAGATTGCGGACAGAATATCCGCGGTCGATCTGGTTACCGTTTTGGTAATCAATAATCTTTTCAATTTGATATTGTACCGTTTTTATATCTGTAATTCCGAGCTGTCTCAACACTTCCAGTACCTGCTGGCTAATTTTCGCGTTTTCAGACTGAGCAGACGTAACATCCTCTCCGGTAGTTAGAACACCAAGCCTTAGAATGGCGAGATCCGGATTGACGGATACCTGACCTTTCCCTGTTAACACCATTTTCTTACCAGGGTTTTCATCTTCTCTGATGGTTGCCATATTTTTCGCTCTATTAATAATTTATCATAATATATGCGAGGGATCAGAAGATTAATACTTTAACCTTTTTGAGAAATACCTTTTTTACTCAAAATGCGAATTCCACCCCAGCATAGCAATAATAATACCTGTGCCAGTACAACAAGCCATAGTATCTTCCAGTATCCACCAATAATGCAGAATATGGTATTAACCATAGGAAAACCCAGGAATGTAAACATGATAGGGAAATCGTTTTTGTAATCCATAGAACGAAGGACTTTACGATCCCAGAACTTGACGAAAGCTAACACTAAAATTCCCACTGAAATAACAGAAAGAGAGATCAACATTACCCATTGCATATTTGAAGTTCTGGCGAAAAATGGTCCCATATAATTAAAGAAATTGGATAGAGGTGAAACCAAACAAACTACAGAAAGAATGGAAGCCAAAAACGGATATAAATAACCAATAAGATTACTGTAGCCTTTCTTTTTATGCCACCATTCACCGATTAAAATAAAGGCAGTCCAGTATCCGGCTATATAGATCCATCCTGTAAAATTCATGACAGGTTCCCCATATATTACAGGCTCACCAGGTATCGGGAAATAACTCCACCTGCCAATGATTCCTTCCGAAGTTTGGAATATCTGTTTTACTGCGACTGGATCCAGTGAAAAGTCAAAAATCATAGCACAAAGTCCAGTAATGAATGGTTTAGTCCAAGATGGTATATTTATCGTCTTCAAAACACGTAACGTTGAGTAAACGATAAGAAACTCGATAATTGGAACAGTTAATGGTATATTGAATATCATTAGGATACTATGCCCATATGCGTAAAAACCTTCATTTCCCATAAGTCCCATAGATACCGCAACATTTTCAAAGACTGAGGCGTAGAAAAAGACAAAACATATGAATTGCAATAATACAATTTTTGGACGTTCTTCGTTTTTAATTATATAGAAGACCATTAATGTAGCGATGATTAGAACTAAAATATCTTGAATAATCCAAACAGGAACAATCGTTATATTTCCCATTGTTTTACCTCCATGTAAAATTATGATTGAGTTGAACGTTCAAATATATTATACTGATACAGAGTTACTTAATCAACAGGCAGTTCGATAACATTACGTTCGATATCTTACAAACAACACACACGTTGTTCGTTTACTAATTAATTAGGGAGGATATTATGGCATACGAAAAAGCAGACCAAAGAGTGAGATATACAAAGATGGTTATAAAAAATAGTTTACTGGAACTTATGAAAGAGCGTCCTGTCAGCAAAGTTACAGTGACAGATATATGCAAGAAGGCCAATATCAATCGCAATACTTTTTATACACATTATGCGAATCAGTTTGAGCTTCTTTCAAAAATTGAAGATGAGTTATATGAAGAAATCAGACAGGTTGTGGGGCATACTATGAACCTTGAAAATTCCGGAAAACTATCCTATGAAATTTGCAAGTATATAAAAGCAAATAGCAATATATGTGAGGTGTTATTTTCAGAGAATGGGGACAAGGAATTATTAGAACGTATTCTTTATATCAGCCACGATATTAATATTGAAAAATGGAAGAAGGAAGTAAAAAATATAGATCAAAAGTTATTTGATAAATGGTATACATTTACCGCATATGGCAGTATAGCCATAATAAAAAAATGGGTTACTAGTGGTATGAAGGAAAGTCCCAGTAAAATTGCTGCTTTTATTGATAAAGCGACAGAAGCAATATCGAAAGATTTTTATTAATGCGACATTTTCAAGGATTATAATATACCGTTTATAAAAGGGAGTTATAAATATAGATAAAGTAGCAGAATGGAGATACCAGTGAGTATAGTAAATAAAGAAAAAACGTTGCGAAAGCACCCACTAATTGAACTATTAAGAAATAACAAAGGAAATGCAAGAACTCTAATATTAATGGAACCTCTCTGGGGTATTCCGTATAATTTAATCGCACCTTTTGCCACACTATATATGTACACTCAGGGAATAACAGATGTTCAAATCGGACTGATTCTATCAATAGCTATGTTTGTTCAAGTGCTTTTTTCTTTTTTTGGCGGAATACTTACTGATAAGTTGGGACGCAAATATACAACAATGTTGGGTGATTTCTTTGGATGGAGCATTGCGTGTTTAATATGGGCAATTTCTGATAACTTTTGGCTCTTTTTAATTGCAGTTTTATTTAACAGTTTTGAACAAATAAACCAGACGGCTTGGTTTTGTTTGTTGATTGAAGATGCAGAACCCAAGGACTTATTAGGGATATATACCTGGGTAAATATAGGTGGTCTCGTTGCAATCTTTTTTGCTCCTATTTCAGGGCTATTGATAAGCTCTTTTACTGTAGTTCCGGTTGTCCGTGTTTTATATCTTGTATTTGCAATAAATATGCTGATTAAGGTGGTTATTACTTATAAGCATTGTAATGAAACCAGACAAGGAAAGATCCGTAAAGCTGAGACGAAAAATACCTCTGCTTTAAAGTTGTTATATGAATATAAGGATTTGATACCAAAGTTGCTGAAGAATAAAGAGATTATGAAAGTCCTTCTTGTATGCGTAATATTACATATAACCAATCTTGTCAGTAACAATTTCTTTAGCTTGTATGTAACACAAAGATTAGGTATAGCAGATCGTTATTTAGCCTTTTTCCCTATTTTAAATGCGGCTGTTATGCTGATGTTTATGGTTGGAATACAGCATCGTTTAGAAACTGTGAAATTACGGATACCTATGTGGACTGGTCTGGTGTTATATGCTGGGTGCTCAATTCTTCTGATACTGACTCCAAAGGAGAAGATATCGTTGGTTATTCTTTATGTTATTATTGCTGCAGTAGCCAATGCTCTTGTAATGCCTCGAAAAGATACCTTACTTCAGTTAAATATTAATCCGAAGGAGCGGGCTCGAATTAATGCTTTGATTATGTCCTTTACCATTGCTTTTGCCTCACCATTTGGCTACTTAGCTGGATGGTTATCAAGTTTTGACCGTCGCTTGCCATTTATGTTTACATTCTCTATTTTTATTGTAGCAATCATTGTCATTGGTAGTATCCGTGATCCTGAATTTATGAATGGGAATACGGAAATTGATGATCATGTAGATATTGGGGCATGTGATTAAACTTATTCAGTTTTACAACTATTTTACAACTTTAATTTGTTTCTGTGATATAATGTGCTAATCAAATGTTAGTATAAATTGTTTAATTCACCTATGGAGGTGATGACTATGGATAATATTCTTATTATAGAAGATGATAAAGCCATTTCAGATTTAATTCTTTGGAATCTTGAATTAGCAGGATATAAAGGCCAGCAGGCGTATTCCGGTAAAGAAGCACAGGAAGTGCTTACAGGATTCAATCCTCAACTTGTGCTTCTGGATATATCGCTGCCAGATATGGAAGGTTTTGAACTTATGGAACTACTGATGGAGAAAGCGCTGCCGGTAATTTTCCTTACAGCTAGAAACAGTCTGTCAGATAAGCTAAAGGGATTGAAAATGGGTGCTGATGATTATATTGTCAAACCCTTTGAAGCACTGGAGCTGCTGGCAAGAATAGAAGTCGTACTTCGCCGAAATACCAGAGCCCCGGAGGTAACTCGTTTTGAGAATCTGGAAATCAATACGGAAGAACGTTCAGTACGAAAAGATGGCACACTTGTTGAGTTGACTATGAAGGAATATGAGCTAATGCTCCTTTTGATAAAGCATCGTAACAAAGCGCTCTCCAGAGAAAAAATACTGGAATTAGTCTGGAGCTATGATTACTTAGGTGAAACACGTACGGTGGATATTCACATTCAGAAAATCCGCAAGAAACTGGGCTGGGAAGAGCAGATTAAAACCGTTTACAAATATGGGTATCGGCTGGAGGACAAAGCATGAAGCTCTGGCAAAAAGTTTTCCTTGGCACATTTTTATTATTTGAAGTTTTATTTAACACTTCTTCTTTTTATCTGATTGAGCATAATTTCAACAGCAATTTAAGTGCGGTAATCGAACGTGGACTTTCTGAACAGATGATCATTCAATCGCAGGTTCGGACTGATTGGACTTATCTCAGTACCTTGAACGGACAAATTCAATTGACCAGTAATGCTCAAGATTTTTTAGAAAATAACGCAGACAAATATACGCGCTTTTTTAATAGCAATGAGGTTTTTCTCGAAATATTAGACAATCATGACAAGACCGTCTTCACCAGTTTCCCAGGGAAGAATGACAAAAATCGGCAAGAACTTAACTTGTCGGAAAGTGATGACAGAAAATACATCATCCGTGACGTGGAAGGAAGAACATATTTATTTATAAGTGGTAATTTATCACTGGGTGCAAAGGCTTTTAAACTCATATACATTCGTGATATCTCCAAGACTTACCAAGATAAAAACTCACAAGTCAGCCTGTTCTTTAAAATAAATATTGTCATTACCATTATACTAGCGGGTGGTTTGTATTTATTAATTTGGTATCTGACAAGATCAATCAGATCACTTAATGAATCGGCAAGGGCTATTGCCGGAGGGGGTTATTCACAGCGGGTCCCAATTTCTTCAAGTGACGAGATTGGCATCCTTGCAGAGAATTTCAATCAGATGGCTGAAGCAGTAGAGAGCAAAGTGGCTGAATTGGAGGAAACGGTAAAAAGCCGTCAGCTGTTTATCAACTATTTAACCCATGAACTCAAGACGCCGCTCACTTCTATTATTGGTTATGCCGACTTACTTCGAACAGCTAAATACAATGAAGAGACATTCTTCAAGGCGCTGACTTATATCTATTCAGAAGGAAAGAGATTGGAGAGCCTTTCCTTTAAATTGATGGATTTAATTCTCATTGGAAATAAAAAGCCGGAGATGGAATATATGGATATTGCTGTTATATGCGGTGAATTAGAGGCTGCATTGAAACCGCAACTGGAAAATAAACAAATTACGTTATTGGTGAAAGCAGAATCCTATACAATGTTGCTGGAGAGAGATTTGTTTAAACTGCTATGTTCCAATTTGTTGGACAACGCTATTAAAGCCTCGGATATTGGCGGTCAAATTGTCTTAAGAGGCTCTGTTATAAAAGATATGGGTTATGTATTGGATATCCAAGACCATGGAGTCGGGATTTCTTCGGAAAATATCTCAAGGATATTTGAACCATTTTTTGTTGTAGACAGTATCCAATCCAAGGCGAATCATGGATTTGGGCTAGGTCTTGCAATCTGTGCCGAAATCGTTCGTTTGCATGAGGGGCAGATTGATGTTGAGAGTAAGCTTTGTGAAGGCACCACAGTTAAAATCAGATTTTTTAAATAATACAACTATTTTACAACATATCGATACTTCTGAAATAACGATTTTTTATTATGTATCTGTAAGGTTGCTTTGGACAACATACAATAAAAAATGGAGGTTATTTTAATATGATTAGAAAAACTGGAAACAAAGTGAAAATGGCAGGGATTGCGATGGCTGCGGCTCTTGTTATCGGCGGATTGGGAATGACAGCGGTATATGCGTCAACTTTAAATGATGTCGTATCAAAAGACAGCGTAGTCACGGTACCCAACACACAGGCGATGTCAGATACGAAGGTAATAACACAAGGTACGATCCAGTACAGTAAAGGAGTCTACACAAGGGCGGATGGTAGCCAGAACGTGACATATGAGCGTTGGTATAACCCTGAAACGAAGGAGAATAGATCTGATATTCATGAATACTCATCAGATGGTCAACTTATAAAATTTCAGAGCACATATTTGACCAATGGCGGTAATGACCTGGTTATCATCCAACGAGATAACAATGGAGAGCCTTTAAGCGGTACAATAATGAAGAAAGCTGATCAGCCGGCTGTATTTGAAAAGTTAGAAATGAACCTCGACAATTTTGCTTCAGATAAGGAATATCTGAATAGTGATGCCTGGACTTCAATCGGTACTGAAACAACTTCAGAGGGAAAGACATTGAATAAGATTCTAAGGAGCTATCAATCTTATATCAACGACACTACTCAGGCCGATATGCAGCTGATTGAATTTATTGATCCGGATACTGGTCTCTCAGCAAAGAGTGAACTCTATGAAAATTCGACTGGTGAAAATAAACTTTTTAGTTCGGAAACCGATGATTATGGTTATGTTACGGATGACGGAAATCTTTTCAAAACTGATATTGTTACGCTGACACCGGCTCAGGGACCCAAAGAGACACTCGGTAAATAAGAATATAAAAAATCATAATTTAAACAAACAGGAATGGTAAGTAGCCATTCCTGTTTTTTCTTTATAGGTATTTCTATATTTATCTGATTGAGTATGTTATCAGCGTTTGATGAGTTATCTTTAAGAGTATTTAAAGATGGGAAAACTATTTGAAGCAAATGCTTATTGGAAAAAGAATACGAACAATCCATCCTTATTAAAGATTATTGATACAAGTGTAGTTTTATCCAAACTGTTTCTGGTATATCATAAGAGCATAGAGGACACTGTACCACTTTATGGAAATCTGTTACAAATTGTTATATACGATGTTGCCATCTACCAACGTAAGGCAGACCTTTGCTTCGCGGATTTCTTCAAGCGGCGTTGTAAACAAATTATGGCTAAGTACTGTGATATCTGCGAGTTTACCGGCTTCAAGCGTGCCAAGGCGGTTTTCGAAGCCTAGATTATATTGACCACCAAAGCTCCATGCTCTCAATAGTTCATGTAAAAGTAGCGTGTTCTCGGCATTATACGGCTCCCCGCCTTCAGGAAATCTGGCACCTACGGTATGGTAGACAGATTCTGGTATATCATCAAACAAAAGGGGTAAATCTGTGCCACAGGAAATGGTGATGTTACTATCTGCCATTTTTCTGCGGTTCCAGTAATTTTTTCCACGATCTAATCCGATTTTATCCTGAATCATAGAAAGTTTATCCTTGCGATTTGCAAGGGACATAATCTGTGGGTATATTTCTGCAATAATTCCAAGCTGCCCCATACGTTCTAAATCCTTTGGATCAGTGCATTCTAAATCGGTAATGGCATGACGGTTTTTTAGAGTTCCATCTGCATTTTTATGGCATTTTTCATAGATATCAATAACTTTCTCAATGGCACGGTCTCCTTGTGCATGCAGGGAAAAACGAAAGCCTTCGTTATCAGCAGCAAGGGTGTCTTGCTCTAATATATCCCAATCAATTTCTTTAACACAAAAGGTATCCTTACAAAGATATGGTTCTTTCATTTCTCCTTCTAACTGACTGATAGAACCATCCGTCATCTGGTTGTATCCGGAAAAATGTACATAATCTCCAGTAAATTTCTCACGCATATTACGTCCGTAAGCTAAGTTCATAGGCGCGCCTACGGGTTGACTCATAAAACTGACACGAACGGTAAGCTCTTTGTTTTTTTCTAATTGATCCAATATCTCTGTGAATCCCCAAAAATCATCAAATCCCATTTCTTTTATAGAGGTTATACCTCTGGAGTTCATAAATTTTAGATAGTTTATAAAGGCAGGTACGGAAAATTTAGTATCGCTAAGTACATATTTTAGCAGTCTCCAATAACTCTCTGAGTAACAGCTCTCTGGCGTGAATTGATAGGTATTGATAGCTGCCGTATTCATAAAACAACTTTCACTATCTTTATGAAACAGGATAACAGGTACCATACCAAAGGTTTTATCCAAAAAATCGCTGCTTAGAGTGGAAAAATTAGGATTCACGCCTCTTCCAAGAATCGTAGCACCTTCACTAAGCTTCGATTTGTATGTATTTAAAGTTTCTAACAACTCAGCTTCTGTTTCGCATTGCTCTAAATCAATTCCGGCAATGCTTAGCAGATAACCGGTGAAGAAACAATGGACATCAGTAAAACCAGGACATACTAGCCGATCTCCTAAATCTAATACCTTTGTATGACAGTCAATGTATTCAGAACCATCGGTTTTGTTAACAGCAAGAATCGTGTTTCCTTTCATTGCAATGCATCCGCTGATTGGGTGCTTGCTTAAACCAGTGAAAATAGCATTGGATTGTAATACAATATCTGCTTTCATAAAATACCTCCATTTTGGTTGAATGATTATATATAAGTACGGTAGATAAATATACCGATTATTTCATGATGATAACACAACAAAGTTGTTGATTCAATTGTAAAAGCATTTTAAGCTATAAATTCGTTATATGTGCTAATTAAAAAGCGCATAATTGTGCATATTATACAAATTAAAATAAAATGTGGTATAATATATAGAAAAGTTGTTGACTTAATAAAAAACAGATGATATCATAAGTGGTACAATAAACAAGCAAACATATGTAGATATAGAAGGAGGAAAGATGCTTAAAGTCTTTTGATGGAAGAGATTTTCCAGACATAAAAACAAATCATAGCAATGCTTCCCATGGATGCGACGCTGGGGAATACTATATTTGGGTAAGAGGTTACCATCGTTGAGAGTGATATTAAAAGATGTTTTGTAATATGAAAAAGTAACAAAATATGTTAAAAAAAAGAAAAGTATATATTTGATTCACACAAAAGGTCTTTATTTTATTTACTGAATTGGTATAACAAAACAACTGAGATGTATATGTGGAGGAAGGCATGAAGGTAGCAGCAATCGGAGATAATTGTATTGATGTTTATGAAAAAATTGGGAAAAAATATCCGACTGGTAATATCGTGGATACTGGTGTGAATTTACAGCGCTTGGGTATTCCAGTTTCAATTATTAGTACAACTGGTTCGGATGAGAATGGAAACTGGATGAAAGAAGCACTTTTGAAGGAACATCTGGAACTGAGTCATTTTAAGACTGCAGAAGGTGCAACGGCGATTACCTATATGGATATGAATGGTCTGGACCGAGTGCATGGAGACTATATTGAGGGTGTTTTGGAAACTATGATATTTGATGAGGAAGACATCCGTTTTGCTGCAGAGCACACACTGGTTCATTCTGCTCTTTGGGGAAAGGCGGAGGATACACTTCCAAAAATAAAGGAGCTGAATAAGAATGTGCTGATCAGCTTTGACTATGCGGACAGACTTACTCATGAACTGGTTGAAAGCACCCTTCCATTTGTAGACTATGGATTCTATTCCTATCATAATGAAAATAATTCTTCCGAAAGAGATTCTTTTATTGAAAATTTTCTAAAAGATAAAGTAGACCGTGGAATGAAGGTGGCAGTTGTTACCTTTGGAGAAAAAGGTAGTCTGGCATATGATGGAAAACACTTTTTTGATGGGAAAATATATAAGGCAAAGATTGTAAATACAGTAGGTGCTGGTGATAGTTTTATTGCAGGATTTCTATACGGGATCTTAACAGGGCAGGATATCGAAAGTTGTCTTGATACCGGAGCAAAATTGGCGGCGGATATCGTTTCTGTTTTTGAACCGTGGGTGATGTAAATAAAATAAGATTTTGACAATAAAAGAGGAGAAGGGAGAACTTTAAATGAAACTTGGTATGTTTACATCCGGATATCAGAGAAATCCGTTGGAACATTGTTTTGAAGATGCAAAACGGTTTGAGTATGACTTTATCGAACTATGGGGAGGACGGCCTCATGCTTATGCACCGGATTTGAAAGCTGGTGAAATTAACGAAGTGAAACGTCTGGTAGAGAAGTATCAGATGCCGGTTCTTGGCTATACACCAGAGCACAATGCCTATCCCTATAACTTTATGATTGGAAGTGAACACCAGAGACAGGATGCAGTTGATTATCTGAAACTCTGTCTGGATATGGCAAAAGAAATGAATTCCGATTATATGCTGATTTCTCCTGCACACGCAGGATACCTTGCCAGCTATGAAGAGATATGGAACAGGATGGTTAAAACGATTCGAGAACTGACGGAACATGCAGAAAAGACAAAAGTGAAACTGGTAGTAGAAACATTAACTCCTTATGAGACGAATGCATTTAAAAGTGCAAATGATTTACTGGAATTATTTAAGCGTATTGATTCACCCTATCTTGTTGGAATGTGTGACCTCGTACCACCCTTTGTACAACATGAGAGCATCATGGCATATTTAGAAAAATTGGGAAAGAAAATGTACCACATGCACGTTATTGATGGTGAACAGGGAACGGATAGCCATATTGTGCCAGGAGAAGGATCAATACCACTTCCGGAATTATTCAAAGAATTAAACTATGCCGGATATGATGGAACTGTGACGCTGGAACTTGTGACGGGTTATATCAATGAGCCAAGACTTTATGCAAGAAGAGCCATTGATCAGGTTCGTACCTATATGAGGGATGCAGGATATTAAAATAAGAAAAGAGGTAAAAAGATGTTTATTGATATGCATGTCCATCCGGCTTTTTTTGAGCCAATCAATGAGGATGCCGGAGTAGAAGAAATGCGACATGAAGTGCTTAATATTCATAAAAACGGAACTGCGCCGCTGGCACATATATTCAATCAGATGAAGTGCGCTTCCTTAGATCGTCTCTGTCTTTTGCCGGAGGATTATTCCACTGAGGTAGGACGAGCTGTTGTCACAAACGAAGAAATCCGAAGGCTCTTGGATTTGGCACCAGATAAATTTATTGGGTTTGCAGGGGCAGATCCATATGATAAGAAGTCAGCGGATAAACTAGAGTACGCATTCACCGAACTTAAGCTGAGTGGTTTAAAACTTCATCCGTCCAGACAGCATTTTTATCCCAGTGATGCAATACTGGGACCTTTAATTGAAGTTTGTGAACGATATAATAAACCGATTATATTTCACAGCGGCTTATCGATTGAACCAAATACGTATACAAAGTATGCAAGACCGACAGAGTTTGAAGAACTGGCGGCAAATCATCCGAATTTAAGGATTTGCCTGGCGCATTTTGGATGGCCATGGGTACAGGAAACTGCCATGTTAATGTTGAAATATCCTAATGTATATGCGGATACCGGACTTTTATATTTTGATAATGCCTATGAGTTTTATGAACGGGTATTTCACCAAGATATTCCGATAACATGGATTGATCGAAGTCTTCGCCATCAGGTTATGTTTGGAAGCAACAATCCACGATTTGAGCAGATACGCATGGCAGATGCAATCACAAAACTTGGATTCAGGGACAGCACACTGGAGCTTATAAAAGGTGGGAATGCACTGGAATTTTTGAATGGGCGGTAAAAGGAGGTGTAAGCAGATGGTTCAATTAAAGCAGATTAAGCTTTTAACAACCGAATATAATCAGTTTATTTTAATAACGGAACAGGTAATGGGGCTTGTACGCGAAAGCAACATAAAGAATGGAATGGTTCATGTAATTACAAAACATACAACAACCGGAATTACCGTCAACGAATCACTGGAATGTCTGGAAAGTGACATCGAAGAGTTTTTGACACGCCTTGTTCCGGAACATTTACCATATGCGCATGCCAGAATGCTTCCGGACTACGGCTCTACGGCGGGTAATCCCACCGGACATTTAAAGGCACATCTAACGGGTAACCATTGTCATTTTGTAATCAGTGATGGGGATGTCTTAAAAGGAGATGCACAGGATATCTATTTTTGTGAATTTGATGGACCAGCACAGCGAACAGTGTTGGTACAGGTAATCGGGGAGTAAAGAAACAACATGCAATCATGCGTGATGTTGATAAAAAGGGTGGGCACTGTAAGCCTGAAAAAAATAAAAAGGAGATAAAAGCATGTCAAATCAACACAATCAAACAGAATTAAAGCGTAAACTTGGCTTGGGTGCAGTCATTGCGCTAGGTGTTGGAACAACCGTTGGATCAGGAATCTTTTCGTCTTTGGGATCCGTTGCGGGTGCAGCAGGAAGCAGCCTGTTTTTGGTATTAGCATTTTTAATTGGAGGAATTGTTCAGATTCCAGCAAACTTCTGCTATGCAGAGCTTGCAAGTGCATTTCCGGAGGATGGAGGACAGTATATATATTTCAGAGAAGCTGGTTCTCGTCCACTTGCCTTTCTATGTGGGTGGATTAGCTTTTGGGCAACCGATCCGCCGTCAATTTCTATCATGGCACTGGCAATTGCAAACTATCTTGCATTCTTCATACCGGTTCATGGAATTGTTTTGAGAATTGTTGCAGTTGGATTTGTATTGATTTTCATGATGCTTCATCTGCGTTCGGTAGAGGGCGGAAGTAAGTTCCAGACAATCATAACAGCGCTGAAGATAATACCTTTCGTTTTGATTATTGGAATTGGTATTTTCTTTATTAAAGGAGATTTGTTCCTTTCTGCAGCACCACTTACTGGAATTGCAGCTACTGGAATTACAGCTCTTTTAGCAGGGGTTTCTGCAACAACCTGGTCTTTTGATGGTATGAGTGCTGCATGCTATATGTCAGGTGAAATCAAAAAACCGGAAAAAAACATTCCAAAAGGATTGATTTTAACAGCATTTATAGTCCTTGCATTATATGTAGGTTTAACTTTAACAGCATCAGGTCTTTTATCTGTTAATGAACTTGCTACATCAGATGCTCCAATTGCTTTACTTGCTTCAAAGATACCTTTAATTGGTGGATATGCTGGTACGGTTGTCGCAATTATGGCAGTTATTGTTGTTATCGGTTCTCTATCCAGCTGTATTATGTTCCAGCCAAGAATCGAATACGCAATGGCAAAAGATGGATTATTCTTTAAATCTTTTGCTAAGGTACATCCCAAATATGAAACACCATATTTTTCAATTATTGTACAGTGTGCTGTTGCAATTATTCTGATATTTGCAACTTCTCTTTCAGACCTTTTGGGATATTTTACATTAGTTGCACTGTTAAAGAACTTCCTGACATTTGGTACGGTACTTGTACTCCGTAACAAACTAAATTATAAGCCTACCTACAGAATGCCGGCCAGATTATTGATGGTAGCAGTCGCTATGCTTATGACAGGAACCTTAATCTGGTCAACCTTTATGTGGGCTCCCACAGCAGGAATTACCTGTGCTGTCATTGCAGTTGCAACAGGACTACCGGTATATTATTTCTGGGAAAGCAGAAATAAAAAAGAACAGAATAAGGCATAAGATAACTTTTGTTATAAGGTGTGATTGACACTTGCTGGCAGATGACTTAAGATTTAACTAGGACAAAGTTAATCAATTAAGAAGAAAAGGAATATCTGCCATGAGTATGGACAATCAAAGACCACGCGAAGATGCGATGGAAAAAATAGAAAGTTATATTATTGAAAACAAATTAAAACCAAATGATAAATTACCTTCGGAACGAAATATGTGTATGATGTGGGAATTCAACCGTACCACCCTTCGAAGTGCCATCAAGCAGTTGATTTCGGAAGGAAAAATCTACAACAAGAATGGTTCCGGCACCTTTGTATCAAGAAAGAAGCTTATGAAAAATCTCCAGGATGTGGAAGGTTTTTATGAGACGGCAAGGAAAGAAGACCGGATTGTTTTAAGTAAAATAATCAGTTCTGAGCTTTGTGAGACAACAAAAGAATTAGGAAGAAAAATGGAACTGCCATTAGGACATAAGCTTTTACAGGTGATACGTGTCCGTTTTTTAGAAGAGGTTCCGGTGATGTATGAAACTTCATATCTGGATTATGAACGTTTTCCAGAAATAGACAAATATATAACAGAGACTTCTTCGCTGTATCAGATACTTGTAAAAGTATATGGCTTGGATATTACGGGGGGAAAAGAAAAATTAAGCATTGCTTATTGTGATGAAAAAGAAGCACATTATCTTGAGATTAATGAAGGTGCTCCGGTTATTTATCAGACGGGTGTTGCGGTTGATGAAAATGGTAAGATATTTGAATATTTTAAATCTATTACCCGCTCAGAGTATGTCTGCTTTGCCAGCGAATTAAAGCGGCTCTAAGCGGGTGATTGAAGGAGGACTTGCGATGAAGATAGCAGCGGTTGGGGATAATTGTATGGATGTATATGACGGTTTGGGTGACGCTTATCCAGGTGGAAATCCAGTAAACGTTGCGGTATATTTTGTAAGGCTTGGTGGTGAGGCTTCCTATACGGGTGCAGTCGGAACGGACGTATATGGAAAACGAATGAAGGATGCGATTGGGGCAAAAGGTGTTGATACATCCCACATTCATTTTCTGGAAGGAACTACAGCAATTACCCATGTGGAGCTAAAGGACGGAGACCGTGTCTTTGGAGACTATGAGGAAGGCGTTCTTGCCGATTTTAAATTAACACAGGAAGATATCGATTTTCTTTGCAGTCAGGACTTGGTTGTATCGGGACTATGGGGAAATGTGGAACATAATTTAGCAGAAATTCGCAAACGGGGTGTAAAAGTTGCTTTTGATGCTGCAACAAGGCCAGATGATGAAGCATCATTAATAGCAATACCACATGTGAATTATTTGTTTTTTGCGACAGATGACTCAGAGACAGAAGAGCTGAGAGAAAAAATGATTGAGATTTACAAAAAGGGTCCCGAGCTTGTAATTGCAACATTAGGAGAGCGTGGAAGCATTGTATATGATGGAACTGAATTTGTCCGGTTTGGAATCATTCCATGTAATGTGGTAGATACAATGGGAGCCGGAGATAGCTATATAGCAGGATTTTTAAAAGGTATATTAGAAGAAAAAACCATAGAAGAATGTATGAAAATGGGAGCCTCCAATTCCAGTATTACGCTGGAATATCGGGGAGCTTGGTAGAACGGAAGGAGATTTACGTTGAAAAAGTCAGCAGAAATAGATTATCAGTCATCCATTTACTTACAGCTAAGGGAAGTTGTAAGAAATAAAATTGAAGAGGGAGAATATCTTCCTGGTACAGCAATTCCATCCGAGAATGCATTGGCAGATATGTATGGAATTAATAGGCTTACTGTGCGCAATGCAATTGATGAATTGGTAAATGAAGGTCTGTTAAAGCGGGTACAGGGAAAGGGTGTTTATGTCCTTGCACCAATTGAGCGTGACTTAGAAGTCTTAGGCGGTTTTTCACAAACCATGTATGATAAAAATCTGCAGCCAAAGACGAAAATCTTACAAAGAGGCCAACGTAAAGCCGGAAGTAAATATGCCGAGATGTTCAAAATCAACGAAGAAGACGATTTGTATTATATAAAACGCCTGGATTATGCTAATGGAGAAGCAATCGCCTTGCAGGAGATTTTTGTCCCATATAATCTTGTGCCGAAAATGGAAGGAATAGACCCTTCCGTATTCAGTATGTTTGAAATCTATAAATTTTATGGGATAAATCCGGTAAGGGCATGGCAGACTCTTGATTTGGTAAGTTTGACACAGGCGGATGCGAGACTTCTTGATATTACGAAAGATCAGACCGTATTTCTATTTTCTTGTATTACATATGATGAAAGCGAAAATGTTATAGAATATTCTCGTTCGTATACAAGAGGAGATAAATGTAATTTCACGGTACATTTTCATAAATAAAGCAGATAGGAGTAAATTATGTTAAAATTCAATGAACAACAACAAATAGATAGTGTGAAGGGTGCTTTAATGATCCGTCCTCAAATAGAAAAAGCAGTTGATGAAATCCAAAAAGAGGGATTTGACGGACTCTATTTTATAGGAATTGGAGGTACATGGGCTTCTGGTATGCAGGTTGAGGTATATTTAAGAGGAAGAAGTTCATTACCGGTATATGTGGAAAATGCTGCGGAATTTATTACCACTGGAAATAAGCGTTTTACCAATAAATCAGTAGTCATTTTTTCTTCTGTAACAGGAAGCACAACAGAGATGGTAGATGCCATAAAAAAAGCGAAAGAGGTAGGAGCAAGAGTGTTGGGCTTTATTGATGTAGAAGATACACCACTGGCAAAATTATGTGATACCTGCATTTCTTATCCGATGAATGAACAATTAAAATTTTACATGGTAGCAAACCGATTAATGTATAACAATGGTGAATTTCCGGATTATGATATTTATAATCAGGAAATGGAGAAATATCTTCCTATGGCCCTTGTAGAAGTTGAAAAGAAAGCCGACGAATGGGCAGCGGTATACGCAAAAGAAAAATACCAATACTATAAAGAGCATCCGGATATGCCGCATTACTTCATCGGTGCGGGTAACCAATGGGGAGCCACCTATTCGTATGCGATGTGTTACTGGGAGGAACAGCTCTGGATTCGAACAAAATCAATTACTTCCGCTGAATTTTTCCATGGAATGCTGGAGATAATCGAGGCAGAAACACCTGTAACCGTATTTATTGGGGAAGATGAACAAAGACCATTGTCCGAGCGGGTTGCTGCATTTTTACCGAAGGTATGTAAGAATTATACCGTAATTGATACCAAAGACTATGAACTGAAAGGTATTCGGTCTGAGTATAGAGGATCTGTTTCTCATTTGGTAATGCATGCAGTCAATAATCGTGTAGATGCCTACATGGAAAAAGAATTCAGACACCCAATGGTTATTCGACGTTATTATCGACAGTTCAATTATTAAGATTATTTTTAATAAAAACTGAGATGTTCTGAAATTTAATAGGTACAATAAAAATGCTAGGGAAACTAAGCTTTAACAAGTTCCCTGGCATTTTTATTGGTGTGTTGTTTTATTGCAGTTTTTCAAGTTTACAAAGACTTTGAAATACATCACTAAATTTGTTTTAGTACATAAAGGTATCTGCACATTTTGTATGGAAAGGATAATAATTCAAATTTTTGATTGACATTAGATGCGCTTATGAATATAGTAGTATCATACTACTTATATATATTAGTAGTAAGAATTAATAGTAGTAGGAGGTGTTCATTTGAAGAAAATATACGAGAGTCTTACAGACCTAATTGGGAATACTCCTTTATTAAGGCTTTCCCACTACGAAAGTGGATTACAAGCCGAGCTTATTGCGAAGCTGGAGTACTTTAATCCTGGCGGAAGCGTTAAAGACAGAATCGGGCTGGCAATGATTGAGGAGGCAGAAAAACAGGGACTATTGACAAAGAATTCCGTGATTATAGAGCCGACTAGCGGAAATACCGGAATCGCATTGTCCTGTGTAGCTGCGGTAAAAGGTTATCAGGTAATCATTGTTCTGCCGGAGACATTCAGTCATGAACGACGCAAGTTGCTTACTGCTTTGGGAGCCCAATTGGTTTTAACTCCAGGTAGTGAAGGAATGCCAGGCGCAATCAGAAAAGCAGGAGAATTAGCCCAAAGCATACCCGGTTCTTTTATCCCTCAACAGTTTAGAAATCCTGCTAATCCTGAAATTCACCGTAAGACTACTGCTGAGGAGATATGGCGGGATACCGAAGGAGAAATCGATTTTTTTGTAGGCGGAGTCGGAACAGGCGGAACTATTACCGGAGTTGGAGAAGCTTTAAAAAAGAAAAAGCCTGATATTAAGATAATCGCAGTGGAACCTTTTGATTCACCTATTTTATCCTCAGGAAAATCCGGAGTGCACAAGCTTCAGGGATTGGCTCCTAGTTTTATTCCTGACATATATAATCCGGGAGTTGTTGATGAAATTATTTCTGTAAAGACTGAAGAAGCTTATGAGGCTTCAAAATTGCTTGCGAAAAAAGAAGGCCTACTTGTCGGGATATCGTCGGGGGCTGCCGCTTTTGCTGCCTCCCGTGTGGCAGCCAGAGAAGAAAACAAAGGCAAAACGGTCGTGGTACTGTTACCTGATACGGGCGAAAGGTATCTATCCACACCAATGTATGAAGGTTAAGTACAAGGAGGCTAGAATGGTTTCGAAATTATCAAAATATGTTATGGGGTTGCTTCATAAAAGACCCATGAATCCATATGAAGTCGCTAAACTGTCGGACAAAGAGGTAATTCAAAGATGGTTTCCGATGACGGCGGCATCAATTTACACAACAATTAAGAATCTTGAAAAAAAGGGATACATCGCTGGTAAAAGTGTTCAGGAGGGGAATTTTCCGGTAAAAACAGTATATTCATTATCCGAATCCGGGGAAAAAGAACTGAGTGAGGATCTGGCAAATGGTTTAGCCTCCTACGAAGCGGAAGCTAGCAATTTCGGCATAGCACTTTTTCATATAAGCTCGATTGAAAAAAAGGACGCACTAAGTTACTTAAGAGAGCGCCTTGTCAAATTAGAGACGCTGCTTTCGGACACACAGGAACATCTCGAGCTTTACGCCACAAAAATACCGTTTAACATGAAGATGATGCTGATCTACCAGCAAAATCGATTGCTGATGGAAATCAAAACAACGGAGGAGCTAATTATTGAAATTGAGAAGGATGAAAAATGGGATTATTCTTTTACACAATATTTGGATTCGTAATTAACCTCGGTTCTCAACTTTATAGAATGATAAACTTGTAGCTAAGAAGCCAAATTAAAAAATGAGAGCATATTAAGGGAGGATTATATGTCGCATAAAATATTGATTATTAACGGAAGTCCTCGAAGGAATGGAAATACTTCGATTGCGGTTCATTGGGTGCAGGAAGGAGCAAATTCAAAAGGTGCTACTGTTGATATATTAAATCTAACATCAATGAAGAATGTGGGTAATGGTTGTATTGGCTGTAGAAGATGCCAAAATTCAGATGAATATCGTTGCTTCATTAACGATGATATTTCTCAAGCAGTGTACGCAATGACAGATTATGATGTTATTGTGTTTGCAATGCCATTGTATTTTGGAACGGTTCCTGCTCAGATGAAGAGTTTTATGGATCGTATGTATAGTCATATTAAAATTAATAACGGTCATATGGCTAATCCTAAATTTGAAAACAAGGCTTTTGTTATTATTGCAACCACAGGAGCCGAGAATAGCAACGGTCTGCCACTTCTGGAGGAATATATGAAGGATTTCGCATTGGAGTTCAAAACCAGGTTGTATTCATTTGTTATCCCGTCTTGTAACGCAGATCGAAATGTGCTTTTAGAAAAAATTGATGTCAGGGAGCAGGCAGAGTACTTTGGCGAAAAATTAGCGAATATTTAATGAAAGGGGAATGGATAGAAGATTTCATTGAGCTTTCAGATGAAGGTTATGAAGAAGCTATCGTTCAATTTTTACAAGATAACGAGATAACAATTGACGATTTTGAGTATGTTGGGAAATGTGATTCTGAATGTCCACAATGTGATGCGGAAAGCTTTAGTGTCTGTCGAAGGGATATAGGTTTCATTAAAGAAGGTAAAATATTTACTTTTGATATAGAAGCAGCTGATGAAACATTAGACTTCGTTATATACTGGTGCAATAAATGTGGTAAGTGGACTACTTATATTGAGTAACGCATGAATAGAACTGTGCTCTGGAATTTCTTGAGCCAAGACTGATTTTAGAATATTAAAGGATTGCTGTTTTGGAAAATAAGCAAATGATGGAGTTAGAATGCTATGATACTTTAAATGATGAAAGAATTTTAAATGTTACATGTACTGATAATAAAGAGAAAATGATAACACTAAGAAATGTTCACAAAAATTTGTTGATTGATGAATCTCGAAGTCAAATAGACAGCAAATCAGATTTTTTTGCTATGCCAGAGAATCAGTTGTTAAAAAATTGATGGAAGCTGCTGATTATCTTCCCTGTGATTACAAAATTGTAGTTAAAGAAGCATATAGACCGCTATCTTCCAAGAGTAGACTATCTTAATCCTGTGACATGGGAGTATGATATATTTTAAGACAAATATCAGTCATTTCTTCAACTGTGTTGGTCGTTTCGGACTGAATCCACTTTGAAAAGACATTATATAAAGCTCCAGCATTAAAATAAATGCGGTATACATTTTCATCCGACTTGTCTTCTATATTGGAAAGCATACTGTCGTTTAAGCAGTCTAAAATAATATGATTAAAATGTGCTTGAAATAATATTTTATAGATCTCTTGTTGCTGAGTGAAAACTTCTAACATAGCGTTGATAAATTTTCTTGGTTGCATTGCTTTACCGGTTCGAGTATCTGTATAGGGAAGCAGTTTTTGGTTGACTTCGAAAATAAGAGTGTCCACAAGATCGTACAGAATTTCTTGCTTGGACGAATAATTGTTGTAGTATGCGGTACGAGATACTCCTGCTCGTCTTACAATATCGGTAATACTGATTTTATCAAAGGCTTGTTCTTTCATAAGTAGGATAAGAGCAGTGCATATTGCTTCCCTTGTCAAGCGGTTGGTTTCTTTATTTGAATAGCATTTGGTTGAAGCTGACATTACACTTTCCTCCCTTTTGTTCGTTTTTCCAGGTGTACCGCGGAATGATATTGCTCTACGGAATTTTTTTTATTATACTACATAGTAATCGACATTACAAATGTAAAGTCATACTTCGTAACTGTGTACAATAGAAAAAGATCATCTTTGTGGAGGATGTCAAATGATAATAGAGAAGAGTAGATTAGATTCGGAAGAAACGATGAAAAAAGAAATAGAAATGATGAACTCCTTTGGAAGTCGAACAACGGGTTCAAAAGGTCATCAAGAATTTATCACATGGATTAAGCAGCAGCTTGGTTCTATGGGATTTGAAATATATAGTGATACCTATACTTTTGAACGCTGGGAGGAAAAGAAAAGGGCTTTATTTATAAACCAGCAAGAAATTCATGTATCCTCTGTTTACCCATATTCCGGTGAGACGGATCATAATGGAGTAACTGGAGAACTGATTTATGTTAAAAACGGAAACTATAATAAAGCAAAAGGGAAAATTGCTGTCATAAAAATCAATACAGTAAAAAAACTCCCGATTGGACTTATTATGAATAAAAGGGAGGCTTTTCCTAGTAATACAGGGATTGCAGCAGGAGATGGTGATCTTGTATTGACTTCTGTATTAAAAAATCCTAATTTAAAAAAGGCAAGAGAAAAGGGTGTAAAAGCGGTTATATTAATTTGGAACGGTGTATCCAATAATAAGGTAGAAGATCAGTATTTACCATTTACAGATCAGTATAAGGGTATACCGGCGATATGGGTGAATGAGACAGAAGGAAAAAAAGTGCTTGCAGCAGCAGAAAGAAAAGAACAAGGGACAATCATACTAGAAGCAGAGAAACAAGATAGCGCATCAACGGAAAGCTTTTACGTGAAAATAGAAGGTAAAAACAAAGAAGAAACGATTCTGATTAATTCTCATTCGGATGGGATTAATGTGGTAGAGGAAAATGGAGCTCTTGGAATGCTCTCCATGATACGTTATTTACAAAACAGCCACCCGGAGCGCACCATGATTTTTGCTTTTATAACGGGACATTTTCGTTTGCCAGTATTTAAAGGAACCTCACAAGCAACCTCAACCTGGTTATTGAAGCATCCAGAATTATGGGATGGAGAGAATGGCAATAAAAAAGCGGTTGCAGGAATCACAGTAGAGCATTTGGGCAGCATGGAATGGAAAGAAAATGCAGAAGGAGAATATGAGGCAACAGGAAATATTCAAACGGAATATACTTATATAGGAAATAAAAAGATGGGAGAAATATGGAAACAGGCAATTGAAAATAGAAGCCTGACACGAACAGTTATGATTAGAGGGCATAATAAGTTTGAATTTGGTGAAAGTCAGCCTCTATTCGAAGCAGGCATTCCGGTTATTGGGCTTATTCAAATGCCTGATTATTTAACGGTAAGTAGTAAAGGCATGGAAATGGACAAATTTAATATTAGTCTCATGAGGGAACAGGTGGAATCGCTGATAGAAGCAATTCTCATAGTAGACAAAACATCGAGAGAGCAACTTGGAAAGTCTGATGGATATTCATTTTTCTTTGGAAATGTTAAATAAGCAGGAGGTATTATCTATCGAATTTTAGCAAGGTTTTATCTATATAATTCTTTCTGGTCAATTCTTGAGAGTACAGGTTTAATATTTTAAGAGCTTTGTCATATGCGTGGGAACAAGACGAGATATACAATCAGCATGAATACGTTTACGTTGTAAATAGCATATATAATATGACAGTGTGTTGTCATATTATATATGCTATTATTTATTAGTAGCAACCCGAAAATTAACACCGAATTTATTCGATTCTATCTTAAGGAGAAAACAAATGCTATCAGAAAAAATTTTATGACAATTAGAAAATAAGGGTATCGTAACAATTGTAATATATTTTTTAGTTCCGGTTCGGAATTTAACAAAATCGCTATTTAGCCAAATAGAATATGGAAAACTTACAGGAGGTTTGGAAAATATGAAAGATATGGATTTTAACAAGATTATTGAACGCTCCATCGCCATAAGAGAAACTTATCACAAATTGGAAGAACAATATCATGGTCAAAAGTGGTCGGTTGAGGAAGATGCCCTCGCTTTTCTAACAGATGCCGGTCTGGTTGGCCGTTTAACCATGTCCCAACAAGGGCGTTGGCCGAATGGCAGTAATACAGAAGCCGAACTGAAACATAAGCTTAGTGAAGGTATATGGTGGCTGATAGTTCTGGCGCAACGCATGGAGATTGATATTGGAGAGGCGATGGACGGCTTTTTGTCCAAACTTGAGAAACAGCTGCAGAGTTAAATACCCTAATAAGAAAAACTTTATAGCAGCATTGACCCCTCTGAGCTGAGTAAGCATATTTTACAACAGATTAGAGGGGGATACTCCCGGTATTCCCAGTATTATTGCAAATATTGCTTTATCCAGCCAATATATTCTTCTTCTCTTCGAATAGCATGGTCAAGTATTAAAAAATGACCGTAGTTTTTAGAACGAGTTACTTCATCCTTGAATAGCAGAATCATTCGCTTTTTTAAATGGGATAATTTTGAAGTATGTAATCTATATTGCTCGGACAGCATTTTTTGAATGCGTTCGTCATTTTTATCGTGAATAAAATATAATTTAAGAATAAACTCATCCTTGTTTAATGGAAGTTCTCCGGTGGGGGTTTCCTCCCATTCATTTAGTACCCTTTGTCCTTTATCTGTAATGGTATAATATGTCTTTTCAAGCTTATTTCCGAATAAACCAGTTTCGGATGAAATATATCCCTCTTCTTCCAAGCGCTTTAATTCTAAGTATATCTGACTATGCTTCGCAGACCAAAATTCACCAATTTCTGTTTCGAATAATTTTTTTAAATCATAACCTGTTTTTTTTTCGTTCTCCAGCAAGCCTAAAAGAATATATTTTAATAAGTTTTTTTGAGCCATATCACTCCTCCAAAAATCTGGTTGACATTTAATTTAATCTAGTATAGCATAAATATTGAAAATTTAATATGTAATTAATTACATGTTTTTATTTTCATACTAATGGAGGAAAAACGAATGTCAGAAAAAATCTTTAAAGGAAAAACTATGAAAATGCAAAAGCAAGAGTTTTTTGAAGACGAAAGGATAAATGATTGAAGATGGAAAAAGTTAAGCGTTATGTCATATTTATGGTAGGAATTTTCATTAATTCACTGGGGGTCAGCCTGATTACAAAGGCGAATTTGGGGACATCGCCGATTTCATCTATACCTTATGTGTTAAGCTTGAATTTCCCTTTTTCACCGGGAAATTTTACTATATTTTTCAGCTTGTTATTGATTTTGCTGCAGTTGCTGATATTAAGGAATAATTTTAAGCCGGAACATTTATTGCAGGTTCCGGTATCAATTGTATTTGGGTATTTTATTGATTTATGTATGGCTTTATTTAAAGATGTTCAACCGGGATGGTATATAACTAAAATTTTATGCCTTTTGGCAGGCTGTTTCATTCTTGGAATCGGTGTGTATATGGAAGTTCTTGCGGATGTTGTTATGCTGCCGGGAGAAGCCTTTGTTAGGGCTGTTGTTTTTCGATGGAAAACAGAATTCGGCATTACAAAGATTGCTTTTGATATTACTATGGCAGTGTCAGCAGGGGTATTATCCTTTTGCTATGAAAAACGCCTTTACGGTGTACGGGAAGGCACAATTGTGGCAGCAGTACTGGTAGGGTTTACAGCAAGGTTTATAGGCAGACAACAGGTTATACGCCGAAGTACATATCCGAAAGAGAAGAAAAAATGACCAACAGCCTTATTTTTGATATGATTAATCAAATGTATGTGTATTCCCAGGAGCATACAGCACCGGAGGATGCTATTTTTGAAGCGGAAGCAAGTGTAGTAAAAGAAGCATCACAGAAAAGCAATTGTGTAATTATAGGTCGGTGGGCCGTTTATATCTTAAGAGAACGTCGTGAATGCTTAAAGGTTTATCTTTACGCCCCAATAGAATTCCGTGTAAAAAGAATTATGGAGACAGAAGGCTTAAGTGAGAAAGAGGCAAGAAAAAAGATACAGCAGATGGATAGACAAAGAGCAGAACATTACCGCTATTATACGCATCAAATTTGGGGAATGGCTTCTAATTATCAGCTATGCATTGATACCTCATTAGGAATGGAACATACGGAAAATATGATTTTAGAAATGCTGGAAAGCATTAAGACGAAGGAATATTAGGAAGGACAGGAACAAGATGAATACCAGTGAGAATAAAAATGCAGTGAAACAGCGGAAAAAAGAGCATAGGTTTATCGTTTCCTATATTCCCGAGGTGAACTTCCTGTGATTTTTTTAAATTGCTTATTAAAATTGGACAGGTTGCTAAAGCCACAGCTAAAGGAGATAGTTGATATGTCCTCTGTTGTTTCAGTCAGCGCTGTGCATGCGGCTTTGATCCTCAGATGTGTCAGAAATTCAATAGCACTGCAGCCAACGGCTTTCTTAAAGGAATTCATGAAGTGACTTGAACTGATGGCGCATTTAGCGGCAAGCTCGTTAATCGTAATGGAATCCATATAGTAATAGGTCATAAACTCCAGTGCAGGACGGATTAGGGAGGAATAACTGATATCATCACCCTGAAAGGAAGACCGATTATCGTTTTTTTCAAAATACCAGAAAAGTTGTAATAGTACGCTTTTTAGTAAAAGATCATCATATGGATTGTTTTTGTTTGCACAACTTACGATGGTTTCTGTGAGGGAGCGTATAACCGAATAATCCGGATGGTCCGGATTATATTTCAAATTTACATGTAGTTGTCCTGTAATAAGAGGACGTATACAGTGAGTGCTGCTGCGATCATTGCTTTCAATTCCGAGCATGCTGGCATGAAATACAAAGGCAATATAATGCAGCTTCCTGCCCGAAGAAGGGTAGGCGGCATGCAGCATATTGGGTGGAATCATAATTACGTCTCCATGACTTACAGGAAAGTGTTCATCACCACAGATGAAGTCGCCCTTTCCCTGAAATACATAATCAATTTCAAACTCGCTATGCCAGTGCATAGGTACGTTGGGAAAAGAATCTGGTATATGGCAATCATAAATACTATAGGGAACCAATGAGGAACTGTGCTGGCGCTGTTCTTTATTACCTTGAGATGCAGTAATCGTATATTTCATATTTATACCCCGTGCATATCGCAGGCTTGCCTGCGATACTGCTTTAATAAGAAGCTTGAAAGGAACTTTCAAACATACCCCGTGCATATCGCAGGCTTGCCTGCGATACTGCTTTAATAAGAAGCTTGAAAGGAACTTTCAAACATACCCCGTGCATATCGCAGGCTTGCCTGCGATACTTCTTTAATAAGAAGCTTGAAAGGAACTTTCAAACATGAATTAAACTTAAATCATAGAATAGTATCATAAATATATAGTATTTCAGAAGAAATATAATAGTCTATAGAGTATTATATCATTGTAATCCGAAAAATCAATTAACATATAGGAGGTACTATGAAATTTTTAGATGACAATGGGGCCTTGGTATTTTACCAAAATGGTGAAATGGGGCGAATCGAAGCATGGGGTAAGGATTCTGTCAGAGTACGTACCACTATGCTTGGCAAGTTTAATGGAAATGACTGGGCTTTGACAGAAAAGGTTGACAATATAGATACCAGTGTAAAGATTGAAATGGAAGACCATTGGGTTGGAGATGGGACCATTGATCAGAGGGAAATTGCTTCTATTACCAATGGTAATATGAAAGTAGTTGTGAATTTTGTGGGTATCATTTCATTTTACAAAAAGGATAAGCTGTTCCTTCGTGAATATTTCCGTATGTATGACGGAACCATTTCGAAAGAAAGTCGTTGCTTGAAAGTGATTAACCGTGAGTGGAAGGGAATCATTGGTGGAAGCGATTATTCCTTGAATGTAAAATTTGAAAGTAATAAAGATGAGAAAATCTTCGGTATGGGCCAATATCAGCAAAATGATATGGACTTAAAGGGCTGTGTATTGGAACTGGCACAGCGTAATTCGCAGATATCTGTTCCTTTTGCCGTATCTTCCTTAGGCTATGGT
Organism: Anaerocolumna chitinilytica; assembly: GCF_014218355.1. Classification (NCBI taxonomy): domain Bacteria; kingdom Bacillati; phylum Bacillota; class Clostridia; order Lachnospirales; family Lachnospiraceae; genus Anaerocolumna; species Anaerocolumna chitinilytica. The sequence goes on from NZ_AP023368.1 coordinate 2,288,763, forward strand.
TTCCTTTGGAATAACCCGGCTGTCGGCCGTGTAACCTTTGGTAAGAACTATACAGAGTGGATTGCAAGATCTACCAAGGAAATGGATTACTGGATCACTGTGGCAGAAACACCGAAGCAGATACTGGCTAACTATACCGCAGTTACCGGTCGCGCGGATATGTTTCCGGAAGAGCTGATGGGGCTTTGGCAATGTAAGCTGCGTTACAGAACCCAGGATGAGGTTCTGACAGTTGCTCGTCAATATCAGAAGGAAGGCATTAAGATTGACCAGATTGTCATTGACTTTTTCCATTGGACAGTACAGGGTGACTGGAAATTCGATTCACAGTACTGGCCGAATCCTAAGGCTATGGTGGATGAGCTGCACGCAATGGGCATCAAGGTCATCGTATCTGTATGGCCTTCTGTGGATCGTAAGAGTGAAAACTTTGGTCCGATGATGGAAAGAGGTCTTCTGATTAAGACAGAGCGCGGAGCTGCCCAGACTTATGATTATCAAGGGGATTGTGTGGAGATTGACCCTTTCAACCCTGAGACACGTAAGTATGTATGGGAAGTGTGCAAGAAGAATTACTACGATTTAGGCATTGATGCTTTCTGGCTGGATAACTCTGAACCGGATTATGGAGTGTATGATTTTGAAAATTACAGATACTGTGATGGACCAGCACTTAGTATCAGTAATATGTATCCTCAGATGTACAGCCGCGTATTCTATGATGAGATGAGTAAGGAAAATAAGCCTGTTGTGAATCTGCTTCGCTGTGCTTGGGCCGGCTCTCAAAAGTATGGCAACGTGGTTTGGTCCGGTGACGTACCAAGTACCTTTGAAGCCTTCGCAGATCAGTTACAGTGCGGTCTGAACATGGGACTGGCAGGCATACCCTGGTGGACCACTGATATCGGCGGTTTCATGACGGATGATGTAAATGATCCTGATTTTAGAAATCTCTTAATTCGTTGGTATCAGTTCGCAGTATATTCCGCTGTTCTGCGTATGCACGGGGACAGAGGCCCTTATAATATTCCACCGCTGGATAACAGAGACTGGGGTGGCGGCTACCTTCATACTGGCCAGCCAAATGAGCTCTGGAGTTATGGAGAAGATAATTATAAGATCATGAAGAAATATTACGATATCCGTATCAGTATGCATGAATATATTAAAAAGCTTTATGAAGAGGCTCATACAAATGGCTCTCCGTTAATTCGTACTATGTTTTACGAATTTCCGGAAGATGAGAAATGTTGGGAACTTCAGGATCAGTATATGTTTGGTGACAAATATCTCGTAGCTCCGATTCTTCATTTATATGAATACAAAAGAGATGTATACCTCCCAGCAGGTAAGTGGATCTTGACCTCTACCGGAGAAACATATACGGGTGGCATAACAGTATCAGTTGATGCACCAATCGAATACTCTCCGGTATTTGAACGTAAGGTAATCGGCTTATAAAACACAAAGAAATAGCTAATAGTCAGATGATGTTAGTGACGTAGAATCATGGTGCTAATATACGGAGATATGCGTTTTTTAATTTGAAATATTCGGCTGGCTTAATATCTTGAGATTAATAAAGATGTATATGTTTTGATGGCAGCATAAAGCTGCATAGAAAATGTATACATCTTTTAGTTTTATATAAAACAAACAATGACAAGGTAAAATATGTAAGTAAATTTAAGTTCAACATAGACCATTAATATAATCTCTAAATAAATCTACATAACTCTAATATCGGAATGAAATATAACAGTTTATATTTGCTGTGTATTTAATTAATATCAATTGTAAAACAATTCCAATGAACGGAGATATCTAATTGTTTAAATAAAAATTTTGATTGCAATCAACCACCAGTATTGGTGGCTATGATTTTATACTAAAAATTTGAATTTATCGCCAATACATAATTGTTGGCATAGATTAGTAATTTTGTTCTCTGGGTCATGAACAATACTATCAATCCGGAGCAAAGGATAACCTTTTGTAATTTGAAGTGCTTTTGCTTCCTTTGAGGAAGCAAAAGTAATATCAATTGCTTTCGAAGAGTGTTCAAGTGTTATATTATGCTTAACTTTTAATAAATCATAAAGAGAATGATTATTAAGATCTTCACTGAACAAAAAAGAAAAAAATTCAGGAAACTTATTGGATTCTAATATAACTGGTTTAGAATCAGCATAACGGATTCGCTCCAGCACAACAATTTTATCATCAGGGTTTAATTCCATTAACTCAATATCTCGTGGTGTTGGATCCTCCAGTGCAATTTTTGTTGTTTTAGATCCGGGAATGGCTCCAATCATTTTACACATGTTTGTGAAACTTATAGCACCAGAGGACAGACCCCTTTGTATTTTTTTTTCAGCAACAAAAGTACCTTTTCCTGATTTGCGTTCTAGATATCCTGAATCAGACATCATTCCAAGCGCTTTTCTTACTGTGACTCTGCTTACATTGTATTGTTCACTTAGTTCTTTTTCGGTTGGTATTCGTGCCCCTGCTGGCAGACGACCGCTTTCTATTTCCTCTTGTAAAATATCTCCTAGCTGCTGGTACAGCGGAGTAGCGATAGTATTATCTAATTCCATGTTAGTGTCACCTTTCTATATGTATGAGTATTTAAAATCAGTAATAACGTTTTATTAATATAATTATAATACAATTGATAATATTTGTATATCGTAAAATATAAATCAGACAAAAATTAAGTTAATATTGACAAATGTATTGTATTGTATTATTGTTGAATCGAGACATATAAAATACAATATAAAACATTAAAGCAAAAAGGAGAAAAAACAATGGGATACAAGAGCACAGACATTAAAAGTATAGTAGCAGAAATTTTGGAAGCTAAAAGAGACAAAGGAGGCATTAAGTCTCTTTATTTTGTAGGATGTGGGGGATCGTTAGGAGCACTCTATCCAGCTAAAACATTTATGGAAAAAGAAAGTGCAAGCATTAAGAGTGCATGGATAAATAGTAACGAATTTGTACATTGCACACCGAATGATTTTGGAGAAAACTCAATTCTTGTTATGGCTTGTCATAAAGGTAATACACCTGAAACAATTCAGGCAGCGAAGTTAGGTAAAGAAAAAGGCGCTGCAGTTATTATACTTACATGGTTAGAGGAATCTGAAATAGTTGAGTTTGGAGACTATATTGTACTATATTCATTTGATGCAAGCCAGGACCATTTGGCTGGCGATATTGATTATGCAGGCGAAAAGACACTTTGTGCACTTTATGTGGCAGTAGAACTTCTTGCGCAGACACAAGAAGGCTATAAAAATTATGATAAATTCTATGAAGGTGCAGGAATGATTACAAACATTATCCGAAATGCAAGAACGCATGTGAAAGAGCGTGCAAAAATCTTTGCAAAAGCACGCAAAAATGATAGTGTTATCTATACAATGGGAAGTGGTGCGTCTTATGGTGCAGCATACATGGAGAGCATATGTATATTTATGGAAATGCAGTGGCTGGATTCCAGTTCAATACATACAGGTGAATTTTTCCATGGCCCATTTGAAATAACAGATGCGAATAGACCTTTTGTAATTCAAATTTCAGAAGGAAGTACTCGTTCGCTGGATGAACGTGCATTAATATTTTTGCAAAAATATGCAAAGAATATTGAAATTCTGGATGCTAAAGAGCTGGGATTATCCGTTATTGATGTTTCAGTTGTAGATTATTTCAATCATTCTTTATTTAACAATGTATATCCTATTTATAATCATGAATTGGCTACAATACGTCAGCATCCATTGGCTACGCGTCGTTATATGTGGAAAGTAGAATACTAGACGTGAGCATTAGCATTGAGATTTTAGATTGAAGATACATTATGAATCAGGAAAATGCAATGATAATAACTATGGAGTGGTATCTGAGTAGATGTAATATAGATTGTAGTATACTTCATTTGTTAAAAGTAGCTAAAAATATATAAATAAAATTGTATAATTTGTAGAAATTGATAATAATTGTTGACAATAAAACATCTAATGTATATCATTGTATTTAATACAAAGCAATACATTATATGCAAAAAATATAATCGAAAGATTGCGAGTATTAAAAATGAATGATGTGCGCACATTGTTGTTTAGAGAAAAATTACTCAATTTAAGAGGAGGATCCATTATGTTTTGGATTGAATTAGCTATTGTATTGGCAATTATTTTCCTGGGTGTACGTAAAGGAGGAACATTCTTAGCTTTTGCAGGTGGTATTGGAATGTTTATCATGATATTTGTATTACATGTAGCACCATCTGACCCACCAATCACAGTTATTTTAATTATGATTGCAGTAATCTGCGCCGCATCAACAATGCAAGCATGCGGTGGTCTTGATTTCTTAGTAATGATTGCAGAAAAGATTCTTCGTAAGAATCCTAAAATGATTACAGTATTAGCACCAATTGTTTCTTATATTTTCACATTTATGTGTGGAACAGGACATATTGTATACAGCTTGCTTCCGGTTATTAATGAAATATCTATTGATACAGGGGTAAGACCGGAACGTCCAATATCTGCATCTATTGTTTCATCCCAACAAGCGATTACTGCCTGCCCAATATCTGCAGCAACCGTTGCTATTCTAGCATTCATGGCAGAGTCTACATATAAAAGTGTAAATATTTTTACTTTGCTTATGGTTTGTGTTCCAGCAACATTGATTGGAACAGTAGCAGCAGCACTTGCAGTTATTAAAAAGGGAAAAGAGCTTGCGGATGATCCTGAATTCCAAAGGCGTGTAGCTGTTGGACAGATTGAAGATTTCTCTAAAAAGCATAGTGAAAAGAAAGAAGTTACAAAAGAAGCAAAGAGATCTGTTGCAATATTTTTAATTGCAATGGTAGGAATTGTCCTTTTAGGTGCAGTTAAAGCGTTAGTTCCAATCCTACCTGATGGATCCAAGTTGCCATTAACAACAGTTATTGAGATCTTTATGTTAGTTGCGGCAGCAATCATGGTGCTCGTAACGAAACTTGATAGTAATAAAGTGTTGGATCAGCCTGTATTTCGTACCGGAATGTTTGCAGTAGTCTTAGCATTTGGACTTTGTTGGTTAGTAAATACATTTATTGGTGATCAGGCATCTTTTATCACCGATAATATGTCTGCTCTAACTAATAAATATCCTTGGATTTACATTATAGCAGTATTTATTGTTGGAGCGATTACTACCAGTCAGTCTTCTACAACAATGATAATGGTACCAATTGGTATTGCGTTAGGGCTTCCTGTTAATATTATTGTTGCTGGTTGGATTGCTTGTTCATCAAATTATTTTGTTCCGGCATCAGGACAGTGTGTTGCTGCTCTAGCCTTTGATTCAGCTGGAACAACTAAAATTGGAAAATTTGTTATCAACCACAGTTACATGATTCCGGGTCTAGTTTGTACTGTTGTATCTGTAGTAGTAGCAATATTGCTTGGTGCGGTGATTTTCTAGAACAGACCATCAGTTAAACAGATTTAATTAGACAACAGCTTGGTGTCAGTGCCATTAAGGGCTGATAGCAGGCTGTAGTTATAAATAAAATAATAAGGAGGATTTGATATGAATTTTGCACCAATGAGTTATCATTATATCAGGTATCCAATTGAAAAATTCTTGGATAAAGTCGAACAATCTCCCTTTAACAGTATTGACCTTTATTGTTCTGCACCACAATTCAATATATTCAATTATCCGCTTCAGCGATTACTTCGTCTTGACAAAGAAATAAGAATAAGAAATTTAGAGATTATGGCTATGACACCAGAAAACTGTACTTATCCAGTAAATTTTTGTACACAAGACATGTTGACTCGAGAGTCCAGTATTTTATATTATCAGAGAGCAATTGATACAGCCGAATTTTTAGGATGTCCAAGTGTTCAGATTAGTACGGGATTTGGCTATTTTAATCAGTCAAGTGAAGAAGCATGGAAATACTGTCTAGAATCTATGCATATACTGGCTGCTTATTGTGAACGAAAAGGAGTGCAGCTTCTCCTTGAGGAACTTAAAACAACTACGACGAATGTTTTGATTACCAGTAACGATATTGCTAGAATGTTAAAAGAAATTGATTCCAAGGCAGTAGTCGGAATGGTGGATATGGATCAGATGACTTATGCGAATGAAACTATAGATAACTGGTTTGACGCACTCGGAGATAAACTACAGCATATTCATTTCAATGACAGAGGACATACTGTTCCAGGAGATTCAGATTTTCCTATGAGAGAATATTATGAAGCAATTAAAAAACGTGGCTATGCAGGATCGGTTTCTTTTGAAATAAGTGACCGCCGTTACTATAATGATCCGGATAAAGCCATTGATGACATAGTAGCATGGTTAAAAAATAACACAAATGAACTATTATAATTAAGATTTAATGTATTAAATGTAGTAGCCTTTAAATTTACCTTATAAATAAGAAGAAGGATGTGATGAAATGAAACGCTGTAAGATAATTGCTATAGGAGATAATGTTTGCGACAAATATCTCTCTAGAGGAATAATGTATCCGGGTGGACAATGTGTTAACACTTGTGTTTATGTGAAAATGAATGGGGCAGAAGCTGCATATCTTGGAAAGTATGGAAATGATGATGTGGCTGATTGTGTCCATAATACTCTTGTGAAGTTAGGAATTGATGACAGCCATTGCAGAATGTTTGAAGGAGAAAATGGTTTTGCACTAGTAACCTTAATAAACAGCGACAGGGTATTTCTGGGCTCCAATAAAGGAGGAATTGCGAAAGAGAATTCTTTTAATTTTACTGATGAGGATTTTTCATACATTAAAGATTTCCAGCTGATTTACACAAATTTGAACAGCTATATTGAAAATGACCTGGAAAAGCTGAAAGAAACAGGTGTACCGATTGCATATGACTTTTCTACCAGATGGACGGATGAATATCTGGAAAAAATATGCCCATATGTAACAATTGCAATACTATCCTGCGCGCACTTAGATGAAAAAAACAGAGAAATAGAGATGCGTAAGGCACAGGAAAATGGAGTTAAAATTGTACTTGGAACAGTCGGTGAAGATGGTTCCTATGTATTATACAAGAATAAGTTCTATTATGCAGAAGCCGTACATGCAGACGATGTGATTGATACAATGGGTGCAGGTGACTCATATTTTTCCGCATTTCTTTGCTCATTATTAGAAACATCTGAAGCAGGTGAGCTAATAGAAGAAGATAATAACAAAATGGAAACACGTTTACTGACTGCAATGAATCAAGGAGCTGCATTTGCCGCAAAGGTCTGTTCTATAGAAGGGGCCTTCGGATATGGAGTACCAATCGTCGGAAAGACAGAGATATAAAAACCCAAATTAATAATAAAAAAGGATGAGGATAAAATTATGAGACCAGATGTATATGAAAACAATAATGAAGGTATTTTATGTGTATATAAAAATGAAAAATGGCTGGTTAGTATCAAAAACTGGAAACCAGATAATGACATTAATGGAATTGCCCATCTCGAAATTCATCATTCAACAGATGAACAGTTTATTCTTGTTGCTGGAAAAGCAATTTTAATTACTGCAGAGCGTGAAAATGATCATTTTAATATTGAGCTAACATTGATGGAACAGGGGAAAGTATATAATGTTCCAAAGGAAGTTTGGTTCTATTCCATAACACAGAAAGACACAAAAATGATGTATGTTCAGGATTCTAACTGCTCAATGGAAAACAGTGATTTTATGAATCTGTCAAAGAATGAAATTTCTTACATCCAGGAAACCGCAAGAATATTATTTGAAAAATAGAAAAATGAATATAAAATATGTAATATTTGATTTCGATGGAGTAATAGCCAATACAGAAGAGAGCAACGGGAATTTTTTAGCGAAGGCTTTTAATGAGTATGGAATAAGATTTACTAAGGAAGACATGTATCGCTTAATAGGACTGAATAATTCAAGTGAATTGCAGGGCATATTAAATAGAGCTTCAAAGCAGATTACAATGGAAGAATTTATGGAAACACGTAAAAAAATCGGAAATACATATGAAAATAGTAAGATTCAACCAATGCCAGGTCTTATTGCATTGATTGTATATTTACGAGATAGAGGAATTAAAATGGCCATTGCAACATCTACATCAACAAAATTAATCATAACTGCATTAAACAGAATGCATATGTTACCCTATTTCGAATGTATTGTATGCGGCGATATGTGTGATCGAAAAAAACCTGATCCACAAGTGTACCAGAAAGCAATGGAATATCTGAGTGCAATGCCACAAGATTGTATTGTTATTGAAGACTCAACAATTGGAATTACGGCTGGAAAAAATGCTGGAGCATATGTTATTGGATACGGAGGTTCAGGAATCAAACAGAATAGAGAAGAGGCAGATCTGATCATAAACACCTATGACCAATGTCTGCATAAAATTATCGAAATATTGAATGGCTGTGACAAATAAGCATAAAGATATCACATGGATAAAATAAAGCATATATTATATCATATAAAATGTGCTGTGAAGGTTGTTGGCAACCATATAATGGCCAACAGCTTTTCCATTTCGAAATAATATATGAAAGAGGCTTGAAATGTGAAAGAACTTAATCCTCAAAAGGTATTTGTGCAATATCGGGATAATATAAGACCATATGAACCAGTTAGGAGCAGATTATATACTATTACACATTCGGATATAACAGCAGAGCTATTTGTGTTTGTAGGTCAAAATTATGCGGAAGATCAAGTCACAAGAATGCGTGATGAGGTAAGAATTGCCTGGGAGCTATATAGAGAAGGATATGCTTTAATTGGCTCCGTGATTGTGGATGGTGATGGTGTAATAGGAAATGCACATTTAAGAGATGAGATTTTCTATAACGAAATGCCTACAGCACTTCAAGCATTACGCCAAGCTGACAGATTCTTGTTTGATAAAGAACCAAACCTTGATAATACACCTGTATATATTCATTTTATCTCAAACAATCCTATATATAACAAAACATATGACTTTGGAGTTATTGGAACTTATAAGTAAATAATCTAAGTTACTTTTATTGTTTGACATATATAATTATGGGCAAGAACCAATGAAAATGGTCTTGCCCATAATTATAGCATTAAAGAATCGTAAGGAACGCTGGAATTCCTACAACGACGGATTGAAGCAATTTATTTGAACGAGTATCAAGAATCGAAATCGTATCCTCATATGAATTTGAAACAACCATTAATTTACCGCCGTTGGCTGCAGCCAATCCATATGGACCCTGTCCGGCAGGGATTGTTGAAAGCGGTTGATGACTGAAGACATCGAAGGAAGTAACAGATTGAGCGAAACGGTTTGCACAGTACACCGTATTTCCGCCGTCTGTGAACGCGATACCCACAGGTCCGCTTTGTCCTGTATAAGGGGCAGCTGCCTCAACCAGCGCAACGTTAACTGGTGTGATTGAATTACCGTCTTCATTGGAAACAAATACGTGACGATTGGTGGGGCTGACCTTAACGACCTCCGTTCCGGGACCTGCTGGAATTATCTTTATAACCTTATTGAGGGTCAAATCAATTGCGGCGATTTGTTGTGCATCCCGCAGGCTGACAAAAGCCAGTGTGCCGTTAGCAGTGATATCGATTGTAAAGCCGTTGGAAGGCAGTGCAATCTCTGTCACTTTTTTCAGCGTACGTGCTTCCAGCACATAAACACTCGGTTCTCCATAATTGACAACATATACAAAACGACCGCCAGGCAGTACCGCAACTCCTATGGGCAGTTTACCCACAGGGGTCGTATTAATGGTTTTATTTATATACAAGTCAATAACAGATAGTGTGTTTGAAAAGAAATTGGAAACATAGGCAAGCATATGTTTCTTATCGATGCAGATATCAAATGGTCCTTCATCAACAGTAATATCCAACAGCCTCCTTGCTTCTACGATATCTACTACCGAGACATAATTGCTTCCGTATACGCAGACATATGCCAAAGGGTGCTCCTTGCACCTGGCAATTACTACTTGATTTTCTGCATCATTACCAATAATTTGTGCAGGTTCTGATGTTGCTTCTATTTTCTTGAGAAATTCATCTCGGTTATCGAGCATAAGATAACTAGGAATATTCATGATATCAACTCCGCTTTTTTATTTGAAAGTTAAAAGTTACATGGGGAGGGACCAAATCCCAAAACACCGAAATCAATGGCTGAACTTCCGGTTCCTTCCTTTGCTGTGGCAAAGGCAACAATCGATCGACCCGGAACATCATAGGTTTTGGTTGTTGTACTACCGGGCAGCAGGGTGAAGGAATCAAGAGGAAAGATCAGCTCATCGGCTTCCACTTGAAAAACGCCAATAAGAATGGAAACCGACACAGTACCACCAGGTCTGCAGTTACTGTAAACACGGATGGTTTTATATTTTTCTATTGGAATTCCATTGGGCAGCTCGGCGGTCAATCGAAGTGTTTCGCCTGGGGGAATGGTAACTGCACCAGCCTGTGTTCGAAAGAGAAGATAATTTTGTTCAACAGAGTAAGACATACTATTTAACTACCTTTCTACAATAAATATAGTTATATGGTGCGATAAAAGCATAAATATAGCAAAATATGTAATATTTTATGAAAATTTTATGCTGTTGGTGAAAAACCTCAGTATTATGATAGTTAAGCTAGTTTAAAAATATTGGATTGAGTTTCTATCGTACAGAAGGTAATTGATGAAATAGAATCAAATAAACGTAATCACTATCATTTTTTATGAGTATCTGCTAATATTATTATAATCCATGTTGATTTTAAAAGATCAAGTTTGTTAATATTGAATTGCAAAAATAGTGGTTACACATTAATCGGTAAAATATGAAATGAGGTGATGACTCGTGAAATATGCAGTATTTACAGGAGCGACAGGCGGTCTTGGTACGCTTTGCGTGAAAGAACTATCTCGATTGGCAAATTGGATGGTTTTTGCAGGCGGTACCAAGGAAGCGGAACTGGAGAAGTTAGGGAAACTGCCGAATATCATTCCCGTCCGGCTGGATGTTACAAAACAGGAGAGTGTGAATGCAACACTGGAAATAATTAAATCATATACGAATAAGCTGGATGCCATTGTGAATTTTGCTGGAATGACTTCCTTTACTTCTCTGATCGAAGGTGAGAGCGTAGAAGCCATTGAAAAACTTCTTAATGTCAATGTGGTAGGTACGGCCAGGGTGAACCGAACCTTTTTTGATATGCTTTATCAAGGTCATGGCAGGATTATCAACTGTAGTTCAGAATCAGGCTGGATGACACCTCAGCCTTTTGCCGGACCGTACGTATTGTCAAAATATGCTGTCGATGCGTATAACGACAGCCTGCGTCGTGAGCTTATATATCTAGGTATCCCTGTTATTAAAATTCAGCCTGGCTCCTATGAAACGAATATTACTCAACAGGTTTACGAGAATTTTGACAAGACAATTTCGAATACAAAGTACTACAAAAAGCTTCTAACGAAAATGAAGCCCCTCATGATGATGGAGTTGAATCAAAAAAATGACTCCCGCCGCTTGGTAAAAACGGTGATTCATGCAATGGAATCCAGACATCCAAAACTGAAATACAGAGTTGGTACGGGTAAACTCCTTGCCATGCTCGAACTGCTACCTGAAGGAGGCGTCGATGTAGTTTATAAGCTAATCTTCGGTAAACAGGGTCATCTGTGAGTGTCAGAATCCCTATCTTATCGATATTATTATTAATAGTATATTGTATATTTATTGGATTGGTAAGCCGATTTGTATCACATTTTATGCGGATGGTGTAAAAACGATAATTGAAAGAATTGAAGTATAATGGGTTAATATCCTGGGTCGTTGGATATCAGAATAAAAAGAGACACAAATGCCACAATTGCAGGACAATGCCTTACATCTTTATTTGAGAAAAAATTGCACTGTTCATCATGAAAAGATAATGAAAAGTACAAAATTCCTAAATTTATTTTTGATTTAATTTTCTTTTGTTTTTGAACTTAATATATGCTTCCTTATATATAGACAACCAGTAAATAAACTCAATGCCCCTGTAATCCAAGCAAGCATATTTTCGCTTAATGCAGGTATACTAGCCCAAAGCAATGCAGTAATGAGCCAGGTAATTGCACCAATGAACCAAATAATCGCTATTAATAGAAAATTCCTTTGTTTTTTCATTTGCTCCCCTCCCGACTAGAATTATTTTCATTTGAATTTAAATTTTGGGGTTTACAGATGCTAACTATTGGAACCCTTTATATTATTATACATTATTTGTTTGCTTTATATCAATAAATTTATCCAAAAGAATCCAAGAAGCTTCGCCACTATATAAACAATGCCTCTTTTATTGACATTTATTCAAAAAACTGTATAATATTTCTTCTACAAAATTTTAACATTATAGATAAGTGGAGGTATCATATGAAAGCAGTTTACGAAACAGAACATCTCTTATTAAAACCCTCTCATGACTCATATGCGGATATGGTAGCAGATTATTGCATAAGAAATCGATTCTTTTTAGAGGAGTGGGAGCCAGTGAGGGAAGAGAAATTCTATACCAGTGAATATCAGAAAAAACTGTTATGTAATGATATGGAAAACAATGATTCCTTCAGGCTTTGGATATTCAAAAAAGGGAATGAAGAAAGAATTATTGGTTGCATTGGCTTTACCAATATCATGAGAGGAGCATTTTTATCCTGCTTCCTTGGGTATAAGCTGGATGGGCAGGAAATTAACCAGGGATATATGACAGAAGCCCTTAAAGCAGGAACAGAAATTATGTTTCGGGATTTTGGACTTCATCGGATTGAAGCAAATATTATGCCAAAAAACATACGATCGCTAAGAGTTGCCGAAAAAGCAGGATTTTACAACGAAGGTCTTTCTCGTAAATATTTAAATATAAATGGTAAATGGGAGGATCATATTCACATGGTTCTTCTGAACGAGCCGCTAACACCCCAGTAACAGTTGTATTAAAAAGGGAGAATTGAAACATGAAAGACATGTAAGACTTTATATTTTCAAACCCTGCAAAGATATAACAGAAACGAGTGAAATTGGAAATGACGATACAGGAAGCAGCAAATATTCTGGGAGTTTTAAGACAGGACGATGTCAGCACAATCAAACAGAAATTCCGGAAAATGATAGGACAATATCATCCGGATGCGGTAGGGTCGGATGAACCGGAACATATCAAAAAAGCCCAGTTAATTAATGAGGCTTATTCCATACTCCGCGAAAATTTGATGCAGGGAAAGGAAATACCTGCATCCACTCCTGTATGGAAAGCTAAAGTCTTAGAAAATGCCTTTACAGTTAGAACTATCTATATGATTCTATGGGAAGACCATAAAAAAGAATATATAGAAGTTACAAGAGGAAGATATGAATGGGATCCTGATTTAGAGGAATTTGATTGTCTGTTGAAAAGTCTGAATCAGGCAGTATTGGAATTACTGGAAAAAACAGAGCATCAGAATGGTATCTTTCAGGATTATGAATATGATTTAATAACACAGCGGTTTCCCTATCAGGTACAATTATTTCATGCGCTTGCAGGTCAGTATATCCTGCCGGTATCCTGTTTGAAAAAGCTTGCTAGTCCTATAAGAATAGATGAAGAAGGAAGACATATATATAAATTTCAGGCATTTTTAGGAACGAAAGGGGACAGCAAGATATTTCGTGTTATGTTAAAGCTGAAAAGCGGAGACCTATTGTATGCAGATTCTCTAAAGGACAACAGGCTTATGCTTTCTGATGAGAAAGGGGGTTCTTTAGGACACCTTTCTCTTGCAGAAGATTCTCTATATTACGTGATCATTCCAATTCTTCAGAAACATTTGGCGCAGGTGAAGTTCGTGGTAAGTGCCATGGAGGTAAAACGAAACATTCGTCCATATGTCGTCAGAGTAAACATTGATTTATTTCTGCGGATGGAGAAAATGGAAGGGCTAGAGATTGATTCTGACCAAAATATAGCTATTGAAGGTGTTCTAAACAGTTATGATTCTTATCTAAAAACATTATAAAAGATAACCGTTAAAATATTTTCTTAGTGAGCAGTTACTGGTTAGTGTCAGGTATAAATCGCTACTTCCCTTTATGTAGATTTTATTATTCCTTGAAGTATACCATGATTTGTATAACATACTGCCTTTTTATTTAAATAGTGTAGTATTAAAACATCCGACTATTTGTATTGATAGACCCATGGGTTGCTTCTTCTGGTGAAACTTTTATTGCTCTTTTACGAGAAACACAAAATACGATTTTAGTAGGTATTAATTCATGAGTACTTATGCCTTTTTACACTTGACTATGTTGAATAAAATATTTAAGTTGGTATAATTGTAGGTTGCAAACAGAACAAAAATCTCGTATTCTTATAGCATCTGCCTAGTTGGAAAGAAGGAATTGAAATGCAAATAGAAATTAATGATTATCAGGAACCGGAACATTTCAGAGCTATCAGCGAAGACAAATTCAACATATCACGAACCTGTGAATATGAGAAGAATGAAATGCACCATATCCATAACACCTGTGAGATTTTGGTTATTGAGGAAGGTTCTGCGGATTATTATATTTCAGGTCAAAAATATCATGTGGAGCCTTATGATATCCTGGTAATCGGAGCCATGGAACACCATTTTAGGAGAATTGACCAGCTTCCGTTTTTAAGGTACGGGTTTACGATAAAATCGAATTACTATAGAAGTATCATTACGGATGATGATTTACTGAAAGTCTTTGAAACACCTACACCTGAGAAGTTTAACTCTTATTATAAGAAGATAGACCGGGATATTTTTCATGAAATACTATATCTGTTATGTTATCTTAAAAATGAAGAAGAGCCTCATAAGCAATTCCGGACCCAAATGCAAAGAAGCATTATCACACAGATAGCCGTAGTGTTATTCAGGGCTTTCCATTTTCAGAGAAATAATAAAGCGATTGCAGCATCCAATACCAGTATCCTTGAGATAAAAGAATATATTGATACACATTTTACCGAAGAATTGAATCTTAATTCCCTAAGCAAAAAATTCTTTTTACATCCTTCCACCATCAGTAAGGATTTCAAAAAATACTGTGGGTATCAGTTGAATAGATACATCAATATGGTCCGGGTATGTGAAGCCGCCAAACTTTTAGAAAATAATAATGATAGTGTATTTACCATCTCTGAAAAATGTGGTTATAGCAGTATGAATACCTTTATGAGACAATTTAAATATATTATGGAGCTTTCACCTCTTCAATATCGAAAATTTGTACATGATTTGAGGGATAAGCAGAAAAAAAGCTGATGCTAAGAAAAGTATCTGCTTTTTTTATGTCCTTCAAATAGAGAAAGAAATGGTGATTTTTAGCCAAATAATGCAAAGAAATAGCATACAAGCTGGTGTATGATTACAGTATAAAGCTTTTCTAATCGCAGAGAATGCAGGCTCTACGCTGATAAGTATAACAAAAGGAGAGAAAAGAGATGGATAATATAACAATAAGGGATGTGAAAGTATTTGTCACAGCCCCAAGAGGAATTAATCTTGTGGTTGTAAAGGTGGAGACTTCTGAACCGGAACTCTTTGGATATGGTTGCGCTACGTTTACCTGGAGACATAAGGCAGTTGTTACAGCCATAGAGGAGTATCTGCGCCCTATGTTAAAAGGTAGATCCGTACATAATATTGAGGACCTCTGGCAGACAATGATGGGCAGTTCTTATTGGCGCAATGGACCGGTTCTTAATAATGGGATATCAGGTGTGGATGAGGCGCTTTGGGATATAAAAGGAAAGCTTGCTAATATGCCTTTGTATAGTTTACTGGGTGGAAAATCCAGAGAAGGAATTGCAGTCTATAGACATGCGGATGGAAGCTGTATTGAGGAAGTAGAAGAGTGTATTCGGAAATATCAAGAGGAGGGCTATCGCTATATCAGATGTCATATGGGTACTTATGGAGGGAACTTTGGAGGAAAACGTCAGCAGATTGTGAAGCCAAAAGGTGCACCGAATGGGGCCTACTACCACCCAAAGATGTATATGGATAGTGTTATTAAGCTATTAGGCAGGATACGAAGTGACTTTGGCTGGGAGCTTGAATTGATGCATGATGTACATGAAAGGCTTTCTCTATCAGACACCTTAGCATTCGCGAAAGAACTTGAGCAGTTTGAGTTGTTTTTCCTGGAGGATTCTTTACCACCGGAGCAGGTGAATTACTATAAATACCTTAGAGAGCAGACAGCAGTTCCTTTTGCAATGGGCGAGCTGTTCACTAATCCGGCAGAATGGATGCCCATAATTCAGAATCAATGGATTGATTTTATTCGTGTCCACCTAAGCGATATCGGTGGCTTGACACCTGCAAAAAAACTTGCTAACTTTTGTGAAGCTTATGGAGTGCGTACGGCATGGCATGGGCCAAATGATCTTTCACCAATTGGAATGGCTGTACAGATGCATCTGGACCTGCACTGTCATAACTTTGGAATCCAGGAATTTTGCGGCTTTAATGAAGCGGAGGAACTTGTATTTCCGGGCTGTCCTGTCGTTAATGATGGATATGCCTATGTTAATGACAGACCTGGAATTGGTGTTGAATTCGATGAGAAAGAGGCTAAGAAGTATCCTGCAGTAGAGATGAATCATGATTGGATGTTCAGCCGTCTCCCGGATGGTACAGCAGTAAGGCCATAAAATCAGGGGGGCCTAGGGCAGTTTAGAAAACTACCTCAAGGCCATCATAAGCGATTTGGATGCCATAGGGAAAAGCGAAAGCCTCCATATCATTGTGTAATAGATGTCCATTATGTGAAAAGTGAGTTAATATCTTCCTGGTATCCGGTTTGATACAATGAAGGGTATCAAGTTGTTTCAAGAGTTCCAGGATATCAGGAAACCCCATATGATTGCTTCCTTCTTTGTATTTCATATGAGTACAATCAAGGGAAAGGCAATCTATTTTTTTACCAGAAAGATATTGCCAGGTGGCTTCCGGAAACCATCCGGTATCATTTCCGTAAAGGAGAAGTTTATTCTCTTTTTCAATTAAATAAATATAACACTTTTCATTTTTATCATGATTCGCCAGTAAAGGTGTTACGATATAATTTTCAATAGGAACTGGAATAAATTCTACTAATTCAACACAATCCAGTTT
The DNA here is from genome assembly GCF_014218355.1 of Anaerocolumna chitinilytica. Taxonomy (NCBI): domain Bacteria; kingdom Bacillati; phylum Bacillota; class Clostridia; order Lachnospirales; family Lachnospiraceae; genus Anaerocolumna; species Anaerocolumna chitinilytica. The sequence goes on from NZ_AP023368.1 coordinate 2,306,006, forward strand.
TCCTGATAAATGGGTATCGTTTGGATTCTGTTTGTAAATATGAGAAAATTTTGCCTTTAAGGATGGATTCCCATAAAGAGTCAGCTCGCCGTTAATGAAATGGGAGAAACCCTCGCAGCGAAGCCCCAGATCTTCCAGATATAGATGGTCCTGATGAGTGTGAGTGATAAGTATGCTGTGGATATTTGGGAAATCTATATAATGTTGCAGCATATGGGAATAGCTATCTGCCGGAAAATCAATCAATAATTGGTCATCTATGATGCTTTGGGAACGTGTCCGTATATTCTTACCACCTAGCTTTTTGGCTTCCTGGCAATAAGAACAGTTGCAAAATATGCCTGGATAGCCTTCAGCAGCGGCAGTACCTAGATATTTTATTTTCATAAGGTTTCCTTTCTTATTGTATTGTCTTGATTTCTATATTGAGTGATTTGTATAGATAAGTCGTCAAGGGTAAGATGATTAGCCGATACAACACTTTGAACAATCTCTTCCGGAATATTGTGTCCCTTCCCATAACAACAGCAGAGAACAGCAGCGAGGCAGCCTATGGTATCGGTGTCTCCGCCAAGCATTGCAGACATACGTATTGCTTTATATACATCCTGACGGCACCAAAGAAACAGAGCAAAAGCGGCTATAAATACATCACAGGAAGAAATTGTAGTTCCAAACACATAGAATAAAAAGTCTAATAGTTTGTCATCCGAATCAAACTGCGGAAGATAGTGAAGAAGAACCGGAATACGGGCCTGACAGGAAGGAGCACAGGCCAGATCCATTTCTTCGTTATTTATCCTGCGGCCTATTTTGCAGCCAATTTGGGCTGCCTGTATGATGGTATCCATATCCTGTTCTTTTGTCATGGCAAATAGAGCATAGCCATAGCCCATAGCTGCTTCCATGGCTGCATTTGTATTATGGGTAGGCAGTAAGGTGCTGATAATATTACTTTGCAGAGAATTTAAATCTGTACTGCATAAAAAAGCAGAGGGTACACGCATGATTCCGCCGCAGGAAGTTCCCGAAGTTCCTGTTAGCCGGATATCAATACCATCTATTAAGGCAAGAATAGCTTTTCGGGAGCTGGGACCAATATATTTTTCCGGCTCTGGAGATTCCTTATACCAGCGTATGAGACTCTTTGCTGCCACTTCAGGCGTAATAGTACCGCTTTTACAATAGTCCTCAAGCAGAAAGAGATTTTGCTCAGTGTCATCTGTAACCTGCCCATAGCGCATATCCTTGTGGGCCAGGGATTTTGAAGGTAACAAGAGGGAATCTATGGAAGAAAAAGAGGCTTTAATCTGCTCTCTTGATGCAAACTCCGTTGCTTTTGAGAAACTGTCACCAACAGCAAGTGCCTCTAAAATTTGTTTGATAAGTAACTGTTTCATAATGCTTCTCCTTTTATGTATTTATCTTTTGGGATCTTTATAAAGTCTAAGCTAACAGAAGGTCATTCAGTGGTCAATAGGAAGAAATTAGATTATCATAATTTGTGTATAGAAAGTCATTATAGTGATAGTTCATATCATAGTTTAAGTGGCTTTTTTATTCACTTTTTTTTATACTAATATTAAAGCTGCAGCAAACTTATGAAAAGAGTGTAATGTAAAAAAAGAAAGCGGGTTATACATATGAAATTCAAATCAATCTCATTGAAGAAACATTTGATTTATACCCTGGGTATATTTGTGATTCCGATGATTTTCTGCCTTTTGTTCTATAATTATTATTCTATTAAAACCTTAAACAATGAGGTCGCAGAAGTTGGTAAGAATACGATAATTCTATATCAATCACAAGTAGAGTATGATTTGCAAAAGGTTAGTCAGACCATCGCCGATTACTGGGCAAACGATTATGATCATGCAAATATGTTACATAAGGTGGATAAATTAACCAAGCATTTGTCCGGTTATGAAATAGGATTAAAATATAGAACATTGTTAGCGAATGGCCAGAATTTGGGAAGTGTCTGTCTGGTATCTCAAAAAAATGATCTAATACGTTTTTTTTACCAGGAAAGCAGGTATTCTATAAAAACCAAGGAGGGTATGAGCCGAATTGTAGAGGAATACCTTCTGAATCCGAAAGAGAAAAGTTCATTAGGATGGCAGCCCTTTCGTATTAACGGACAAGGATTTTTGGTACGTCTGTTAGGATATAACGGCGGATATACATTCCTGTTTGTGGATTTAAGTGTAACCATTCAAAATCAAATAAATAACAGATCAGATGGAGACGGCTTTCTTTACTATACAACAATGAAGGGTGCAGCTCTTTCGAAACAGGAAGAAATAGGGAAGAGAGAGCTTGTGACGGATAAATTGGACCAGGAATATTATTTGACGGAGAATGAGACCAAGTATCTGGTGGTGAATCAATATTCTGACTTTCTGCACGTTCGCTTTTTTTATTTTATTCCCTATAAAGGGTATTTCTCGCACATGGATTGGATGCAGTCCTTATTCTTATTTTTGTCATTTTTTATGGTATTATTGATTCCTGTTTGTTATGTAATGATATCCAAGGCATATTTTAGACCAATGGAAGCTCTCATTAAGACGATGAATAAGATCAGGGATGGAAACATTGATGAAAAAGTAGATTCTAATTATAAAATAAGAGAGTTTCAAGAAGTAAATGTTACCTTTAACCAGATGATGACAGAAATCAAAAATCTTAAAATAGAATCCTGGGAGAGGCGATTGCAGAAGGACCACGCAGAACTGCAATATCTCCAGCTACAGATAAAACCGCATTTTTTTCTCAATTGTTTAAAAAACCTCTATGGTATGGCAGAACTGAAACGCTATGAAAAGATACAGCATATGATCATTCAGATCTCCAGTTATTTGAGATATTTTTTTAAAGATAATATGTCCTTGGTGACCATCGGAGATGAAATTAATCATGTAAAAAATTATATTTCATTACAGAAGTACAGCTTAGAACAAGATGTTGAATGTGATATTGAAATAGAAGATCAGTTGAAGGAATGTATTATACCGGTGCTACTAATTCAGCCCTTTGTTGAAAATTCCTTTAAGTATGGCAGAAAAGCAGATCAGGCATTACGGATAACCATTCGAATATTTGAACTAGAAACGGAAGAAGGTAACCTGCTGGATATCATTATTACAGATAATGGGAATGGCTTTCGCCAGGAAGTACTGGAACAATTAAATGAGCAGACACCTTATCAATACACAGAGAATAACGTCGGCATAGCAAATATCTGTCAGCGGTTATATCTGATATATGATGAGAAAGCAATATTGCAATGTAACAACTTGGAGGAAGGGGCACAATGTGAAATTATTTTACCTGTGGAAGTGCCCAGGGAGCCAAGGGAAAGCATAAGGGAGGAGATTGTAAAATGAATCTGTTAATTGTGGATGATCAGCCTACTGTGGTAGAAGGAATTTTAGCCGGTGTAAATTGGGAGCTGGTTAATATTGATAAGAAATTTACAGCACACAATATTATTGAAGCAAAGAATATCATTCAAAAGCAGCAAATAGAATTATTACTCTGTGACATCGAGATGCCGATGGGAAGTGGTTTGGATTTATATGAGTGGGTATTGGAACATCATTACACTATGAAATGCATTTTTCTTACAGCCCACTCTGATTTTTCCTATGCTCAAAAAGCAGTACATCTGCAGGGATTTGATTACCTGTTACAACCGGTCACCTATAAAGAAATTGAGAATTCTCTTCTAAAGGCAATTGATCAGATCAAAAAGGATACTACAATAAAGAGCTATTATAATTACGCCTTAGGCTTGAAAAAAAGAGAAAAAGAGACCCTTGGAAGTCTTTTAAGGGAGTATTTGCTTACACTGCGAAGTGATGTGAAAGAAGTGGTTCAGTATGTATCCGCTCTATCCTATACGGTGGAAGCAGACAGTTTGTATGAAATGATTATGATTCAATTGTTTGATTTTGAGGGAGAGAACTGGGAAAATGATTTATTGTTTTATGCCATCGATAATATCTGGAATGAATTACTTACTATAAGAAAAGGTAAATTAATTATTATTTGTCTGGACAGGGAGCATTTTATTCTTTTATTTCAAAAACAGAACGAAGAGCTGGATATAAAACAGAAAATGAACTTATTCCTGCAGACGGCTGAACAGCTGTTTCAATGTAAAATTGCCCTGTATCCGGGCAGAACAACTTGTTTTTCTGAATTACCGGCTGAAGCAAAAAGGCTGGAAAAAAGAAGTAGGAAAAATGTAATTAAAAAAGACGGTATTCTGGAAGCGGATGATACCATGGAGATGGGACTGGAATATATCTCACCGGATTGTAATAAATGGGCACAATACATTAAGGATGGTTATTATGATTTACTTAAGAAGGAGGCTTGCAAATATCTGGATCATATGACTCAGTCCGGCAGAATGAACGATGAAGCACTGCGAAAGTTCCATAAGGATTATATCTATTTATTCTTAGAGGGGATAAAGAATTGCGGCAATGGAAAGAGTGATCTTTATATGGAAGGTGAAAGTGACTATAATTATGAAGCTCTGATGAATTCTTATACTTCTGTGACACGAATGAAAAGCTTAATTGTATTTACAATGAATTATCTAAAGGGTATGGACAATCAGGAGAATATTAATGAATCACGAATGGATGAAATATTGGATTACATCCATAAAAATATACAGAAGAATGTTACCAGGAAAGATATTGCGGAAGCAGTTTATCTGAATCCTGAGTATTTATCCAGACTCTTTAAAAAGGAAAAGGGAATGAAACTGTCAGATTATATTCAGCAGGAAAAGATGAATATTGCTTATCATTTATTAAAGACAACCAATTTCTCTGTCAGCATCGTTGCTTCAAAAGTTGGATATAGTAATTTTTCGCATTTTGCCCAGTCTTTTAAGCATATTTTTGGACTCTCACCCAGTGAAATGAAACAAGAAAATCATAAATAGAATTGCAAAGTATTCAGATCATAAGTCATCATTGGAACACTTTGTGTCATTATTCGGGTAGTTGCTGTAAAGCGAAGTCAGCTATAATTTAACAGTAGGCAGCAGTAAGCGCATGCCTAATAAAAATCTAGGAGGAGTGTTGAAAGATGAAAAAATTTATTTCGTTTTTGCTTGTCATTACTCTTTTTACCACATTGTTTGTTGGATGTGGAAAGAGTGAGAATAAAGCAAACGGCAATGAAACAAAGGATTCCGAAGCAGTATCAGGAAAGGGGTCAGAGGGTACTTCCGATGAAGGCAGTACAGGGGTGAAAGATTATAGCAAACAGGAACCTTATACCGTTAAACTCATGCTGCCCGGAACAGCTGGAACAAATGATTGTGAAGAAGTTTCCGCCTTGGCAAGTGAGATATTGAAAAAGAAGTACAATACGACCCTTGAAATAGTGCGTGTTGGATTTGGTACATATGCACAGCAGGTTAATCTTATGTTTTCTTCCGGTGAGAAACTGGATATGCTCTATAATGACAGGGGTAGTTTTACATCAGCTGTAAGTAATGGGCAAATTGTTGAAATCGGACAGTATCTGGATGAATATGCACCTGAAATGAAGGCACAGATCAGTGCAGACGATTGGGCTTGTACCACAATAAATGGCGGCATCTATGCAGTTCCTGCCAATAAAGAAAAAGCAGTAGCCTGGGGATTTGCTTTTGTAAAATCAGTAGCGGATGAATTAGGTATTGACTATTCCAAAATTAAAACAGAAGAAGACTTAGTACCGCTTTTAGAGGCAGTAAAAGAGAAATATCCGGATATGTACCCGGTAATGTCCAATGGCGGATCAATGAACACTATGACTATGAATGATGAATTAGGAGGCGATTTTGGTATATTAGAAAATTGCACAGATCCTAATAATAAAACAGTAGTAAACTGGTATGAAACAGATACCTATCGTAAAATCGTAGAGAGAAGATATGAATGGGCACAAAAAGGATTAATCATGCCGGATGCAGCCTCCAATACAGAACCTTGGGCCAATATGATTGCTTCAAATAAGGCATTTGGACGTTTTACCAATGTAAAACCCGGAATCGAAGCCGAAATGCAGAAGGCTTCTGGTAAAGAAATAGTAGTACTGCCAATGACAGATGCCTATACAACTACAAACAGACTTGATATTCTTTGGTATGTTGCTCATAATAGTGAAAAACCGGAAAGAACCGTACAGGTTATGAATGAAATTTATACAAACCCTGAATTACAGAATATTTTAACCAATGGTGTGGAAGGAAAACACTATGAGTATGCCAATGCAGCAAAGACCATGGTTCGTTATCCAAAAGGCGTTGATGGAACGAATACAGGATATCCCAGCTATCCTTGGGCATGGCTTAATGAAATGATTACTCCTGTTTGGGAAGGTGCCGACGAAAATCTTTGGAAATTAACAGATGAATATAATAAAACTGCAATTGTTTCACCGGCAAAAGGATTTGGCTGGAATAATGAAAATGTAATTAACGAAGTTACCGCATGTAAAAATGTTCAAAATAAATATGCGAATGCATTAGAATGCGGTTCGGTAGATCCTGCGGTGGCTTTACCTCAGTTCATTAAAGATTTAAAAGCTGCAGGTGTGGATAACATTATAAAGGAAAAGCAGAGCCAATTAGATGAATGGCTGGCTGCTAAGAAATAATAATTCACATATTATAACAGCATATAAGGGGGAACGGTGGCGACGCGGCTGTCCCCCTTATATTTCTGTATCGGAGGTTTTGGATGAATCTTAAGGTAAGGAAAAAATTAAGACACCTCAATCGGTATATCCCGTTATATCTGATGATGTTACCAGGTGTCATATATATCATCATCAATAATTACATACCTATGCTTGGCTTGCGAATCGCTTTTAAACAGTATAATTATACCAAAGGTATTTCAGCAAGCAAATTTGTGGGATTTAAAAATTTTGAATTTCTTTTTAAAACAAAAGATGCTTTTGTAATAACCAGAAATACCTTATGCTACAATGCTGCTTTCATTATTTTGGGAACAGTGTTGGCTATAGCGGTTGCTATATTATTGAATGATATTAAAGCAGTCAGATTAAAGAAAATCTATCAAACCATTATCTTAATTCCTTTTTTAATATCAATGGTAGTGGTCAGTTACTTAGCTTATGCTTTCTTAAGTTCGGACTCAGGCTTCATCAATAATAGTATTCTGATTCCTCTTGGAATAAAGCCGGTACCCTGGTACTCATCACCAAAGTATTGGCCGTTTATTTTAACAATAGTGCATCTGTGGAAAGGCTTTGGTTATACCAGCATTATTTATTTCGCGACCTTAGCCGGTATCGATAAGGGATATTTTGAAGCAGCAGCGATAGATGGTGCTTCCAGATGGCAGCAAATCAAACATGTTACACTTCCTTGTTTAAAACCTACAATCATAACCTTGACCTTGATGTCAATTGGACGAATCTTCTATTCGGATTTCGGATTGTTCTATCAGGTACCCTTAAACAGTGGGTTATTAGTTGATGTAACCAATACAATTGATACCTACGTATACCGAGGTTTAATTACGCTAAATAACGTGAGTATGGCATCGGCAGCAGGATTTTATCAGTCTGTGGTCGGTTTTATTTTGGTACTGACAGCGAATTTTGTAGTGAAAAAATTAAGCGAAGAAAATGCACTATTCTAAAGGAGAAAAGACAAAATGGTTGAAAGAAAAATAAGTTTTCAAATAATGGCAAATATAATTTTAATAATATTAGCAATATTATGTTTGCTGCCATTTATACTGCTGATTGTTTCTTCCTTTACTGACGAATTAACCTTAACTCATTATGGCTATAGATTTTTCCCCAAGAAACTGTCATTGGATGCATATAGATATCTGTTAGTGGATTCAACTACTATTATTAAATCTTATATTATATCCTTTGGCGTAACAATTGTGGGAACCCTTGCCAACGTATTCCTAACGGTTCTCTTTGCTTATCCCTTATCAAGAAAGGATTTGCCCGGACGGCAGATATTTTCGTTCTTTATATTCTTTACCATGTTATTTAATGGTGGTCTGGTACCTTCGTATATTATGTGGACACAGGTCTTTCATATCAAAAATACATGGTGGGCATATATTATTCCCGGTTTAATGATGAGCGCATTTTATGTTATAATGATGAGAACTTATTTTACAACGAATATACCGGAAGCAGTTATAGAAGCAGCGCGTATGGATGGGGCAACAGAGAGACACATTTTAACTAGTATTGTATTGCCGATGTCAATTCCAATTGTGGCAACTGTAACTTTATTAGTCGGCTTATCCTATTGGAATGATTGGATTAACGGTTTATATTATATCAATAAAGACACCATGTACAGTATTCAGTCGTTGCTGAATAAAATGCTGATGGATGTCCAGTTCCTGTTATCCAATGCCCAGAGCGGTGCCTCTATTAATCAGGATATTGTATTACCTTCAACAGGTATCAAAATGGCGATAGCTGTTATGGGTGCTGTACCTATTCTGATGATATATCCTTTCTTTCAAAAGTACTTTATAAAAGGCATCATTATTGGGGCAGTGAAAGGATAATAATATGACGAAAATCATAATATACGGATAGCTATATAATCCCGCTCAAAAGCAAGAAGGAAATTGATAAGGGAAGCAGGATGAAAATAAGTAAGAATGCAGTTTACTGCAAAGCAGTGTTACTTTGGAACCACTAAGATAGGGGAAAAACGATGATATTAGATGAGAAGTATTATAGTCAATTGTACGGAGGCTGGATAGGAAAAGTAATCGGAGTCATTCATGGCGCCAATATTGAAGGCTGGCCCTATGAAAGAATTAAAGAGAGTTTTGGAAATATTGAAGATTATCCGGTGAAATTCAAAAATTTCTGTTCGGATGATGATATCAATGGACCTCTGTTTTATTTACGGGCTTTGGAGGATTATTATAAGGGGAGTGAGATATCGGAGCAGGAATTAGCAGATAATATGTTGAATTATGTAGGGGACGGACATGGCTTTTTCTGGTGGGGCGGTTATGGCGTTTCAACTGAGCATACTGCTTATGAGAATTTGCTATCCGGTATTCTAGCTCCGGATAGCGGCTCCATTGCTCAAAATGGTAGCGCTACGGCAGAACAGATCGGCGGCCAGATTTTTTCGGATTGCTGGGGTCTCGTATATCCCGGAAGACCGGGGGAAGCGGCTGCAGTGGCTGCAAAAATGGCATCCATAACTCATGATAGAAATGGAATATATGGAGCAAGATTCATAGCCGCTTGTATCTCACAGGCTTTTCTGACAGAAGATATTGATAGTATTATAGAAGCAGGTTTATCCGAGATACCAAAAGAGAGTGAATATGCAAGAATGGCAGAACAAGTAATCCCTGTATGTAAAGAAAATAATAACGATTGGGAAAAAAGTTTTCTATATGTAAAAGAACATTTTGGATACCAGCATTATGAAGGAAGCTGTCATATCATCCCGAATTCGGCAGTTATTCTTTTAGCGTTGATTCATGGGCAGGGGGATTTTAGTAGGACAATCAATATTGGGAATATGTGTGGATGGGATACCGACTGTAATGTGGGAAATCTGGGAGCCATCCTGGGTGTTCGCAATGGAATCGATGGCATTGATGGAAAATGGCTTCCGCAAGTCCATGATTTTATCTGTGCATCCAGCTCGATTGGTTTTTTAAATATACAGACAGTATCGCAGGTAGCTGCATACTGTGCAAAGATAACCAGCAGAATTTATGACTTGAAACCCGATGATATCTGGAAGAGAATATTCGAAAAGGAAGAAGGTTCTTATTTTCATTTCGAATTTCCAACAGCGATCCATGGAATGCGGGCAAGAAGCCATGAGAGTAAGAAAATACTTTTATCCAATACAACAGAAGATGCTTATCAAGGAAAGCATTCTCTTAAAATTGTATCACCTTGGACTGACAATGGAGATTCCTTTTATTTGTATTATAAACCGTATTACCGTCCGGAGGAATTTGATGACAGCCGGTATAACCCGGAACTTTCACCTACCGTATATCCGGGAGATAGAATAAGGGCTTATTTGAAAGGGGAGGAGAATGGATGGCAGGCAAACCGTATTAAGGTGGTTCCATACTTCAAAGACAGAATAAAAGATCAGTTGGTTTATTTATATGAATATGAACAAATGTTATCCGACCAGTGGGAAAAAATAGAGTTCCAATTACCAAAGGGACATACTGAAATTATAGAAGAAGTTGGCTTTTATGTTGTATGCTTAGAAGGCGGTATAAGAGAAACACAATTTACAGAAGTTCTCTATCTGGATGAGTTCGAAATCCTTCATCAAGCAGATTATGAAATGGAGTTAAATAGATTACCGTTGGAGAAATGGAATCCCTTACATGTGCAGCCTGCTCATTTTAGTTATCTCAGGGGAATGCTTCGTATTGAAACAAATGGACTTGCAGTCAGCGGCAGCGGAAAACCGGCAGAATGTTATACCGGCAATATCAACTGGAAAAATTACGAATTTAATGTTACGCTAATTCCGGTGAAAGGAGTAAGACATAATGTTTTATTCCGGGTACAGGGAGGAATTAAAAATATTGCAGTAGGATTAGCGGAGAATAACACAGTTAGATTATACAGAAAAGAGAAGGAATATCAGATTCTGGAGGAGGTTCCTTTTCATTGGCAGCATGGAGTTTCTTATCAGTTTAAAATTGTGGTAATAAATAAACAGATTGATATATGGGTCAATGATGACAATCTGTTTCAAAAGGAAATAGATTCTATTTATGAAAATGGCTGTATTGGATTTGGAAATGATATGGGAAGCCGAACCAACTACACTCATTATAGTATAAAGGAATGTTAAGTTATACAAGAAAATCAATTGTGTAATTATAAGAAAAAGGCGGCGCTGTCAATGGAATATATGGCGCCGCCTTTGTATAAGTTAAAGTTACTTCCAATCTGAAAGCCAGGTTTTGTCATTTGCAATAGCAGTAACTACTTCCTCTCCGGATTTAAAATTGTCAAAAGTTCCTTTGTTAATTTCGCTGATAGCTTTACTTAACAGGTTTTCGTAATAAGCTTCCGGTGTTATATCGGTTGTGGTTTGGTAGAAATGTTGCTGGGATTCAGATGAGGCTATTCGTGCATACTCGTTTTTAACTTGGGCGATGAGTTTATCACGGTTCATATAATGTACTCCTTTACGTAGTAAGTTTATTTTTTTATTACAAGGTTTTCGGCGGCTGCAGTTATTATTGTCAGGTAAAAGAATATTATTCATCTTTCCGGCTTGTACATCATTTGGCAATAAAATTAATATGGAGATGAAAGGATGCTTGCAAAGTAAACTCTGCAAGACCTGTTGAGTCTATAACTTGGATGGTATATAATACTGTTAAATAATGCTCAGTCAAAATCTGGAGTTTATTTGAATATGAAATTTGATTGATTTTTTGGGGTGAAACATATGAAAATAAAAAATAAAGTACTGAAAAGAATATTGATAGCGTTATCCATTGTTATTGTGCTCTTCATTATGCTATTGGCAATATTATTTATCTTCTTCATCAAAAGACCAACACATATCAATGACTTCAGTAAAACAGAAGTAAACAAATGGAACAAAATAACCTTATCCAGTCCGGTGAAATCAGGAGATGGCTCAGAGTATTACCTGCTGACCAAAAGAGGTAACAGCAACAAATGGATTATCTTCTTTTCGGGCGGCGGAATGAATTGGGATGTAAATAGTACGGCTGCACCTATTACTATTTCCAGTATACTTCGTGGGAAGGCACTTACCTACTTTAACAATATTCCATTTTATAAGCTCAATACCATGGGCGGAATCTTAGAAGCGGACAACAAAAGAAATCCGTTCAATGACTGGAATATTATCTATATTCCTTACAGTACCGGCGATTTTCATATCGGGAATAATACTGTGACATATCAAAAAAATGATATAACCCATTCTTCTTATCACAATGGAAGAACCAATGTTCTTGCGTCCTTAGACTGGTTTTTTAGTAATGCAGAACATCCGGATAAATTATTCATATGCGGTGAAAGTGCCGGAGGCTTTGGAGCCGCTTTCTGGACGCCGTATATTGCTGAGAAGGAACCAGATACACAGATCTTCGAGTATTCTGACAGCTCCTATATTACAACGAATAGATGGAAAGATATTATTAATACCTATTGGAATGCTGATTTTAAAAATAACTTTGGTTATGAACCTCAAGCAGATTTGATTACAGCGGCCTTTTCTTACGATGCCGCTGCATATCCCAATATAACTTTTTTACAGTCAAATACCCTATATGACAACTTGCTCATAAACTTTCAGAAGAGATTGAATGGAGTTTGGAAGGGTGATTCAGAGTATAAAGATATATGGTCGAAACAAATGCTTATCTCAATGAAAAAATTAGCAGAAACTTATAAGAACTATAACTATTTTATAACGGACTACTCACTTGACCCTAAGAAAGGAACAACCCCTCATACTTTAAGTGTTGCAAACAGCTTTTATGATGCAAAGGAAGAGGAAATCAGTCTTTGCGATTGGTTATATAATACTGTAGAGAATGGTTTGCAACAGAGAGTAGGAACGAAATTTCTTCCGTAAATTTACTGCCAGGTTATCTGTAAGGGATCTCTATCTACCAGCCGTTTAAATGTGTAATTGGGATATCCTGCAATTATTGCGCCTGTAACACTTCTGCCTTCAGGAAGCTTTAAGAGTTGAAGCAAAGGCTCATACCCAGCCCCAGCACAATACTCAAACAAACCGGACCAGCAGGTACCTAATCCAAGAGAAGGTGCATAAAGCTGGGTATAGGCAAGTGCAAAATGGGTATTGTCTCTGCCGAGATGAAAGCTGCTGTTATCCGCCGTTGCGATGATGAGGCAGGGCGCATCCCGTAATATCGTATCCTCTCCATATTGGAAATAGCGCTGGATTGTATTTGCAGTGTTTTCCGACCAGGGGGATTTTCCTAAGACGCCGTTTCTTAAATCTTCCTTTGCCCAATCCGCAATTGCAGCTGTGATTCCTTTTAAGGTAACTGAATCATCTACGACGTGGTATGATACACCCTGAGAGTTGCAGGCGGTAGGTGCAAAAGGTGCAATAGCAAGGAGCTCTTGAATGGTTTCTCTCGGAATGCGTTTTCTTTGGAATGAACGAACTGATCTCCGGGAACGGAGAAAATGAGCTGCCATGTCGGCATTCAGTATGGAAGGTGCTTCAAGTAAGACCTGATTAGCCAGTGGTGCCAACTTGTGGTCCAGGGCACCATTAGGGCAAACAGCCACACAGTGCCCGCAGGCTATACAGAAATTATCAACTACCTCTGGACCATGTTCTCCCATACCGAGAGTACCGCGGCAGACCTTCACACAAAGGCCGCATTTTATACATTTATACTGATTCACTTGGATGAAATTTTCTGATGTCATATTATTCACCGGCCAATATGATACTCAAGGTTTTGATTTTATCATTAGCAAGAGTAAAATAGAAATCAAGCGGTACTGGACTGCCATCGAAATCTCCTGAGATGGTGGCGGTGACAACTGTCATACCGTTTTTTTCTGCACAGTTAGTGATATCGGTCATAACATTTGCATCCTTGTTTGCCTTTAGAATATACTCGCTGACAGCTTTGGCACCATGATATTCTTCTCCTTCGTCAACTAATATGGCATTCTCTGCAAAGCAGGCAGCGAGCAGGGCAGCGTCATAAGTATCTGAGGCATGATAATAGGCTGCAATTGGCTGAGGCAATGATATTACTTTGCTGTCAGGAACATTTTTGCTTAGCTCTTGAAAAGATATGTTGGCTGGTTTGGATGATTGAAAGTTATCGTTTTTCATAATATTCTCCTTTAAAGTGTGCGGACAATGCCGCCGTCAATTGTATGCTCGGCACCAACAATATAGGAAGCACGATCGGATACCAGAAAAGCAACAAGTTCTGCTACTTCCTCCGGGCGTGCTGTACGTCCTATTGGGATACCGCCAAGAGAGTCCATCAAAGCTTGCCGGGCGTTTTTATAGTCGCATTCACGTTCCTGTGCCATGCGCTCGATGAGTCTTTCGGCAGCTTTTGTCTCTGTAAAGCCGGGGGCAACACTGTTTATGCGGATGCCCTTAGGAGCTAGTTCTGTTGCAAGAGCCTTGCTATAGTTTGCAAGAGCTGCTTTGGCCGCCGAATAGGCCATTGTGTTTTCTCCGGGGAATCTTCGCTGTATGGAGGTGATATGAAGGATAACACCATAGCCTTGCTTTATCATTGGTGGCAGCAATCCGCGGTCCAAACGAACTGCAGCAAATAAATTGGTGTCGAAGGTTCGCTGCCAGTCTGTATCGGTTTGCTTTAGAACGCCGCCAGTCGGGGTTGAAGAGCCTCCCACATTATTAACAAGAATATCTACACCTCCAAAGCGCTCAAGTATATATTCCACAATTTTATTAGTACCCTCAGGCGTGCTGATATCTACCTGAATAAATAACTCAGAATCCTTTAATTCATCCGGGGCTGAGCGGGCAGTTGTGATGACGGTTGCTCCGGCTTTGGTAAGACGTTTAACAATCGCTTCCCCCATGCCGCCCTTTGTCCCGCCGGTAACAAGAACGCGTTTGCCGGCCAGTTCCTTGGAATCAATCATTATATGGCCCGAATTTTCCATAAATGTAACCTCCTGTTTTTGTATTATGATTGTTATCATGTATTGATTATAGCAACTATAACTTGACAACATCGAGTCAGGTTATATTAATATTTTCTGATAATCAGTTCTAATTCCTTCCGAAGGATATCGCGTATATTCTGAGGAGCTAGCACTTCAATATCAGCGCCAAAAGAAAGGATATACTGAATCAACCATCTATTATCCGGCAAAGAGGTGGTAATGGTGAAGGAATCATCTTTATTTTTAATAATGTCATTTTCGTCAAATTCATCGTACACCCGATATGCTCCTTGAGCAGATATCTTCAGGCGTACCTCAATCCAGCTCTGTGTTTTTTCTATCTGGTTGTTGTCTGATGATTCCTTAAGAGACTTTTCCGAGAAAAGCTCTTCCGTCATCACAACATCAGACATACGTGTGATTTTAAAGAATCTATCTGTGTTTTTCGTCAAACAAAACCCTTGCAGGTACCAGGCATTTACTTTGAACACGAGTTTAACCGGTTCTACTATACGGAAGCTTTTTTCACCGGAAGAACTATAATAATTGAATTCCAGGATTCGGCGGCTTAATATCGCATCTTTTATAATTGTAAATTGGGATGCTCTTTTTTCATCACTACCCCATGGACTGAAATCCACTTCAATCCAATTTGTCCGGTTTTTGTTAAAAAGACTGTTCAGTTTGGCAAGAACTTTATCTGTCTCCGGAGCCTGTGTAATTGAGAGTCCCTGCAGTGCATATAGAATCTCGTTTTGTTCCCGTTCGGAAAGTAC
Organism: Anaerocolumna chitinilytica; assembly: GCF_014218355.1. Classification (NCBI taxonomy): domain Bacteria; kingdom Bacillati; phylum Bacillota; class Clostridia; order Lachnospirales; family Lachnospiraceae; genus Anaerocolumna; species Anaerocolumna chitinilytica. Next base: position 2,321,509 of record NZ_AP023368.1, read on the forward strand.
GGATTTATCAAGAACGTAATCATCAAGCAATGAGATACCGCCGCCTTTTCCCTGGCTCGCATAGATTGGTATCCCTGCGGAAGATAAGGTATCGATATCCCGGTAAATTGTTCTTACCGATACCTCAAAGCGTTCTGCCAGTTCTTTGGCGGTTATCGTTTTTTTATGAAGTAAAATATAAACGATTTGAAACAATCTGTTTATCTGCATTGTACCATCTCCTTAATCTTCTTAATCTCATTATAAAACGGATAACCTGACAATAGCATGTCAAGTTATCTGCTGAGTATGCAATTAATGCAGAAAAAGTATTGACAATTAATGAATGTTCGTTTATTATAAAAATACGTTGAAAATAAGAAGTTTAATCAAAGGTAGTTTTCAACTATGGATTCAGTAATATTAAATCGTAGATTTGATATTCACGAAGGGTGATATCATGAGAAAAAAAGATGATGAAAAAGAAAGAAGCATAAAAGAAGCGGTAATCAAACTCATACTTGAGGAAGGTTTTCATGGTGCTTCTATCTCAAAAATCGCGAAGATGGCTGGGGTTTCACCGGCAACCGTGTATATCTATTATCAGAATAAAGAAGACATGCTCCAGAATATATATAATGAATATTCTGAAGACATTTTTGATTATTTACTTAGCTGTGTTGACTTAAAGATGGACGGGCAGCAGCTCATTGAGATACTCATTCGAAGTTATTATAACTATATCATTCAAAATAAGGAAATCTTTAGTTTTGTAGAGCAGTTTTCCAATTGTCCCTCCCTGGTTAACAGCTGCTCAGGAAAAAAGGGAGTATGTCATATTTACAGCCTGATTGAAGATATGAAGAATAAGCAGATCATTAAGAATTACCGTTATGATAATCTGTTAGCAATAATCTTTTATCCGGTCAAAGCCATCGCAGCTGATAATCATAAAAGCGAGGAAGAGAGAGCTGAATTATTAAAGGAGATGATTATAATCATACAGGATGCGGTACTAATACATTAGAAGTTTCAGCGAGATGTTTTTGTAAAATACGCAAAGAAATCTCGCAATTATTAACACTTTATAATAAATGAATATTCATTTAAACAGAAAGAAAGGGTGATAGTATGTCAGAGAATAATAAAAGTAGGGGAGTTGTTTTCCCTGTATCCAATACAGTTTTATTGCCGGGGGTAACAACTAAGTTTTTTATTAAAACACCGGAAGATGTGCAGCTGCAATTTCTAAGAAACGAGAATAGCACCAATATTGCATTGCCATTGAAACAGAATTTCGAGCAGAAAGGTCTGAGAACAGAAGATTTCTATCGAATGGGAGTAGTATTTACGGTTAAGGATACTTTAAAAACAGAGAATGGTATGATGCTTACAGTTCATATTACAGAACGAGTAGAAGTAAAGGAGCTGAATATCGATAGTGGTCTGATATTAGCCGGATATGAGACATTCTCGGATAAAATGGATTTAGATCATAAGAGTCAGGAAGAGATGCTTGACTATCTTAAGAAAGTAATTCGTGAAATCAGTGTAAAATTCCAAGGTGGCGAACAATATATCCGGATTGTAGAAGATTTTAAGAATTTAAATGGTCTAATGGTCTATTTAAGCCAGTATATACCTATTACCAATGAAGAGAGGTATGAACTGCTTGAAATTGAGTCCTTAAAGGAGAGAAGTCTTCGTTTTATGGATCATCTCTTAAAACAAAAGGAAGCCATAGAGCTTCAGTTACAGATTTCAGAGAAATTCTCTGAAAAAGCCAACAAGTATTACAGAGAATCCGTACTCAGAGAACAACTGAAAGCCATTCAGGAAGAATTAAATGAAGGCAATGAGGATGAAAATAAAAAAGAGAAGGATTATCTGACCAAAATTAAAGAAGCGCAGATGCCCTCAGATATTGAAAAGACCGCCCTTGAAGAATTGGATAAACTAAATGCCCAGGGTCCTAACAGTGCTGAATATAATGTAATCCGCAATTATCTGGAGTTGCTGGTTCAGCTTCCCTGGAAAAAGGCAGAGCAAAGCTCAATTGATTTGGACAAAGCCAGACAGATTCTGGATGAACAGCACTATGGACTGAATAAGGTCAAAGACCGGATTATACAACATCTGGCCGTTATGAAGCTGAAAAATGACAAAAAAGGATCCATACTTTTGTTGGTGGGACCTCCCGGAACAGGTAAAACCAGTCTAGGAAAGAGTATTGCAGAAGCATTGGACAGACAGTATATCCGTTTGAGCTTAGGTGGTATCAGGGACGAAGCTGAAATCCGTGGACACCGCAGAACGTATATCGGAGCTATGCCAGGCAGGATTATTCAAAGTATCCGAAAGGCAGGAGCAAATAATCCGGTTATGATACTTGATGAGGTAGACAAGCTGACAGCCGGCGGTTACAGTGGTGATCCTGCCAGCGCTTTATTGGAAGTCCTTGATCCGGAGCAAAACAACAGTTTTACCGATCATTATCTGGATCTTCCTTATGATCTGTCAGATGTCTTCTTTATTGCAACAGCTAATTCTTTGGAGAGCATACCGGGACCGTTATTGGACAGAATGGAAGTGATTCAGGTTTCCAGCTATACAGTGGTTGAAAAATTCCATATCGGTAAAAATTATTTGATACCGGCAGTCTTAGAAGAGCATGGTTTGACAAAGGAACAGCTGGTGGTAGAAGATGAAATCCTTTATAAAATTATTAATGACTATACCCTGGAAGCCGGAGTCAGGGGACTGAAGAAACAATTAGCAGCTCTTGCCAGAGTCGCCTCTGAAAGAATAGTTTCAAACAAAGCAGAACTTCCGTATAAGATTCAGCTGGAAGAGCTGGAGGAACTTCTTGGCAGACAAGTTTCCAGACATGATAAAGCTCAGCAGGATAATCCGCCCGGAGTTGTTACCGGACTTGCCTGGACACCGGTAGGCGGTGAAATCTTATTTATTGAGGCTACCGATATGCCGGGCGGCGGTGAGGTTATGCTGACTGGTAAACTGGGAGATGTCATGAAGGAATCAGCAAGAATCTCCTTAAGCCTGTTAAAGTCCAGACTTCCTTTAAACACTGTTAATTTTAAAGAAAGAGATCTCCATATTCATGTGCCTTCCGGAGCAGTTCCCAAAGACGGCCCATCAGCCGGAATTGCATTATTTACTGCTCTTGCTTCCTTAATTACAGGACTTAAAGTGGATTCCAAAATCGCCATGACAGGTGAGATTACCTTAAGAGGAGCCGTACTGCCCATTGGAGGTTTGAAGGAAAAATTATTAGGTGCTCAGAGGGCAGGTATTAACAAAGTGCTTATACCAAGAGATAATTTGATTGATTTAAAGGAGGTACCGGAAGAAGTAAAGAATCAGCTTACGGTAATACCTGTTGAAACAATTGAAGATGTATTGAAAGAAACCCTGGGAATTTCCTTGCCAAGAATCGAGCATATGTTTCTTCAAAAGGGAACCAAAGGTTTATTTCAAGAAGTATAAGTAGAAAGATATGTAAGACTTTCACGATAGAATAATGAAATTTTGTTTTGATAAAGAAGGGAGCCAATGAGGACGATAGCTTAATCCGGCATTGGTTCTCTTCTTTTTATATTATCTATGATTATAAGTTACTTTCTTCAGTTCTTAAATCAAATTGCTTTAGAAAATCCATTATTTCATTGAGTGGTTTTTGCTGTCCCTCAAGTAACCATTTCCGCCAAATTGCATAAACACCGGCAGACATGAAAGTAGTCCAATAACCTTCGCTGTCAGGGGCATAGAATTTTTTTATTTCTTCGATAAAAATTTGTTGAATAATTGGTTCAAACCCATGATCCGCAGAGATAATTAGTGAATCACCAAACATAGTGAAAAATTCCATCTGGCTGTTATATTTGACAGAGTCTTGTGAATTCTGATGTATGATATCAAAGACAGCCGCAATCTTTGGCTGATAATACTGATACAAAATCTGTTCAAGCCCATCAAAATTGCGGTAAAAAGCCATACGGCTTACACCTGCCCGTTTACAAACCTGAGAAACTGTCAGTGTCTGCAACTTCTCTTTTGCAAGCATTTGTAGAAGTGCAGTTGTGATATAATCCTTTGTATCATTTTTGATAGCTTGTGCATGTTTCGTTGCTGCCATTACAATACCTCTTTCCTTGTCACAGATGATTGTTTCCGTGTTGAATTCAACCTAATGATAGTATATACTGAGGACACTGAGGTTACAAGTGAAACATTAGATAATGGAGGAAATAAGTATGGAAAAAGAATTAGTCTTAGTAACAGGCGGCAGCGGATTCATCGCCGTACACATAATCTTAAAGCTTTTGAATCAAGGATACCGTGTTCGAGCAACCCTTCGAACAATGTCACGTCAGGATGAGGTCAAAGCGATGCTCACTCAGGGAGGTATCACTGATTTTAGTAAACTGGAGTTCATCCAAACAGATTTGACCAGTGACAGGAATTGGATAGAAGCTGTGGACAGAGCAGAATACGTCATTCATGTAGCATCGCCGACACCGGCAACGCGTCCGAAGGATGGCGACGAAATGGTTAAAATGGCAGTGGAAGGTACCTTACGTGTGATGAAGGCAGCGAAAGCAGCAGGTGTTAAACGTGTGGTCCTGACTTCTGCTTCCGGTGCGGTAATAGCAGGGAATAAAGCACACTCTGGACTTTTTACGGAAGAGGATTGGACGAATCTCACAGGTAATATTGATGCATACCAACGCTCGAAAACAATGGCAGAACGTGCAGCCTGGGAGTTTGCAAAGAAAGAGAATATAGAACTTTCCGCTGTCAATCCGGTAGCGGTCATGGGTCCGATACTTGGCAAGGACTATTCTCACTCCAATCAAATTATTAAAGCAATGTTGACGGGTAAAATGCCATATCTCCTAAAAATCGGCTTTGACTGCGTAGATGTCAGAGACGTAGCAGACTTACATCTGCTTGCAATGACCCGTACGGAAGCCCTGGGAGAGCGTTTCCTGGCAACCTCCGGAGAGAATCTGACATATAAGCAGGAAGCAGAAATTCTGCAGAAGAGCTTAGGCAGCGCAGCAAAAAAAGTCTCCACAAAAGAAATGCCGGATTTCTTTATAAAAGTTCTGGCATTATTTAAGAAAGACTTACGTATGCCGGCTACATTTTTAGGCCAGAATACAGCCTGTAGCAACGCAAAGGCCAAAAAGCTGCTTGGCTGGCAGCCAAGATCAGCAGAAGAAGCCATTATAGCGACTGCGAAAAGCATGATTGACCTTGGTTTGACAGAGGAATAGAGTGGGACCGATATCACCATTGACATAAGACAATTAAACTACCATAAGTTATATTTTGCTAACAACAGTATTAATAGACAGAAGTGTTAAAGATGAGTATAATGAGATTAAGGTGTTCCGAATAAGATAAATAGAATAAGCACTTTATTTTCGAAGCATCTTAAATCGAATTAATACTTGAAGGGAAAAGCAAAATGTCAATAAATGATAAGGAAAAAATGAAAAAATTTATAGAAGAGAAAAAAACAAAAGGCGGTTATTTACAGGCTGAAAAAAAGATCGGCTCCGGCAAAGTCGAAAAGAAAAATAAGCATATAGGGCAAGAATTCGCTAGACCTAACAAAATATCATAATAGATTGAATATCTATAAGTGGTTATGGAGAATAGATTCTAATAGAATGGCGGTATAACTTACCGCCACTTTATTGGAACTATTGCAAGAGTACAAAACACATTATAGTGAATATGCCATTTACTACCAAAATCAAAATAAATAATTTGAAATAGAGAATAGCTTTATCGTATAGCGAATCATCGTTCATCTGCGCTTTCTTTAGTGAGTTTATACCAAAGTATAAGAACATACTCCCAATTGCAAATAGAATAAAATATATTATTCCTAAAATAATTTTTAACATAAGGTAAGTCCTTCTAATTTTGATTATAGTTTATCTGAGATTTCATTTCTTCTATAAAAATCAAATCTATCCCCTATCTTTGCCATTATGATGAAAAATTCTTAAGTTTACTTTCTTTGATTGAACTTCCCTTTTATCCGCTCACATATAAAGGCTTCCGCGCCACCGATTAAGCCTACTATTATTGCTTGAAGCCAATAATTATCAAGAGTTATAAAGAGCGTTCGTTGTAATATAAAAGCTATAATAATAAATATTACAATAGCTAAGGTATAAATTTTCCACATATGAATCACCACCTATTGCTTTTGGTATGGCCAGTATCATGACCAGCCTGTCTAATATAATAATTATAGTAGCATTTCCAGTCGTATCAACATTATACCTTGGATTTTTGGAACAATAGGTATACGTACTTTTAACAACCGTTACTTGGGAGAAATACTTGATGGATACCATTAAGCCGCTGTCTGCTTGTATATTTCTGTCATAAGAAATATAATAAGCTTATGGAGGTGCTATACGTGGATCATATAATAACAAAAGAAGCCAGCTATAAAAGAAGTAAAGTAAAGGCGGGTGATAATAAATGAAACGGATTTTCTTAGTTGAGGACGATAAGGCTATCGCTAAGAACCTTATACTGCTACTCCGCTCGGAAGGCTATACAGTCACTCATGCCCCGACAAGAAATGCAGCTCTTGCCGCCCTTGCCGGAAACAAGTTTGACTTAGCATTGGTTGATATTTCTTTACCTGACGGAAATGGCTTCACGGTATGTACAGAAATCAAAGAAACAGAAGATATTCCGGTTATCTTTCTGACTGCTTCCGGTGATGAGGCAAGTGTTGTTACCGGGTTGAACATGGGGGCAGACGACTATATTACCAAGCCTTTTCGTCCCCGGGAATTGATAGCTCGTATTGGAACCGCTCTGCGAAAAAGCAGCCGTTCCGGTTCAGAATATGAAATCCGAGGTCTTTATGTCGACACGGCAAGTGGTATTGTGAAAAAAAACGGCAGTGAGGTTTTTCTTTCTGCCTTGGAATATCGATTGTTACTGGTGTTTCTTAGCAATCCTAAAAGTATTATAACGAGGGTCAGGCTGCTTGACGAACTCTGGGATGCAGCGGGAGAGTTTGTCAATGATAATACCTTGACCGTATACATAAAACGCTTGCGTGAGAAGATAGAAAACGACCCGGCAAATCCGCAAATAATCCTGACCGTTCGTGGTACCGGGTATCGATTGGGGGATTGGCATGCTTCGGAATAGAGAGTTTCGGCAGTTTGTCATTTTGTACTCCGTAATTGCCGCAGGCACTGTAGTACTGGGATTTATAATCAATGTGGCAGCAGGCATCCTTTCCCTATCCGCTGCCGCTGCCTTTGGAGCAAGTTTTTTTCTATTTACCAAAGCCAGGTATAAAAGCATTGAGCAAATATCAGATCAAATAGACCTTGTACTTCATAATGCTGACCATCTGTATATTGGTGAATCAGAAGAAGGTGAGCTTTCTATACTGCAAAGTGAGATTACTAAAATGACACTGCGCATTAGGGAGCAAAATGAAGCACTAAAGAAAGAAAAAGAGCATCTTGCCGATTCATTGGCGGATATTGCCCACCAGCTTCGTACCCCTCTCACTTCAGTAAACCTTATACTTTCCTTACTAGAGAATAATTCGGATGAAAATGAGCGTAAAGCCTTTATGCGGGAAACAGAGGAATTGCTTGTGAGAATGGATTGGCTGATTACTTCACTGCTCAAATTATCCCGCTTGGACGCCGGTATTGTGGTGTTCCAATGGGAATCAATAGATGTAAATAACTTGATTCGAACTTCCCTTCGCCCATTGTTAATTCCAATGGATCTGCATAATATTGAACTGCAAATAAATGCTCCCGCCGGAATGATTATTCAAGGGGATTCCGGCTGGCTTTCGGAAGCAATTCAAAATATTCTTAAAAATTGCATGGAAAGCGCAGGCGAGAATGGGAAGATTGAGATTATCTGTACGGATAATCCATTGTTTACGGAGATTACGATCCACGACAGTGGGTTAGGATTTGAAAATAAAGATTTACCGTGCCTGTTTGACAGGTTTTATCGTGGGAAGAATTCAAGCGCCGAGGGATATGGAATTGGGTTGGCACTCTGTAAGATGATTATAACACGGCAGGGAGGAACGATTACTGCTAAAAATCACCCCCAGGGTGGTGCAATCTTTTCCCTCCGTTTCTCAAAGTGACGAATCTCTCACTTAAAAGTCACAAAGGTGTAAGCTTAAGGTTCTATTATATGGGTATAGGTTGATTGCAATTCAACCTCCAAGGTTTGTGAATGCAGTACTCTTGGCACAAATCTTGAATGCGAAGAAAATATCCGCAGGAAAGGAGACTCACATAATGGAGTTTTTAAAAATTGAAAATCTATGTAAGAGCTACGGAAAAGGTGAGAATCAGGTTATCGCTCTAGACAATGTTTCCCTTACAATTGAAAAAGGAGAGTTTACTGCGATTATAGGCTCCTCCGGTTCCGGTAAATCTACTTTACTTCATATTATCGGCGGAGTGGATGTGCCGACAAGTGGAAAAGTATATTTGGAAGGGCAGGATGTTTATGCAGGAAGCAATGAGAAACTCGCTATTTTCCGCAGACGGCAGGTTGGACTGATATATCAGTTTCACAATCTCATCCCTACCTTGAATGTGGTGGAAAACATCACGTTACCAATCCTGATGGATAAGCGTAAGGTTAACGAGGAACGACTGAATGACCTGCTCCAAATGCTTGGACTGCAGGAACGTAAAAATCATTTGCCTAATCAGCTGTCAGGTGGACAGCAGCAGCGTGTTTCCATAGGACGTGCTTTAATGAATGCTCCGGCCGTAATGCTTGCCGATGAGCCCACAGGCAGCTTGGACAGCCGGAATGGACATGAAATCGTCAAACTGCTCAAAGAAAGCAATAAAAAGTATGGACAGACCCTGCTTCTCGTTACTCATGATGAAAATATTGCTCTGCAGGCAGACCGAATTATCGGTATCTCAGACGGCAAAGTTACGCGGGATGAGAGGATGGTACAGCCATGAATATTTTTAACAAAGTCACCCTGCAAAATATGAAAAAAAGCCATACCCGGACAGTTGTCACGATTATTGGAGTTATTCTCTCGGCCGCTATGATAACAGCAGTTGCTACCTTTGGTACTTCCCTGTTAAATTTTATGTTAAAGGTTTCTGTCCAGAAATATGGTGACTGGCACGTTGAGTTTTTTGATGCTGCCGCCTCTTTTGTACAGGAGAGAGCCCATGATCATAATGTTACCAAAACCGCAGCCTTTGAAAATATAGGATATGCAGACCTTGAAGGAGCAAAAAGCCCTGAGAAGCCTTATCTGTTTATCGCCGGTTTTAATAAAGAAACGTTTGATACCTTGCCTATAAGCTTGATTGCCGGAAGACTGCCCAAGAACAGTGGGGAAATTCTTGTTCCGTCCCACGTTGCTGCAAAGGGCGGTGTAAGATTTAAGGTGGGTGACACAATTTCACTTGCTGTTGGAGATCGCTTGGAGGGAGATAAAAAGCTAAGCCAGCATGACCCTTACCAATACAGGAAAGAAACTCTTGTATCAAAAGTACAGAGAACCTACACGGTTGTAGGCATCTGTAACAGACCTGCTTTTGAGGAACATTCCGCTCCGGGATACACATTGATAACAAAAGCAGATACTGTAGACAAAGCAGACAGCAACAGTCTGTTTGTCACGCTCAAAAATCCCCATAAAGTGAAAGCTTATGTAAACAGCACAGCCGGAGCGGGAGGTTATCTCCTGAATGATGATGTCTTGCGATTCATGGGAATTACAGATAATAAACTGTTCAATGGGTTTTTATATATGGTTGGCAGTATTTTAGTCGCCATAATAATGTTAGGTTCAATTTTTCTGATCTATAATTCCTTTAATATCTCCTTGAATGAACGAACACGACAGTTCGGGATTCTCTCATCAGTTGGTGCCACAGCGAAACAACTGCGAAATTCAGTATTGTTTGAAGGGGTTTGCATTGGAGCCATTGGCATACCCATTGGAGTTATGGTAGGTATAGGCAGTATAGGGCTTATAAATCCAATAGTTGACGGGAAGTTCAGGAATATCCTAAAAAGCACTGTGCCTTTAACACTATCCGTATCCGTACCCGCAATTGTAGCCGCAGGGGCAGTCAGTTTGGTTACCATTCTGATTTCAGCCTATATCCCTGCAAAAAAAGCTGCAAATACTCCCATTATGGAGAGCATTCGACAGACTAATGAAATTAAAACAGATGCGAAAGCCGTGAAAACTTCAAAGCTCACTCAGTATATTTTCGGGTTAGAGGGGACTCTTGCATTAAAAAACTTTAAGAGAAATAAGAGGCGGTACCGCAGCATCGTGTTATCACTCACCTTGAGTGTTGTGTTGTTTGTATCGGGAAGTGCTTTTGGAACAACGTTAAAAAGGCTTTCGAATCAGTATACAGTGGATATTGATTATGATATCTATTTTACCAATCAGGACATGAACGATGGCGAGATGTTTCCCCTTTATGATAAACTAAAAACTGCAGATGGGGTTTACGAAAGCTCTTATCAATCAGTATTAGCGTATTCCTGTTTAGTTAAGGCAGAGGATTTATCAGACAAATACCGGGAATATAGGGGGTATAAGAAGGCTGATGAAACCGTTTCGCTGCCAATGGACATTCAGTTTATTTCGGACAGTGAATATCTGAGTTTTATCAAGGACTTGGGCTTGTCTCCGGAAGAATATACCGGGCAGAACGCAAAAATGGTTGCTGTTGCTAAACAGCGGGTTGCCAGGGAAAACAAAGGGAGCGAATTGTTTGATATATTTGCCAATCGCTCTTTGGATAGTACAGTTGCACCAGAAATTAACAAAAAACCAAAATTGGAGCAGGAACAGAATGTAAACATTACCTTTGTCGATACATATCCGATAAGTCCGCCGCCAAAGCAATCCTCTGAACAAAATTCCAGCGTTTTTATGGTGGTTGCACCTTATTCGCTGAAAGAAAAGTTTGAAACCCCGGATACCCATTCGATTATAGCCCTGGGCTTTTTGTCAAAAAATCCTTCTCAGTCGGTGATTGAAATGGAAAAGATGATTCAAGGTGAGGGAATTACTTCGTCGTATAATCTATACAATGTATATGACTTAGTGGAGCAATACCACAATATGACCTTTGTGATAGATGTTTTTACCTATGTTTTTGTTATTATGATTTCACTGATAGCGGTTGCAAATGTATTTAATACGATATCCACAAGTATCAGACTGCGCAGGCGAGAGCTTGCCATGCTCCGCTCGGTAGGTATGTCCGACAGGGATTTCAATAAAATGATGAACTTCGAGTGTGTCTTTTATGGTATGAGGACATTGCTGTATGGAATTCCGTTGTCGGTAATCTCTTCATGGCTGATATACAAGGGGTTAGTGTCTGCAGAAAAGATGGATAACTTAAATTTTGTATTCCCTTGGGGCAGTATGGTAATCAGTGTGTTCAGCGTACTCTTTATTGTGTTTGTTACGATGTTATATGCTATTAGCAAGATAAAAAAAGAAGATATCATTGACGCACTTCGGGATGATTTAACTTAATGGGAAAACCTGAATTTAAATCTGAAAAGTATTGACCCTGACATTGTGTAATAGTGTAATATATGAGCAAATGAGCAGGAGGTGAAGTATAAATATGAAATCAATAAAACAGGTTTCGGATCTAACGGGTATTAGTGTTCGAATGCTTCATTATTACGATAAAATCGGTTTGTTAAAACCGACTACTATAACAGAAGCGGGATATAGGCTATATGGTGATGAGGCCTTAGAAACTCTACAGCATATACTTTTTTTTAGGGAGCTTGATGTTCCCTTGAAAAAGATGAAAGAAGCTTTGGATGGTTCACAAAACGACAAAGTGCAGATGCTTCATAATCAAAAAGAATTACTTTCCCTAAAAAGAGATAAATTAAATGAACTAATTGGACTTATTGAAGAAAAACTAAATAATAATGGTACTGTAAATTTTAAAGAATTTGATATGAGTGAATATTTTAATGTACTGGAAGCATTTATGCAGGAGCATGAAAATGAAGTTGTCAAGTATTACGGCAGCGTAGAGGAATTCAGCAAAATCCTTGAAACAATGAAATCCAAAGAGTTTGAGGGTGCTAAAATGGCAATCAAACAGTTTGGCAGTATCGAAAAATACACGGAAGCGATAAAAAATAACCTCAGTAATTTGCCATTGATTATGGAAGGGTTTCAGTCAATTAAAGATAATATAGATGTTTATTCAGAACAAATGGATCAATTAATGAAACTTTTGACATCTGATTTAAGTAAAAATCCTTTTTCATCTGATATTCAGGAGATTGTAAAATTAATGGATGATATGGTTAAGGAGCAGAGTGAAATTGTTAAGATGGATATGGGAGAAAACTATTTTGAGCTGATGGCGGATATGTATTTAACAAAGCCCGCATGTACAAAAATCCATGATAAAAAATATGGAAAAGGTGCGACAAAATTTATAGGGGAAGCCCTCAAATACTATAGTGAAAACTGTAAAAGGAAATGAGTATACCTGAAAATCATAGGCATAAAATAATAGCATAACGAATATGATTAGAAGTATTTGCTATGTGTTATGCAACAACCAAAATTGTACGGTTAACTGTGGCCCCGCAGAGTTGAGGCACAGATAATATAAATTACAAGGAGGTTTGATAATGTCTAAAAAGAGGTTTTCTTTAAAAACACTCATGGTAATATTTGCAGTAGCAGTATTAATAACCACATTCTGCCTGACCTTACCTGTGAGTGCTGCTGCCAGAGGTGCATGGGCACCAAATACTGCATATGCAGTAAGTGATACGGTAACTTACAATGGAAGTACTTATACCTGCCGTCAGGCACATACTTCCCTCGTAGGCTGGGAACCATCTAATGTTCCGGCTTTATGGGAATTAGGGGGCGGTACGACACCACCAGCAACAAACGGAGCGACATTCTATGCAGACATAAATTTCGGAGGAACTGCAGTGATACTTGGGGCAGGTAATTATACCTTATCTCAGTTGAATGCAAAAGGGATACCGAATGACTGGATGTCTTCTCTTAAGGTTCCTGGCGGATGGACAGTTGAGGTCTATGAGAATGATAATTTTGGAGGAACGAAATGGACCTACACTTCAGATTCCTCTTGGGTGGGCGATTCTGTAAATGATAAAATGTCATCGGTAAAGATTTATATTGGCTCACCGAACACGTCAGTAACAAAGCCTTCCGAAGTACCAAACAACATCTGGACTTATACAGTGAATGCGGACAATAAATTTGGTAAAGGCGGAGATTTTGCTTTATTACTCTGCGCTGTTATTAAAAAGGAAAGCAGCTTTGGAGCAGGCTTACCGGGTAGTCCCTCAGCCGGTGATGGCTTGATGCAAGTAGAGCCAAACACCCGCAGCGCTTATTTGTCTTTATTCAGCTCAACATTTGGCTACGCATATAACCATAGCAGCGAGCAGGATCAGGTATATCTGGGTGCGCTGATATTAAATGAAAAGATTACAAAGTTCGGTAATATATATAATGGTTTGTTGCATTATAACGGGGGAGACTATTGGTATCCGGGCGCTACGGATTCTTATGGCCGTCCTATTCTGGCAAACTTATATGCAGATGAAGTGTACGGCACATATAAGAGTTATGGCGGAAAGAATTAAGATTTTTCAATTATAATATGATTGCCGGGATTAATGAAATAAAATCCCGGCATTTTTTGTAGATTTTTTGAAAGAAAAGTTATATTATAAGATATTGACAATAATTTACAGATGTGCTATTTTGAAAATAAAACAACAAGGGTAAAATTCATCGATGGATAGTTGGTTCATTAAACAAATGAAGAATATAGAATGTTAAATATCATCAAATAAAAACAAATATATTACATATAAAATACAAAAAATTAAGCATACTCGATGACAGCGGCATCGTAATTATATTTATTAGAAGTTCTTAAGAGATTTTTACCGGATTTCTTACATGAGTGTTTTACTTCGCATCAACTTATAGCATAAATTGGGTAAATCCTCTATCCTGTATTCTAATTCGCCCGGGGATGCAGAATACTTACGGCAGTTTACGGCCGAAGGAGGGGTATTCTACTTGTGACAAGCAAAACATCATGTTTCATTCCGGTACAAATAATACTTTAGGAAAAAGGAGGTGTAAATTTAGTTTCATACTGTCAAGTGAGTAGAGAATGCCTCATTTGAAGAAACATCATTTAACACAATAAAATACCTATTTAGGAGGGAATGAGTATGTTAAAGTTATTAAGCGGAAGTATCAAAGTATTAACAAGATCTCAAAAATTATTTCTAATAGCTTTATTTACGATTATGTTACTGGCAGCACCTTCTGCAGTCTGTTTTGCTCAGAATCCTGTTATCACAAGCATTTATACAGCAGATCCATCTGCACATGTTTGGGCGGACGGTAAAATTTATATTTATGCTTCCCATGATATTGACCCAAATCAAGGCTGTGATTTAATGGACAAGTATCATGTGTATTCTTCTTCGGATATGGTGAATTGGACCGATGAGGGTGAAATATTGAATGCAAGCCAAGTGCCTTGGGGAAGAGCAGAAGGCGGTTTCATGTGGGCACCTGATTGTGCCTATAAAAATGGTACCTACTATTTCTACTTCCCGCATCCAAGTGGTACCGATTGGGGTAATACCTGGAAGATTGGAGTTGCTACCAGTAATAAACCAGCCAGTGATTTTACAGTGCAAGGGTATATTCCAGGACTTGAATCTTTGATTGATCCTTGCGTATTTCAGGATGATGACGGTCAGACCTATCTGTATTATGGAGGCGGCGGTGTCTGCAAAGGTGGGAAACTGAAAGATAATATGATGGAAATAGACGGATCAATGCAAACGATGACGGGGTTAACGGATTTTCATGAAGCGACCTGGGTATTTAAGCGAAATGGCTTATATTATCTGACCTATGCAGATAATCATTCGGATTCAACCGGAGATAACAGACTGCAATATGCTACCAGTACCAATCCGTTAGGACCATGGACTTCCAGAGGAGTATATATGGATCCGACAGATAGCTATTGTGCTCATGGTTCTGTAGTGGAATATAAAGGGCAGTGGTATCAATTCTACTTTGACAGCTCTGTTTCTCATAATGACTGGTTAAGAACTACCTGTGTGGATAAGCTAAACTTTAATGCAGATGGGACAATACAAAAGGTTATAGCAACTACCACCGGTGTACCATCCGTAGGACCGTCGCCAACTCCTAATCCGAACCTGATTAAATATGAAGCAGAGAATGCTGTTTTAGGAAATGGTGCAACCGTTGGAACCGACAGCTTGGCATCGGGTGGAAAATGTATACAGAATCTGCATCTTACCAATTCTTATTGCCAATTTAACAATATAAATGGAGGCACCGGTGGCAGAGCAACAATTGATATCTATTACGCTACCAATGATACAGGTGCGAAGATAGGTTTAACGTTAAATGGAGTTGATTATTCATTTCTGAATACAATTTCTACCGGGGGATGGAATAATTATACCGGCCATACATATCTGACTGTTCCGCTGAATCCAGGTACCGCCAATACAATTAAACTTACCGGCGGAAACGGTGGTGTAAATATTGACTATATCACCATCAGTTCCTTTAATGAGAAGGGAGTTTCAACAGCAAAATACGAGGCAGAGAGCGGGAGCCTTGCAAATGGTGTGGTTATTGCGAATGATAGTGCTGCATCAGGAGGAAAATGTTTGCAAAATATGCATCTTACCAACGCCTCCTGTCGGATTAACAATATCGATGGTGGCAGCGGCGGAAGTAGGACATTAAAGATTAGTTATGCTTCCAACGAGGCATCAACGATTACAGTAATTGTGAACGGGACTCCTGCAGGAACGCTCAGTTGCACAGCTACCGGCGGTTGGAGTACTTTTACCGGCAGTATTCAAAAATCTATTACATTGAATTCCGGGACAAATAATAATATTCAATTTGTAGGTGGAAATGGAGGCATTAATCTGGATTATATAACGATCCAGTAAGTATTGTTTCCTTAAGAATTTCAGAGGTAAAAGGAGGCCGTTAATGAAAAAGTACAGAGTTGCTTTAATGATAATTTGTTGTCTGGCATTATTGAGCAGTTTTATGGTGTTTGACTCCACCGTTCAAGCAGTATCTACTGCCATTGACAAATGTGATAGTACAGCCGGATGGTCTGGTTCTGATTCCGTGTCTTTGGATACCACCAACAAGAAAGAGGGTACAGGGTGTCTGACAAAAACAGGAAGTGGAACCGACTGGTTCAAGAAAACGCTCAGTCCCGCCGTTAACTCAGGTGTTTCGGAAAGCAACGGTTATATACACCTGTGGCTTTATGTATCGGATGCTGGTAAATTAGCTTCAACAGGAGCTCAGCTTGAAATTACAAGCTCAGGCGGTCCGGATGTAAACGAATATTCCTGGAATCTTATGAATGCCGGGCTTGTTTCCGGATGGAACGAGCTGAGCCTTAAACTAAGTAATGCCGCAAAGATAGGAAATCCGGATCTAACTGCCATTAACTTCGTAAGGGTCTATTATTTTCTGACGGGGAGTATAACCTGCAAGCTGGATGATGTTTATTTTACGGATGGGAATGGAGGGGGAGGTTTGTCCGATCTCATAATAACAGATCTTACCTGCTCACCTGCAAGTCCGCAGCCTGGGAATGCTGTAACCTTAAGTGCCACGGTTAAGAATCAGGGAAATGCGGCAACGCCGGCAGGAACTATCTTAGGTGTAGGCTTCCAGATAGATGGAGCAGCCACTTCACTTTGGAGCGACAACTATACGGCATCTCTTGGGCCGGGGTCATCCATTGTTCTGACAGTGAATGGAGGAACCAATGGGACGACATGGACAGCAATATCCGGAACCCATACAATTACAGCCTATGTGGACGATGTGAACCGGATTGCTGAGTCCAATGAGTCCAACAATATCTTCACAAAGAGTATCACTGTGGGCGGAACTTCCTCCGGTGATATCGTAGGAAAAGTAATTGTAGGCTATCAGGGGTGGTTTGACGCACCCGGAGACGGTGCACCTGCAAATAACTGGGTCCACTGGGCTAACGGCAGCATGCCTGCACCAGGGAACCAGAACTTTGAAATATATCCGGATACAAGAGAATATACTACTCTTTTTAACACAGGTTATGCTAACCTATTAAATGGTTCACCTGCTAGGCTGTTCTCGTCTTATTCTACCCAAACGGTGAACAAGCATTTTGAATGGATGCAGACTTACGGAATTGATGGTGCTGCAATTCAACGATTCGGCGGTGAATTAAGCGACCCGAACAGAAAGGCACAGCGCGACAGTGTGACCATGAAGGTGAAAACTGCTTCCGAGACCTATGGACGTAAATTCTATGTTATGTATGATATCTCAGGAATGGGTTCGGATTTTGGCACAAAGCTTGAAGCAGATTGGACTTCGACAATAACCGGTTCCCTGAATCTGTTGAGTTCTTCTGCTTATGCAAAGCAAAACGGTAAGCCGGTCGTATGTATCTGGGGAATGGGCTTTAACGATGGCGGTCACCCTGGTGATGCGGCTGAATGTATCAGCATAATCAATTGGTTTAAAGCTCAGGGTTGTTATGTTATAGGCGGTGTACCAACGTATTGGCGTGATTGTGATAATGCACATCCTCTCGCTTCCGATCCAGGTGCTACAAATGATAGCAAAACTGGATTTCAAAATGTATACAAAGCATTTAATATGATTCAGCCTTGGATGGTTGGAAGAATAAGGGGTATCACAGGAGCTGGAAGTGCAGACAATTTTAAAACTTATATTATAGGTCCGGATTATAACTATTGCCAGGTTAATGGAATGGATTATGCACCGGTAATCTTCCCGGGATTTGCATGGTCTAACATGCATAATGGTACAACGCCTAAAAATGAAATTCCAAGACTGCATGGTGATTTTATGTGGAATCAGGCCTACAATACTGCTACCTTAGGGATAACAAGCGCTTATATTGCTATGTTTGACGAATACGACGAAGGCACTGCAATAGCAAAAGCGGCAGAAGATTCCTCCATGATACCAACCAACCAATACTTCCTCACTTTGGATGCGGATGGTATACACTGTACATCCGATTTCTATCTCAGACTTACCGGAGATATTACCAAAATGCTGAAGGGATTGATTCCTAAAACCAGTACTCATCCGACGGCGCACTAGGAGCTGAAATTATTTAAGTTGATATTACAGCGAGCGAGGGTTTAACGTTAAATTACCCTCGCTCATGCTTTGTAAAGCTACAAGCAGGTATTCATAATTTTACCGAATAAGAAACCTCTCTTCATAAACTACATATAATGGAACAAAACCCTTCGGGAGCAGTAATGATTATTCATATTGTAAAACCTGGAGAGACTATACTCTCCATAGCAGATTCTTATGGTATTTCAGTTAAAAAACTAAAAATATATAATAACTTGACAGAAGAGGACTCATTGGTAGTAGGAGAAGCCTTGATTATACTTATACCTGAAATAACTTATACTGTGAAAGAAGGAGATACTTTAGTACAGATTGCAGATGCTTTTGGTACGAAACCAATTGAACTTCTCAGGTATAATCCGGAATTGTCGGAGAAGCAAGCCCTCTATTCCGGAGATGAAATAGTTATCAGTTTTCGCGGAGAAAAAGGACATACAATCGCAACTAACGGCTTTGCATATCCTTTTATTGATACAAAAACCCTGTTAAGGACATTACCTTATCTGTCTTATCTCACTGTTTACAGTTATACGGTATCGGCCACCGGTGATTTAAGTGAATTGGATGACGATGAAATTATTAAACTTGCAAAGGCTTATGGAACAGAACCCATAATGATGATTATTCCGGCTTCTCATAATAATGACGAAGCTATGGCGGTGGTCGATGCTATCATATCTGACATAGCAATTGAAGACAGGTTTATCAGTCAAATACTTCATACCCTGAAAACCAAAGGGTACAGCGGAGTGAGCTTTCATACACCTTATATCCATCCCAGATACAGAGAAAATTATCGGAGACATGCCACAAAAATGCTGGATTGTATAAATTCAGCCGGTTATAAAGTAATGGATACTTTTGAAAATCCAATTTTTGGTTTTGACTACAAGTTTATGACAAGCGGTCTGTCAGGAATTACGCTGATAGTATACGAATTCGGATACTCCGATCGATTGTCGCTTGGAACTCTATGCACAGAGAATTATCGGAGAGTAATAGGTGATTTTACGAAAATGGTACCTTCGGATATGGTATCTTTTGGTTTACCTATGCAAGGTTATATCTATCAATTACCCTTTATTGCCGGAGCGTCCCAGGGCAGGGCTATCAGTTATAAGGCTGCTCTTGAGCTGGCGGCACAGAACAATGCACAGATTTCTTATGACCCATTAACTAATTCTGTCTCTTTTTATTTCTATTCGGGAGATGAATACCTTGTACGTTTCTGGGATGTTAGAAGTTATGAGGTATTTTTAAAACTGGTACCGGAGTTTAATTTGTACGGTGTTGGTATTTGGAGTATTATGCAATGGTATCCCCAATTATGGTTGAGTATGGCAGCTCAATACACGATAATATAGAAACACAACGAAAGAAAGAATGTTACTTGTTTAAATGTTGATGACTATCGCAGTAACAACGAAAAATTTCGATATAATAAGATGATTCACATATGTAAAATATTAACTATTTTAATTGACTTAATGAAAGATATATGTTATTTTTATGTTAAATAGTTCCATAAAATATTTATATATGGAAAATATTTTGTGATTAATTACGAAAATTTAGTATCTATATAAATAATAGAACGACATTATATATTCATTGGATACTGGGGAGTAAGGCCAAGGAATAGGAACGAGAAAGGAGTAAGAATTCTCAGAGGGGCTTTCAATTATTTCAAGCAGCCGTAAATCCACCTGCAATATGTAGAGAAAGGAGTAGGTGAGGGGTGTTACACAGGTCAGGGCCGGCTGTTGAATTAATTGTTAGATAAAACTATAAGGAGGTTATAGAATGTATGACCAGAGTGAGTTTTAAATCTGGCAGCAGGACAAGCTATGAGGGTACAAGTAAGTTCTATTAAAAAATGACCGGACGAATTATACACAGACCGATGAATCTGAACGAAATCTGTATGGATGAAGAGTATCCATGAGATAACGGTAAAAATTCAATAAAAATTGAGGGTAACTTATATTGAGTCAGCGTATCCATTGTAAAATTGGGGAGATATGGATTTGCTATTCTGCTAAATCAATTACCTGGTCTTTCTGGATGCGTTGTCCATAAGAAGGAGGTTTTGGTATGCGTAAAGTGATTAGTCTTATTATGACAGTGTGTTTACTGACATCCGGATTATATCTGCAGACTGCGAAAGCTGATACAAATTATAATTATGGGGAAGCATTACAAAAAGCAATTATGTTCTATGAATTCCAACAATCCGGTGATCTGCCAAGTGATATCCGCAACAACTGGAGAGGGGATTCCGGCTTGACTGACGGTGCTGATGTGGGTCTGGATTTGACCGGTGGATGGTATGATGCCGGTGATCATGTAAAATTCAACCTGCCTATGTCGTATTCAGCCGCCATGCTTGCCTGGAGTGTCTATGAATCAAGGGAAGCATTAAATAAAAGCGGGCAGTTAGACTACCTGTTAAAGCAAATTAAGTGGGTAACAGATTATCTTATCAAATGCCATCCGTCAGCCAATGTCTTCTATTATCAGGTTGGCAATGGCAACACAGATCACTCCTGGTGGGGACCGGCAGAAGTGATGCAAATGGCCAGACCTTCTTATAAGGTGGATCTGACCAGTCCCGGTTCTACAGTATCTGCAGAAGCGGCGGCAGCATTGGCGGCAGCAGCAGCCGTATTTGCTGAAAGTGATCCGGCTTATGCGGCAACTTGCTTAAAACATGCAAAGGAACTGTTTTCCTTTGCAGATACTACAAAGAGTGACAGCGGTTATACGGCTGCAAGTGGTTTCTATACTTCCTATAGTGGATTTTATGATGAGTTGTCCTGGGCAGCTGTATGGATTTATATGGCATCCGGGGACAGCACATACCTGAATAAGGCAGAGTCCTATGTTCCAAATTGGGGTACAGAGCCTCAATCTACTACGATTTCTTATAAATGGGCTCAGAATTGGGATGATGTACATTACGGAGCAGCTCTGCTGCTAGCCAAAATAACCGGCAAGCAGATATATAAGACCAGCACAGAAATGCATCTGGATTACTGGAGCACCGGATATAATGGAAGCCGTATTACCTATACCCCGAAAGGTCTGGCTTGGCTGGATTCCTGGGGAGCCTTAAGGTATGCTACTACAACTGCTTTTCTAGCAAGTGTATATGCTGACTGGTCCGGCTGCAGCGCAGCAAAATCAGCTGCATATAAAGCCTTTGCAAAGCAACAGGTGGATTATGCATTAGGTAGTTCAGGCCGCAGTTACGAAGTGGGCTTTGGTACAAATCCACCGGTACATCCGCATCACAGAACGGCACACAGTTCCTGGGCTGACAGCCAGACAACTCCTGCTAATCACAGACATACTATCTATGGAGCCTTGGTCGGAGGACCTGGTCAGGATGATGGTTATACGGATACAATCAGCAACTATACCAATAATGAAGTTGCCTGTGACTATAATGCAGGTTTTGTAGGAGCACTGGCTAAATTATACGGAGAATACGGCGGTACACCGATTGCCAATTTAAAAGCAATTGAACCAATTACCAACGATGAATTCTTCGTAGAAGCCGGCATCAATGCTTCAGGCAGTAATTTCATTGAAATTAAAGCATTGTTAAACAACCAGTCTGGCTGGCCTGCCAGGCTGGGAGATAAATTATCCTTTAAGTATTTCATAGACATTACCGAGGCAGTCAAGGCAGGTTATACGGCAAGTAATCTGACCGTAACTACCAATTACAATTCAGGTGCAACCGTATCTCAGCTCCTGCCTTGGGATGCAGCTAAGAATATTTATTATGTAAATGTGGATTTTACAGGAACAAAAATTTATCCCGGCGGACAATCCGCTTACAAGAAAGAAATCCAGTTCCGTATTTCCGGACCAATGAACACAACCTTCTGGGATAATACCAATGACTATTCCTTTGCTGATTTAAGTGGTGTATCCTCCGGAAGTGTTGTTAAAACAAATTACATTCCGGTATACGATACTGGGGTAAAGGTATTTGGCAACGAGCCGGGAAATGCTGCCAGCAGTTCTTCCATCAATCCTGTTACAGCTGCCTTTGATAAATATGCACCTGCTGATCTCTCGGTTGCTGTGAATTATAATGGAAATACCCTAAATAGCATTAAAAACGGCACTGCAGCTTTGGTAAGCGGAACGGATTATATTGTAAACGGTAATACCATAAAACTAGCTTCTTCCTATCTGTCAAGCCTTGCAACAGGCACAGCAAAACTCACCTTTGATTTCAGCGCCGGTATTGATCCTGTACTTACTGTTACAGTGACAGATTCCGCACCGAGCGGAACCATATCTGTCACACAGGCTCAGTTTGATAAGAGTACAGGTAATCAGCAGGATATTCCTGTAACAGTAACATTAAATGGGAATACCTTTGTTGGTATAAAAAACGGAAGTACAGCACTGACCCAAGGTACTGATTATACGGTGTCCGGTAATACAATAACAATTCTTAAAACCTATCTTGCTGCAAAAGCTGTGGGAAAATTAGAGTTGAGTTTTGATTTTAATAAGGGTAATGACCCGGTACTTACCGTAACAATCATTGATAGTTCTATCGTAGTAACCGGTAATATTAAGGTTCAGATGTTTAACGGAAATGTATCTGCCGCCACTAATGGCATTGCACCAAGATTTAAATTGTATAATACAGGAACGACAGCTATTAACCTGTCAGATGTTAAGCTGCGTTATTACTATACCATTGATGGGGAGAAGGCTCAGAATTTTTGGTGTGACTGGTCAAGTGCGGGTTCGGCAAATGTAACAGGAACTTTTGTAAAGATGCCATCTGCAAAGACAGGAGCGGATAATTATCTGGAAGTAGGGTTTACTGCCGCTGCAGGTACTTTAGCAGCAGGGCAGGCCATAGAAGTTCAGGCCAGATTCTCAAAGGCAGACTGGTCTAACTACACACAGACAGGGGATTATTCCTTTGAAGGAAGCAGTTCCAGCTATATAGACTGGAGTAAAGCCACAGGTTATCTGGCTGGAAGTCTGGTCTGGGGCGTGGAGCCGTAAAAAAGAAAAGCATTAAAACTTAAGAGCTTATCTGCTAATTTCTTCCGAAGGAGGAAAACAATATGCAGGACAGTATCATCATTATAGATACTGTCCTGTTTTCTTATTACAGATAACTAAATAGAAACGGATATTAATAAAACCTTAAGGTTTTCATAAGACAATCCAAGGACATAGTTTTTTGTTTTGCAGTAGTATATCAATGAGTGCTTAAGCAGGAGGAAGGGATAAAACATATGAGTATTAATATTATGATTGTTGACGATGAGCAGTCTATAGCAGATCTAATTGAAGTTTATCTGGAAAATGAAGGATTTAAAATATTTAAATTCTATAATGGTCATGACGCACTTTTGTGTGCCCAGTCGGAACAGCTGGAGCTTGCCATACTTGATGTCATGCTGCCGGATATTGATGGTTTTACACTCTGTCAGAAGATAAGAGAGAGACATAAATTTCCGGTTATCATGGTGACGGCTAAGGAAGAAGAAATCGATAAGATTACGGGGCTGACACTAGGTGCTGATGACTATATCACCAAGCCCTTTCGCCCTTTGGAACTTATTGCACGTGTGAAGGCACAGCTTCGCAGATTTACGAAATATAATTCTTCGGGTCCAGAAAAAGAAGATAACTTAATTGCCTTTTCCGGCTTGGTGTTGGATATGGATACCCATGAATGTACGTTGAACGAGAAAAAACTGTCCCTTACTCCTACAGAGTTTTCTATTCTTTGGCTCCTCTGTTCCAGACGGGGTCGGGTGGTCAGCTCGGAAGATTTGTTCCACGAGGTCTGGGGGGATAAATATTTTACGAACTGTAATAATACGGTTATGGTCCATATTAGACATTTAAGAGAAAAAATGCATGATAGTGCAGAACGCCCTAAATATATCAAAACTGTATGGGGGGTGGGCTATAAAATTGAAAAGTAAGAAGAATGATTATGTAAAAATAGAACAGAAAATATATGCTCGAATGTTGCTTACGATTCTCACCGTCACAGTAACCGTTATCCTCCTGCGTTTTATGATAAAAGATTTCTTTGATTTTGGAGATCTTATTACTAGCTTTTTTATAAATGTATTTCATATGTCAAACAGAACTGCTTTAACGATTACCCATTTTATTTTTATTAATAATATAGAAACGATAACACTTATTGTGATTCTCATAGTCTTAGTAATTTTTCTTAAAATTTCTGTTTCTTGGTTCACAAAATATTTTGATGAAATAAGTGCCGGAATGGATAGGCTTGCTGAAGAATCAAAGGAAGATATTATTTTATCACCTGAATTGGAGTTCATGGAAAATAAACTGTATCAGATAAAAAGTAACTTGGAAAAACAAAAGAAGGCAGCTCTTGAAGCCGAACAACGTAAGAATGATTTAGTAGTTTACTTAGCCCATGATATTAAGACACCTCTTACTTCTGTAATAGGATATTTAAGTCTGCTGGATGAAGCTCCTGATATGCCGCCTGAACAGAAGGCTAAGTATGTCGGAATTACCTTGGAAAAAGCCTATCGGCTGGAACAGCTTATAAATGAGTTTTTTGAAATTACAAGATTTAATCTGCAAATAATTGTTTTAAATAAAGAACAGGTCAATTTACAGTTAATGCTTCAGCAGATGGCAGATGAATTCTTTCCAATGCTGACACCACAGGGAAAACAGGTGATTGTCAATGTACCTTACGGATTAAATATAAATGGAGATGCAGATAAACTAGCTCGAGTGTTTAATAACATTCTGAAAAATGCAGTTGCCTATAGTTATGAAAACAGTATCATTAACATTTCCGCTAAACAGCAGGACAAGGATATGGTTATAACCTTTACGAATCAGGGAAATCCAATTCCAAAAGCAAAACTTGAAACAATATTCGAAAAATTTTACCGTTTAGATTCTGCCCGTTCCACAAATGCAGGAGGAACAGGGCTGGGTTTGGCAATTGCGCAAGAAATAATAACAGCTCACGACGGAACAATCTCTGTTGAAAGCAGCACAGAAACTACGGTATTTATTGTAAAAATACCGTTATAAGATAATCTTAAGAAGTTCATAAGTTGGAATTCCAATATAACTCCTTATTGTGTGATTAAATTAGTTCATCACAGAATAAGGAGTTGTTTTTATGATAGGAAGAAGAAAAAAGAAAAAAGTAAAAATAAGAGTATTTATAATACTTATAATGATGGCAGGGATTGCTGCGGTCATTAATAATACAGCGATTATTCCAGGGAATCATGAAAGTGCTAAGAAAGAATATGACAATGACACCACCTCGTATAGCGCCTTAGAAGCCAAACCTAATATATCGGATACCAGGACAACCTCGTCTCCAGCCACAGACACAAAACATCCTTCTTTTGATTCCCTGTCTCTTGATAGGTTGAATAGTCCTAATGCTATACTGATCCGGTTATCAGATCAAACTACCATAATGCAGAAAAATAGCGAAGAGAAAATCTATCCTGCCTCTTTGACTAAAATGATGACAGCTATTGTTGCTATAGAAAATTTGCCTGATCTGAAAGAAGAAATCAAGCTGACAAATGCTACATTTCAGGGACTTTATGAGGCTGGTGCTTCAATGGCTGGTTTTCAACCAGGTGAAAAGGTTATGGCAATCGATCTGTTATACGGGATACTGCTGCCTAGTGGTGCGGAGTGCTGTATTGGTATTGCTGACCATATTGCGGGGTCTGAGCAGGAGTTTGTAAATAGGATGAACCAGAAGGCAGCTGATCTTGGCATGAAAGCTACACATTTTGAAAATACCACCGGACTTCAGGATGAAAACCATTATACCACAGTGAAAGATCTGTCTTTACTCCTAAGCTATGCTTTGCATAATAATACCTTTAGAGAGATTTTTACATCCTCTCGTCATTCTACATCACCAACCAATAAACACCCGGGCGGAATGACTTTCTATAGCACTATGTTTGAAAAGCTAAATGACAAGAATATTAACGATGGAGAAATTTTGGGGGGAAAGACAGGGTATACAACTGAAGCCGGCTTATGCCTTGCCAGTCTCGCTAGAGTGGATAAACAGGAATATATTTTTATTTCAGCCGGGGCGAAAGGGAATCATCATTCTGAACAATATAATATAACTGATGCATTAACAGTATACAACAGTATGGGAGAATAGGAAGATCTTCATACGCAGTACAAGCATCAAATTAGCAGGAATTAATCGGAGGAATTATGGAGAAAAGAGAACGAATTATAACAGCGTTGTTATACAGTATATTCATTACTTATATCTTTTTGTTAATTAAAATATTGTTTTTATCAAGAGTCTCCCTAACGGAACTGTTTCATAATGAGCGAACAGTAGTTAGGTCAATTAATCTAGTTCCTTTTCGTAGTATTCTTGCCTATATTTCCGGCAGCTCTGATACTGTAAGAAGATTTGCTTTTGTCAATGTAGCCGGAAATATTGCTATTTTTATTCCTCTTGGTATATATTTGCCGTTATTTAAAAGAGATAAAAGGGTATTTGTTAATCTTTTATTTATATTGATTGCAAGTATAATTGTCGAAATCATTCAAGGACTTTTCGGTATTGGTGTGTCGGATATTGATGATATTATTCTAAACACTCTGGGCGGCTTCATAGGTGTTATAGGGTATAAATTTTTATTATCTATATTAGGAAAAGAGAAAAAAGTATGTATTTTAATCACAATATTATCTGTGATTATTGGATTACCTGGGGTCTTGTATTTCTTATTCATGATAAAAATGAGATTTTGAACCTTTTATTTCATAGCCTTCTAATTGCTCGATAAGGGAACATTATTTTTCGCAATGTCCCATTATACCCTTGAGTAAATGGTAGACTGTTATAAATATATCGTAGGAAATGGACTAGTATCTGTAAAACGAACTTTAAAGACAATGTTTTTGCCAAACTGACAGGAAATTTCAAAAAAATTTGTATTTTCGAATTAAAAAATGTCACAATATCTGCACAAGACCATATTATAAAGTATGGTTGATAACGATTTACAATCGAAAGACCTAAAATATCAAAAGGAGGAAATCAAATCATATGGTATGCGGAGGTTTTAATTCAAACCAATCCTTAGTTCAAAGTCTTTGCAGATTTGTCGGAGAAACAGTAACAATATTTACGAAAAGCGGCGGTGTTTCCGGATGTGGATTCACAGGTGTACTCTTTGGAATAAACAATGATTTTGTACAATTGGTAACGGATACGGGTTCTTCACCGGCTAATCCTATCGGTGGTCCCAATAGCTCTTGCTGCAGAGATTTAGATAATGATAATCGCCGTCATGAACCCTTCAGTTTAGGTTCAGTATGTGATATCCCGATCGACAAGATTGCAGCTTTCTGCCACAATGCAATTTAATCTTATAGAATAGAAGGAGGTTTTTATGTCATTCAATAATTTTGATGGATTTAACAATGATCAAAGTTTTACCAGACACCTCTGTCGTTTTATTGGGCAGACGGTTATTGTATTTACAACTAGCGGCGGTGTTTCTGGAAGTGGTTTTACAGGTGTACTTCTTTCCGTTAATTGTGATACCATCCGCATTGACTCAAGACAGGGATTTGCTCCCGCTTGTCCTCTAGAAAATTCTTTTAGCGCTGACTTTAATGATAACGATAATTATGGATGTCGCGGCAGAGAAGGCGACAGAGATTATAACAGAGATTATAATAGAGATTATAACAGAGATTATAACAGAGACTGTGATAGAGATCGTGACAGAGATCATGACAGAGATCGTGACAGAAGGCGTTCGGTTGGTTCAGTATGTGAAATCCCCATTTGTAGTATTGTAGCTTTTTGCCATAATGCAATTTAATAAAACGCGAAATATTAATAAAACGTGAAATATTAGTAAAGCGATGAAATGAATTAAGTTGAAAAAACTGCTTAAACACTATGGAGGGCTTCTAAGTAGCCCGGGTATTTAAGCAGTTTTTTAATACTTTTTTATCTTGTTAGCGGAGTTTTTGGCTTCATTTAATCTTGGGGTTAATAATGACAATTTACATAACTTGAAACTTAAAACTAACAGTGATATAATTATTAAACAAATTACTAAGTTTAGTACGAGAGGTGATGATTTTGGACAAGATCTCGTTAGATAAAGAAGTGATACTTAATGCAACAGAAGAGGTTATTCGACGTTTCGGACCTGAAAAAGCAAATATTTCTGACGTTGCAAAATCTTTAAATGTTAGCCATGCTGCTCTTTACAGATATTATAATGGTAAAAACGTTCTATGGAATGCGGTGACCGAACGCTGGCTTTCAAATCTTCATGCTGCTTCAAATGAAATAATAAAAGAAGATAAACCAGCAGATATAAAACTCTTTCATCTTTTAGAGGACTTTGCCGAAGCAAAACGCCGCAGTGCTGTTAATGACCCGGAAATGTTTGCTAACTATCTTAAATTAGCACAAAGCTCAAGGGATGTTATAGAGAAAAGTGTGGAAGAGGGAACTAATTGTATTAAAGATATTATAGTTCAAGGAATTGCTGAGGGTATATTTTTTGAAGAAAATCCTGATCAGGCAGCGAAAACAGTCTATCTTGCAACCAGCGTATTTATTCATCCAAATTCCTTCGATGATTCTAATCGAAAACAAAATATTGAATCAGTAGTAGATCTTCTGATAAGAGGACTTAAAAATCCTAATAGAACAGATAAATAATATGTTAAGTAAACTAGCCCCTGACCTTCCATATAGGATGGTTAAGGGCTTATTTTTTTCAGAATTTAAATTATAAGCGGTTAACTGTAATGATGCATTTACTTGTAATTAAATATTTATACTGGTTACAAAATATTTATATTGTAATATGTAACTCAATATGATATTATCATTATATTACAAGTTACAAAATAACAAACATGTAACTAATTAATAAACATAAACCAAATAAAAAACATGTAACAAGTAATCGAAATGATTTAAAGCCTATCCTAAATAACCTGGGGGGCTAAATGTCAGCTAATAATCTTTTAAGGAGGATTTAATATGCTTGTCTTTGTAACAGGAGCAACTGGTTATATCGGTTCTGAAGTTGTACGAGAACTCCTTGGTGCTGGACATCAAGTCATTGGTTTAACACGCTCAGAGAAAGGGGCATCAAAATTAAGGGAAGCCGGAGCTAAAGCACACTTTGGCGCACTTGATGATCCGGATAGCCTTCGAAGTGGTGCCGCAATGGCTGATGGTGTTATTCACTTGGCATTTAAGCATGATTTCTCGGACTTTGGCGGTTCACTAAATACGGATTTACATGCAATTGAAGCAATAGGAGAAGTACTTGAGGGCACCGGCAAGCCGTTTTTAACTACTGCGCATGCTAATAGTACATTATCTGATAATGCAACTCTGGCTCTTGCTAAGCGTGGTGTACGGGCATCGGTTGTATCACTTTCTACGTCAGTGCATGGTGATGGAGATAAGGGATTTGTTCCGAGGTTAATCAGTATTGCTCGAGAAAAAGGGTTCTCTGCCTATATCGGTGATGGAGCCAACCGCTGGCCTGCGATACATCGTCTTGATGCGGCACACCTTTTCCGCCTGGCATTAGAGTCTGCTCCGGCAGGATCTAAGCTGGATGGAGTTGGAGATGAGGGGATACCTTTTTATGATATCGCTAATATAATCAGCCGCAGGTTAAACCTGCCCTTAGTCAGCATTTCACGTGAGGAGGCAGAATCCCACTTTGGTTTTCTAGGGCCCATTGCGGCTCTTGATATCCCAAGGTCCAGTGCAGAGACGCAAGAACTTCTGAACTGGAAGCCAGTGCATGTTTCTCTGCTCACAGATCTCGAGGAAGGGGATTATTTTGAGCAGAAATAGGTGATTAAGCCTTTATCGCCCAACGTAATTTAGCACACCGGGCACGACTATTGGAATTACATTCGGCGGCTGATGGCCGTATAGCTTCTGTAGCAATTTCTTTGTAGAGGCCTTCACGATAGAAATGCTGAAAAGATTTTTTAACAAGACGATCTTCACCGGAATGAAAGGTCAGGATTGCAACACGTCCTCCTTCAGCCAAGGCAGCAGGAAGTTTTTCTAAAAATTCATATAATACTTCAAATTCTTTATTAACATCAATTCGCAATGCCTGAAAGCATCTCTGACAGGATTTTTTAATTTCCTCATTTCTATCCTTTTCTGGTATAAATTTCAGCGCATCTTTGATGATTTGCTGAAGCTGACTTGTTGTTGTAATGGCCACTCCTTTTTTTGTTGCTGATATAATGGCACGAGCTATTTCTGCGGAATGCGGTTCGTCTGCATTTTCTAGCAGCATTCCATGTAATTCATCCTGTGAGATGGTTTTAAGCCGTTCTGCAGCAGAGATGCCCTTGGAAGGATTTAGCCTTAAATCTAATGGCCCCTCCGTCTTAAAAGAAAATCCTCTTTCAGGATTGTCTATTTGCATAGAAGAGACACCTAAATCTGCCAATACAAAATTCAATGGTCCGGATTCCGAGGTGATTTGATCTATATTTGAAAAGTTAGTCTGTTTGATCGTTAAAATTTCAGGTCCATATCCTAAGAGCTCTAAACGTTCTCTTGTACGCGGCAATTCTATCGAATCCACATCAGTTGCGTATAAATGTCCTTTGGAGTTCAAGCATTTAAGCATCTCTAAGGTATGACCGCCATAACCTAAGGTTGCATCTAATCCGGTTTGCCCGGGGGTGATTTGTAAAATTTCCAATATTTCATTAACGCATATGGAACGATGCATACCTGCAGGTGTATTGCCCTTTTGTATAACCTTTGCTACTGTATCAGCATATAACTCCGGTTGTAATTCCTTATATTTATCTTTAAAGGCTTTCGGATGGGTACCTTTATACCTGGGACGGCGCTGATGTTTTTGCTCTTGATTATCCATTATTGATTCCACCTTTTAATTAGCTATTTTTATATAATCAAAAGCGTCTGCTAAGCTTGTACTTTTGAATATTC
The DNA here is from genome assembly GCF_014218355.1 of Anaerocolumna chitinilytica. Classification (NCBI taxonomy): domain Bacteria; kingdom Bacillati; phylum Bacillota; class Clostridia; order Lachnospirales; family Lachnospiraceae; genus Anaerocolumna; species Anaerocolumna chitinilytica. The sequence goes on from NZ_AP023368.1 coordinate 2,352,888, forward strand.
TTACCAGTTACATGATATCAAATTCAGGGAATAATAGCAAACCCTTCATAAAAAATCTTCGAACAATGTACCCTAAGGGGACGGTTAGTGAGAGAGAGGTTAGAATACAGGATAAAATTTCCATATATAAGATTCTATGGTATAATTTACATAAAGCGGATAGCTGATAAGATTATCATGGTATTGGCTGATGGTAAATAAATTACGAATAGGAGTGAGATTCTATGCTGACGAAAAAAAGCCGCATCAAAGATGTATACGCTAATCCCATTGGACGGGATATCATTAATCGAATGCTCTTACAAATGAATATAAATAGAAAGGCAGTTACGAATCCTATTGTTGGAAATCTCAAAATAATGGTTTTACCGAAGCTGTTAAAAAATCAATTGGATGAAGGATTTGTGGATACTTTGCTTACACTTTTGAATACGGAAGATGAAACAGTAAGGAGCACGGACGAGATAATTCCCAGAGAATGGTGGAAGGAAGCTGTTTTCTATCAGATTTATCCTAGAAGTTTTAAAGATAGCAATGGAGATGGAATTGGTGATTTGCAGGGTATCATAAGTAAATTGGACTACATAAAGGAATTGGGTATTGATGCTATCTGGCTTTCACCGATTTATGATTCTCCCAATGATGATAATGGCTACGACATAAGAGATTATCATAAAATCATGTCTGACTTTGGAACAATGGAGGATTTTGATAAATTATTAACGGAGATTCATAACCGTGGCATGAGACTTATTATGGATCTTGTGGTCAACCATACCTCAGATGAGCATAAGTGGTATCAGCAGGCTATTCACGAACCGGATTCCAAGTATGGTGATTATTATATTTTCAAACCTCAACCTAACAATTGGACATCATTTTTCAGCGGCAGTGCATGGAACTATGTAGAAGAGCGGAATCAATATGCGTTACATTTATTTTCTAAGAAGCAGATGGATTTAAATTGGGAAAATGAAGCTCTGCGTCATGAGATTCATGACATGGTAAAATGGTGGCTGGAGAAGGGGGTAGATGGTTTTCGGCTGGATGTAATTAATTATATCTCTAAGCGTAAAGGATTGCCGGATGGAAATAAAAGCATCGGTAAGCTAATGGGATATTATGGTGTGGAACATTATTTTTATGGACCTAGTCTTCATGATTATTTGCATGAATTGAAGGAGAAGGTGTTTATGCCGTATAATGCTTTTTCGGTTGGCGAAACTCCGGGAGCTGGGATGGAAATGAGTAAACTGCTGACTGCTGATTACCGTAAGGAACTTGATATGGTGTTCTCCTTTGACCATCTGGAAACACCCGGGCATACACGTTATGATGATTATCAATATGACCTTAATTACCTGAAAAGCTGTATGGTCAACTGGATGGAGAATTACGGTAATCATTGCCAGCCTTCACTCTTTTATGAAAATCATGATAACCCTCGGATGATTTCTAAAATAAATGCAAATCAAAAGTATCGGTATGTCCTGGGGAAACTTTTAGCTGTAATACAGCTTACACTACGAGGTACGCCTTTTATTTACCAGGGGCAGGAGCTTGGAATGATAAATCAATGTTTTAAAACCATCTCGGAGATTCGGGATGTGGAGTCGTTGAATCTATATGATGAGTTATGCAATACCATGAAAGAAGAAGAGGCTTTTTCTAAGATTTTAACCGGTTCAAGGGACCATGCCAGGACACCAATGCAATGGAGTGGTGAACAGTATGCAGGCTTTTCTACGGTGAAGCCATGGATTATGATGGATGAGGATTATAAAAGCTGCAATGCTAAGCTGCAGCTTCAAGATGAGAACTCCATCCTTCGCTTTTTTCAGAAGCTGATTGCATTGCGCAAGGAGTATAAGGTTATTTATTATGGAAATGTAATTGTTAGCAATAAAAAAGTGAAAGACCTGTTTACCTACTATCGTAAAGACGAAAACGAAGCTCTGTATATTGAGATAAACCTAAGTACCACCAATAAAAAGCGTACAAAACATCCAAAAGGCAGGCTTTTGTTATCTAATTATACCGAGGACATCCTGTCCTCGAAGGACAGATTGTCCTTTCTGAGGCCATATGAGGCAAATATTTGGGCTATTTATCCCTAGTTCTTTTATCCTATCTTCATAGGTCTATAGTCTGAAAGCGGTAATATTATTCTTCTGAAATGTCGAAACCTATTACATAAACAATGAAGAGGAGAATTATATTATGAGTGAACAGACAATCAATGACTTACATATCGTATTAGATAATATTGATTCAAGAATTGAACAAAATACATCAAGTAATGAAGAACTGCAGTATTTAATGTATCAAAAAATAAAAATCTTACAGCTGATTGATGATTTTAATCAAAGAAAGGGATATTTTGCGAATAATTGACCGTTCATACTTTATAGATGCGTCATGCTAGAAGGAGATTTTAAAAGTTATGGACGTTAAGTATATTAATACGATATTAGAAACTTTCATTGCTACTTTAGAACAATTTGGGGTACATGACATCAAAAGGTGTAATATTCAAAAGAAAAGCAAAATGTTCTTGAATTCAGAGTTATCTACAATAATTTGTTTTCAAGGAGCAGTTCAAGGGGATATCGCTCTTTCTATGCCTATCGAGACTGCTAAAAGATTAGTCTCAATAATGATGATGGGCATGAGTATTACATCCATCGATGATATGGCCAAAAGTGCAATAGGAGAATTATCCAGTATGATAGCAGGGGCTTCCGCGACAAAAATTTCTTCTTTTGGATTAGCGACAAGGATTAATCCACCTAGAGTAATTACAGAAAATGCTGAAATTAACTGCTTTGAAACTATCGCCATTGATTTTGAATCAGATCAGGGAAAGATTGAACTTAACATCGGGTTGAATATATAGTAGAGAGTATAATTTAAAAAGTGTTTTTTTCTACAAATTAATACAAATAATGATTTACATCTTATGTATGAATAGGTATAATATTTACAGGGATATTATGGTATAAAAGGAATAATAATACTATGATTTCTATTTTATTATAATTACAGAGGAGAAAGTCTATGAAAAAAACATTAAAACTATTAACCAGCATTCTTTTATGCATCACGATTATTGCCTCCTGTACTCTTATTTACGGGCAACAAACAGAAGCAGCAACTGTTAAAATCAGCAATACAACTTTGACTTTGAGTGTAGGGAAGTCTCAAACCCTTAAAATAACCGGAACTTCAAGCACAGTAAGCTGGTCAAGCAGTAATGAAGATGTCGCAACGGTCTCAAAAAGCGGTAAAGTAACTGCTGTATCCAATGGCTCAGCTGTTGTTACTGCTAAGGTTGACAGCAAAAAATATACATGTAAAGTTAAAGTACAAGGAAGTCAAAAGTTATCAGCTGATTGGAAAGACCTTGAGTTTAAAATGAACAATGAAAAATATACCTTGTTCTTTGATTTCAAACAGATAAAAGATAATGGCTGGGATTTTGACTTATCAGATTATGGTCATGACAGTTATACCATGAACAGCGGTGATAAAATTACCGGAACGATAAGTCTTGAGAATTCAAAATATGATTCTGATATTACAGTAGGATTCATCAATACAGATAAGAAAGCAAAAGATATTAAGAAATGCAAAATATGGACCATTAATATTAACAATCGGTTTGCAAAAAATCCTGTTTCTTTTGCCTTACCTGCCGGGATTAAGGAAGGAAGCACTTTAAAAGAAGTTGTAAAAGCTTATGGTAAACCAGATGACACCTATAGATCGGATGATTTAGGATATTGGGTTTATACTTATTCCTCAGATTATGATAAGTATTTCAAATTAGAGATCGATGATAAAAAAGGTGTAATAGGAATGACTATGCAGTTATATGATTAATATCAAAGGGCAAGACCGTTTAAAGCGGTCTTGCCCTTTTTATACATAACTACAGCAATACAATCATTTCTTCGGGTAAGGCAGAGATTTCCGAATATATAATATCCCGGTAATCTATCCATTCTTTCTCATTCTCCTGAATACTGTTTACAGAAGGTATTAGTTGTTCACTGCTATTGATAAATTTCTTCAGGATTTCGTTTGTAACCTTGTCTGTAATCATTTTATGAAGGATACTGCCATTTTTTATGTAGAACAGTTTATATCGGTCATTATCTACCGGAAGCTTTAGCAGAATACTTTGTGAAGATAGATTTTTATAGCCGCTCAATCCGTTTTTTATCATTTTAAAACAGGCTATCATATCTCTGTAGATAGCAGCCATTTCGAATCGATAAGACTCAACAGCTTCCTCTAATTTAGACTGCAATGTATTAACCATTAATTGAAGATTGTCTTCAGATTCAAGAAGTTCAAAAAGCACCGTTTTATTGAGATCAAATAGTTCCCTTTCCAGAGTAATGGGGAATATATGATATTCAAATCTGTATTGGTCGCCGTCTTTTGTTATCGGATAAATATTTTTTAGATGAACCAGAAATTCGCTTATCGTATATTTACTTCTGAATGGTCCGAAACAATGCTCTGTTCTATCATCAATTACAGTTAGAGGATTATATTTATTATAATCCTCAACTTTAATAAAAAAGTAATTCCTGTCATTTTTCATCTGGGCATTGAATCTGGGTTTGAATTCTTTAATTAAGGAACATTCTAACAAACGGGCTTCCAGATGGGTATCGGTAATAATATATTCAATATCTCTAATCAAGGGTACCATTCGATTAACTTTTTCCCACTTTGGTGTTTTAACAAAATAGGATTGAACTCTTTTTTGCAGGCATTTACTTTTTCCAATATAAATAATAGCACCTTGGGAGTTCAACATTTTATATATTCCCGGGAGTTTAGGAATCTGCTTTAAATTATCGTTTGTAATGTATTTATGTTCCATACTTTCACCTTGGTTAGTTAAAATTAATTGTTTTTTCAATAAGAACTATATCATAGCATAAAAGAAATAAGAAGTCTACGATACATCTCCTGCAAGGTGATACAATAATAACCTACCTATATATTTCTGAAGGGTCTATAAAATTCACGAATATCCTTTGCCAGAAGCTCCGGCTCTTCCATGGCTGCAAAATGTCCGCCGCGAGGCATTAAAACCCAATGGGTAATATTTAGATTCTGCTCAGCCCATTTTTTCGGAGGCAGTAATACATCAGACGGGAAAAGGGCAATACCTGTCGGGACTTCAATATATCCCATGGGTGGCAGAGAATGGGTATTTTCATAATAAATCGCTGCTGCTGATCCAATGGTATTAGAAACCCAGTAAATCATAATGTTTGTAAGCAGCTCATCCATGTTATAACTATGCTGGAGGTCACCGTTGCAATCGCTCCAGCCATGAAACTTTTCAATAATCCAACTGGCCAGACCAACCGGTGAGTCAGAAAGTCCATATGCAAGAGTCTGTGGTTTGGTAGATTGAATTGACATATAAGCACCTTCATTTGATATCCAGTCCTGAGCACTTCTTTTGTATTGTAATTCTTCTTCTGTAAGCTTTGCAGTATCCTTTGAAGAAAGAAGATTTCTTAGGATACCGATGTCTGTTAGATGGATACCAATTAAAAGCTCTGGATGATTAAATGCCAAGTATCTGGTGACACCAGAGCCTACATCACCGCCGACGGCAGCAAATTTCTTATAACCTAATTCCTCGGTCATAAGTTTAGCCCAGAGTTCTGAAATCTGAAAATTGTTAATACTACGATTACGCGGCAAGGTGGAGAAACCAAATCCGGGCAATGAGGGAACGATTACATCAAAGGAATCCTTAGGGTCACCTCCGAAACGAGCAGGATCAGTAAGAAGAGGTATGATCTTCTGGTAACGTAGAAAGCTATCTGGCCAGCCATGAGTAAGGATAATTGGCATAGGGTTGGTGCCTTTACCCCTTTCATGTACGAAGTGAATATCTGAACCCTCAATATTACAGTGAAATTGAGAAAGATGGTTTAATTCATCTTCTTGTTTACGCCAATCAAAATTCTCTCTCCAATAAGAAAGAAGTGATTGAAAATAACCGGCTTCCGTACCTCGCTCCCAACCGGAATTTACGATTTGACCGGGCCAGCGGGTATGAGAAAGTCTATACTTCAGATCCTTTAGAACTTCATCGGATACTTTGATTTTATAAGGTTTAACAGACATAATGCTTCTCCTCCTCTAAATTAATATTGCAGTAGAATCTCAGTGACAGTAATCTGTCACAGTCTTGTTGATATAAGTATACCCATTAGTCGTAATGATTCAATGCAATAAATGTAATTTCTAACTATACTATCTGTTACTAGAATATCTGTACTCAAAGAATAATACGGTTTGTGCCTGGGAGATCTCATAGTGGAAATCAGTCGTTACTTAAATTTATTGAAAAGCAAATGTAATTACAAACAAAATTTAAATGATTAAACAAGTAATTACATAATCAGAAAAAGAACAAATAAATAACTTTACATTAAAAAAAGATAATTATATAATGTGTTTATACCTTAAATGTAAATACATATCTTACTTTGTATTTACACAATTAAAAAATAAAAAATTACAAATTCAAATTAATTAAGGAGGAAGCTTATTTGTGTTAAATCGAAAATGGACTGTGTATATCCTGCATCATTCTCATACAGATATAGGTTATACCGATTTGCAGGAGAGAATAATTTACAATCATGTTGACTATATAAGAACAGCAGTAAAAACTGCAAAAGAAGGACACAAAACCGGAACAATCGATAAAGATTTCAAATGGAACTGTGAGACTTACTACTGTGTGGAAAGATTCTTAGAGGAAGCAACAGAAGAAGAGAAGCAAGATTTTTATTCCATGATTAAAACAAATAATATCGGCTTATCAGCCACTTATCTTAATTTTAACGATTTAGTGGATAAAGAGATACTAAGTAAAAGAACCAGGGAAATGGTTGAGCATTTTAAAGCCCAGGGAATTGCGGTAAAGGCTGCCATGAATGCAGATGTAAACGGGGTGTCATTGGGAACCCTTGATGTACTTATCGATAACGGAATAGAGTTCTTTTTTACAAACATTCATACACACCATGGAATGTATCCTCTTTATCAGAATCAAAAACCTTACTTTTGGGAAAACAAAGCAGGTAAAAGGCTTCTGGTTTTTAACGGAGAGCACTATAATCTTGGCAATTTCTTGGGGTTTGCTCAAAAAACACCGATTGAGACTCTGAAGGATAATATAGTTACCTATTTGACCTCCTGTGAAGAAAATGGCTATGATTATAGCTTTATTCCTGCGTGTGTATCGGGCGTATTCAGCGATAACGCTCCCCCTAATCCTGATATTATAAGGATGATTGCAGAGTTTAATCAGATTTATGGCGATGAGATACGATTGGAAATGGTAACAATTCAAGAATTGTATGATAAAATCAAGGAGCAGGTACAAGGAGCGCCGGTTTACAGGGGAGACTTAAATGATTGGTGGGCCAATGGTGTGGGAAGCACGCCTTATGCGGTTAAACATTATAAAGAAGCTCAAAGGCTGTATCATTTATGTGAAAGATTGGATAACCATGGCATTGCAGGTAAAAAAGATTTAATAAGAGAAGCAGAAGATAACTTACTGCTATATGCAGAGCATACCTGGGGTCATTCGGCTACCATTACAAATCCATATGATACCATGGTGCAGAATCTGGATATCAGAAAGACAAGCTACGCCTCAAAAGCTCATGAAGCCTCCGCAAAAAACTTAAACCGTATAGCACATAGCAGAGGAGATAAGCTCAGATACTATGATCGGAACGGAAAAGTAAAGGCCATTAATGTATCGGAGAGCAAAGGTGAAAAAGTTGTTGAATTCTATATAGAAACCGGGAAGTATTCAGGGGTAAAAGTTGTATGTGAAACCACAGGGAAGGAAATGATTACACAATTGTCTTCCCATCCAAGAGGTGTTCTTGTCAGTTTTATTGATTCCTTTGAAGCCGGTGAAGAAAAAATTTATCGTTTTGAAGAAGCTCTGGGCAAGATTGAAGCTATCAATTCAAGAGTAGCTTATATTGGAGCGGAGAGAGTAAAAGATATTGTAAACAACTACGATCCAAGTTATAAATTACCCTACCAACTAGAGAATGAATATTTTAAAATATCATATGAAATAGGGAAGGGTGTAACTTCTTTCTATAATAAATCAGATAAGGTTGAAATGCTGAAAACAGGAGACGCTACCTTCTTTACACCAATCTATGAAAACACAAAGATTAGAACAAATACTTATGAAGAGAGAAGACTTCTAGGAAGAAACATAAGAGGTCTTCATGCAAAGAAATACATTGGTGATTTGACAGAGGTTAAAATCATTGAGAATGGTGTTATTTTTACTACCATTGAGCTCGTCTATGAACTGGAAGGTACCTATTTCAGTTCGGTTGTAATAAAGCTCTATAATACTCTGCCAAAGTTGGAATTTAAATATAAAATAGCTAAGAATTTATCAACGGATATTGAGAGTATCTATCTGCCGCTAACCTTAGATAATCTTGATGGGGCATTATATATTGATAAAAGCGATGCCGTTATGAGACCGGGGATTGACCAAATTCCGGGGACTTGTATGGAATATTATCTTACGGATAACGGTCTGGCATATGTATCAAAGGAAAACACTATCCTAATACAAACGAAGGATGCACCGCTAATCTATATGGGGGAATTGAAACACCACCCAATATTGCTTTGTGATAACAGGGAAGAGAATAATAAAAGGGATGTGTATTCCTGGATTATGAATAATACATGGGAGACGAACTTTAAGATGGACCTCTCAGGTATCACCGAGTTCTGTTATACACTTGACCTCATGAAATCAACTAATGCTGAGCAAAGTTTTCAAACAATGAAAGATAATGGTTTCGGTGTTGTGACATTTATGATTGATGAAGAGTAGAAAAATTAATACTATAAGTATCCCTTTTGAATTTTCCTGGATGTTTAATTGGGTTTATCTTATATAGAAAGGAGCTTTCCCAGAGATGGAGTACGATTCAAATACACCTTTATATTATAAGGTGCAGAATTATATATTAGATCTTATTAAAAGCAATCAGCTGAAAGAAGGAGATTTCATCCCTACAGAAATGGAGCTTAGCAATATGTTTCATATTAGCCGTCCAACGGTCAGACAGGGGCTAAATACCCTGGCTTCCAAAGGTTACTTAAAGAGGCAGAAGGGGAAGGGAACTTTTGTTACCAAGCCAAAAATCATCCAGGAAAATACCCGTTTTATCGAGAGCTATAACCGTGAAATGAACAAAAAAGGATTGATATCTGAAACAAAAGTATTAGAAATATCAATTAAAGTTTGTCCGGATATCCTGCTGGAGAAGCTTGGAGTTGATGAGGGAGAAAAAATCATTAAGCTGAAAAGACTTCGCTATGCCTATGGTGAAGAGGAGCAGGATAATAAACCTATTCTACTCACTACCGTTTATATCCCTTTTAAAAAATTCCCAAATCTAATGCTTTATGATTTTGAAAAGCGTTCCCTTTATGAAGTTTTAGAAGAAAATAATATATTCATTAAAAAAGCTGTGAGGGAAATTGAAGCTAAGCTGTCAAATAAAGAAACCAGTAAACTTTTAGAAATCAGTGAGGGTTCTCCAATTCATTATATCTCTTCCTTCGGATACGGGGAAGATGGTTCTGTAATTGAATACTCGGAGAGTATTTACCCGGGAGAAAGAAATAAATTTATAGTTGAAATAAACAGATAAACTTGTTATACAAACGAGAAAATGAGGTGAAATTATGCTGAGGGAAGATTTGAAAAATTATCCTTTTATGAATAAAAATCTACCAATTGATGAACGTATTTCGGATTTGATAAATCGAATGACCTTAGAAGAAAAAGTGCGTCAGCTTGATATTTATTCAGGAGCAGAGCTATTAGGTGATATGAAAGTATTAACGAATTTTGATGGTGAGAAATATAAGGAGTTATATGGAGAGACTGGCATCGGCTGCCTGCAAATCAGATATTCATCCGCTAAGCTCAACAATCAAATACAGGAATACCATATTAGAAATACAAGGCTTGGGATTCCAATCTTATTTAGTGAAGAGACGCTGCATGGCTTAGTCTGGCCGGAAGCTACTATTTTTCCACAGCAGATTGCTTTAGCCGGTACCTTTGAACCGGAGCTTGCCTATAAGCAGGGAAGAGCAATAGCTGCAGAAACACGAAGCGTTGGTGTTCATGAGGGGTGGTCACCGGTACTGGATTTAGCCAGAGACCCGAGATGGGGACGAGTGGAAGAAGGTTATGGTGAAGATACATATTTAGGGGCCAGGTTTGCCTATGATATGGTAAAAGGCTTGCAAGGTGATGATTTGACACAAAACAATGCCATTGTATCGGAACCAAAGCATTTTTCAGGATATGGTGCACCAAGCGGAGGACTGAACTGTGGTCCGGCAATGCTTGGAAGGCGTGACCATGCAAATTATTGCCTGCCGATATTTGAAGCTGCTTTTCGAGCCGGAGCTCTTAATACGATGTGCTCTTACAACACCATCGATGGAGTGGCGGTTGCAGGAGACAAAGAATTACTTACCAAAGTGCTTCGTGACGAATTAGGGATGAAGGGGTTTGTACGTTCTGATATGACAGCTATCCGTATGCTGCATACCTGCCATTATACAGCTAAAAGTGACAGAGAAGCTATAAAAATGGGGATAGAGGCCGGTGTGGACATGCAGTTATATGATTATCCCCATGAAGAATATCAAAATACTCTGATGGATTTTGTTAAAACCGGAGAAGTTCCGGAAGAAACGATTAATCTTTCCTGCAGCAGAGTATTAAGGGTAAAATTCATGCTTGGCCTGTTTGAGAATCCGCTTACCGATGAGTCCTTAAGTGAAAAGGTTGTAAACTGTCAGGAATATAAGAATATAGCATTAGAGGTTGCGGAAAAATCAATCTGTCTTCTTAAAAATAGTAATAATTTATTACCCCTTAAAGAGTCCATTAAAAATATTGCAGTTATTGGTCCAAGTGCGGCAGCTTGCAGATTTGGCGATTATAGCTCAGCAAGCAGTGTGGACCGCGGAATTACATTATTAGATGGAATTAAAGGAATGGTTTCAGATGATACGATTGTTACTTATAACTCCGGCTGCAGTATTTTAGATGCGGATATAAGACCTATTCCACAGAATTGGCTTCGTGACAGAAATGGTAAAAGCGGTTTGACCGGCGAATATTATAATGAACTTGATTTCTCCGGCGACCCCGTATGTACAAGAACAGATTGTATGATAAACTTTAACTTTATCTATTCAAAACCGGCACCCGGGGTAAATGCAGATAGATTTGCAGTACGCTGGAGCGGAACATTAGTAACAGACCATAGTTTTAAGGGCTGTATAGGACTTAGTACCATGGATAGTATGAAATTATGGATTGACGATGAAGTAATAATTGATGGCTGGGAAGAATTGAATGCTAACCAAATGGTAGATTTTGATTTCATCCAAGGCAGAGAATATAAGATTAATATCGAATATAAAAACGACCAGAGAGGTGCAAGAGTTATCTTGGGATATAATACCGGACGCCTGAATATGGAGGAGGCTATTCGTATAGCGAAAGCGGCAGAGGTGGCTATTGTAGCCGTTGGGGACAGTGAAGAAACCTGCGGTGAAAATTTGGACAGAGCTGACTTGAATCTACCAGGTAAACAACTGGACCTGGTGAAAGCAATCTATGCAACCGGTACTCCGATAGTATTGGTATTACAAAATGGAAGACCATTATCTATTACCTGGGAAAATGATAATATACCCGCTATAATTGAAGCCTGGCATGTTGGTGAGCAGGGTGGTAAGGCAATTGCTGAGGTTATATTCGGTGAGGTTAATCCTGCAGGCAGACTGCCTATGTCCTTTCCAAAATCAGTAGGTCAGTTGCCGGTTCATTATAACAGGTGCCCGTTTAGCGCAACAAAATATGTGGAAATGGATTGGTTACCTCTGTATCCTTTTGGATATGGTTTAAGTTATACGAATTTTAAGTACTCAAATATAAGATTATCAAAGTCTGAAATTAAGGCAAATGAAACAGTTGAAGTACTTTTTGACGTTACGAATATCGGTGACCTGGATGGCGAAGAGGTGGCACAGCTCTATATTCATGACGAGTACAGCAGCGTTTTGCGTCCATACAAGGAATTAGCAGGATTCAAACGTATTCATTTAAAGAAAGGCGAGACGAAAACTATTACATTAACTTTAGGAAATGAGCAGCTGCGTGTATTAAATAAAAGCTTTAAATGGGTTGTAGAAGAGGGTAAATTTGAAGTTATGGTAGGTAATAATTCGGCTAATATACTGTTAACAGCGGAATTCAATGTTACACAAGAATAACTAGAAGCCATATGTTGTACAATTATTGTAATAATTTTATGGATATGCTTGTATACATATAATATGATTACTGAAATAGTAAAACCAACTTATGAGATTAGACTGATTACAAAAGACGTTTAAACTATTTATAACTTAAGGAGGGGAATTTTACTATGAAAAGAAAGTTATTAAGTCTTATTATTACATGTCTATTATTGGTATCCATGATTGGACCTACCGCTTCGGCAGCAGATGAGAGTGTATCGGCGATTTTTGGCGGTGGACCTTTTTACCAGGGCGGGCAAAGTGTAATGAATGATTTGAAAGCATCCGGTTTTAATACTGTAATTATATGGTCCGTCCATGTGAATGCAAATGGAGATTTAGTTCTAAATGACTCCTTGGTTTGCTCAAATGGTTCCTATGTTGGAAATTCAGCCTGGGTAACACAGTGGGCTTCTTTAAAAACTGCTCCGACCACTGTAAAACGGATTGAAGTTAGTGTGGGAGCATGGGGATGTGCTGACTTTGAGAATATAAAAAGCTTGATTGCTTCTCAGGGCACGGGTTCTAATTCGATTTTATACAAAAACTTTGCTGCTCTAAAGCAAGCCACAGGTGCTGATGCAATCGATTTTGACGATGAGTCCTGCTATGATGTGGCATCAGCTGTAAGTTTTGGGCAGATGTGTGTAGGACTTGGCTATAAAGTAACACTTTGTCCCTATACAAACAGCAGCTTTTGGATAAGTGTAAAAAATCAATTGGGTTCCAGTGTAGATAGAGTATATCTGCAATGCTATGCAGGCGGAGCAGGAAATAGCCCTTCAACTTGGATGGGTTATATGGGAATGAAGGTTATACCTGGTCTGTGGTGTATCAATAATTCATCAGGCGGCGATTCTGCAAGTTCAGTAAATACCAAGCTGACTAATTGGAAGAGTTCTTCAGCTGGCGGATTTATGTGGCTTTATGATGATATGATGAAGCTTGCAAGTCCGAATAAAACGGCCGATTATGCTAATGCAATCAACTCAGCTTTTAGCGGCGGTCAAACCAGTACAAATATAGCATTAAATAAAACTGCCACGGCAAACTCATATGTAACAGGGGAGACACCCTCAAAAGCAGTTGATGGATCCGTTACAAATAATAGTAAATGGTGTTCAACAGCAAGTGGAGACAAATGGCTGACAGTTGATTTAGGTACGGCCTATAACATAAACAGATGGGTTGTAAAACATGCCGGAGCCGGCGGAGAAACCACTTCCTGGAATACGAAAAATTTCAAACTTCAGGCAAGCAGTAATGGCTCGACTTGGACTGATGTTGATACCGTTACAAATAATACCGCAAATATTACTGACAGAAGTGTTTCGAGCTTTAGTGCCAGGTACGTAAGACTTTATATAACAACACCAACTCAAACAACCGATAGCGCTGCAAGAATTTACGAATTAGAATTGTATGGTCAATGATTCCTGCAGCCGATAAGACGATATAGGAGATCTGGTAGTTTGTGCATAAATGCATGATTCAATGAAAATAGGTATAGCTTTCGCTATGCCTATTTTTTTAACAACGCATTATTATTGACAAAAATGACCATGCTTCCTATACTTATAGTAATTACTATATACATAGGAGAGACAAATGACATACAAATGCGAATATTGTGGATTTGAATATGATGGTGAAGAATGCCCTCAATGCGGTGCTCCACATCCGGTTACAACTACCACGAACAACAAAATCACAGGTAACAATACTTATAGTACAAACAACGATACCACAGGTAACAATACTTATGGTACAAACAACAATACCGCAGGTAATTACCGTTATAGTACAGACAACGAGTCAATTAATACCAATGCCGATGATAACAGTACAACGTATAACTACACAACGAATTACTACACAATAAATAGTCATGCTGCTGATAATTACACGTCTGATAACGGTTATAGAACTGATTCTTCTGCATTTAATACAAAGAAACATAAGAAGAGAAAAAGGTTAACAGAAACAAGAGGATTTATCGTGTTTTTACTTATTGTTTTCTTTCCTGCTGGATTATTTTTGATGTGGACAAACAAAGTATTTAAATTTTCTACCAGAACTATAATAACATTATTTTATGTTTTGATGATATATTTCGGTACAAAAATGAATGGTTTGCCAGAAACAACGAATACCACAGCATCAGGTAATGCGAAAACAGTTGAAGTGGCAGCAGAAAATACCCCAACCCCTATTTCCAACCCGACCCTAACTCTTACTTCTACGCCTTCACCTGCTCCAACAAAGAAACCAGTATCAAAGAAAGAAAAATTTATTAAAAAGGTATCGGCTAAAACCGGAATAACCCAGAAAACAGCAGGTAATTTATATGATTTATTCTATAAAAAGATGGGATTTAAAACGATTGATATTGTTCAGAAAAGTAAAACCGGAAAAGCAACATATGACTTTAAGGCAGATGGTTTTAACTTAAAGGTAGCCTTTAAGGATGGCGGGGTATCTTCTATTAAGTGGCAATTCTATACTTTATATGCCGGCAAAGTAATCAAAATAGATAAGCAAGGGGTACTTGATAGACAGTTAGTGGACAGTGTGAAGTATTATATGTATGCCGAGGATATTATTACGGATAATATAAAGACTCCAAGCACTGCGAGATTTCCTGATATGGATTCTTCTGGTGTAGGGATGCAAAGAAAAGGAAAGATTGTAGCAGTCCAAGGTTATTTTGATGCTCAGAATACTTATGGGGCAGTGGTTCGCAGTAAGTATACAGTAGAGTTTTCTGTAACAGATCTTGATGCAAATAAATATAAACCGGTTTATATTAAAATAGATGATGAAGTCAAAGGAAAGTGGATCGAACTAGATTAATGTTTTTTATTATAAGTCCCAAAGAGTTTTACAAAAAAACAAGTTTGTGAAAGAAGGTATATTGAGACAATCACAATATTGGCAAGGGATAGGAATTGTTGATCTGGTCGTATACTCAATTCTAAGTACTGATAAGGAATAGTAGTGGCTCATTTGCTGATGAATAAGTAATTCAATGGAGTATTTTAAGTGAAGGATTTGATGAAAGATTCATTAGTGAATGTCATGGAAAGGTAAGTTAAGGAGATTACGATGCAAAAGAAAACAGTAAATAATAACGGAAATGAAATCGAATACTATGTGAGCAATCAAATGAATGAGAAGGCCACTTTGATAGTATCAATGGGAATATGGGAACCCGCTGAACGTGCTTTCCCTTTAATTTCACGCCTTATAGAAAGACATTGTATAGTACTTAGTTATCGGGGCCGCGGCGGTAGCGGTACTCCGGAATCGGGATTTAACTGGGATGATCATATGACAGACCTTGCTTGTGTGCTTCAAAACGAACCAATCAATAAGCCAGTGTTTTTAGGATTTTCAAAGGGTGTTTCCTATATGTTAGGTTATCTATCCGCTAATTTACGAATTGCAAAAGGAATTATTATTATAGATTATCCGGCTATTCACTCAAAGTTGGAGAAGGGTGCTGCCTTGTTTTGGAGTAATATGAACTATAATGGATATCGTCTGGATAATTATGTTGATGTTCACGCATTAGAAGGAATAGAACATGAGTCAACTTATGAAGAGTTCTACCATATTTTTCATGAGATGCTCTGTCCAGTTTGGTTGTTTAGGGGAACAGACGTAAATTCATATATCCCATCCAATTTGTCGGATGAGGATATATCAAAATATAAATCAGCAGTAAAGCAACTAGAAATCATCGAGTTTGAGGAAAGCGGTCATATGATTTTAGATGAAGAGTTAGGAAAAGTTACCCGCTATGTTAAACAGATACTTAAGGATATTGATGGAGCATAAAATAAGATTAGGTTAATTTTCAGTTATGAACTGGGTAAAAATCTGACTGATATGTTGAATGGTTTAATTTATTCTTAGAGGATTGAACAAAATTTGTGATCATACATATCATGAATTATAGTAAATAACAGGAGCTAATATAATGTCAGATTATATGCCGCCTTATGGCGCACCTTCTTCTCCTCCTCCAAGAGTTCCACCTAGAAAACCAAGAAATTCATATATTATTGACTGTGTATATAGTTATACGTATGTATGGCCACGTTTTGGTGATGAATTTTGGTTTTATCCAATCAGTGTTCAGTACGGCGGGGTGGTAGGGTACCGCTGGACAGGAAGAAAATGGACGTTCTTTGGTTTTGATCCTGATTTGATTGATGAAGTAGCATGCGTTCCGGTACCTACACTTTATTAATACCACAAGCACAGGTATGATAAATCCAGAAACGTACAGAAAGGTTTAACACTCCCCTTAAATATAGGATAGCACTTTCATTACAAATCTCACAGAAACAAAGCTCTAGGCATCGGAACCAAAGGTTCTGGTGCCTTTGTTTTATTTTTTCTTTTACTTTATAAAAGGTTTACTCAAAGAAAAGTATTTGTGCTTTCGGCAACGAGTAATTAGTGATATAATTATTGTAAAAGAACAACTATTATATTTCAAACCAGAGGTAATGGCATATGGTGAAAAAGGTAAAAATTCTACGTATAATATTCTGGTTATCTTTATTTCCATATTTCTTTTTAATGGGATATTCACTCTATCATGCAATCTTTGGATATGATATATATACATTGATTTTACCGCAATACCTTCGAACAATATATGGATGGGATGCCTTTTATCAGGTATTTATATGGACAATGATGGCACTGTGTATTATACCGGTTTTACCGGTATGCTTGTTATACCAAGTTATTTATATAATTCTATGCATTTGTAAAAGAAAAACATAAAATTGTTTGAATGACTGCCTTTCGTATTATACGGGCAATGAATTCTTCGTACTTTAGGCAATATGCATCTAATGATATAATGATTGCAAAAGACTTATTATTAAATAGGATGGATTAGATGGATAAATTTAAAACCTTAGATTCAAGTATACTATCATTAATAATATTAGTATTTATATTTTTCAATGCTAGGAACCGGTTAGAAAAGATATTTGTTAGTAATAGAATATATCTGGGTTTGGTTAAGACAAACATATCTTTAATACTGATTGATATTGGAGGCTGGATCTTTGATGGCTTGCCAGGCCTATCGTTTTTGCTGATGAATAGAATTTTTAATCTCTTGTTATTCGTGGTTGAGCCTCTTACAGGTACCCTATGGGTATTATATGTATGCTATCAGATTAAACATAGTGAAAAGTGGGTTGAGAGACTAAAATTTTTATTATTAAGTTTCTTTCTTATTAATGGAGTTATATCAGTATTAAGTTTATATACAGGTTGGTTTTTCTATGTAGATAGTAACAATATATACACAAGAGGAAGTATTTACCTGGTGCATATCTTTTACTGTTATATTTTATTGATATACTCTATGTACTACGTTCTTAAACATAGAAAAAATGTAGACAAAAGGTATTATTATTCCATGCTGGTGTTCATCTTACCAATCACAATAAGGGCAACGGTTCAAATACTTTTTTATGGTTGGGCTCTTTCTTGGACTGGAATGATGGTGTCATTATTAATAATCTACATTAATATTCAGGATTCCAGTTTAGACACGGATTATCTGACAGGTGTATATAATAGACGTCAATTAGATAAATATCTTAATATAAGAATTAAGAACAGCAATGAACTCAAAACTTTTTCCGCTATGTTGATAGACTTGGATGGATTTAAAAAAATTAATGATACCTTTGGCCATGATACCGGTGACGAAGCGATAAAGGAGGCTGCTCAAATAATTAGAAATTCTTTACGAAGAGATGATTTCGTTGCAAGGTATGGCGGAGACGAATTCTTTGTAATATTAGACAGCAGTGATGAACATATTCTGGAGACAGCAGTTGAAAGAATGAAAAGCAATGTAGATAAGTTCAATTGCAATTCCGACAAAGAGTACAAGCTAAGCTTCGCAATTGGTTCAGCTGTATACGATTATGAGCGGAGAATGAAATCCGATGACTTTTTCAGGTATATAGATACTCTTATGTATAACAATAAAAAGATAAATTACTATGAAATATATTAAGAGAAACGGTGGCGAAATAATGTAAACATACAATTTAAAGGTACTACATAATTAGAAATTGTATAAGTATATTGAGAGCTAAGAATATCCATAAAAGTATCATATATAAGGAGGAAGAATAATGTCAGTAAAATCCAATATAGTCGACTGGAATACGATTACAAGTTTTGTAACAGAGGCATTTATAGGGTATGGTATCCCAGAAGAGGATGCCAAGATCTGCGCGGATGTATTGCTGGAATCGGATAAAAGAGGAATAGAATCCCATGGTGTTAACCGCTTCAAACCAATCTATCTGGACCGTATAAAAGCAGGTATTCAAAGTCCCGTTACAAACTTTGAGATTCTAAAAGAAACGCCAACAACAGCAGTTGTAGATGGACATGATGGCATGGGGCAGGTAATCGGTGTAAAGTCTATGAGTCTGGCAATTGAAAAAGCCAAGAGGTATGGGATGGGCATGGTTGTGGCTCGTAATTCGACTCATTATGGCATCGCTGGTTATTATGCTACCATGGCAACCAAAGCCGGCTGTATAGGCATTACCGGGACGAATGCAAGACCATCAATCGCACCAACCTTCGGAGTTGAGAATATGCTTGGAACCAATCCTCTTACCTTTGGTATGCCTACAGATGAAGATTTCCCTTTTGTGCTTGATTGTGCAACCTCGATAACTCAGCGTGGACGCATTGAGTATTATTCACGTGTTGGTAAACAGACGCCAGCCGGTATGGTAATAGGGAGGGATGGGGAAACCATAACGGATTCTGATCAGATATTAACCGACTTGAATACCGGACATGCGGCACTTGCACCTCTGGGAGGAATTGGTGAGGAACTTGCGGGTTATAAAGGCTATGGATATGCTACAGTGGTGGAAATTCTTTCCGCAGCATTACAACAGGGAAATTTTCTTCTGGGATTAACCGGCATTGATGAAAATGGAAAAAGAGGACCTTATCATTTGGGGCATTTCTTTATTGCAATTGATACAGAAGCATTTATGGGGTTGGAAGCCTTTAAAAAGACATGTGGAGATATACTGCGTGAACTCAGAGATTCCCAAAAAGCACCGGGGTGTGAACGTATTTATACAGCAGGGGAAAAAGAGTATCTCATCTGGCAGAAACGCAAGGACAGCGGAGTTCCGATTAGTGAGGCCGTACAACAGGAATTAATAAAAGTTCGAGATGAACTTGGCTTAACAAAATATAAATTTCCGTTTGAATAGGGGTATGACAAAAACCATGCAGGAATCGAATGATAAATTCGGTATGCATGGTTTTGTGGTTTAAAGACATTTTGCTAGTGGATTCACTGGCCATTTAAATGAATAATTCTTGAGGTACCGATGACATGACCACAGGAATCTAAAGCATTTACCTGATAATAAGCACATTCAGAATTTATTTTAGCATGAGTCTCAAACCCGGTTCTAGGCAGTCTTTCTATTATAACGGTAAGACAACAGGGTGATGGCCCCGAAAGCACTTGCCACGCGGCAGTTTCGGTGGAACCATTCCACGAAGCATATATCTCAGTACAGTCAGAAGTTTTAACAGCTGCAATACTTGGAGAATATAGAGGAAGACCAATCCATTTATTCTTAAATGCACGATAAGACATATTTTCATTGGGAAATTGTACATCATATAAAATATTTATACATGGTTCTGATATGGTATTACCCGCTTCTTCAAACTCAGAAAGATAAGGTTTCTGGCCCCATCCAATAAGCTGATTACCATTCGGAAGCTTTTGTACATTTCCTTGACTGGGAACATATAACGGCGGACAGTGAAAATATTTCCGAAGGGCAATAGCAGTCATGTTACAGAAATCGAGTTCAAGGATCAGACCATGTGATTGGCATTGAGGCGGAGAGGTAGAAGATGCGCAGCAGGCATCATCGAACATACTTATTCGGTTATCGGCTCTATATCTGGCGTCATGCTGCCAGGAAAAAGAAGCATCTGGACTTATTGTAAAATCGCTGTGCTTTCCGCCTAACTGCCAGATAATATTTCCGGTTTCTTTATCAAGCTTATATATTGCCCACATATTACGCATGCTAATGAGCAGTGAATTATCAGGCCCTTCATCGATGGAATTCATGTGATAACAATCCCATATATTGTTACTTTCAGCAGCTGAAGCGGCAGGCAGCATGGACTCGCCTGGATTAATATGGGAGAGGGCATTCCAAAAAAATAATAATTTTCCTGTTTCAATATCAATTTCCTGAATGGAGTAATCATCAATATAGCCCTCTTTCGGGCCGCCATATGGAGTAAGATCAGCAGGTACCTGCTTTATGGCTGTAAATAATGCGGTATTTCGGTTAGTGATAGTAAATTCATGCAAATCAGAAGTAAACCCATTACGTGCTGAGATTTTCTTGATGATGTCGTAGTGCTGATTTAGAATAAGATAATATGCACCAGGTTCCGGATCTCCTGCCGGCAGATTTAACTCTGAGGATTGAGTCCCGGATATGGTACCCTGCCACATAGTAAGAACCGGATGTTCGTGGTAAGCTTGGACTCGAAAGTCACTATTTTGAATATAAGTACTGCATAAGGGATTAAACCATATCGGATTGCCGGACTGATCCATAATTAATGAACCTGTCTGTCCTATCATAGTGGCTTCGTATAAAGTATAAGGCGCTACAAATATGAAACCGGGTGCTGATCTGTACTTGGCTACATTTACTGTTACCTTCATAGGATGTAGATCAGGTGCCGAGATAAAATTCCACACCTGTTGTTCTGAATTATCTATCTGTAAATGTAAGTTCTCCTTATCATAGAGATTCTCCTGATTCATTTTATCTATCCTCCTCTCCAAGAATGTTAATCATATCTGGTTTTATTTGGTTTCTATATTCCTGAAAGTAATAATTTTTCATGTATATTATTAATATGCTGCAATCGCCATATTGTGAGCATAAAAGACATTATTCTAATATAAACGGCACATTACGCAAAAACGGGAATAACATAAATATAAGGATAATAGCCTTGAATTAGATTGTTTGACTTAAATAGAGCATTAATGTTTTACTTTTGTAATATAAGACAAGGAGGAGAGAAATGATCCATGAGGATTCCAAGGTTTTAGTGAATACTATAGGAGGTCTAACAGATGTTCCGGGAATTCTAGTTGGGACTGCTGAGGACGAAAGCGGACGTACAGGATGTACAGTAGTTATATGCCCCAACGGAGCAGTTCCGGGGGTATCAGTAGTTGGAGGAAATCCAGGCACCATGGAAACAGACAGCATTCGTCCCGGTACCAAAGAAGACCCGGTGCAGGCTGTCCTGCTCACTGGAGGAAGTAGATTTGGATTGGCTGCGGCTAGTGGAGTAATGCGATGGCTTTATGAACAACGGATTGCAGAGGTACCCCATGTACCGGCTGCCGTCATATTTGACCTGCTTTATGCCAGGGGCTCAAACCCGCCTGATGCCGCATTAGGATATGCCGCCTGCCAGGCAGCTAATAACGGTCCTGTAAAAGAAGGAAATTATGGTGCCGGTGCAGGAGCAACTATTGGTAAATTCTATGGTGAGTCAATGAAAGGCGGACAGGGCAGTGCATCTATTCATATTCCGGGAGGGCCAGTAGTTGCGGCTTTAGCAATTGTCAATCCGCTTGGAGATGTTTGGGATCATGGACGTATTGTGGTTGGAGCATTATGTCCAGATGGTAAATTTGTGAATCAGACAAAGTTAATGTTAGAGGGAGTACCATCCTATCTGTTTAGTGAAATGAATACCACAATTGCAGTAATAGCTACAACTGCACAGCTTAATAAGGCAGAAGCCAGCAGAGTGGCTGCTCTTGCACAGGATGGTATGGCACGTGCAATTTCACCAGTGCATACACAGTGGGATGGGGATACGGTCTTTTGTCTGGCGACAGGCGCTGATTCCAATTATTATAAAGGTGATGCTGCTATCACAGTGATAGGTACTGCTGCTGCAGTAGTTCTTGAAAAAGCGATTATACGCGGAGCCTTAGCTGCACAAACTAAAATAACGAATGGTTGTACCGGAGATGGTGCATAAAGGAATGGAATGAGTTATAATCAATGCGTGGGAGCTAAAGACTCTCGCGCATTTTTATTCTGAAAAACAACGCACCTAATAGATAATTATCATTATTAAATAACAAATGGGCATAATTTATAGATAGTGTATCTATAGATTAAGTTAATTTTGCGAATTATAGAAAGAAGGTAATTGCTTATGAATAAGAATAATAAATACTCAAAGAAATCAAAAGAAGAATTAGAAAGTATTTTGACCAAAACCCAGTATGAAGTAACACAGAACAGTGCTACTGAGAGGCCTTTTCAGAATGAATATTTTAATGAATTCAGAAAGGGAATATACGTGGACGTCACTACCGGTGAACCACTTTTTGTTTCCAGCGAAAAATTTGAATCCGGCTGCGGATGGCCAAGTTTTGCTAAACCCATTGATAGTACCTCAATAATCGAAGTTACTGACCATAGCCATGGCATGAAACGTATAGAAGTAAGAAGTAAAGTGGGAGATTCCCATTTGGGGCATGTATTTGAGGATGGACCTGCTGAAATGGGAGGTTTGAGATACTGTATCAATAGTGCATCGCTAAAATTTATACCGGAAGAAGAGATGGAGAAGGAAGGCTACGGGGATTTTCTAGGGGCTATTTAAACTATTACGCCTCAAAGAAAGAAGGAGATACAACAGCCAAAAGTGACCTGAATAACAATATCCTAGAAGAATACATCCTTGGGGATTATAGCAAACAGTTGCTGCAAAAGCTGCAGCAGCTGTTTGGGATGGTTATAGTGTAGGTTCAGAAGAGATATGGCATAACTATAGTCGGGTGTTTAAATTACACTTCAAGTGTTATTTTACGTGAAAGTATCAAATTTAAAAAAGCAATAACTGCCGCAGCTATAAATACTGCCTGATATCCGATAGCAGCCCATAAAAGACCTCCAAAAACAGGGATTACCATAGAAGCAATGTGCTGTAAGCTAACTCCGGTGGACAAGGTTGGTGTTACATCAGCCAAATCAACAGCTATCTTTCTAACATAAGTAGAGCGAGCCATTTCGACTGCGGACATTGAATTATCAATGACATAGCAACCGGCTATGATAACGGCAGCGACACCAAAGGAGAAAATCCTGGCGGAAAAGGCATATCCCAGACAGATAGCAAATAACAGAACTGCTTCCACAGTCAGGACAAAACGTTCACCACGAGTGTCAATTAATTTACCAATCAGCTTTCTGGTGCCGATGCTAACAAGTGCAACTACCATACCCAAAATAGCAAACAATTGAGGCTTTACACCAAAGACTTTGATTAACACCCAGGGAGCAAAGGTCATAAATATCTGATTTCTTGCTCCGCTTATCACGGATAGTACATAATACAGTGTATAACGTTTTCTAAAAATAAACTTAACTTTTCTAGTCTCTGATTTACCTCTCTTCATTAACCCCATTGAAAACGCTGCGAAAAGGTAGAAGACAGTGCCTGTAATAAAAGCAGTCTGGTAAGTTATATGTAGAAAATTAAAACCCAGAAATATAAAAACATAAGCAACAATACTTCCGGATAAGCTGAAAGCGCTTATTGTTCCAAGTCTTGCTCCGAAAGATTCCTGGTTTGACAAGGACATGCCAATGGAAGGTGTAACCGGCATGACCATATGTGTGCCAAGGCTGTACATCATCATCCATATAATCATAAAAGCAAAGGTCGGGGATAACATGCCTAGACCAAGCATCCCAAGTCCAGCTGCCGCCATCCCAAACATTGCGATACGCACGTCACCCAAAAAGCTTAATGCAGCTAGAATAACCATAATAAAAAAACCTGGGGCTTCTCTTGGAACTTCCAGAAAACCTCTTGTGTTTTCCGATAATTTAAAGATATCATTTAAATAATTATTAAATATTGATGAGTTAATACCACCGCCGACACCGGCAAAAAGGCCTGCAATTAAGAAGAGATTAAAGTTTCGGTCGGAATGAAAATTTTTAAAGAATGCAAAGAGTGGCTTTTTGGCGTGCTGTAGAATTTCAGCTTGTTCATTATCCAACAACTCTGGGTCTGTATTTTTGTCTTTTTGTAATTTCATTTATTTACCAGCTTTCGTAATCGTAATTGTCAGCAATTATAACATAGATAATTACTTCTTTCAAATATAAATTCCAACCGGCAAAGGAATCAGGAGTATCAATCCTAATGCCTTGTTTCATTTTCTCTGATTCAGATTTAACTTATTAAAGAGTAGTAAAAGGTCAGAAACTTAGTGTTTAGGGTACAATAGCCTATATGCAACGGATATTTACAATGGAAAAATTATGATATTTGTTGTAGTATGTATTTAAGAAAGTAATTCATGTTTGTATTATATTTCGAACAAAAATTATTAAGGGAGGTATACTATGTGGGAATACAGGACAGAGACATTTGATTCAATTTTTGATACTAAACGTTCGCTAAAAGAAAAATGCAATGCCATACTTGAAACATGTGGTAATGAAGGTTGGGAACTTGTTAACTTTCAATGTGTTGGTGGCGCAGGTTCAATGATGATATTGGTTTTTAAAAGAGCCAAATAAAAGCAATAGTCTGCAATGAGCAAAAAGTAAAAATCCCAGGCATCCGGAAAAATATCCGGATGCCTGCTTCATTATATCCAGTATTTTAATAAGGAATTATTATGAATCTTTGTGTATAATTAGTCTATCAATCAAACTACATAAACCAATGGTAAAAGGGGGATAATTTGAGGTCACATATCAACTTAATATGCAAAGTATTTATCTTATGTTTGTGTCTAATCATTCCGTCAATTCTTTATATGGGGCACAAAGAAAATATTGAGGCAGGCACTATTCAGTTAAACTATAGCACCATTTCGCTGGTAACAGGTAATACAAAAACATTGTATGTAGCAGGCACCAAAAGTAAAGTCAGCTGGTCCTCCGGCAAAAGGTCGGTTGCTGTTGTTTCAACCGGGGGTAAAGTTACGGCGAAAGCATCCGGTACAGCGATAATTTATGCATCTGTAGCAGGAAAGAAATTATCCTGCAAAGTTATAGTAAAAGAGCCTATAAAATTAAACTACAGCTCAATTACACTTGAAAAAGGTATGGCAAAAACACTGAAAGTAACCGGTACAACAAGTAAGGTAACCTGGACAACCAGTAAAAGTACTGTTGCAGCGGTTGCTTTAGGAGGTAAAGTAACCGGGAAGAGTGAAGGAACGGCAACAATCTATGCCTCTGTATCTGGTAAAAGATTATCCAGTAAAGTAACGGTGAAGCCACCGAAAGTAACGGTAACGCCAACACCGGTGCCGACTGTAGTACCAGAAGTCAATACATCACTGAAATTAGTTGGCTATTATGCCGCATGGGCTAAATATTCCGGATTTTCACCGGATAAATTAGATGCCACTAAATTAACGCATATTAATTATGCCTTTGCCAATATCAATAGTGACCATAAAATTATTTTGGGCTATCCGGATGTTGATGCAGCTAATATCAGCCAGTTGAACCAGTTAAAACAGATAAATCCAAAACTTAAGACAATCATTGCAGTAGGGGGATGGTCCTGGTCAGATCAATTCTCAGATGCAGCATTGACTCAAGCTTCCCGAGATACCTTTGCTGACAGTGCAGTAGATTTTATTATCAAGTATGGCTTTGACGGGATTGACATTGATTGGGAGTATCCGGTTTCCGGTGGTTTGTCCACTAATATTTACAGACCGGAGGATAAATATAATTTTACTTTATTCATGAAGACTTTAAGGGAAAAGCTGGATGCCAGAGGTTTAATTGACGGAAAACATTACATTCTTTCCTTTGCGGGAGGGGCAGGGAAATGGTATGCAAATAACACTCAATTAAGTGAGTTAAGTAAGTATGTTGATTATGCTAATGTCATGACCTATGATATTAATGGTATTTGGGATTCATATACCGGGTTTAATTCACCTTTATATAGTGATGCTGCTTCTAATTCCTATGATAGTGTGGATACTGGTATAACTTCCTGGGTAAATGCCGGTTTTGAAAAGAATAAAATGATAATGGGGATTCCTTTTTATGGGTATGTCTATAAGTCAGTACCAAACAGTAATAATGGATTAAACCAGACCTTCTCCGGCGGTAGCTCTATCAGTTATGGAAACATTGCGGCTAATTATCTGA
Organism: Anaerocolumna chitinilytica; assembly: GCF_014218355.1. Classification (NCBI taxonomy): domain Bacteria; kingdom Bacillati; phylum Bacillota; class Clostridia; order Lachnospirales; family Lachnospiraceae; genus Anaerocolumna; species Anaerocolumna chitinilytica. The sequence goes on from NZ_AP023368.1 coordinate 2,379,632, forward strand.
ACGCAAGTGGTTATCAACATTTCTTTCACTCTACGCAAAGGGTACCCTGGTTATTTAACGGGTCTACATTCATCTCGTATGAGAATGAGCAATCCATTACAGAAAAAGCAGGCTATATTAAGAAAAATGGATTAAGCGGTGCAATGGTCTGGGAATTAAGCCAGGATCCGAACAAAATATTGTTGAATGCCTTATACCAAGGATTAAAATAATTCGGGGACCATAAACAGCAGCTATTTATTAATGCGGGACACTTTACAAGAGTGTCCCGTTATTTTTATCACTGCTTGGGCCAGTTATAGCGGAAAGAAGGTCAAGGATACCGGAAGAAAGCCTCTGTTAATCCAGAGGATTCCTGTTATGATAAAGAAAATATCTGATATTTACTTATTTAGAAGATAGAATTACCGGGTATTAAGCTGCCCTTTAAGCCAATCTGAAGATATTTTAAGTAAATATTATAATACAGGAGTTAATAATATGCAGGCATATCTATTTGTGCATTTTAAAGAAAAAAGAACCCCTGATGGTGAACAGGTATACTTTGCTCTCAGTAAAGATGGCTTTCATTGGGAAGAAGTAAACGACGGCAATCCGGTTTTATGGAGTTACTATGGGGATAAGGGAGTTAGAGATTTTACTATTATAAGAACGAAAGCTGGTAAATTTATTATTATGGCTACAGACCTAAGTCTTTCCTACGGTATGTTGAATCAATATCATAATTCTTGGGCTGAAATCAGCCGAAACGGGAGTAAAAGTCTGGTGCTATGGGAGTCTGAGGATTTAGTCCATTGGTCAGCGCAGCGAATGGTAAAATTGGGAGATGAAAACTTTGGCTGCCTGTGGGCTCCGGATATTATATATGATAAGGTACAGGATGAGTACCTGATACACTGGTCCTCTCCTCACAGCAGCAACAACTACGGTGATAAGGGCATCTATTATTCCAGAACAAAGGATTTTACCTCCTTTACAAAGGCAGAATTATTATATCAGAAGGAAGACAGTGGGGTTATTGATTCAGCCATGTATGAAGAAAAAGGAAAATATTATTTATTTCTCAAGAGTGAAAAAAACCCGGAAAAAATTATTCTGATGGAGTCAGAGATAATAACCGGTCCATTCAAAAAGTTAAAGGAGTTTGATAAGAGTATGGAGGAGCTTGCCCAGGGACTATATGAAGCACCAACAGCAGTAAAATTGGAGGACGGAAGGTGGTGTCTGTTTTTAGATTATTATGGCTGCTCAGCTGAAGAGCAGGGGTATGTACCCTTCCTTACGGATACCTTATCATCCGGCAGATTTATTCGTTCAGATCAATCCTTTTGGTTCCCCTATGGTTTTAAACATGGTACCATCCTGACGATTACCATGGAAGAATATCAAAGCTTAAAATCATTGAAAAAGAAACCTTCTGAGTATTAATACATAGACATAATATTTTTCATAATTCTATTGACAAAAGAAACTAATAGGGTTAATATACTAACAGTGTTAGATATTAATGAAGTGAGGTGAATGTATCTATGGATTATAAAGAACTTGCAATACAATTTTTGGAAAAATCATATCAGTTTCAAAAAGGCAAACATCATAAACCAATTGATGGCATAATGCATGGAGAAATCTTTGTAGTTATATTTATTGAGAAAACCGGAAGAAGCGTATTGCCAAGTGAAATCAGCAGTGAGATGGATATCAGTACAGCCCGGATTGCTGCAGCACTGAATAATCTTGAGAAAAAAGGGCTGATCACTCGCCAGATAGATGTTAACGACCGGAGAAAGATTCTGGTTGATTTAACAGCAGACGGCAGAGAGCTTGCACTGAAACACAAACAAATGGCATTAAAAGCTACTGCACATATGCTGGAATTGCTTGGCGAAGAGGATTCGAAAAATCTTATACGTATAATGGATAAACTTACAGAACTGATGCCTAAGTTCTTTGATTATGAAATGAAAGTTAGAATGGAAAAAGAATAATAATACAGCAATATCAATATTGCGGTCACTTAAGTGGCCGCAAAAAAATACCAAAAATACTAACACTATTAGTATCAAATACCATTAATAAAACAGGAGGAGTTCATATGCTTAGAATATTTAAGTATTTAAAATTAAAAGAATGGCTGCAGGCTGCCATCAGTCTTATATTCATTATTACACAGGTCTGGCTTGACCTTAAGCTGCCGGATTATATGGCAGGAATTACGAAACTGGTACAGATGCCCGGCAGTAAGATGAGTGATATTTGGGAGCAAGGTATTTATATGCTTCTATGTGCTTTTGGAAGTGTTATTTCTGCAATCATTGTAGGTTTTTTTGCTGCTCGGATAGCAGCCTCCTTTTCACAGAGACTTCGCAGTATGCTGTTTTCCAAAGTGGATTCCTTTTCCATGGAGGAAATCAACCGTTTTTCTACTTCAAGTCTGATAACACGTTCTACAAATGATATTACACAGATACAAATGCTTGTTACTATGGGTCTGCAAATGATAATAAAAGCACCAATTATGGCTGTTTGGGCTATTACCAAAATTGCAGGCAAGGGTTTCGAATGGTCACTGGCTACAGGAGCGGCAGTATTGGTTCTGGTTGTTATGATTGCGTTTATCATGGTTTTTGTTATCCCTAAGTTTAAAAAAATGCAGATGCTTACAGATAACCTGAATCAGGTCACCAGGGAGAATCTGACAGGGCTTCGTGTGGTTCGTGCATACAATGCTGAAAATTATCAGGAAGAGAAGTTTGAGAAGGCGAATGATGAATTAACCGGAACACAGCTTTATACTAGTCGTGGAATGGCAGTTATGATGCCGGTAATGAGTATGATTATGAGCGGTATATCCCTTGCCATTTACTGGATTGGAGCTTATTTAATCGACGGTGCACAGGCAATGGATAAGCTGACAATATTCTCAAATATGGTGGTATTCTCTTCCTATGCCGTACAGGTAATTATGTCCTTCATGATGTTGATCATGCTCTTTATCCTTATGCCTAGAGCTACTGTATCGGCCAGACGTATTAATGAGGTGTTAGATACTCAGCCGACTATCTTAGATGGCCTTCTGACGGAAGGGAACCTAAGTCTTACCGGTGAAGTGGAATTTAAAAATGTAAGCTTTCGTTATCCCGGCGCAGCAGAATATGTACTGCAGGATGTCAGCTTTTCCGTAAAAAAAGGTGAGACCATCGCATTTATTGGTTCTACAGGCAGCGGTAAAAGTACATTGATAAATCTGGTTCCCCGTTTCTTTGATGCCACGGAAGGGGAGGTGCTGATTGACGGGATCAATGTGAAAGATTATAAAGGTGAAGCTTTGTATAATAAAATAGGCTATGTTCCGCAAAAAGCAGTGTTATTCCGCGGCAGAGTAAGCTCAAATGTGGCATATGGGGAGAATGGTAAAGAACCTGCTACGATAGAGCAGATTAAACAGGCTGTATCAATAGCACAGGGATCTGACTTTGTAGAAGCAATGGATGGCGGATATAATGCAGACATTTCACAAGGCGGCAAGAATGTTTCAGGCGGTCAGAAACAAAGGCTTGCTATTGCCCGTGCAGTAAGCCGAAAACCGGAAATCTATATTTTTGATGACAGCTTTTCAGCCTTGGATTACAAAACGGACCGTGTGCTAAGGAGTGCTTTGAAAAAAGAAACCTCCGGAGTTACCAGTATGATCATAGCACAGCGAATCGGGACAATTATAGATGCAGATAAGATTATTGTTTTGGACGAAGGCAGGGTTGTTGGTGAGGGTACCCATAAAGAACTACTGACAACCTGTCAGGTATATAAGGAAATTGCAATGTCACAGCTTAGTGAGGAGGAACTGGCATAATGAGTGAGAATATCAAAAGAAAACAAAAGACAATGAATAGCAAGAATACCCTAGGGGGCAATAGGCAAATGAATAATAAAGGAACAATGAATGGTCCCGGAGGAATGGGAGGAATGGGAGGAGCAGTTGAGAAGTCCCAGGATTTTAAAGGTACATGGATTAAGCTGATTCAATATTGTAAAGAATATCTTCCTGTTATTATCTTTGCATTAGTGGCAGCAGCTATCGGTACAGTGCTGCAGATTATTGGTCCTGATAGATTAAAAGATATGACCAATGAGATTGCAAAAGGGTTACCGGCCTTAATAAATGGGAAAGCGGTGATAGGGGTAATTAATATGGACAGGGTAGTCCGTATTGCATCCTTGCTCGTATGTTTTTATGCCGGCTCTGCCCTGTTGAATTTTACACAAAGTTATATAATGGCTACGGTTACGCAGAAAATATCCAAAACCATGCGCACCGATATTTCACAAAAAATTAACCGGCTGCCCCTTCGATATTTTGACAGTACCAGCTATGGCGATGTGCTAAGCCGGGTTACCAATGATGTAGATGCTATTGGACAGACTATGAATCAAAGTATTGGTACACTGGTTACCTCCATTACCATGTTTGTCGGTTCATTAATTATGATGTTTTATACAAATTGGATTCTGGCGCTGACTGCAGTACTTGCAAGTGTAATCGGTTTTGCCTTAATGATGATTATTATGGCAAAATCCCAGAAATATTTTACCGCACAGCAGGAAGGACTTGGCAGTGTTAATGGGCATATTGAAGAGATTTATTCCGGTCATAATATCGTTAAGGTATATAACGGTGGAAAAGAAGCAAAAAAGACCTTTGAAGAGATTAATGACAAGTTATATGACAGTGCGTGGAAATCACAGTTCTTATCCGGCTTGATGATGCCGTTAATGCAGTTCATCGGAAATTTCGGTTATGTAGCTGTTTGTGTTGTCGGTGCGGTATTGGCTATGAATGGGAATATTTCTTTTGGTGTAATTGTTGCATTTATGATGTATATCCGTTTGTTTACACAGCCGCTGTCTCAGATGGCACAGGCCGCAAATAATTTACAAAGGACAGCTGCTGCCGGAGAACGTGTTTTTGAGTTCTTAGAAGAAACCGAACTGGAAGACGAGAGCCAGAAGGTGAAGGGATTACAGAATATAAAGGGTGATGTGGAATTTAAGCATGTCAGATTCGGATATGTACCTGAAAAAATTATTATTCATGATTTCTCTGCAAAAGTAAAACCGGGACAGAAGGTTGCAATAGTTGGTCCTACTGGTGCAGGTAAGACTACGATTGTAAATTTACTCATGAGATTTTATGATTTGGATGGTGGTGAGATTCTATTGGATGGAACACCTATCAGTCAGGTACCCAGGGAGAATGTCCATGAACAATTTGGTATGGTATTACAGGACTCCTGGCTTTTTGAAGGCACAATAAAAGAGAATATTGTTTACAGTAAACAGGGAATTACAGATGAACAGGTGGTTAAGGCCTGCAAGACTGTAGGATTGCACCATTTTATCAAAACCATGCCGGATGGATATGATACAGTCCTAAATGATAAAGCCAGTCTGTCGGAAGGACAAAAGCAGCTGATTACCATTGCCCGTGCCATGATACAGAATGCACCTCTTCTTATACTGGATGAAGCAACCAGTTCTGTGGATACCCGTACGGAACGCATTGTACAATCTGCAATGGACCAGTTAACGGCTGGCAGAACTTCCTTTGTTATTGCACACAGGCTTTCTACCATTAAAAATGCAGACTTGATACTTGTGATGAAAGATGGAGATATTATTGAGAGCGGCAGTCACGACGAACTGCTTGCACACAGCGGGTTCTATGCAGAACTTTATAATAGCCAGTTTGAAGTAGCTGTATAAAGAAAAGAGTAAAATGGGTAAAGAGACTATATTCTTTCAATTAAATGAAAGTGTGTAGTCTCTTTCTATTAATATAATAATTTATATACCCAATATAATTCTACGATATATTGGCTGAGTATGGTTTATTGTGTTATAATATGGCTTAGTAAAAAGAACGGTTATTGCGTCTTTAACACCATTCTCATTTTGAATAACAGGCGTCCATTAGTATCCCTAAAGAACACATAAGAAAGGTAGAATTTACTGATGATGAAAGGAATAAGGAATTTATTTAGAGGAAGAGAAGAACAGGAGACAGAGGAAGAAGATAATACTATAGAAAATGGATCCGTTGAAACAATAACTGTTGTATGCGAAAGCTGCGGTGCTCCAAATAAAATAAGCAATAACACTTTTTGTGAGTATTGCGGGTCACCGCTTAGTTATCCTGCAGTTAGTAATACAGCACCCTCTGAGTCAGGTACTAAAACCTCAACTGCTACAAAGCAAGCTTTGGACTTAACAAACTTGGATAAGGAATATTCCTTGTCAACGGGCTTTTATACGGCAGGTATTGATATTCCAATAGGCATCTGTAATGTATCTGCTATTTCAGGAAGCGGTAATATTTCCAGCTCAGATTATGAAATCAATGAAGTATTCGGCACCGAACGTGGGGATGTACATTCTTTCAAAGGGCTGAAATTGTCTAGAGGTGTTATATTGGAGATTTCGGGAAGGCTGACAGTTCAACTAATCTATAAATCAGTGGAAGATAACTTTTCCGGACGTAATTATAATATGTCAGGGGCAAAGGAGTTAACAACCGGAAATTACGTGGCTGGCAGACATTTTCCAGCCGGTGTTTATAATATAGAAGCAGTGTCAGGTTCCGGTAATCTCAGCACGGATGATGTAGGAATTAATGAGGTATTTGGACTTGATGAGGAAGATGTCAGTGAAATAAAGAATGTATATCTGCCGAAGGGTATTAAACTTTCTTTAGAGGGTGACATGTCAATTAAATTGATTCCAGAGTTAAATTGATAAATTAGATAGGAGATTTATAAATAAATTATTATCAAGTATGAGGTGCTGAATGCGGGCAGAAATATTATTACATACGGAAAAAGAGGAGTTTATATCATTCTGCTTAAAGCATAAACATGAAGTAGATGATTCCTTCTTATATGAAAAGGACTTGGAGAACTTTTCTCCGAATGAGGAAAACCCAACATATATTGTGAAAGAAGACGGAAATATCATAGCAGCTGTCTCTCTAATATTGGACGACTATCATAGAAGGGGGAGGAATGGGCGTTTTCGAATCTTTTATTCTGAAGACAAGGAGTTTGATACTTATTCTGTCTTGTTTAAAGAAATATTAAATGGTTTAAAAGAAATTGACAAGCTGTTCTTGTTTGTTCCTCTTGTTAATACTCAGTTATCTGAGAATATGAAAAGTTTACATTTTACAATTGATAGATATGTATATCTCCTTCTGAAAGAAATCAGGCAGCCGGAGAAAATAGAATTACCGGTGGGTTATGGGATTAAAAGTCTTCAGGTTGGTTCAGAGGAAGAGAGTTGGTGCCATATCAGAAATACAGCCTTTTCAGCGCTGAAAGGGAACACGACAACTATTACTGCAGAGATGGTTAGTAAGCAGATAAACAGTCCGGAATACCTGGAAGGCGGCATGTTGTTTTTGATGCATGATAATAGTCCTGTGGGGATTGTCAGAGGTGCTCATGATGATTATGAAGGGGAACCAGCCATGAATATTGGCCCCTTAGCTATCCTTCCGGCATACCAGGGTAAAGGGTTAGGAAAGCAGCTGTTAAGAGCCTCCATTGATTTTGCACAAAAGAGGAATTACAAAAAAGTAATGCTTTGTGTCAATGCAGATAATGAAAAGGCAAAAGAACTGTACTTAAAGGAAGGATTTCTTCAAGTCGAAGGCGTAGCTACCTATGAATATCCTGTAATTTAAGGAAGCAGTGTGATGGGCCGAAAGATAAATACTAGAAATAATAGAAGCCAATAGCCTGACAGCTGATATGCAGCATGTCGAGTTATTGGCTTTTATTTCAAGTATTTTGAGGATACTCTTTCGATCATGGAATATTCCGGAATCTATACTCCATACGCTGTACATAGGTATCTTAGGATTCTATGGTATTCAGGAATCAGTGCTTCCGGATAGCGGTGAGCCGATTTTAAATAAAACCTTAGTTCCTTTGTTTAAAGACTAAATTAATAGTATACATAATGATAGAAAGCAAATAGCGAAATATATTAACATATATTAGAACTATAAAAGTATATTATCAGGAAACCAAGGGGGAGAGTTAATATGATACTTTTTAGAGCATTGATTTCGCCTTTTGCTTCAAAATACCTTCAGGAAAGAAGAAATGCAAAATGGCGGAAAGCCAACCGTCATAACCTGACAACGATAAGCTACAATAGTCCAATGAATCTGATAAAAGTAGGGAAAGGCACCTACGGACATATCAATGCACATTTTTATGGATCGAAGAAGGAAGGACTCAATATTGGAAATTTCTGTTCGATAGCCGGAAATGTAGATTTTGTCCTGGGAGGTGAACATAATTATAAAAGAGCTTCCAATTATCCATATCCGGAACTTACGTACCACACACAATATGATGCCATCTGTAAAGGACCTATTACGGTTGAAGATGATGTATGGATTGGATTTGGAGCAATTATCCTTTCAGGGGTGACCTTAGGAAGGGGATGTGTGGTAGGAGCAGGCAGTGTGGTTGCAAAAGATATACCACCTTATGCAATCTATGCAGGAAATCGCATCCTTAAATATCGTTTTAATCAAGAAATTATAACCAGATTAATGGAAATTGATTTTAATAATGTTAACATTAAGAATTATCAAAAGTATTCACAGAGTGAGATTACTGAAGAAAATGTTAATGCAATTGTAAAATCCATGAGGAAAAAGGAATAACAGGTACTGAATTACCAGAAATCGAAAAATGAAAATAAAATTATTGTAAAAAGTGATGACAACATTTACATTTTATGTTAGTCTATAAATAATTAGTTGGACAATAGATACATAAAATGGTGCTGTTAAGGTATTATTTTAGGAAATATATACATAAAAAGAAGGCAATAAAGAACTTATTAATTTTATAAGCACATCAAAAGGATAGGTTGTATGCTGCACAAGATGATTTCTAAAATATTTTTATCCATGAATTTGTTTACAAAATTAATGATTATGTTATTGCTAATATCGATTCTGCCTATATTCCTCATACAGTTTACGTCCTATAAGATAAGTACGTCTACTATCGAGAAGCAGACAAAAGAACTAATCAGCGCGAATCTTAAACAGTCCAGCAGCAGTGTTTTAAGCTTTTTTCATGTTTATGATAATATAATGCTGGATATCTATACGGATAACAGCTATATTGAGAACTTAAAGTACATCAATGTATGGGATACGAAGAATTATTTTCCTGCTAAACATCAATTAGAGGAAAAACTTGAAAACATCGGGTATGTCTATTCTGAGATACTTGGTATCGCTATCGTAGGTTTGAATGGGGATGCTACCTTTTATGATACCATAACACGTTCAGGTGAAGAGAGTTTTTGTTTTGATGTAAACAATATAAGGACGAATCCAATGTTTAAGGATTCGCTTAAAATAAAGCATGCGATATATTCCAGTACCGTTCATAAGGCAGACATAAATTATGGCAGTAAAAACTTTTTTTACATTGCCCATCAACTCACAGACTTCAATAACTATAAGAATGGTCCGGTGGGCAGTATTATTTTATGTATAGATGAAAATGCACTTCGTAATGTTTATTCACCAGGGATGGATTTTCATTCCAATATAACTTTTCTCATAAATGAAAAAGGAGATATTATATCTTTCCCAATTAAAACTTATATTGGTTTGAATTTATATCAGGAATATGGTGATGAAAGTATAAAAGAGGTCACAAAAAAATTCTTTCAGGATAAGCATTTAATGAATGCGAAACAACTGGAGGTGCATACCAGCAGTATAAAAGACGGAGTATTTACTCTGATTAATGTCCAGAACTTAACATATGCTTTAAAGGATGTCCAGAATATATCAGGGATTATCATATTAATAGGTATCTTATTTGGTATCGTTTGCGTCTTAATTGCAATGTCCTTTGCTGCTGATACGGACAAATCCGTGAAGAAAATCATACATGGAATGAGAAAAGCGGATCAGGGAGATTACGATGTCAGAATAGCTCTGGAGGGAAAGGATGAATTTGCAAGAATCGCTCACCATTTTAATGACATGATAGTACGGATAAAGGAATCCAACAGGCAGGAAAAGGAAGCATTGGTCAGGAAAAAGAATGCGGAAATCAAATCTCTGGAAGCCCAGATTAATCCGCACTTTTTGTATAATACATTGGATGCAATCAATTGGGTTGCGGTTGAGCATGAAGAGTTTCATATCAGTAAACTGCTGATTCATCTGGCCTCCATACTAAGATACAGTATTCAAAGAAGCAATGAGATTGTGACCATCCAAGAAGAACTGGAATATCTGAAAAAGTATATATATTTGCAGCAGGAGCGGTTTTGTTATTCGTTCCAATGTACCATTCATATGGAGGACGGGCTAAAGAATAACAAAATACATAAATTACTGATACAGCCGCTAATCGAAAACACCATTGTTCATGGCTTTCCGGGGGGGATAGGTCATGATGAAATCCACATCCTGATTCAAAAACAATATGATAGCTTTATCGAAATTCAGGTAAAGGATAACGGAAAAGGTATGTCCTCTGATTTGGTGGAACTGTTTAATAACTATGATTACAGGACGGATAATGTGGAAACTAGTATAGGGGTGAGAAATGTCATTACAAGACTAAAGCTTTATTACGGCAGCAACAGCTATTTTCATGTGGATTCCGGAGAGCAGGGGACAGTGGTAACCCTTAGGATTCCATTTGAAATATAAGTATCTTGGCTGAATTACGTAAAGCTGCTAAAGTTGTGGGGAATCGGAGGAGACTGATGCGTATTCTAATTGTGGAAGATGAACCAAAAACCAAAGAAGGATTAATCAAGATAATCAGTAAATTTACAGAGTACGAAATATGCGGGGTAGCTTCCAATGGGGTGGAAGGCTTAGAGCGAATGAAAGAGTTAAAACCGGATTTAATTATAACTGATATACAAATGCCTGAAATGGATGGGTTGGCTATGCTTCGCCAGGTGGAACAGGAGGAAATTCCATATTATGCATTAATTCTGACCGGATTTTCATCATTTGACTATGTCAGAACAGCATTACAGCTTGGGGTTGTAGATTACATCTTAAAGCCCGTTGATATGGAAAGTTTTATATCTGTATTAAGGGAAACGGAGGCAAAAATTTTAAAAGAAAAGTCTGAGAAGATTGATCTGGGACATTTAATATGGAGTCTGATAACATGCAAGACAGAAATGAAAGAGCAGTTAATTCGCAATCTGTCCATGCAACTGCATGTAAGCGATAGAATGGAAATCACAGCATTTTTGGTTAAACCGGATAGTATAGACCAGGAAACTGCAGATGAAATGGTCCATTGTATCAGAAAAAGGATGAATGATTTGTGTATTATGAATTTTCAGGTTATACATCTATCCTTTTCCTATGGTATCCTGGTGCTGATTATTGATACGGAGAAAAATAAACATATAAACAGAATGTTTGCTACCTGCATTCTTCCGAACTTACAAGCAATAGGCAGTTGTCATTGCAGCTATTCCTCAATGGTAGGTCTGACAGGACTAAAGGATGCCATTACAGAGCTTAATGACCTTTTATCCTATGCTTTTGTTTATGACAATGACGTTATATTGGAGAAGCAAATGGTGGAGAAACTTAAATTTGCCCAGATTTGTTATCCCTTGGATTTGGATAACCGTATCCGGAAAGAAATCATGAACGGAGATTATGAAAAGGCTTTTAAGGTAAGCAGCAGATTTAAAGAGCTGATTATTGATAGCAAGGGCAGACCTGAATTAGTAAAGGAGTATACAGCCAGGTTTTCCTCCAGTATTTATAATGCGGCGAAGGAATACAATGCGAAAGCTGAGCCTTTACTGATATTTCACTATTTTATTAATAATATCATTGAAAGCAAGACGAAGGCAGAATTGATATCAAATTATGAAAAGATTGTGAATACTCTGTTGGCGGTGAATTACGAAGAGAGCGATACGGATAATTTGACCATCTTAAAGGTAATAAATTATATCAGAGACAATTACAGCAAAGATATCACCTTATCAGATGCCGCTAATCTGGTAGGGGTTACACCTGAGTACTTAAGCAAATTGTTTTATCAGCAAATCAATGTTAATTTTGTTGTATTTTTACGGAATTTTAGAATTAGTGTTGCAAAGCGTATGATACTCTCCGGAAAATATCGTATACAAGATATCGCCGATCAGGTTGGATTTAAAGACCCCAAATATTTTAATAAGGTATTTAAAACAGTCTGCGGTATTTCGCCTTCCGAGTATAAGAAGGTGATATAGATGAAGATGTTTCGCGTAAATGTATTGCTGTCATTAGGAGTACTGATTATCTTATTTCTTTTAATCAGCGATTATTCCCGGAATAGTCTAAAACAGACGGAAACTGTAAGTCAGGCGAATGAAAGGAAAGTCCTTAGAATCTTATCTCCCTATGATACGACTGCAAGCTGCAAGATGCTTCAGGATATTGCGACCCAATACTCTTATATTGAGAATAACCCGAAAGTGGAGATAGATTTTATATCAAAAAATGATTTTAAAAAAGAAATCTGTATGAATTTGGATCAGAACCGGCTGGCAGATTTGATTATCTGTGACAATTCCGTTATGCCTGCTCTGATAAACCTGAATGTACTCAGAGATTTAAGTGATTACATCGAGGAGACATCAAAAGGGCCTCATTACTTCTTGGGACAGTGGAATAATACCAGAAGTGACGGTAAATATTACGGAATCCCCTTTACCTGTGACCCCTATGTACTAATCTGGAATAAAGACCTATTTGCTAAAAGTGATGTAGCGGTGCCAAGAACCTGGGAAGACCTAAAAACCGCTGCCAGAAAGGTCCAAAAAGTAGGTATTTACGGGCTTGGAATAGGTGCAAGACAGCCGGAAGAGATAACAGCTTTGTTTATGCAGCTGCTGTATTCCACCGGAGGCTCTATTCGGGAGATTAATGGGGATGGAGGCATGAAAGTTTTCGAATTGCTGAATTTCCTAAAGACGAATAAGCTGCTGCCGGTACAATGCATCAATTGGAATCAACCGGACCTGACCGATAAATTTATGGATGGGGAAGTTGCCATGATGATAAATAATCTAAGCGCCTTGTCTGTCATAAAGAACAGCAATGTGGATTTTCAAGTCGGAGTTGATGCGGTTCCTTTTGATAAAAAAGAAAATTATATGTTTCATGGTAAGAATATCGGCATTTCCATAACAGCAGACTATGCCGAATCAATTAAATTTCTTGACTATGTTACAGATAAAAATATTGTAAGTAAGATAGCAGAGGCAACAGAAACCATTCCGGTGCAAATGGACGTGAATTATAATTATAAAAATGACGGATTTGTTTTGGACAAGGAATTTATACAAAAACAGAAAGAGCATGGAATAGCTAAAAGTTCATTGAATTCCTGGTTTGATATTTCCACCGCGATATCGGATGGAATCTATCAAATAATCAGCCAAACTGATCCTTCTCTAAGGGAAATAGCGGATCAAATGCAGGACAAAGTAAGAATAGCGATTATCGAAAACTAAATATATTTATTAGATTAAGAATTTACTCCTTTCTTAAAATATTGGAATTTTAAGAAAAACCTTTAGGAGTTAAGATAAAGAAGTAACCAGCTTACATATTCTTAAGGGTAGAGGAGGATCTTGATGAAAAAAGGAATGCACCGTGTAATGGCATGTGTAATGATTATTATGCTCATGTCGTCAATGCTTGTTGGCTGTAAAAAAAGCGACAAGACGGATGCTACTAACGCAGAAGTTACAAAAGAAGCAAATGGCAATACGGACAATGGAAGTGGTGATCCTGCACCATCAAAAGAGGTGACAGAGGTTGGGACTCCAAGAAATGAAACATTAATTGTTGAATGTCAGTCACCGACTGATACACCAGGACAGTTCAATTCCTATATGCAGGGAACCCAGATGGGGTTTGGTATTCATCAGCTTATGTCAGCTATGATGTGGGAAATTGATACGGTAAAAGGTGAACAGTTTGGTGAAGTTGCAGAAGGTATGCCGGAGTCCAATGCTGATTTTACAGAGCATATCGTTAAAATCCGTCATGGTATCAAATGGTCGGATGGCGAAGATTTAACTGCAGATGACGTTGTATTTACTTTTAACATGATAATGACCAATACCGGAATAAGCCAGAATGCTTATTACAATCAGATTTTCAAATCTGTTGAAAAGGTAGATGATTATACTGTTAAACTTGTTACAAAAGAGTCTTTTCCCAGACTTGCTCAAAGGTTTGGTGTTACTATCTGGGGTAATGATTTAAGAATTGTTCCCGAACACATCTACTCAAAACAGGCTGATGTTACTCAGTTTAAGGATTCCAAGCCGGTTGTTGCTGGTCCTTACACCGTGAAAGCTTACGATGAGTTAGGAAAATGGATTCTCTATGAACGCCGTGAAGACTGGAAGTCCAGTACTGTTGGTGTTGTAACAGGAAAAGAGCCAAAAGCTAAGTATGTATGGTTTAGAAATCTTGGCGATGATACCAGCCGTCAGATGAGTCTTATTAATAACGAAGTTGACATCCTTTGCGAGGTTACTCCTGAAATGTTACAGGTTATGACAGAGCAAAATCCTAATATTGCATGCTGGTATAAGGATTTCCCTTATGCTACCAGTGATGATCCCTGTTCAAAAGGTCTTTCCTTCTCCATGGGTAAAGGTGCTCCTTATGATAACAAGGATTTCCGTTGGGGTATTGCACTTGCTATGAATTTTGATGAAATATCACAGAATATATTTGATGGTGTAGGCCGTGCGTCACCGTTCCCTATCCTCACCAATACCAGTGCTGCTCAGGAATTATATGTTAAGCCTATCCTTTCATGGTTAGAGTCCTTCCAGTTAGACCTGGGAGACGGCACTACTGTTAAGCCTTTCGATTCCGGTTATGCTGAAAGAATCGCAGGTGTTTTAAGAGATAAAGGCTATGATATTCCGACTGATAAAGATACACTTATTGACATGTTCGGTGTAGGCTGCTGGAAGTATGATCCTCAGGCTGCAGAGAAACTCTTAACCAAAGCAGGACTTGAGAAGAAATCTGACGGCTGGTACTTTAACGGCAAACCTTTTACATTTAATATGTCATACCTGGCAGATACAGAAGCTCAGGCAGGCCGTGGTGTTCAGGCAGCTTATGACCAGTTGACCAAGTTTGGCTTCAAGATTAACCTTGTCAGTGAATCCAGTGCCACCTGGGATACCAATGGTGCTACAGGACAATTCGATATAGCAGGATATTGGCCTACCGGTTTCATAACCAAAGATATATATTCCCAGATAAACGGATGGGATGCAGATCTTATTGTTCCTATTGGCGAGAGGGGTTCCGGACAGTCCAGTCGTTGGAATAACGCCAAAGCAACAGAGATTATTCATGAACTGGCTAAGCTTTCGCCAGATGATCCGAAATCCTACGATTTGGGTATTGAATTCTTTAAGAATGCCATCGAAGAACTTCCCTTTATTGGATTCCATTCAGGTGTTAAGTTTGTTCCTACCAACAGCACATATTGGAACAACTATCCGAATGCTGAAAATCCTTATAACGGACCTTGGTGGTGGTGGAGCTGCTTTAAATATATCACAACTGAAATTTCTCCCGTTCAATAAGTAAATAAGTTCCAGGTCATGAATACGTTTATAGGTAAAAGTAAGTAACAAGGTTTGCTGCTGCCTGGTGGTGTGCACCAGGCAGCAGCGGCATTTTTGAATAATTTTTCCGGATGAAAAGGAGTGACACAGTGAAATTCCGCAAATATTTCGGTATAAGATTTTTAACATATTTATTAACTATCTGGATAGGGATTACCTTTATATTTTTTATACCCCGGATGTTTCCTTCGGATCCTGTTGAAAATATGATTGGTCAGATGCAGTCGCGCTCTGGGCAGATGGATCCTACTCAAATGGAGGCACTTCGTTCACAGCTTAGAGTTCAGTTTGGGCTGGAAGGTTCTTTACTGGAGCAATATGGCACTTTCTTATGGAGGGGGTTACTGCATTTTAATTTCGGGCCATCCCTTATGAGTTATCCTACGCCTGTAGGCAAGATCATTGGAATGTACTTGCCATATACACTTTTTCTTTCCCTTACAACTACGGTGATTGCTTGGATTATTGGTAATATAATCGGGCTTCTGGCAGGTTTTCGAAAGAATAAAGCTTCCTCTAAAATACTGGAAGCTATCGCTATTTGTATTTATCCGGTGCCATATTTTATTATTGCGTTGGTACTGCAGATCGTATTTGCGTTTGTTCTGGGGTGGTTTCCGATACAAACAACTATAAATACCCAGGGAAGTACTGCTGTCTGGTTCCTTTCCCTTTTAAAAGCCTCAATTCTTCCGGCAATGTCTATGCTGTTAGTAGGAACAGGTTGGTGGATTATATCCATGAAATCCCTTGCAGGTACTACTTCAGAAGAAGACTTTGTTCTTTTTGCACGTTATCGGGGAATACCAGAGGGCAAAATTGGAAGAAGTTATGTATTCAGAAATTCCATTCTTACTCAGGTTACTGCTTTGGCAATGAGTCTTGGCGGTGTATTCGGCGGCTCCATTATGACTGAAATTGTATTCGGGTATCCGGGTGTTGGTTCGCTGGTGCAAAAGGCTATCCTGATGTCAGACTACAATATGATACTCGGATGTATCACGATTTCTATCGTGGCAATATCAACCGCAACTTTAATTGTGGATTTGATATACCCGTTTATCGACCCACGTATTCGATACAATTAAAAGGGAGAGGTGGAAAGCGTGAAGAAATTCTGGAGAAATACAAATTTAAGCTTAAAAGCAGGGTTAATACTGACAGCGATATTTATTGTAATTGGTTTTGGCATTTATTTTCTGCCCCATATTAATCCCTTTACCTTTAACTCCTACCCAGGAAAACTAAAACCTTCCTCGGAACACATACTTGGGACAACGAGTATGGGACAGGATGTGTTATGGTTATTAATAGAAGCAATACATAACTCACTCCTAATCGGTCTTATCGTAGCTACGATAGGTACCGTTGCCGGTGTTTTTATCGGACTTCTGGCTGGCTTTTCCGGCGGAATCCTTGATAGGGTACTGACAGTTGTAACTGATACTTTTATTGTAATTCCTTCCCTTCCAATTCTTATTTTGATGACATCCTTTATGAAGGGAACCTCTACTGTTTTCATCATGGCACTTGTACTGGCAATGTTTGCCTGGGCCTGGCCGAGCCGCCAGATTCGTTCAATGGCGCTTTCCATGAGGGAACGTGATTTTATTCATACAGCATGGTTTTCCGGTGAAGGTACTGTTCAGGTGGTGGTAACAGAAATACTTCCCTATGCATTTACCTGGGCTCTTTCTAACTTTATGAATGCAACTCTCGCTGCGATTGCTTCGGAATCGAGCCTTGCAGTTCTTGGTCTGTCTCCCGGTAATCTTATCTCTCTGGGAAATATGATCCAGTGGGCAAGAGACCGTAACGCAATCTTTACCAAGCAGTGGTTCTGGATCGGTTCTCCGATAGTAACAACAGCTGTTATGTTTATCGGACTGTTCCTCTTGATAACTGGCTATAACGATTATTTATCTAAGAAGAGAGGAAGGTAGTGCGAATTATTGAAAAGAATAATTCGCACACAAGATTGTGCCTGCGAAATCCTCGGCCCAATCTTGCGGCGCGTTGGAAAGGGCATGGCTGTTAGGTTGAAAAAACAAAGAGCAGTTTTTTCAACTACAGATTCAGGAATATCAAATCGGAGAAATGATATTCACGAAAGGAGTCAAGATGATAAAAATAGACCATTTATCCACCTCGTATTCAACAATAAACGGGCCTGTACATGTAATTAATGATGTGGATTTTGAAATATATGATAATGAGATTTTTGGTATAGCCGGTGAATCAGGATGCGGTAAGACAACTCTGCTCAAAGCATTGTATGATATTATTGAATTTCCTTTGGTAGTGGATTCGGGCAAGATGATACTATCAGGTGAAAAAAATGGGAAGGCATTTTCCTATGAAACAGGACAGATCAGAAATACCTGGTGGAATAATATATCCTATGTACCCCAGGCAGCACAGAGTGTACTAAATCCGATTGTTCCGCTTAAGAACCAATTCCTGGATTCTATCTGCAAGGAAGATAAAAAGAAGAAAACAAAGGAAGAGACCTTAAAAAAGGTGGCTGACTATCTGGAAGAACTCAGCCTGTCCCCGGATTTATTAAATGCATATCCTTTTCAGCTCTCCGGCGGTATGAGGCAGCGTGTTATTATTGCACTTGCTACCTTTATGTCACCTAATGTAGTTCTGGCTGATGAGCCGACAACAGCCCTTGATGTTGTGGTACAGCGCGGTATTCTTATGATGCTTATGCGTCTTCAAAAGCAGTTGAAAAATACAATGGTTATAGTAAGTCATGATATGGGTGTACATTACCAGATAACGGACCGTATGGGCATTATGTACTCAGGAAAGTTAGTGGAGTTGGGAAAAACAGAGGATATTTTTGAAAAGCCTTTACACCCATATACAAAGATGCTGGTAGGAGCTCTTCCCAGAGTTGGAGATAAGAGCCAGAAGACCGGAATTCCCGGAAGGCCTCCGGCACTTACCAATCCGCCGGAAGGATGCCGGTTCGCACCTCGCTGCCAAAAGGCAACAGATGAATGCAGAAAGACGGTACCGAAGTTTCATGAAGTAGAACCAGGGCGTTTTGCAGCCTGTCATTTATTAAATGATACAACAGTGTAGGAAAAATAAAAGGGATTATCCTGCAAAAGAATATGCCTTGGAGATTCACAGTACAATCCAAACTAACGTTTTACATACTCAAATGTGTGCCTGAACCGGAGGTTTGCAGGTACAGGAAAGGGTGTAGTTTTTAATATGTCAGAAAAACTGCTTGAAATAAAAAATATCAGCAAATCCTTCCATATAGGCGGGATGCTCAGTAAAAAGAAGCTTGTCGCCGTAGATGATATAAACATTGATATTGACGGTACGAAACCGGTCATTCTTTCCATTGTAGGTGAGTCCGGCTGCGGAAAATCTACCTTATGTAAGATGATACTCAGGCTCTATGATTACGACCAGGGTGATATTCGCTTGTCCGGAAGGTCCTATAAAGATCGTAAGCGATATAACCCATTTCAATTCAGGCTGGATGTACAGCCTATATTTCAGAATCCTTATGAATCATTCTCAATGAGGAAAACGGTTGATTCATACCTGTTTAATACCGCGCTGCGATTAAAAATCGCTAAGAACAGGAAGGAAGCTGAAAAGCTGATAGATGAGACTTTAAAGAGTGTGGGCTTATCCTTGGAAGTTGTTAAGGGTAAATATCCTACCCAGTTCTCCGGAGGAGAATTGCAAAGAGTTTCCATCGCGAGAGCATTAATTACAAGGCCTAAGATAATCATAGCGGATGAACCGGTTGCGGCGATTGATGCATCCATGAAAATGAATATTGTTAATTTGTTTAAAGAATTAAAAGATAAGTACAATGTTTCATTCATTTATGTTACCCATGATTTATCCACTGCTTATTATGTTTCAGATTATATTGCTACCTTATACCGAGGCTGTTTGATTGAATACGGTCCTGCAAAAGAAATCATGGATAAACCGGCTCATCCTTATACTGAACTGCTCATGAATGCAGTTCCCAGGGTAGGTGAGAAGTGGAATCAGGAAATGGTTATGCCGGATACAGAGGATAAAGAGTATGCAATCACCTATTGCAAGTTTGCACCCCGCTGTCCTTATGCGACGGAGGAATGCAGAAAGTCAAAGCCTGATTTAAAAGTTGCTGCCGATGGGCGGAAGGTGTTATGTTACCATCCTTTAAATGCATAAGATTTAGTAGATAAGTAGTAGTTAATCAGCCACAATGGTTTAGGTATATTACGCACACTGCAGACTGTAAATAGTTTATTAGACTACAAATATTTGTCAAACTGCAAACAGTCTTACAAACACAGATGGGGGTTATGATGAAAAAGTCATTGGGTATGTTGATGCTGGCTGTTATAATTTTTATATTAACCGCATGTATGAAATCAAAAAATACGGCGGATTCTGATGCAGATGCAAATGACTTACAGTCAAAAGACCGTAGTGAACATTATAGAGTCGCAACCAAAGATGTTGCTCTGACTAAAAAAAGCGTCATTACAGTCTCTTTCCGGGATGACGGACAGGGTGAAAATAGTGCCTTATGGAAATGGCTGCAGGCAGCTTTTGATAGTTTTGATAAAAGGGACAGCTGTGAACTAAATATTGCACCGATTACAGCATGTGAAGGTGATTATTTTTCAAAGATAGCTCTTATGCTACAGTCTGATAAAACTGCTCCTGACTTAGTAGCGGAGGATACCTTTCAACTTACAGCCGATGTGGAAGCCGGATACCTTACACCATTGGATAATTATCTGGCAAAATATGCAGAGTGGAATGACGGTACTTATTATGATACCCTAAAACCAGGTGTAACCGGTCCCGATAACAAAGTGTATGGTGTGCCTTATAATACTGATACCAGGGGCTTGTGGTATAACAAGGAGATATTTAAAAAGGCAGGCTTGCCAGAGGTTTGGCAGCCTAAGAGCTGGGATGATATTCTCTTTGCCTGTAAGACGATTAAAGAAAATGTTCCCGATGTAATACCCTTTTGGTGCAATTCTTCTGTTGCAACCGGCGAGGCAACGTCAATGCAGACATACGAGATGCTGCTTTATGGAACCGGTGAGGGCCTTCAGGATGATGGGACCGGTAAGTGGATTATATCCAGTCAGGGAATCTTAGACTCACTAACTTTTTTAGATACGATTTATAAAAGTGATTTCGGACCACCGCTTTCAAAGGTGTTAAACGGTCAGGCAAGTAATATATCAGCCAGAGAATATCTGCCTCAGGGTAAGGTTGTTATCTCTCTGGACGGCAGTTGGATTACCGGGAATTATCTGGAAACAGGTGCTTCTCCCTGGCCGAGATACAGCAGTGTCTTGGGTTTTGCTCCTATGCCAACTCAGAATGGTAAAGGCTCTGGTTACATAACAATGGCCGGAGGCTGGGCATGGTCTATTCCGTCCAAGTCAGATAACAAAGACATTACCATGGAATTTATCAAGCACTTAATGGAACCATCTGTTTACGTGGATGCGGTCATCGCACTTGGTAGTATAGGGTCAAGAACAGATGTCATGGAAAATGTAAAATATTCTGCTATGCCCTTCATGCAGACAGCTACAGATTATTTAAAAGTAGCCTTTTTTAGACCGAAAGACAGCAAATATGCGGCGGTTTCTGCAAACATTCAGACTATGGTGGAATCCGTTGTGTCAGGAACCAGTCCTGCAGATGCTATGGCAACTTATGGAGTGGAGGTTGCGCGTACTGTCGGGGAGGATCATGTAATAAATAAATAAGGATATGTTTATCAAAATTCATACATAATAGAAGTGAAAGATGAGTTGCAATCAGAAAGAATACCGCTAATAGTAAATGATGTGTTTTTATCATTACGTTAGAGGTATTTTTTTTTAGAAAATGAATTAAGCATTACCTTGACCTGATTTTAATCATATGAACAAAAGTGCCTTTTTGTTTACAAATATTCAATTGTCAATTATAAATATTACGTCTCGTTTTACAAAGTGGCATCTCGCTTTACAATTAACCACAATTAACCACGCATAACGCTTAATGCCAGTAAAATTTCACATTAAGTAAAAATAACAATACTTAATGTAATATATAGTTGACAAAATGCTATTGCTGTGTTATTCTCTAAATACAGTGATAGCATTTTAATGTTATTAAAAAAAATGAAAACAGGAAGGATTTGGTGTGGTTTATGAGTATCTATTTGAAAGCAGGTTTATTCGCAGGTTTTATTGTTGGATTGGTAGTTGTGGCTATTTTCTTAAGATTTACAAAAACTGATGGGGATTCAAAATGTAAATATGATGAGCGGCAGTCCAATATAAGAGGTAAAGCATACAAGTTAAGTTTCTTTACACTGATGATATATAATGTGTTATATGGCTTTGTGGATATGACTGTTGAAAAGCCTTTATTAGATACGATATCTGCTATGGTTATTGGAATTTGTTTATCCATAACAGTGAATATAGTATATTGTATCTGGAAGGACGCATATTTCTCTTTGAATGAAAATCCCAGAAAAGTATTAATTGGTTTTGGATTTATAGGTATATTCAACCTCGTTATTGGATGCATCAATATCATAAATGGGACGTTTGTAACAAATGGAATGGTAAACTTTCGAAGCTGTAACTTAACATGCGGTATTATGTTTATCGTGTTATTTGCCACACTTTTAGCTAAGAAAGTACGTTATGGAAAGGGAGAACAGGAGGCGGCATGAAAAATCTTAAGCTGAAATCAGCAAGAGCCGCTTTGGATATGTCCCAACAGCAGCTTGCAGATATTGTAGGAGTTTCCAGACAGACGATAAATGCTATTGAAAAAGGGGATTATAATCCTACTATTAACCTTTGCATTTCAATATGTAAAGCGGTCAATAAAACTTTGAATGAATTATTTTGGGAGTAGATGCTTGGTATAATCGAAAGGAATCATTAGGATGAATGAAAATCTAGACAGAATAAATAAATTTTTTGAAGCCTATGGCAAAAGGGATATGGAAAGTTTAAAAGAAGTTATTTCTGAAGATATTCATTGGATATTTCCAGGTAATAATAAACTAAGCGGGAACAAGATAGGTATTAGCGAAGTAATAGAATTCTTTGATATCATGGGCAGTATTATGGGCAGTTCCAATACACAGGTTGAAAAACTGGTTTTAGGAATCAGCGAGGATTATGTTTCGGAATGCCAGTATATTCATACCCAAAGAACAGATAACATTAATTTAAATCAGAATATGTGCGTACTTTGGAAATTCAGAGAAGGTAAAATTATAGAAGGACAACATCTAGTATCAGACCAAAAGGAAGCAGATTATTATTTTCAAAATGCAATCTGAACCTATTTCTATCTGATTCCACTATATGAAATATACGAATTGCCAGGTTTGTAAACATACGTATTCAAACCTGGCAATAAATCTTTGTAAACCAATTTCGAATAGTTATAATTTGGTTGGAAACAATAGTTCCAGGAGGTGTTTAAATATGATAACACGTAAATCGGTAATCACTTTTGGTATGGTAGCAATACCAATTGCTATGTACACGACAACACAGGATAATGATATTCATTTCAACCAATTGCATAAAAATGACAATAGCCGCATCCGGTATAAAAAGACTTGTGCCCATTGCGGGAAGGAAATTAATACAGGAGATATTGTAAAAGGCTATGAATACGATGATGATAAATATGTCGTCATAACAGATGAGGAGATTGAGAAAATAAAGACAGAAAAAGAAAAATCGATTCAGATTCTGCATTTCGCACAACTAAACCAAATCTCACCGGTATATTATGAAAAGACATATCAGGCAGTACCTGAGGCAGGAGGAGAAAAAGCATTTGAACTCCTTCGAAGCGCATTAATGGCGGAACAGAAAATAGCGATAGGCAAGACGGTAGTAGGTACAAAGGATACACTGATGGCAATTATTCCGCGAGAAGAAGGGGTTCTTATCTCTACAATGTTTTATGCTGATGATATCAAAGAGCTGCAAAAACAATACACCAAACCGGAGGTATCAGAGCAGGAGCTTAATATGGCTAAGACCTTAATCAATTCCATGGATACACCTTTTGATCCATCCAAATATAAAGATGAGTATCAGATCAGGCTCCGTGCTCTGATTGAGACAAAAATATCCGGTAAAGAAATTGTTGCTCCGGAGGCTGATAATACCGGTAAAGTAATAGATTTAATGGAAGCTCTTAAAGCCAGTGTAGAGAAAGCCAAGAGAGATAAGGAACCTGCGTGATTATATGGCCGGAAATTTAAGTGAATATAATCAAAAAAGGAATTTTGATAAGACCCTGGAGCCGGAAGGTGAAATAGCATATGCTGGTGAAAGTCTGAGATTTGTTGTTCAGCATCATTTGGCCCGCAGAGATCATTATGATTTTAGGCTGGAATGGGGAGGAGTGCTGCTTAGTTGGGCGGTGCCTAAAGGCCCTTCCTTTAATACACATGATAAACGGCTTGCGGTTCAGGTAGAGAACCATCCATTGGATTATAGGAACTTTGAAGGGACCATACCGAAGGGAGAATACGGCGGTGGAGTGGTCATGCTCTGGGATGAGGGATTTTGGGAGCCTTATGTAAATGTAGAAGATGGTCTTTTAAAAGGCGAACTCAAGTTTGTTCTGAAGGGAACAAGACTGAAAGGAAAATGGGCTTTGGTTCGTTTAAAGGCAAAAGATAATGAGTCAAAGGACAATTGGCTCCTGCTAAAGGAAAAGGATGAGTATGTCAAAACGTCGGACGGTATATCGGAGTTCACAACCAGTGTCAGAACCGGACGTACGGTAGAGGAAATAGAGAAAGGTGAAAATGAAAAACTAGTAAAGAACCCCTTTCAAAGCCTTGATGTACAGCTAGCCAAATTAGTAAAGGAAATTCCGGAAGGTGAGGATTGGCTTTATGAACTTAAATATGACGGTTATCGGATTATAGCATATGTGGAAGGCAATACCGTTCGGCTGATGACGAGAAATGGCAATGATTATACAGCCAGGTTTCAGGATATTGCTTCTTCCCTTAATGAGCTTGCTAATGGAAGAGCTATGGTACTGGACGGAGAATTAGTAGTTACAGATACCTCAGGAAAGACAGATTTTCAAGCGTTACAAAACTATATGAGAAATCCCAAAGGTCAGAATCTGACTTACATTGTCTTTGATCTTTTAGCACTGGATGGTGAAGATCTTCGTAAACTTCGCCTTACTGAACGGAAAGAGAAACTGGAAGTTCTCATGAAGGCAGCACCGAAAAGACTTTACTATGGCCGTTATGTAATAGGAATGGGCAAAGAGAGCTTTGCAGCAGCAGAGGAATCCGGTATGGAAGGAATTGTAGGTAAGAAAGTTGATTCCATCTATAGCGGAACACGAAACGGAGATTGGATAAAAATAAAATGTGAAAAGCGGCAGGAATTCGTTATCGGAGGTTATATACTGACGGATAAAAAAACAGAGGGAGTAAGCTCAATTATTCTTGGGGTTTATGAAGGTGAAGAGTTAATATATGCCGGACGTGCCGGTACCGGTATGAGCGAGGCTGACAGGAGGATGCTGGAGGGAAAATTCGAAAGTTTAAAGAGACAAGATTCTCCTTTCCGAAGGGAGCCAGAAACAAAATCGACGGAGAAGGTAACCTGGCTTGAACCGGTATTGGTAGCTGAAATCAAATTTGCCGAATGGACAAAAGAGAATCTGTTAAGGCAGGCAAGTTTTAAAGGCTTACGGATGGATAAGAACCCGAAAGAAATACGAAAAGAAAATGCAGAAGATGCTTTTTTATATCAATCATCCAGTGAAACGGCGGAGCAACCTATGGAAGGAAATTCAAAAAATATAATTATTCAAGAAGTAAAAATATCCAGCCCGGACAAGGCTATGTTTGATGACCCCATAATTACAAAAGCGGATGTGGCGAGGTATTATGAGAAGGTTTCAGCACGTATGCTGCCTCTTGCAGGTCAGAGAGTTTTAAGCATTGTATGCTGTCCCAAAGGAATAACACAGGCATGTTTTTTTAAGAAACATCCGGGGCCGGACAGCAAAGGAATCGCTACAATACCAATTACCAATAGTGACGGAGAGACAGAAGAATACTTTTATATCGAAAATGTATCCGGGCTTATTTCTCAGGTGCAGCTTGGCACCTTGGAATTTCATATCTGGGGCAGCCGCATTGACCAGCTTGAAAAACCGGATATGATGGTTTTTGATCTAGACCCGGATGTAGGAATGGATTTAAGTCAGGTACGTCAGGGGGTGCGGGACATGAGAAACATTCTCTCGGATCTTTCATTAAACTCCTATCTTAAGACCAGCGGCGGCAAGGGATACCATGTAGCGGTACCGCTTAAACCTTTCGCTGCCTGGGATACTTTTCATGACTTTTCAAAGCGTGTTGTGGAAGTAATGGAGCAAAAGTGGCCTGATCGTTACACAAGTAATGTAAGAAAAGCAAAACGTACAGATAAGATATTTATTGATTGGATTCGAAATGGCAGAGGAGCTACCAGTGTTGCACCCTATTCCATCCGAGCAAGAAAAGGCGCTAAAGTATCTATGCCAATTGCCTGGGAGGAACTTGATACAGTTGCTCCGGATGGTATAAGCATGGCAGATGCACTTAAAAGGATAGAGGGAGAGGACCCCTGGAAAGACTTTTATCAAAATAACCAGATGTTGAAATTATGACGTTTTATAGATATTACAGGATTATATATTATAAGCTAAAATAGTCCCTTTGCAAAATAGAATATTGCAGAGGGATTTTTTTGGTTATTAGAACTTTAAGGCTTTAAAATTACCTTAATACAATTATCTGCTTTTCAAGTATTTTATTGTAATGACAGATTCGAATATACACCTTTTTGTAAAAAAAGTTAACATCTTTATCTTAGATGAATATACTATATCATACTAATTCTCTATGAATAGTACACAATGAAGGGAGAGAGTAAAATATGAGCCATACCAGCAGTGTTTTAACAAATCTAATACATGGAGGAATTGATGGAGATGAAAGAACTGGAGCAGTGAATATTCCCATTTATCAGACCTCAACTTATAAGCAAATACATCTGGGGGAGCATAAGGGATATGAATATTCCAGGACTGGAAATCCAACCAGGGAAGCACTGGAAAAGCTGATTGCAGAGCTGGAAGAAGGGAAGTACGGCTTCGCATTTGCTTCCGGTATGGCGGCTACAACTGCAGTCCTTCATCTGTTTCAATCTGGGGATAAGATACTCATCTCAGAAAATGTATATGGTGGAACCTTTCGAGTATTGGATAAGGTTTTCAAACCTTTTGGTTTGTCCTATGAAATTGTTAATACCAGGGAGCTTAGTGCGCTAGAACAGGCAATTACCAATGAAGTAAAAGCTGTATTTATTGAAAGTCCTGCCAATCCATTGATGACAGTCACAGACATACAGACTGTGGCAGCTGTTTGCCATCATCATAACAAGCTTCTTATTGTAGATAACACCTTTATGACTCCATACCTGCAGCAGCCTTTGACATTAGGCGCTGACATAGTAATTCACAGTGCAACAAAGTACTTAGGGGGGCACAGCGATCTGATTGCAGGGCTTGCGGTTGTAAACAATCAGGAACTGGCTGATAAGTTATATTTCATACAAAATGCCACCGGTGGAATTCTTCAACCATTCGATTCCTTTTTATTAATAAGGGGTATAAAAACTTTAGGGATTAGAATGGACCGCCACCAGGAAAATGCGAGAAAGGTAGCAAATTGGCTTGTAAAACAAAAAAATGTTAAGAATGTATATTATCCGGGCCTGGAGTCTGACACAGGATATATTATCCAAAAAAAACAGGCTAAGGGGCCTGGTGCAATGATTTCTTTTGAGTTGGAAGACGAATTGGACATTCGGAAGTTTTATGATGGACTGCATCTCATTGCATTGGCAGAAAGTTTAGGAGGAGTTGAGTCCTTAGTATGCCATCCATCAAGTATGACACATGCTTCTATACCGGAAGAAATACGCAAAAGAGTAGGTATCACAGATAGGCTGATTAGACTTTCTGTTGGGATTGAGGATGTAAATGACATTCTAAAAGATCTGGAACAGGCATTAAAAACAGTGGATGATAAAGAAATCGATTAATCCGAAGCGAGGGGAAGGGTTATGTATTATAAGAATATTCAGCAATTAATAGGAAATACACCACTTGTAAAGTTGGAACATATCGAGCTGCCAAAGAAAGTTCAGCTATTTGCTAAACTGGAGTATTGGAATCCCTCCGGGAGTGTTAAGGACAGAACAGGGATCTATATGCTCCAGGATGCTGAGCGCAAAGGGATTCTCAAACCGGGTGGAACAATTGTGGAGGCTACAGCAGGAAATACCGGTCTTGGTATTGCAATGGCAGCATTAAACAAGGGTTATGAAATTATCTTCGTAATTCCAACAAAATTCTCTCAGGAAAAGCAAGCATTATTAAGGGCTCTTGGAGCAACAATTGTGAATACTCCCAGAGAAAAAGGGATGTTAGGAGCACAGGAAAAGTCTATTGAGTTAGTAAAAGAGATTCCGGG
The DNA here is from genome assembly GCF_014218355.1 of Anaerocolumna chitinilytica. NCBI lineage: Bacteria > Bacillati > Bacillota > Clostridia > Lachnospirales > Lachnospiraceae > Anaerocolumna > Anaerocolumna chitinilytica. Next base: position 2,407,974 of record NZ_AP023368.1, read on the forward strand.
AGCAATATCTCTGAAACAATTTGAAAATCTCTCTAATCCTCTGGCACATTATGAAACCACAGGAAAGGAAATATACGAGGATTTGGATGGACGGATAGATTATTTTATTGCTGGAGCAGGGAGTGGGGGGACATTTACAGGCGTTGTAAAGTATTTAAAAGAGAAGAAGCCTGAAATAAGAGGAGTGCTGGCAGACCCAATTGGGTCCACCATGGGAGGCGGCGAACATGGTGATTATGACATTGAGGGAATCGGAAATGATTTCATCGCAGCCACCATGGATATGAGTTTAGTAGATAAAGTCTTGAAAGTTTCAGATAAGGAGGCTTATGAAGGAGCGCGCTTACTTGCCCGGAAAGAGGGGATGTTTGTTGGCTCTTCTTCAGGAGCAGCAATTGCCGGTGCAACAAAATTAGCAAAAGAAATTGGTGAAGGAACTATAGTAACTTTATTTCCGGACCGTGGAGACCGGTATTTTAGTAAAAATCTATATGATAATCTTTGATTATGGCGCAAACCTTTATATTAATTAGTATAAAGTGTATTTAATTAGAATAAATGTTAGCTCTAGCCTGTAAAGCTTCCAGCAGTCTCTCCGGGATTTCTTGAATCTTAATATCTTCACCCAGGAAAAGCAGCCAATTTATTATTTCAGTTAATTCATCCGGTTGATTCACATTGATGAAGGTTCGTAAGATAGCTGTGGTTTGATAGGGATTCGTAAAGGAGATTGTGATTGTAAGCGGGTGGTATTTCTTAAATTGTGCAATGGCTTTTGGACCTAATTCAATAATAAGGTTTATAGATTCCTCCTGCACACTTAGTTTAGCCAGGATTTTCTTCCTGCTGAGGCTTTTTTTAACAAGGTATGGTTTCACATCTATAAGATTGTCAACTGAGAATACTTTTTTCTTTTCTTCTTCTAAATCAAAGCCTTCAATCAGCCATAGGCTTTTTTCATGATACAGATGCAAGAGAAAAATTGCATAAGATTTTAATACCTTATCCTCATCTATAGTAATCAGCAGATAACTGTCTGAAAGCAGGAATTGTATTAGCTTTTCCAGCATTGGATGAGGGAGGTCTGAAAGATCAAGGAGGTCAGGATTATTGGGGTTGGTCCCCTCAAAAAGTAGAATCTGATTTAGAAGTACAAGATCATCCTGTTGATTTTCTGATATCAGACCCAGTAGTTTTTCTGCTAATGACTGCCGGCTCTTTAGATAGGGCAATTGTTGGTTCCTGGTAGCCATAAAGGCTATAAAAAGTGCTTTGACCTCATTGTCGGTAAAACGGACAATGGGCAGGACAGAGTTACGCATGACAAAATAACCACCTTCTCTGCCGACTTCTGCGACTAGAGGCATTCCCAAGGCTTCAATTTCTCTAATATCTCTGATGGCTGTTGAACGTGAGATATGAAATTCCTGCATGATTTCAGATATTGTAAAGTGGGTACGATTATTGATATACCGCATGATGATATTGATTCTTTCAACTTTTTTCATCGAAACTCCTAAACAGTATCAATTTTTGACATGATTTAAGGTTATAATATACCTATCAAATGAAGATGACAAGTCAATTGATTACTTTTTTAATAGAAAGGACAAAAATATGGCAGATTATACAATAGAAGAAAAAGATGGATTTAGCGTTGTAGGAATTGGAACAGAACTGAAAAGTAATTATACGGATTTTGCTGGTTTAAACAAGGAGAAAACTGACTTTTGGCAGGCTGTTAGTCAGGATGGAAGACTTGAGGCTCTAAAGGCAATAGCCATTAATGACTATATTTTTGCTGTAAATGAAGCAATCAATAACAAGATGATGCACTATGCCGGTGTTATGACGGAAGCCAAGGGACCGGAGGAAGCTAGGATTATTCAATTTCCCAAAGGTGAATATCTGGTTGTGAAAGGGGAAGGCAATACCTCTGATGAACTGGCGAATAAGCTTTCAGGTCTGGCATTTGGACAGGCTTTACCGGATGCAAAAAGCTACGCCTATGTTGGCGGCCCAAACACTACAGTAGAGATGAAAAGACAGAACGGTTTCATCTATGGTGAAATGTGGATTCCTGTTGTTCGAAAATAAATAATAAATAGGAGGTAATAATATGTCTTATATCGTTGATTTTAAAAATGTTTCTACCGTTGGGCTGGAATCTTCTCCTGTAGCTGAAGCCCTTGCAGGCTTACGAGCCAATGAAGCTCGTTATTACATGACCAAGTATAAACATGAATTTACGGTGGAACCGGCAAGCGAAAGCCAGGAAACACTAAATTACGTGAACCGGATATTAAAGGAAGAACGTGGAATTGAGTTTTCAGCCAAGCCTCTGGAAACATCACGTTTTCAAGTGGAAAATATAAAAATGGCTTATGTGTTTTATGAGGATGGGCTTGGAATTAATGTTATGTATACGGTTGATGATTCTAAAAAGCGAGCAGTTGGAATTAAACTCTCTGATGGGATGGAGATACCAAAGGAATTAGAGGGAAAATTTAAATTTGCCAGGCAGAAGTCTAAACTGGCAGGAACAATTCGCGGTTCTTTTTTTGTAATTAAAGGGGAATACTAGTAACCTCCCTTTATCAGATGGGAATTAAAAAAAATTTATTAATTGTGTATAAAATCCTGTTTATGGATAGATAATATAAAGAATGGTAATATTATATAAAATTCCCAATAAATTCTGATATGAGAGGAAAGAGAAAATGATAAAAATGAATCAATCAAAAAAGAAAAGTTTATTCAGCCGTACTATTGTTTCTGTATTAACTGGCACCATGATGGTATTTTTATTAACAGGATGTAAGAATACGAATTCAACAGGCGACACAGGCACACCGACTCCCACAGCCACAGCTACAGCTACAGCTACCTCAACACCCACCCCTACAAAAACCGGTGATACCGATGCGGTATCCTCTGCATCCATAGTAGATACCCAAAGTGCATTTGAGAAAGCTATAAGTGCACAAGGCACCTGGATTATAGCTATTACAAAAGATCTAACAGTTGATAAAGATCTTGTTTTGGATGGTGAATTTACAAACGGCAAGAAAGATGATAATGGCAAAGATATTGTTCAGCGTAAGATTGCTTTATATTCACAGGATGAACAAAGAAATATTACTGCCAGATATACCTTGACAGCACCTAAACTTACCATTAAGAGCCCCTATGCAAGTCTGCAACATGGAAAATTTGTTGGGGATGTAATCGTTGACGCACCTAATTTTCAGCTAATTGACAATGTAGTTCAAGGTAATCTTTATTTTACCAGCCAGGATGTAAAAGATAGTTTCACTATGGATGCGACAAGTTCTGTATCCGGAGTCCAGGAAATTAAAAAATAATATCTAAAACCTTTCGAGCTGTTACAAATGGTAAACAGAACAGGTATATTATGGTATAATACCCTGTTTGATATCATTTGGAACAGCTCTTTTTTGTATAAATCAACGAATATAATTAGTTTGTGATAAAGTATTTATTCTTTTTCAATCATCTGGTATAATCTATATCAATGATATATAAAAAATAATGCAGAAGATGTGGGTGAAGAATGAAGCAAAAGGATAGATACATGGATGAGGCGAAAACAGGCAGAGGGAGTGCATCTGATACACTCTACAACAAAGTCCGCAACGAAATACTAAAAATAATTATAGAAAGACAGATTGGTTCAAATGAACTCCTGCCTTCCGAAGGGGAGATAGCTGAGTTATGCAATGTCAGTAAAATGACAAGCAAGTTAGCACTTAATTCATTGGCAGAGGAACATATTATCTACCGGATACCCAGGAGGGGCAGCTTTTTAGCTGATGTAGACCTGAATAAGATACGCAGTATGGTGGATTCAAATAGTACATCTAATTATTCGGCTGTAAAAAGTAACTATCTGGCACTTGTAATTCCTAAGATGGATTCTTATTGCGGGAATATAGTAAGAGTAATCTTAACAGCTGCAGAAGCGTATAATTATCATGTTGTGGTGAAGTACTCCGACGGAATAAGTGAAACGGAAGAACAGATACTTTCGGAAATATCCAAGGTACCGGAGATTATGGGAGTAATCTTATTTCCTGGTGATAATAATACTTGTGGTATAGAGCTTTTAAGCTATAAGGTGCATAACTACCCCATCGTCATAGTTGACCGAGTATATAAGGAAGTTGAATTTGACAGCATATGCCATGACAATTATCAAGGGGCAAAGGATGCAGTAAGTTACCTAATCAGAAAAGGCCATTCCAAAATTGGATTTATATCAAAAAGTATCTCAAATGTAACCAGTCGTGAGGAACGATATCAGGGTTATATGGCTGCTATGATGGAAGGAAATAAGCGGATTCGATTAGAAAGTGTTCAAACAAACGATAATATGGTGTTAGTAAGTGAACTGAAAGAATATTTGATAAACAACGATAGTCTGACGGCTGTATTTTGCTCGGATGATTATATTGCAGTTTATCTTTATTATGCAGCAGGAGAGCTTGGAAAGTCGGTGCCTGGGGATTTGTCTATTATGGGGTTTACCGATAATGAAATATTAAACTTTATCCCTTTAAAAATGACTACCGTAAAGCAGCCAGTGGAAGAATTGGGTACACAGGCGGTAGAAGTTCTTATGGATAAGATTGCCGATAGCAGCAGACCGCCCAGAACGATCCGGATAAAAACAGATATTATAGAGCGTGATAGTGTAAAAGAAATAAAAATAACACAATAACTAAATAAAAGATTTATATTTCTTGAAGAATCAGTCCTCAGTAATTAACGGCAGGACTGATTTTTTGTATATATTACATAAATTCTTGTTGACATTTATAAAATTATAACATAATATAAACATATCAACTAATATATAAAACATATCAAGTGATATAGTATATCAAATAAGAATATCGATACATACAAGGAGACCTAATATGCCATATCCTATGAAGGAGATAAGACGCAACTTTATAAGCACTTTGCAAGCTATTGAAGGAGCTATTTACAAAAAACTGCAACCTTTAAATGTTACAATGTGGAAAACCTCAGAACCGGTCTCCTTTCAACAACGTTACAGCGGAGAAATGAAAACCCTAAGTATTGGTGACAGCTGGGGAGACATCTGGGATTGCGCCTGGATTCATTTTGAAGGGGAGGTACCGCAGGAAGCTGTTAATAAAAAGATAGTACTTCTTATTGATATCAGCGGGGAAGCTTGCCTGTTTAATGAAGAGGGGTGTCCGGTACAAGGGTTGACCAATATCAGTTCGGAGTTTGATTTAAGTCTTGGAAAGCCGGGAAAAAGAGTAGTAGAGATAGCGAATTCTTCCAAAGGCGGTGAGAGTATTGATCTCTGGGCGGATGCAGGCTGTAATGACCTTTTTGGAAAGTATCAGGACCATGGGCGTCTGATGGAAGCACATATTGCTGAATGCAATAAAGTAATGAAAGAGCTGTATTATGATTTTGAAGTTTTACTGGACTTATTAGAGAATTTACCTGAAAACAGTGCAAGATTTCATAGTATTATACATTCCTTAAATCTTGCTTCCCTGTTTCTTAATGAGTACACGGATGTAGAAGCAGGTAAGGCAAGAGAGATTCTGGCAGCTGAACTGGAGAAAAAAGGCGGGGATGCTTCTCTGTCAATCAGTGCTATCGGCCATGCTCATATTGATCTTGCATGGCTGTGGCCAATCAGGGAAACGAAAAGAAAAGCAGCAAGGACTTTCTCAACTGCTCTGAACATGATGGACAGATACAAAGATTATGTCTTCGGAGCCAGCCAACCTCAGTTATATCAATGGGTGAAAGAGGATTATCCTGCATTGTATGAGAAAATTAAGGATAAAGTAAGTGAAGGACGTTGGGAAGTTCAAGGAGCAATGTGGGTAGAAGCAGATACCAATCTTTCGGGTGGGGAAGCACTGATTAGGCAGATTTTGTACGGAAAGAGATATTTCAAGCAGGAATTTGGTCAGGATATCAGAGTTTTATGGCTTCCGGATGTATTCGGTTATTCCGGTGCACTGCCTCAGCTCCTGAAAAAATCAGGGGTTGATTACTTTATGACGATTAAGCTATCCTGGAACACTTATAATAAGTTTCCACACCATACCTTTTTGTGGTCCGGAATTGACGGAAGCGAGGTACTGGCCCATATGCCTCCGGAAGGAACATATAATTCTGCAGCATCGCCAACCTCCATCCATAAAGCTGAAACGGAGTACCTTGACAAAGGTGTTGTGACAGACTGTATGATGCTCTTTGGTATAGGAGACGGCGGCGGCGGCCCGGGAGAAGAGCATCTTGAGAGGCTTAAAAGAGAAGAAAATCTTAACGGACTGATTCCTGTAAAACAAGAATTTGGTATAGAGTTTTTTGACAGATTGTCGGGTAAATATGAGAATTATCCTAAATGGCATGGAGAACTCTATTTGGAAAAACATCAGGGTACCTATACCTCTCAAGGGAAAAATAAGCGCTTTAACAGGAAACTGGAAATCCTGCTGCGTGAACTGGAATTTGTTTCAGCTATGGCTCGGCTTAGAAAGGACAGTATATACCCAGCAGAGCAGATAGAAGAGATATGGAAGGAAATGCTTTTATACCAGTTTCACGATATTCTGCCAGGTTCGTCCATTCATAGGGTATATGATGAATCTCTACGGCGCTATGAAGCTTTGGAAATTAAAATTAAGGATTTATTACAAGATGCCTGCCAGCATCTTGGACAGACAACTCCCTTTATAATCAATACATTATCATGGAAAAGGAGGGAATGGGTACAATTTGAGGGTCGTTACATAAGAGTTGAAGCGCAGCCTATGGGATTTACAACTCTAAACTGTGATATATGCCAGAAGGAACAGGAAGAATTCTTAAGCCTGACGGCAGCAAAAAATAAATTGGAGAATGAATTCCTCAAGGTAGAGTTTAAAGAGGATGGCTCCATTCAATCTATTTATGATAAGGAAATAAAAAGGGAAATCTTAGAGCCAGATTGTCCCGGAAACGTATTAAGGGTCTATCATGATACAGGTGATGCCTGGGATTTCTCTATCCAATACCGGCAAAGGGAAGCACAGCCTTGTGCTCTGATAAAAGTCAGTACATCAGTGAACGGACCCAAGGCAGAAGTAGTTCAGGTATATCAATTTGGAACTTCACAGATAGAACAGAGAATCATTCTGACAGAAGGCAGCCGCAGGCTGGATTTTATAACAAAAGTGGGCTGGCATGAAAGTAATAAGATGTTAAGAACCTCCTTTTTCCTGCAGTTAAAAGCCCTTGAAGCCAGCTGTGATATTCAATTCGGTTCTGTAAAACGGCCTACTCACAGTAATACCGGAGTTGATATGGCAAGGTATGAGGTTTGTGCTCACAAATGGGTGGACTTATCAGAAGCAGACTATGGTGTAGCTCTTCTAAATGATTGTAAATATGGCTATTGTCTGAAGGAAAACATACTGGATCTGAATCTCCTGCGAAGCCCTGGATATCCAGACGAAATTGCAGATCAAGGACTGCATGAATTTACTTATAGTCTGTATCCTCATACAGGAAATGAGACAACCGGAATGGTAGCACAGGCTGCCTATGAATTAAATATGCCTCTAAGTGTTCATTTTGAGAAGAATACTTGCAAAACTGAGTCTGAGGATTTTAGCTTTATTCAAATAGATAATAACAATATTATTGTAGAAACTGTTAAAAAAGCGGAGGACAGCAGTCATATCATTCTGAGGGTCTATGAATGTCATGGCACTACTACTGTTACCGGAATTCGATTCGGACTGCCTCCTAAAGGGGTGGTGTTAACAGACCTTATGGAACAAGAGATAATGCCTCTTGAAGTGTATGGGTGCGAGGTGAACATTAAGTTTAAACCCTTTGAAATCCATACCTTAAAGATAGAATACTAGAATATGGCAGCAGACCGTCATACTGCCATAGGTATAATTGAATGAAAGGAGGGGAGTATGAATTATAAAAAGCATAATTCATACTCAACAGGAAAAGGCTTTAGGAGTATGAATTATAAAGTTATGTTTGTAAAAGAGGAGAAGGTTTGACGGAATAAAAATTATGAACAGGAGTGAAAGTTATGAGAAAATGGCTTGTTACATTATTAGTGTGTATTATGGTCTTTATGCTGACAGCGTGCGGGGCGCAGTCCAAGAATGAACCGACGGGAACCAACAATTCAAAAGGTACTACCTCAGAACCAACAAAAAAGGCATCTACGGAAAAGATACATCTGATAGCACCAAAGGTTGGGCTCACTGATGAACAAATTCAACTAGCGAAGGACAATGCGAAAAAGGAGAATAGAGACTTATCACCAGCTGATCAGTTTTACATAGGAGTTACAAATAAGATTGCACAAGATTACCCTAATTATGAAATGGAATATGTAGATTGGGGATGGGCTGAGACCCTTGATCAAAAACAGCGTTCTTTGATTTTATCCGGAAACGCTCCAAGTATTGTTGCTGGTGAGACTTTTATGCCGGTATATGCATCCTCCGGAATGCTTGAACCTTTACCTCAGGATATCGTTGATAAGGTGAATCCTTCCTTCCTGATTAATGATTCCCAGGGAAGACCTGTTTCGGTAGCATATAAATCTTCCGTATTTCTTTTATTCTATAATAAGACTCTTTTGAAGAACGCAGGTCTTGATCCGGAGAACCCTCCTAAAACCTGGGATGAATGGAAGAAGATGTCTGATGCTGTTACAGCAAGCGGCAAAGGTGAAGTATTTGGCGGTGGTGTTCCTTCATTTCCTCATGCCGGAGGTGCTCTTCGTGCAACACCTTTCTTCCGTCAGATGGGTGTGGATTTTGGAGGGGGTTCATCCATTAACTTAACGGATCCTAAGCTTCAAGAGACACTGCAGTTTATAAGAGATATGAATGCAAATTTCCCTGCCGGACTTGGAAATAACAGTGATGAAGGTCCTCTTTGGAGCCAATTCCAGGATAAGGACAAAGGAACCATCGCCTTTGCTGTAAATGGTTCCTGGCAGAAGGGTGCATTAATTGATAACGGATACGACTGGGGTGTAACTGCACTTCCGTTACCGGAAGGCGGTGTAACCGGGAACTGTATGGTAGGTGCGGTATATGTTGGTGTCCCCACTACAGCAGAACATAAAGAAGATTGCTTTAATCTTATACGTGTTCTTTTGGATGATGAACTTCAAAAGAACTGGTTGCATGAAGGTACTCCTTCCGCGTTGAATATCTATATCGACAGCAGTGCGGAATATCCTGATGATGAAACCTTAAAAGCAGCAGCCGATGCTTTAAAGAGCGGTACTGTTAAAGGACTTACTACCTTTGATAAGAATGATGCTCAGATTTGGGAGATCATTGATACGAAAGTTCTTGCACGTACTACTATGACGAACGATTCCATTGAAACAATCTGTAAAGAAGCGCAGTCGGAAATAGAAAATTTATTGAAATAATCAATCCTGTTATGGCGGGTGGCTATCCGCCTGCCATAACAGTTACATAACTAGGGGGTGCCAAAATGGAAGCAGTCGGCAGAAGGGAACGTATCTTAACCAGAAAGCAGCGGCAGAGCCGCAGAGCTTATGCAGTTATCCTGCCGTTTTTTATATACATAGCAATATGGAGCTTATTGCCATTAGTGATAGGACTACTACTTGGATTTACTGATTTTAATGCATTGAATGGCTTGCCGAAATGGGTCGGGCTAAAGAATTTTACGACATTTTTTTCCTCAAAAGACTATCTCACATTACTGGGAAGACAGATGTGGATGGGCAGCCTGTGCCTTGTTGCAAATGTAGTGCTTTCCTTTATGCTGGCTCTGGCATTAAATATTAAGCATCCGTTGCGGGGATTTTTCCGTACTTCCGTATACATACCGAATATAGCAGCGGCAGCAATAACATCAGGTGTATTTATTGCTTTATTGAATCCGTTTAATGGCGGAATAAACATGTTTTTTAAGTCCCTTGGGATGGACCCGATTATCTGGAATTACAGCCAATTCTGGATGGTGTTCTGGATAATTGTTTTCTTTGTATGGCGTTCTGCCGGACCGGCAGCCATAATCTGGCTGGGTGGGCTTCAATCCATCGATCCGTCTCTTTACGAAGCAGCAAAGGTGGATGGTGCCGGCAGATTCCAGCAGATACTCTATATCACAATACCCGGACTTCGTTTTATTGCAGCCTACATTCTGCTTACCGGATTGATTGGTGTTATGCAAATGTTTGATGTTGTCATGCTGATTTCCCATGGAAACCCCTATGGAAAGACGGATGTCTTAATGTACCGAATTTACCGGGACGGTGTAGTTAGTTTTAATATGGGAATGGCCGGTGCTGCTTCGACTGTACTGGGACTTGTTACTATCGTTATAGCATTCCTGGTATTTATAGTCATTTCGAAAGGAGATAATAATGAATAAAGCATTGCGTAATATATTAAAAATAGCTTGGATAGCAGCTATGATGATTCTAGTTCTATTTATGCTCTATCCCTTTATATACTCTTTTCTTGGGGCTTTAAATAACAAAACTGATTTTGCCAATATGGGAACGTTATTACCTATACCGAAAAAGGTAGAGTTTAATAATTTTACATACGCCTTTAGTAAAACAGGTATTCCACCGCTGTTAAATACTTTCTATCGTACGGTATGGTATACTTTTTGGAATGTTCTTGTAGCTGTATTGATTGGATATGTAATGGCAAGGTATGAATTCAAGGGAAAGAAAATCTTTCTTGTATTTATCATCTGTTCTCAGGTAGTACCCAGTGTACTCACAATGATTCCTTCCTTCGTAATGATGTCTAAGATACCATTCCTGGGAGGGAATAACTGGATGGGTATGGGCGGCCATGGACTTATTAATAATCCTTTAGTACTTTACCTGCCATTTGGATGGGGAGTTCTTTTATGGGTATTCCTCTTTATGCAGTCCATGAAATCACTGCCCAAGGACTTTGAAGAAGCTGCCGAGATAGACGGCTGTAATTTCAGACTTACCCTTACCCGGGTGGTTTTGCCCATGCAAAAGCCAATCCTTGCGGTAATTGCAGCAAATACAGCTCTTGGTACTTGGAACGATTGGTTTACTCCATTTATGTATATCAACCGAATTAAGGATTCCACCTTACCGGCCTATATCGGTATGCTGGCAACTTCCCTTCAGGAAATGAGCGGGGATAGAGACTTCCCAAAACTTTTTGGTTTATCCTGCGTATCCATTATTCCACCGCTTTTGATATTTCTCTTTTTCCAGAAATATATCATTCAGGGTATTGCCTCTGCCGGTATTAAAGGATAAGTGGTTCAGGGCTAAAATAGCTTTATTTATACACAGCATCGATAACAACCAGGTATTGCATAATTACATCGATATAATTGACATTTGAGGATTGCATAAGTACATAGTCACGTTTCTATGGAGTTATTGCGTAGTTACATAATAAACTCAATTAATTTAAGGAGGATTTTTTATGAAACGGATCAAAAAAGTCAGTTGGATTCTTGTACTTAGTTTACTCATTTCTTTATTTATGAATGATGTATCTTCTTTAGCAGCGGTGAGCTGGCCGGCGAACCAGTTCCTGCCCTCACTTTCTGCGCCGGCAGCCACTCTTGATGTGATAAGCACTGAGACCAGTAAGACTTATGAAGGTGAAGGCACATTGGTAGCTCATGGAACAGGACATAATGATGGAGACGGATGGCTGTGCCAGACGGGAATTGATACTCCCAACCAGCATATGATCTATGGACCTTATGATACCAGTATCCCAGCTGGAGCAGGTACTGCTGTTTTTAAGATCAAGATTGACAATAATACAGCAGATAACTTGCCACAGGTTCGTATCGATGTTTATGATGCAACTACAGGTACTTCTCTGGCTGCACAGGATATCACAAGGCAGCAGTTTACCACCGCCAGTAAATACCAGGAATTTAATCTGGCCTATATTAACCCTGTTGCAGGACATTCCCTGGAATTCAGGGTTTACTGGTATGGTCGGGCCTATATAAAGGTTGATTGGGTGACATGCTCACCTAAACGATGGAGCGAAGATGCTGTTCTCTTTACTACTTTAAAAGGAGTTGTAAACAAGACACAGCCACGTATCTATACCTACGATACCAATACGGTTAATGGAGAAGGTAAGTATACCTGGTTAAATAATCTTAATCTTAACTATAATCAGGTGTCCGATAAGATGACAATGATTACAAAATACAGAAATGAGATAAGCGGCATCGTTGTTTATGATGATAATTACCTTGATACTATCAACCTGGCAACAACCATAGCCGGAACATCAAATGCAATAGTGGCAGCTCCTTCACAGGTGGCAGCTCTTACCGCAGCTCCCTATAACCTTCCTATCCTAGCAGATTTGCGAGGACAATTTAACAGTAAACTCCAGATCTATCAGTATCTCTATAATAATTACTGGCCCTTGTCAACACACCGGGTGTTAATTGGATTGAATCCCGATGCCCACAAAGGTACTATACGTGATTATGCGGTAGCTATAGGGGCGGCTGTTATCTGGCTGGATCCCAATGTTTCTGCCGAGAATACACTGTTACGAAGCTTTTTATCATCCATGCCGGCAGGGTCTGCTTATATGGGCTGGTGGACGGATGAGGGAGCCGGAGTTATGTTGGCATCGGAATACAGTATATCTACGGTAGCAAGTGACTGGTCCACAAACCTTTCAGTCTTTGCTGGGATGTCCAGAACTGTCAATGTAAAACCGGTACCTGAGAAACCGGTCCTGCAGAATAAAATTTATTTGACCTTTATCATGAGTGACGGAGATAACCTGCAATATATGGAGCATAAGATGAAGCAGCACTGGGATAATCCTGACCGTGGAAGTGTACCCATTGGTTGGACCATCTCACCTGCAGTACTGGATGCTGCACCTGCCTTACTTAACTATTATTATAATACAGCAACAGCTAATGACTGTTTTATCAGCGGACCTTCAGGAGTGGGGTATACATATCCTAACTACTGGCCGAGTCAGACGGGCTTAGATAACTTTGCGAAGATGACGGAAGATTACTGTAAGCGTGCGGGTCTTCGTGTAATAACTATCTGGAATACAATTACCGGCGGAATTAATACAAATGTAGGTGAGAGTTTTGCAAATAATTCACCTTCATTGCTTGGTCTGACAGCGATGAATGGACCTGGAGGACAGATTGATATCTATAATTCTAAGCTGCCATCTCAAAGATTGAATGCTACATACTGTTACGATCAGGCTTCCCTGCAAATGGAGGTTAATAATGCAATTGCCAACTGGAATGGCACGTCACCGAGATTTGTAGCAATACAATGCGAACCCTGGGATGTTACTCCTACCATGATTAAAAATGTTGCAAGTACATTAAATTCCAATGTTCAGGTAGTAAGAACAGATAATTATTTCCAACTTATAAGAGAATCCAAAGGGCTGACAGTAAATCCCCCGGTAACTCCCTTATATTCGGATGATTTCAGTGATGGTAATGCAAACGGCTGGACTACTTATGGGGGAACCTGGGCAGTTCAGAGCGGTGAATACAGTACGGAAGCAGGTGATGGTGTAAAAGCTGTTGCAGACGGAACAAATTTCACTAATTTTACTTATGAAGCAGATATTAAAATCAGCTCTGGATCGGGTAATAACAATGCAGGCTTATTATTCAGGGCAAGTAATCCCAGTGTGGGTGCGGACAATTACCGTGGATATTATGTGGGCTTAAGTGCCAATGGTGACTATATACAGCTTGGGAAAGCAAATAATAACTGGACAGAGCTTAGCAAGGTTACTATGGCAATAGATGCAGATATTGCTTACCATGTAAAAGTTGTTGCTGCAGGAACATCTATAAAAATATATGTAGCAGATATGAGTACGCCGAAGATTAGTGTTACTGATTCAACCTATAGCTCAGGTGCTATCGGAGTTAGAAACTATAATGTTCATGCGCATTTTGACAACATTCTGATTTATTAATAGGGATTTCAAGAATATAAAAGTGTTGAGGCAGTGAACTGATCCCCAAAAGTTAGATTTAAATCTAGCTTTTGGGAGGTCACATCAGTTTACTTCGCCTCAACACTTTTTTTAAAAAAAATTCAGATGAAAAGAAAATTAGTTCTTCATAGTAATGGAATTGAGGATGAATTCACCCATTTTTTGAATGGTACTTCCCTTACTGTTGTCTGAAACAACGATTTCAATTGAATATTTACCCAGATACAAGTCATAAATAGTCTGAGTTATTTTTTGACCGTCAATGGTTGCTGTATACTGGGTCTTTAACACTGGTCCGTTGTCTGATTGATAATCACTCTGGACATAGTTTTTTATGCTATAGCTAATTCCGGTATCCTTAAATATACTGTCATACATAAGTTTTACAGAGTTTAAGGAATAAACTCCTTTTAACTCTTTTTTAGCACTAAAATAATTTGGTGCATAGGTGCTGTTTTTTTCGAAGGTAATGATAATATTAGAACTGTCTGTCGCATTATAAGCCATTGAGGCTTCTCCGTTTACCGTCTGGTCTGTTTCGATTTCCCAATTTGACGGAAGAAGATAAGAAATATTTTCATAGGTTTCCTGCTTTACGCTAAAAGGAGCCTTTCCAATGTAAGGGTTATATTGACTAAGGACAATAGCCTGATAAGTAAAAGTCTGATTATTATAGGTCGCTGTTATAATAGCGGTACCAGGCTTAATACCTTTTACTTCACCATTCTCAGAAACGGAAGCTACTTGCGGGTTACTGGAGTTCCATTGAATGGCTTCAGGTGTCGGAGATGCTTCTGAAGAAGTATCGCTTAAAGACATTGTTATTTCACTATTGTCAGCTGAAGGAGTAACTGTTACATCAGGAGTTTCTGTCGGAGTTACCGTTACATCATGAGTATCTGTCGGAGTTACCGTTACATCAGGAGTTTCTGTAGGTGTTGCTGTAGGGGTAAGGGTGGGAGTTACTGTAATCACAGCAGGAGTTAGTACAGAACTTTCCCCAGCCTTTAACAGGAAGGAATATTCACTTATACCAGTTGGTTTTTTTACTGTAATTACGCAATTTAACTTTTCGCCATCTACAAATGCTGTTATTGTTACCTTACCTTCTTTTAGTGCTGTAACTGTTCCATATATGGATACAGCTGCGATGGAACTGTTACTAGTTGACCATACAGCCCGGTATGATATACCGTTTATCTTAAGATTATAGTTCTGACCTTCTGTCAATGTAATTGTTTTTGTATTTATAGTTATTGGTTCCAGGACTGTAACTTTACTGGAGAATTTTTTATTTCCAACCATTGCGGTAATTATTGCAGAACCTTTTGAAACACCGGTTACTGTACCGTATTTTGAAACTGTGGCAATCTTAACATTACTGGAACTCCAGGTAGGTTTCTTCGTTGTTCCGATAACCTCTAAGGAGCAGTTCTTTTTAGTGTTTAAGTTAAATGCTTTACTGCTGATAGACATTGGAATATATGAATTTACCTTGCAATTAAGCTTTTTGCCGCTAACATAAGCGGTTATCGTTGTTGTTCCTTCTGATTTAGCGGTTATTAATCCGTTAGAATTAACTGTTGCAACCTTCGAATTCCCGGACGACCAGGTTACTTTCTTTGAGGTACCGGTGATTGCTATTGTCTTCGTTGAGTTAACAGGAAGGGAAATTTCAGTGTGACTGATTTTAATAGTTGCTGCTTCGGCAACAGCATTTATACCCGGGAATAGAAAGCTGCCATACATCGTGATTAATAACAAGAATAAAATAGCAGACAGGAAACCCTTTAATTTTTTCATATATTCCTCCAATTGTAATTTATAAATGTATTTGATACATTTACAATTCATTATAGGGGGGAGGACTTATTAAATGCAATTTAGAAAAGCTGGAAATAAATTTAGAATTAACTGGAATCGACTAGGATATTAATAACCCAGGAAATTGTTGTTTTCATTGATATTATTGCCTTAACTTGATATACTGAATTTCAATACAGGCAGAAAAGAAACAGTTTTAATAGATTGGAGAGTAAATATGGGTAATACGGAAATATTTGATGCAATGGCAAATGAATATGACACTACTGAAAGAATCCAAATTGCTAAACTTGCATCCGATGCTATTAGAGAAAGTCTAATAAATGGAAAGGAGAAGCAGGCAATTGATTTTGGATGTGGAACCGGTCTTGTTGGTATGAATCTGTTAAATGAGTTTAAAAGAATTCTTTTTTTGGATTCATCCCAAAGTATGATTGATCAGATAAAGAAAAAAATTACGGAATATGACATTGTAAAGGCAGATACAGTATGCTTTGACCTGGAGAAAGAGAAATCATCCCCATTCCATGCAGATTATATATTTATGGTTCAAGTACTGCTTCATATTAAGGAAACTGATTTTGTTTTATCTAGACTTTTCGAGATGCTAAACCCTGGGGGTCATTTATTAATTGTAGATTTCAATAAAAATGAAGATATTATTTCCGACCTGGTTCATAATGGCTTTGACCAGAACGAACTAACTGTACTCCTAAAAAATATAGGCTTTCAAAAAATTCAATCGAAAACTTTTTATTCCGGGAGTAAAATATTTATGAATAAAGATGCATCTATGTTTATACTTGATGCAATGAAATAGACGGAGGCAAAAATGTTTGACATTAAAAGATTCTATGCAAAATGCATTCAGGGAAATGTTTTCGAAGCCATTAATTATTTAAAATCTTTTGAGAATAAAAGCAAAGATATGATAGAATTGGAAGAAAAGTATGAGCATAGATTTGTTTTACAGGATGAAATTCTGATTAGCGATACAGATGACCCCTGGATAAAAGATGTAGTGAATTGTTATTACCAATACTTTATTGCAGTATTAACGGATAAGAATGCCATGGAAGCTGAAAAAGCGTTAACCGGCAGTTTAACTGAGTTGCTTTCAGTTGATATAAATATGGGTATGGATGATATTGAAATGAAATTAGAAATGATTTTTCAGGAAAAGGGATACTCTTTCTTAGGGGGGATGACTATGCCTTTTTATGGTCCATATATCTGGAAGACAACAAGACGAGAAGACTTTTTGGTAGAGTTACCATGTGACAAACAGGAGATTACATTGTATTTTATTTCGGACTTTCTTATGATCAGCTGGCTGCATTTTGCAACTTTTGGCAGGCATTATACTGGCGAATGGGCGAATGAAGAAGGAATATACTGCGTTATGAACGGGAAGAAAGAGGTAGATATTAACTCGGATGATTTTCAGTGTAGTTTCCTAAAGCATGAAGCACAGCATTTAAGTGATTATGAGAAATATCCGAAGATACAAGGAGCAGAATTAGAATATAGAGCAAAACTTGCAGAGTTGATTTACTACCCCAATACATATCACATATTGGAGAATATAATTCTTCAGGCAAAGGATGATGAGTCGCTGACGCATCCATATGCCTCTTTCCTGATTAGCAAGGGGTTATCCGAGAAAATTTTTGGAGAAGCCCTGGTGTTGGATTTAGAAAAATGGAAAGTTATTGATAATAGTATAATTTCTGAAAATGCCTTGAATTTATATCTGGAAAATAATCAGGTTTTAAATCAGGAAAGATAGGACAAAAAGATAAGAATGTAAGGCGTAGGAAGGTATTAGATGAATGGAGCATTCAAATATATATGAGAAAATTTATGAAGTTGTAGCAGATATTCCTGTAGGTAAAGTTGCTACTTATGGACAGGTTGCCTGGATGGCCGGGCATCCAGGAGCTCATCGGGTGGTAGGTTATGCAATGAGTAGAGTTCCTGAAGGGCTAGGTCTCCCCTGCCATAGAGTTGTAAATAAAGCAGGAGAGATGGCTCCTCTTCATGTCTTCGGAGGAGAAGGCAAACAACGTTTATTACTGGAACAGGAAGGAGTTATCTTTCTGAAAAACGGACATATTGATATGAAAAAGTGTCAATGGAATATATTCGAATCGGAAGAAAGCTCCTAGTATGAAGCATCTGTTAGCATTGGATATGCACTCTTTAGTGAAGATGGTATCGAAATGGAAGTATTAATTGAGAAAGCAGATAAGTCCATGTAAAGGTAAAGAGAGAACGTAAAGGAATTGTTCGTTGAAGTTGACAAGAGGGGTGTTAGCAATAGTCGAATAAAGGGAGATAACGTTAGGAAAAGTAAAATTGTCTTGCTTCTCAAGCTGTATTTTGCTATAATAAAATAGTATCTTAAGGGCATTCCTGAAAATCGGGAATGCTTTTCTTGTATTATCAGCAAAGTAGTTATTGTTAAAATAAAGGAACAATACCTCATGGAATGGATAAAGGAAGGCTTAAAACTTTTAATAAGTCGTTCGGACAAAGAACAACTTGAGTTCGAGAAATATAACAGTTTACTCGTACTTAGAAGAATACGGTTAATATCCCTTGCCACAATTTTCCTATCAGTCTTTTGGGCTTGCATGGATTGGATAATTATTGATAAAGGTGCCGACAGGATCTACACAACAACTTTAATTGTAATGCATACAATCAGTGAGGTCGCATCAGCTGCATTTCTGATTTTTTATCGACGGATAACCGCTAATGCAAAGAAGAATTATCGAACTATTATTATAGTAATTAAGGTATATGTGTTTTTATATATTCTATTTGGAGCATTATCTTCCATAAACAGTCAAAGGTATACCGGAAATATTTATTCATATATCATACTGCTGTTGATAACAGCGATAGCTTTTACTTTAAAACCATCCTTTATGATTTGGGCTTTCGGTGTAAATCATATTGTTTTTTTTATAGGTCTTAGTATCCTTTGTAAGGATACTGGTCAGTTTCTTACAAAAATGGTGAACGCAACAATTTTTACAGGGGCTGCCTTTTTACTTTGTTTTATTTTTTACCGTAATAGGATGCTGGAATTTTTCTATCGAAAACAACTAAAGGAAAATGAAAAAGAACTGAGCAACTATGCTTTTATTGACTCCTTAACAGGAATACTGAATAGGAGAATGGGTTCTAAGAAATTAGAAGATTTGTTTAAAGAAGCACAGAAAACTTCTATGGAATTTGTGCTTTGCTATTTAGACATAAATGATTTAAAATATGTTAATGATACTTATGGACACAATGAAGGGGATAGATATATTCTAACCTTCTGTGATATTATTAAGGATGTGCTGAAGGAAGAGGATATCTTTTTTAGAATGGGCGGTGATGAGTTTATCGTTGTGTTCAAGGACAGAAATAAGGAACAGGTAGAAAATATCTGGAACGGACTAGTTAAAAAAATTCATGAAAAAAATGCCCATGGAGAATTACCCTACCAAATTGTAGTAAGTCATGGGTTAATTTATTACCGTACCGGTATGGACTGTAGTCTAGAAGAAATGATTGAAAAAGCAGATATTTTAATGTACAAAGAGAAACAAATCTTAAAGAAAAATATAAATACATAACTGTTAAGGTATCGGGATTTAAAATTTCGATACCTTTAAAACAATATTGACAGTCGGAGGAATTTATGGAAGGACATGTATCTCAGGAGAAATCCTATATGAAGGTAATTGATTTCATAAAAAAACAAATACGAAACGGTGAACTTACCATCGGAGGCAGACTGCCAGCGGAAAGAGAACTATCAGAAACATTGGGGATAAGCCGTAATTCTGTAAGAGAAGCAATCCGCAGCCTGGATATTATGGGGGTGATATCAAGCCAGCAAGGAGCAGGTAATTTCCTAATCGGAAACTTTGAAAATAATCTGGTAGAATCTCTGTCCATGATGTTTTTATTGAATCAGATAGATTATAAACAAATCAGTCAGCTGCGCAGGGCTCTTGAGATGGAAGCCTTGATGTTAGCTATTGATAACATTACGGAGGAAGAAATCGAGACTCTCAGAAAAGTTATTTTCCAACTAGAAAAAGAAACAGAAGAAAACAATGTCATCCTGGATAAAAAAATGCATTATAATATCGCTCAGGCATCAAAGAATACTTTAATCATTAATGTACTTGAGGCACTTTCTGAAGTATTGGATAAATTCATTGTAGATTTAAGAAGAGAAATATTAAGTGAAGATGACAGCAGAAAAATCCTGATGGAAGCTCATAATGGGATGATTGAGAGTTTAATTACAAAGGATAAAAATCTTGCTTATGAATCTATTAACAAACATTTTGGCGTTATTGACGAAAAATTAGATAAAAAAGGCGTAGAAATAGTGAAAAAAGACCTATAAAAGAGAAAATGCACAAAGCGGTTGTTAAAAAAATGACGTTTGTTGACATATGTGCCAAGTACAGATATAATAAAATTACAAAGTGGTCCTACCAATTAGGATGTATTGGTAGAAAATAGGTGTAGTAAAACAACTGTTTTGCAGCACCTTTTTTTTGGAAATAAAATTGGTAGGACCAATATAAAATCATTTAGAGAATGGAGAAGGGCATGAAGATGATTTTTGATTTTGCATTGGCATTATTACCCATTATCTGGCTAATAATAGCACTTACAGCTTTAAAGATTCCGGGGTTTAAAGCTTGTTCCATTGCATTGGCAATAGCTTATGTACTTGCCGTATTCGTGTGGCATATGCCGTTTACCGACAGTCTGAGTGCAGTAGCAGAAGGGGCAGCTCTTGCATTATGGCCAATTATTATTGTTATTATTGCAGCCATATTTACCTATAATGTTTGTGTTGCCACAGGTAAGATGGAGATAATCAAAAAAATGCTGGCCGGTGTAACAAAGGACAAAAGGATACTCGTGCTTATTATCGCCTGGGGCTTTGGCGGTTTTATGGAAGGAATGGCAGGTTTTGGAACTGCTGTTGCCATTCCTGCCAGTATGCTATGGGGATTGGGATTTGATCCGGTATTTGCTGCTATCGTTTGTCTGATTGCCAACGCAACACCGACAGCCTTTGGCTCCATCGGGATTCCCACTACAACACTGGCTAAGATTACCGGACTTAACGTAATTGGCCTTTCCACCAATACGGTTATTCTTTTAGCAGTACTTATTTTATTAACACCTTTTGTTTTAGTCTTATTAACAGGAAAAAACAAAAGAAGCTTAAAAGGCGTCGTACTCATTACACTTATTTCCGGAGTAGCTTTCCTGATACCGGAATACCTGGTTGCAAAATATTTAGGTGCAGAGCTTCCCGTTGTTATCGGTTCTGTCTGTTCCATGGCAGCTACAGTTCTGGCAGCCAAATTTCTTGGCAGAGGAAAGGTTGAACAAGAATATCTCTTAGAGGATAAGAAGGAAGAAAAAGTTTCAGTTAAGGAAGCTTTCATTGCCTGGAGTCCATTTATTTTAATATTTTTATTCCTTCTTGGAACATCTAAGCTGGTAGCACCTTTTAATGAGCTTCTTGCTACTTTTAAAACTACTGTTAGTATTTACGCAGGAAAGGGTGGAGCACCCTATACATTTTCCTGGCTGGCAACACCTGGGCTTTGGATTATGCTCGCAGCTTTTATTGGCGGTAAGATACAGGGAATCAGTTTAAAGGAAATGATTATTATTCTAAAAAAAACAATTCTGCAGATGATGAAGACCGTTATAACGATTATTGCTATTATGGCAACAGCCAAATTGATGGGGTACAGCGGTATGATTGCTTCCATATCTTTGGTATTTGTTACCTATACCGGTTCTTTTTATCCTTTATTTGCACCTTTCTTAGGTTCTATCGGTACATTTGTAACCGGTAGCGGAACCTCCTCCAGTGTATTATTCGGTGGATTGCAGGCAGAAACTTCTACTGCATTGGGATTAAATCAATCCTGGATTACAGCTTCTAATACCGCAGGTGCAGTTATGGCAAAAATGATTTCACCTCAAAGTATTGCGATTGCTGTAGCTGCCGTTAAATTGGAAGGCAAAGAAAATAAGCTCCTAAGAGGAACAATAAATTTTTATATTTTGTTTATCGTGATAGTAGGAATTATTACTTATATAGGTTCAAGATTCTTGATGTAAACGGAAAAACAGCAGGAAGAAAGTGAATAGATGGAATCTCCCTAAAAAATGGGAGCGAAAGGAGTTAAGAAATGAATATTTTAGTGTGTATCAAACAAGTGCCTGACAGCAATAAGGTTGAGGTGGATCCGGTTACCGGAGTTTTGAAGAGAAACGGTGTGGAATCTAAGATGAATCCATATGATCTATATGCTATTGAAACGGCACTTCGCATTAAGGAGAAGCAGGGAGGAAGCATTACTGCCTTAACCATGGGACCAAATCAAGCAGCTGGAATTATAAGAGAAGCTTTTGCCATGGGAGTGGATTATGGCGTCTTGATATCAGACAGGAAATTTGGCGGGGCTGATGTTCTAGCGACAAGTTATACCATATCTCAAGGGATTATGAAGTCCGGTGAGTATGATTTAATCTTATGCGGGAAGCAAACAACAGATGGCGATACTGCCCAGGTTGGCCCTGAAGTGGCTGAATGGATGGGAATTCCAAGCCTCTCCAACGTCTCAAAGATTGTGGAATTAAAAGAGGATTCCATCATTGTGGAGATGGATATGACCCATGAGATAGAAATTGCAGAAATAAAATACCCTTGTTTACTGGCTGTTGATAAAGATATATTTATTCCCAGGCTCCCCTCCTATGTGAAAAAACAGGAGACAAAAGACAGGGAGATAACAGTTATAACTCTTGCAGATTTGGATGACAAAGAGGAAAAGCATTATGGGTTAAATGGTTCTCCAACTCAGGTGCAGCGTATTTTCCCTCCGGAAGTAAATGACCACAGGGAGGTCTGGAACGGTGACGGCTCTGAGCTAACAGGCAGACTGCTTCATAAGTTGAAAGAACTTAAATTCGCATAAGAAGGAGAAAAGAATGGCTAAGTTAATTATAAATCAGGAAAAAGTCGGAAACATCCAGGAGCTTATACGTATTTGTCCCTTCGGGGCTCTGGAGGAAAAGGATAATAAACTTCAGATAAATGCAGCCTGTAAGATGTGTAAGCTATGTGTAAAGAAAGGTCCTCAAGGGGCAATCGAATATATTGAAGAGACAGTTGAAACGGTAGATAAGGAAAACTGGAAGGGAATTGCTGTATATGTTGACCATATGGATGGAGTTATTCATCCCGTAACCTATGAATTAATCGGAAAAGCAAAGGAATTGGCAGAGAAAATAAATCACCCGGTTTATGCTGTTATGATAGGACATGGTATCGGAGCACAGTGTGAAGAACTGCTCCATTATGAGGTCGACAAAGTATATGTATATGATAGAGAAGAATTAGAACGTTTTAAGATGGAACCCTATACAAGAGTCTTTGAAGATTTTGTGGGAAAAATTAAACCTACGGCTATTTTAATGGGGGCTACTACTGTAGGAAGACAGTTAGCACCAAGACTGGCAGCCAGACTAAAAACCGGACTGACAGCAGATTGTACAATATTGGATATCAATGAGAATACAGATTTGGTACAGATAAGACCAGCCTTTGGAGGTAATATTATGGCGCAGATATTAACGCCGAATCACAGGCCTCAGATGGCTACGGTACGTTATAAGGTTATGAACGCACCGACCAGAAAAGATTCTGCTGGGGGAGAGATTATTTCATGTGATATTGATTCGAATGAACTCACAAGTAAGGTTACTGTTCTGGATATCATTGAGAAAGAAAAGGAACAGTTTATAGAAGCATCGGAAGTTCTTGTGGTAGCAGGCAGGGGGATAAAAAAAGAAGAAGATTTGGCTATGATAAAAGAACTTGCTGACCTTTTAGGAGGGCAGATAGCCTGTACAAGACCGGTTATGGAGGCCGGATGGCTGGAAGCTAAACGTCAGGTAGGCTTAAGCGGACGTACAGTAAGACCAAGACTTATAATAACCTGTGGGGTATCCGGTTCTGTACAGTTTACAGCAGGTATGAATAACTCCGAACAGATAATTGCTATTAATAAGGATGAGAATGCACCTATCTTTAAGACTGCACATTATTGTTTGGTAGGCGATTTATATGATATAATACCGGATTTAATTAGTAAGATAAAGGAAAGCCGGTCGGTAAGTGCCTAGATTCTCTTTTTTTAGAAGGAACTTTGTTATAGGATTAGTGTGCATTGAAGCCTTTAGTGCTAAGCAGCAGGAATGGAGGAAGAGTGAAAGATAAATCTTTCACTCCCCCTGATTATATACGCGTGCTAAAGCACGCAGATGGGAGCCAAATATGAATTATAAAAGATTAGACGAGGATGATTTAACAATTATCCGAAGTATTATAAAAGAGGAAGAACGAATTCTATATGCCGAGGAGATTAATGAAGAGTATAGTCATGATGAATTAAGTGATACTGTCAGTTACCCGGACGTTGTGGTGAAGGTAATATCCACAGATGAGGTCTCTGAGATTATGAAATATGCCTATGAGAACAATATACCGGTTACCCCAAGAGGCTCGGGTACCGGCTTAGTAGGAGCTTCTGTATCAATTGAGCACGGCATCATGTTGGATACAAGCCTGATGAACCGTTTTCTGGAGCTGGACGAAAATAACCTTACCATTACTGTAGAGCCGGGAGTTCTGTTAATGGAACTGTCCGCCTACGTTCAGGACAGAGATTTATTCTATCCTCCGGATCCGGGTGAAAAATCTGCGACCATCGGCGGAAATATCAGTACCAATGCCGGTGGTATGAGAGCTGTGAAATACGGTGTTACCAGAGATTATGTAAGAGGACTTGAAGTAGTTCTGCCAGATGGAAAGGTTGTGGAATTCGGCGGTAAAGTGGTGAAGAACAGTACCGGATATGCTATGAAGGATTTAATGGTAGGTTCTGAAGGAACTCTGGGCATTATTACAAAAGCAACTTTAAAGCTCCTTCCCTTACCCAAAAAAGCTATCAGCCTTCTGATTCCTTTTCCGACCCTGGAAAAAGCTATACGTACAGTACCTTTTATCATTAAATCCAAATCTATTCCGACAGCAATTGAATTTATGCAAAGAGAAGTAATACTGGATGCCGAAAAATATCTGGGTAAGAAGTTCCCGGATAATAGTGCAGATGCATATCTCTTGCTTAAATTTGACGGCAATTCCACTGAAGAGATTGAGAAAGATTATGCCAATGTAGCTCAAATTTGTCTTGAGCAGGGAGCAATCGACATTCTAATATCTGACACCAATGAAAGAGAAGAGTCTATATGGAAAGCAAGAGGGGCTTTTTTGGAAGCTATCAAGGGCTCAACTACTTATATGGATGAAGTTGATGTGGTTGTTCCGAGAGGTTCCGTTAATGAGATGGTAGAATATATTCATGGATTATACAAGGAAGTAGATATCCGAATCAAGAGCTTTGGTCATGCAGGAGATGGTAACCTTCACGCCTATATACTTAAGGATGATTTAAATCAGGAGGAATGGGAAGAAAAGATGAAGGCAGCTATGGATAAAATATACGGAAAGGCCAGAGAATTGAGCGGACAGGTATCCGGTGAGCATGGTATTGGCTATGCAAAAAAATCTTATCTTATGGAATCTATGGATCCTGCAACTGTAGAGATAATGAGGGGAATCAAAAGAGCTTTTGACCCTAAGAATATTCTAAATCCTCATAAAGTTTGTCAGATATAAAAGGCTGATAAGCTTACTCACTTAAAGGACAGTAAAAATGGTTAAAACCGTTGATACTGTCCTTTTACAGTTTATTTTCTGAAAAAGCAATTTAATTATTGAAATTGTATAATATAGAACATATAATATAAATTACGTTATATAAAGTGCATAATGCCAATCATGTCACCTACTGTCAGGACATAATTTATTTTCTTTTATTTTACATTTTTGTCATAACTCCTTATACTAAAATTATTAAAGAAGCAGCCAGAGCAATTGAAAATTTTATAAGGAATGGATGCGGGGAATAACAAGCACAAAAGAAAAGGTACCAGTATAAATACTGGGAAGGTAACAACGGATAAGAAAGTGGAGGATACCTTGATGGAACAGTCAAGTTCAGGTACAGATATGTTTTTATCACATAACTCAGATTATACGAATAAAGATAGTCTGAAAGGCAATGAATCCAAGACGAATGAGATGAAGACAGTAACAGAGCGGATTTATTCAGGAATCGAAGAGGTTGATGTAAATCTTCAGGATGTTGTGGAATCCTTTGTAGAAGCTTCATCGAAGGCAGAAGAGGGAATGCAGGTTATAAATACCGGAGTCAGCCAAATGACTACCATCCGCGGAAATTTTAACTCCGTTGTTCATGCAATTGATAAGCTGGCATCAAAATCTGGTGAAATAAAAAATATTGTTGAAATGATTACAAGAATAGCAAGGATGACCAACCTTTTAGCCTTAAATGCTTCCATAGAAGCCGCAAGAGCCGGGGAACAGGGAAGAGGGTTTACCGTGGTTGCTAACGAAGTGCGAAAATTAGCGGAACAATCTTCCGAAGCAGCAAAAGATATTGGTGCATTAATCAATGCAATCGAGGAGGAGATTCAACAGACAGCTGAAACCATACAAAATGTAAATAAAGATGTAGAATACGGAGAGGCTGTTATCGCAGATGCCGGCAAAACTTTTAATGGAATATTCTTAAACATTGAAAATGTGTCCGATAAGATCATGAATGTATCAGCTGCAATGGAAGAAGTGTTTTCAGCAGCACAGCTTCTTATTAATGATAAAAACAGCTAGACTGGAGCAGCGGGTGTATGTTCTTTCGAATATACACCCGCATTTATATTATGGTCTTGTTTATATATGGCGTTTTATATAAAATAATTATATAAAATAAGAAGGCATATATATGATAATGGAAACATTTATATTTATTTCATGATGAAAGAGTTTACTTTTAAAGGAGGATATACAATATGAAGATGGAGTTTCCGGTAGAAGAAGCAGTCAGAGCACGATACAGTGTCAGAAGTTACGAAGAACGTCTGCTTTCTGAGAAGGAAAAAAGTCAACTTAAAGCTTACTCAGAAACAGTATCCAATCCCTTTTCCGTTCAGGTTTCCTTTCACCTGTTGGAATCTAAGAATGCAGTAAATGGAGATAAGTTAGGCACTTACGGTATGATAAAAGGAGCGAAAGATTATATCGGAGCAACCGTAGCAGACGAGAAACTGGCGTTGGAAGCTTTAGGTTATTCCTTTGAAAAATTAATTCTTTATGCTGCCTCAAAGGGGATTGGAACCTGCTGGCTGGGTGGTACGTTTAAACGCAGTCAGTTTGCTCTTGCAATGGAGATAAAGGAAAATGAGCTTTTTCCTGCTATTACTCCCATAGGGTACCCTTTAAAGAAAAAGCGTTTAACAGAGTCAATTGTTCGAAAAGTAGTAAAAGCAGACCAGCGAAAAGACTGGAATGAACTCTTTTTTAAAGATGATTTTTCCCATCCCCTTACGAAAGCAGAAGCAGGTGAATTTGAATTCCCTCTGGAAATGCTGCGTCTTGCACCTTCTGCCAGCAATAAACAGCCCTGGAGGATTGTGCAAAAAGACAACACTTACCACTTTTATGAAGCGAGGACACCAGGATACAGTGAGAAGCTTGCCCTTGATATCCAGCGAGTGGATATTGGTATCGCAGCCTGTCATTTTCATTTGGCAGTTTTAGAAAAGGGTATAGCAGGAAGGTTTGAGAAGCTTACAAATCCTGAAATACAACTTCCGGAGAATATGTATTATATCTTTTCCTTTTTAGCTCAATAAGGAGCAGATACCATAATTAAGAAATGGTTATTTTTGTTGAAATGAATCATATATTTATCTAAAATAATAAATCGAGGAAAACATGATTATACATGTTGTTCAAGCCGGAGAAACGATTTATACAATAGCTGCATATTATAATGTTGATGTGACAAGACTGGTAGAGGAAAACGGGCTGGTAAACCCTGAGAATCTGGTTGTAGGGCAGACTATTGTTATTGCATATCCTGAGCAGGTTTATATCGGACAGGAAGGAGATACCCTTGATAGTATATCACAGGCTTTTGGCGTTACAAGGATGCAGCTGCTTCGGAATAATCCTTTTCTATTCGACAGAAATATTGTTTATCAGGGAGAAACGATAGTAATTAGTTATGAAACCCAGGATAGTGTATCTATTAATGCATATGCGTATCCGTTTATCGATAAAAAAACTCTCAGGAAGACATTGCCTTATTTGACTTTTTTAACGATTTTTAATTATCAAGCAATGGAAAATGGTGATATAGTTGGACAGGATGATACAGAGATTATCGCTGCTGCAAGAGAATATGGAGTTGCGCCACTTATGTCATTGTCCACCTTATCCTATCAGGGAAGAAGCAATATTGAGGCAACTAATAATATTCTTTATAATACAGATATTATGGAACGGCATATTGGTAATATATTAACTATTCTAAGAGAGAAAGAATTTTATGGTCTCAATGTTTCTTTGATAAATCTTAATTCACAGAACAAACCGGCATATGAAAATTTTATGACAATACTCTCCAGGCGTTTAAAGGCAGAAGGTTTTTTACTTTTTATTAGTATAACACCCAGAATCATGGTAAGCTCGACTGAAATATCTTTTGAGCAATTAGATTATACGGAATTAGGAAGAATAGCAGATTATCTGCAGATAATATCATATGGATGGGGTTCCTTAGCAGCTCCTCCTTCTCCTTCTTCCCCTGTTTTTCTTACACGGATGTTACTTCAAAATGCAGTTATTATGATTCCTTCAGAGAAAATATTTTCGGGAATTTCAGTTATCGGTTATGATTGGCAAAGTCCATATGTGCTGGGTATATCAAGAGCCAACGCCCTGACCACGGATGCGGCTATAGGATTAGCACTGGAAACAAATTCTATTATTATGTTTGAAGAAAATTCGCAGACACCTTACTTTGAATATACTGTTGAAATTTCAGGAAGGCCTTACAGGCATATTGTCTGGTTTAAAGATGCAAGAAGTATAGATGCGCTAATTAAGCTTGTACCGGAATATGAACTACAAGGTTCAGCTATATGGAATATCATGAGCTATTTTGCCCAGATGTGGCTGGTAATTAATTCTCAGTATAATATAAACAAGGTATTACCTGAAATTTAAACAGTTATAATATACAGTAATTTAAACCTTATTTTCAGATTGTTCAAGCTGTAAAACCCACAGAATGAAACAACATAAGAGCTAAACGGCAATTTTATTTGCTTTATAACCATTCTGACCTATGAGAAAAATTTATAATTAGGAGCGTGATTAAATGACAAAAAATGAAGTACTCAAGATACTTTCAGATTTAGGCAATGAGAAACGAAAAGAGATGTATAGGAAGAAGGGAGCCGGCGATAACACTTATGGTGTTTTAATGGGAGAATTAAGGAAGCTGGCAAAACAGCTTGGGCCAAATCAGGAGCTGGCATTAGAATTATGGCAAAGTGAAAATACCGATGCCAGGTGGCTTGCCTGTATGATATTTGAGGGGAAGAAGCTGACACCGGATGAAGTGAAAAGTATGGTTTCTGAGTTGACATATGCAGATTTGATTGATAAGTTCATTGGTGAGGTTGTTTGTGACCTAAGTTATGCGGATGAACTTGCGAAAGAATGGTCTGCTTCAGATAGAGACAATCTTGGACGAGCCGGCTGGGATATCATTGCTTATAAAATTTCAGAAGGTAAATTAAAAGAGGAGGTACTGGAAGAACTTCTTGCAATCCTTGAAGCCGGTTTACAAACTGCCCCTGAAGCTAAGCAATGGGCAATGAATCATGCTCTTTGTGAAATCGGGATATGTTATCCGAAGTATACAAAGAGGTGCATTACACTTGGTGAAACCCTAGCAGTCTACAAGGAGATGAAAGTGGCAAAAGGCTGTACCTCAGCTTATGCTCCAGAATGGATTGCTGCCGGTCTCAGGAAAAGAAAGAACTAGATTAATCCTGTAATTATAACACCCTTATATCGGTAATTTTATAACCTGATTTCATATATTATAAATAATTAAATATTAACTATAATACTTAATTATTTTTTATTGATATCGGGGGATAAGAATGTTATGAAGAGAGTGTTAGTAATCGGAGCGAATAGTTATATAGGTAAGAAGTTCTGTGAATATATACATTCACTGAATCAAGAGTTTATTGAGGTTGATATGGTGAGTGCTTCAAATGGAGCTTGGGAAAGTGTAGATTTATCTTTATATGATACGGTATTACATTTGTCTGCAATTGTATATGAAAAAGAAAATGAAAGAACAAAAGAGCTCTATGAAAAAGTAAATCATAGGCTTCCTGTACGAATTGCATATAAAGCTAGGGAAAATCATGTGAAGCAGTTTGTTTTCATGAGTTCTGCCGCTGTGTACGGAGAAATTAACGGCTGTATAACAAAGGAAACGATACCTGTGCCCTCAACACTTTATGGTAAGACAAAATTAGCAGCTGAGAAGGAGCTTGTTAAGTTAGAGAGCACAGAATTTAAAATAGTAATTATCCGAGCACCTATGGTGTATGGTGACGGCTGTAAGGGGAATTACCAGAAACTAAGTAAAATTGCCAGGTTTACACCTGTCTTTCCTGATTATCATAATAAAAGGAGCATGATACATGTAGATCGGTTATGCAGTTGTATTATAGAGCTGGTTCTAAAGGAAGCACAAGGCTGTTATTTTTTACAGGATGATAATTATGCAGATACCTGTGAATTAGTCGTTGGGATAAGAAAGAAACTTGGTAAGAAAACTTACCTCACGAAAGCCTTTAATCCGTTGATAGTGCATTTAAAAAATAGATTGAACCTATTCAATAAGATATTTGGTGATATGTACTATTTAGGCTAAAATAATCCAACATCAAATATCAGTTTAAGTTGTACATTAACCTTTTATTCTTGGTATAGCAGAAGTTAACTGAGTCATAGTAATTGAAGTTAGTTTTGTAATATCATTATTGTTGATTTTGTAACTGGCGGTATCTTTTCTCTCTACCTTATTGGATACAGGCAATAAATCTGCTATATGCAAGTCAATAATTGCTGCAGGTTTTATACCCGTTCTTTTTTCTAAGTCACCTTCAAGCTTCCCATTTCCTGCGTCAGCTCCGCCACTTATCGAAATAAAAGCATAGTTGGCGGGGTGACTTTTGAGATGTCTCAGGTATGAGCGAAGAGGAGCTGCCACTTGCCCCATCCATACTGGTCCAAGGAAGAGTAGTAGGTCATAGCCATTCAATTCTTCAGGTGTCGGCTGTACCCGAGGTATTCTTTTAAAGAGCATATCCAGAATTATAATTCCCATAGTGCGTGGTTTGGGTTCGGATACTTTAATGTGTTCAGCGGACAATTCCTGTGCAATACTGCATGCTAAAGACTCATTGTTGCCGGTAAAGGAATATGAAATAACTTTAATGTTCATGTGAAAACCTCCAAAATTTATTATTATTTATTTATCTGTGCCTTGTTAAGTGCGTTTTCCAACCCTTTAAGATATGCTTTGGAAGTAAGAGTTGCACCGCTTATAGCATCAACCTGCAGAGATTGTGTCTGAATCACTCTCCCAAACAATTCTTCTGTAAACTCAGTCGGCCGTTTCTCCGTTTGTTCCAGTAACTTGATGTTTACTACCTTGCCGGAGGCTATCGTTACCTGGACTTTATTAGCCCGCCATTTATACATGCCGCCTTCATAGTCACCGACAAAAGTGCCATCCTTAAGCTGACTGAAGTCGATGCTGTCGATAGGGAGGTTCTTGGCTTCCCGCCGTTCACTTGCTGTAAAAAAGAATCCACCTGCCAAACTTGCCGTTATCAGTAAAATGATTACAACAATGGCTATTTGTATTTTAAATTTTCTTTTTGATTTCATAGGGATATTCCTTTCTCCATTATATTACTTATGGGAATTGTCCAATAATCCATCCATTATAAAGTCTGCCATATAATCCAAAAGCTGGGGGAAGTACTGGATTCCGATTTCCTCCTTATGAGTATCAAGATTAATCAGTGCAGTAAAAAAAGCCATAATAAGATTACAATCAATATCATTTCTCATCTTTCCGTTTTTCTGCCATGTTCTAATCAATTCAATAAAATCATCATATAAAAAATTAACACTTTGTACTCCGTTTTCTTCACGGTAAAGCTGTTCTATTTTTCCAAAGGTATCTGTGTTATACCATTGTTTCAAGATAGGATTGGCTTTCATGCCGCTTATGTTTAACTCCATTAACCGTTTAATTAATTTTGACGGAGTTTCATTAAAATCTACAGATGTCATAATGTTTTTTTTAAGCTGTTCATTTTCCGCCATGAAAATATCTAGAAATAGCTTCTCCTTAGAAGAGTAATAGTTATAAAATGTGCCTACGGCTATCCCGGATAATTTCGTGATATCAGAAACATTAGTATCTTTAAAACCTTTTGAGCTGAATAGTTCTTTACCGCAACGAAATATTTCTGCCTTTTTATCTTCCAATATATTTTTCCTCCTTTATATTAATGTGTATACTAATTATATGAATGAATAATAAAATATTCATTCATATAATAACAGGAGTAGCTCAAATTGTCAACCTTAAGAAGTTGTAAAAGTAAAATATTGTTTTATAACCTTATATTATGATATGATTAACTTGACATGTACCTACTATGACAAACAGGAAAATGCGGTTATAGAAGAGAGTATACACAAGCGCTTAGTTTTATTGATTAAATAGATTTTTGATTTAGTAGGGGAAGAATACAGCAAGTGTAATACTGTATTCTTCCCTTTCTTTATTGTCAGGAGTGAAATTATACTAATTATAAAAAGAAACTTAAACGGCAAGACCAGAAAGTGCATTTGCTATCAAATCTTTTACAAATTCTGTGTTCACGGTTTCACCTGTTATCAGCAGGCGGTAGAAAAGCGGAGCGAACATGATATCAATACATAATTCTATGTCCAATTCCTTTTTCAATTCTCCTCTTTGCACCCCGCGTTCAAAGATATGCTGTGAAATAAGTCTTCTGGGATTAAAGTATCTGTTACGGTACTCTTGTGCAATATTAGGATCAAATTGGCCTTCAGCAATCAGTTCAGTAATTACCTTCCCCTTAGAGCTGGTAAGAAAGGAAGCTAAGTTATTGACTTGGATGAAAAGATCATCTTTTATTGAGCCGGTATCAGGTACTTGGAGCATAGTTTCAGTGGCGGCGAAAAAGCCGTCTAGTACGACAGAGGCTTTGTTGGGCCACCATTTATATATAGTAGCTTTACTTACTCCGGCTCTATCTGCAATACCTTCAACGGTAATAGTTTTAAAACCGTTCTCTAATAATAACTCATAAGCAGCTGTAAGTATTGAATTCTTCGTTTCTTCGCTTCGTGGACGCCCAATTTTTTTATCCATATAAATCTCCTTCTTGCTTATTAGTAAGCCATATATAAACGATACGTATATTATACTATATTTTAATTCATAAAAAAAGTATTGACAAAACTAAACGCATCGTTTATTATATAAACATAAACTAAACGTTCAGTATATTAAATAAATCTTGAATGGAGGATATTATATGAATACAAATTTATCTGTAGAAAAAAAATTACCCCGCTGGCTAATATTTTTGTTAGCAAGTTCCTGCGGACTAATTGTTGCTAATCTCTATTATGCTCAACCCCTGGTGGGACCTATCAGTGCCGATACAGGAATATCTGCCGGCTTATCAGGACTAATTGTAACAATGACACAACTTGGCTATGCAGCAGGGCTTCTGCTTCTTGTTCCCTTAAGTGATTTATTGGAAAACAAGCGTCTGGTAATTTCTGTGCTGATTGTTTCCATAATAGGACTTTTCACTATTTCCGTATCCCAAAATACAGTTATCTTTTTTACTGCAACCATTTTGATAGGCTTGGGATCCGTAGCTGCTCAGATTCTGGTTCCATTTACCGCACATCTGGCTCCTGCACAGCAGAGGGGTAGTATTGTTGGAAATGTAATGAGTGGACTTCTTCTTGGAATTATGCTTGCAAGACCAGCCGCAAGTCTTATCACCGGAATCTGGGGCTGGAAGTCGGTATTCTTAATGTCTGCAGTTATTATGGGTATAGTTGCAATTCTATTAGGATGTTTACTTCCCAAGAGAAAACCTGAAAAAAAAGATAATTATCAGGCTATTCTAAAATCCATGTGGTACCTTTTTAGAGTAAAGCCAGTATTACGCCGGAGATCATTATATCAGGCAGCACTGTTTGGAAGTTTCAGTTTATTTTGGACCGTAGTACCCTTATATTTGTCGCAGCATTTCCACTTAACACAAAAAGAGATTGCTTTATTTGGATTTGCAGGTGTGACAGGAGCTATTGCTGCTCCTATTGCCGGAAAACTGGCTGATAGGGGATGGACGAAAAGGTTGACGGGGTATGCTTTTGTAATAGCAGCAGCAGCTTTTTTGATAACCCACTTAATGAAAAGCAATTATACAATATCACTTGTGATATTTTGTGCTGCGGCAATTCTATTAGATATGTCTGTTTCCGGTAATCTTGTCCTTGGGCAGCAGGCAATTTATTCCTTGGGAGATGAAATACGAGGTAGAGTAAACGGAGTTTTTATGGCAGTTTTTTTTGTCGGAGGCGCTATTGGTTCTGCTTTGGGAGGCTGGTCTTATGCGCAGGGAAATTGGATGGCATCTTCGATTATAGGCATTATTCTTCCAGTTCTTGCCTTTGGCTATTATCTGACTGAAAAAAAGTTATAATTATCATAAATTACTTTGATTTGGCAGTTCCCTTTCTTGATATTCTATAAAATTTATTATATAATACGCTTATATATACCGTATTTTGTCGATATAGCACAAAAATTAGCGAATTTCATAGAGGAAGAGCTGTTAATAATTATGAGCAGTAGATTAGAAAAGTTAAAGGCCATAGGAATCTTAATTATGATTTGTTGTCTGATGCTTACAGGGTGCCAGCATACGGATAAACAAATGAAAACCCATGAGGAAGTGCTGGCATCTACTATTACCTCAATACCTGAAAAGGATGGGAAAGTGCTGATTGTAACAGGCGAATATCCCCCTTACGTAGGAGAAAAACTGAATAATCAGGGATTTCTTACGGAAATGATTGAAAATACCTTGAAAAACTGTGATTTTGATTATGAGATCAAATTCTACCCTTGGGCAAGATGCCGTGAGATGGTAAAAAAAGGTCTGGCCTGGGCTTCCTACCCTTATGGTGATACGAAAATCAATAGGGAGACTTATTTGCTTTCTAATATGATATACAGTACAGAACATAGATATTATTATAGGAAAGATAATAAGAAATTTGCAGGAAGCGCTAAGAATTTTGATTCCTTAGACGATTTTACGGATTTTGTTTTTGGCGGAGCTAACGCTTACTGGTATGGCAACCGCCGGGATATTCTGAATCTTGGTGTAAAAGCAGAATGGGCAGAGGATTCGGATGCATTATTAAAAATGCTCTATACAAGAAGAATTGATTTTATGATAGAAGACGAATTGGTTTGCAAAGATGCTATTCACAGACTGTTTCCGGAGGATGTGAATGCATTTGCAACCTTAGAAACAGAAGCAAAGCAAGTGGATTACTATATGCTGGCATCCAAGTATTATCCGGATTCAGAAAAGCTTCTGAAAGAATTTAATGAAGAATTTTTAAAGACAAAAAGCAGTGAGAGTCAGAAGTAGAGCAGAGTTGCCTTCTACTATGAGAAGTGTTTCACAAAGGAGGTAACTTACAAAATGAGAGGTAAAAGGCTCAGTACAGCCTATGTATTTCCTATATTAATGGTTATATTTGTTATTCCGATGATGTTAACGCTGCTTAATGCATATCAAAATAAAGAACGTCTTACACTGGAATTAGAGAGCAGTACAGAGCAATTGATGAACATGGCAGTCGCGTCTGCTACAGATGCATTATGGACTTACAATGATGATAGTCTTGTACAGATTTGTGATGCAATTGCTGATTATAAAAGAGTAGCCATAATTAATATAATGGATGAGAATAACAATGTAATCTATGGTGTTAATAAAACAGGAAAAGAATATGATGATAAACAATTGTATCCGGCATTTACCCGTTATGTAATGTATGAAGGCATTAAAATTGGTAATATACATATTGTAGTTACTGCTTATTACCTCCATGAAATGGTAAGAGAAAAGATTATGTTCGGATTTTATGAGACGATTATTATTAGTTTTATAATCTGGTTCATTGTATATATTTTTACACGAAATGTTACAGCAGCTATTGATAATATTGATTCCGGCGTTAAAGCTTTTGCGGAAGGTGACAGAAACGTACGGATATATGTAAATGACAGTCATGAGATCAGACGGTTGGCTGACCGGATAAATATCATGTTCCAAAGGATCGTAGCCTCTGATATTATGCTGCATGAAAACTATTTAAAGTTGCAGACAAAGGAGGAAGATCTAAAGGCTTCAGAGGAACGTTACCGTTATGCCGTGGAAGGGTCTAATGATGCCATATGGGATTGGAATCTGGAAACAAATGATTATTATGTATCAGCCAG
This sequence comes from Anaerocolumna chitinilytica, assembly GCF_014218355.1. Classification (NCBI taxonomy): domain Bacteria; kingdom Bacillati; phylum Bacillota; class Clostridia; order Lachnospirales; family Lachnospiraceae; genus Anaerocolumna; species Anaerocolumna chitinilytica. The sequence continues at coordinate 2,444,581 of NZ_AP023368.1, forward strand.
AGGCGCCCAGATGATTGGAGAAGCAGATAATAAAGAGATTGATTTAGAAACCTGGATTTCCCATATTCATGAGAAGGACAGATTTTCTTTTGAATATTATCTGCATAACTTTGAATGTGATCCTGATTCTTATCAAGAAATTCAATTCCGAGTTATTAACATCAAAGGAGATATCAAATGGCTCATTTGCAGAGGAAAAGGAATTCTGAATAAAAAGAACAAATTACTTAGGGTATCCGGTTTCTACACAGATATAACTGAGCGAATCAGAGCGGAGGAAGCAATTCAGCAGCTGGCTTATTTTGATACATTGACAGGACTTCCTAATCGTGTAATGCTATACGAACAGGGTGATAAGATATTTGCTGAGGTAAAATTTCATCTGAAAAATGGTGCTATCATTTTCATGGATTTGGATGATTTTAAGACTATTAATGATACGAAGGGGCATACTTTTGGAGATCAGGTATTAAAAAATCTTGCAAATGAGTTAAAAGAAAAAATTAAGTACAATGCAATAGCCAGGATAGGCGGGGATGAATTTATCTTCATTCTGGAGGATTGTGACTACGAACAGGTTAAAATAATTGCGAAAGAAATCGTGAATCTGGTACATGCTCCCAGGATTATAAAAGATTATGAGTATCTGCTATCTTGCAGTGTTGGAATTGCTATGTTTCATGAGGATGGAGTCGATATTGAGACTCTTTTGATGAAAGCAGACAGTGCGATGTATCAGGCGAAAGTCGAAGGCAAAAACCGCTATAAGTTCTATGACCAGAGTATCAATGATGAGATGGTTAAGAAGATTAAATTACGCAATGAAATTCGTCAGGGCATTATAAATAAGGAATTTGTCGTATATTATCAGCCTCAGGTGAATATCGTTTCTGGTAAAATAAGTGGAGTGGAAGCATTAGTACGCTGGCGGCATCCCATAAGAGGACTTGTGATGCCAGGTGACTTTATTGACCTTGCAGAAGAAACCGGTCTAATCATACCTCTTGGAGAATACGTACTAAGAACTGCCTGCAGGCAAAGCATGGAATGGGAAAGAGCAGGACTTACAGGGATAATGATGTCAGTTAATATTTCTGTCAAGCAGATCAACAGTCTGAATATTGTTCAGGATATTTTGGATATAATTGATGAAACTCATATGATTCCCGAACACCTAATCTTAGAAATTACCGAAAGTGTTGCGATGGAAAATATATCAAAAACCATTGATATCATGAATCAGCTAAGAGAAAAGGGTATCACATTTTCTCTGGATGATTTTGGTACTGGCTATTCCTCTTTGAATTACCTTAAGAATATACCAATTAACCATTTAAAAATTGATAAGCAATTTGTCCAGAACCTTCAACGACAGACTTTTGAGGAAGTTGTAGTCCGCTCTATTATTGAAATAGCGCATAGAATGGAGTTAACGGTGGTGGCGGAGGGAATTGAAACTTTAGAACAAAAGGAAGCCTTAACATCTTATAATTGCGACATCGCTCAAGGATATTATTATAGCAAACCTATTCCACATCAAGAGGTGGAGTCATTTATAAAGGGTATATAAGATTGTAGTAAATTCAAGAAAAATGGAAAATATAATAAAAATGTATTATTTAAACAGGAGGGAATCTTATGGAAGCTTTCGCAGATTATCTGGCAGGTATAGATAATGTTGAATATCGAAGTCGCATGGAAGAAATATTTAATTGGGTTGCAGATAAATATCCTAACCTGGTTCCTAAATTTGCTTGGAAACAGCCTATGTTTACAGATCATGGAACATTTATTATAGGTTTTAGCGCCTCCAAGCAGCATATGGCGGTAGCTCCTGAAGAAGCGGGTATCCTTCGTTTCGCTAAGGAAATTACTCAGGCAGGCTATGATAGTACCAAAGGTCTAATACGCATTCCATGGAGCAGTCCGGTTGATTTTACATTACTTGAGAAAATTATTGAATTTAATATTGCAGACAAAGCAGAATGCACAAACTTCTGGCGTAAATAATATTCAGAGGTTTTTGTTAAGGAGGAAGTATATATGGATAAGTATAGGCTTAAGATTACTGACATTATAGAGGAAGCACCCGGAGTTAAAACATACCTTCTTGAAAAACCCTCCGATTTCACCTGGCTTGAGGGTGCTCATACACATATAGGAATTCCGGGATTTGACCAGGGGGAGAAACCTAACAAAGATCTTGTCCGACATATGTCAATCATTACTTTACCGGAGGAGAATAAAATTGGATTTACAACTAGAATTTCTGAACCTATGTCAGAATTCAAAGAAAGGTTGTCCAAGCTGCATGTCGGGGATGATGTCATATTATTTAAAAGTGGCTCAAGAATGTTTTTAAGGCGGGAAGATAAAAGGGTTGTATTGTTATCAATGGGAGTTGGGATAGCAACTATGAGACCATTGATATATCGATTTTTAGAAGACAGGACTCATATAACGGATGTCATTAATATTAATGTGAACTCAGCTAAGGATTTTATTTATAAAAAGGAACTAGCAAAATTGGAATGCTCCAGTTATCAAAATTATTGGATAGATTCAAGAAGTGATTTTTATAAGGTTCTGGATAAAGTATCAAATAAGGATAGTTCCATTTATTACATAGTTGGAAGTGATGACTTTGTTAAGGAAGTTATCAGGTATCTAAAGAATAAAGGAATATTTAGCAATATTATTATCGATAAAGAAGAGGTATTGGGTGAGTATTTTAATTAAATTAATCAGATATATTGAGAATTTCCAACTTTTGAAATTTATTCATTGTTAAAAATATACAAGTACCGCTTGGAATGACAAGCGGTACTTTTTTTAGATAAAGTAAGGGAAATGAACTGAACTATTTCAAATGATGAGCTGTATAGGAGTGGAACTATAAAACTTACGTATTTTTGTGTTAATATTTTACAATAAAATGTCTTAAATATATCTAATGATAATATCACAATGTTTTTGTATAGTAGTATTATCAGAATAAAGACCTATCTAAATTACTTTAATTATTACTATTACTTTAATAATTTCATTTAACAATTCCTTACTCTTTTATCCACACAGCTACATTTACTTAATATAAAACTTCATATTAGATCTATTAACTAGTTACCAATGCTTGGACTGATTTTATAATGCATTGGTTTTTTTATAATTAACATCCGGTTTTTAATTGGGCTGATAAAGCACTTATTTAAAGGGGGTATGCTTATTGGGGTGAAGTAGTAATATTTTAAAGGGATTTTACGAGGAGGATATAGAGTGTAAGATTAGCTTTCACATCTATTTATTATGTTGCGAACATTAGAACCGATGAAAGGTACTAATGAGTATGCAGAAGGGAGATAATTATGTTAAAACAGATTTATACACGTAAAAAGCAAGGACTAGCTATTGTATTAGTTCTTGTGATGATCGTTAGTACTGTATTCTCAGTTCCGGTACCATCGAAGGCGGCTGAGATTACATCGGCTGACTTTCTAAAAACAAGCGGAACAGTAATAAAGAATAACAACGGAACAGGAACAGTGGTAGACCTGCACGGAACCAACCTTGGAGGGTGGCTGATGCAGGAAGACTGGCTTTCCCCTCTGGGAGGAGGTGTGTTAAGCCAGACCGGATGGACAGCAACAGCTTCTGCGGGAGCGAACCCGGGAAATGCTATTGACGGTAATATGAACACTTCCTGGTCCACCGGTGTACCTCAGGTTGACGGACAATGGTTTAAGGTGGATATGGGCTCTATACAGTATTTTGATAAGATTACTTTTGATGCAGGTTCTAATACAGGAGGTTATCCTGCGGGAAGTCTTATACAGATTTCTGCTGATGGAATAAGCTGGTCAAATATGCCGGCAGGAACTCTGAAAGATCAATGTATTACGGTAACCTGCGGCGCACAGGCAGCACGTTATATCCTGATATTTCAGAGCAAAAGTAAAAGCAATCCCTGGTCTATCTCCGAGCTCAACATCTATATGGGCGATGATTACAGTATGCGTAAAGCATTATATGACCGCTTTGGACAAACCCAGGGAGATGCTTTAATTCATGGCTATCAGAATGCCTGGTTTAAGACCAGTGATTTGGATAATATTAAGAACATGGGCATGAATTATGTACGTGTACCTATAAGCTGGCTGGAACTCATGGATATGAGCGGAAATTGGAAGAGCTCAGCCTGGACTCAACTGGATTGGCTGGTGAACAACTGTAAGCAAAGAGGGATTTATGTGGTATTAGACCTTCATGCTTCACCTGGCGGTGCAAGCCCCTGGGCCAGCAGCGGACAGGCGGGGCCCAACCCCAATAGACTATGGACCAACACCTGGAATCAGGATACAACTGTAGCAATCTGGCAGGGTATTGCACAGCATTATAAAGGGAATGCAACCATTGCCGGCTATGAATTGGTAAATGAGCCAGTACTTGGCTTCCCGGAGACGGAAGATCAGCAGAATCAGAAAAATACATTCTTGAACAGACTTTATTCGGCTGTCAGAACCATTGACCCGGATCATATCATATTTTTTGGAGCACTTGGCAGTCTTGATGCAATCACACCGCCTGCTACTTATGGGTGGACTAATGTTGTTTATACGGCCCATCCTTATGCCATGGAACAGCCTACCAGCTGGGATGCGCAGAATGACCTGATTGATACCAAGATTGAGGAAGCTGTTCAGTTTCAGAACAGTTATAATGTACCCGTTAATTTCGGAGAATATAATTTCTATTTCTTCCAGGATCTTTGGGAGAAATGGATGTCTAAAATGAATGAAAACCATATATCCTGGGCTAACTGGACCTATAAGGTACGGGGAGGGATGAGTGAGAGCGGCGGCGGTAATTTCGGTTTCTATAACACGAATCTGAATCCGGTGCCGGATGTTAACCATGATGATGCCAGTACCATTGCTGCAAAATGGAACAAATTCAGTACGGATAACTTTACAGCTAATACGGATTTTATCAATGTAGTAAGTAAATATACCAATGGCAGTATCGCGGTATCCAGAGGTGCTTATGCAAGAACCGGATGGACTGCCACAGCCTCTGTAACAGAAACAGGGCAGGTGCCAGGGAATGCATTAGATAACGACAAAGGCACCTGGTGGAGTACCGGAACAAACCAGGCGAACGGGCAATGGTTCCAGGTGGATATGGGTGAGAGCAAAACCTTTGACCAGGTTTCTTTTGAAACTACGTCAGCCTATTCCGGAGATTATCCCATTGGTTACCTCCTTCAGGTATCAAATGATGGAAATACCTGGACGACCTTAAAGAGCGGCGCAGGATTCGGAAGTAAGATGGTGCTTCAATTTGTTAGCCAATCCGCACGATACATCAAAATAACGCAGACCGGCTCCAGTACAGAGAAGTGGTGGAGAATCGGAGAATTTAATGTATACAGCCAGAATATCGCATTAAACAAGAGCGGCACAGCTTCTTCGACTGCGTCAGGTAATATAGAAAGCTATGCATTTGACGGCAACAGTACTACAAAGTGGGAGTCTGCTGCCAGCGATTCCCAATGGATAACGGTAGATCTGGCATCTGTTTACAAAGTAAAGGGCGTACAGCTTAACTGGGGTACCGGTGCGGGAAAGAACTATAAAATTCAGGTTTCCTCCGATAATGCGAACTGGACGGATGCTTATACGAAGACCGGAGGAACCGGCGGCATCGAGAATATTACCTTTGCGGTGCCTGTGACCGGGCAGTATGTAAGAATGTCCGGAACTGCAAGAACTTCTGCTGCGGGTTATTCCTTAAAGGAATTTGAGGTTTACGGCACAGCAATTGGTCCTACGGAAAAGGCTCAGACTCCTGTTATTACTCCGGTAACAGGTACTTATGCGGTTAAACAAACCGTACGTATAAACGATTCAACTCAAAACGCAACTATCCGGTATACATTAGATGGTTCAGTGCCAACTGCAACTACCGGAACTATTTACACCGGAGCCTTTATCGTCTCTGACACAGCCATAGTAAAAGCAGTTGCCTATAAAGCCGGAATGAAGTTATCAGATGTGGCCACCTCTGCCATAACGATTGCAATACCGACAAAAGTCTCTACACCAGTGATTACACCTGGGACAGGAGTTCATGCTGATGTTCAGACCGTAAGCATAAAGGTGGATACCCCTTGTGATACAATCATGTATACTTTGGACGGTTCAACACCCACGGCCTCTCATGGAACGGTGTATGAAGGTATTTTCACAGTAGCAGCTACGACTACAGTAAAGGCTATGGGAATTCGGACAGGACTGACAGATTCGGATGTGGCGGCCTCCGTTATCACCATTCAGCCTGTAAACATTAATCCGCCTTCCGGCCTTAGTGTAGCTTCCGCTACAGCAACATCTGTGAACCTTAAGTGGACGGCAGTGTCTGGTGCAGCCGGTTATAATATCTACAGGGCTTTTAACGGAAGCGGTATTTATGTAAAGGTGAATGATTCTCCTGTAACTACAGTGAATTATGCAGATACCGGACTTGACAGTGCAACCTACTATTATAAAGTTACTTCCGTAAACGGAAACGGGGAATCACTGTTATCCTCTGCCGTATCTGCAGTTACAACGCTGGACTTTGGAGCAAATGTTAAGATATTTGACCCGTCTATGTCCAGTTCCACCATTCAGACCATATGCGATACGATACTTGGTCAGATGCAATACAATGAATTCGGTTCCGAACGGTATGCCCTTCTCTTTAAACCGGGTTCCTATAATGCCAATGTGAATGTAGGTTATTATACACAGGTAGCAGGGCTTGGACAAAAACCCGGTGATGTTACGATTACCGGTTCCGTGAGAAGTGAAGCTGATTGGAATGGAGGAAATGCTACGATGAATTTCTGGCGGTCCGTTGAAAACCTTACGGATATTCCTACCTATTCTGCCAATCCTTTGGCCACTGCAGGGACGGAAACATGGGCAGTATCACAGGCTGCTCCCATGAGAAGGGTACATATAAAAGGCAATTTGATGCTTTGGGATCCTAATCCGAACAACTATGACGGAAGCTGGTCCAGCGGCGGTTACATAGCCGATTCCATCATTGACGGAACCATTTATTCCGGTTCCCAGCAGCAGTTCTTTACAAGAAACAGCCAGATGGCATCCTGGAATGATTCCAACTGGAATATGATGTTTGTCGGAGATACCGGAGCACCAACGGATTCCTATGAGTCAAGAGGCTTTACGGTAATTAATCAGACACCGATTATCAGTGAGAAGCCTTTTCTATATTTTGACGGCACGAATTACCGTGTTTTCGTACCGGGATTAAGAAGTAATGTTCAGGGAGTGAGCTGGCAGAATGATTCAGGAGTGGGTTCATCTCTGGCACTTGATCAGTTTGTAGTGGCACATCCGGATACCTCTACTGCAGCAAGTTTAAATCAGGCGTTAAAGAACGGAAAGAATATTTTGTTCACACCGGGTATTTATCACCTTAGCGAACCTCTTCGCGTGACAGGTGCTAACACCGTGTTACTTGGTCTTGGACTGGCAACGTTGATTCCGGATAATGGAACAGCGGCCGTAAATGTAGCGGATGTTGACGGCGTAAAGATAGCCGGTATTCTTTTTGAAGCAGGTCTTAATAATTCAAAGGTACTGCTTCAGGTGGGACCTGCGGGAAGTACGGCAGCACATTCTGCAAATCCTACGGTATTAAGCGATTTATTCTTCCGTGTCGGCGGAACGGATGCGGGAAAAACAGACCTTTGCGTTGCCATAAACAGCAGTGATGTAATAGGAGACCATTTCTGGGTATGGCGTGCGGACCATGGAACGGGAGTAGGCTGGAATGAGAATACAGCTAAGAACGGTCTTATTGTAAATGGTAATAATGTAACCATGTATGGCCTGTTCTGTGAGCATTTTAACCAGTACTGCACTATATGGAACGGTAATGGAGGAAAGGTATATTTCTATCAAAGTGAAACTGCATATGATGTCCCGAATCAGGCAAGCTTTATGGACGGAAGCGATTATGGATATGCTTCCTACAAAGTTTCCGACTCCGTAACTTCTCATGAAGTATGGGGAATGGGAGTATATTCTTACTTCAGGGATGCTGTCATCAAATTAAACAGTGCGGTTAAGTGTCCTGACAGCACAGGAGTAAAAATACATAATGCGACCAGTGTATTCCTAAATGGTAATGGCGAAATAACCCATATTGTGAATAACACCGGAGACACTGCCAAAGCCGGTATTATGAGAACTTTTATTACGGATTATTTCAATCAGGTGGAACAGCCGGATATTACTCCGATAAAAGGAGTTTATGCAAAGGCTCAGACAGTAACTATCACAGATGTGACTCCGGGAACCACTATTCGATATACGCTGGATGGCTCTGCCCCGACAGCATCGGCGGGAACGGTCTATGCAGGACCATTTACAGTAAGTGCTGATACAACAGTAACGGCAATTGCTTACAAAGCCGGCATGAATACTTCCTATGTGGCAACTTCAGCAATCAAGATTAATACTTCTCTGGCCAATAATATTGCATTGAATAAGACGGGAATCGCTTCTTCCGGCTCAGGATGCCTGGCCTTTGACGGTTATACGGACACCCGGTGGGCATCAGACTGGTCTGATTACCAATGGATAACTGTGGACTTAGGCGCAAGCTACAATGTAACGGGAGCAAAGCTTACCTGGGAGACAGCGGCAGGAAAGGATTATAAAATTCAGGTATCGGGAGATAACGTGAATTGGAAGGATGCCTATAAGAAGACCGGAGGAACGGGAGGAACTGAGACCCTTACCTTTGATTCACCTGTAATGGGTCAATATGTAAGATTACTGGGAAGCGCAAGGTTAACCGGATATGGTTATTCCCTGTGGGAATTCGAAGTGAACGGAACGCCTGTTGAAAAGACAGCGGCACCGGTCATCGCACCTGTAACCGGAAGCTATAGTGCAGCACAGACAGTAACCATTACGGATGCAACGGCTGGAGCTTCCATCCGGTATACAACGGACGGGTCAGTCCCTTCTGAGACCAATGGAACATTATACACAGGAGCTTTTACTGTGTCAGCAACTACAACGGTAAAGGCAATTGCTTACAAATCAGGAATTGCGAATTCAGATATTGCAAGCAGCACGATTACTATTACTCAGACAAAAGTAGCAACTCCGGTAATTACGCCTGCCTCCGGAACCTATACCACAGCTCAGACGGTAACCATTAGTGATACCACAGTAGGAGCAGTTATACGTTATACAACAGACGGTTCTACGCCTACAGAGACAAACGGAACGCTGTACACAGGTGCCTTTACAGTATCGGCCACCACTACCGTAAAAGCAGCGGCTTTTAAGTCCGGTATGGCAGCTTCCGATGTAGCGGGGGCGGTAATTACCATATCGGCTGCACAAGCTTCCTTTAGAATAGAAGCAGAAAATTACAGTGCTATGAGTGGAGTTGCAACAGAAATCTGCAGTGACACAGGCGGCGGGCAGAATGTAGGTTATATTGATACCGGTGACTGGATGGATTATACGGTTTCAGTTGCCGGTGAGGGAACCTATACCGTAGATTACCGAGTAAACGGTTGGAATACGGGAGCTCAGATACAACTGGTGAAGGATGGCTCTGTTCTTGTGACAACAGGTGCCAATACAAATAATGTGTGGGCAACTGTAACCTCCGGAAATTTCTACCTGGCGGCAGGGACTTATACCATCAGGCTGAATATCAGCGGCGGAGGCTTCAATCTCAATTGGATGGAATTTAAACCGGTGTCCCAGATTCAAAAGGCAGCAACGCCGGTTATTACCCCCGCATCCGGAAACTATTCGGCAGCACAGACAGTAACTATTGCAGATGCAACGGAAGGAGCAGCAATTCGTTATACAACCGACGGAACAGTACCTTCAGAAACCAACGGAACAGTGTATACGGGAGCCTTTACTGTATCCGCAACCACGACAATAAAAGCAATCGCTTATAAATCAGGCATGGCAGTTTCAGATACGGCAGTTTCTTTGATTACCATATCTTCCGTATCTGCGGCACTAAAAATCGAAGCTGAGAATTATACCGCTATGAGCGGTGTGGCAACGGAAAATTGCACTGATAACGGCGGCGGACAAAATGTAGGATATATTGATACCGGCGATTGGATGGATTACACTGTTACAACCACTAGCGCAGGAACCTATACCGTGGATTACAGAGTGAACGGATGGAATACAGACGCTAAAATTCAGTTAATAAAGGATGGTACGGTTCTGGCAACTACCGGTACAACTACCGGTAATGTATGGGCAACCGTAACCTCCACAACATTTACTTTACCGGCAGGAACCTATACCATCAGGCTGAATATCAGCGGAGGCGGTTTTAATCTGAACTGGATGGAATTTAAACCGGTATCCCAGATTCAAAAAGCAGCAGCACCGGTAATAGCACCTGCCACAGGAACCTATGCAGCAGCACAGACGGTAACGATTAGTGATACGACGGAGGGTGTATCTATAAGGTATACGACAGATGGAACAGTGCCGACAGAGACAAACGGTACCCTTTATACAGGAGCCTTTAGCGTAACCTTGACAACAACAGTAAAAGCAGTGGCTTATAAGTCCGGTGTGACAACTTCAGATGTAGCAGTCTCTGCAATCACCATATCTGCAGTACCCGCATCCCTTAGGATAGAAGCGGAAAATTATACGGGCATGAGTGGAGTAGCAATAGAAGCCTGCGCGGATGTTGGCGGCGGGCAGAATGTAGGATATATAGATACCGGTGACTGGATGGATTACAGTATCACGGTATCCACTGCAGGGACCTATACCGTAGATTACAGAGTCAGGGGCTGGGATGCAGGAGCTCAGCTTCAGTTAATGAAGGATGGAGCTGTTCTAGCAACTACAGGTGTTAATACTGGAGATGTGTGGACAACAGTAACCTCCGGAACTTTTCACCTGGCAGCAGGTACCTATACGATAAGATTATATATCAGTGGAGGTAAATTTAACATCAACTGGATGAACTTTAACTTACAATAAATAACTTAATATACTAGATGAGTGGGGCCGCTGCTAGAGTGATATAGAAGCATCGGCCCCTTTTAGCAATTGTCAGGAATGAGGTCAGTAACAAAACAGTAACAAAACAGGAACAAAAAAATTAGCAAGGAGGTGGTTTGAAGATCAAGATCAAGCTTATTAAACGTAAATTTGTGACTTCTGTTCAAAGTTCACTGCTTAGGTAAAGGTGGGTGATGACTACAAGGGACTAATTGAAAATTAATAGAAAAATAAAGATGAGATTAGAAAAGGTGAGGAGGTAGGAGTGAAAGATAAATCTTTCACTCCCCCGATTTTAAACGCGTGTATCAGTACCCATGAAAGGTGCTAATGACCACGCAGATGGGAGAAAAGTATGAATAAAAGAAATAAGTATATCGCTTTTTTTTGTATACTAAGTATGCTTTTTGAAATGATAGGGATTCAGCAGGTAAAGGCGGCTGCAGGCTCTTACCTTTTATCACTGGGCAGACCTGCTTATGCATCAACAGCCAATGGCGGAGATGTGCCTGCTAGAGCGACGGATGAGGATATTAATACAGCTTGGGGAGCATCCTGGAACGTAGATAACCAATGGATAGATGTAGACCTGGGTGCTTCAGCGAAGATTGACAGGGTAGTATTATCCTGGCAAAGTCCTAATACCTATGCGACACAGTATCAAATACAAGTATCTAATGATGAAGTAAACTGGCAGACCATCTATACACAGAACAATGGTACCGGAGGTGTCAGAGTTCCGGATGTGAATGGAAATAATTATTGTGTGGAAGATCTGACGGTTAGCGGCAACGGACGATATGTAAGAATGTATGCGGCAAAATGCGTTACGGGATATGGCGTTGCTCTTCGTGATTATAAGATTTACGGAACCGGAGGCATCACACTTCCACCTAAGAATACAGTAAATCTTGCCCTGAATAAGCAGGTTACGGTTTCGTCCTTTTTACAACCCTGGTGGTCAAAAGATGCCAATGGCAATGTTACGGTTCCCTTAACAGGTGCCCAGGCGGTGGATGGGAATCAGTCCACTTACTGGCTGTCGGATACCACAGGCGATCCTAATACTCAGTGGATGTATGTGGACCTCGGACAGGTTTATACCATTGGAGAGATAGATATTACCTGGGACGCAGAATTCGGAAGAGTGTATGACATACAGGTATCAAATGATGCGCAGAGCTGGACTACTGTTTACCGTCAGCTCCATGGAACCGGAGAGGCAGAGAACATTCCCCTCTATGCTACGGCACGGTATGTAAGAATGCAGGGAATTGCAATGGGAAGAGGCTCCGGTTATTCTATTCATGAATTTAAGGTGCTGCAATATGTAACAGGAGACCCTCATACCACCTATACCATAGGAGCTTTGCCCACGCCTCAGACAGTGACTGTTGGACAGGGCAGTTATCTAACCAATGATACTACCCTGGCACAGCCAAGAGACCCTAAATATATCACAAGCAATATAAAGGGACCGATTCCCTCCAACGACTGGTGGACCTCCGTTATCTACAAGCGCCTTAGTGACGGAATGGCGGCCCTGCCTTTAATGTATCAGTATTATGACACAGGACTTGGATTCTATTATGCCAGCAAGCTCTTTACAGCTCCAAATGATGGTGGAATGGATACGAAATGCAATAATATGGATTTGTATATCAGTACAAGCAGTATCGTAAATACGCCGGTGGCAAAGCTGGACGCTTATGGCGATTATTCCGCGACTATTGTCTTTAGTGATAATGACACGCCAAAGATGAGGAATACCTTAATTAAAGGCTCACCTTATATATATAGCACTTTTACCGATCCGGCTTCTGTAGAGGTCTCAGGTACTACAATTGTAGGTCTGTTTGATGATAACAATAAAGCAATTCTTGCAAAGGACGGCGATACTGTTACAGCGGATCATATCGGTATTGAGGTAACCAACACCGATACGGCACCGGTAACGGATACATTAATTCATGATTATGGCATATTTGCACCGGAGGGTACCGTATTTACCAGAGTGGGAAGTAAGATAAAGATAAGCCTTGGAGGCGGCCAGAACTATATGGTTGTGGGAGTGCTTCCCGCCAGGTCGGATTTACGTTATGCTTACCAGCATGCCTATGCCTTTGTAACAAATACTTCAGTATCCTACCGTTACGAAGAAGCTTCCGCAAATGTTGTTACCACCTACACCAATACGGTAGATTTAAAACGAACAGGTTTTTCCTCAAATTCCCTCATGACGCTGTTTCCTACCCAATGGAAATACACCACTGCAGGACTGACGAATTTAAGTTATACCTCTGCAAGAGGTACCATGAAAGTACTTGAGGGAAATGCCTTTACTACAACGAATAAATTCTATGGAATTACACCATCCTTTGGTGAACCTACGGAATCCGGCTCTTATAGCCGTACACAGATGATGAATTATCTGAATACCTTTAAGGCAAGTGTCACGAAGGATTATTGGGTGGCAGATCCTTACTGGGAAGGGAAGAAGATGCATCCGCTGTCAATGGCCATCCTTATCTCTCAGCAGCTGGGCGAATACGAAATGAGGGATGAATTCATCAGTATTTTAAGAAAAATTCTGGTAAACTGGCTGACTTATGACGGCTCAGAGGACTATCCTTACTATATGTACTATTCCTCTGACTGGGGAACTTTGATAGGACAGGGCGGAGATCATGGAATGGGTATTAATCTGTCAGACCATCATTTCCTGTGGGGGTATTTTACCTTTGCGGCAGGAGTGGTTGCCTCTTATGATAAAGACTTTGTGAATAATTATGGCGGAATGGTTGAGCAGTTATTAAGGGATGCACAAAATCCTTACAGGAATGATACCATATATCCCTGGATGAGAAACTTTGATCCTTACGAAGGACATTCCTGGGCAGGCGGATATGGAGACAATCAGAGCAGTAACAATCAGGAATCCTCTTCCGAGGCAACCTTTGCCTGGGCAGGAGAGTATCTGTGGGGACTGGCTACCGGAAATAATACTTACAGAGATGCGGGAATCTGGGGATTTACCCTGGAGGTAAATGCCATAGAACAATACTGGTTTGACTATGACCAGGATAACTGGGCAAGTGACTATGACCCGGGCGTTACCGGAATGGTCTGGGGAAATGCCTATACCTACGGAACGTATTTTTCCGGAAATCCAAGCTGTATCTATGGAATCCACTGGCTGCCGGTTTCTCCGGTATTAACTTACCTGGGATATAAACCTGCTGTCGCTGCCAGAATTAACAGTGACTACAGAAGGGATGAAAACGATTATCAGGCGAAGCTGGCAGCTCAGGGAACGCCAAATGCCGATCCGGAAGGGTGGTTTCATATTACCTGGCCTTTTGAAGCACTCTCAGATCCCCAAGCGGTTATCAATAAATGGGATGACAGTAAACTGCCGGATGATGAGAGATTTAACTCTTATTGGTTTGTACAGAATATGGCGGCAAAAGGAAACCGTGCCACCGATATTTGGTCAAGTAACTGGACCGGTTACCAGGTATTTAAAAAGGGAAACCAGTACAGTGCGGTCATCTGGAATCCCACCGATTCTACTAAATTTGTACAGTTTTGCAACAGTAACGGCAATATCGGCTCAGCTTATGTACCTGCGAAAGCAACATTGACGGTAAATCCTTTTATTAATAATGGAGTACCTTCACTAACGATTCCGGCGGCAGTAGCTGATCCGGCACCCATTGCAATTCCGGGGTTAGTTGAGGCAGAAAACTATTATACGAACTTTAGTTGTATGACTGAGAGCTGTTCTGAGGGAGGTTTAAGCCTTGCTTATATTGATTCGGGAGATTCAGCGCTTTATGATGTAAATGTACAGACGGAAGGAGACTATACATTTTCTGTCAGAGCTATTAATAACAGCAGCGCACAGGGACAGATTCAATTGAAGTCAAATCTTAGCGGCAGTGCGGTACTATCAACAGTAGACATTCCTGTCACCGGCAGCTGGACGACTTTTACGGGAACTGTTCATTTGAAGGCAGGTAAACAAAGACTGAGACTTCTCTTTAGCAAAGGTGGTTTTAATCTGAATTGGTTCTCTATTCTTTCAGGGAATGCTACAAAGGTTCAGAATCCGGTAATTACACCGGCTACCGGAACTTATACGGCAGCACAAACCATAACAATATCGGAACCGACAGAAGGTGCGGCTATCTATTATACGACCAACGGAACAGTTCCCTCAAAGACAAATGGGACATTATATACGGGAACTTTCACCGTATCAGCTACCACAACGGTAAAAGCCATTGCCTATAAAACAGGAATGACGGATTCGGATGTAACAACCTCCGTAATTACCATAGCTGCAGTGTCCCAATCTCTTAAGATAGAAGCAGAAAATTATACCGCCATGAGCGGCGTTGCAGCAGAACCCTGTGCAGACAATGGCGGAGGACAGAATATAGGATATATTGATACCGATGACTGGATGGATTATGCAGTAAATATCCCTGCTGCAGGCACCTATACCGTAGATTACAGGGTAATGGGCTGGAACACGGCGGCACAGATTCAGTTGAAACAAGGAAGTACAACTCTAGCCGCAACGGGAGTGAACACGAACAATACCTGGAATACCGTAACTTCAGCAACTTTTACATTACAAGCTGGAGTTCAGACAATAAGAGTGTATGCAGGAGGCGGTGGGTTCAACCTGAATTGGCTGGAATTTAAGCCTGTGTCTCAGGCACAGAAAGCAGCTACCCCGGTGATTACCCCTGCTACAGGAACTTATGCAGCAGCGCAGAGTGTAACCATTACCGACGGAACGAGCGGAGTAACCGTGCGTTTTACGACGGATGGAACCAACCCTTCAGAAACTGTTGGGACAGTATATTCCGGAGCCTTTACTATATCCTCTACAGCAACTGTGAAGGCCATCGCATACAAATCAGGAATGACAGCTTCCGATATCGCCACATCTGTAATTACCATATCTTCCGCACCGGTGTCACTGAAAGTTGAGGCAGAGAACTATAGCAGTATGAGTGGCGTGGCAAATGAACCCTGCAGTGATACGGGTGGCGGACAGAATGTGGGATATATTGATACCGGCGATTGGATGGATTACAGCATCACAGTTGCAACCGCTGGAACCTATACCGTTGATTACCGAGTAAATGGCTGGAATACAGGAGCACAGATTCAGCTGATGAAGGATGGGAATGTACTTGCAACTACCGGTACCAATACGGGAGATGTGTGGTCAACTATAACTTCCGGAAACTTTTCGTTAACAGCCGGTACCTACACTATAAGAATATACAGCAGCGGCGGAGGGTTCAATCTCAATTGGATGGAATTTAAGTTACAGGGAGCGGCTGCAAAGGTGGCAGCTCCGGTAATTACTCCGGCTTCTGGGTCCTATGGTTCGGTTCAGACGGTAACAATTACAGATGCAACCCAAGGTGCAGCAATATACTATACTACAGACGGTTCAACTCCCTCAAAGACAAACGGAACATTATATACAGGGACTTTTACAGTCTCAGCCACAACTACAGTGAAAGCAATTGCCAGCAAAATCGGTATGACAGATTCGGATATTACTTCGTCAGTTATTACAATCACTTCCGGAACGGTATCTGTCCTGGTAGAAGCAGAGAATTACACAGCTATGAGTGGTGTGGCATCTGAGCCCTGTACGGATGCTGGCGGCGGGCAAAATGTAGGGTATCTGGATACCGCAGACTGGATGGATTATAGTATCAATATTACCAGCTCGGGAACCTATACTGCCGATTTTAGAGTAAAAGGATGGGATGGGGGAGCACAAATACAGTTAATAAAAGATGGCAGTGTATTGGCTACCGTTAATACCAATACCGGAGATATATGGGCGACTGTTACAAGCGGGACTTTTAGCTTAACTGCAGGTACTTATACCATTAGAACATATATCAGCGGCGGTGGATTTAATTTGAATTGGATGAAATTTATAAAAGCATGAGTTGTCGTTTTGGGATGTAATATCTAAAATAGTAAGCTATAAAAATTACGGCAACGAGAATTAATGCATAAAGTACAATAAAGTACTAAAAGGAAAGAACATAAAAGAAAATACAATAGAAAAATACAAAAGAAAAGTAAAAAGAAAAGTAAAAGAAAAACACTAAAAGTATATACAAAAGAAAAGTTTATAAAGCCAATCTTTAAAAGTTATGTATAGTAAAAAGTAAGGGGCTGATTTCAATCAAGTCCCTTACTTTTGTAGTTTTAGAGTGAGGTTGAAAATGAGGGATGATTTTATCCTAGCTCTACTCTATTCCTGCCATTTGTCTTAGCCTTATAAAGAGCTTCATCTGCTCTTTTAATCATTTCCTTTGAATCAATAGATTCTTCCGGTTCTTTGGAATAAATACCGATACTAATGGTTATCTGTATGGATTCATTGCCAATATCAAAATGGTTTTCTTCCACAGCAGAACGTATTTTTTCACCTACCAGACAGGCATTAGAAACATTGGTTTCAGGGAGCACAAGTCCGAACTCTTCACCACCATATCTGCCGGCGATATCGCTGCTCCTGACGGAATTTGTGAGGATTTCAGCAACTTGTTTGAGAATCAGGTCTCCAGCCAAATGACCATAGTTATCATTAACTTTTTTGAAATAGTCAATATCCATCATGATAAAGGTTAGGCTGCTTTTATTGCGTTTTGCTTTCAGAAGTTCCTTTTCAAAAAGATCAATCAAAAGAGCATGATTAAATAAACCGGTTAAACCATCTCGAGAAGCCATCTCTGTTAATTTGTCCTGTTGGGCTTTGAAACGGAGAGCAGACTTTACCCGCGATATAACCTCAATTTCATCAATTGGTTTTTTAATATAATCAAAGGCGCCTAAATCAAATGCTGTTTTCAAATCCTGAGTCTCTGTTTTTGCCGTAACAATTATTACCGGAATATCCCTAGCCAATGGCTCCTGTTTTAATAGAGAACAGACTTCAAAGCCATCGAGTATGGGCATCATGACATCCAGTAGGATAGCAGAAGGTTTTACTTTGACAGCCAAATCCACAACTTCGGTACTGTCGACAGTAGCATAAATCTCAAAATCTTCATCTTCCAGAATATTTTGGAGCAATCTTAAATTATTCTTATTATCATCTACAATTAAAATTCTTTCGTTCATCGTTGACTCCCATCTATGCGCTCATTCGAAGCACTTGTAGGTTTAGTATACTTATAAAATCAAGGGGGCGAGTGCTTCTAGCTTGTCATCCCTGTATCCAGTGGTTTATTTTATCTGTAAATATATCATCATCAATTGGTTTGGAGATATAGTCATCAAAGGTCATCCGAAAGCTTTCTTCATCCTGGGACATAGCATAAGCAGTGACTGCAATAAAAGGAGTTTCTTTCAACTGGGGATATTCCTTTAATTTATTGGTTACGGTTATTCCATTCATATCAGGAAGCGAGATATCCATTAATACCAGCTTAAAGGAAGTATCAGCAGCAAGCTGCAAAGCTGTTTTTCCGCAGTCTGCGCATATTAATTCAATGCTCTCATCTATATCTTCCATAAGCTGCTTGATAAGCCGCATATTATTAGGGTTATCTTCAACTAGCAGAATTTTTTTTGTCATTATTTGATTTCTCCTTGATTTTTGCTAATAATACATCCATAACCTGTTCAATTATTACGCCTGATTTTTGTATGACCATACCGGCGTGTAATGATAGTTCTTCCTTTTCTTTATTGGTCAGGTCCTTCGAAGTTACTATAATTACAGGAGTATCACTGATACCAGGGCTATTCCTTATTTCATCCAGAACAGTAAAACCGTCCTTTTTGGGCATCATCAAATCCAGAATAAGAACATCCGGTTTTTTCTGCTTGACTTGCTTAATAGCTTCTTCTCCATCCATGGCAAAGCGGTAAGTAAGGGATTCCTCCTTTAAGAATTGCTCCATGAGGCTCAAGAAATTGGGATCGTCATCAGCAATCAGTATATCAGCATCTGCCATATTTGTTATGGTTCTTGTAATGGTGTCTATGAGTTCCTCCTGAGTAACCGGTTTTATCAGATATTCATCGGCTTTCATCCGGTAAGCCAGATTTTTTTCACTTAATACAGAAGCCATAATAACAGGAATCTTCTTTGTTTTGATATTGTTTTTCAATTCGCTTAATATTTCCCAGCCGTCTTTATAGGGAAGAATAATATCAAGTATAATGACATCCGGCATGAGCTCGATTATCTTATCAACAACATCTTCCTGACCGTTGAATCGAATTACTTCAAAATTATGCTCAGTAAGATACTGAGTATAGAGTCTCTGTACATTAAAGTCATCATCAATACAGACAACTCTTTTACCGGTTTTTATAGGCCTGATTTCCAGATGATCATCTAAAGGTTTGTAGTTTTCATTGTAATTGACAGGTAAGGTAACGGTAAAGCAGCTTCCCTCATTGAGGGTACTGGTCACAGTTATCTTTCCGCCTAACATTTCAATGAGCTTCTTTGTAATTGAGAGTCCAAGGCCGGTTCCGCCTACTTTTCTGGTATAAGAACCGTCCACCTGTCTGAACTCGTCAAAGATGTTATCAAGATTTTCTGGGGAGATTCCTATTCCCTGGTCTGTTACCTTAATAGAATATAAATCATTTTCTTGATTTAACGATAGGCTAACAGTACCTTTGTCGGAATATTTAAAGGCATTGCTCAGTAAGTTTATCATTATCTGTTTAATTTTAATTCTGTCACTGGTAATCAGGGCATTTTCATAACCTGAAATATCCTGAATATAATCGATATTCTTACCATCTGCCAAAGTATTTGTCATGAGGTATACTTCTGTTAATACTTTTACAAGATTAAAGGGTTCAATATGAACTTCCATTTTTCCGGATTCAATCTTCGAATAATCTAAAAGACCATTTATAAGCTCCAGGAGGTGGGAAGCCTCTTCCTTTACAATACCAAGGTTCTCTTTTTGTGTTTCCGGCAAACTGTCACCACTCTTTTTTATAACACGAGTGGTAAAGCCGATGATGGAGTTTAACGGTGTTCTAAGCTCATGGGACATGTTTGCCAGAAACTGGCTCTTAAGTCGGTTGGCTTCGTTAACCTCAGCCATCTGGGCTTTTAACAATTCATTTTTTTTCTCCAATTCTTCTTCCCGAAGCAGTATAGCTCTTTGCATTTCATTAAAACGATTTATAAGAATGTCTAATTCTTTGTCTGTTTTCAGGTCAATAGTCGAATGATAATTCTTTTCCGTTATTTCCTGTGTGGCGCTAATAAGAAGTCCTACCGGCTTTGAGATTCCTCTGGCAGTAAAGAGGGATATAAATATTGCAATCAAGGAAGTTAAGAGACCACCTATTATGATTGCATAAGCCGTGGTTTTTTGGGTATCTCTCAAATTACGGTTTCGAATGTCAAGCAGTCGCTGTTCTTCTTTATTAATATCTTTTACGAGCAGCCGGATACCATCCATTTGTTTTTTTCCGATGTTTGTTTTTGCTATTACAATAATTTCATCCAAAGACATTTGTCCGGAATTAACTTTTTTTCTTCCTTCAATAATCTTCCCGGATTCCCATTGATACCAGGCTTCATATTTTGTTTGTAATTTCTCTAGTCTTACCTGCTGAGAGGTATTGTCACTTGTTAAGTTTTTAATAGTACTAAAATGCTGCTCATAATCTGTTATTGCACTTTGAAATGGTTCCAGAAAATCTTCATTACCTGTAAGGGCAAAGCCCCTGGCACTGGTTTCCATACTCAGCATGCTTTCTAAAATACCGTCGGCTTCATGCATTACCTGATAAGTATGCAAGTTTAGATTAACAGCATCCACCTGCTTGTTGTAATTGAAATAGGTATAACCAAGCAGGAATATCATACTGACTACGACTATTCCGAAGCCAAAATATAGCTTTTGGCTGAGCTTAAATTTATGAAACAATGTGATACCTCCATATTATGGGAAATTAGTCCTAGTTTATCTGGCTTTGTACAATCCAACCCATTATAACAGATGGAGAGAAAAGAAGTAAACTATTATTAATTGAGGATATTTACCAATTAAGAGGACTTATTCCCACAGACCCAGGGTTTTTTGCAACAGCCCCTTATTTCAAAAAAATAAGGATACACCAATGGTAATTACATCATGATAATTACTATTAATGTATCCTTATTCTTCTTATTTTCACAAGTATCTAGAGAGTACTTTATTCTATTTTTTCGGTAGATGTGGGAGTTTTAGTATTATGGAATGAGAGATTGATTGCAGACTTGGGGCAGATATCAGCACATTCACCGCACAGAATACACTCACTGTTTCGCATGTCTCCGGCAGTAACCATGTTATTTACATCAAGGCTCATGGGACATTTTTTGTTACACTGCTTACAGTTAATACAGGAGGAAGGTTCTGGCTGCAGACGAAGTCCGGGTATATGTAAAGCATTTCTTAGTTTGTTTCCAAGTATCATAAAGGGAGCCATCCAGCAGATGGAATGACACATGCCTCTTTTTCCGATCAGGAGAGCCAGAATAGTAATAAGGAAAACAATACCGAAATATGTAATTATTCCGGGCAGGGAGGATGCGGAGATACCATGCTCTGTCATATAGAAAAAATCCACTGAATGAATTCCTCCCGCGGTATAGAAGGCTGCAATAATTCCAAGGAGCCAGGGAACCCAAATGAAATATTTGATCCGATTTATTATATTGCCCTTAACAGGCTTATCCACGGCAGGAAATAAAGATTCCTGTAACCCTGCGGCAGGACATACCCATCCGCAAAAGGCCCTGCCAAAGAATAAGGAAAAGAGAAAAAGGGAAGCGAAGGTCAGGAAACTTCCTGAGATAATACCGGCAGCACCACCCTGGATAATTAGGTAGGGGGAGAAGTAGAATAAAGTTATCGGAAATAGGAAAAAGGATAGGGTTATCAGCAATTTTCTTGTTTTTTGTCTTTTCATAGGAGAGACCTTTTACCACAAAAATAAGTGAAGGAAGAATTTAGTGGTATCCTTTCTTTATAATTTACTTTCATATATAGATTCTATTTGACAGAGTCTATAACAACATGATATAGTTACTATAAGAAAACTATATCAACATAATATAGTCTTGTCAAGAGATTTCCGCAACGAAAAGTTAGAGGAAAAGAATTCGCGTGGAAATTTAGAAAAGAGGTTAGGGTGAAAAAAAAGAAGTTTTTTCACCTAGCGATTTACGAATATCCAATCGAAGATTGAATATTCGCGAAAGGAGTTATTAATGGCAAAAGAAAATACATCTATGTATATCATCTTGGGATTATTAGAACATGAGGATTTAAGCGGTTATGATATTAAGAAAAAGATTGACTTTATGATAAGCCATTTTTGGGAAATTGGATATGGACAGATATATCCTACCCTTAAGACAATGGAAGAAAACGGGATGATAACAAAGAAAGTCAGTGAGACCAGCAAAGGGCCGGAGAAGAATCTTTATTCTATTACGGACAGCGGAAGAGAAGTCTTAAAAGAATGGCTTTTACTTCCGGAAGCAAAGGAATATACGAAATATGAAATCCTGGTAAAACTGTTCTTTGGAAAACTGGTATCAGAAGAAGAGAACCGAAAGCGTATTGAATTATTTCAGGAGCGCCATCTTCAGAATGCGGCTATTATGAAAATGTTTCGAACTAATCTGGAACAAGTACTAAAAGAGAGCGAAGACCATCTATATTATTATTTAACAGTCCTTTTTGGAGAAAAGATATACAATGCATATATCGAATGGGCAAAGGAAGCAGAGGAACTGCTAGGGAAAAAGAATGAAAATGATAACCTGCACAAAGGGGATAATGAATAGGTAATAATCTTCAGAGCCGATAAGAAAGGTGGGAAACGGGATGAATACAGCGTGGGAATTAAAAATGGAAAAATATCTTCCTTATACCTCGGAAAAGTGTCCCGGTATCAGACAGCATATAATCTATGAATTGGGAGCCGGAATCATACCGATGCCAGCGGATACCTCTCTTTATGCCATATTTGTCATGAAAGGGGCGGGACAGTATGAGGGCATTCGCGTAAAGGCAGGAGATGTGGTGGTACTGGGTCTTAACAGGCAGCCGATTACTGGTATTTCTGAAAATATGACTTTGTTTATTCTGACCTTGGATTTTACATTGTTTTATGATATCACGGGTATATTGCCGGGGGATTTAGACGGGGTAATGCAGCTGGGAGTTTGGAATCCCCTGTCGGAACTTTCCAGAATACTGATTGAGTTTCCGCAAAACTGCTGGCGAAGGCTTGCCGATAATTATCTTTCTTCCTATCTGGCAAAAAAACATTGTGTCCATTCTCTAAATCTGGAACGTGTTCACTACATTTCGAATAAAATCCTTCAAAGTTCTCATACGTACCGCAGGCCAGTTAACATTTTTCCGACAGGTTGCAATACTACTCAGTTTGAAAATGAAAATTACGTATTGAATTATCAAAAATCCTCCAAGGATGTACATAGAATCGCCCGGGATGCAGGAATTTCACCCAGGCAGATAGAAAGAAACTTTAAACAGGTACTTGGAATGACACCGAAGGAATATCAACAGATTGTCCGGTTTCAGCATGCCCTTGGGTTGTTAAGGGACAATACACCTTCACAAGCAGCCATCCTGGCCGGATATTATGATCAGTCCCATATGACAAAGGATTTTGCAAGGTTTTCACCTTGGACGCCGGTAAAATGCGCTCCTGTGGTATCATCCCTCCTGCCATACCAATAAGCATAACAAGCGCATCTTACAGATGTATTAGGAAAGTGCCTTAAGATAACTTGTCGTTAAATTACAAGACAAAGGAATGGTATTCAAATTACAATAACAGTGAGGATATATCGGTTTTTACCGAATAAAAGAATGAAAGGAGAACGATATGGGATTTTTAAGCTCACTGTTGGAGAATATCACACAAAGCCTGGCAGGACACGGTAAAGCTAATCTGGGTGATGTTCAAAATCTTGGAAAAGATATGCTGCAAAATGCAGCAAACGAAGCCTCTGATAGACTGGAGCAGGGTGTGAAAAACACCACAGTCAATCTTGAAAATGCATACAAGAGACTGGCGCCTATTAACAGAGACAGCTATACGGCGTTTCAGAGAAATCCAAAACAGTACCTGGAGAAAGAAGGAGTACTCTGGTTTGTCAGGAAGGACCTGGAGGCAGCCCGTTATTACTGTACAGGCGGGAAGGAAGGCTATGGAAACGAAGAGCGTTTGAGTGGATTTGGGGCTGCACCATTTCCTAAATTAAAGAAAGATATAGAAGAAACAGAAGTCCGTGTCAAAGAAATGGAAAAGGCAAAAGGATACGAGTTCGTAAGTTGTATCGGTAATACGATTATATTCCGGGAAATAACAACTGGAAGAGAACTTACGCCGGAGGAATCCAGCCAGATATAGCATATGAGAGTATATGTTACCGGCATTGAGGTTAGGGCGTGTTTACAAACACATCCTAAGAAGGAGAGAGAAATTTTCACAACCTTTGATTTTGTATGCGTGCGGAGCATGCAGTTAGGAGCTAAGTATGAATCATGAAGTGGATTACCGAATTATCGGTGAAGAAATGCAGATAGCAGAAATAGAACTGGACAATGGAGAAAGTGTAGTGGCGGAAGCAGGTTCACTACTCTATATGGATATGGGAATACAGATGGAGACAATCTTCGGGGACGGTTCCGATAAGGAGAAGGGCAGCGGTCTTATGGGAAAACTCATGGGGGCAGGAAAAAGACTGCTCACTGGAGAGAACCTTTTTATGACCTTATTTACGAATACCGTTGAAGGGAAGCAAAGAGCTGCATTTTCTGCTCCTTATCCGGGTAAAATCATACCGATGGATTTAAATAGTTTTGGGAATACGCTCATCTGTCAGAAAGATTGTTTCCTGTGCGCTGCCAAGGGAGTTTCTATTGGGATGGAATTTACCAAGAAAATCGGAGCTGGTTTATTTGGAGGAGAGGGCTTTATTCTGCAAAGGCTGGAAGGGGATGGAATGGCTTTTGTTCATTCCGGCGGAACAATCATTCGGAGAGAACTTACAGCAGGAGAAGCAATTAAGGTGGATACCGGGTGTCTGGTGGCTTTTACAGAGGGAGTACAATATGATATTCAGCTGGTAAAGGGAGTGAAATCTGCTCTGCTTGGAGGGGAAGGACTCTTTTTTGCCACAATGACAGGACCTGGAACGGTCTGGCTGCAATCCCTACCGTTTAACCGTCTGGCGGCATCCATTATAAAAACGGTACCTCAGCCGAAAGAAAGTACAACTCTTGGATGGAAATAAATAAAAGAAATTAACTCGGAATGTTTCGTATTAAAAATTTATTAAAATTTTTAATGATTTTATAAGTTGCGAAGTCATGACTAAATAAAGTATAATCCGAAATATAGTAAATGATATTATGTTTCAGGAGCATGGCAGAAAATATTTGTGCTGGCACCGGGATTTGTGGAGCTTTGAAAGCATGGAGGTTTAGCATGGACTATTGCAGAGATTTACTTGAAAAAGAAGAATACGAAACTTTTCGCTGCGTCCCGTCAAAGTATAAAGAACAGGGGTTGTTCCAGTATGTATACTGGCATCTGGACAGTAATCAACCTATCGTCACACCTGTTGATACGATTGTACATATTATCTACGTTACAGGCGGAGAATGCATATACAATGGATTAAATGTCAGTAAAGGACACATGTTTGTAAGCGGAATGAATAATGAGCCGCTGACCAGCTGGAATATTAAAAATTTGTCTATGTTCTCCATAGATATGGATTATCTTCTCTATTACTCTTTGACAGGGATGACACCTGCCTTTTTCAAAGAAGAGTCCAAATTACTTACGGAAGAGAATCCTTTCTATGCTTTGGGCAAAGAGCTGTATCATTTGCCGCCAGCACAATGGTGTAATATAGCAGAAAGATATATTGGAGGTCTTCTCCTTAATATTTCCATAAATACAGGACAATACGAATATGTAATACAGACAGCCAGAATTCTATCGGCTTGCCGTAAGATGGATTGGAAAAACATTAGTGGAGAATTACCTGTATCCTGCCGGCATTTACAGCGACAATTTGCCGCCTTCTTTGGGGTAACACCTAAAGAGTATTTTAATATTCAGAGATTTTATAAAGCCTTCTCTGAATTGGATAAGAACAGTCTTGCAGACACGGCAGTGGCGGCAGGTTATTATGATCAATCCCATATGAACCATGAATTCCGTCGTATGACAGGATTCTCTCCCAGCCAGGTATCAAGACTTGATGTTCCGACGGCAATGCGCCATGTAAGAAAAAAATTTGAGACCGCTTATTTTCAAACTTTTTGAGAATAAGCGGTCTTTTTCTATTGAAAGCAAAATAAATATGTGTCGTTTTATTACAATACAGAATATCCTTTCAAATATATAATTTGTATATAAGATGGGTGAACAGACCCGGAAGGCAGATAAAAGCAGTCAGAGGAGGGATTATAGCAGATGAAATGGAAAAGCTTTATAAGAACTATATTTATAGTTGCCGCCATAGTAATATGCTTTACAGAAAAAGCAGATGCTGCACAGACCTTTGAGTTTCAAATGGAATATAACGGTTACAGTATAAAAGGCTATGATATTTTCGTAAAAGTGGAAGAGGATGCTTCCATGGATATTACTGAACGAATAACAGTTTCTTTCAGCCGTGAGAAGCATGGAATCTATAGAGTAATTCCCTTTGCTGGAACCTTCGAAGCAGAAGGTGGAGCGTTCAGAGAAAAGCAGCGTTATCTTGCAAAGATATCGCAGGTGTCGGTACAAGACGGTGACACGAAAGAAGTGATTCCTTATTCCCTTCATTCAGACAATGGCTCACTTACCATTAAGATAGGTGATTCCAAACACACCCTTACCGGTGAGAAGACCTATGAGCTTCATTATCATTACGGTTTTAGGGCTAACAGGAATACAAAGGGGGATATTCTGAGCTATAACCTGATTGGCACCGGCTGGGATACTACTATCAGTCATATCCGGTTCACCCTTGATATGCCAAAGGAATTTGATGCCAAGAACCTGTTACTTTATTCCGGCAGGTCCGACAGCCATGAAACTGCTGATATTACCTGGGCCTTAAAGGGCAATAGTATTACCGGGTCCGTACAAAGAATACTTGAGCCGGGAGAAGGCCTTAGTATACAGCTGCCCCTTACTGATGGGTATTTTACTAAGAAGAAGGAATGGCTGCCCCTTGGTGAGAGTATTTTATTTGGAGGAATGGCAGTTATCAGCCTTTTACTTTGGTTTCGCTTTGGACGGTCAGGACAGGTTAAGATTACGGAGGAATATGTACCGCCAAAGCAGCTAAGTCCTGCAGGAATCAGCTATGTCTTAGAGGGAAATGTGAGCCGGAGGGCAATCTCGGCTATGATACTTTATTGGGCAAATCTCGGCTACTTATACATAGCGGATGAAGGTAAACATATTTTGCGGCTGGTAAATGGCCGTGACCCAGGCGAGGATATACCTGGTTATGAAAAGCAGCTTCTAAGAAAGCTATTTGAAGGAAGGGATGAGGTAAAGGCCTCTGACCTAAAAGAGGATTTTCAAGCAGCAGTGGAAGAATTTAAGAGGGCCCTGCGGGAAGAATTAGAAGGTACTGGTCAAGCAATGCATGAAAAAAAAGCGAAATATGGAAGGCTTGGAGGATATCTTATCTCGGCTTTCATTATAGCTTTACTGACTGGGCAGGCACTTTCCTTTACCAGCATCGGAGTGGGAGGCTTTTTACTTACATTGTTTATCAGCCTCATGCTTTACCTTATGTCCTTTGTCTGCTCTGCCTTCCTTGGATACTTTGCTGACCGGCTTTCTATAGGCAAATGGCTAGGCTTTCTTATCTTTGGAGTATTTTACGGATTACTTCTATGGTTTTTTGCCTGGTGGACCGGAAAATATATGTTGCAGCCATTACCTTATTCGGTCGGCGGGCTGGCAGCCGGCATCAGTGCCATCTTCGGAGCTTT
Organism: Anaerocolumna chitinilytica; assembly: GCF_014218355.1. Lineage (NCBI taxonomy): Bacteria > Bacillati > Bacillota > Clostridia > Lachnospirales > Lachnospiraceae > Anaerocolumna > Anaerocolumna chitinilytica. The sequence goes on from NZ_AP023368.1 coordinate 2,472,737, forward strand.
TTCAGGGGGAAGGACTAAATACGGCGGAGAGCTTCTCGGGCAGGTGCTTGGCTACCGAAGAGTTCTCTTACAGAAAGGTAAAAGAGGGGAAGAGAAGGAAGAAGAGTTTTCCTACAAGGAACTTCCTTATGCCTTTGTCTTTGGACGGGCGAAGAAATGGGCGTCTGCCTTTAAAAAGTTGGAAGAAAGCCCGCCATCCTGGTATATGGGACCTCAAAACATGGGGTTTGAACCTGTATTTTATATGATGTATCTTGAGAGAGGAATGGGAGGCTTTGAAGTAAATATGTCTTCCGGAAGTGATTCTGCTGGTGGTGTGGGAGGAGGAGTCGGCGGCGGTGGCGGCGGAAGCTGGTAAGATATTTCATTAACAAGAAGAGTGAAAAGAGGTACTTGATGAAAAAACGAAAAGTTCTAATCTATATTATATTATCGTATGGAATTACCTGGGCTTTATGGATTCCCTTGCTCTTAAATTATCAATTAGGGGCAGATATTCCTTTGCTGCCCGGTCAATTTTACCTGGCTTCTTTTGGACCTATTCTGGGGGCAATCATAACTTCACTGCTCTGCGGAGGTGGGGAGATCAGAACCTGGTTTAAAAGAACCTATTCCTTTCAATTTTCAAAGAAATGGCTGGCTATTGCAGTGTTGATGCCAATCAGTTATGGAATTATCGGAATAGCTGCCCATCGGTTGGCTATGGGGGTGTGGCCGGATTTTAGCCGGTTCGGCTTGACGGAAAAGCTACCAGGTTTTAATCTGTGGCAGACAGCTTTGGTCTGGATTCTGACCTTTGGATTGGGAGAGGAATCCGGCTGGAGAGGTTTTTTATTACCGGAGCTGACCAAGAGGTATTCTCTTCGAATTAGCTCCTTATTAGTAGCCCTGGTCTGGATATTCTGGCATCTGCCGGCCTTTTTCTTTAATCCCACCTATCTGAATATGGGACCGGGAATCATTGGCTGGGCAATCAGCCTTACCTTTGGGTCCGTATTACTGGCATGGCTAAGTAACGGCAGTGGGTTCTCTGTCATCCCGGTACTTATCTGGCACGGCGGCTTTGATTTGATAACAGCCAGCGATGAAGGTGCCCAGGTTATGGCTATGGTGTGCAGTATGCTGGTTATTGTGCAGGGAATCTGGCTCATACGGAAGATGGCAAGGAGTGAGGTTAAAGGACAAAGGTAATAAAAGCCAAAGGTAATAAAAACCCAAGAGAAGGCGCAGGAAGCGCACCTTAATAGGCCAGTATGGAGAGCACAGCGGAGAAATTGTTAAACCGAGTGGCGGCCATACGGTTTTCCGATGATACAGAGCTGGAGGCAGAAGAGTAAGAAGAGGGTTTTGTGTTTGAATATCTGGAAAAGTGATTATTTTATCTCCTTTTGTGAATATTAAATCTTCGATTTGATATTCCTGAATACATAGTTAAAAAAACAGCTTTTTGTTTTCTTAATCTATCATATCAGAAAAAACATGGAATGGGAGTAAAGGAAAAGAGTTTGGAGGTGTTTGATTGATAACCAGGGAATATCTACGGATTCAGAGGGCAGAAATCATCATTCGGTTTAATTTGGCTGCAATACAGCCGCCCGTTCGTTGGGGATACTATGACCTTGCGATTGACCGGGAATGGGTTCCGGTGTATGTAAACATTCCGAGAGTGAGCACTGCCGCTAAGCCGCTTCATCAAATGGAGATATCCTCGAAAGATAAACGCTTTTCTGCGCTTTTAAGAGTCTACAGGCGGATAATGGAGGACACCGGTCTGCGCTTGAGGGATTCTTCGGGGATAACGTATCAGGTGGAATATAATTGCCTGCAAAGGCTTAATAGGATATATGTCATGGGCAGCTTTCTGGAAGAAAAGGCATACTGGGAGTCAGGATTACCAGGTCTGTTTCCGTTTCTATGCAGACTTTCGGATGGAACAGAGCTGAAAGGAACTGCCGGAGAGGCAGACAGAGACAAGGAACGGGTGCTGTATTTGGACATGAGTGAAATGTCAGTGAAGGATACTCTTAGATTATTAAAGGAACTGGAGAAAGGAGAGTTACTCCTGGAGGAGATTCTCTCAATCAAATAAGACCTGATGGAAGGTCAAAGGAAAATACACTTTATTTTATTGAGTTTGATACACTTCTGAATGCGTTTTTATAGAGTTTCTGAAAGCTTCTGCCGGTTCTAGTGCAAGAGAAGCAGCTTATCAGTTTGGGATAACCCAGAGGTACCACAAAAGCAGCTGGAATTGGCCAGGAGCTTTAACGGAAATTAGTGAGAGGATAGGTCATGGAGTATATTACATCGGGAGATTCCACCGAAGCGAAGGGGTGGTTGAAGACCTTTAAAATTGCAGAAGCAGAGAAGAGGAAAATCAAGAATTTCATTCTCCGGTTTCCGGGCATGACATTTTATAAAAGGCTATGCTCTGAAATGGATACAGCCTGGATGCAAAGCTGGGGAGAAATCTTTATGGGGGTATACAATGGCTTACCCGGATATCATTTCAGTTCCATGGATGGGGGGAAATATTCGGATGAGTGGGAAGTGAAAAAGTATGAGGAGCAGTATTTTACACTGGAAGATGCCTTCTATGGTATCCCGGAATTCCCGCTGGCTTGTGGGGTGTATGAGAAGATTATGCTGGAGGATACCCCACTTTTAATCATCGCTTCCTGCCTAAATGAGATGGTGTTCCTCGCCATAAAAATGGAGGAAAGGGAAGCTGAAAAGACCAAATATCTTCAGGAGGATTTGGGAGTCTACCGCTTCTCTTATTATGATGTAAAAGAAGCTGGTGAATCCTCCTTGGAGGGATTGTTGGAAACCACAGAGGTTCAGCTGGTATTCCCATCCTTTTATGAGATGTTTAACAGAGTAACGAAAATCAGGATTTCTGATGAAATTATAGAAGCAAAATCGATAAAATGTAATTAACAGGAAGCTTGTATTTACAGGCCACATAATCAGGAAATATGCAATGCAAAGAATAAGCCTGCATACCAGATTGCAGTACGGATTGCAGATTCAAAGGAGTTGAATATATGTCCAAAATTACAGAATTCATAGAACATCTTCCTAAACAGACTCCAGAGACAGTAAAAGAATGCTTAGGGTTATTGTTCAGAGACACGGAGTCCATACGGTCTGCTTCGGTGGAACTGGCAGCCCGTGGAATGCTTGGAATGCTTCCCTTTGCAATGTCAGGGCGGCTTCCCTTTGCGTTAAAGCCGCCGAATGAACAATATGCACTTCGAATACTACCCACGGTTCCCCTGGAAAAGGCAGCCGTGGTTATTTGTTTTGAAGGAATTTCACAAGCCAGAACCATAGCACCAAGGATCTCAGACTTTGGGGCAGGTGCACTTGCCTTTTCAAGAGTTAGAGGGAATATACTGACAAAGGAGATTAAGGAAGAATTAACAGACTTTGCAAAAGTATGGGGGGATACCTCCAATACCAGGGCAATACTGGAGGTATACTCGCCCGAGGTATGGGATGAGAACATGCTGCTGAGGGCCTGCGTAAGGACAGAATATTTTGAAGTGTTTGGGGAGCTTCTGGAGGAGGATAAGAGCTGTCTCCTTGAGAAGACCCAGAGGTTGATGGAAAAATATCCGGACAATAAAATACTCATCAGCACCTATGCGGATCGCTGTATTCGAAGTGCTGCCGGTGTGGATGTGAGTGAAATGGTCTGGAAGATGATAAAAGAGGATATCATTTGTGATTCCTATATTGTGATGCGGTCTAGTTCCTCCTGGATTCCTATGAAAAATGCAATCCGGTGGCTGATCAAATCCGGAGACAATTCCTGTTCAAAGGAGTATCCGCTTCTTTATGAGGCTGCCGCAGCATGGGCTCAGAGTGATACCTATAATGGGGAGATACATCTGGCCTTTGCAAAAGAGATAGCAGAAGAGAATCCGCTGCTTGCCTATACACAGGCCTCCAATGCCGCCGCTATTTATACTGCGAGGGAGCAGAAAGCACCGGTGGAGGCCATTGCTTTTGCAGAGGAGCTTGCAGTTAAGAATCAGTGGACAGAGTTATCTGAGGTACTGGGCTGGGCACGGGAGGAGTTAGAAAATGGAACGATTGGAACAAGTAACTAGATTAAAGGAAGGTATAAAGGCGTTAGAGAATCATTGGCATTGCCTGACAGAGGAACGGCTTCCCGGTGCAAAGTTAGATTTTTTAACCCTTTATCCGAAGCATATGGAATATTTGACAGATGTTTACCGGTGGGAAGAAAAATTCTGGAGCTATGATTATCAGCTTTTTCTGGCTTTGGAGCAGGTAAAGAATCACGCAATTTTACTCGCTACCCTTGCCTGCGGGGCGGGTGCAGAGCAAGCTGATTGCAGAGAGTGGTACCTGTTAATTTCAGAAATCTGCTCTTTTCAGAGGAAAGAGGAAAAGCTGCCCTTTCATATATCAGAGTATATGATCTATTTGGCGCTTTCTGGGGAATATTCGCAGGAAAAATTCGGGCAATGGTCAAGTGCTCCGAATAGCCAGGCAGCGCAGGATTTGGTTCTGTATGCCCTGATGACTGGGAAGCCCCTAAAGATTGACCGAAGCAGAGCACTTTATGACGATGGGATTTGGCTTCGCTTCTATGATGCGCTGGCCGCCGGGGATTCCCACGGCGTAAAGGCTGCGTGTATTGATTTTGCCCGGTACTTTTGGCAGCAGTGTGAAGCAACAGGGACACCTGTTTATGCGCCGGAGGACTACCCGTGCTTTGAACCGGACTATAATGCTGCGCTGGCAATTGCATTATATCGTGATGGGATGGATATTTCTTTTGAATCTGAGCAGTATGAAAGGTTCTATATCGGAGCACTATGCAGAACATAAAAATAAGGGAATAGTAAGCGGTAAATTTGTAAGGTGATTCAGGTCTCATAGGAAGGGAGAGTAAGCGGGTAAGCTTTATGAAATTGAAGAAAGGAAGCTGATACCCTACATTTCCTATTATTGGTGACCAAGATAACTTAAATTGTATTGAGGAAAGGTTGATAATTATGGCAGTTATAATTACAGAGGGAAAATCAGGTGATGTTTTATCATGGATTGAGGAGTCTTCTTTATCAGAGGCAGATAAGGAAGCGTTGAGGAGGTTTGTCCAGTGTTTTAAGGGACTTACTTTTTTCAAACAGACTTTAGGAGGGACACCTCCTGCGTGGTTATCTGATTATTGCGGGGTTTTGTCAGGCTTTGAACGAGGTCAGCAGATATGGGTGCAATTTGACGGATTTGACCATGGATTAGTCGATCATCCGCTGGCAGATAAGATTCCTGATACCTGGTATCGATTGACAAAGCAGGTTATGGTAGCCGACGAACATGAGAAGGTCATTTTCAAAGAAAAGATGCTTTATTTTGTTGGAGTTGATATGGAGCATTATAAGACAATGCTGGCTCTTCGCTTTGATGAAGAGGATCGGAGCATATATGAATTTGATTATCAGGATGTCCACCCCAATGGTGAGGATGACGAGGAAGAACTGGAAGAACTTGAAATTCCAATGGACGGGTTTGGTTATCTGGAGACAGCGGCTGCGACCCCTGTATTCGATTCCTATTGCAGCATGTATGGACATATTAAAGCAATTCGGTTCCAGGACGGATGTGTGCTGGAGGCAAAAGTATAAACAAAGATAATATAAGAAGGATGGCTCATGGAAGAAAAAATCAAATTCACAATGGAAGAGGGCAGGCAATGCCCGGAGAAGGTTATTGTTTTAGATTTATCAGAAGCAGGAATTACGGAGATTGACTTGGAGATATTGGGGTTCGACAATTTGGAAGAGTTGATTTTAGATCGAAATCCTGAGCTGAAAAATTTGCCGGAGGAACTGGAATATCTGCCTAACATACATAAAGTCAGTCTTATTGGCTGTAATTCGGTTCTTTTAACACAGCTTTCCGTATTTACTAATTTAGAAAGTCTGGATATCAGTGAAATGTATTTCCCTGATTCAGAAGCACTTCAGGCATTGGGGAAAATGAAATCATTAAAAGAATTGAAAATGAATGATTGCACCCATCCATATATGAAAGATAAATATAATTTACATTTTCGTTTACCAGGAGAGCTTGGAAAGCTGGAACAATTGGAGCGATTATCCATTAACAACTGCTTTCTTGAGAAGCTTCCGGATTCCCTTTGCTTTTTGCAGAAACTAAGTTCCTTAAGTATTAAAAATAATTTTATTGAAACGATTCCGCAGGGTCTGCTTGAACTGCCCTCTCTTTGTGAGTTCTATGGGGAGGGTAACAAACTAAAAAAAGAGCAGAAACGGATTATGAAGATTCGGAAGGAACGGCCGGATTTTATCACAGATCAGATTAACGAGTTAAATAACGGTAAATTAGAAGACAACTCCAACTCCACCAGGACGGCTCCATTGCTATCACCGAAAGTGCTTTCTGAGCTTGCTCGATTAGGTTTTAGATTAGAGGAGATTGACACCGAGGAACGTTATTTTACACCCCTGGATACAGAGGAGGAAGCGGCGATTCCGCCGTCTATGGTTCAGCTTTTGTGGGGAGTTCACTGGAATGAGATGAAACTTCTGTGGAAGGAACCACCATTTTCCTGTGAAGAGACCTGGAATGATGAAGACTTCTGTGATGGGGATGAGGAGTATCTGCAAAGAGAGAAGGAACTTACTATATCCTATTCCTTTTATGCGGAGGAAAGCTTTTGTATCAATGAAACCGTTTATCTGGTAATTGGTTACTTTAAGAGCAGCGGACAACCCTATTATATCTGTGTTTCCTTAAAGGATGAGAATATGGGAGATCCGGATGTTTACACCTATGATTCTGTGTCGGAAGAGCCTTCCCATATGGACTCCTTAAGTGGTTTTCTTGTGGGGCTAACTACGGAAGACAAGTGGGAAGATGAATATACAGCCATGAATCTGCGGCTCTTTTATGAGGATGAAAAGTCAAATAAATTCTGGGAGATAAAAGTAGTTGGTAACCGGCAGGAGATCCGTTTTGGTAAAAACGGAAGCGAAGGTCAGAAAAAGATTAAGGAATTTGATTCACCAGAGGCAGCTTTCAAAGAAGCGAAACGATTAGCCACTGAGAAAAAGAATAAGGGATATCAGGAATAAGTAGTAACCAAAACTAGTTCTTATAAAATTATTAAAAAAAGAGAGGATTTTCAATATGGATAAGAGTATGACAGGGAATAACAATCAGTCTAAGGAGTGGATTGAAGACGGTTATTATTCCATTAACCCGGATACCTGCACCAATTGCGGCGACTGTGCGGATATCTGCCCGGTGGAAATCATAAAGAAAAGATAAAATAATTGTTTATTGAGTTAAAAAAGGAAGGACTGTTTATATACTGAAGCATTTTTAGGATAATTCAGTCTTAAAAAGCTCATGAGACCTTAAATAATGTCGTTAAATTACAATACAGGTTTTGTCTTTATCGGGTATATTTATGCTGAGGGATATTATTTAATTTTTTCTTTGGGCACTTATGAATATAATACCTGATTCTTAATATATGATTATGGTATTGAAATAATAAGCATTAAAGTGCACGTAGAAGGAAGATTCATCCTGAATACGTGCATTTTGTGTATTCAATCATATAGATCACAATCTGCGTATAAAACTTATAATCGACTAATGTAATTTGAAGATTGATACACTTGGAAAATGTCAACAAACTTACACATGTTTCTAAGAAATAGGAGGAAGCAAGAAATTGGTTAATCTATTTGGGACAAATGAGCAACGAGAACTTCTTAAGGGAATCTATGGATTTGAGTTTCCGGAGGATTTTTGGATTTTTCTTAATTTCTATGAAGAAATCAAAGGAACCCCCAATGAGAAAACGCTGGAGGATTTTGATGGTTTGGGTATATATCCGACAGGACCTTTTGATGTGTTAAGCGGTAAATTTGATGGAAAAGAGTTGAAGCTGCCAATACCCCATCATATGAGATTTCGTATGGATCCGCCGGAATTTCACACCATCCTTCTGGGACGGGATGACGGGCTGCACTTTGGCTACTGGGTGGATGATATTCGTGAAGGGAATATCTGCATCGCTGGCTATTACAACAATGACGCATTTGGAATCGATTATTACGGGACAAATCTTTTTGAATTTATCCGCTATGAATTGGAGACTATGGTAAGCGCTTATGTGGAGGAGTCAGAATACCAAGACGAGGAAGATATCCGTTATACAAAGAAGGTGTTACGTAAACTGACGGGGCTACGAAATATTCTGATGAAATATGGAACCGGTGATCGCAAGCTGAAGGGCGAGGAATATTGTATTTGTTATGCTGAAGGGGACATTAGACCATGTATGGCTCCAACATGGGAAGGGATGGGAATTGTCGTTCCCAAGGTTACATTCCAAAGCTGGGAGGAAAAGTACTTTGATGGGTACCTGAAACCATCGGCTTATGGCTAAAACTTTGGTACAGAGGATGTGACAAGAATATGTCAGCAGGCTGAGGTGTTTTTGGAGCAACAGCTTTATGGAAATGCATTGCAGATTGGTAAGAATCTCTGGAGCTTTGGAATGAAATACAGTGAGGAGGCTACTGAGATTCTTAAAAAGGCATATCGAGGGCTTGGCCGTGAGAACTATGCAGAGCTGATCCGGCTGCATCAACTACACCGGAACAGAAAAAGCGCAGATATATACGATTATGAACCGGTATAAAGAAATGATATATCCGGATTTATCCCGAAGTGTTTGTATCAACAGAGGAATGGAGTAAAAGGATGGAGTAAACAACGAGATGTGGTATGGCCCATCTCTTATGGTCAATAAAAGGAGAGTAGGATTATGTTAAAGGAAATCAAATTTGAACCATATCAGAATATTTTACCTGATCTTGAGGCGATTCGCTTTTTTCAGAGTTTTTTAGATAGGGAATATGAAGTGACATTAGCTTCAGTACGTGATGATATCGATGCAGAAGGGTTTATCAAAGAGGTGGAGAAGCTGGACGGCTTTTACCGGGAGGGGTTGAAATCAGGAGTTCTTCGTTTTCGTCAGCTAGGAGCTCCTGGTTTTGAGGAGCAAAAGGAGACAATCAAGATTAAGGCATGCCGAACTTGCTTTCTGGTTCGAAGCTATGAGCATAAGGATTATGGAACAGTATATCGCTTCTATACGGGAACGGATCGAACAAAGGGTAAGGTTTATTTCAACAGCTATTATGTGGCAAAACTGGAGGAGGGCTACCGTATCATTTCTGTCTATTTCATCAATCAGAGGCACAATGGATGGGAACGAAGGCAGGGAGTAAACTTTGAGAAGGAAGCTCCTATTTTTACCAGAGTATGGAGAGTGGTAGAACCAGACAATGGGATTGATCTCGAGGATTATAAGTCTGAGCGGGGTATAGATTATAGAGATCCAATGTCGGTGAAAAGTGAGGAAGAAAAAAATAGAAATAAATATTCTGATACACGCAACAAGGATTCTTATCTAAAAATTGATAAATCAATAAATAATTCGATGTCTTTAAAACTTGTTGAAGATGTTCGTACTAATTCCATTCTTAGCCGTGTGCTTCCCTTATTGGAGGGACGCTTTTATACCAATGGATTCCTTCGTAATAACAAGGTCTCAGAGGCAGAGGTGTTACCCGGGGAGCAGGAGAAAAAAGCATTGAAGTTTGCAGATCTTCTAAGCGATATTTTAAATGCGGATGGATGCAGTGCCTTGAATTCGGAAGGAGATTGCGGCTATCTTCCCTTCGTATACTGTGGAGAGATTTTATTGGATGGCCTTCCGGATTTTGCTGCAAAGGATGAGGTGCCTGAGGGCGCCAAGGTAGTCTATGATACGGTTGAAGAACGACGAAACTGTTTCTGGTTTGATGAAATAGAAGAGGACATTATAGAAACCTTTGAACAAGGGACGGAGGACTCGGCATATCAGGCATATATGGAAGTGGATAAGTTACTGAGAGAGAATCTGAAAGATTTGGTGGAATTTCAGATTGAGAAAGGAACGGAATTTCCTTATGTGATTGGCGGAACCTTCGCTCCCGGAATATTTGCGGGAGTAGTTACGGTGATAGTACGAACCTAAAGGCATTGGTAAATGATCAAACAGAAACATATCTAAACCGGCTTCAGCCGGAATGCCCAACATTTTACAGAACGTTATACGGAATGTATTTTAATAAAATAGAATTTAAGCAAGAAGGAATAAAAGGATATGTCGTTGATGGTGTGAAAGAAAATAACAGCTATTATATTTATTTGTCTGAAAATATCTTGCGCATCTTTCGATAACCTTAGCAGAAATCATGAAGAAAATTTATTTTTTTCGTTGGTCATGGAGAGATGAAATAGACGAGACGAGTACGAGCCCTTATACTAGGTTGTTTGAAGAAGATGAAACAAAGACATACATATATTATAGAGCAGAGCACAGGCCATATTATACATCAAGATACTTTTATCTGGAAGGTGAGGATATTGAAGCAGTCAAGGAACGACTCATGGAGAATATGCCACTACTGACTTCGGAGGATTTAATTGATCAGTTAAAGGACGGTAAAGATATTTTAAACCGCAGGAGTGCGATATACCAGCTTGGAATCTTGTGGTGCGGACAACCATTTGAGCAACCGATTTATGATATCTTTGAAAAGATTCTTCTACAGGAACAAGCGGAGGTAAAGATCGCAGCACTTTATGGAATGGCATGGACATGCTGGAAGGAAATCATTCCCTTGGTGAAAATGGCTCTAAATGATAAAGAGGAAGAAGTTAGGAGACATGCGTCACTACTTCTGGAAGGTTTATCAAAGTATGAAAAGAATTCGTGAGAGACCGAATTCTTTCTAAAGAACTCCAAACTGAATTCCATAGGAAATTCAGTTTTAACTTCTTCTTCACAAAGTGAAATGTCTTGACAATTCACTTCTGGAAGAACTGCGATGTTCGTGCAGAGGCACACAAGCGGGCCGTTAGAGCCTATGAAGAACTTGAGGGGAATATGAAAATAAGAAGCTATCAAGAAAGAGGAATTCAGTTCTCCTTTGTAACATTGCAAACATCTGAGCTCCTAACACAGCAGGAGCTCTTTGACTATCTGTTCAACGGACAATCCCTATGCCCGCCGGATTCCATTTATCAAAAAGGGGATAAGCTTGTGATGGAAACCTGCAGTGGTAATGGATTGATTGAATTTTCTTTTGCATCGGAGCAAATATCAGGACAGGCAGATACTTCATTGGCAGGCCCGGGATTTCATCGAGCTGTGGTACTGCTTTTAGATCAAATAGGGATAGATTTTGGAATGAGGCTGATACTTACCGACGACAGCGGATTTTTTGCAGATCGTGATTTTGAAAAGCTTCAAGACCTCTATGTAGAAAAGTTAATGAAAGCGTTGAAGGAGCTTTCTGCTTCAGGCGAGCAAGGCTATCTGGACAAGGACAAACTTCTTCCAGCCATGCAGGGAATTGAGATCCGACCGATCCGAGAGGAAGAAATACTGACTCCTATGGGTGCTTTTTCATCAAATTATTCCAGAATGCTTTAATCCGGGGAGGAACAACGGATTTTTGCAGGTGGGTATTTTCTTTGGTTTACGAGCGAACAGGGTGAGCAATATGATACGAACCTGAAAACCTATATCGTATGGAATCAGCAGGTGGATTATGAGTCTGGTACGAATTCTTCCGTTAATTCTCCTGTGATTGGATATAGAGATGGCTTTCTGCTCCACACCCTGCCCGGTGGATGGGAGATACCTCTTCCCGGAACTTATGAAGCGGAATTTAATTATGATGAAGAGGAAAAGGAAATCTTTCCGATTTATTTTATACTAGAGAAGCAGCAAATCCGATTCCTCTACACCTATGCTACTGATTCTGAGGAATGGAAGAATTCTAATGCTAATTTCGAAGAGGTTAGTAACGGTAAATACTGTCTTAGTGACGGTTTTCAGACGGAGAGTACCGAGTTCGACTATTGGTCTGGTGAAATAATGATGGAGGGACATGCTCTTGTCATCGAAGCAGAAGGTGATGCGGAGACTTTGAAGAATCATATTAAGAAGATGATTCTTGGTATCCGGAGGACATATAATGAGTCATTATAGTTTTTGCATGGACAGCAAGACTGTGAAATACTCGGACAGTCTGCAATTTACGTTATATCGAATTTGGAACATCTGAACCATCTAAATCTTTATGGAATTTAATTTTCGGATTATCAAAACTGTAAGGAGAGTCTAAGTCGTCTAGGTCGATTTCGATTGGATTCCGAGGAAGATATGGATAGTCTTTGCACAGGGAGTGTGCGGCTGATCATATTTTGAACATTCGGACCTGAAGTCTACTAGTGGAATCATTATTGTACAAATATTCAAAAAACTAAAAATACTCATATTATGGGGCGACACCGAAGGGTGTCGTTCTTTTACAATACAATAGGAACAGACATTGTGTATAGTTGGAACAAGAACATTTACACGGAATTAATATAATAAGGAGAGATAGCATGTATTCAGAACAGGTAGCAGAGGATATAAAAAAAATATTAGATGAGTTTGGTTTTGAATTTAAATTTGATGAAGAAGATAGTTCATTTTTTGTTGATTTGAGACTGGATAAGTTTCGTTTGAATGGTCTGTTTTACATTAAGTTGTCGGAACAACTTGTTAATGTCTTTATGAAAACAGATTTATCTGCCAATGAGAGCAACAAATTGAGAGTAGCGGAATATCTGCATTGGGTCAATTATTACAATGAAAGAGGAAATTTTGAATTCGATTTCGACGAAGGAGTAATCTACTATAAATGTACGTTGATGATGCCTGATATCCATCCAACCATTGAGATGTTGCAGGAAACAATTCTAATGGCATATGCAGGATACACTGAAAATATTGTTGGATTAAAAAAGGTTATGGCAGGAACCATATCACCGAAGGAAGCCGTTGGTTTGACAGAGCATGTGGAGGAAGAACAGCAGCAAGACGGAGCTTCTGTTACAACCTTTGTGTTTGCTGATGGAAGTGAAATGGATGCCTATTTCTTTGAAAACGGAAGATTTGGAGGGCTTTCTCGTAGAAGGACCGGTGATGAAGATGAGGGTAAGGAATACGAGGAGGATGACTCAGATGACGATGAGGAGGAAGAACTCTCCTGGCAATTGAACCTTATGGGGGAATGGATGCAGGGCAGAGAGTGCAAGGAATTTACCGGTGGAAGCTTTGCTTTTTTAAGATATAATCCCTACAGTGAATCCCTCTTCGAGTCATTAGCGGAGGAGGACAGTGTCGTTAAGCTGCTTCAGACTATGGGAATGGAATCCAGAGGACATGGGAATCAAAATCCAAAATCCTGGGGAGGATACCGAGGTCTGCCGACGTTCATAAAGGAAGGTCTGGACAATAAAATAATTGGTTTTCTGCTTTATTTGCAGAGTCATTTTGACTTTTACACAGAAGAAGATGATTACGAAGAGGATTGCTATCTTGGGGATTTGGAAGAATTCATGCCGGAGGCTAGATTTATCGCCGGCTGGAGCGCCCTTCCGCCCTATCAGGATGAAGCATATGCAATTGTGGCACTTTGATACGAAGAACACAGGTGAAGGAAGCCTTCAATGAATAAAGGAGACAGAGTATGAGTACATATTCAAAGGAAATTACAAGTGGAATTAAGCAGTACTTGGAGAATAAGAATTTCAAATTCAACTTTGAGGAAGAGGAAAATTACGCCGCTATTAATTTTAAGTCTAAGTTAAATCAAAGTAAAATTGATTATTACAGTTATAGAGCATTTATCAGAAGAAACTATGCAGATTTGATTGTTGAGATGCTTCCCGAGGTGGAGGAAGAAAAAAGAGCAGCCGTATCAGAATATATACATAGGGTTAATAAGGACATGAATTACGGAAATTTTGAATTTAATCCTTCCGATGGGCAAGTACGTTTTAAAAATTCCATGTGCTGTATCGGAATGGAGCCGACAAAGGGTATGTTGGAGGATCTGTTTCAAATTGCAATTGAAACCATGTTCCGATATGAGGAGTCCCTGCTGAAACTTCTGGCAGGTGAGCTGAGTGTAGTAGAAGCAGTCAGGGAAGGTGAGAACCGAATTCTATAAATTGTAAATTGTGACAATGGATGCTTTGCTAAAAGTATAAAAACTTGCATGCATTTTGAGATGCTTCAAATAAAATACATAAAATACAATCAATATCAGGAGGAATATGATATGACTATGGAAGAAATGATCAATCATTTATTTATTGCTGTGGATTTACGGGACTGGTCAAGAGTGAAAGAGTGTTTTGCTGAAAAACTGGTTCTTGATTATTCATCTATGAATGGACAGCCGGCTGCTGAATTAACAGCAGAAGACATCATAGCAGGTTGGAAATATGTATTGCCTGGATTCACATGTACCCATCATCAGCTTGGTAATATGATTATTAAGGCTCAACCCACAGAGGCTGCAGTGTTCTGTTATGGGACAGCAAGTCATTATCTGGAACACGAAAAGGGAAATGTCTGGATAGTGGTCGGAAGCTATGATTTTAATCTGAAAATGGTTCAGGAGGAATGGAAAATTACCAAGATGAAATTCAATTATAAATATCAGGATGGAAATAAGGAGTTGCCTGCATTGGCTTTAGAGAAAGCAACAAAAGCACAGCACTGACAACATCTTTTATGAAATCAGAGCAACCTTAAGTTAAGGAGTAAGGTCCATGGATGAATATTTCTTATATGAATTTACGAAAACAGAGTGGCATAAAAATGAACTCCTTCTTCGAGTCGCAAAGGAAGATTCTGATCCCAAAGATGATGATGCAGGCGAGCTTGCAGTAATTCAAATGAATAGAAAACGGGATGCGATGCTGAGACGGGTGTGGAAGGAAAATAACTATAAGCGATTCCGACTTCTGGGATGCTTTATGAACATTCCTTGGGGCAAAGAGCTTTTGGAAGCACATGGAGGTCGTGTGATTAATCTTTGGTTTACCCGTACCGCTTCGGGTCCAACCCGAATCGTATTATCGCAGGCAGAGACAGAGAAAGAATTCTATGATTGGTTAGAAGCTGACGGCGTGCTGTATGCTCTTGGTCCAATTTATCCGGCAGAACGGGTTCAAGCTCTTTTTCATACAGAGAATGATTTTCTGCTCGAAGAGGAACAGATTCAGGAGAGAGCGACGAAGGAGCTTGAGGGATTATATAATGATTCTGAGGAGGCTTGTATGCGATTATACAGGAAGAAACGCTTCCTTCAGGATTTTCTTGAAGATGGTTGGAGCTTTGATCAGGTATACGAGATACTCGATACAGAGAATCAGGAAGAACTGAAGGCATGGTATCATAACCGGGAAGACCAGCCTGAAATCACAGTTCGTTATGAGCCAATTTATCAATCACTGTCTATTTCAATGAAACCATATTTACCAATGAGCAAACAAATAAATTTTGAGCTTCGCTTTGACTGTAGTCAGGACAGGCATTTTTTTCGAATACTGGAAAGCTTCCTGTATTATAGGGATTGTTTTGAATATGACATGAATGGCAGGATGTATGGATATGAAAAAATGCTGCAAGTATTGTCAGAGCAAGGGATTGAAGCAGAAGTGAAGAGATTGAAACTGAACAAGTGATTGTAGCAAAAGTAACGATTTGAAGCAGAAATAATAAATCGTAGTGGCAGTTAGGGATAGAAGCAAAAATAAGAACTTGCAGCAGAAATTTGCAATTAAACGGAGGATGACAACATGAATGTAGAAATTGATACTTTGAGAAAAGAGTACTACAGGCTTGGCATGGAGTACCTGGAGAAGGGGAACAACAGAAGTGCTTACCGGTATTTCAGCATGGCGGCGGAGAAGGAGCCCTTATGGCCTGAAGCAATCTTTCGCCGGGCACAGACCGCTTATTATGAGGGCAGCATATGGATAGCGGCGGAGGAAGCCGTGCGCGCTTTACGTCTTAATCGGACATTGGAGAACCTTTTTGACAAGGAGGGCTTTTCGCTGGATTTTGTACTGTCCCAGCTCAATTCCCTTGCCTGCCAGAATATTGGAGGCAGGAACTTTACCGCTGCGAGAGGATTTTTGGATTCCGCATTGTTTCTAAAGCCGGATTATGTCATGGGGCAGCTGACCATGGCGGAGCTTTTGACAGCGGCTGGAGAACCTTATGATGCACTGGAATGGCTGGAAAAAGCGGTGGAAAAGGAACCGGGAAGGGCCGGGAAGCTGGAGGGTTACGGCTGCTATGCGCCTTTAAAGCCCTATGTCCGGTATGGGAAAATCATCGGGGAGGAAAGGCTTGCGGCTGAGGCGGCGGAGAAGCTTTTCCGTGCAGGGGCAGAGAAATACCAAAGCGGCAGTCCCACGTGATGGGTTTCGGACTTGCTCGTGTCCTCCGGTACGGCAGAGGATTTAGCCAGAGCGCTGGATTATGATCCGCGGGTAATCAGGCTTGCGCCCGAGGGGATTACCCCAGAGGCGGTGGTAGACGCTGTCAACCATCTTGTATGTGATACATACATCCCAAAGGAAAAGTTTCAGGAGGGAATCGATGGTCTCAAGCGATGCATACGCATTCAGCCGGAAAATACGCTCCCCTACCTGACCATGGCGGAGCTGTACGTTGCCGCCAAAAATGCGGAAGAAGCAGTTCGGTGGCTGCAAAAGGCCGTGAAAATTGCGCCGGAGCTAAAAAGTAAGCTGGATACATATCCGTGCTATGCGCCCCTGCGCAGTAATACAGACTATCAGGCACTCCTTGCACAGAAAGAGGGGCATGGCAAAAGCTTTTATTACCTGAAAATGCTTGCGGAGCCAGGGGGTATGCGCGAGGATTTCCGCATGATATCCTCTGATACGGAGAAGCTTCGGCAGATGCTGCTCACCAGAATCAAAGCAAGCCTTGGCTTCTATGCCTTGCTGTCCTACGGGCAGACCATTCGGATAACGTGCTATACAGCCGGGGAACAGACGGACTTTGTGGATATTCACCCATTCCTTAACATAACAGTTCCGGGCAAGCTGACCGCTTCCTTTACAGAGGGGGGTACCCCTGTCATAAAGGGCGAGGACGGAAACACAGCGACGGACGGATACGTTTCGGATTTGCTTTTTGAGTACAGAGCCTATGACGAAGAGACAGAGACCGTACAGTTGGGCGACTGGGAGGGACAGCTTGGCGCGCTGACCGGAGAGCCGCTTGTCTTGCAGGAGGAAGTGGAGATAGACGGCGTCTTTCTGACAGCAGACAGAGTGTATGAGCTGGAATCGGGAGAGGACTATTCCTTGGAGGAATTTATCGCAATGACAAAAGAGGAAAACTGAGAAAGGGAATTTTGTATGGAAGAAAAACACTTTATAAGGGAAGGCCCAAAGCTGAAATACGCAGACATAAAAAAAGTAGAAGCTGAAATTGGGCGTGATATTCCAACGGATTATATTGACTTTCTTATGCTTCATAATGGCGGTCATCCTGAGCACTGCAACTTTCTAGATCCTGAGACGGATCGTTTGGATAGTGCCGAATTATTTTACGGCCTTGGGGAGACTTTTGATTTGGGAGTGCAGAGAATACGCATCCCGTATGCCGAAAGAGCTTATGCCCATTGCATATTCAGGCGGACGTCAGATTTGCATTTGTACAGAGGGAGAAAATTTCGGAAGAATATTTTTATGGGACAGCGAGGAAGAAATGCCGGAGGTGGAACAGCCCTATTATCAAAATATCTATTTATTGGCAGATTCCCTGACAGCTTTTTCAAAAGAGCTAAAGGAATAAACGTATGAGTCCATTGTGACGGTCGAGTGTATGCACAGAAAATAAAAAGAAAAGAGGAAAAAAATGGCAAAGAGAATCAAAGGAACAGCAGAAGAAGCAAAGAACTGGGTAATGGAGTCCACTCTGGTAGAGGAACAGAAGGCCGCCCTCGGGCAGTTTATTTCCAGCTTTCCCACCCAAACATTTTTCAAAAAAGAGAGACGTGAATCAGACCCGGCCTGGCTGCGGGAGCTGGGAAACATACTGCTGGGCGTTGATTCCGAAAATCTGCTGTGGTATCAGTTCAATCACTTTGATCATTCGGAATATGACGATTACCGGTTTCAGGACAGCTTTTATAATGACCAGTGCTTTGCAAAGGATTTAGGTGAGTATTCAGAAATCCTCGTGGAGGGTGAACCCCTGCTGATTGTTGCGGCGATTATGGAAAACCTGCGTTCTGTTCTTGCAGTGAAGAGCGGCGACAGCGGAGATTTGGCGGTATATGATTTTTCCTATGAGGATGTGAAGAGGCTGGACGGCGGCAAAGGAGAAATCCCTGCGTCTATGGTACAGCAGGCCTTCCCCTCTTATGCTGAAATGCTGGGACGTGTTTCGGCGGTTATGTTCAGCGAGGATGAGATTGTAGAAGCCACGGAATAAAAGGTGGAGAGTGATGAATCATAAGATTTTAAGTGTATTACCAGATGCTCAAAAAATGAAATCGTCCATGAGGATAATGGCAGTCATGGATGCCATATTATCGCCGGATTGGGAGTATCGTTACTATTCTTACGATGCATACTGGGGCTCCGATGAAATTATGGCTTCCATGAGGGGTAGTGACGGAGAACATTATTTTGCACTGTTCCGTGGGAATAATGTAATCATCAAAGGACTGGAGAGAGGCTGTCCGTGGATACATAAAAGGATAAGCGGAGTCAAGGGAGAGTTTCCCTTTGAAACCCTGCTTCCCGGAGAGTTTTGTGATTTCTTTTCTCAACCGGCATTTCTTCCGGAAGAAACCAGCTTCTGTATCTGGCAGATTGAGAACGAGAATTGGAATTCTCTTTATGAACTGAAGGCTGGTGAGCTTTCGATTCTTGAGAGTATTATCCACGGTGCTGAGGCTTATGCCAGCTGGGCAAAGGATTATTATGAGGTGGAGCTCGATGTCGTGGAATTGGAACGCATATTTCAAGGGCAGCCTCTTAATAAGGAACAATATATGAAATGGAATCCCAAACTAAACTGGGAAGAATTCTTAAAAGAGTATGAAAGTATCCTTTAGGAAAGCATTCCCCTCTTACGCTGAAATGCTGGAACGTGTGTGCAGTTATGTTCCGTTCGGACGAGATTGTGGAAGCCGTGGAAAATAAATCAAGGAGGCACCAATGGAAAAGGATAAAATACCGGTTCTGACACTGAGCGAATATGAGGAAAAAAGAATCAGGGAGGCCTTGGATACGATAACACCGGAATCAGGACCGTATCCTGAGGACGCGGAGGCCATGTTTGCCCTGGCACAGGACTACGAGAAGGGCGATAGTAAGGTGTCGCAAAGTGATATTCTGGCCTTTTACTGGTATGGGAAAGCCACACTTTTGGGGTTGCCAGGGGCGATGGCCGAGCTTGGCAGATGCTTTAGCCTTGGAAGAGGTGTTCCGGAAAATGCACCGGCAGCAGTGGCCCTACTATCAAAGTCAGCACAGTGGGGAAGCCCCCGGACACAGAACAATCTGGGGTGGCATTATAGGTATGGAGAAGGCGTGCCTGAGGATATGGAGCAAGCGCTGGAGTGGTTCAGGAAATCTGCGGAAGGGGATTATCCCAATGCATTTCTGAACCTGGGGCTTTGTTATTATGAGGGCAAGGGTGTTTTACAGGATAAAAAGGAAGCTGTCCGGTGGTTTACAAAAGCTGCAGCCCACGAACATTCCAGGGCACAGTATTATCTGGGCAGCTGCTATGAGCGGGGCGAAGGAGTGGAGAGCAATCTTTTGGAGGCGTTGTTCTACTATAGAAAAGCCGCTGAGCAGGAATATGCCGCCGCACAGTCAAAGCTGGGAGAGTTTTATCAGTTTGGGAATGGGCTTGCGGCTGATTACGGGCTTGCGGTTTTCTGGTATCAGAAAGCAGCATATCAAGAGGAGCCCTTAGCCCAGTTGAGATTAGCCATGTGCTATGAGAAAGGGATAGGCTGCCAAAAGAATACAGAGGAAGCCTTTCGATGGTATTTAAAATCAGCTGAGAATGATAATGTGCTTGCCTGCTCAAAGGCCGGCGCCTGCTTTGAGCTTGGAGAAGGTACGGAGATTGATATGGTTCAGGCTGTAAAGTGGTATAAAAAGTCGGCGGAAAGGGGATACGCCCAGGCACAGTTAAATCTGGCGCTGTGTTATAAATACGGAAAAGGAACCGGCATAGATCCTACTCAGGCAGCCCATTGGTATCTTCTTGCGGCGGAGCAGGGAGATGCCTCGGCACAGGTCGGTCTTGGGCTGTGCTATGAGTGGGGCGAGGGTGTAGAGCAATCCTTTGAGAAGGCATTTTACTGGTATGGGAAGGCCGCTGTGCAGAAGGATGAACACGGACTTTTCGATTTGGCGCAATGCTACGAGAATGGAAAAGGAACGGAGAAAAACCCGCAGAAGGCAGCCGGGCTTTACGAGGCGGCTGCTGCGTTAGGACATACGGGAGCCATGAATAATTTAGGTCGGCTCTATTATCATGGGATTTTGCCGAAGGATGTCAGAAAAGCGAAGGCACTTTGGGAACAGGCAGCGGCCATGGGAGAACAAATGGCGCTTGAAAATCTGGAGGTATACCGCAGGGAACAAGAATGATGCAGAGCAGATATCCTGCGACTACAAGGGAGGAAAATCAAATGGAAGTGTATTCGGAAGAAGAAATCCAGCTGCTGGAAGGGTCGGACGATGTGGAACAGGGGATGTTTCTGGCCATCACCCAAAATGAGCGGGAAGCGTTCCTGCAAGCGGTGAAGGAGCGCTATCGGCCAAGGATATTGCATCCGTTGGCTGAAAAGTATTTACTGGATACAGTGAGCATAAAAAATTTGGATGGCCCCATGGAGTTTAATGGGTTTGGAGCGGCCTGCCTGCAGCTTTATTCCTATGACGATATGTGGAAGGTTGGTCCGAAAGACCGTTTCATTCCGGGTGTTCCGATTGCCTATGTGTGGGGAATAAACTATGGGCGCAGATATTATAAGCTGGTGCTTTCCTTTGAAACGGGTGGAGTCATTTCCCTGCCCTTTGAGGAATATCCGGACAGAGGCAGAGAAATCGCCGAAAGGATTGGCTATCCGGACAACGCAAGTATTGAACAGTTTTGGAGCAGCCTGGAGGACGCGTACAGTCTTTTTAAGGTTGACCAATTGCTGTCCTTTCAGGCAAGCCTAAGCGAGTTTGAGAACAGCGAGGGGTATGACAGTCTGGACAAGGTAGAGCCGGAACAGCTGATTCGAGCGGCGGCCGCCGCATTTGACCGTTCTTTTTCAGAGCTAAAGGAGCTGGCAGGGCACCCAAGCTTCTCATTTTTACCCATGGATGAAGGCGTTTTGGCAAGACTGGCTGAGGAGGAAAAGTAATAAAGGGAAAGTTTTTGTTCTCCTATAGCATTTTACAGATGCCATGGGCGTAACGGCGGTAAGGAATGTGCGGTGAAGGAAAGGAAGGGAGCGGTCAGATGAAGGAAAAGAGCAGGCAGGAAAGAATTCTGGCACTTCGGGATAAGCTGCAGAGATTAAAGGAAACGGACACAGAGCTTCGCATATTCGGCGCGGCTGGACAGCAGTCGGGGCACCGGTATACGTTCCATCCGGTTTTCGAGGAGGAATTGGCGCAATGGGAAACGGATTGCAGTCTGAAATTACCGGAGGAATACCGGGAATATTTAAAACTGGCAGGCTACGGAACCGGACCGGGTTATGGGCTTTTATCTCCTGCGGAGTCAAGAGAGCTGTATCAGCAAATCTACAGTTCCGTCAGTTATTATGCTGAGTGTGCAGACACCGGCGGCTGGTTTGAAGAAAGAGATTTTAATAAGGATACCGGCTACGGAAGAATTACTTATTTTCATGAGCTGAAAGGCAAGCATGTAAAACGATACAAAAGATTGTTGGAGACTCCGCTGCAGGAGAATATGAGTGCAGGGGAGCGCGACCGGTATTTTATGAACATTGTTCCTCGTGTCCTTTCCATAGAAGGGGGTGTAGTTCTTACGAATCACGGACACAGGTATTGGGACGTGTTGGTAGTCGGGGGCGAGATGGCAGGAACTGTCTGGCAGGTAGATGGATGTGCCGGTCAGAGCATGAGAGCACAACCGGACGGATTTTATGAAAGAGGAAAACTAGTTTTGGGTGCAAAGCAAGCCTCCGGCTTTCTGGCCTATATGGAAAGGTGGGCGGATCAGGCTTTGGAGGAGTGCAAAAGCATATATCATAACAAGACCCATGGGGAGATTAAACCGTAATGGTCTTGCAGGTGGCAAGAAACACCTATATATGGAAGTTTAAAATATGATGCAGGAAGAAGGGAGGCAGATAGGATGGATAACAAACAGGACGATAGTCAGCACCTCTGGTGGGAACGACTGGGGTTCGCCGATGGGCAGGACAAGCTGGATTGCCTCACTTACCCAATGTGGATGGAGCGGGTTCTGTTTCGCCGTAGAGAGCAGAACCGGAGCTATTGGCGGACTGTTTACGGGGAGCAACGCCAAACAGAGGAAGCACTTTCCGCAGATCCTGTCAAAGTGTTGCAGGAGCGTGATTTCAGTCGCATTCTCATGCTTGCGGGGCATAACCGTTTTCCCATGGAGCAGACGATGCCGGAGGGTGGTACACCCCTGCAATACGCGATACGCAACAAGGATGCCGAGCTGGTAAGCCTGCTGCTGTCTCTTGGCGCACAGGTGCTTGACGGCTACCGGCCGGGGGAATCCCCTCTGGAGCTGGCAGGTTTTCTGGAGGAGGAAGCACTGCTTCTTTTGCTTGAGGCAATCACCACCGATTTGGCGCTGGAGCAGGGAATGATCCCTACAGAGTTTGGTTGGGGTGAATGGGACTACATGGGTCAGGAGCCACTTTTTTACCAGTATGGCAGCTACTGGTATGAAAATGCTCCCCAGAAACTGTTTGTGAAAACGGAAGAAAAGCCGGATGCAATCAAGCTTTTCCTGGCGATTGGCATAGAAGACCCAGAGGAGAATCGGAAACGTTTTTTTGAAGCACTCCGTAGCAGGCTGGCACCTTTCGGCTATCAGGTCTGGAAGAGCTTCCTAGCTTATGACGAGCAGAACGGCACCAACATAGAGATTACCCGTTATACTATTTTTAAGGCAGAGGATAAGTGGCTGGCTTATGCACATATGTTTTTCTATGATGATTGCATAGAGCTGCATATCAATACCCTGCGCGAATGGGACGTAAAGTACGGGGTGCTTTTGCAGGAGCTGGATTTTGAGTGCCTGCTGATGACCTTTGAACATATGCCGGAGGACAGAGAACGCTTTTGGGAGGAGGCCTTCCGTATCTTTCCGGAAACGGACGAGCTGGACCTGAAGGATGCAGTGCGGCGTAAACAAAGATTTATCGAAAGTGGGCTGCTGGAGCTGTTAATTTTATAAAGGAAGCCTTGTTTGAAGGAAAGGAGTTCGTTATGAACGAAAGAGCGCTTTGGATTGACAAAATGATTTTAGATTGCTGCCTGAGGGAATGGAACACCCCAAGGGGCGGAAATAACTGGGACCGAATCCGCAGATTTGCAGAGTCTCAGCCGGATGTGAAATGGACGGAGGATATCCTGCCGTCCTTCAAGAGGCTGGGCTTGTGGGGGACTTTTTATTATAATCTGAAGTCGAAGGTAAGCGAGGACGAGCTGGAGGAAGCTTTTAGGGAGGTAAGGCAAAGATATACAGAAAGACGCAAAAGCTACATAGAACCATGGGAGGCCTCACAGGAGCGCCGCAAAAATCTGGATATCCGGAAGGATAACAATACGGAGGAAGTCTGGCAAGCTCTCACAGAATACAACAGCGTCAAATTTATTTTTCTTAAAAGTGTTGACATCCGGCAGCTTCTCGCCTATCCGCAGCTCGAAAGCCTGGATTTCAGCAGCGTCGGCGAGATAAAAAACCTGCATTTACTTGAGCAGATGCCAAATTTAAGAGAGCTCTATTTCTTCGGCGTTCGTAAGTTTACCTCCGACAAAGAGCAGCTTTCCTTAAAGCTTGAGGTGTTCAATTGCGACCACACGGGAATCGCAAAAAGTGTGATCCATAACACAGGGATGTTAAGAATGTTTCTGGATCATCTGGATACCGTCCTTGACCTGGAAAGCATCGGCTCATTGGAAACCGTGCAGGTGCTCCTTCTGGACAGCATTACCAAGGTGCTTCATCCGGAGGCGTTGCTGCGGGCACAGAAGCTGCAGAATCTTCGGCTGTTTGTGGTTCGTCCCGGGGAGGATTGGTCTGTCCTCAAGCAGCTGCCTTTGCTGCAGGAGCTGGAAATAAACGTTGTGCCTGCACTGCAGGAGCAGCTTTGTGATATTCTGCTCACCCATCCGTGGGGAGCGTTGTATTTTAAGAACAACGAACTGACTACAACCTCTCTGCAATTTATGGAAATGGTTCAAGACATTTCGCTGTACGAGCACAAAACGGTAAAGGGCATTACCTTTTGCGTGTTTGGGGATTTTACAGACCAGCTGAACGGCAAGCATAATGTTGATTTAGAGCAGATGGTCAGGCAAAAGCTGAAGCAGCAAAAGGACAAAACAAAGTATTTGTTTGACTGTGAGGTGGGCATGTTTTCCGTGGATGCACCGACAGTGGAGGATGCGCGACGGATCATGGGGATATTAAGTGAATTGCTCCATAGTGAAAGTGTGTAATATTACCGCTTGGCATCTGATTGGAACTTTTTTCAAAAAATAATCTTGATGCTCCGGGAAGGTATTTTCTTCATTTCCTTCCAACCCTGACAGGACATGGGTATTATGAGTACCGTATCATGATTGATAATGAAACAAATGACCGGACTTGTTGGGGAAACTACCAGCTGGAGGGGGATGAAGGACGGGGATTAACACTTAACTGGGGAGATATTCTTCTGAAAAGAAAGGGTTAACGAGGCGGTCTCATGATAAATTTGACGGATTTTTAGAGAGGCTTAAGCTAGCTGGAAAATCTGACAATGGATACCTGTCACAGGAGGCATAGGTAAGTAAGGAAGATATGAATCGCCATTATTGGAGTGTGAGCTTAGAAGAAAACTGATTATATGGAAATAGATAAATGGGAGGCAATAGCATGAGTTGGGATGGTTTATTTTATACCATCGATTGGGAGAAGCGAGGAAATATGAGCTGCGACTTCTGGGAGAAGTATTTAGATGATAAAGGAATTGTGAAATCGGAATATCAGGAATGGATTTTGGAAATAGACGCTTTTGGGGATAGACTGGTGGAGCATTGGGATGTAGCGGAGGAAGCGAATGCGTTTTATGAGCGGCTACGTGAGGAGCTGTCACAGGGGTGCAAAGAAAGTCTTGATTTTATCATCAGCCGCCTGTTCAGCCACTCCTTTTGTCAGTATTGGAAAAATTTTGAAGCAGAACCGGAGCCGGAGGGGGATTGGCTTGCAGAAATTGATTTTTCCGCCTGCTTGAGCCAGCAGGAAATCCGCGTCGTTCTTGCAAAGTGGAGCATAGAGCGAAAGGAAGAAATACAGAAATCCTCCTTGAGGCTGGAGGCACCCCGTTTCATTTTCTCGGCGGAGGATTTTCTTTTTTATCTGGAAGCCTGGCTAAATCTCCTGCAAGAGGTTTTGGAAAGGCCGGGCTGGGGGCTTCTCTGGGCAGTGAGCGCATGAAGCGTCTTCTGAGGAGCATGATGGCTAAGAACAAAATATAAGTGCTTTTCGGATATATGGATGAGAGAAATGATAGGAGATTTTGAGCATTTGTGGAAGATTATAAAACATAGAGGAGGACATTACAATGTCAGGAACAGAAATTACATTTTTACCGGCAATTCAAAAGGAACTGGAGCGGCTTGGAATTCGTAAAAAGGAGGATTTTCCGAAATTTGAGGAAATGTTTTTAATCAATGATGAACAGAGTTTTGAAATACCGCTGCCCATCACACAGTTTCTTTGGGGCTATGACTGGGAGGCATATGAGCTCCACCTGACCCCGGAGGGAAAGACTGAACTTGAATTTGGTGAGGAGGAAGATCCCGTCTTCATTTTCTCTACAAAGTGGACGGAATCGGGCAGCGTTTTTTGGAGTGACAACCCGTGCCTTTGTGTTGGACGGGTGCTCGGAATACCAAGCATGGATCATCTGCTCGTTGAGGTGAATTTCCCGCACCCGGAGGATCCGGGTTTGAGTGTCAGAATGCCCCGAGAGCGTCATTGGATGGGGTATCTGGGGGATCTTAGCGATTTTCTTCCTTACACCGTGGCTGAGCCTGCAAAGGGCGCAAGCGAGGAGGTACAGAAGAAAATAAATGAGACATTCAGTGAGGTAATCAGCAGCTTTGTGAATGCTTTGCAGCTTGACGAGGGAGCAGAACAGGAGGAGAAAATCAAGCACTTTAACAGGCTGTGCAATCAATTCTTTGCAGACAACCCGACCGCCTCCATTGCTTCCATTGCCGACGGACTGGTACAGCTGGGCATTCCTTATGAAACCGCAATCAAGGATGTGATGTGGGCCAGAACCTTTGGTGAGTAAGCGGAAGTTTTAGGAAAGGACAGGCCAAGCCAGGAAGATAACGGAAAGTAAAGTTTACAGTACGAACTTTTGGGGAGGTTTGAGAATGAAATACTTATTGCTAATCTATAGTAAAGAAAAGGAAAGTTCCATGATGACGGAGGAAGACCGGAAAAAGCTGAAGGAGTATGAGGTCTATAAAAGGAATGATTGAGGTTCGCCAGTATTTGAAATCAATAAACCTGCATAACATAAGGTATTGAACTTAGTATGGAATTCAAAGAAAAACCGCAAACCTTCAAGGCTGCAAAATTGTTAAAGGAACGGCACCATAAGGTGTCGTTCTTTTACAATACAGCAAAGAAGACGGCATTGTATAGTAAAAGAAGGAAAGCAAAAGAGGAGGTAAACTGATATGGCATCTTTTCATCCCGGGCACAAACAGATTCTCGATTCTTTTCTATTGGAAATCCCCGATGTAAGGGCAGGAAAAATGTTTGGTTATCCGGCTTATTATGTGAACAGAAAAATGTTTGCCTGTCTTTATGAGGGAGGACTGGGAATCAAGGTTCCCGAAGACGTGGCCAGACTGTGGCTGGGACGGGAGGGGATTGTACCCTTTCAGCCCATGGGCAAAAAGAATATGCGTGAGTGGATTCAAATCAATGTGGAGGCCGATGCTTCTGTCCGCTACCTGGAGTATCGTTCCTTGCTGCTGATATCCATTGAATTTGTGTCCGGTCTGATGGAAAACGGAAAAGGGCCGTGAGGATACCTTTATAACGTCTTAACTAAAAAATAAATGGTATGGCGCTTGGAAGGGGTGAAAGGCATTATATACTACAAGGACTGGTTTGAATATGACGCTGATTTTTTTGGAAGGAGAGATTGAATGGAACTGCTTGATAATGAGCAAGATCCACAGCTGTATTTTACTGTTGGCGGTGGTTTTTCCTGCCGGATTATCCTCGGAACTTCAGAAGAAAAACTGGCAGATTTAATTGACAATCTGCACTATGAGAGCGCTTGGTGTCCGACCAGTACCATGGGAGAGGAATATTGGGCAGAGCTGGCACGTGAAGCAGAACGTGGCTTGGCAGACAGAGATTTCTTCTATGACGGCTCTGATGTTACTGGGGAAATTTATGAAATGCTGCGTAAACAATATGGGAGTGGCAACCAGGAGGGCAACCCGGAGCAGGCTTATTCACAGGCAAATATGCTGCGTCTGCAACATGGCGCTGACAGATACGCTGCCTCCTGGCTCCTTGCAAGACTCTGGCAGCTAACTGCCGGAGGAATTCGTAATGCAATCGCAAGCTTAGGGCAGGATAATCAAGGATTTGGGGACGGCGGTGGCTATAATATTTATCTGCTGGTGGAAAAGGAGGGGCAGCCGGTGGCTGTCCTTTGGCTGGAGGGTACTGCGGATTATATTACGCTGGATATCCGGCAGCGGGCAGAAAGCCTTGGCGGTAAGGAGCAGGAGCGGATTTACCGCAGTTTTGCTCAAAGCCTATTGAACGCACAGGAGAAAATAGCTGTTTGTAAAATTATAATCAAGGACCCAGAGCAGGAGGCCTTCCCTTTTCCATATGGCTGGGACGGAACGGAATTTTTGTGTTGCACTCCCGAAGATGTGCTTTACTGGCTTGAAAAGAAGCGGAAAAAAGGAGAGTTAATTCGTAAAGCTATGGTCAAGGTGGAGGCACACCCTCTTCATCATCTGGAACGGGGGCTCAGAGAGGCTATCTGTCATGAACTTTCCCTGTATATTCGTCTTTATCAGACAGAGAATCTCTTAAACGCCGCTTTTCGATTAAAGCTGGAATTGGATATCATGACCCGTGCTGCACAGATTTGGCAGGATACATGGTGGGAGGAGAACAATCTTTCCCTGGCACTTACAAAATGCAGGGAGCTGGTATATGAAGAGAACTCTGTAAAACGCCGTATAATCATGGAAGAGCTGGAGAATATCTGGAGCATTCTCCGGGATTTTATGGAACACACCACGATTCGTGATATGAAGCATAGAACGCACAAGTTTCCCGCTTCACTGGCAGGATATTGCATCATGCAGGGAGCCTATTTTCTTCACTATGAAATGGAGCGCTACATGGAGGTTATAGAGAAATGGAAGACACTTGGCAGAGATGTGGAGGCTTCTTCACCGGAGGCATTACATAAAAGGCAGAAAGAAATAGAAGAGCTGGTAAACGAACAGGTTAACCGGGAATTTTCGGAAGATTCCTGGGGGAGGACAGGTGGTACGGATACCGCAGAGGATTTCTACAGGGAGGATATGTACTTTTATGCTGCCTGTACTTTTGCCGATGGCCTGCCCTATGAAATGGAGGGCTTTGAAACCGGGAAGCCGGAAAAATTCCGGGAATTCTGGAATTGGTGGCTTTATGAAGCACTTATTCTGTAACCTGGAAAATGTTGTTATTATATTTATGCCGCTGATGAGATGGATATATGGGATGGCGTGACTGTTCTTCTGGATAAACAAGAATTAGATAAGGTCATAAAGAATAGAGGATGGAAAGTCTACCAGACAGAGGATTATGCGAAGGAAGAAGAAGCATTCAAGAGAAAATACAGGAGGGCTTAAGGGAACGTATGAGTACATGCATTACAACTATATTATACAAAAAACAGGAATTAAATCAGGAGTTTCTCTTTCACTTTCTAAGGAATTTACCTGAGAAATTACAGGCACCCGAATTAATTCCGGAGGAGCATTTTGTTCATATTGATATTAATGACCAGGTGTCTGCGGTATTCTATCTTATTCATGGAATAGCCAGGAGAATGCAGTGCTTCAATCTGCAATGCGAGCTCTTTCGGGAAGAAGCCCTGCTCTTTCAGATTAAGGAGGAGCTCCTAAAGCAGCAGGAGCGGTGCTGTCTTTATTCCCATCTTTATTGTGACATGGATGACTTTGAAGAGAATTTAAAGCTGACGGAGAAAGGTTTTGAAGAAATAAGCTGTATGGACGGCGAACTCATAAGGTCTTATCGCGAGGGGGAGAATTCCACGGAGCAGACGATTCTTAAAACGAAGGAACAGCAAGAGCAATATCCCATTGATGGTATTTTGGAGGAACTGGGTATTACGGAGGCGGATATTATAAATGCCGCTTACCGTCTTGAGCAAGAAGGAATAATTATAAGGTAAAGAATGCTGGCTTCGTCAATTAGATAATTCCAGGGATGGGCTGGGAACTGTTATAGATGGTCAGTTATTGATAGGGGAAGACAGGAGATGGATTTCTTATATATAAAAACATTGAAAACACAGGAACTTCTTACTATTATCCAAAATATAGA
Source organism: Anaerocolumna chitinilytica (assembly GCF_014218355.1). Classification (NCBI taxonomy): domain Bacteria; kingdom Bacillati; phylum Bacillota; class Clostridia; order Lachnospirales; family Lachnospiraceae; genus Anaerocolumna; species Anaerocolumna chitinilytica. Next base: position 2,502,609 of record NZ_AP023368.1, read on the forward strand.
AGGGTTTGAAGAAGCGGGAGAAGCTCTTCTGGAATTAAAGGGGCGTGATTCTCAACTTGCCTTGCAGCTTGGAGGTAAAATTATCACGGATAATCTGGGGGATGATTATTTGCAAGGCTTTGCATTTATTCTCCTCTATGGAATTGACCCGGAAGCAGCCTTGAAAAGCTATTACGTAAGGAAAGAGAAACCATCTGCAAAGCTATTTATAGATGTTTGCGAGGAACTTGAGAGTGATTTCTTTCTTGATAAACGGCCTTCCTTTCTGACAAACACACTGCTTGAATTTCTGACACTGCAATATGAGAAGCTTGAACCAGCAGAACAAAGAAAGATCGAAGCTGACTGGGAGAACTTTAGAAAGAAGTTTATGGAGACTCAGAGAAAAGCAGAGAGAGAAGGAGGGTTTCAAAAGAAGCTATGAATAGTGAAAAAATTAAGAAGTGGAAGGTTGAATAAAAATGCCTATATGAATTTTCAACTACGAAAGGAGTTAAAATGAAAAGAGGATTTATCTTAATACCGGGAGCCGGCATGTCCGACTGGATCTGGACAAAGCTGGCGTCATTGTTAAAGCAAAGAGCAGTTACCATACCAAGGAGAATGGAAGTAAATACTTATGAGAACCGTCTGAACGGCGGTTTTGAGGAAATATTGGACTATGCAGACAAGGTGATCAAAGAGTCCGACCTGGAAGAGATTATTCTGGTGGGACATTCCGGAGCGGGGCTGATTGCTGGGGAGCTTGCCAAAAGAAACCCGAAAATAAAGCATGTGGTATTTCTTGCGGCCAATCTGCCGGCAAGCGGCGGGACAGCGCTGGATTCCTTCGCAGAGGAAATAAGGCAGAAGAACATCGAGGGAGTAGCTAAGCAGGCCGAGGCTGACCGGATTCCGATGAAGCTGCTGGAGAGCACCTTCCGAACTTATTTCTGCAACCGGACTTCGGAAGAGGATATAGCGTATATCTTACAGCAGGAATTCCAGCCGGAGCCGGTCTGTGTACTGACCCACAGGGTGGACTGGCAGTCCTACCCACCCATTGGAAAGACCTATATTCTGTGTACGGAGGATAAGACCCTGACCAGACAGCAGCAGGAGGATTATGCTGCCAATCTGGCTATAACCGACCTGCGTTATCTGGAAAGTGACCACATGTGCATGATAAGCAACGCCAAAGAGCTGGCGAAGGAGCTGAATGGGATTGCAGAAGAATACAGCAGGTAGTTATAACAGAAAGCGTGTCAAATCATAATTATTGAATTACAATATTGCCAAGCTGGAGTAAATCCTTTTCGCTGCTTTCCTGAGCTCCGGTATCCACATTGGAAAAGCGGAATTTGATACTATCTATAACAGAGACAATCAGAAGCAGCTGTAAGACATCAATAAAAGAAAACGTAGGAGTAACGATAAAAACAGGAATTACTTCAGCTTTTATGAAAATTCGGAGAATGGATATGAGAAAAAAGATTGCAGGAATGTTGACCCTGGTATTGGTTATGATTGCTATGATTGGCTGTGGTATGAAAAATACAGCTGTCGGTTCCAACACCGAGGGAGAAAAAGCTTCCGTGACACCATCCTCTGCGGAGGGAGAAAAGCTCTCAGAGACCCCAACCCCATCGGAGGCGGCAGCGGAATTGGAAGAAGACCGCTTTTCTCTCTACTTAAGTCTCCTTATGAAGCATCAGGATGAGATTAATCCGATATTAGGAGAGGAGCCGGAAAAAACAGAGGATGAGGCCTTTGATTATAAAAAGGCAAATATCCGGGTATGGTTTGAGCGGGGAGATGCTTCTCAGATATGGACGATTGATAAGACCATTGATTTTAATGGCGCCCACGTAGGGGATGCTATTGAAAAATTCAAGGAGGTCTTCGGAGAACCGTCACAGGATGTAAATGGCGAAGCACATTTTGGCTACGAAGGTTATTTTTTGGTGGTGCAATATGATACCTCCACGAAAGAAACTATGAGTGTGCATATACTTTCGGAGGATTACGGATATAATGAGGACGGCAGTGCTGCAAAGTAAAATGACAGAACAAAAGGGCTATACCAGTGAAAGGAATTATTACGTATGAGTGAAGAAACAATGATTGATAATTACGGCAGTTATAATTTTTATTGTCTCTATGAATTAAAAATCCCGGGTGCAATCTATCCCCGGCCTGTAATAATCAGACTTTTATATCCGCATATTTCTAATAATAATCTTAAAGGACAGGATCTTGCCGAAACCATAGTGGAGAACAAAAGGGATGAAATACTTTCACGTATCCTGCAGGAACAGAAGGCTTCCTGGTATCGACTGGTTGGTTACTGTGAATGTTCTCCAGAGGGAGATGACTTTTATGAGGAAACAGGAAAAGTGTGGATTGACTTCTGGACTTTTGAAACCAAAAATTACCGCCCATGGATGATATTTCTACAGGCAGCTGATCAGGAAGAAGCATATGGAATTATCCAAGAGGACTGCAATGAGGATTGGAGAAACATGGAGCCCATTTGTTCTCCAGTTAAATGGCATACATGGTATGTAACAGAAGCAGACTACCAAATATCAAGCGAATCTGTAAAAAAACAATGTGTGAAATGGCTTACTATGGCGGCAAATTCAACCGTATTTACGATGAATTATCAGTTTTATAATGCTTTTTTAGAAGATGGCTGGCAATTTGAACAGATCTACCAATATCATGATTTGCTTTTGGATAATCCAATGAAAGCCTTCTATGAGGAGAAGAGTTCTTCCTGGCAAGGTAAGCTACAAGTTACGTTTCATCCGAAAAAAAGACATATATCGTTTACCAGTATCACAAATAATCTCACCTATGAAAATGTGGTGGAGGTTGGTTTTGACTTTTCAAATATAGAAGAGTTGGAAACGATTTTTGTAAATATAACTTACTTTAGGAAAGTACTTAATTATGATCTTACCGGATTACTTCTTCGTATGTTAGATGAGGGTATTGCTGCTTATTGGGAAGTCGATGGTAAATCAGAAGAGAAAATCGTAATGGAAAAGCTTCCCGACCATCGTTATGAAAGGATAGTTCCTTTCGAACCCACATCGGGTAATACAATTCGAAAAGTCTCTTTGGGAATCCCTTCCGGATATAAAGTTGTATGGAATACTTTTTGCGATATACAGCCAGAGTTTGCGAGAAAGCATCCGGGTAACTATGAAAAATACTTTACAGAAGACACTCTTTTCATTCAGAAAATGGATGGAAGTAAAAGTTTGGATTTGGGCTGGAGCATTGATTTGGATTTGTCCGGTAAATACCAGGTATGTCTCAAAAACAATGCTGATGAGGGAGAAGCATACCACGAATATCAAAGTGATGATATATTAAATATAGTGGAAGAAATTCAGATGACCCTATCCTTATGGAAAGAGAAGGACGAACCGGAAGCGAATTCCCTGGTTCCGCTTCGAATTGCAACGGGCTGGGAGATTCACTATAACCAATGGTATAAGACAGGAAGACAGTTTGGCGGCAGTTCGGGGGAAGAGGCTCCGTCACAGCTGCTGTTTCAGGCAGAGAAACATAAGGTAGGATGCATCACTGTTTATTATAAGGACCGGCAGGTTCCATTCTATGAATTGAAATTTCAGGAAGATGATATGGAAAACAGAATTATAGGGCTGGAATTTCATGAGGAAGAGGAATTGATTTCTGTCTTAGAGGATTGGATGGAACATGCTCCCAATCGACTTTCTTTTCCGGGATAACTGCTTTTTAAGCACCTTCTATTGGGAAGACGAAGAAACATCGGATAAGGAACTAATCCGTCGGGCACTTAGGGCTGCTCAACTTCTGTCGGAGCTATTTATCAGCACTATATGGACAGTAGAGGAATGGAGGAATTTAACCAATGAAAGAAGCAATAGAATTTATACAGGATTTTATTCGTAAGGAGTATGCAGCTTATCAAGCCTGCTATCTGGAACGGGAAAGAAAAGTTTTTAAGGAGGCTCAGAGGGCGGTGGGCCTAATGTATGCAGGTGACTTAAGAACCCAGGTACAACGAGGGATTGAACCGGAGGAAGAATGGTTTACAGAAGGGGAGAAAAAGATTCAAGAAATCAAGGAAAGGCTGTTGTTTCAAATAAGGGAATATGAACATCAGGAATATGGCTCCCTATGGGGCTGTTATGTCAGTGACCCTCATGGATGGACATCTATCCGGGATGGAATAGAATCACCACCCTATTGGTCTGATTCCTATTCCTGTATTTTATACGTAGCGTACATAACAAGTCCGGTAACCAGTGAGAAAAATCTTTACATTATTGCAGAATACAATTTTACCAGTAAAAAATATATCTATGGAAGTCTGCTGCTGGAGCCTTTGGGTAATACGGTGGCAATCCTTCAATTCCAGCCCCCGAAGGACGAGGAGAGCAGGGTAGAATATGAAAAAGACAGCAGGCTGGCAGTGCAGCTATCAGCTTCTGTCAAGAAGCTGCAGGAATCGAAAAAAGGACCGGAAGAAGTAGAAAAAAAACCGGAAAAAGTAGCGGAAAGCCACACTCCGTCTGCACAGTTATCTTTCAAAGCCTCCAGTCCCGGGCAGGAGGAATTTATCCGTATCTTTGGTGCTTTGGAAGAAAAGATTCTATGGGAGGCAGAGGACTATAGAATCTGTTTGAAGCTCCTTGGCGGACGTTTTTATACCCATGGCTTTTTCCCTGATGGAAGTGATCCATATCGGGCTAATCTCCCTTGGGAGGATATCATAGCAGCGACGAAGTTTTTGAATGAGGTCACAGACATCTTAAAAGAAGGCGGCTGCACCTCTCTGGGCTCTGCAGGGGATCGAAGATATTATCCTTTTCTCTGCAGGGATGAGAAGCTGGCTTATCTCCCCAGCTTTGTTAACAAGATCAGTACGAATCTGCCCGGTACGGATTTTAAATCCTATATGCGGACAGAACGCAGCTGTATCTTCTGGGGAAAGGGAGAAGAAGCCATGTTAAAGGAATACCTGGATGCCAAAACCATTAAGGCTTTCAAACAGGCCGGAAAAATGTTGAAGGAGAAGTTAAAGGGCAGGGGGGAGCTGGACATTGTACAAGCGCCTTATTCCATTGAATATCCGCTCATTCTGGGCGGAACCTTTGCCACAGGCCTTTTTGCGGGAGTATTTACTACGAGAATTTAACTAGGAGGAAAACTAATGAGAGAAGCAATAGAATTTATACAGGAATTTATCCGTAAGGAGTATGCAGCTTATCAAGCTTGCTATCTGGAACGGGAGGAAGAAGTTTTTGAGGAAGCACAAGAGGCGGTTGATCGTATGTATGCGGGGAGTTTAAGAACCCGTGTACAACGAGGGATTGAACCCGGAGAAGAATGGTTTGCACAAGGGGAGAGACAGCTTCGAACAATCAAGGAAAGACTGCTGTTTCAGATAAAGGAGTATGAACATCCGGAACATGGCTCTCTTTGGGGCTGCTATGTCAGTGACCCACAGGGTTGGATTGTTACCAGCAAGGATGGAATCGAAGCACCGCCCTACTGGCCTGATTCGATGGACTGCATTTTATATATTGCACATAGGATGAGCAGGGTAACAGGTGAGAAAAAGCTTCGTATTATTGCGGAATACAATTGTACAAGTAAAAAATATCTGTATGGAAGTCTGATATTGGAGCCCCTGGGGAATCCGGTGGCAATCCTCCAATTCCAAACCCCGAAGGACGAGGAGAGCAAAGAAGAATATGAAGAGGATAACAAAAGGGGGCAGAGCAGCTGGCAACCTTCCATAAGAATCAGCCGGAACTAGAAATGGAAAAGCAATAGTTCATCTCCGGAAACTTTCAAAGCTTCCAGTTCCGGGCAGGAGAAATTTAACGTGTCTTTGATACCTCGGAAAAAGAGATGACGAAAGGAGCAGCAGATGGCAGAGTATCAAAAGGTCTCTGATTACAATACGCTACTAAAAGAAGCAGCCAAAGATATAGTACAGTTTTCAGAGAATAAAATCAACGCAATCAGGGGTGTACAAAGAATGCTTGTTTGCCAGGATAACAAGATATACCCTTGGCAAAAGCGAGTGGGCAATCATCGCGGCGAAATGAAATTCCATTTGACAAATTATACGGTATATTTGGGAGTGAACCAAACTCATGAATCCATGTTTATTGATATAGAAGACACACCCGGCAACTGGATCAATGAATATCACATATGTGGAATCAGGCCCATACGGATGATGAAGGAACCTGAGAAGGTTTATTCTGTTTGGAAATATGACTGGGATTCAGGCAATTTTATTGAAGGAAGTGAATACTTAGCGGAGATATATTTTAGTACCGATGATGTGGAAGAAGTAGGGGAGGAACAGTTTTTTAGAGAGGTCAGGCAGCTGCGGGCAGAGAAAGGGCTATTAGAACTATGGAATAGCAGAGAGGAAACCTTACCTTCGCCGAGAATCATGGAAGCAGTGAACCGAATTGCACAGATTGACTGGAAGAAAACCTACTCGAAAAAATTCTCTCAGATAAAACTATTTCATGAGTTTGGGGTAAGAATAAGCCATTATATGAAAGAGTATAATGGGCATAAGCCGGAAGAGCTGATTGCAATGCTGGAGGGAAGAACAGGAGGTTCCAATGCTCTTTTGGGGTATACCCATAGGGTGTTATCCGCAATAACCAATCCATCCAACCAAATGGTTTGCCGCTGGTATCTGGAGTGGATTGTATTCTGTGAACTGGAAAATCGGGAAGAAAAACTTTCTGAAAATCCATTTGAACCTCTTATCTATCTATTTGAAAGGGGAGCTAATTTTGAGCAGCAGGATGCTTTGCTGCTGCATTTTTATGAGAGGCGGATGCTTCATATTGATATCCCCATACATTGGAAGCAGCAATCTGTACGGTCACTTAATTATGACCTGTTAGAACAATGGGATAACAACCCGAACCAAATCACAATGGAAGGGTCAGAACTAGAATATACGGATATAAAACATGCAGAGGAGAGAATAGGGCGAAGTATCCCAACTGATTACGTTGAATTTCTGATGCTATATAATGGTGGACATCCTGAACGCTGTGATTTTTATAATCCCTACAGAGATCGCTTTGACAGTGTAGAATTATTTTATGGAATGAAGGATGATGGTATGTGTGATTTGATTTGGGTATGCAGAGAATACCGTTCCCGTATACCAAAAGAGCTTTTGCCCATTGCTAACGTAGGTGGATGTCAGATTTGCATTTGTACTGTGGGAGAGAATTCAGGAAAGATATTTTTATGGGATAGTGAGGAGGAAGTACCGGAGGAGGAGCCCGGCTATGAGAACATATATTTTCTTGCAGCTTCCCTGATAACTTTTCTGGATGAGTTAAAATAGTGAGTTCATTGAAATTATTATTTATTCTTTACGAGGAGATTGTAAAAATGGAAATAAAACACGATATATTTCCTTCTGAACGAATCATTGCCTATAGTGATGCCATCTTTGCGATTGCATTAACTCTGCTGATGTTGGAGATTAAGATTCCAGAGAGCGGGCCTACAGAGAAAAATGATTTGTTTCGCTCATTACTGCTAAACTGGCCGTCTTATATCAGCTTTTTAATCAGCTTTTTAATTATTTCTGTTATCTGGTTTAATCATCATACAATGTTTCATTACATTCGGTACGTGAACCATCCATTGATGCTGATTAATACCTTATTAATGCTTAATGTTGTTGTAATTCCCTTCTGTGCTGCATTATTGGGAAGATATGCGGCAGAGGGTAATCGAAATTCAATGATTGCTTCACTTGTTTATGGAAGCTGGATTACACTGGGTGGGATACCCTTTAACTGGCTATGGGGGTACGCCTTAAAGCATGATAATTTGTTGGCAGAGGGCATTATGAAAAAGGAGTTGTTCAATATAAAGCGCCATTTCATACGCGGTCCATTCTTGTATCTGCAGTGTACCCTGCTTGCACTTATAAATTCCTGGGCAAGCATCTGTGGTTTTACAGTACTGATTATTTTATATTTTTTGCCAGCTTCTCTATGGGCTAAAAAAGGATGCATTACATAGATGAAGGTGTGGGGAACCGGTTGTGATATAGGCCACCTTGTGGCAGAGGAAAAGTCCATGGAACTTGCAGCAGAAATCGCTGTCCTGCTTAAATCCGTGAAGGTATTGGCAGAAGAGGAAGGGTAAACCGGATCAACAGCCCGCCCTCAGGTAGATTTTCAGCTGAAATTGAGCCACCATTCCCTTCTACAATCTGTTTGCAGATGGAAAGCCCTAGGCCGGAGATTCGCCGGCTTTGATCAGAGGTGTAGAACGGCTCGAAGATATATGGCAGATCGGTTTCGGAGATACCGTTTCCGTTATCCGACATGGTAATGAAAAGCTTATCAGCCGAACTTATAAAACTTACCTGAATCTGCAAGCCTGTCACTCTGGCATGACGGATACTATTTCCGATGATATTGGCAAAAACCCTTCGCAGCTTTAATAGGTCGGTATATATTTCCGTATTGTCACTGCATTGATTCCAAAGTGTAAACACGATTCCCTGCTCTTCAAGGCGGAGCCGGTATTCGTCCTCCAACATGGTGCAAATATAGGAAACTTTATATTTTTGCAGCTGTTCTTTCCGGGGAGCCGACAGGCTCAGGTAATCGTCAAATTCCTCGACGATGGCCTCTATATCCCGTGCCTGCATATAGATAGTTTGGGTATATTGCTGTTGTTTTTGCGGGCTAAGTTCTTTTTTTAGAAGCCTTTCACTGTACCCGAGTACTGAGGTTAACGGTGTCTTGATATCATGAGAAATAGAGGATATAATACGGTTTTGTACCTGTTTTTCTGCTTCAAGGGATCTTGATAACGCTGCAAAGCTCGTTTGCAGTTTGCCGATTTCATCCTTGCGGTCTGTTTCCTGCAATACCTGCTTTTTATCTTTATACAAGTGCATAGCTCCATTCAGCTTCAATAGAGAAGATACATACCGGAAGTGAATGATTACACCTAACAACAAAAAAATAACAAGGAGGACGGCGAATTCAAAATAAAGCAGTTCCTGAAATACACCGTGTGTCCTAAAATTAAACAGTTCTACCTGCTTTTTTACCAGGAGCACGTAGGAATGGCCGGACAGAGTAAGTAAACTCGTCTGTGTGAAGCCGATGGATTCAGCTTTGCCCATATTCCAGTTAGTTTCTTCTCCCGTTTGCGTGTCGGTCAATACAAAGGCAAGCTTTTTGGGGTTCTTATAGAGGGACAGATATTCTGACGCAAGGTCTAAGCTCTCCCCATCAATCGCAGCAGCAATTTCCTGGGCTACTTCCGATACAGTCTGCTGCATTTTCACTTGATAGGTATCCACTCGTACTGAGAGATAAAATACAAAATAACATAGCAATATAACAATATTCAGAAGTAATGCTGCCAGCATGATTAGCGGTATCTTCAATTTAATACTCATGGAAACACCCCCGGGCGTACCAGTTTATATCCGACACCCCACACTGTCTTAATCATGCGGTTGTCCGGATCAATCTTATCCCTTAAGTTTTTAATAGTGACAGTCACACTGCCGATATCTGAATAGTCCATTCCCCAGATAGCATCAAAAAGCTGTTCTTTGGTCAATACCTTACCGGAATGTTCCGCCAGGTAGACAAGAAGCTGAAATTCCCTGGTGGTAAGCTGAAAAGGTACACCACCCTTTACTACCTCAAAGCTGTCCGGGTGAATCTGCAGGTCTCCGATGGAAATGGTATGCTCCCCGGAAGCTGCATGCCGCTGTTCTCTGCGCAGATGTGCCTTTACTTTTGCAACCAACTCCTCCACTACAAAGGGCTTGGTGATATAGTCATCTGCTCCGATCTCCAGACCCAGTACAGTGTCAAGGGTGCGTCCTTTGGCTGTAACAAAAAGAATGGGGCAGGAAACCTTATCACGTATTTTTCGGCAGACTTCTAGACCATCCATTCCGGGCATCATAATGTCCAGTAGAATCAGATCAAAATCAGTGGATTGGGCGGTCAGAAGGGCTGCATTACCGTCCGGAACTGTAATAGTCGTATAACCCTCATCTTGCAGACTGTCCGCAATCAGAGTCGAGATGCCCGCATCATCATCGGCAATTAGTATGTGAGCCATTTGCTTCACCCCACTTTCTTAAGAAATTGTTCCAATAGTTTATTATAGTCATTCAGCTCGGACAGAATACTGTTTAGAGAACTTTCAATTGCATCTATATCTTTGCTTTTCTTTGCTTCTTTCATTCTAGCATTTAGTGAGTTTAAATTCAATTGAACCGTTTTAAATTCTTCATTATATCCCGACAAATTCATAGAAGCTGTGGGATGGGCTAGAAGAGTCAGACATTCGTCGGTATTTTGGGAGGCTGTCTCGGCCTCGCCTTTCACTTCATCCATCAATTCTCCTAAACCAACCAGTGCGATCATACCGTTTCCGGAGGCTTTGATATATTTAGCGAGTAGCTGGTTATTTTCAATAAGTGTTTCAGAGCACTTTTTAGCCTCAGATAATACATCAGAGGGAATGGGAGTTGGGGTGCGGGGTGCTTTGGTTGGTTTTGAAGGTAAAGGAGGTGTAGTTAATGGGGTGGTGTGTCCTGTGGTTGGGGCAGCGGAAGTGGAGGTATCCGGAGCTATGGTCTGGTCAACCGGGGTTGTGGTTGGAGCAGGGGGTGTAGCCTTGTCAGAGGAAGGTTTGGAGGGAATTGAGGAACCAGAGGAACCAGAAGGTGAGGCAGCTGAGGGTGTGGCCTGGGCGGAGGAAGTTACGGAGGGAGTAGCTAGAGCAGAGTCTGAGACAACTGGTGTTGTGGTCAGAGCAGCAGTAGGGATGGTGAAAGTTTCTTTCTGACCGGTTTTGTTGGTCAGAAAGAAAACAAGGCATATAAAGATTAAAAATATAATAGTTGTAAAAGCCAATATGATTTTTTGCATCATTTTATTCTCCTATTCTACACTTTTCAGTGCTTCCACCAGTACGATTTTTTTAACCTTAGGCTGCAGCAGTAGGTTAGTAACCAAAGCAAACACAGCGGTGAGCAGCAGGGTGGCGGCAGCCATTTTAAGGTCAAAGCTGTTGGGAATACTCAAATTACTTTGGGAAATCACCTGTGTCAGGTAGACAAACAGGTAATAGCCTGAAGGGAGTCCGAAGAGGCTTCCAAAGAGGGTTAGAACCATATTTTCCCGGAGAATCAGCCTGTTTACTTCTCTTTTGTAATATCCTAGTACCATCAGAGTGGCATATTCCCTTGTCCGCTCAAAAATATTGATGGAGGTGATATTATAAATGACTGTCATGCCAAGCATTGCTGCAGATACAAGAAGAATAAGTATCGTGGCGTTCAAGGTTTTGAGCATCTCCTGGCTTCGTGAGATGAAATCCTCTCTGGTACCGGCGCTTTTTACAGCTTCAAGATTTGACAGGGATTCTGCGGCCGCTACAGCACTTTCACCCTGAGGAAGAGTGAGAAGCAGGGTATGGGCGGAAGCATCCATACCGACGCCAGCAGCACTTTCAAAAGACATATAAAGTGTTTTGGAAGTATACTGTGTGCAAAATCCGGTGATTGTTACCGTGTAGTTTTCATCCGCCACTGCAAGCTGAAGGGAATCTCCCACGGAAAGTCCATATTCCGTAGCCAACGAATCCGGCAGAATAACGCTGGAAGCATTAAATTGAATTAGATTTCCGTCCTTTCCGGAGGGATGTATCATAGTTGAGGAGCTTTCGACCAGCTGTAGAGTGATATCCACATCTTCTGAAAATTTGAGGGTAGCTTTTTTTGTCTCACTAAGTTCACTTCGCTCCACGGGTAAATCAAATTGTAAATTGTTTTTGTCAGTAATAGGCTCCTTGTAATTGACGGATAGATCATAGCCAATGCTGTCCGTTGCAGTCCGAATAACTTGTGAAGCGGAATTTTGCAGGGAAAGCCCGGTAAAAATCAGCATGAAGCTTCCGATGACACCGATAGAGCTAAGTACAATCCGACCTTTATTCAAAAAGATATTACGAAGAATTAGTTTACCGGAATAACCAAGTTTTTGCCATAGTACAGGGATGCGTTCCAGCAAAATAGTCTTTGTACCCTTCGGCGGCCTGGGACGCATGGCTTGTGCAGGGATTTCCCGAAGAACTTTCTGCACTGCAATTAATGCTGCACAACCACTGAATAATAGAGCTAAAAGTAAAGGAATGGCAAAGTACATAAGGTAAACGGGAACCACCGGAGAGGGCAGAGCAAAGCGGCTCATAAACACCCGGATTAAAAGCTTTGGAATCAGGAAGTTTCCAAGCAGGGCAAAGGGTATGGCTCCGCAAAGGGAAGCAAGGGCCGCATAGGTTAGAAAATAAAAACGGACGCGCATCTTTGAGATTCCAAGAGCCTGCATGACTGCAATTTGTGTCCTTTGGTTTTCTACAGTCTTAGACAAGGAAATAAAAGCAACAATTGCGGCTACCAGAAAGAAAATCATCGGAAAGATATAGGAAACCGAACGTATGGGGTCAAGTGAGCTGTTTACATTAACAAAGCTTGGTTGATTCTCCCGTTTGACATAAGTCTGATAGCTCTCTAGTTTTTTTGCCGCAGATAGAACGGTATCCGGCTGGCTGGTTCTGAATAGTATTTCCTGATAACTTTCAGCGGTTTTTATAAGCTCCTCTTTGGCTTCCTCCTTTTGAGAAAGAAATTCCTTTTCGTTTTCGTCCAGCTCCTTCCAGCTCTTATCCAGCTCACTACGGGTCTCGGAGAGCTTTGTGGAACTTTCCTCTTTCGTTAGGTTTAGCTTTGAAATGCTATCCTCATACTGGGCATATCCTGAATTCAGTTGTGACTGCTTTTGAGAAAGCTGGTCTTGTACTTTTGCATTCTGGAGGTTCAATATATTTTGTTTGGAATCCAGTTCGTCCTGCTTATCCTTAAGCTCCTGATACTGCTTCGCAAAGGCTTTATCCTTCATTTTCTGCTGGTCTTCCGGCAACGTATCCCGTAGCTTTTCGTATTGTGCATAGCTCTGGTCGGTTTGAGCTTTTGCTGCTTCCAGCTGTTGTTGGTATCCGTCAAGCTCTGATTGTGCCTTCTTAGCCTTCTCATCAGAAAGTTTCTTCTGGTAGTTTAAGTCCGACTGTCCTTTATCCAGTGTTTCCTTGGTTGAAAGGAGCTTATTCTCAGCGTCAGCCACAGAGTGTTCGGATTCTGCTTTTTTAGTGTTATATTGCTGCTCTGCGTCGTTTAATTTGATACGAGCATCCTCCAGTTGAGCCTGTGCTTCGTCTAACTTATCTTGAGTCTGCTTATTGACCTCCTGATAGGAATCAGAAGCCTTAATCTGAGTAATCAGAGTGTCCTTTAAAGCATAACCGATGCCAAAACTGCGGTTTGCATTGACGGAGGCACCGCTATCCTTTTGTTTATAGGCATATTCCGGGTCCATAAACAAGCCGGTAATCGTAAGTGTGATATTGTTTACCTGCAATACACTTCCGACGGTAAGATTGTTTGCCTGTGCGAATTTATAATCTAAAATAATCTCCCCCTCTTTTTGGGGTAATGCTCCCGCTGTCAGAAGAGGACTGTTGATATTTGTCAGACTATGGAGACGGAGTGTAGCATCTGAGCCATTTACAGAGAACTGTTCACTCAGAGTATAACGAGGCTCAGCCTCCTCAGTACCGGTGTCCTCTATCAGCTTTTGTGCGTCTTCCGTATTGATGCCCTTAAAATATATCCAAAGATCCGCCAACTTCTGCTTCTCATAATATTGCTTGGTTGAATTGTCCATAGCTGTAATTGCTGAAAACATACCGGACATCAGCATAGCTCCGATAGCAATAATCATTGTAATGGACAAGAATTGGCCAAAATTAATGCGGATCTCCCGTATCATACGTTTATTTAGTTTTCCCATTACCATTCCAGCTCCTTTACATCCATTCTGTGAGGGTTGATCTCTATACTTTCAATTTGCCCGCTTTTCACCCGGATTACTTTATCAGCAATGGGAGAAAGCAAAGAGTTGTGAGTAATAAGCACTATTGTCTTATGATAAGTCATATTCACCTCTGCCAGAAGAGAAAGCACCTTTTTACCCGTCTGATAATCCAAAGCACCTGTGGGTTCATCGCAAAGGAGCAACAGCGGATTCTTGGCGACAGCGCGTGCAATTGCCACACGCTGCTGCTCACCACCGGACAATTGAGGGGGGAAGTTCTGGGCACGTTCCGCCAATCCCACACGAGCCAGGACTTCACGGGGATCAAGATGATTCTTGCAAACTTCTGCTGCAAACTCTACGTTTTCAAAAGCATTCAGGTTAGAGATAAGATTATAAAATTGAAAGACAAAACCGACTTTATCACGCCGGTATCTGGTAAGTTGATTGTCGTTATACAGACGGATATTTTCACCGCCTACCATCACGTTTCCGCTGGTGGCGCTGTCCATTCCTCCCAGAATATTTAAGAGAGTTGTTTTACCTGCACCTGAAGCTCCCAGAATAATAACAAACTCACCTTCGTCAATGGTAAAGCTTACATCCTTTAAAGCGTCGATGGTAATTTCACCGATAATATACTGCTTCCCTACATTTTTCATAGAAATAATCTGATTCATTTTTACACCCATTGCAAATCACAGGCTAGCCTGCGATACTGCCACAAATAAAAGGAGTGAAAGAATCTGTTTGTGGCATCCTTTCAAATAATATTTTCTTTCACTCTTTACCTCCTGCATATCACAAGCTTGCTTGTGATATTGTCTTAAAAAGTAGTTTGAAAGGTACTTTCAAACTTACCTTCTGTTTCTTGTTATGAGAATAGTATGAAGGAAAAAAATTAATAGGTCAGTGGGAAAAAATTATGAAAAATTATGAGCCCATATTTTACCAGAATACAAGTCTATTCAAAGATTGTAATCAGAGATTATTGAACAAAACTTTAAGATGTCGTTCTTTTACAATACAGTAATAGAGCTTTCATATATACTGGCAGAAACAGATTACTTTGAGTAACTGTTGAGATTCAAAAGAAAGGGGAGTGTGTGAATTATTGAAAAGTATAATTCATACAAAATCAAAGATTGAATATTCACGAAAGGAGATTATGATGGTAAAAAAATTAACGAAAAAGCTCACTGGAGGAAAAGGAGTACTTCTTCTTGTACTGATAACAGCAATGTTCCTGGTGAGCCAAGGGATTGTGAAAGCACAAACTGCTCAAATAGTGGATAAGACGACAGGTCAGACAGTGACAGAGATGAAGATTCATACTTTGACCGCTGGTGATAAGGCGGATGTGGCAAAGGGGGAGAAATATGAGTTGAATTTATCTTCCGATGCCAAGGAGTTGGTTGTTCCGTTGAAAGCGGAGGATGCTGGTGTATTTCAGGTGCTTTTTAAAGATGAAACAGAGAACATTGATGTTGAGTTTTATAGTGATGCCGCTTGCACCACACCACTTGATTATAATGAGTACAATGCCTATGGAATAATACCGAAAGCAGGAACCTACTATGTGAAATTCGTGAATTCTTATGGCGATTATGGTGCAGAGGATGTGGTAAACTTAAAGGCAGATTTTAGCTGCCAGCTCTATCCCGGTGCTGCAGAATTAAAGGCAGGTAAATGGCAGGCTGCCGGGGTGACGGATTATACAAAGCCCGTTTATTTTAAAGTGTCCGTGAAGAAAGCAGTTCTGCTGTCGGTGGATTTTCAGGCTGAAAATACCAATTCGTATATTACCCTTTGTAACAGCAGTAAAAAAGCACTTACAGAGGATATGACGGTTTCCGGTATAGAAGGTAAAAAAGCAATTGTAGTTAAGGCCGGAACATATTACCTGAAGGTAACCACCAATGCCTGGTGGGTACGGTTAAAGACGTCAGTTCAGAGTGTTTCGGACAGCAGTGGAAGTTCTAAGAGCAAAGCAACTGCTTTAAGTCTGGGGGCAGCCAAAGGCGGAGTTTTCTATCTTGACGATAAAACCAGTAAAAATGAATGGTTCAAATTCACCTTAACGAAACCTACAAAAGTAGATTTAGTGGTTAGCGGCAATGTTTCTGCCGGTTATATCAACTATGAACTTACCAGTTCCGCAATCGGCGGTAAGCTGACCGGATATTTAAGTGATGTGGGAGGTTCAGATAGGAAACAGCTGGTTTATTATGAAGATAAGAAATTGAAGGAATCACTGCCGGCCGGTACGTATTACATACGCCTATATAAGAATTCTGCAAAGTCTTGCGGGAATTATTATGTAAAAGCTGTTAAACGGTAAGTAAAATAATAAACTGACATAAGCCATAACATATTATTTTTCAAAGGAGCAGTTTGTTTCGCTGTAATGCGTTTGATACATTACAGCGAAGCAAACTGCTCCTTTAACGTTGTAATCCTTTTTAGGAATTTTAGATTTAATTAAGAAAGAGTGGCATACTAAAAAACAACAATAGGATACATATAATTACATAATAATCTAAAATATGATATTTTAATTGACATTATTATACTTAAATGTTAATATTTTCTATACTGTTTGCACAAATTGGAAGAGAGGAGGTATATTTATATTAAGAAATTTCGTGCAAATTTAAAAAGAAAACCAGGAGGTATAAATGCATAAGATTATTAAGAAAAGCTTAAGTTATTTATTGGTATTGATAATGGTAATAACAATTACTCCATTTACATCCCGTACAAATGTATTAGCGGAGGACCTGACTTATACAGATAATGATGGTAATGTATGGCAATATATGATTGACAACAGTATGGGGATTGCTGTTAGCGGTGATACATATGCTGTAAAACCATACAAATCAGATACCGTTAAAGGGGATGTGACTATTCCAAGTACGATAAACGGAAAGAATGTAACATCCTTTTCTGGATTAAGTAGTTGTACACTAGTTACCAGTGTCACGATACCAAATACTATTGTTAATATTTCTTCCATGGCCTTTTGGGGATGGTCCAGCCTTCATACAGTTAATTTTGAAAGCGGAAGCCAGGTAAAAGTAATTCAAAGGTATGCATTTGGTAACTGTGATAAATTAACTGACATTACAATTCCAGCTTCTGTTCAGGAAATAGGTGTTTTATATACAAATCCTGAAAAGCTAACTGGATTTTATATCTTTGGTGGTTGTAAAAGCCTGGTGAATATTCAGGTTGAAGCTGGCAGTACGAATTTTAAATCAGTGGATGGGGTTTTATATAGTCTTGATGGGACAACCCTCTATACCTATCCGCCAGCTAAGCTTGGAACATCCTATGTAATTCCAGCTGATGTAACAACAGTCAACGAGGAAGCTTTTGATACTTGTTTAAATCTGACCGAGATATCATTTGAACCTGAATCGAAATTAACAACTCTTGGTAATTATGCATTCGGCCATTCAAGATTTATTACTTCTATATCAGGCATTCCTGATACGGCAGTTAATTTTGGAAATTGGGTTTTTGGTGATACCGGATGGCTGAAAACCAAAATAACTGATGATCATCCTTATTTGGTTATTAACGGTGTGCTTTTAAATGCATATTATGGTTTAACTGTACCGGCTAATATAACTCTACCAAGTGATACAACTATAATAAATGATCAAATATTCTCTAATGCTAATTTTAGTGAAAATGTATATGTAAACGTAGCTATTCCAAATTCAGTTACAACGATAGGCAAAAATGCTTTTTATGGCTGTACTAACATATCTACTTTAAAGATTCCTGAAAGTGTTACGACAATCAAGGATACAGCCTTCGCTTATATGAGTGCATTAAAATCCATTGCTATTCCAAATTCTGTTACTTCAATTGGTGAAAGTATTATTTCTAATGATACTTCTTTGGATTATATTTATACTGATAATGATTTAATTAAAACTTCGCCACTTCATAATACATGGACTACCTTTCATTATACCTTTGAGCCTTTTGACAATTATGGCAAGGAGGCTTTAAATGGTGAAGTTTCTATAACTGGGAATGCAAAATTTGGCCAAACTATGTCAGCAGTAGTTAATAATATTACTAATTCTAATCCTGGTACAATTGCCTATAAATGGTACAGAGTTAGTGGTGGTAATGAAACTGAAGTAAGCAATACAGGCAGTACTTACACTGTTACAGCAGATGATATTAACTGCCAGTTGAAGTTGAAAGTAAGTTCAGCAAATTACAGCGGGGCTTTAGAAGCAATAACAGATATTGTACAAAAAGCAGATTGCCCGCAGGTAAATGTACCGGTTTCAGGTACAGTTAATAATAATGGAGCTAATAAGACCTTTACCTTTACTGGGGTTTCTGGAGTTACTTATGAGTATTCTTTAGACAATGGTTCTTCCTGGAGCGATGTGCCTGAGCTTACAGGTACAACAGGTACAATAACTGTAGGAAACAATGCAGTTGAAATAGGGAAATTACAGGTCAGAGCAAAGGCAACTTCACTTTATAATGAAAGTCTATCTATATCAAATAACTCCCCTTTTACAGCTTCTTTAGAAGGCAGTGTAGAGATTTCAGGGACACCAAAATATAACCAGGTATTAATAGCCCATGTCACTGATTATCAAAGCAATGCTGAACTAGTCTACGATTGGTATAGAAGTGGAAGCAGTACACCAATAAAAACCGGAAGCAGTAATGAATATACAATAACAGCTGCTGATATAGGTAAAACAATATCCGTAAAGGTTAGCGCTGGTGGTTATACGGGAAAACTTGAAGATACTGTTGATTCTGCTGTAAGCAAGGCAGATGCAATAATATCGATTGCAACCGATAAAGAGACCTATCATAAAACCTATGGCGATGCGGATTTTTATTTAGAAGGTATAACCAATAATGTAGATGGAACGATTACGTATAAATGCTCAGATTCAGGTCTTGTTATAGCGGCAGATGGAAAGGTTCATATTAATTCAGCAATAACCGGAAAGTATGTTGTAGAGATAGGGCTTGCAGAGACAGATTACTATCATGCAGCGGAGAGTAAATATATCAGTATAACAGTTGGAAAAGCTTCAGCGGTTACTCTTAGCTTAAGTAATTTAAATCAGACTTCCAATGCTATCCAGGCACCGAAAGTTACGATGGTTCCCTATAGCAAAACTTCTTATGATAAGATTAAAACAGAGTACGGTGCAATATCTGGCAGTGCTATTGTATGGAGCAAGGAACTTCCGTCAACAGAAGGAACGTATAAGATTAGAGCTACTTTATTGAAGGATGAAGCAAACTTAGATCAAAATCTAGAACTTTCCATCGATACTACTACAGGAGTGCAAGATTTTATAATTACGAAATATATAGCACCAGGCGGTGGTTCTAATGGTAATCCTTCTGATGGTAGTTCTTCCGGAAATCCCAGTAATGGAAGCGGCACAGGAAGTACAACCGTAAAAAATAATGATGGTTCAACTACACAAACAGATATCGTTAAAAATGCTGATGGTTCCGTATCAACAACGGTAAGCACAATAAAACCCGATGGAAGTAAAACAGTAAAAGAAAATACAAGTGCAACCACAAAGAATGCAGATGGTTCCAGCAAAACAACAGAGAACATAAAAGAGACCATAACAGCAGCAGATGGTACAACCTCTGTAATAACAACAACAGCAATTACAACTAAAAAAGCTGATGGCAGTTCTACCCAGCAATCAATAATTGCGCTTGATTCTAGTACAGCAACGGCAGAAAAATCTATAAAAACAGATAAGGATGGCAATATTACATCATCCATAGCCACAATTACTCCAGGTACCTCTGAAGTTTCTAAAACAAATGGTAAGACTGTTGTAACTGTAGATATGCCACTTAGTATTTTGAATGCAGTTGCTGATATGGAGAACCCTACAAATGTTTCTATAAAGATAACATCAGATATTACGAAAACAGCATTAGCGGATAAAGGTACGAAAGCAGTCACCTTAACAATTAAAGTTCCATCCATTGAAAATGTAAATGTAGATGGTGCCTATTTATCAAAGGATGTTGCAAGTTTGGCTGCGGGAAATAAGAAAGATCTGGAGCTTAACTTTGTAAACGGAAATGCTGCTGATTACACAGTAAAGATTTCGGCTGATTCTTTAGGGAAGTTAAGCAAAGATATGAATCTTGCACTCAATGTCTCAAGTTATAATGAGGTAGCGAAAGTGGATTCAAAATTTGCTGAAACACTTAAAGGAGCTTTAAGAACTGACACCGAAGTTCAGATTGTGAGTTTTTCAGATAATAAAGCACTTGGGGCAGCTATGACACTTTCCTATGATTTACCCCATGTTGAAAATATTAGTGCTGGAGATAAGGTATACATTTATAGATATAACAGCAAAACCAATAAATTAGAGGAAGTTGCTAATAATGCCGTAATAGTAGGTAAAGATGGGACAGTTACAACATCTACAGTTAACGGTGGTGATTTTGTCGTTAGTACCGATAAACTTACAGGCAGCAAGATTACAACTCTGGTTGATAAGGTATCTGTTAATACGACTGTGACAACAATGAAAACTGGCAATACTACAAATATGAAGGTATCTCTTCCTGCAGATATACAAAAAGTTACATCTTTCAACAAAAAGACTAATCCTGCAGGACAGGAAGAGGCACAGGTAATATACAAAGTAAGCGATGATAGTATCGCTCAGATTGACGCAAAAGGTAATGTGACAGCCATGAAACCGGGAAAAGTAGATATTACTGTGACAGTACAACTTGAAAGCGGAAAGAAAAAGATAATAAAAAAGACAATAGAAATTAAATAAAGTTTATTTCAATTCCCAGCCGGTAAAAAGCCGGCTGGGGATTTATTCTATACAAGATGCAAGGACCATAATCCTGTCGTTATGTGTATATGCGATACTTTTGAAGAGTAACATATTAATTTTCTTGAGATTTTCCTCTGTTTCTGGTAAATTATGTTTAGGAGCAAGTAACAGTCCGGTTATATAGGCTAGTTAATTTCTAAACTATTAATATATATTACTGGAAAAATATTACTAAAATTAAAACGGAGGAAGCAGGATGAAGTACAGACAATTGGGGAAAACAGAGCTATATGTCAGTGAAATCGGACTTGGAGCTGAGTGGCTGGAGCGTTACAGTGCAGAGGATGTAAAAGAAGTGGTTGAACACAGCAGAGCTCAGGGGATTAATATCATTGACTGCTGGATGTCAGAGCCTAATGTACGTTCCAATATCGGAGCAGCTATTGCCGGACAAAGAGATTATTGGATTATACAAGGGCATATTGGTTCCACCTGGCAGGATGGACAATATGTACGTACACGTGAACTGGATAAGGTGAAGGAAGCATTTCAGGATTTACTGCACCGCCTGGGAACAGATTATATAGATCTTGGTATGATTCACTTTGTGGATGAGATTGCTGAATTTAATACTATTATGGAAGGAGAATTTCTACAATATGTTAAGGATTTAAAGGAAGCAGGCACAATCCTTCATATTGGTTTAAGTACACACAATCCGGATGTTGCGAAAGCGGCGGCCTTAAGCGGTATAATTGAGATGATCTTATTTAGCTTGAATCCGGCTTTTGATATGCTTCCGGCAAGCGAGAATATTAATGATCTTTTTGCAGAACATTATAACGAGAGCTTGAAAGGTATTGCACCTGAAAGAGAAGAGCTTTACCGAATTTGTGAAAGTGAAAATGTTGGTATCACTGTTATGAAAGGTTATGCTGGCGGAAGATTATTCAGTGCACAAAATTCACCTTTTGGAGTTGCATTAACACCTGTCCAATGCCTCCATTATGCACTTACACGTCCGGCAGTAGCAAGTGTCCTTGTGGGATGCAGGACAACGGAAGAAGTTGATGCTGCCGTCGCGTATGAGGTGGCCACGGAGAATGAGAAGGATTACGCTTCTGTCTTGGCAAATGCACCTGCTCATGCATACTCAGGACAATGTACATATTGTGGTCACTGTGCACCATGTCCCTCTTACATCGATATTGCGATGGTAAATAAACTTTATGATTTAGCACTTATGCAGGAAGAAATTCCGTCTACTGTAAAAGCACATTATACCGGTTTATCAGCCAATGCATCGGATTGTATCAGCTGCAGGTCCTGTGAAGAGCGCTGTCCTTTTGGAGTTCCAATAGCAGAACGAATGTTGAAAGCCGCAGAATTGTTCATGTAAATTACAAAACTCCATCAATTAAATAACAAAACTCCATCAAATAAAGTGCATCTTAAATTAGGTAAATAAATCCTTATTTAAGATGCACTTTTTATATAAACCACTATTCAAAAAGTTGGAAAATGTGTTAAAATAGATTTATATAGGTAGTTTGAACTAATAGGAGACAAGATGCGCAAGGAACAGCAGGATAATTCACAAGAAAATGATATACAAAGGGAATATTCAAAGATTGATAAAGATTGGCTTACTTTACATTATATGATATCAATAGCAACGGTTATTTTTGCTCTAATCGTTGAATGTGTCATGAGTATCTTTATTGTAAATTCAGATTTACTTAATACAACGTTTCTAAAATACGTTATAAAGTTTATTGCTATACCAAGCGGTGTTAATTTTATTTGCATTGGAGCAGAAACTATTATAATGAAATCTAAAAAGATCTCACAATTAACTAAGATTTATATTGTCTCAATCGTATATGTTATTATCTGTTTCGTTTTATTTACAGTTCATGGTGCTTTTACCTCAAGCTATTACATAATCTCAGGAGCTATCATTTTGACGACGGTTTATGCCAGCTTTTATGTGACCTTGGCAACAGCTATCTGCAGTATAGCCTTAATGAGCATTTCGGAATTATTTATTACATGGGATGTTGATAAGATTAGTATATTTCACAGCATCCTAAGGCTGAGTAATTTTCTTGTTACGCTCTTTATTCTTCTTGCCCTTTCAATCATATGTATGATTGTAATTCGTTATGAGAGAAAGAAGAATCTGGTGAGTATACAACTTGAAAAGGAAAGAATCTTATTGCAGGAGCGTATCATAACCGACGAACTTACCGGAATATATAACCGGAAGGCATTACATGATGCCTTAAGCGACATGGAAGACTATAACCAGCATGATGCCTTTATCTTAGCTATTATTGACATTGATAAATTCAAGATGATTAATGACAGATACGGTCATCAGATTGGCGACAAATGTCTGGTGGAATTCGCCAAAGTCCTAAAGGAAAACAGCGGAAAAGCAATTCCGTTCCGGTATGGCGGGGATGAGTTCTGCCTGTTATTCCAAAATGCAGATAGAAAAGAAGCATTACAGACCTGCGAACTAATTCAAAGTAAATTAAAATATCTGGATGCAGATGAAGACCTAAGAATTGAAATGACGGCTAGCTTTGGGCTGGCGGAATATAACGAGGATATTAATACTTCCGAATTATTTGTCCGTGCAGACCAGGCGTTATATCAGGGAAAGGTCCTGCGGGGCAGTATAAAGCTATTCCAGGAGGAAGGAAGTAAAAATAATATCAATATTTAATTATATATGTTTAGCGGCAGCAAGAAATTAATAATAAGAATTTCAACTGCCGCTTTTTTGATTATGACCTTAAACCTTTAGAATGAAGTTGTTCAGCTGTGATAAAAATTCTATATGATTTCCAGGCAATTATTATCCGGCAGTTTGTTAAACTCAACCGTTGGCAGGACCTGATACCAATAGGCTACGGAAGCAATATCATCCTGCAGCGGAAGATACCTTCTTCCTGAGCGCCAGCCTAATGCTTGTATAGTAACTTTAAGATTTTCATCAAATCGAATAGGGTCGGTAATATGCCAGCGGTACATTCCGAATCTAGTCTGTGACTGATAAACTCCGTCAGGTTTAATCACTTGGTGAAGACCGGAATAAGGTGTTGTAAAAGGCTGATATTCATGGGTAAATGGATTTTCGAAATTATAGGAACCACAGAAATAATCCTCGGTTCCGGTACCGCAGATGGTAGGAAACTCTTTATCATCATCCAGGTAGAATTTTATTTCTCCTTCGCCCCACCAACCGGTATTGTTGACGCCCCATGCCAGATAAGTACCTACATACTGTCCTTGTCCCTTCACATGATCGAGTATTGTATATACTTCCTTGTAGGGCAGCGGATTTACCCTTCTGAACTGAGCATGAAAATAAGCGCAATTGGTGGGTATATCTGTTAGTACATAATTTATTTGGTAATACAGCACCATAGGATTTTCAGGGTCTATATTTGTGAGGGTAATACGGCAATGCTTTTTAAAAGGCATTTCCCAATAGCAATTTAAGCCGCTTCCTGGATTGATGCAGACCGCTAATGAACTTAACTGAGCATATTTACCCCATCCATTAGCAAAAAAATCACCTACCGGACATTCTACCGATGGATATTCCTGTCCATCCCAATAAATCCGGAGGATACTAAAGCGCATGTTACCAGTTGGTGTCATCCAAATATGCTGGATGGCTCCCGGACCTTCAATATCTGCAACTTCATATACCTCACCTTGTTTGATTGATACGCAGGGAGAAACTTTCCAGCCTTGTCCCAGTTCTCTCGCTTCATAGGATGCGAAGCCCTCCGTTGCCATACCGCCCTTGCCTTTCTCTCCTTTAAAATTCTCAGGGCTGATGGAACGGGTCTTGGCTGTAGACAGCCGGGAGAGATTACCAAGATTCAGACCTAATCCGTTAAATTCACTCATAAAATTGACCTCCTCATATGATATACCTACACATTACCTTGTTTTAAACATTTTGTATCTATCCTAGATTGACTTTCATTAAACATATATTGCTTATTTTACTGTCAGCCCGTACAATAAAAAGTATGAGATATTTTTATTAATGAAAAGTACTTAATGTTTTGGCAGTATGGAGGTTTTACATGGATTACAGCTATTTATCACCTTATATCCGAGTTGCCATGGATAGCATCATATGTCCGCCATGGTACCTTGCTCCCAGGGATATTTTTGATTATGAGCTTTTGTATATCAAAGAGGGACATGTAAAGATAACGATTGAGGAAGAGAACTATGAGGGAAGACCTGGGGATATTTTTTTATTTAAGCCAAGACAGAAGCATTCCATTAAAATAATTGGCGAGGTGCCGCTTCGACAGCCACACCTCCATTTTGACCTGGTTTATCAAGAAGATAGTCCGCAAGTAAAGGTTTCCTTTAAAGCATATGAACAGATGACAGGTGAGGAAAGGAGGTATTTCAGAGAAAATAAGCTTTTAGAACTTCCTAATAAGTTAAGTGTTAGAAACCTAAGTTATTTTGAAGAAATGCTCTTTGAAATTATTGAAGAATTCCAAGATAGAATGCCATTCTATGAGATCAGTATAAAAGGCTTATTTATTAAGCTCTGGACTTATATATTGCGTGAATATCACTATGGCAATGACAAAGTGATTAACTGCAGAATGGATGATTTAAAGCATATCCGGGAGTATATCCGTGTCCATGCAGAGGAAGAGCTATCCTTAGTACAGCTGGCCGAGAACTTTCATATCAGTAAATACCATTTAATCAGACTTTTTAAAAAAACCTTTGGGGATACGCCAATGCATTATCACTGTTTGCTGCGTATAGAAAAGGCAAAAGAAAAAATTCAGTTTACAAATTTTAGCTTGATGGATATTGCCACCATGGTCGGTTTTGAGAATATCAACACCTTTAGCCGTGCCTTCCGAAAAATAGAGGGGGTACCGCCTTCCTTTTACAGGGGGCGTAAATAAAGTTAGAAATAAATACATTAGAAAGGACAGGTATAATTTAATGGAAATTAATTTAAGCGGTAAAAAAGCGATTGTAACAGGAGGTTCCAGCCAGCTGGGACGTTGTATTGTAAGATCTTTGGCGCAGTGCGGCGCGGATGTTGCCATACATTATCACAGTAATTCAAATCAGGCAGTTGAACTGGCCGAAGAACTGAAGACAATGGGACGATTCTCCGGTATTTATCAGGCAGACATTACGAAAAAAGAAAGTGTTTTTGCAATGAGAGATAAAGTATATAGTGAATTTGGAAAACCGGATATCATAGTTAATAATGCCGTAATCCAATATACCTGGAAGAATATACTTGAGCAGGAGGATGAAGATTTTATCGGTCAGTTTGAAAGCTGTGTAATGCACAATGTATATATGAACAAGGCATTTGTGCCACATATGATTGAACAGCAATATGGCAGGGTTGTCGTGATAAACACAGAATGTGCGGGCTTGGCGGATGCAGGCAGCGCGGCATATGTTGCTGGTAAACGTGGCTTGGATGGTATTGTACGCTGCCTTGCAAAAGAAATCGGAAGATACAATATTACGGTAAACCAGGTAGCACCAGGCTGGACCATTAGTGAGAAGGACCGCAAAGAACACGGAGAAATTCAGCCGGATTATGATAAAACGGTACCCTTAGGACACCGGGGAACGGATCAGGATATTGCTAACATGGTTTGCTTTCTTGCATCTGATTTGGCTGCCTTTACGACAGGTGCTTATATACCGGTATGCGGCGGAAGGTTTATGCCAGCTATTTGATGTAAGGTTTGGAGCGTTAAGGATATCCATTCCATAGAAATTTTGATAAATATTCAAAGCCAAGATGCAGCTATCCTTATATCCTCTTCGTGTAGCAGAATTACTCAAGCATTGACATTTCTCGTATAAACATAACAAGAATTTACATTATATGGGCATTGTGGTATGATAAAGTGGTATTATACAGAGGAGAACCCTGCAGCAGGGCATAAGAGGAGCATGGAATGGAACAGCTACTGACAGTTTTGATAGTGGAAGATAGTTTGGAAATTGTAGAATTAATTAAATTGTATCTGGAAAATGAAAGGTTCAATATTTTGATAGCCGGGGATGGAAGAAGGGCGTTACAATATGTAACGGAAGAAAAAGTAGATCTGATAATTCTGGATATTATGATCCCAATTATTAATGGCTATGAAGTTCTAAAGAAAGTGAGAGAAAAGCATAACCTACCCATTATCATATTATCATCAAAAAACATGGACAACGATATTATACTTGGACTAAATCTGGGAGCAGATGATTATGTAACCAAGCCTTTTAATCCGCTGGAGCTTATGGCAAGAGTGAAAGCTCAGCTTCGCAGGTTTCATAAGCTGGGAGCAGGAGAGATAACAGAAGAAGAGCCGGATATAACGGTTAAGGAGCTAATGTTAAAGTGCAGGGAATGTCAGCTGTTAAAAAGAGGAAACTATATTGACCTTACCTATATGGAATATAGGCTCCTTAAGTTCCTGATGTCAGACCCAGGGCGGGTATACACAAAGAAACAGCTATTTACCCATGTATGGGAAGAAGATGTTTTATATTCCGAGAATACCATTATGGTATATATAAGTAAGCTTCGAGATAAGGTGGAAGATAACCCGAAGGAACCAAAATACATAAAAACGGTAAGAGGGTTGGGGTATAAATTTGAAGAAAACCAAAATTAAAAAAACCAATATCTTATTAATAAAGAATTTTATTATGTTTTCCATACTTATCATTATTCTCTTTCAGATTTCTTCAATGGTTGCCAAAAGTATCCTGGAGGATTATGTAATTCATAATGCAGGTCAATATTTTGCAGGAGGTATTGCAAAGACAGATTATAAGAAGATTGATATTACAAAGATCGAAAAAATCGGCGGTTTTCTCTACATATTGAATGATAAATTACAGGTAGTATATAGCAAAGGAACGAATGCACCTAAACGAGAAAGTTTAACCCCAGAAGACATCTCTCTTCTGGTAAATGGTGAATATGAGGGAAAACAGGGAAAGTTGTATGCTTCCATGGCGAGTTTTCAGGGGGATGACGGCAGAACCTATGTCTGTCTTGCCTGTATACCCGCAGATAAGGTACAGATTACATCCACAATCTTAAATGTTTCCGATGTGGGTTCACAGTTTGTGGGTATTATGCTGTTTACAGTGGTACTGTTTTTAGGAGGTTACTGGGCTACCGTTGTATTACTCGCACGGCAGATTAATGTAAAAGTCACAAAGCCTATCTATGTTATAACAGAGGCCTTAGGACGCGTCCGGGAAGGTGAATATAATACACGCCTTGAATTGGAGGCTGATAATGAATTTATCTATATCCGGGATGCTTTTAATTATATGATTCAGGAGCTTGAATACTTAAAAGAAGAGAATCTCAAGGAAGCAGAAAACAGAACCAGGCTCTTATCAGATATCGGACATGATATAAAGACTCCGATCACTGTTATTCAGGGTTATTTAACTGCCATCTTAAATGGAGATATTAAAGAAGGAGCGAAAAGAGAAGAGTATTTAAAAGCTTGTTTTAATAATACGATGCACTTAACAGAGTTAATGCAGATGCTACTAGATTATACAAAATTTGACCGGGCTGATTATAAACTTGATATAAAAAGAGTTGAGATTACAGAACTTGTAAGAAAGATTATTATTGATTATTATCAGATAATGGAAGAAAAAGCACTTTCCATCGAAATAAACATTCCGGAGGAAGATATCTTTGCGGAAGTGGATGAAAAAGAAATGAGAAGAGCAATTGTGAACCTGTTAAATAATGCAATTACACATAATGAACCCGGAACAGAAATCAATGTGACCATCTTAAGGAATGAGTATCTTTCACTTGTAATTGCTGATTCGGGGTATCCAATACCAGAGATCCTAAAGCAGCATATTTTCGAACCTTTTGTCTGCGGGGAGGCTTCCCGCAGTGACAGCAGCCATAATGGTCTGGGGTTATCTATAGTTAACCGTATTATCAGTATGCATCATGGAAACATAAGGATTGAAGATAACTGGAGAGATTATACCAAAGCCTTTATTATTGAATTGCTGTAAGATAACCCGGGTTCTGCCAGTATGCTAAATTGCATTATAAATGAAAAGTTTACGATAAGTGGCATTAATGCTAAATTATATAAAATTCTTAACTGAAAAAACCGTCAAGGAGTATATAACTTCCTGGCGGTTTTTATTGTATAACCACTTATTGCGACAGATAATTCGAAAGATAAATGGCAAAAAAAGGTAAATATTACAGATTAAGGTAATTTTAAGAAAGGAAATGTCTTAGATTAAGGTTTATCTGATAAACTAAAAACATCTTAAAGCAGGAAAGGAGGTAAACATCATGTTATTTAGATCTAAAAAAGCAGTTGCAGCTCCTGGCTGTGTAAGTGTCGGTTATTACATTTGTATAAGCTATGGTAAGACCTACTAAAAATTAGTTTGGTTTACATAGTTTTTGTGTTGTCCGAGTGTATTCACCTGCTTGTCTTAATATGACCATGAGAGCTGTACAGCAGATTCTCATGGTCATGTTAGAGACGTAGGAAAGAATTTTAGAGGGGGTATACAATGCATAATTATCTTAATAAAGATGTGGAATTATTTCAGATAGATGGAATCTCCATCCTTGGTAACTTTCAAAATGGGGCGGTTATCGGATTGGATGAGGAAGGAAAAGACTATATACTTAATAACCAAATGATTGATGAAACAGAAGTAATCAGCAGCAATATTGCAGAGCTGAGAGAGGCGCTGCTTGAATTAGATTTTTATCAGCACAAGACAGAAAAAGAGATAGATGCAGCATATCTGCATGTTACGGATAGATGCAATCTCCATTGCCTTGGCTGCTATTCATTTGTCGACAGCCGCAATGAAAAAAAAGACCTAAGTACCAATGACTTTTTTTACATACTGTTGTCCTTACGTGAAGCCGGCATAAAAAAACTGGTTATTTCAGGAGGGGAGCCCTTTTTACGGAGAGACTTAGGAGAAATTCTAAGATACGGCAAGGAAGTATGCAATATCCAATATATAACGGTTATTACCAATGGTACTTTGGATTTTAGTTTATACGAGAGTTCAATTCCCTATATGGATGAAATTAATGTATCAGTAGATGGGTTTAATAAGGATACCGAATTCATACGGGATAAAGGTATTATGCCAAAGGTAATAGAGACGATTAAGAAATTAAAGGAACGATTAACAGTCAATCTGATAGTTACATTACATAAAAAGAATAAGGATTATATGGAGGATTACAGAGCCTTTGCAGCATATCTGGGTGTGAATTATTCTTTTAGCATCTTTACGGCAGAGCCGGAAAATGAGATGTTTCGGGATTATGTATTAACGGATGAAGACTTGTTTTCGATAGAAAAGAAGCTTATGGATTTGAATGGTGAGGTTTCTTTGCAGGACTTCCCTGTTGATGGCTTCAATCTGGTATGCAGAAAGAAATGTGAAGCGGGAAATAAGCTTATTAGTATAGCAGCAGATGGTACAGTTTACCCGTGTCATATGCTTCACAAAGAGCAGTTTGCTTTAGGAAATGTCTTACGGCAAAGTATAAGTGACATTGTTTTTAGAGAAGGCAATCCTTTTCAGCATTTATCTGTGGATAATATGAAAGGATGCAGAAACTGTAATTATAAGTATTTGTGCGGTGGTGGCTGCAGAGGCAGAAGTTATTTATATTATTCAGTACTGGATGAAAAAGATGCATATTGCACCATGATTAAAAATTATTATTCAGATATCATGGAAAATATTGCTGCAGCAGCTGAGAACAAGTAAAGGGAGTGTTAAAATGGGATGCTTGGAAATTACAGAGGTTAGTAAGACTTATGGTGAAAAGGCAGCGTTGACTGACTTTTCTATGACTGTTACAGGTGGTGAAATTGTTGGGTTAATCGGTAAGAACGGTGCAGGCAAAACTACCTTATTAAATTGTATTTCTGGTAATATCCATCCCATACAAGGTACTGTGCTTTATGATGGCTGTAATATCCTAAAACAGGGGGCAGTACGAGGAAAGTTCGGTATATCGATTGAAGCCTGTTTTGTTGATTATCTGAATACCTATGAAAATCTGGCTTTGTTAATGAAGGCGGGGGGGATTCATGATAAAACATATATTCAAAAGGCTATTCCGGAAGTACTTCAATTAGTGGGACTGGGGGACCAGATTAAAAAGCATGTCAGTTCTTTTTCTTATGGCATGAAACAAAGATTAGGATTTGCTCAGGCTCTTCTTAGCGGCACGGAAATGCTTATATTGGATGAACCTTTTGCAGGGCTGGATGTTGAAGGACGAGCTTTGGTAAAAGACCATATTCGAAGACTGGCGAAGGAAAATAACATAGGAGTTATTTTCTCCGATCATAATCTGGACGAAGTGAATGAGCTTTGCCACCGTGTGGTATGTATGAAGGAGGGCATCAAGGTATATGATGGAATCCCTGAGAATGAAACAAAGTATGAGGTCTATGTAGATGAACTAGGCGAAGATCTTATTCTTAAGATGAGAAAATTTTGTGGGATTACGATGGATCTTGATAGAAGAGTGCTGTATTTTCCGGGCAAGTTAGAACTACATGAAATACTGAAAACTGCGGGAGCTTATTCCACCATATTAAAAATCCGTTCTATTGAAAATGAGCTGGAACAGATTTTGCTAAATTAGTATTAAATCCGAAAGTATTTTTTACTATGCAGGAGGTTTACATGAGATATTTATTTGAAATTGAATTATATAAAATTCTTAAAAGAAAAGACTTTTGGATTTTAAATACCATGATAATTATCCCGATATTTTATGCCATAGGAGTGGCAACTCATTCATCTATTGTTACATATGAGGGGACGGAAAAATCCTATGGGTTAAAATATTTTGTAGATATGTATTCTTTTATCTACATGATTTTCATTTACTTCTTTCTGCTGTCCATGAGCGTGATTCGATCTTTGCGAGGGGAGCTTGAAAATAAAAGTATAAGGTTATATTCACAGCGTATTAACAGCAGAAAGAAGATATACCTATCAAAAAATCTTGCTATGGTTGCAGCCTTTAGTTTGGTAACTTTGTTCGTTGCAATGGTATCAATTCTGGTATATTACACTTTGGTAATGCAAAGGACTGACATTTCTGAGGCGAGTTTTATTCATGGTGATGAATTAGGGTATCTATTTGCAAACTTTTTTAGCGTCTATTTATTCTTTGTCTGGTCAATCTTCTATAGTTTTATGCTGAGTGCTTATTTAAAATCAGGTACTGCACTTGGAATTTATGCATTGACTGTAGTAGCAGGCATGTACATAAAGGAATTTCCTTATGTAAAGTTTCTCTCACCGGCTTATTATACACAAAGAATAATGGATACTTCACAAGATGCTATTTGGATGCTGTTGGCTATGACAGCGGTTACAGTGTTCTATTGTCTGCTTTTTTATATCGCAGGCAAAAACAAACTGGAAAAGAGTGATATATGATGAACAGGACTGTGCAAGTAAAAAGCTCCTCAATAGATGGAGTAATGTTTCTGGGATTGATAATTATCACACCGATGACAGCAGTTCTGCTAATTAGTTTTATTTTCTTTGCTGTATTTAAATCCGGTAATGATTGGATAGAATTATTTCAGACCTGGGCAGTTATGGGATGTTCCTTTGTTTTACTTCCAATTCTAATACTTAATAAGAAATATAAGATAACGTGGGAGGATATTGGAGTTAGAAGACTTAAAATAGCAGAAATCCTTGCAGGGATTTTTCTTCTCACATTGCTTTATTGCTATTTAACAGGTAAAACGGACAGTTACAGCCTCTTGTTATTATCTCTTCAGACATTGGCCGTGGCTTTCTGCGAAGAGATATGGGCCAGAGGGATATTATTTTTTGTAATTCGTAAATTAACAACGAATCGAATAGCGATTATCCTGCTTTCCAGTATAATCTTTGCTTTTTTCATTCATATCAACAGAGGCTTTTACAATAATTTAGTATACCGTCTGCCTGGTGCGATCTTAATGGGAGTGGTATATGACAGAAGCAAAAAGATTCATTATTCAATAATGGTACATTTTGCTTATAACATGTTAACTAGTATTTAAAAGATGTTTATCGTGAAAGGAGTAAAAGTGAAAAAGAATATAGTTTATGTTATTTCATTTTTAGCACATGCAGTTCTGTTAGCAATATTTATGGCAGTTAAGAACAAACTGGATGTCTTTACCTTGATTTTATTCATGGGTTTACCAATTATAGTAAGCGGAATATTGGCTTTTGTAGGAACTAAAATGCAGAAAGAACATAACAGTATGAAGGAAATTCCTACTGTCATACCTTATGTGGGAATTAATGTTCTTTATTGGATATTTGTAAATGTTCAGTTAAATACAGGAAATACCTTGAATACAATCTACGAAACCAGCAGGCGGTATAATTCTGATATGATAGAGGTTTCCACGAATAATTCGCCTGTGAGCGGTATGATTCTATTAGTGCTTGTAAGCTTTGTCCTATGTTATTTTATGGTGAAGCATGCAGGGAAAAGAGATAAAATAGAACAGTAAAAAAACCAGTTTTGAATTATGTACCTATATCAGAACATGAGGGGAATGATACCAGATGAGCTTATTTCATCAAAAATATAAATTAATCATTGTTATGTTCTGGCAAACATTATATTGTTTTTCCAATGTAATGTTTGCCTTTATTTTAATGAGAATTACTGACGCTCTGACCCAGGGTAATATGGCAGCTTTTCGGTTAGGCTTGCTTTATGCGTTCATTGTGGTCTGCACTCAGGTTATTACTACGGTGATATCCATGACCTTAAAAGTGAAGTATGTAAGAAACTGTATGTATCATATTAAAGCCGAATCCTTTAAGGGACTCCTTCGTATGAATTATCACGATTTTAATAAAGAGAATCTCACCCACTACCTGACTTATTTTACGAATGATTTAGGAATGTTAGAGAACAGTTATATTCAGGTAACCGTAGATATGCTGGGACAGATACTCTTGATACTTATTACATGTATTGCTTATCTTACTATTAATCCCCTAGCCTTTGCTGTTGTTGCTATCAGTATTTTTTTGTCCATGGTAATACCTGTTTTCTTTACCGGTATTATGCAAAGGGCAAATGATGCTTTTGTAGCGGCAAATGAACTTCTTCTATCCAAAACCAAGGAATATCTCCAAGGGTTTGAAGTAATTAAAGGTTTTCAAATTCAAAAGGTTATTGAAAATAAATTTATGAAAACCATAAAGCAAAGAGAAGATAAATGTGCTGATTTTAGTAATAAAATGATTCTTGGGAACACTATTGTGGCATTTATAAGTGTCATAATTATACTGTTGATTTTCTTAGCCGGTGGCGCTTCTGTCATAGCCGGAAAGATTACCATCGGTGCCCTGATTGCCCTGGTTCAGCTTTCCAACAATATGATTGCACCTATAACAGATGTACTTTATGGCATAAACGAAAGAAATTCTGTTAAGAATATCAAAGATAAATGTTTGGAATTAATGAATACAGGTGAGCAGTCTGGTTTGGGAAAACAATTATCCTTAGATGAGCAGCTTAGTTTTCAAGAGTTGGTATGCTCAGAAGAACAGATATCAAAAGAATATGGATCAAAAGAATATGGATCAAAAGAATATGGATCAGATGAACATGGATCAGGAGAACATAGTTTAGAAGAACTTAGTTCTTCTGAGATTAATATTTCACCTGTGATGACTGTAAAAGAAA
The DNA here is from genome assembly GCF_014218355.1 of Anaerocolumna chitinilytica. Taxonomy (NCBI): domain Bacteria; kingdom Bacillati; phylum Bacillota; class Clostridia; order Lachnospirales; family Lachnospiraceae; genus Anaerocolumna; species Anaerocolumna chitinilytica. The sequence continues at coordinate 2,537,219 of NZ_AP023368.1, forward strand.
TTGACGAGAAAATTAATAGTATCAAGTTATCTAATATTAATTTTACTTATGACGGAAGTGAGGAACCAGCTTTATCGGATGTCACACTTTCTCTGGAGAAAGGTAAAAAGTATGCTCTTGTGGGGAAAAACGGATGCGGAAAAAGCACACTGGCACGAATAATTGCGGGAAGGCTTAAGGGATTTTCGGGAGAACTAACATATAACAATATATCTGCAGAGAGAGCGGCAGATAAATGTATCGAAAATCTATCCTATATCGGTCAGGAGGTTTTCCTGTTTTTTGAGTCAGTTGCTGATAATCTATCTTTGTTTGGAAAATATAGTGCCAGATCCGTGGATGAGTTGGTAAATCGTATGAATATTGAAGACTTGCTTTTTAAAGATTCTGATCCGGATAGAGAGAGCTTGCCATTATCGGGAGGTGAAAAGCAAAAAATCGCCATAGCAAGAACCATTCTTGCGGATAAGGAAGTGATTATCTGTGATGAGATGGATTCCGCACTTGACAATATCAGTAAGAATAATCTTACAAAGATGATAATCTCACAAAAAGAAGCAACCTGTCTTGTCATTACGCATAACGTCAATCAAAATCTTGACGAATTCGATGAAATAATTGTGATGGATAGAGGGAGAATTACAGAACAGGGAAGTTTTCTGGAACTCTACCAGAAGAAAGGGATTTTTTATGAACTTCTAGAAGAATAGCAGGACTGTATGCTAATTGAACTATGGAAGCTTTTATGATAAAATAGTTCAAGTATTCGTGAAAGAGGTTTGTAGAAAAAACAAAAGACTGTTTTTTCAACTTCAGATTCAGGAATATTCAAGCAAAGATTGAATATTCTCGTGGAGGTTAGGTTGAAAAAACAAATGACAGTTTTTTCAATTAGTTATTCAGGAGTATCAAATCGAAGATTTGTTACTTACGAAAGGGGTTAATATGAAAAGACTGCTTGGAAAATTTCAATATAATTCACCGGTAACATTGACGTTTGCATTTATTTCTTTCGGAGCCTTAATACTTGGATATCTTACAAGAGGGCTGTCTACACATTTATTTTTTAGTGTTTATCGTTCACCATTAACAGATCCATTGGCTTATTTCAGGGCTTTCGGACATGTACTGGGACATGCCAGCTGGAGCCATTACTCCGGTAATATGGTCCTTTTTCTGGTGCTAGGACCTATTTTGGAAGAGAAGTATAAGTCAAAGGATTTCTTTTTTATGATTGCTATAACCGCTCTTGTATCAGGGTTGTTTTATATGTTTTTTTATCCCGGAAATATATTGTTAGGAGCAAGCGGCATTGTATTTATGATGATTGTTTTATCCTCTGCTGCCGGTATGAGAGATGGAAAGATTCCACTTACCCTGTTATTGGTTCTTGTAGTATACCTTGGAGGAGAAGTACTAAGTGTCGGAGCAAAGGATGGAGTAGCACACGCAGCTCACATCATAGGCGGAATCTGCGGGGCGGGTTTTGGACTGGTCAGAAAAAGAAACTAAAGATGTCTTAAGCAGAAACAATCCTTAAAAGCATATTTCCTGTCTCTATAAATGAATTGCTGATTGTGTGAGCGGAAATTTGAATAAAAAATAATAGAAAGAGGTGGCTCATATGTTAGGTCATTATTTGATGTTTAACAGAAATTGTGAAGAAGCGTTACATCTTTATGAGAAAGCATTTGATACAAAAGCAGGCGAAGTAATGAAATACAAAAACATGCCTCAAAATCCTGATTTCCCCATAGCTGAGAATGATAAGGAACTTGTTCTTCACGCAAAAATGGTTATTGATGGTACAGGAATTATGTGTGCGGACAGTTCACAGAAACCTACCTCCAGTAATAATATGTATATCACCCTGACTACAAGTAATGAGGAAATGGTAAGAAAAGCCTGGGACACTTTAAAAGAGGGTGGAAAGATATTTATGGAACTTAGTCCCACTTTCTTTGGAAAGCTTCATGGACAAGTTCAAGATAAGTTTGGTATCAATTGGATGTTTACGGTTGAGTAAATAAATCAAGCTTAGTTCTAAGATAAAAGTAATAGTTCTGATTAATAGCAGTTTCATAAATGATGGGGGCTGTCGCACTAAATTTAACGGCGCCCTTTTTCACATGAGTGAATTTTATTATATTTAGGAATACAAATTGCAGAGAAGTTATTTTCTAACAGAGGCACGTTCAAACCTCTCTTTATAGATAATAATTTCCCTGCTTTTTTGTGCGAGGTGTGATAAATATTCTAATTTCCGAGGAAGTCCTTCACATGTAACAAGCAAAATATATCCCAATTATTTTACAACTTGCTCATGCTGTCACTTCACGATTTTCAGGCACAAAAGTCCCAGTCCCTTACAAAATATTAAGTATCTAAATTACAATGTACAATTACTCTAAATAGTAGTATTGTTGCAATACTAATTATAGAATATAATAAAGAAAGCGTGGACTACAATAGACATTAGTGAACGGATTATGAACAGCGAAAAGAATGGAGAGACAATATGAAGTATAATAACCCCGTTATCAAAGGATTTAACCCGGATCCCAGTATATGCAGAGTAGGACAAGACTATTATCTTGTAACTTCTACCTTTGAATTCTACCCTGGGGTTCCGGTTTATCACAGCAGGAATCTGGTGAATTGGGAGCTGGTGAACTACTGCCTTACTAGAAAAAATCAGGTGAATCTGGAGAATTGCAGAAATTCAGGTGGAATCTATGCACCGACAATTAGGTATTATGAAGATACCTTTTATATGACTACTACCAATACAAGTGATCTCGGAAATTTTATAGTTTTCTCAAAGGATATTACCGGTGAATGGTCAGATGCCATAGCAATAGACCAGAGCGGAATAGACCCATCAATTTTATTTGATGATGGAAAGGTATATTATTGCAGTGCATCCGCAGATGAGAAAGGAACTTCCTGTATTCTGCTTTGTGAAATTGATATTAAAACAGGAACTAAGCTGACTGATTCCAAAGTTATTTCCTATGGTTGCGGAGGAAGATACTGTGAAGCACCTCATATATATAAGATTGGCGAGTTTTACTACCTTTTGCTGGCTGAGGGCGGAACGGAATATGGACATATGACAACGATACAGCGGAGCAAGTCTCCATATGGCCCTTATGAACCCTGCCCTGATAATCCCATCCTTTCACATCGAGATGCTATGGGTACTTCTGTACAGGCTACAGGTCATTCTGATTTATTTGAAGATCACAATGGGAACTGGTGGCTGGTAAGCCTGGGAATCCGAACCTTACCTTGGGTCATGTTACATAATCTTGGAAGAGAGACTTTTTTAACACCGGTTACCTGGAGTGAAGAAGGCTGGCCGATTGTTGGGGCGAATGGAAGGACAGCCCTTGATATGGAAGGACAGCTGCCAGGAATGGTGGATTTAAAGTCAGAGGATTTTTTGGATGAATTTAAGTCAGACAAATTAGGGCTGGATTGGAATTATGTACGTAATCCTATCATGTCGAATTATGAACTGCATCCGGGAATTATGAGGTTAAAAGGTACAGAGGCAACCCTATCAGACTTTGCCCCTACTTTTATTGGTATTCGCCAGAAGGAATTCAATATGAGTGCCAAAACCCTGCTATCTGTCGGAAATATTCAGATGGGGACTATTGCAGGAATAACAGCATTCTACAATAAGGAATATTATTATGGATTATGTCTCACCAGAGAAAAGGACGAGTATTATATAAAACTGATTAATACAGTCCATAACTATACCAGTGAGGCTGTATCCATAAGAATTGAGCCTTTAGATGAAATTGAATTAGAAATTGTAACAGGAGTCCAATACTATAAATTCTATTATATCGTCAATAAAGAGAGGTTCTATGTAGGACAGGCAGCAACCGCTGGTTTAACCACAGAAGGAACTATGACTATGACTTTTACCGGAACATATCTTGGAATCTATGCAATAAATGGTAATGCAGAGTTTAGAAGATTTTCAGTTAATGAGATAAAAGGAGATGTTTAAAGAATATTTAAGAATAGGTATAAAAGATACTACCCTAGATATTATTTGGGGTAGTTTTTTTTGTACCTTTTTAGAACAGATAATATGCGACATTAACTCTGAATATAATTGATTGAATTATATGAAAATCGTTTATTTAACAGGGAATATATGGTATTATATGGATATTATAAGTCGAAAGAGGGAAGTTATATGGGATTATTTAATAAATTAAAAGAGCCGGTCTTTTTAAAGGAAAATAGCAACGCAGAGATACAATTAACAGAATTACAAAAGTTAGAGCCCTTTTTAAATTCTGAAGGACAAACTAAAATCAGACAAGATATAAAGTTTCTTGAATATGGGATAGCAGGCGAAAAGAATATTATATTTGAACTTAAGAATAGCCATATCCCTATGTATATCCTACATGATATATATTTGGAACTAGGAGACTTAAGTGCACAAATTGACTTCCTTGTATTTACCAGAAAAATATGTTTTGTTATCGAATGTAAAAATCTTTATGGGGACATTGAAATCAATAATACAGGTGATTTCATACGTTCTGTTGAGGTAGGGGGTAAGCGTAAAAAAGAAGGAATTTATTCCCCGATAACACAAAATCAACGACATTTGGAGTTGATGAAGGAAATATGTTTAGATAGGAAAAATAATAGATTTATAAAATACCTAGTTGAAAAAGGATTTTATGATTTTAATAAATCCATTGTTGTGTTGGCAAATCCTAAAACAGTTTTGAATGCTAAATATGCTAAAAAAGAGATCAAAGAAAAGGTAATCCGTGCAGATCAGTTGATAACTTATATAAAAGAGACTTGTAAACAGTCGAAAGCAGCGGAGGAGTCCGATGAAGGTCTACTTACCTGGGCAAATTCATATCTGAATTTGCATAAAGAAATTGTGAAAGATTATACCCATAAGTATGATTCCTACAGAGTTGATAAATACATTTCACAAATATTTGAAGAAGAGTCTGCTGTTAGTGATGTTTCTGAAATTATGAATTTAGAAAATAAAGCTAAACACAATAATTTGATAGAAGAGATAAAAGATGAAACAATTGAAATAAATGAGATAATAACAAGTGGTATAGAGACTCAAAAAATCGATTTAAAAGATAGAGAAAAACAAGTAGTAAATATGCTTGGAACGAAAGCAACTGAAGGTGAAGCAGAAGAGTGTGTTTATACTGAAAATATAGAAGATTCAGTAATCTTTTTGGAGTTGAAAGCATACCGCTTGACAAAAAGCCGTGAGGAGAGAATAAAACCTTATTATATTTATAATGATAGTCAATTGAAAGATTTGATTATTAAGATGCCTAAAACAAAAGATGAACTTAATTCCATAGCAGGATTTGGAGAAGCGAAGGTAAAGAAGTACGGTAATGATATACTAAAGATTATAGAAAAGTATTTATAACTGACTAAACACCTTTAATTGACAGGGAGTACTATCAGTATTATACTTATCAGTATGCAAATACTGATAAGTGGGGTAGCTTATGTATGAATGTAATCAACAAACGGTTACAATCCAGGCATTGCAGAGAATGCCTTATTATGTTCAACAATTAAGAATAATGCAGGAAAATATGGTGCAGACCGTATCCGCACCAAGAATTGCGGAGCTGTTGAATTTAAATGAAGTTCAGGTACGCAAAGACTTTGCTGCTGTTTATACAACCAAGGGAAAACCTAAAACTGGTTTTTTAGTTGCAGAACTGCTTCATAATATGGAAGAACTTTTAGGATATTACAATATAAATGAAGCGGTTATTATTGGGAGCGGCTATTTAGCGCAAGCTATTATATCCGACGAGAGGTTAAAAGGTCTTGGACTTAGGATTGTAGCCGCTTTTGATTTCAGTTTAGATGAAACAGAGAAAGAAATTCACGGAATTAAAGTATTATCACTTGATAAAATCAGCAATCTTTGCCGCCGGATGAATATACATATCGGTATAATTGCGGACTCTGGTTTCCAGGCACAAGTGGTATGTGACCAATTGGTAGCAGGGGGTATAATTTCAATCTGGAATTTTACAGAAGCTCATTTATCTGTTCCGGAGTATGTCAAGGTTAAAGATGAGAATTTTACGGCATCCTATGCTGTATTAACCAATCATTTAAAGAAAAATTTGTGATTAAGCCGTTCAGAGCAATCTTTGTAAGTAACAGAACCTTATATTTTACGATGATAAACAGGGCTTCTTCCGTTTTCGAGCCAGAAAGGTAAAAGTATGAATACACTACACTTGAAATATGCAATCGAAGTGGAGCGGACCAGCTCTATCTCACAGGCAGCGGAGAATTTGTTTATGGGACAGCCAAGCCTGAGCAAAGCGATAAGGGAATTGGAAGATTCTCTTGGGTTTACCGTATTTGAACGTACCTCTAAAGGGGTTATACCTACCAGAAAGGGAGTCAAATTCCTGACTTATGCCAGAAATGTTCTTCACCAGATTGAAAAGATGGAAGCGTTATCGGATTCAGCCGACGCTGATATCCAGAACTTTAATATTTCCATTCCAAGAGGAAGCTATATTGCAGATGCAGTTACCAGCCTAGTAGCGGAACTGGACCAGAATAAGGGGTTGAATGTGAATGTGCAGGAGACGAATTCTGTTCAGGTTGTTAATAATATCATTGACGGACCGTTTAATTTAGGCGTTATCCGTTTTCAAGCGGAATATGAGAATTACTTTAAAGATTATCTGACGGAGAAGCAGTTAGGGTATGAAACTGTATGGGAATATGAATATCTGGCGCTGATGTCGGAAAGACATCCACTTGCTCAAGTGGAAAAGGTTGATTATCAGGAATTAAAACTTTATACGGAGATTTCTCATGGAGATACAGCAATTCCTTATATTATGCCAAATATTAATGGAGGAATCGAACTGCCGTCTAAAACTGCGAAATGTATCTATGTTTATGAACGATGCAGCCAGTATGATCTGCTTTCTGCCATTCCTACTACCTATATGTGGGTATCACCAATACCGGAAAAATGGTTAAAACGATATCAATTAGTTCAAAGAAAATGTAAAACATCCGGTAATATATATAAGGATGTATTGATCTATCCGAAAGATTATAAATTTACAGAGCTTGACCATCGATTTGTAAATCGACTATTTGAAGCAAAAAACGAAGTTACCTTTTGTAATTATAAATAAAATATACAAAGAAGAGATTTCAGTAATCCTGGAATCTCTTCTTTTATTCGCGTAAAGTGTGCTATATCAGTACTGGAATATCGATATTCAAATTTTGAAATATCAAATATACAATTCTTTCTATATTTGTATTGAAATTAATCATATATTATCCTCTGGAGGTTTCTTTTAATAGGGAGACTAGAGATTCTGTATTCTATTTAGGAATATACTGGATAATTAGGAGCCGGAGCGGATATTCTGCGGTTTGTTAAAATTATATCAGAACAATAAGAATTTCACTAGAACAGCGCTAAGAAATCTATTATCCTTTCAGAAATGTTATGAGACATTATCGGATTATAAGGAATTATATCGATAATGGAATATCGATATAAGATTTATGAATTTTACATATTCAAAAAAGATTGTTAAAATATAAACAAGTAATCGATAGCAAGTGATACATAAGTATAAATCGAATTCTTTCTAAAATATATTTTGAAAAGGAGATTAGTATTATGGCTAGATTTACACTTCCAAGAGATCTCTATCATGGAAAGGGATGTCTTGATGCTCTTAAAACCTTAACCGGAAAAAGAGCTTTTGTAGTTGTTGGCGGCGGAAGTATGAAACGTTTCGGTTTTCTGGATAAAGTAGAAGACTATTTAAAAGAAGCCGGTATGGAAGTTCATTTATTTGAAGGTGTAGAGCCGGATCCTTCCGTAGAGACAGTTATGAAAGGCGCAGAAGCAATGCGCAGTTTTCAGCCTGACTGGATTGTATCCATCGGCGGTGGATCTCCTATAGATGCTGCAAAGGCTATGTGGGCATTTTATGAGTATCCGGATACAACTTTTGAAGACCTCTGCATTCCTTTTAACTTTCCCACTCTTCGTACAAAAGCTAAATTCTGTGCGATTCCCTCAACCTCCGGTACTGCTACCGAGGTAACTGCATTTTCTGTTATTACAGACTATGCAAAAGGTATTAAATATCCTTTAGCAGATTTTAATATAACACCGGATGTTGCAATTGTTGATCCTGATCTTGCAGAAACAATGCCTGAAAAGCTTACAGCTCACACCGGTATGGATGCTATGACTCATGCGATTGAAGCTTATGTTTCCACATTAAACTGCGATTATACTGATCCTCTTGCCCTCCATGCAATTAAGATGGTAAGTGAGAACTTGATTAAATCTTACAATGGAGATATGGACGCCCGTGCGAAAATGCACAATGCACAATGTCTTGCAGGTATGGCATTTTCCAATGCTTTGCTTGGGATTGTACATTCTATGGCACATAAGACAGGAGCTGCTTACAGCGGCGGACATATTGTTCATGGCTGTGCTAATGCTATGTATCTTCCTAAAGTTATTAAATACAATGCAAAAGATGAAGCTGCTGCAGCAAGATATGCACAAATTGCTTCCTTCCTTGGATTAGAGCCAAGCGCAGATGCCCTTATTTCACATATAAAGGAAATGAACAAATCATTAAATATTCCTTCATCTATCAAGGAATACGAAGGCGGCATCATTGATGAAAAGGAATTCTTAGAAAAACTTCCTAAGGTTGCTGAGCTTGCAGTAGGAGATGCCTGCACCGGTTCCAACCCCAGAGCGATAACTCCTGAGGTTATGGAAAAATTATTATATTGCTGCTACTATGATACCGAAGTTACATTTTAATAATTATTCATCATATTGATATAAACTCAGTAAAAGCAGATTGCATTTACTTTGCAGTTACGCTTTTAGAAATATAAGAGATCTTCTATAGACGTATAAATGGTTAAAAACCAAACAATGCTAAATGGACGAGAGAAATGGGGATTCCTCTCCTCCGAAAAAAATCAAGAGTTATTTATATAGATTATATACTGGGTGTCAAAAGTCCTAAACGGGATTGGGCTTTTGACACTCTAGTTATACTGTGTTGATTAGGCTGCAGCCATAAGGGCCGTAGCTTTTTTATTATTAGTGATTAATAGAAAGACCGGAAAGTCAGGCTACCGGTTATACACAGGTTTGGTGCTTTACGCAAGCGCCGGAAAGGACGGCTATTTAATGTATAAAATTTTAAAGAAGAAAATACTGAACCCAACCGTTACTTTAATGGAGATTGATGCCCCTTTAGTTGCTAAAAAAGCACAACCCGGGCAGTTCATTATTCTTAGAACAGATGAAAATGGGGAAAGAGTTCCTTTAACAATAGCAGATTATAATAGGGAAAAAGGGACAGTTACTATTATCTTTCAGATAGTTGGAGCTACAACAGAAGCTTTGAACCATATGGAAGCCGGTGATGACCTCCATGATTTTGTAGGGCCTTTAGGGCAGGCTACACATACAGAGGGAAAGAAAAAAGTTGCTGTTGTAGGCGGAGGTGTAGGCTGCGCAATTGCTTACCCGGTGGTTAAGAAATTTCATGAGCAGGGTACGGAAGTACATGCAATTGTCGGCTTTCGTAATAAAGATTTAGTGATTTTGGAAGAAGAATTTAAGGATAATAGCAGTAAGTTGTTTTTGATGTCCGATGATGGCAGCTGTGGTGAAAAGGGATTGGTTACAGATGCGTTAAAGAGATTGATAGAATCCGGTGAAAAATATGATGAAGTAATCACGATAGGTCCTCTTATCATGATGAAATTCGTAAGCAAATTAACCAAAGAATATGGTATCAAAACGGTAGCAAGTATGAATCCGGTTATGATAGACGGAACCGGAATGTGCGGCGGATGCCGTCTGACGGTAGGTGGCAAGACAAAATTTGCTTGCGTGGATGGCCCTGAATTCGATGCCCACGAGATTGATTTTGATGAAGCAATGGAAAGATCTACCATGTATCGTACCTTTGAGCGTAATGCACATGAGGAAACCTGCAACTTATTGGTAAAGGAGGTAAGATAAAATGGCTGTAAATATGTCTTTAGTTAAGAATGAAATGCCTGCCCAAAGAGCAGATGTGAGAAATAAAAATTTTCAGGAAGTAACCTTTGGATATACGAAAGAACAGGCTATGGACGAAGCAAAACGCTGCCTGAACTGTAAGCACAGACCCTGTGTGTCAGGATGTCCTGTACGTATTGATATACCGGAATTTATTCATGAAGTTTCAGAAGGAAATTTTGAAGAGGCCTTCCAGATAATAAGCCGCTCCAGTTCTCTGCCTGCTGTATGCGGAAGAGTATGTCCCCAGGAATCACAATGCGAATCAAAATGTGTTCGAGGCATAAAAGGAGAACCGGTAGCAATCGGCAGATTGGAACGTTTTGTGGCAGATTTTCACAATGCAAACAGTAATACAAAAGTACAAAAACCGGTGTTAAATGGCCATAAAGTTGCTGTAATAGGTTCCGGTCCGTCCGGCCTTGCCTGTGCGGGAGATTTAGCACGCAAAGGTTATGAGGTCACGGTATTTGAAGCCTTGCATCTTGCGGGAGGAGTTCTGGTCTATGGAATACCGGAATTCAGACTGCCAAAAGCTATAGTTCAAAAAGAAATCAACTCTCTAAAAGAACTAGGTGTTACAATACAGACGAATGTAGTAATCGGAAAAACCATTTCCATTGATGAATTAATTGAGGATTATGAGTTTGAATCGGTGTTTATCGGTTCCGGCGCTGGTTTACCTAATTTTATGAATATAAAAGGCGAAAACCTGAAGGGTGTATATTCAGCAAATGAATTCTTAACCAGAATCAATCTTATGAAGGCATATAAAGAAGATGCTATGACGCCAATTCAAAAGGGAACGAAAGTGGCGGTAGTAGGTGGCGGTAATGTAGCGATGGATGCTGCCAGATGTGCAAAACGCCTTGGTGCAGAGGTTACTATAGTTTACCGCCGTACAGAGAAAGAATTGCCCGCACGTCTGGAAGAAGTAGAACATGCCAAAGAAGAAGGAATTCAATTTTCATTCTTAACTAATCCACTGGAGATTGAAGGTACGGATGACGGATGGGTAAAAGGGCTGGTATGTCAGAAGATGGCCCTTGGAGAACCGGATGCTTCCGGAAGACAACGACCTGTTGCAGTTGAAGGCAGTGACTATTTTCAGGAAGTGGACTGTGTAATTATATCTATCGGAACTTCTCCCAATCCGTTGATAAAAGCCACTACCAAAGGTTTGGAAACGCAGAAGTGGGGTGGTATCATTACAGAAGAAGAGACAGGGCTGACTTCCAGGAAAGGGGTTTACGCAGGCGGAGACGCCGTTACAGGTGCAGCAACTGTAATCCTGGCAATGGGAGCTGGAAAGAATGCTGCAGCGGCTATTGATGAATATATCGGCGGTAATCGATAACGGTAGCAGATAAGTAGAAGATTACCCCCATTCATTGCTGGTGTTCAGTTCTTTAAAGCGGTCTATCAGAAAAGATAATCTGAGAAGAAATAGTGTATTAATATCGGTCAAATCGATTCCACATATTTCAGTAATGCGGGAAATACGGTAAACAAGAGAATTACGATGTATAAATAAGCTTTCAGAGGTTAACTTAATATTGCAGCCCTTTTCGATATAGGTACATAGGGTCTGATACAGCTTGGCGTTATTTGCATGGTCGTACTGTCTTAGGGCAGCCAGAGCCGGATGACAATAACGTCCAAGCTCATCAGGGCATTTTACTTCTGAAAGCAAATCAAATATTTGATAATCCTGATAGAGGCAGAGCATTCCTTCTGCCTTTAATTTTTGCCCGATTTCCAGAGCAGCATATGCCTGGTCAAATCGGTTGACAAAGCTCTCTATATTGGTAAAAGGGTAACTGATTCCGATTCTGACGTATTCTTTTGCGGAAAAATCTTTCAATAATTCTAATAATTCCAATCCTTCGGCTGTACCATCCGTCTCAGCTTTTAGCGGAATAATAGCAACCATGCCGTTTTTATGGTAGGTAACATGAGTTCCTGGTATGATGGTTTTCAGATTCTTACAGGTATAATTTTTAAGATATTGCTGTCCGAGATACCTGGTAGGCCGCAGGAATAATACCAGCATTTGAGGAGGAAAATGCAGGAGGGAAAGCTTTGGCATAATATCCTTGGCAGAAGCTCCAATCAGCATATCATATAAGATTTCATTATAACGGCTGTTGCCTTCCAGTATATCCGTCGTATAGTAGGCGACAGTATAGCTGATGGCAGTGCTTACAGTACTTAACATTTCAAGATGTGAAGCTTGAAAAGGGGTTTTGCCTTCTATCATTAATAGAAAGCCAATCTGTAATTTGTTATGAAAGACTTTACAGCTGATTTTTCGATAAGGGGATTGGATGCAGGTGACTTCCACGGCGGTTGTAGATTGGGAAGCGTTACGCACAGAGCTCAATTCTTTTACTGCATTGATAAATTCATAATCGCAGTAACCCTGGCGGATATTCTCTTTCCAAAGAGAATCCTCTACAGGAATAGAAACTGAGCTGGCTATGATTTTATAATTCATATCACAAAAGACCAGGAAATTTCCCAGCTTGACTGAGGCAGCGTCTATCACTGCTTCGATGCTGTGGGTCTCATCTGCCAGAGAAGTAAGTTCTTCCAAAATACCTTTGCTGCGATTAGTCTCAATGAGAAGTTTTGCAACATTAAACACCGGGAAGAGAGCCTCTTCTTCTACTAAGGCCGCATTACTTAAGTTGTTAATTGAATTTTGCACATTGCCGGTATGAGCCAGGATACATTGAGGCGGAAAGACGGCGTTCTTTATTTGTTTATCATAACCAAAATATAAGGTGTTTTGCAGATAGCTCTGTCGACCATCAATTAAGGCAATGTCTTGTATTTCTATATTCTCTTTGAGAGAAAGTATATCTATCTGATACTCTTCTTTTATCATTTCTACCAGTTTTTTTAAAGTCATAATCTACTCCGATCATTCTATCAAAAATTATCCCTTTAGCGCAAAGGAATGTATCAGTGCGGTCTTCAATGTTCAATTAATATTTTAGTGCATGGTACACAAATTGTCAAAGTTTTATCATTTATGATACACATTGTGAAAAAATTAATTATCAAGTATTCTTATGGTATACAATGCTAATTGGAGGTTAAGGATGTACAAGAAATTATTTGAAGCAGGAAGTATTGGGAAAGTAACTATGAGAAATCGGCTGGTAATGTCTCCTATGGGCTGTGGACTGGCTAATCTTGACGGAACTCCCTCAGAAGATATGATTGCTTTTTATGAAGCAAGAGCAATCGGCGGGGCAGGACTTATCATACCTGAAATTACTCGTATTAATGATGTCAATGGTGCGGGGCTTCTAAGACAGTTATCTGTTACAAAGGACAGGCATATTAAGCCACTTGCCCAACTTGCAGAAGCAGTACATAAACATGGCAGTAAAATATTTATCCAGTTACATCACCCTGGCCGTGAAACCGTGTCGGCTCTAATAGGAGGTCAGCCGGTGGTGGCTCCCTCCGCTATTCCCTGTAAGTTAGTGAATCAGGAAACAAGAGCATTGACAACAGAAGAAATAAAGCAGCTTATCCATCAGTTTATAGAAGGAGCTGTCAGAGTACAAAAGGCAGGCTGTGATGGTGTGGAACTCCATGCAGCTCATGGATATCTGCTGCATCAATTTCTCTCCCCTTACACAAATAAAAGAGAAGATGAATACGGGGGAAACTTTGAGAACCGTTTAAGGATGGTTGTTGAAATTATAGAAGGTATCCGTAAGGCCTGCGGTCCGGATTTTCCTATAGGTGTCCGTCTTAGTATCGAAGAATTCCTTGATAAGACCGGAGTAACCGAGGAGTACATTCATGTACAGGATGGTGTTAGAATAGCCATGGCATTAGAACAGGCAGGCATTGATTTTATCGACCCTAGCTGTGGTTTGTATGAAACAGGAATGACATGCATTGAACCAATTTCCTTTCCTCAAGGCTGGAGACGGGATATCCTCTTAGCGGTGAAGAGTCATGTAAAGATTCCAGTAATCGGAGTATCTGTTATAAGAGAACCGGCTGCTGCTGAGAAGTTCCTAGAAGACGGCGTTGTTGATTTTGTTTCCATGGGCCGTTCCTGGAATGCAGATGAAGAATGGGGTAAGAAAGTTCAGGAAGGAAGAGAAAAGGAACTTCGCAAATGCATCTCATGTCTGCGTTGTTTTGAGAGCTTAAATGAATACAATGCCGCAGGGATGCCTCCGGAATGTGCTCTTAATCCTAGGTATGCAAGAGAGAGGAAGTATGGCAATCTCCTCCACGATACGAAAGAACACAGAGTTGTAGTAGTAGGAGCCGGGCCTGCAGGAATGTGTGCGGCCCAGACACTGGCATTACGAGGAGTAAAGGTAACACTGCTCGATGATCAAAGCGAACTTGGAGGAACCGTTAATATTGCGAAGAAACCTCCTTTAAAAGAGCGCATGCAATGGATTGCGGATTACTATGGAAATGAATTCGACAGACTTTCTGTGGAAGTTAAGCTAAAAACAAAAGCAGATGCAGATACAATATTGGCATATAATCCGGATGCGGTACTACTAGCCACCGGTTCATCCTCCATTATACCGGATAAAATACCTGGAGTAGCAGGTAAGAATGTTTATACGGTAGAAGAGGTATTATCCGGGAAAGCTGCTTTAAAAGGGAAAAAGGTGGCAGTAATCGGAGCAGGGCTTACAGGACTGGAAACTGCTGAATTTTTATGTGAAGAGGGCAATCAGGTAACGATTATCGATATGCTTGATAAACCGGCTCCTGGTGCTAATCATACAAATGTAGCGGATGTCTGCGGTCGTTTGACCAAAGCAGGGGTAAAATATATGCTGGGACATTCTCTAAAGGAAATCAAAGGAGACATGGTTTTACTGGAAAAGGTAGAGAGTAAAGAGGAAGTAGAAGCAGAAGCAGATGCAGTAGTGCTTTCTTTGGGCTTTCGACCGGACAGAGCCCTGGTTTCTGAACTAGAAGAAAAAGGTGTGAGAACAGTTGTAATCGGAAGTGCTATAAAGGATGGAACGATTGCACCTGCAACCCGTACGGCTTATGAAGCAGCTTGTGATTTATTCAAAGAGGAAGAGAAGACTTCAAGCTTTCACATACCCAAAGAGGATATACCGAATTTTGGTAAGGTTTCTCTTATGGATAACCAGGAAGGACTCTATATCAGTTATCTGACGGACCCTGCGGCGATTGCTAAAATACTTCCTCCGCCTTTAAAGCCATTTTCTATGCCAGTTGTAACCTTATCTATCTGCCATGTGAATAACCCTACTTTTGCGGACGATTATTATGAGGCAATACTTGGGGTTTATGCAACCTATGGTAAAACTCTGGGACTATATACCATGGGGTTAGTTCTTGGAGGACCAGGAGCAGAAATGGCGGTTCAATGCGGTCGTGATAACGGAAGTATTCCAAAGAAATTGGGAGGAGAATTTGTTATCCGAAGAAACGGTGATACGGTGACAGCAGGAGTAACCAGAAGAGGGACCCAGCTCATTGAAGCAACTATGAAACTGGGGGAATATAACAGCTCTCTGACAGCAGCTCTTTATCAATTCCCCGCAGCAGGAAAGCAGACCTTCGGAGGTGGTTTCTACTTCCATTTTGATCGTGAACCCGATGAAAGCGGAGTGTCTCACTTTATGAATGGGGCACTGCTTATGAACCAGTGTGAATATAACTACCAATCCTGGGAGCCCGGGCTTGTAACTGTTAACTTAAAATCAAGTGTTGATGATCCTTGGGGAGAACTTCCTGTTAATACCATTATAGGAGGCGCTTATTCTAAAAACAGCCTATTGGTGCATAAGTTGAATCTGGTAGAAAAACTGGATACAGATGAGATAATTCCTTATCTTCTGACCGGGCGCTACGATCGTACTGCATTTATGGAAACGGGAAGAATTTAATAGTAGTCAGTTTTTGTAAGGTATTTTTATAGTTCTATTTTTAAAAATATAATAAAAAGTGAGGATAAAAAAATGGAGAATTTCTTTGATCTAACCGGAAAAGTAGCAGTTGTAACCGGAGCAAGTTCAGGACTTGGAGCAGATGCTGCCTTAGCGTATGCGAATGCAGGAGCAGATGTGGCACTGTTAGCAAGACGTTTTGAGAAGCTTAATGAAGTGAAGGCCGCCATTGAAGCAACTGGTCATAAGGCTATCGCTGTTGTTTGTGATGTTACAAAAGAAGATAGTGTAAAAGCTGCAATGGAAACCGTATTAACTACCTTCGGTCATATTGATATTCTGTTAAATAATGCAGGTATCGCACTTCGCGGAGGTGTGGATAGTATGTCTGAAGAGGAATGGAATAAGTCTTTTGATACGAATGTGAAGGGGATTTTCTTAGCTAGTAAATATGTGGTTCCCCATATGAAAGAAAGAGGATATGGAAAGATTGTAAATATTGCATCTGTTAATGCAGTGGTAGCTGACAAGCATGATATGTTTATCAGACATTCTTATAATGCATCCAAATCAGCTGTTCTTGGTCTAACCAAAGGTATGGCAGCTTCTTATGCCAGATATGGAATTACAGTAAATGCTATTGGACCCGCACTTTTTGAATCTGAAATGACAGCCGGTACTCTGTTTAAATCAGAGCAGTTCTTAAATGCCTACAATGCTGCCAACCCTGCCGGACGTCCTGGCAACAAAGGAGAATTAAACGGTACTATTCTCTATCTTTCCTGTGATACCTCCAGCTATGTACAGGGGCAATTTATTATCGTTGACGGCGGCGGTGCTCTTGTATAGGAATAAATATTTTTCATATTAATTAAATATATTACAGAAGGCATATGAAACAGTGAAAGTAATAATATTGTTTCATATGTCTTTTTGTATATTACAGCATATTGACATTATTATGAGATAGGACTAGAATTAAATGAAATTGGTGTTACCAATTTTGGATTAAATATGAGTACAAAAGACATCATGGGAAAGGACGAAATCGAGTAAATTAAAATCGATACTATGGAACATATCTATGAAATTTGTGAAACAATTTGGAATTATACTTTTCTTTACTTTTCTTGGAGAAGTATGCAAGTATCTTATTCCGCTGCCAATCCCGGCTGGAATATATGGTTTGGTATTGCTGCTTGTGGCTTTAATGACCCAAATTATTCATTTGGAGCAGGTAAAAGAAGTCTCTGCTTTCCTTATTGAGATAATGCCTTTAATGTTCATTCCGGCTTCAGTCCAAATATTGAACACGTGGGGAGTATTAAAAGGAATCTTTATCCCAATCAGTATTATTACTATTGTTACAACAATCCTTGTTATGATAATTACCGGTAGAGTTACACAAGCTGTTATTAAAAGGGACAAGAGGAACAAATCATGAAGGATATACTGGTAGAATCTACTTTCTTTGGGGTATTAATCAGTATTATAGGTTATGAGATAGGGTTGTATATAAAACGTAGGCTGAAACTTACCATCTTCAATCCTTTACTGATTTCTATTATCTTTGTGATTGGTGTTTTATTGATTTTTCATGTGAATTACGACAGTTATAACAATGGTGCCAAATACTTAAGCTATCTGCTTACGCCTGCCACAATATGTCTTGCAATACCTCTCTATGAACAGATGGATTTATTAAAAAATAATCTGAAAGCAATCCTTACAGGAATTCTCTCCGGAGTCTTTACAAGCCTTGGGAGTATATTAATCTTCTCGGTTCTGTTTCATTTTTCCCATGCCGAATATGTAACACTGCTTCCGAAATCTATTACGACAGCGATTGGAATGGGAATATCGGAAGAATTGGGTGGTATTGTTACAATTACAGTTACGGTTATAATCGTAACCGGAGTAATTGGGAATATTATTGCAGAGAAGGTATGTAAGATATTTCGCATCACAGATCCCGTTGCCAAAGGAGTTGCAATCGGTTCGGCAGCCCATGCCATTGGAACTGCGAAAGCAATGGAAATGGGAGATATAGAAGGAGCCATGAGCAGCCTTGCAATAGCTGTTGCCGGACTTATCACTGTTATCGGAGCTTCTGTGTTTTCAACCTTCTTATAGGAAATGTGGATGAAGGAACTTGTGATATTGGCATACATAGGTCTGGGTGTTTGTTAGAGTGGAGAAATTTAAGCAGTTTCGCAAGTAAACTTGCAGGAGATTAATATGATAATTACAATTGGAAGAGAATATGGAAGCGGTGGTCATGAAATCGGAGTAAGCCTGGCTGACAAATATCAGATACCCTTCTTTGATAAAGCGGCACTAGTAAAAGCAGCAAAGGAAAAAGGCTTTTATGATAAAATCATTTCTTTCTATGATGAAAAACCAGTAAACAGCCTTTTATATGCCATAGCCATGAATAGCTATTCTGAAAATATCGGCCGCCTGCAATTTGATTTAATTAGGAGCATCTCCGAAAAGAAAGACTTTGTTATGATAGGAAGGTGCGGTAATTATATTTTTAAAGAGGAAAAGGAGATGGTAAGCGTATTTATTCATTCTGACATGCAGAAACGGATACAGCGTGTCAGAGAAGTATACGGAATAGAAGAGAAGAATATGAAGACGTATATTGAAAGGATAGATAAACAAAGGGCTTCTTTTCATAAATTTTATACAGATCAGGAATGGGGAGACTCAAGAAATTATCATCTGGCGATAGATAGCGGAGAGATCGGTATTGATGCCTGCACTCATTTGATATCAGAATTTATTGAAAAAAGAAAAGGATATTTAAGGTAGTAGATGGAGAACAGAGAATATACAAAAGTTATAGCTTATGTAAAAGAACGAATAGCAAAGGGCGAGTTACATTCCGGTGAGAAGCTGCCTACCGAAAGGGAGCTGGCGGAAGTTCTGTCAGTAGGGAGATATTCTATCCGGGAGGCAATAAGAATTATGGACGCCTTAGGTATGATTGAGAGCAGACAAGGCTCCGGGAATTATCTCATTGCTAACATAGAGAAAAGTCTTATCGAATCCATGGAATTAATGCTGCTGATGAAGGAAATTGATTACTGCCAGATTAGCAAGCTGCGCCGTGCTATTGAGCTTTATACCTATGACTGTGCCTTTCAGCAAATGTCTGATTCTGACTTAAAAGAACTTGCCGATATAACAGAGTGTATGGGAAATAGTATAGGGGATGAAAAGGTACTGCTGGATAAAAAATTCCATGATAAAATTACCGAAGGCAGCGGTAATACCTTAATTATTAGTATTATGGCCTCTCTATCCAGCGTTTGCAGAAGACAAATTGAAGAAGTAATTACCAATTCTAGTCCTGAAACTGCTCAGCAGCTCATGAATGTCCATGAAGACATGTTAAGAGGACTTGTGATAAAAGATCTTTCCCGTGGGATACAAGCTATCAACCGGCATTATGATCTCATTGATTCTCAGGTATCTCATGAAAACAATTGAAAACTGCGTGATACAATTATTTATGATTGAACGGCTTCTGATTTTTGAATAAATATAAGTGATTTATCTCTGGAAAGACGCAGTCCGGTAATTGTGATGCATATCCCTGAAAGGGAAAACAGGATAAATGGATGAACCATATCAATTATTATACCAAAGAGTAAAATTCCAAGGGGAGCAATGCCTGCCATTAAAATGCCAAGCACTCCCATAATTCTTCCTCTCATAGCCTCAGGTGTCATACGTTGGATTGCAACCATGGCCGGGATATTGATTGAGGTTAGTGCGGCACCCATCGTAAAGATAAGAAATATATTATAAATAGTAATTATAAAATTACCTGTAAGTACAGAAACCCCAAGGCTTGGAATTCCGAGAAGGAATGAGATTATGCCGGTTAATAGGATTCCTCTTCCAATATTCGTATTCTTCTGTTCTTTTTTGTTCCCAATCAGAACGGATATAACGATCATACCTGCAAAATAAAAGGCCTGAAAAGCACCAAATTGAACAGAAGCCAAGTGTAATACGTGATTTATCAGATAGGGATATAGAACATTTATGAAAGCATGTAAAAAGAAGTTAATAATCAACAGGTATTTTAACAGATGCATCAGCTCATTTTGCTCTTTCAGAAAGCACCATATGTCTTTAAAGTCCTTTTTTACTGTTTGGAAAGTTATCTTGCACTGAGTATTCCTATCTTCATCCGAATTATAGTTAAAATCAATTTTTATTTCCAGAATAGATGATATTAAAAAGGAAATACCATTCACAATAATAAATAATTTAATAGGGACTAAGCTATATATAACACCTGCA
The DNA here is from genome assembly GCF_014218355.1 of Anaerocolumna chitinilytica. Taxonomy (NCBI): domain Bacteria; kingdom Bacillati; phylum Bacillota; class Clostridia; order Lachnospirales; family Lachnospiraceae; genus Anaerocolumna; species Anaerocolumna chitinilytica. The sequence continues at coordinate 2,557,607 of NZ_AP023368.1, forward strand.
ATAACTGGGGAGAGTATACCTGCCATAGAACTTGACGTTGCGGTAAAGGAATTAATCTTAACAAGTTTCTTACTGCTTACAAGGCTTGGGATAGCAGAGTTCATCGCAGTATCGTAAAAGATATTAAGGATTGACAGGAATAGATTCGCTGTATAGATAAACATGATTTTTAGCCCATAAATCTGTGCAAATGCAGCAAGAGAAAACATAACCCCGCCGCTGATCAGATCAAAAACGACTGTCAGTTTTTTCTTATTTACTCTATCCGCCAGAATTCCGGCGAAGGGACCAATCAGGATTCTTGGCAGCATACTAATCAGCACATTGATAGCAAAAGAAGTTCCGGAACCGGTTGTTTTCAGGATGTAAAGTGCTAATGCAAAGGTATATAAATTTGTTCCAAGCAACGAGAAGGTCTTAGCGGATAGAAAACGTAAGATATTAGAGTTTTCTCTATCATGTACTGCCACATCGGATGATTCTTTTACGGGTTTCGTTAAAATGTTAAGATTTGTATTCATATGCAAGTCTCCCTTTTATACAATAAGTTTAATATTATTAAACTTATTGTATGCATTCTTCTATTAATTGTCAATATCAAGTTTAATATAATTTTATAATTATGATTTGTTGATTAATAACGACAGTTAGAGTATAATAATGTTTAACATGATTGAAATTTGTATATCCTATCATTATTAAAACGAATAGCATAAATAAAAATAAATCTAATTTAATATATTTTATTATATACAGGGAAACAAAAGCAAAAAGGTTTTTTGAATGTAGTTAAATAATATTAAACATTATAGGGCGGAGGAGTTAGAAAAGAAATGATTACTGCAGGTGAGAAGATAAAGGCTTTACGAAAAGAGTTAAAGATGACACAGACTGAGTTAGCCGGCGAAGAACTCACAAAGAGCATGTTAAGTCAAATAGAGAATAATCAGTCGAATCCATCTCTTAAGACCTTAAAATATCTCGCGGACCGTTTGAATCGTCCGGTAACCTATTTTTTAGAAGACTCATCAGACCGGGATAAGAGTTTTATATCGGTGGAGGCTGCAACTAAAAGTCTGGCAGCGCAAGTGGTTCGGATAGATGAATTAATAGAAAAAGACTGCTTAATAGAAGCAGAAAAAGAAATCAATGTAATTCTTAGCGAAAAGATTTCTGACAATACTGGTAAACCATTTGCGGATATCTTATTTAAGCTGGGGGCAGCCTTATCAGGGAAGAAAAAACAGGCGGAGGCACAAAAGTATCTGAAGGAATCCATTGATTATTATAGCAGAGGGGAATTTTTGTTAGAAGCAGCCAAAGCTTACATTGAATTAGCCAAAACTTTTTATCAGAACCTTGATTACACAGAATGTCTGGTTATCTCAGAAAAAGCCTTTGAATTGTATCGTAAAAGTATCAATAAAGACTCATTATTTGAAATCGAATTATACTATTATAAGCTTATTATCCTGTTTGCTGTGGGGGATTTAAAACAGGCGGCGATAGCCATAAAAGCAGCTTTAGGTTTATCTGAAGAAACATCGGTTTATTATAAGACAGGTGAAATTTACCGCCTTGATGCAATTTTCTATTATCTAACACATAATTCTGATGGATATGAGCACAGCATTGAAATGGCCTTGCAGTTTGCAACGGTCACCAATGATAATCCCTGCCTTGCAAGAATATATGCAATGAAGGGAATAGTGGCTGTCCAAAATAACCAGGCGGAGGTAGCACTTCTCTATGCAGATAAGAACAAATATTATTATGGTAAAGAAATTTATATCTTTCATCTAATTCGAGCAAGAGCATATTTTCTAATGGAAAAGTACGAACAAGCCTTTGAAGAAATCCTAAAAGTGGATTATCCTGTCTATGAGACACATAAATTCGATTATCTCAATATGTGGTCTTCCAAGGTGTATGAAGGTCTTATCCTTAATAAATTAGGCAAAAACCTAGAAGCAGCAGAAGCTGTCAGGGAAGGTATTGAGAAGATGTCCGTTGTGGGTGATTCCTGGTTCCTGATATTTGCCAACAAGAGCATGAGTGAAATATATTCTTCCATGGAGGATTATCAGAATGCGTTTAAGTATTTAAAAGCAGCCGATGAGATTCAGGATAGGATTAAAAATGATGAGAACATCATATTTTAATATGCCGATAAAATTCTTGAAGTCTACATTATAGAAGAATGATTTTAGTTCTTTAGAATTTCATCAAAGGTATAGATTAAATTAAGAACTGCCAGAACATGATGATTCTCAGGGAAATATAATACAACCTTCTCTATAGTCTTTATAAACTTAAATGGTTGCGGCCGCTTAGCAACTTTTAGTTGACAACAATCAACCGCTGCTTGGTGGAAGATAACGGTAATTATGTTATAATAGCTATAGGAGGTGTGGGAGATGACATTAGGTAATAAGATACAGGAATTAAGGAAGAATAAATACTTGTCGCAGGAAGCTTTTGCAGAAGTTTTGGGTGTTACAAGACAATCTGTATCAAAATGGGAATTGGACCAGTCATATCCGGCAATTGAAAAGCTGGTTGAAATTGCGGATTTTTTTGGTATTTCACTGGATGAGTTGCTAAGAGAACAGGGCAAATCCATAAATACAAGTGAAAGCGAAATTCAAACTATTAATAGCACGAGATTTAATAGGGAAGATAATACCGTTAGTACGGTTGGAAATACAGATAAAATAACTATAAGTAAAGAAATTGTTTGGTATTTTATCGGCTGGGCTGTAATGATGATCATAGTAATCTTATTATTTGGTTTACAATATTATTTTGCAGGATTCCTTGTTATACAGGTATTTATATGGACAACGGTGATTTGGAAAATATATAGATATATTAAATCAAAAAGCAGTAAGGCAGAGCATTTATCTTAAGTTTAATTTTAAGAGAATATCCATATCAATGTAAAAATGAAAGCAGTAAAGTATGGCTTATACTCATATCAATTAAAAGAGAGAAAAATTCTTTATCAGTAATAAGTATTATGTTATAATTTTAAAAAATAAAATCCCAATTCATTCAACAAAATGGGAAAGGGAAGTTGATAAAGAGGTTTAAATTGAGAGAATTAAAAAGTATTGAAGAAAATATATTGGACAGAGCCCTGTATTTGATTGGGAAAAAACGATCCCTGAATATTTCTGTCAGAGCCATTGCGGAGGAAGCAAAAGTTAATGTAAGTGCGATTAATTACTATTTCCGCACCAAGGAAGAAATGATGCGGCAGGTACGGGAACTTTACATCACCAATACGCTCTCCATCTCAGCCATTATGACCGATACTACTCTGGAGGCAGAAGAAAAACTAATTACTGTGGCTAATGAAATTATGGAATACATTATCAGGTATCCCGGTATTACTGTCCTTCTGAGAGATGCGAAAGAAAGAGACGACGAAACATCGGAGAGGATACTTAAGGTATCCAATGAAATGACAGAGGAAATAAATGTTCTGCTGGATAAATATATAAATAAGAACGAAGGTATTTTGTATAATCATATCCTTTTCTGGTCTGCCATTAATTACCCGGTAGAGGATAATGGTATTACCAGTTTTGATTCTGAATTATTAAATAGCAGGGAAAACAGAATCGCTTATATCAGACAGTTGTTACTGATGCTTCATCAGTAGGCAGAACTAAATGGATACTAATAAAAATGTAAGCACCGTAAGTAATAAATTACTGCGGTGCTTTTTATTTGTTAATATTAAAACAAATTGTTTTAAACATATTGATTTAAACAAATCCTTGTATTATAATTCAGACAACAGGAAAAGTTTCTATATTCTCTATAAATAAGCCTGAACACATAAAATAAACATAAAAGGAGAAGGGTCATGAATTATAAGCACTTATTTAGTCCTATTCGGATAAGAGGAATGGAGTTAAAAAACAGAATTGTATTTCCTGCCATGGGAACAAAAATGGCAACGGAGGATAAATTTGTAACGAAGCAGTTAATTCATTATCAGGCGGCCAGAGCGAAGGGAGGCTGTGGGCTGAATTTTACCGAGGTTTGTTCTGTATACAGTAAAGCTGCCCCGAAGAAATTTCTTGCTATCAGTGAAGATAAATATATACCCGGACTGAAAGATTTGACGGAGGCTATCCATAAGGAAGGGGGCAAAGCCGGAATCCAATTATGGTTGGGCGGCCTTGCAGTAGGAAGCGACCAAAGCCAGATGATAATTATTCCAAGTCCGATGCCTATACCGGGAACGGAATTCACCTTGCCGGGAGCAAGTCTTGATACGATTAAAGAAGCGGTGGAGGCTTTTGGAGACAGTGCTAGAAGAGCGGTAGAGGCTGGATTTGACGTGATTGAATTCCATGCAGGGCATAATTATACGCCTCATTCCTTCCTAAGCCCTTATTTTAATAGGCGTACAGATGAATACGGCGGTGAACTTAAGAACCGAGCCAGATTTTTGCTGGAATGTATCGATGCTATTCGTTCCAACATACCGGAGGATATGCCTTTGTTTATGCGTTTGGATGCACAGGATGATTATTTGGATGGCGGTCTTACTATTGAAGAAGTTATCGAATTCTGCAAGATGGCAAAAACTGCCGGAGTAGATGTACTGGACGTTTCAAGAGGAAATTTCTCCAGCGCCGCCATTAAATACGAAGTTCCGCCCATTGATTTGCCCAGAGGTTTTAACGTGGACAATGCGGCCAGAATCAGAAAAGAAACCGGCATGTTAACAATAGCCGTGGGCAGAATAAACGATCCTTCCCAGGCAGAGGATATTCTGGAATCTGACAAGGCGGATATGGTTGTAATGGGGCGTGCCCAACTCGCGGATCCGGAGTTCTGCAATAAAGCCCTGGCGGGAAAGGCAGAGGACATAGTCCGCTGTGTAGGATGCAATCAGGGTTGTTATGACGGTTTTGTATCAACCGAAATGCCTTTTATTACTTGTTTACGTAATCCTGCCCTTGGAAGAGAAGAGGAATATCAGTTTAGTATGACAGAGAACCCGAAGAAGGTATTAATAGCTGGAGGCGGAATTGCCGGTCTTGAAGCTGCCCTTCAGTTAAAGAAAAGGGGACATAGCCCGGTACTTTGCGAAGCCTCTTCCTCTCTGGGAGGACAGTTTGCTCTTGCGGGAGAAGCTCCAAGGAAAGGAGAAATGAAGGAAGCAGCACTGGCTATGGCGGAACAAGTAATGAGGGAAGGTGTGGAAGTAAAATTGAATACTCCGGTTACCAAAGAGCTTATAGGAGAACTTAAGCCGGATGAAGTTTTTATAGCCATTGGCTCAGCTCCGATTGATCTGAAAATTCCCGGTGCCACACTGCCTCATGTTACGAATTCCCATGATGTTCTCGCTGGAAAGAGCAGAGTAACCGGAAGAGCAGTAGTTATCGGAGGAGGACTTGTGGGTCTTGAGGTTGCCGAGTACATCCATAATAGTACTGACAGCATTACGGTGGTAGAAATGCTTGATAAAGTGGCTAAGGATTTGGGGCAACTTCGAAACATATGTGTTATGGAGAGCCTTTATACCGGAGGAGTACAGACAGTAACAAATGCTAAATGTATAGAAATCAGAAATGACGCCGTTGTGGTTGAGAGACAAGGAAATATTGAGGAAATTCCCTGTGACAGTGTTGTAGTAGCAATAGGCTCCAGATCAAGAGGATTTGATGATATTAAAACCTATTGCAAGGAAGAGGATATTCCGGTATATGTTATCGGGGATGCACTTCAGGCAAGACGGGCTCTGAACGCAGTAGCTGAGGCAAATGAAGCTGTAAGGGCTATTTCCTGACAGGAAGATATTGCTTAATAAGTATCCTGAATATTAATATAACTATCAGTGATTGACGAAAAAATGACGGCTTAAAAACAAAGTTGAGATTTATTAGATGTATAAAGGCTGGATGTATTGGCGCTGACTAAAATAACGGAGATTTCAGTTTTCTGCAATCTCCGTTATTTTTAGTTGCGCCTGGCAGGCGTACGTTCCACTTCTCATGGGAACCAGGTAAACTATCATTTCCATAAGATATAGTTTATACACAGTAAAACAAGACTGTGATAATTAAAAAAGGATTGCAATGATTAAAACAATATTACAATTGGTTATTATGAAGGGTTACTTACCGCCATCATAAATAGAAATGGCATTATCGGACAATCGGAAAATCATTTCCGCCAATTCTTCAGGGCTCATATCAAAACCGTCTTCAAACCATTTTATAATTATACTTAAGCACCCCATGGTTAAATAACGGTAAATATAGTCGGAGATTTTTTCTTCGCATTTAAGGGACAGGTTAGTTTTTAAGTTATGGATGGAGGTTTCGATAAAAGAAATTTGAAAGGACAAATTTTCCTGACAGCATAAAAGTGTATAAAAAATATTGGAATTTGTTTTCATATAATACAGTAATTCCTTTAGATAATGGAGATTGTCTAAATTGGAGTCAATGTTTTTTAAATGTTCCCTGGCTTGAAGCAAGAGTTCTTCTTCGATTTCCTTCAACAGGGCAAATTGGTCTGTATAGTAAAGATAGAAGGTAGAGCGGTTGATATCCGCATTTTCACAGAGCTCCTTAATGGTAATTTTATTGATGGATTTTGTATGCATCAGGTCAACTAAACTATTTTTAAGCAGGGTTTTCGTAAGCATTATCCGTTGATTTTCTTTTTTCTTCATGGATGTTATTCCTTTCTAATTTATTTTATGGTTTATTTTAGCGAGAATGTTCGTTTAATGACATTTTTATTGAATCTGTCTATCTAACGTCAATAATTAAACAACTGGTGGTTGTAAAATAGACAGTGTGTCAGTTATTATATAGCTACATAAATAATAAGTCAAGCAAAAGAGTGCTTGTTAGGAAAGGGGAATAATTTAGGATGAAACAAAGAGTATTATTGACCGGAGCCTCGGGTGGTATGGGGTCTCTCGGATTAAAGGAATTATTGAAGGATGCGGATAAGCAGGATATTACTGTTTTAGTATTGGATACCGAAGCGGACAGATTGAAGATGAAAGAATTTGAAAATAAAAAAGGTCTTACTATTGTTTGGGGTGATCTTACCAACTATAAAGATGTATATAAGTGTATCAAAAATGCGGATATTGTTCTCCATGTAGCAGCCCTGGTATCACCGGTGGCTGATTACAAACCAAAACTTGCCATGAAGATTAATTATGGGTCCATGAAAAATATTATAGAGGCTATCAAAGAACAGGGAAGAATGGAGGAAGTAAAAGTAGTATCCATTGGTACCATAGCGGAAACAGGAGATCGTATGCCGCCTATTCATTGGGGAAGAGTGGGCGATCCCTTAAAACCTAGTGTTTATGATTATTATGCCGTATCTAAAATAGCAGCAGAACGTCTCCTCATTGAATCGGGTTTGAAATATTGGGCCAGCTTAAGACAGACTGGAATTATGGGGCCTGCCATGAGTAAGATAAAGGATGCCATTATGTTTCATAACTGCCTGGATAATGTGCTGGAATACGTATCTGACAGGGATTCGGGAATACTCCTTGGAAATCTTGCACGTTTTCATTACACCGGTGAACTGTCAGAAGATTTCTGGGGACATATTTATAACATCGGCGGAGGAGAAAGCTGTAGGGTAGATACTTTTACCATGTATAAGGAATTGTATGGAGCTATTGGATTTAAAGATTTAAAATATGTCATTGAACCTAAGTGGTATGCAACGAGAAACTTCCATGGGCAGTTTTATCTGGATTCGGATAAACTGGAGAAACATCTGCATTTCAGACATGATTCCATGCAGTATTTTTACGATGCTTATTTAGAAAATCTCGGATTAACTGCGACAGTTGCAAGGGTTATGTGCAAACTACCCGGAGGGCAGAAACTCATGGGAAGTATCATGAAGAAGATGTTTATAAAGGATGCCAGAACGGAGCACGGTACTGTCCGTTTCATCGAGCAGAATATGGGTGACCACATTGATGCCTATTGGGGAAGTAAAAAGGCCTGGGAAGAAATTCCGGTAAATATCAATGATTTTAAACACTTTAAAAACTGGGATAAGGTGGTGCATATTGACCATGGTTACGATGAATCAAAGCAGGAAGATGAACTTGATATAGAGGACATAAAAGATGCTGCTAAATTCCGGGGAGGCGAATGTAAATCTACAACGATGAAAAAGGGTGACTGGAAGGGGAAACTTAACTTTAAGTGTGCCTTTGGACATGAATTTGAAGCCAGTCCCCGTCTTGTATTGGAAGGGGGACACTGGTGTCCGGAATGTGAACGAACAAGTTGGAATTATTCTGCCAGAGCAAAGGTTGATCCTTTCTTTGCACAGGTTTGGAATCCCCTTCATGATAAAAAGGAAGGAGAAAGAGAGTATAAAAAAGAAGTGACGGAATTAGAGGTGTAGAGGAGCACAAAGTGAATAAATTTTTTTATACAGAAAGCTAGTAAAGGAATCTGAAAAAAGAAGGGCTGATGTAAAATGACTCAGTATATGGCTAATCATATCCTGCAGAGTTCATCTTACAACAGCCCCTTTTGCTTCTTAATCCAGCTCTTCCACCAGGAAGTAAGTGCGGTTTTTGGGAATATTGAAGCCAATGATAGTTTCATTGTTGTTACAAGAATATTGCTGTACTTCTTTTTCTTCTCCGGTTTCAGGGATATAAAGGACAGGAGGTTTCAGGGAGAAGAGCTTTACCCTCACATACTCATCACGGTCATTGTAATTCGTGAAGTTATAGATACGTCTGCCATCTTTGAGGTAACGGGTAATACCGATACCGAATACATTTTCCCCATCATGAAGATAAGGATCATGAATACGATTAGGGTAGTTCATCTGGGTCCTGTAAGTTTCCGATTCTCCATCGATTATTTCATAAGAAGGTTTGAGATGTTTTTTGGATTCTTCTATGACTTCATTGCAATGACCAAGAGCAATACATTTATCTTCTTGTAAGGATGTCAGAGCAGCTTCAAGGGGATGCTTTCCGGATTTCCTAACAGACTTTATGTCGTTGGATTTATAATTTAAAACAGTACCTCCCTGAGACAGGAATTCATTTAGGAGTATAGTTACTTCCTCCGGCAGCAGCTCTACAAAGGGGAGTATAACCACAGAATAAGAAGTACTGGTAAGGATATTTACTAATTTACCATTCAGGACTTTGAAATTCGATACAGCATCAGAATTCCAGATATCGTAGTCCAAGTTCTTATTCATAAGCATACTGCACAAGTATTGAAATTCTCTGTCCATTTTTTCGGCGGTATCATCCTTTATATTCGGTCCTTCCTTAAAATAGCAGGTCTGTATGGTAAAGTCGGGCTTAAAATGTGTCCAGAAGGTTTCTACCGGATAATACACTAATAAATCTGCTTCGTTCCTACCGCCGCTTAGCATATAGGACATTCGGGAAGCCATCTTGGTGTAATTCTCCATGCTGTCCCAGTAGCGCCATTGGTAAAAGTAAGAGGGAGGCCAGTCCTTGCTTCTTTCCTCTCTGATGGAATAATAGAAGCCGTGGATAATAATATAATTGATTCCCTGCTGGAAGAGCCAGTTTGAGATTTTTATCATATCTTCATATTCCATATCCCATCCGGAGGCTCCAAAGGCTTCACAGGATATTCGGTCTTTACCGTAATTTCGGGCAGCGCTGACGCAGATTTTCGCATCCAGGCTTCCCAGGCCATTTCCCAGATGGTCGATACCAGGAATATGAAAAGCAGCATATTGCCGCATGATATCTCCGTTAAATCGGACTTGGGAGGCAAGACTTTCTTCTCCCAGAAGATGTCCGGTGGTTTTTATGTTTCGTTCCTCCGACCAGTCATATATTTGTTGAAAAGCAGCTTCTCTATACATATCCGATATAACATCGTAATAGTCATAGCGAAACAGTGCACTTTCTTTGGAATCATATATTAACAAAGGCAGATAAGGGGCAATCTCATAACCCTTTCGCCTCTTGAATTCAGCAGGTAATTCCTTTGTCCAGGGAATCGCATTGAAGAATCTGGTTTCGTCCATAAAGACAGCAGTAATGGTCTTTCCGAAATCTTCTTTAAAATGAGTATAATATTTTTCGTGAGTGGATTCTATGAATTTTTGGATGGCATCTTTGCTTAAATAGTCGATGCAAAATTTACCGAAGGGTTCATATGCATTAACTTTTAAAATTACCTCATATAGGAGGCCTGATTTTAAAGCTGTATAAACTATATTTCCGTCTTTATCCGAGTGAGACAACAGATTTAGATAGGTGTCTTCCGTGTTACCGCTGTAATTATCCCCATCTGTTGTGCTTATAAGGGTAATATTCAGATAATTCTCATCTGCCGTACTGGCATGATAAGTGTCTCCCTTCTTTATACTGCGGCAATGAAATTCAAGGTGATGCTCTCGGCTTTCTTCCTGTTTTGTAAGTGTGAAATTACAATTTCCGCTTGGCCAATTATCTTCGTCATATAGTACAATCTGCATATCATTCTTTTTAGCATATGTCACCGCAGTTTTTATTCTCTCAAACCAGTCATCACTCAGATATTCATTGATGAGCCCGCTCCGGGCATGTATGATTGGGGCATCTGCATGTATCCGGTGCATGATGGCAAGCTGTTCCAGCATTTTTTCATCCTCTATGTTATCGTTCCAAAACCAGAAGGGTGAAATGCTGTATTCTTTTAGGCTGTATGCCTTTTCAAATTCTTTATGATTCATTATTAACCTCCTGTTTATCCTTTTACAGCACCTGCGGCAATACCGTTAATAAATTGCTTTTGGAGGAAAGCGAAAAGCAGGATTAAAGGCAATACACATAAGATACAGGCGGCAAAAAGTACATTCCATTGAGCTGGATTCTCCCTATCCCCCAGGAATTGAATCATTCCCACAGGAAGTGAATATTGGGAGGACTTTGATACGAATACCATAGGGAAGAAATAGTCATTCCATATCCATAACCCCTGGGTAATAATAACGGATACGGTGGCTGGTTTTAATAGTGGAAATACCATTATAGAAAAACGCTTTAGGAGCCCGGCACCATCTAAAAAGGCGGATTCTTCTACCTCTACCGGAACACTTTTAATAAAACCGGCAAATAAGAAGGTGGAGAAGGGCAGACTGCAGGTAATAAACATAATCATAGGTGTAAATCTGGTATTGGGTATATTAAGACGGCCGAAGGTCTGTGCAATCGGAACAATTACCATCTGGGCGGGAATTACAAGGCCTGCAATGAAGAAGTAGTAAAGGAAGCGGCTTAATTTACTCTTGATTCTGGAGATAGGGTAAGAAGCCATGGAGGCAATAATTACAACAACCAGAACAGAACCTCCGGTGGTCAGGACACTGTTTAATAACTCACCGGGATAATTCATATTGGTAAAGGCACGGAGGTAGCTTTCCAGTTTAAATTCATTGAACAACATAAGAGGCGATTTCATATTACCTACGGAACGAAAAGAACTGGATAATACAATGATAAGGGGGGAAACCGAAGTAACCACATAACAGATCAGGAAAAGGTAGATAATGCCTCTGCTGATTTTTTTACTCATTATAGTTCAACCTCCTTTTTATTTAATACAACCAGCATGGCGATGGTAATCAGGATAATTACGATAAAGGATACTACACTGAAGGCACTGGCTTTTCCCATCATCTGGTCCGTAAAAGCAATTTTATAGATAGTATACATTAAAGTATTGGTGGATTTACCTGGGCCGCCGTTGGTCATAATGAAAGAGTAGTCAAAGGCCTTTAAGCCGCTTATTACTGTTAGAACAACATTTATCGTAATAGTAGCAGATATCAAAGGAATCTTTATTCTGCGGATAATCCCCCATTCGGAGCAGCCGTCGATTCGGCCGGCTTCCAAGAGACTGTCATCTACGGTTTGCAGACCGGCTAAATATATTATCATTGTAGTACCTACATTCTTCCAAACATCCACAATGGAGATACCGAATAGGGCAGTTTTGAAATTACCTAGAATATTTAATTTGGATGAATCCATACCGAAAAGATTCACCAGGGAAGCAATCATTCCGTTTTCTGGCATATATACATAGGACCAGATATAACCAATGACAATAGCGCTGAATAGAGCAGGTATATAAGCAGCTGTTCGAAAAAAGGTCTTGCCTTTTATCTTTAAGTTAAGCAGCATTGCCAGCAGTAATCCAAGAAGATTACACAAAAGTACAATGATAAAGGTATACTTTAAGGTATTCTCTATGGAATTTAGCAGAGTGCCTTCTTTCAAGAGCCGTATGTAATTATTCATACCTACAAACTTATATGTGTTGTAATTAATTCCGTTAAAATTCGTTATGCTGTAGTAAAATAACTGCAATACCGGAAAAATCCAAAATACTAAAAACAAAGTTAAGGCAGGCAGAACGAAGAGATACATTCTCCTTGGCATAACCAGTGATTTGGTTTTTCTTACTTTTTTCATTTCATATCCTGCTTTCTTTTTATAAGGATTGAAGCAGACAGCCTCAGTCAGATTTGTTGTGTGTGCGGCTGAGGCCGGTATTCTGCTGTAAGAAGTTATTGAGTTTTAAAGAAGAGTCGATTTTGTTACTGTGATAATTCTGACAATTCTTCGAATTTTAGCTGCATTCCGGCAGTGATATCAGAGACCTTCGTTCCCTGGCCACCAATCATTTCGCCGAACAGTGATTCCATTTCGGATTCTGTTCCGGAGGGCCAGCCCTGGTTACACCAGTAGAATGCTTTGCCTTGGTTATATAAATCCATAAAAGAACTGAATAATGGATTATTTTTGTCTACTCCGTAGCCATAGGTTACAACGAATCTTCCGGTATCGGCAAAAGCTTTGTATAAATCGGACTTACCATCGAACCAGTATTCTAAGATCTGCTTGCATTCATCGGCATATTTTGTGCCGGAGTAGATGGCAGGGCCTGCACCGGGAGCCATAGAAGCATATATCTGTTCACCGGCAGCATTACCAGGTAACGGAAAGTAACCTCTTTCAAAAGAAACGGCACCTGCTGCACTAAGAGCGGAAGCATTAAAGGAACCATCAAAGGTCATAGCAGCCTTTCCATCAATAAACTCTTGAATTGCCTGAGCGGCTCCAAGTCCAAGAGAGGTGTTGCTGATATAGCCTTTTTCATATAAGGTATTGTACATCTCCAACACTTTATCCCAGGTATCCTTGTCGGTAAACTTGGTTTTTCCGGTTCTTAACTGATCATCATAAGAAGGGTTCTTCGGGTAAAGGGTATTTGCAGCAATTTGGTATAGTCCAAACTGCATGACATAGGAATCTTTATCACCCATAACAATCGGCTGCACACCGTTGCTTTTTAAGGTTTCACAAACCTTTAAGAATTCATCCCAGTTTGTTGGTACGGAAAGATTATACTTAGCAAATAAATCTTTGTTGTAGTATGTACCAAGAATGGAAACACCCTCTGATACGGCATAGGTCTTGCCTTCATAAGACATGACATCTGTAGCGGAAGTACCGGCAAGCTTTAAGGCATTAAGACCTGTGAGGTCTAAGAGGTAGCCGGATTGTGCAAGACCGATTACGGAATTGGAACCTGCATATTTGGGTTGTACTAGAATAATGTCCGGGCACTCACCGGAAGCTAATTTTGTTTTTAAAGTGGTGTAATACTGGTCATCCGGAAGTTTGGTAACTTCAAGTGTTATATTGGGGAATTTCTCTTTCACTAACTTGGGAAGCTGCTCTGTTTCAAAATCGTTGTCAGCTTGGGTGCCGGATAACATCATAGTAATGGTAATATCTTTAGCGGATGCATCCGTGGCGGATGTATCGGTGCCTGCAGTATTACCTGTTGCAGAAGTGTCAGTACCGGTAGTGCCGGTATTTCCCGACTTTTGGCTGCAGCCTGCCAGGGCTGTCACCATTAGGGCAAACATCATAAAAATTGCTGCAAATTTCCTTGCTTTCATAAAATACCTCCTAATTGATTTTTGCTACATTTATAATTTAACATAGAATTAGTATACTTTGGTTCGATATTATGGTATACTTTTGTTAGATTTTTATAAGGGGGATAAGAATAAATGAGTTTAAGAAAACGTTTCTTGTATATATTTACCTGTATTTCTGTTATACCTATTATCCTCATTTCTACTTATGTCTATTACAGGTATACAGTACTTATCAACGAGCAATCCATGAGCGTCCTTGATAACATAGGTTCCAATGCCCAATATAAAATCAACCAGCGGCTGTCAGAAATTAATGATATGACCTCAACTTTTCAACTTTATACAGAAAATACTTATTCCATAATAGATGATTTGAAAAAGTACGAGAAAGAAGGTAACTATACCTATTATGATATCGTAAAAAGCCGGAACAACATGCGTTTTACCTGCCAGAATATCATTTATACCAATGACTTTGTCAATGGAATATTTATCTTTACACCCAGCGGTGTTAATTTAGGTTATGGCTGGGGAAATAACATAGATATCAAATATGAATATGAACCTTTTGAGGATAAATGGTACAAGGATGCGGTTGCTTTGAAAGGAAAGCTGTATATCAGTGACAACAGTACAAAAAATTTTATTCTAAATGCAGACAGGTCAATTTCCTTTGCCAGAGCGTTGTATGATGTGAATACCCATGACTTTTTGGGGGTATTGTTTATCGACTGTTCCCCTGATGTTTTTGAACTGGATTCTATTAACACCTTGTCCGACATTGCAGTTCTCTCTGTGGTAGACGGTAATAATAACCTGCTCTATACTACGGATAATTCTTCCGATGAAAAAACAATTGTAAACCAGAAATCTTCCAAACAGCAATATGTCCTGGAATTGCCTGCCAAGAAATATAACCTGAAAATAAAGCTAAGTCTTCCGCTTTCCGAACTGACTGCCCGCTATAACTACACCAAAGTTACCCTGATTATTCTTGTTATAGTATGTACGGTGGTGCTGGCAATTATATCATATATTCTTTCCGTATATCTGACAAAGCCCATAACTGCTTTGAGTGACCGGATGGGTGACAAGAGTAAAAAAGGACCGATTACCTCGAGAAAATACTTAAACCGAGTGGATGAAGTCGGAGTTCTCTACAATGAATACAACAACATGATAATTGAAATAAACCGCTATATTAAAGAAGAATTTCAGAATAAACTAATTCTTTTGGATACACAGATGAAATCCCTTGAGGCTCAGATTAATTCCCATTTTCTTTATAATACGCTGGAGGCAATTAATAGTATAGCAGAGATTGAAAATGTTGAGAGTATCTCCACCATTGCCCTGGCACTGGGTGATATGTTCAGGTATTCAATCAAGACGGAGAGTGAACTGGTAACCCTGGCTGAAGAATTACAGCATGTAAAGAATTATGTATCCATCCAGGAAATACGGTATAATTACAGTTTTACTGTATCTTACGAGATAGAAGAGCATTTATACCAGACCAGAATATTAAAGCTTATTATTCAGCCTGTCGTAGAAAATGCACTTTTTCATGGACTCAATCACTGTGTGATAGAAGGGAACATCCATATAAAAGTTCATGAAGAGAATGAAAACATCTGTATATCAATTACGGATAATGGTTTGGGAATGTCCCCTGAACAGGTTGAGCAGATTCGCACGGCTTTGGCAAAGCCTACTTCCTTTACCTCCCTTGGACACCGTACCAAGGAGAGTATTGGATTAAAAAATATCCACTCCCGTATCCAATTGTACTATGGAGTGCAATACGGGCTTACGATTTCAAGCGAAGAGAAAATTGGAACCAGTATCACAGTGAACTTGCCAATAATCAAGGAGGGTGTGTGAATTTATGTATACCTACATTATAGTTGATGATGAAATACTTACCAGAAAGGGAACCATAAAGAAACTTGAGCCCTTAAAGGAGCAAATCATCTGTGCAGGAGAAGCAGAAAATGGAGAAGAAGCATTAAAACTGATTGAACAGGTGATGCCTAATATTCTGATAACAGATATGTACATGCCTACTATGGATGGCTGTGACCTGCTAAAGAGAGTACGCGAGGTATACCCGGATATTCATATTATTGTCATTAGCGGTTACAAAGACTTTCTCTATGCAAAAACAGCCATTGAAGCGAATGTTATTAATTATATTTTAAAGCCCTTTGGCAGGGAGGAAATACAAAGTGCAATTCTACGAGCTGTCGAATTGCTGGATAACTCCAAAAGCAATGAAATAAAGTTGGCTTCCTTAAAGGATGAAGAGCAAAAGACAAAGTTTTATTACGACTTGAATATGATTCAGAGTGTTATTCTGGGTTATAATTCAACAAATTTTGAATTGACCAGTGAGAAACTGAAAATCATTGAGAAAATGCATAGGTCAGTGTTATTAACAATTCACTCAACTAAAGTATTCGATAATTCCAAACTATGTGATTATGCGTTAACAATTGGGCATGGGGACTTATCCATTTTTATCCCTCATCCGAATAATAAATTTATTGGCTTTTTGCTCTTATTTTTTCCCATACCGCTGCCGCAGAAA
This sequence comes from Anaerocolumna chitinilytica, assembly GCF_014218355.1. Classification (NCBI taxonomy): domain Bacteria; kingdom Bacillati; phylum Bacillota; class Clostridia; order Lachnospirales; family Lachnospiraceae; genus Anaerocolumna; species Anaerocolumna chitinilytica. The sequence goes on from NZ_AP023368.1 coordinate 2,574,168, forward strand.
CTGGATACATATTTGAAAGATATCTGTAAGGGAATCATAGAACTTTTAAGAGATAATACCGTCTGCCTGTCCATTGGTATCAGTTCTCCGAAGGAAAACCTGATTCAGCTGAATGAAGCTTTTGCGGAAACAGTCCAGGCATTAAATCAAAGAAGGTATAATGAGAAGGACTGCTTTTACTTTTGTACCAAAGAAGATTCATCCGAAAAGCCCGTTATATGGGAAAATGAAGACTTATTTCTGTTCCGTGTGGAAGCAAGTGAAAAAGAGGAAGTTGGTACGCTGCTGGAAGATCTCTTTGAAGTATTTCAGAATAAAGAGGAATGTACTTTACTGGAAGCAAAATTCTATTGTGCAGATTTGTGTCAAAAGACGAAATCCTTATACAGCCAATATAACGATACACTAAAAGGACAGGAGAATTCCCAGAGTGTACAGCGTATTTTTAGTGTGATTTTCCACTTTGATGAGTTAAAAGAGTATTTGATACGGTTTTTTACAAATATATCATTAAGCATGAAGATAAACAGCGTTTATGCTATTGATGATGTTACGGAGAAGATGAAAATCTATATAGAAAGAAATTACAGGAAAGATGTTAGCATTGAATTTGTATCCTCTCTTTTTTACCTGAACAGAAGCTATTGCAGCCATTTATTTAAAAAGAAAACAGGTGTGAATTTTGCGGATTATTTAACGAGAATCAGGATAGAAAGAGCGTGTTATCTGCTTAAGGAAACAGACCAGATTATTTACCAGATATCCAAAGCTGTAGGGTACAATAATATTAAATATTTTTTTAGGGTATTTAAAAAGGTAACCGGCAAAACACCGGAACAATACCGGACTATGAATAAAGTAAGAAGTACCGATTAAATCATGAAAGCGCTAGGGTGTGCCATGAGAGAAGAAATTCTATCCGAACTGAAGACCATTACACCGGAAGAACAGAAAATATTGTCTGGCAGGGCTGAGATTGAAAAGGACCTGTACATGTCTTCAGAGACAAATATTATTGATGCAAAAAAGATGCTGGATGCCGGTAAGCTCATCCAAGTACGTACACACACCAGGTTCATACATTTTCCGAAGCATACCCATAATTACATTGAAGTAATTTATATGTGTTCCGGCAGTACCCATCATGTAATAAACGGAGAAGATGTCATACTGCAGCAGGGAGAAATACTATTCCTGAATCAAAAGGCAACGCAGGAAATCTATCCGGCAGGAAAAGATGATATAGCAGTAAATTTCATTATACTTCCGGAATTCTTTCATTATGGGCTTAATATGATTGGCACAGAGGAAAATATGCTTCGTGATTTTATTGTGGATTGCCTCAGGGGTGAGAATGAGCTGTCAGCATATCTGCATTTTAAGGTATCAGATGTTCTTCCGGTACAGAATCTCATGGAAAATATGATCTGGTCGATTATCTATAAGCAGCCCAATAAGCGCAGTACCAATCAGGTAACTATGGGACTATTATTCCTGCAGCTTATGAATTACATGGACAAGTTGAAAACAGACGGGAAAAGCGGGCGGCAGAAGTTAATTCTTACAGTATTAAGCTATATTGAGGAACATTACAGAGACGGGGAATTATCAGAACTTGCAGAGAGCCTTCATTATGATCTTTACTGGCTTTCCAAAGAGGTGAAGAAACGAACCGGCAGAACCTATACTGAGCTGGTACAGGCTAAAAGGTTGAGTCAGGCAGCCTATATGCTGAATACGACTTCTATGTCCGTACTGGATATCAGTATGGCAGTGGGATATGATAATATCAGTTATTTTCATCGGTTATTTCAAAAGAAATATGGTATTACACCAAGAAAATACAGAGTCAGCCAGAAGAACCTGGCAGATGGCAAATGAGGACACTTTTTTAAACAAAAGGTGTTCTTTTTTTATATATGCGAAATGTATATGATTAACATATAAAACACGGTAAGTACAGAAAGGAGCGATCGGGCGAATGAATAAGTATTATCTGGCCATCGATATAGGAGCATCCGGTGGGAGACACATACTTGCGCATAGGGAAGACGGCAGGATGGTGTTAGAAGAGATTTACCGTTTCCCAAATGGCATGATCGAAATGGATGGGGAATTAATCTGGGAAGTTGACAGGTTATTTGAAGAGATAAAGACAGGAATGAAAAAGTGTCTGGAGCTTGGGAAAATTCCTGAGAGTGTTGGAATTGATACCTGGGCGGTGGATTTTGTCCTGTTGGATGAAAAGGATAAGCGTATCGGAAATGCGGTTGCATACCGGGATGGCAGAACAAATGGAATGGACAGGGAAGTAAATTGCTTTTTGGGAGAAGAGGAACTATACCGGGAAAGTGGTATCCAAAAGCAATTGTTCAATACGGTCTATCAGCTGATGGCACTAAAGACGAAAAAGCCGGATCAGCTGAAAAGGGCAAATAAACTGTTAATGATACCGGATTATTTTCATTATCTGCTTACCGGCGAGGCAGTATCGGAATATACCAATGCAACAACAACACAGCTGGTAAGCCCAAAAACGAAAGAATGGAATAAAGAACTGATAGAAAAGCTCGGGCTGCCACTACAGATTTTTGCGACGATAAAGAATCCTGGAACTGAGTTGGGTTCTCTGAAAGAAGTAATACAAAAGGAAATTGGATATAACTGCAAGGTGGTTCTACCTGCAACTCATGACACAGCCTCGGCAGTAATGGCAGTACCATTAAAACAGGAAGATACGGTATATATAAGCTCCGGAACCTGGTCATTGATGGGAACGGAGCAGAAGGAGGCAAACTGTTCCGAGGAAAGCAGAATACATAATTTCACCAATGAAGGAGGTTATGATTACCGCTTCCGGTATTTAAAAAACATCATGGGCCTGTGGATGATACAGTCAGTGAAAAAGGAAATTGGCAGGACTTTGGGGTATGGTGAAATTTGTGAAGCCGCCTCCAGGTGCAGTATAAAATCTCTGGTTGACTGTAATGACAACCGGTTCCTTGCACCGAAAAATATGACAGAGGAAGTACAGCGTGCTTGCAGAGAGTCAGGACAGCAGGTACCGGCTGGTATTGCTGAGGTGGCTGCAGTTATCTATAACAGTCTGGCGGTATGTTACGGAAAAACGATACAGGAAATAGAAGAAATCACAGGTAAGAGTTACGACTGTATTCATATTGTAGGCGGTGGTGCCAATGCAGAATATTTAAACCAATTGACAGCAAGGATTACCGGAAGAATAGTGTATGCTGGTCCAATCGAAGCAACTGCAGCTGGAAACATAGCAGCACAGATGATAGCGGCAGGAGAGCTTAACAGCCTTGAGGAGGCCAGGGAATGTATCTTTCAGTCATTTCCAATTGCTACCTATCATCCCTGATTCAGAAAAAATACAGAAAAAGAAGTAAGGAATTCATTAGGATAGCTTTGTAAAATAGTAATTATTACAAAAAATTAAATATAAGAATTTAGAATATAGAGTATGGAAAGGAAGTTATAGAATGGTAAATAAAGAAAGATACGAATCAGCAAAAGCAATATATGGTGAACTTGGCATTGATACGGATGCCGCCATTGCCAGATTAAAGGATATTCCTGTATCCCTTCACTGCTGGCAAGGGGATGATGTTACAGGTTTTGACCATGACGGCCCCTTGACGGGAGGAATCCAGACTACAGGGAATTATCCGGGAAAGGCAAGAACCCCGGACGAATTGATGGAGGATATGGACAAAGCAATCAGCCTGATGCCTGGAAAGAAGAAGTTGAACTTACATGCCTGCTATGCAATCTTTGAGGATGGTGAATATGCAGACCGTGATAAACTGGAGCCGAAGCACTTTGCCAAATGGGTGGAATTTGCCAAAGCAAGAAATATGGGAATCGACTTTAATCCTACCTTCTTCTCTCATGATAAAGTAAAAGACGGACTTACACTCTCAAGCCCGGATGAAGGGACAAGAAAGTTTTGGATTGAACATGGCAAGGCCTGCATCCGCATATCTAATTATTTTGCAAAAGAAACCGGGGTACCCTGTGTTATGAATATATGGACAGGAGACGGATACAAGGATATCCCGGCAGACCGAATGGGGCCAAGAATGAGATATAAAGATTCCATTGAACAGATACTCTCAGAGCCCTATGACAAGAACCAGGTAAAACCCTGTGTGGAATCGAAAGTATTTGGAATCGGAGTGGAGTCCTACACCGTAGGTTCTGCTGAATTCACCTTAAGCTTTGCCGCCACCCATGAGGGCTGTCTTCCGTTAATGGATAACGGGCATTACCATCCCACTGAAGTAGTGTCCGATAAGATACCGGCATTATTGTGCTATTATCCGGAAATTGCATTACATATAACAAGACCGGTACGCTGGGACAGTGACCATGTATTATTGTTTGATGATGAGACAAGAGAGATGGCAAAAGAAATAGTACGCTGTGAAGCACTGGGACGTGTTTATATGGCGCTGGATTACTTTGATGCAAGCATAAACCGTGTATCCGCATGGGTTATCGGCTTTCGCAGCTGGCAGAAAGCATTGCTGAATGCCCTTTGCACGCCGAATGCTTTATTCAAAAAGCTTCAGGATGAAAATCGTCTGACAGAACTTATGGTACTGCAGGAGGAGATAAAGACATATCCCTTCGGAGATATCTGGGCGGAATATTGCAGGCAGTGCGGTGTCCAAGAGGATAAGAAATGGTTTGAAGAAATAGTTAGCTATGAGAAAGAAGTACTGGTAAAGCGTTAAGTTAATAAGTAAAATAGTTAGAGAATGAAGAGTTCCTACGATGATAAATAAGCAGGAATTTTCTGCAGGTACAAAGCAGCAGAACAATCGGAACAATTCTGATTGATTGTACAACAAAATAACGAATAAGAGGAAGGCTGAATAAATGAGATTTCTAGAAGCAGAATTTGTAAAGGGCTTTATACGTATGGCTAATGATGGCTGGGAACAAGGGTGGCATGAGAGAAACGGAGGAAATCTTTCTTATCGTATAAAAGCAGAAGAAGTGGAAGCTGTACGCGAAGCTTTTGAGGTGAAAGAATGGCAGCCAATCGGTACAAGCGTGCCAGGACTGGCAGGAGAATATTTCCTGGTAACGGGTAGCGGTAAGTTCTTCCGTAATGTTATCATTAAGCCGGAAGATTCCCTTTGCATGATAGAACTGGATGAGAAGGGGGAGAATTACCGTGTTGTATGGGGACTGGTTAACGGGGGCAAACCTACCTCGGAACTGCCCTCCCATCTGATGAATCATGAAGTTAAGATGCTTGCAACAGAGGGCAGATACCGCGTGATTTATCATGCCCATACCACCAATGTCATTGCCCTTACCTTTGTACTTCCCTTAAGGGATGAAGTATTTACAAGAGAACTCTGGGAAATGGCGACTGAGTGTCCGGTGGTATTCCCGTCAGGAATAGGAGTGGTGCCCTGGATGGTGCCCGGTGGAAGGGATATTGCAGTGGCAACCAGCAAGTTGATGAAGGAATATGATGTCGCCATTTGGGCTCATCATGGAATGTTCGCAGCGGGTGAAGATTTTGATCTGACATTTGGTCTCATGCATACCGTTGAAAAATCAGCAGAAATACTTGTAAAGATGCTGTCCATGCAGCCAAGTAAACTGCAGACTATTCAAGTTGATGACTTTCGAAATCTGGCCAGAGACTTTAAAGTTACCTTGCCGGAGAAGTTCTTGTATGAAAAATAATAATTTTTTTTAAGCATAAATCAACTTTTTATATGTTAAATAATGTATATATGATAAAATACAATTAACATTAAAAGGAAAGAGTGGATGCTATGGTAAAGGATAGATATTCAAAAAACAAAAAAATTACGGGCTTAGTCGTCCTGATATGCAGTTTAATATTAGTAGGAGTATTTCTATCCTTATCCTTTAGTAGAAGAGCATTCGGCAATGCAAAATCTTCTTTTCCGGATATGGTCTATCAAAACTATGAACAGCTTAGAGGTAATACAGATAACACTATCGAAACAATATCAAATAATGAACTGACATTAAAAGTCTATGATGTTTTTCTGGAAGATCATGAGGCAGTGTTAAAATATGAACTTATAAAGAATAATAATGTAATCTCAAAGCAGTCAATCTATTCACTTGTTATTTCTGTCAAGAATAAAAGTATTGATTATAAAACGGAGTATCAGGGGAAGAACTTAGCTGTTTTGAGGGATGATAATTTTGATTCAATTCCAAGTTTTGAAGAAAATAAAGTTAAAATAGTTATAACAATTTATTATAAGCTGGAGAAGGACAGCCAAAGCCTTTCTCAGGATTTTGAATTCAACTATGCACCGGATAAGTTATACCATGAAAAGATTTATGAAATTAATCATGAGTTTTCTTACTTAAACAAGCAGATAAAGATTAATCGGATTATTTCTAATGGATTGTATATGCTCCTTGAATGTAATTATGATTATAACTCGCTTTCAGATGTATGGTATACCTTTGAGGCTGAGGATGAGAACGGTAAGAAAATTAAATGCTATACTGCATCAATAGGTGAAGGCAGCGGCAAATATTATCTGGATCTGATAAGTGAAAAAGAAAAGGTAATATACCTTTCTCCAATTGCACATAAATATGATGCAAAGAAGAAAGAAGTAACTATTCCGATTAACGAAAAAATAGAAGTGAAAATTCCTTAATAAAAGAAGAAGAGTAATATAAAAGGCTGAGATGGGTTCTTATATCCACCTCAGCCTTCCTTCTTATGTAGTACATTCTAATCGCATACGATTTCTTTGATAATCATATCATCGCCTTCTAGTATCTCCATGGCATTCGACTTACAGTCAGGACAGCTTAAATCACTGTATACAGCATTAAATACCCTGCCGCAGTCTTTGCATTTTACAATACCCGGAATAACGATTAATTCCAGTTCTGTATTTTCCATGAATGTCTTGTAGGAGGCGGCAGGCCAGCTCTGCTCTAAGTATCTGGGTACGATACCGGAGAGTTCGCCTACCTCGATAACGAGCTTGTGGACTATCGTTACATTCTGTTCTTTTACAATCCGTTCGATGGTGTGTACCATGGAATTCAAGACACCAAGCTCATGCATGGCTATTTCTCCTTTGGCTCATTTGGAAATAAGCTTTTGTTTTGTATTTCTTATGTTTTATGTTACTCAATTGCATTAAATATGTATCTCTATTACTTTATTATCTTTTGCCAACACCTTTTATAGTAGAAGCCGCAATTTTTCCGGTACGTACAATAGCATTTGCTGCCATTTTTACGGGAAGCTTCTCATAGGTATCGGGGACGGTGTTATAAGTACGTTCCAGATGGATCGCGTCAAATTTACACTTTGTAGTACACATACCACAACCAATGCACATATAGCTGTTGATTTCAACAGCACCGCAGCCAAGACAACGTTCGGTTTCTTTCTTTAACTGTTCTTCTGTAAAGGTCATTCGGTCATCTCTAAAGCTTCCTTTTTTCTCCGGAGAATGGCCTGGTTTCTGACGGGGAGTCGTATCAAAATCCTGTACGCCTACAGCTACATTATTCTTATCAAAGGCATGATATTCTCTTCGGTCACGACCGTAAACAAGAGACTGACCCGGTTGAACATAACGATGGATGGAGATGGCACCTTCTTTTCCGGCAGCAATGGCATGTATTGCGAATTTCGGACCGGTAAAGCAGTCACCACCTACAAAGACATCCGGTTCAGAGGTCTGTAAGGTCAGCGCGTCTGCTTTGGCAGTATTTCCTCTGCCAAGTTCCACCTTGCTGTCAGTAAGTAAACCACCCCATTCTATGGACTGTCCAATGGATAGAAGGACGGTATCAGCAGCAACTGTGATTGTATCGGTTTCATCATATTTTGGAGCAAAACGGTGTTCTGCATCAAACACACTAAGGCAGCGTTTGAATTCCACACCGGTTACCTTTCCGTTTTCAGTCAGAATTCTCTTCGGACCCCAGCCATTGTTAAAGGCTACACTATCTTCCTCCGCTTCTTCAATTTCATCAGGTAGTGCAGGCATTTCCTGACGGCTTTCCAAGCAATAAAGATTGACAGCAGCAGCGCCTTGGCGTGTGGCGGTACGAGCTACATCTATGGCAACATTTCCGCCGCCGATAACGACAACATTACCGGAGAGCTCGGCTTTTCTTCCCAGGTTGACATCCCGTAGGAAATCAACACCGGTGATAACACCTTCTGCATCTTCGCCTTCAACACCTAGATTTCTTCCGCCTTGTGCGCCGATAGCAAGATAGAAAGCTTCATAGCCTTCTTTACGAAGCCCATTAAGTGTGATATCTTTCCCTACTTCTACTCCGGTCTTAAAGCTCACACCCATTTCCCGAAGAACATTAATCTCTGCATTCAGTACTTCTTTTTCCAGGCGGAAAGCGGGGATACCAAGGGTTAGCATACCGCCAAGCTTCTCCTCCTTTTCAAATACGGTAACCTGATACCCATCGATGGCAAGATAATAAGCACAGGAAAGACCGGCAGGACCGGAACCGATAACAGCGATTTTATTGCCAAGGTTATAGCGCATAGGAGGAATATAGCGTATAGAACCATCCAACTCTTTGTCAGCAATGAATTTTTTGATTTCATCGATGGATACCGGTTCATCGATATCACCGCGGGTACATTCACTTTCACAGCCATGAGGACAGATACGACCGCAGACAGCTGGAAAAGGATTTTCTTTCTTAATGAGTTCCAGGGCTTCATGATAGCGGCCTTGAGCAGCTAGCTTTATGTATCCTTGTACGGAGATATGGGCAGGACAGGCAGTCTTACAGGGAGAAGTACCTTCCTCTGATACATCCTTACGGTTTTCACGATAATCTACATTCCATTTACGTTCACTCCAGATATGATCACGGGCAGTGGGTTCAACCTTTACGGTAACCGGTGTTTTGGAGCAAAGTTTCTGTCCAAGGGTAAGTGCGTTAGAAGGGCAGTTCTCCACACATTGTCCGCAGGCTACGCAGTTTTCTTTCTGTACCTTCGCCGTAAAGTTAGAACGGATGGCATCAGGAGTATTAAATAATGTTGCAAGGCGCAGGGAGAAACAGGAACAGCTACAGCAGTTACAGATAGCAGCTGATTCTCCAAGGCCATCGGTATGAGGCATTTCATGCATCAGACCATTATTTTCTGCAAATTTTATTATTTCTTTTGCTTCTTCTCTGGTAATCTGGCGGCCTCTGCCGGTTTTGATATAATACTCGGCTCCTTCGCCCATTTGAATACAGATATCTTTTTCAAGATGTCCGCAGCCTTCGTCTAAAACACGGCGGGACTGACGGCAGGAACAATCGGATACAGTAAAAGTATCATATTTGTCTAAGTAATAGGATAGCCTTTCCCATGGCTGTGTGCCGGGAAGATCCTTTATTGCTTCTTCTACAGGAATAACACGCATCATTGCCATACCTTGGGGGAATTTTGCAGCCATAGGCGCAAGACGTATTCTGGTATATTCTTCAAAAGCTTTACCGATTTCAGGATGAGCTGCTAACTGCTCACGGTTATTAACCATCATTTCTAACATACCAGGTGCAAAGATATTTACAAAATAGCGCTCTTTTCCATCTTCTTTGTCCTTCCATACCTTAGCGACACCGGTATAGGTAAGCTGGTCCAGAATAGCCTGTGTTTCTTTTCTGTTCTTTCCGGAACGGTTTAACACATATTCAAAGGTACGGGGTTTACGAAGGCCGATAATCATGGCAATATCAGCCATTTCATCGGTAACGACGCAATTAAGGGAATAGTATTCCGGGGTATTTTCATCGATTTTGTTCATCGCACCGGCAATACCGCCTACCATTTTTGCCAGCTTTACGATTTTAGGTCTTAATTCACTCATAGATTCCTTTCCTGCGCTGCCTTAGCGCAATTCAAGCTTCCGTTTGATTATTCGTTCCAGGTAGTTACCTGATTGTAAAGCCAAGCCGTCCAGTCTTCTAGGCCTTCGCCTTTTATGGCACTGATAGGAATGATTTTAGCATTTGGATTACGAAGCTTGATATTAGCAATACATTTCTCCATATCAAAGTTAAAATAAGGCATAACATCTACTTTATTAATTAATACTACATCACAGATGGAAAACATCAGCGGATATTTTAGCGGCTTATCATCCCCCTCTGGGACGGAGAGAATCATTGCATTTTTTACTGCACCGGTATCAAATTCAGCAGGACAGACAAGATTTCCTACATTTTCAAGAATCACAAGATCAAGTCCTTCTGTATCAAGTCCCTCCAGGCCCTGACGAGTCATTTCTGCATCCAGATGGCACATGCCTCCGGTATGCAGCTGTATGGCCTTCGCACCTGTTTCCTGTATCGTACGGGCATCTACATCGGAGTCGATATCTGCTTCCATAACACCGATATGAAATTTATCTTTTAATGCATTGATTGTGCGGGTAAGAGTAGTTGTCTTGCCGGCACCTGGACTGGACATAAGATTCAAAAGAAAAACCTTCTTTTCTTTTAATTCCTCTCGAAGCTTATCTGCCTGTAGGTTGTTGTCTGCAAAGACGCTCGTCTTTATCTCAAGAACTTTAAATTCTTCCATGTGTCACGCTCCTTTCCTTTTTATGAAATTAATTTGATTAGCATAAACATTGGTGTTTTGCACAACCATTTTGTAAGAGATTGTGCTTATAAAGCTGATATGTAACTTACTTATACGGCTATGGGAATTACCGTTCTTATAATAAGCTGCTTAACTGCCTTGCTGCTCATTTTATAAAAATATACCTCTGGTCCAGCCAAGAGATGTCTGTATATTTTTTAACAATATTATTATAAGGTATTAATGGAATACTAGCAATCATGCAAAAAAAAATTGTCATTATTACATATTTGTTTGTTGGATTTTGGTAAGATTGTATGATAAAATAGTATTGGCTCGTGGTGTGACCAGGGCCAGAAAGTGAGCATATATGGAATTTCAAAAACTCAATGCCTTAAGCCTGAAAGAGATGTTTATCTGCGAAATCCGAAATATGATCTTATCAGGGCAGCTTCCTGCTCAGAGTAAGCTGCCGCCTGAAAGAGAGCTTGCCAGGCAGATGCAGGTTAGCCGGGCGGTGGTAAACAGTGGATTTGCAGAACTTGAGAAGCAGGGCTTTTTAGAGATACATCCAAGACAAGGAGTATTCGTAGCAGATTATGGTAAGAACGGGAATATCAATACTCTGAATGCAATCATGGAATACCACGGGGATACCCTAAGTTCATCCGAAATCCGTTCTATCCTGGAAGTCCGGCGGGCACTGGAGCATCTAGCGACGGATTCTGTGATAAAGAATGCTGCTAATGATGATATTCTTGGACTGGAAGCTATACTAAAGGAAGTAGAAGAAGCAAAATCCATTCAGGAGGCAGTAAGTGCAACCTTTTCCTTTCATCATAGGATGTCAGTGATCGGCGGCAATAGTATTATGCCTTTGATTTATATCTCCTTTAAGCCTGTTGTAACACAACTTTGGAAGCGATACTGCCTGCGCTATGGAAAGGATGCTCTTTATGACGGGGTGTTATGCTTGTATAAATGTCTAAAGGAGCGTGACTTTGAGGCAGCAAGAAGATGTACCGACAAAAGGATGGATGATGCTATAGAAGGCAGCCATCAGATATTTTAATATAATTATCTTGTCAGAAATGATAATATTATACTCCTGTCGGTACAACAGCGGTGTATTAATTGCTATTTGTTAATATACAATATCATCATCATTTTTAAGCTCCGGTGTATTTTTGCGATGCCGCAAACCACAGAGGATAACGATTCCGATACCTATTAAAAAAGTAAAGATAGATATAAATTGCGAGGTTGATAAGATTCCAATTTCTCCGCGTTCCAAATCACCCCTGAAGAACTCGATGATAAAGCGTCCCGCACTATAGAAAGTCAGATAAAAACCCGCAACCTGACCATGAGCTTTTGTGTGCTTTGCAATCCATATTAATATAAAGAAATTTAGAAAATCAAAGGCACTTGAAAGGGGCTGAGTCGGAATTAAACTTATGTTATTGGGGGCATATTTCGAATCGGTAAATATGATATGAAAAAAGCTGTTGGTTTTCTCACCATAACAGCAGCCTGCCAGAAGGCAGCCTAAACGTCCGAAACCTTGAGCCAAAGCGATAGAGGGCATAACCAAATCAAAATATGTAAGGAAGTTTAATTTGTGCTTTTTGGTGAATAAAAATCCGGCTAAGATTCCGAAAATGATTCCTCCGTATACCACAAAGCCTTGTGATACATCAAGCAGCAGGGAGGGGTCAGCAATTATTGCTTTTAACTGTGTGAGATAGTATAAAAGCTTCGCGCCAAGAATACCTCCGATTAGGCACCAGATAGTTAAGTTAAAAATAAGCTCATGTTGTAACCCCTGTTTCTTCCCTCTGTATTCGGCAACAGTATAGGCAGCTATGATGCCTATAGCAATCATGAGCCCATATCCGTATACCGTAACAGGTCCAATTGTAAATAATTCGTTTTTCATAATGCTTAATTTCTTATCCTTTCAATGTTTGGTGTAATCAAGATAATTGCATTCCTAATTATTGCAATTATACCAAATTTGTGAAGAGATTGGAATAAGTTTTGTATCTTAAAAGACATGTATACACATATCAGGAAGCTTATAAATGGCACCAGGCCAAAGGAATACGAAATAAATGAAAAAGTACTGGTAAAAATTAATAATTTATAATATAATTACATGAAATAAAATTTAATACATCCAAGGTGTCAGAAAAGCTTATGCTTGGTTCTGATGAAAAGGGAAACAGGTGCAAATCCTGTACGAACTCGTCACTGTGATAAGGGAGTTGCGGCAAATACGTCACTGATTTTAATCGGGAAGGCTGCCGTTAATGATGATCTTTCAGCCAGGAGACCTGCCTTGAATGAAGCTTGTACAGCCACGAGTAACTGGTTTGGAATGGAAAGATAAGTCGAACTATGTCTCGAACTATGCTTAAAGTTACCTCCATGCCCTCAGTGGCAATGGAGGTTTTTTTATGTCTAAAATAATCATGGTGCAAGGGACCATGTCCAACGCAGGGAAAAGCTTGCTGGTAGCAGGCTTGTGCAGAATCTTTAAGCAGGATGGCTACAGGGTAGCTCCTTTTAAGTCTCAAAATATGGCATTGAATTCCTACATCACCGAGGAAGGCCTGGAAATGGGACGAGCTCAGGTGATGCAGGCGGAAGCAGCAGGGATAAAACCTTCGGTGCTGATGAATCCCATTCTTTTAAAACCCACTAACGATATTGGTTCACAGGTCATTGTGAACGGAGAAGTAATCGGAAATATGAAGGCAAGAGAGTATTTTGCATATAAGAAAGAACTGATACCGGATATCATGAAGGCTTTCCATGAACTGGAAAAACAAGCGGATATTATAGTAATAGAAGGAGCTGGAAGTCCCGCAGAGATTAATCTGAAGGAAAATGATATTGTAAACATGGGTCTGGCTCAATTACTGAATGCTCCGGTATTACTGGTTGGGGATATCGACAGGGGAGGTGTTTTTGCCCAGCTTCTTGGAACCTTAATGCTATTAGAGAAAGAAGAAAAGGGAAGGGTTAAAGGGCTTATTATTAATAAATTCCGAGGTGATAAAACCATTCTTGATCCGGGAATTACCATGCTTGAAGATAGGGGACATGTCCCGGTCGTGGGTGTTGTTCCGTATATAAATATTTCTTTAGAGGAAGAAGACAGTCTCACCAGCCGGTTCGACAGGAGAGAAGAGGCACAGATAGATATTGCTGTTATTCGTTTCCCTAGAATATCAAACTTTACAGACTTCTTTGTCTTTGAACAGATTGAAGGTGTATCTGTAAGATATGTGGATTCGGTAAGGGATTTACATTATCCCGATATGATAATCCTTCCCGGCAGTAAAAACACCATGGGAGATTTGAAATGGATGAGACAGAATGGTCTGGAAGCTGCGGTAAAGAAACGTCAGGGAGATTGTATTATCTTTGGTATATGCGGTGGCTTTCAGATGATGGGAAGCAGGATTTTGGACCCATATGGCGTGGAAGAGGGAGGAGAAGTCGGAGGAATGAGCTTTTTCTCTATGGAAACGGTACTGGAGAAAGAAAAGGTTCGTACTCAGGTGTATGGAACCTTCCAAGATACTACCGGAAGGTTATCGGTACTTAACGGATTAGAACTGGAAGGTTATGAGATACATATGGGAAGAAGTACGGTAAATGAACTAACCCATACACCATTATGCAGCCTTTCAAACCGGTTGAACGGAGAGGAGAAGGCTGACGGGGTATCAGTGGAAGATGTTTATGGCACCTACGTCCATGGAATATTTGACAAGGGAGAAATTGCTCTAAGGGTTGTGAAAGAACTTGCAGCCAGAAAAGGCCTGTCAATAGAGGAAGGGTTTATGATGGATTATGGTACTTTTAAGGAGACACAGTATGATAAGTTAGCAGATACCTTAAGAGAATATCTGGATATAGATGCAATTTATCATATAATGAATGATTAAACATAGGACAGGTGAGTTGGTTAGCTGCTTAAAGTAATAATTATTGCTGGGAGTTATTGGATTTGGATAAGCAAGGGGATAAAGTCCAGATCCAGAAAGAGTATGAAGAAAGAAATAACTAAATTAAAACGAGTGAGGTTAATTATGACAAAGGAAGAATTAAAAAAATTAGTAATAGACAGCCCAAGTAAGGAATTCTACAAGAAAGTTAAGGAGAACTGGGATGGAATTGCAAAGCCTCTTAACGGTCTGGGACAATTTGAAACAATGATAGCACAGATAGGAGCCATAACGGAGACAGACAAGATAGATATTTCAAAAAGAGCGGTCATTGTTATGTGCGCTGACAATGGAATTGTTGAGGAAAAGATAAGCAGCTTCGGATATGAGATGACAGCAATTATCGCGGAGGAACTGGCCAGAGGCACCACTTCGGTGAGCAGAATGGCATTAAGGGCAGGAGCTGATGTAATACCTGTAAATATTGGAACTCATCAAGAAGAGGAGATAAAAGGGCTTATACAAAGAAAAGTCGCAGCTGGAACTAAGAATTTTTACCTGGAACCTGCAATGTCAGAGGAAGAAGTATTAGAGGCAATCACAGTCGGAGTTGACATGGTGAAAGAGTGCAAGGAAAGGGGATTTAGTATTTTAGCTACAGGAGAGCTGGGTATGGGAAATACGACTACCAGCAGTGCTATGGCTGCTGCGCTGTTAGGCCTTGGAGCAGAGGAAGTTACCGGTATGGGAGCCGGTCTTAGTAAGGAAGGCTTAGCCCGTAAGTATGAGATAATCAAAGGAGCATTGGAAAAATACCAGCTGAGAAAAGATGAACCCTTAAGAATTCTTGGCTCTGTAGGCGGACTTGATCTGGCAGGGCTTGCCGGAGTTTTTATTGGAGGGGCACTTTATCATATCCCGGTTATAATTGACGGTGTAATTAGCGCAGCAGCAGCTTTGACAGCAGAGCGGTTGGTTCCGGGTGTAAAAGAATATATGCTGCCCTCACATTTAAGTAAAGAACCTGCGGCAAAGCTGCTGCTTGCGGAGCTTGGTCTTTCTCCTGTTATAGATGCTTCCTTAGCACTTGGTGAAGGGACGGGAGCGGTACTTTTATTTCCCATGCTGGATACGATACTATCTGTTTATGAAGGAAGTTCAACCTTTCAAGATATCAATTACAGTTTATGATGATTCTTATTATTGGAGGAAGCGGCAGCGGGAAATCAGCTTATGCCGAGAAGGCAGCGGTGACACTGGCTGCAAACAACAGGTTATATTATCTTGCAACAATGCAGGTTTTTGGGGAAGAAGGCAGAACGAAGGTTAGGAGGCACCAGGTCTTGAGAGAGGGAAAGGGTTTTCTGACGATTGAACAGCCATCTAATGTCAGTCAGGCTATTGAAAAAATGAAGGCTGGCAGAAAAACAGTTCTGTTAGAGTGTATGTCGAATCTTACAGCCAATGAAATGTTTTCTCCCCGTGGAATTTGTAAACCCAATGAGGTATGTAATAAAATTCAAAATGACATAAATCTGCTGAAGAAACATACAAAGAATCTCGTAATTGTGACCAATAATGTATTTGAAGATGGAGTTCAATACGATTCTGCAACAATGGATTATCTGGAAGCACTGGGGAAAATAAATGAGATGCTGATGTCAGCAGCAGATACTGTAATAGAAGTGGTAGTTGGTATCCCTGTAATTATGAAAGGAAATCTGACTGGTTAAGGAGAGGTTATGTCGGTTATCAAATCATTTTTTATTTCATTTTCAATCTATTCTAAAATACCAGTTCCGCAGTTTGAATGGAAAGATAAAGACATGAAGTATGTGCTTTGCTTCTTTCCCTGGATCGGCGGAATCATTGGAGTGTTAACATATCTATGGGGTTATCTCTTTCTACATTTTCACTTTGGAACCCTCCTATTTACAATGGCAGGAACGGCTATTCCTCTTTTGGTTTCAGGCGGTTTTCATGTGGATGGTTTTATGGACACGATGGATGCACTCCGTTCTTATCAACCAAAAGAGAGAAAGCTTGAAATCTTAAAGGACCCCCATATCGGAGCTTTTTCAGTTATACAGATAGTACTTTATTATCTAATATTTATTGGTGCTTATTCAGAGCTTAATAGTTCGAAAGCCATGCTGATAATGGGAGCAGGGTTCTTCTTGTCCCGGACTATCAGCGGTATCGGAGTGGTGACTTTGCAGAATGCCAAAAAGGAAGGTCTTTTATACCTATTCTCCAGCAAAGCTCACGAGAAGGCTGTTAAGGTTACTCTATATATACAATTTATCCTATGTGCAATTTTTCTGCTCTATCAGTCTTTGGAGGCAGGATTTGCAGTTATAATAGGTGGTCTACTTACGTTTATCTATTACCGTTATCGCTGTTATAAGGAGTTCGGCGGGATAACTGGGGATACGTCTGGATATCTTGTAACCTTATGTGAGGTGATAACTGTGGTAATCATTGCGGTTTGCTGCATTACAAAGGTAATCTAGCATTTCTTTATCTTATATTTCTTCGCTTGCCACAGATATAATAGAAAGAGGCAGGTAAAAAGAGAAATAAGAAGCGAAAGGATAAAAAAATGGAATTATATATTGGAGGATGTTCTCAGGGAAAACTAAACTATGTACTTAAAAAAACAGGAATTTCTGAAGAAATGGTTTTAGATGCAGTGGAAATAACAGGAAGAAATATCAAAAGAGAAGTACTAATTATCAATCATTTTCATCTGTTAGTAAAGAATATCTTAAAAGATGGCAGAAATCCTGAAGATACCATTAAAGAATTATCTGAAGAAAATCCGGAGCTTATTATTATCTGTGATGAGGTGGGAAATGGTATCGTTCCAGTGGAAGCTGCTGAAAGAGAATATCGTGAACGATTAGGCAGGATTCTTTGCGGACTGGCAGAGAAAGCAGTTAAGGTGGAGCGGATCATATGCGGAATTGGGCAGATAATCAAATAAAACTAATATTGATACGGCATGGAGAGACACCATCCAATGGTTTAGGAAGATATCTCGGTAAGACCGAGGAGAATCTATCCAAAGCGGGGATAGAAAGGATTCTTAAGGCTAAAAGTGAAGGAAAATATCCTGCAGCAGACATTTGCTTTTCTAGTCCTATGAGACGGTGTATAGAAACTGCAAGGCTTATATATGAATGCTGTACTCCGATTCTTATTGAGGAGTGGAGAGAGATTGATTTTGGCCGCTTTGAAGGTAAAAATTATCAGGAACTCAATGGAGACAGAGAGTATCAGGCGTGGATAGACAGCAACGGAACATTGCCTTTTCCGGAGGGGGAGAGCAGAGCGGCATTCCTTGTAAGATGCCTAAATGGTATGTACCTGATGGTAGATAAACTGATAAATAGGAAAGCGGATACTCCGCTGACGGTGGCTGCAATAGTGCATGGTGGAACCATTATGTCAATACTTAGCACTTACGGAAAGGATAATTATTTTAATTATCAATGTAAGAATGCTGAGGGTTATGAATGCAACATGATATTATCCATGGACCATGGGCTACCGCAAAATATTAAGATAGATATCCTTAGGAAATTATAAAATATAGTATGTATCAGTAAATTTAGGGAGAAGAGAATGGTTTATCATATTGGAGGATTTTTTATTGGATTTGTACTGGATCTCTTAATGGGAGATCCATACTGGCTGCCCCATCCAATCAGACTTATTGGCACACTAATTTCAAAATTAGATCATGTGCTCTTAACAACAAAGGAATCGGAAAGAAATGATAAACAGGAATTCTATAAAGGAATTCTATTAACGGTACTAGTGCTGTTTATTACAGTCTTTTCCGCTTTCCTAATCTTATACCTGGCGTATTGGGTATCACCTTACCTGGGTCTTATTGTTGAAAGTATTATGACTTATCAGATTCTTGCTACAAAATGCTTAAAACAAGAAAGTATGAAGGTATACAAAAAGTTGAAGGAAAAAGACTTGTCCGGAGCAAGAAAAGCAGTATCCATGATTGTAGGAAGAGACACTGAGTGCCTTGATGAAACTGGAGTTGCAAAGGCTGCTATTGAAACGGTGGCTGAAAATACTTCTGATGGTGTTATCGCACCAATGCTATTTCTGGCAGTGGGGGGGCCTGTATTGGGATTCTTTTATAAGGCAGTTAATACGATGGATTCCATGGTGGGATATAAAAACGACCGATATCTATACTTTGGTAGAGCAGCGGCAAAATTAGACGATGCAGTAAATTTCATACCTGCCAGAGTCAGCGCTGTTTTAATGATAATTGCCAGTTATCTTGGCGGAAGAGATTATAACGGCAGAGCTGCTTGTAAGATATATAAGCGAGACAGGCGAAATCATGCGAGTCCTAATTCTGCCCATACAGAAGCCGTGTGTGCCGGGGCATTGGGAATACGCCTTGCAGGTAATGCAAGTTATTTTGGAAAAATGCATCAGAAACCTTTTATAGGTGATGCAACAAGGAATGTTGAAGAGGAAGATATAGTCAGAGCTAATTGTCTCTTATACATAACGGCAGGACTTTGTGAAGGAATCTGTCTAATCTGTTTGATAGTTATTGGCTTATTATTGTGAGAACCAGTAGCAAAAATAAGCGAAACAGAATACGGATTACATAATAATTATATCTGTTAGTCTATGGTTTAATTGAAAAAATTCAAGGAAAGATGAAAGGAACGAATATGCAGCACGGTGGTGATATCTACAGAAATAAAATTAAACTTGATTTTTCAGTTAATATAAATCCATATGGAATGCCGGATTCTGTAAGATTAGCTTTATTAAGAGCCATAGGAGATTGCGATAAGTACCCGGATATTCAGTCAATGGATCTTATAAACAGTATATCCGAGCTAACCGGAGTAGATGGCAGGTTCATATTGCCTGGAAATGGTGCCTCCGAATTATTTGCCGCCATCGTACATGGGATACAACCAAGAAGGATTGTTATACCGGTACCCTCCTTCTACGGATATGAAAAAGCCGCAGCTATGGCAGAGTCATTTAAAATTATCAATAAAGAAACAGCCATAGCTGCAGCTTTGGAAGAGCCAGTGGAAACATTAGGGAAAAGACCAGCCAAAGCTGCTATGATGGCAGAGCCGGAAGTAGTTTTCTATGAGATGAAAGAGACAGCAGCTTTCAAGCTGGACGAAGGAATCAGAGAGTATCTCACAGAGGAGACGGACCTTTTATTTCTCGCAAATCCCAATAATCCTTTGGGGAATCTGGTAGAAGGTGGATTGTTAGAGCAAATTGCGAAAGACTGCAAGGAGAAACGGATATGCCTTGTTATCGATGAATGCTTTCTGGATTTTACAGGGGAAGAAGAAAAGTATAGCTTTAAAAGGAAACTGAGGGAATATCCGGAGGTTATAGTGGTTAAAGCTTTTACAAAAATATTTGCAATACCGGGCGTAAGACTGGGATTTCTCTTATGCAGTGATGAAAACCGAAAGGGAAAGATACAAAAACACCTTCCGGAATGGAACTTATCCGTATTTGCACAGGCTGCAGGAAGGGCTGCCTGTCAAGAAATTGCATATATGAAACAGACAGTTAAGTTTGTTCAGGAAGAGCGGGATTACTTATCTGAAGAACTAAGAAAAATGGGAATTGAAGTGTATCCTTCTCAGACAGATTATCTGTTCATCAGAACAGAAATACCTCTCTATGAAAAACTGCTTGAGAAAGAAATACTGATCCGTGACTGTAGTAATTTCCGTGGCTTGGGAAGAGGATATTATCGTATTGCAGTAAAAACTCATGAGGAGAATAAGCAATTAATAAATGCAGTGAAAGAGATAAAAAAGCTGGAACATTAAAGAAAGATAATTTACACCTGTACAGGTACGAAAGGGTGATTAAAAATGATTCAGGAAATTGAATTCGTACTTCCGGATGAGATTGAAAATAGAAGCTTTGAAATTATTTCAGAGGAATTAAAGGGAAAAAACATCGTATTAAAAGCCGAGCAGGAAATGGTTATAAAGAGGGTTATCCATACCAGCGCAGATTTTGATTATGCGGATACCCTTGCCTTTTCAGAGGATGCAGTTAGAAAGGCAAAGGAGCTTATAGCACAAGGAGCGGATATTGTTACAGACACTAATATGGCGCTGGCAGGAATCAATAAGGGGATACTTGCAAAATATGGCGGCGAGGCTCATTGTTATATGGCAGAAAAGGAAGTAATGGAGATCGCGAAAGAGAGCAGGTCCACCAGAGCTGCCGTTAGCATGGAGATTGCGGCAAAAATAGAGAAGCCTGTAATATTTGCTATTGGGAATGCTCCTACAGCCCTCCTTAAACTTTATGAAATGCTTGAAAAGGAAATTTTCAGACCTGCTTTTATCATTGGTGTACCCGTTGGCTTTGTCAACGTGGTTCAGGCAAAGGAATTAATAGCAGGAACAGATATTCCCTATATCATCAACAGAGGAAGAAAAGGCGGGAGTAATGTGGCAGCAGCTATCGTAAATGCACTGCTTTATGAACTAAATAAAAGCGAATAAATATCATTAATGAGGAAATATATGCGTTATGGGTTTACTACCGGAAGCTGTGCGGCAGCTGCAGCAAAAGCTGCTGCCTATATGCTCTTAACCGGGAAAGAAAAAAAGACAATTAGAATCGATACTCCAAAAGGAATTCCTTATCAGACTGAAATATTGGAAATCACAAGAACAGAAAGGGTCGTCAGTTGTGCGGTTAGAAAGGACGGTGGAGATGATCCGGATATTACTCATGGGACCTTAATTTTTGCAGCTGTTTCCCTGGAAGAGAGGGAAGAGAACGACAGAATCCGTATCGATGGAGGAATCGGGGTAGGGAGAGTGACGAAACCCGGACTTGACCAGCCTATAGGGAACGCAGCCATTAACCATGTTCCGCGGGAAATGATTGCAAAGGAAGTGTCTGAAATCTGTGCTCTGACGGATTATAAAGGTGGTATTAGTGTAATTATATCCGTTCCTGACGGAGAAAAGCTGGCAGCAGAAACCTTTAACCCAAGGCTTGGTATCCTGGGAGGAATTTCAATTCTAGGTACAAGTGGAATTGTGGAACCTATGAGCACCAAAGCTCTGTTGGACACTATTCAAGTTGAACTGAATGTAAAAAAAGCAGAGGGATGTAAATATATCGCAGTAGCACCGGGAAATTATGGACAGGCCTTTATGAGGGAAACTTATCAATATGAACTGGATAAAAGTGTAAAGTGCAGTAATTATATTGGTGATACCATTGATATGGCAATAGCCTCCGAATTTGAAGGAATGCTTTTAACCGGGCATATCGGTAAGTTAGTTAAACTCTCCGGCGGAATTATGAATACCCATTCCAAAGAAGGGGACTGCCGTATGGAATTGATGGCAACAGCTGGGATACAGGCAGGTATTACCGCGGATACGGCAAGGAAAATTCTTAATAGTGTTACAACTGAAGAAGGAATCAGAATCCTGAAAACCTGCGGTAAGCTTACTGATACGATGAGTCTTATTATGGAAAAAGCCTGTTTTTATCTTAATGTAAGGTCAAGGGGAAAGATAGCTGTTGAGTGCATCATGTATGCCAATGAATTCGGAGAACTGGCAAGCAGCAGCGGAGCAAAAGACCTGATGGAAAGAATAAAGAGAAATGGAGAATAGTTATGGTGTATTTTGTTGGAGCTGGAACGGGAGCTGCGGACTTAATTACAGTGAGGGGAAAGAATCTGTTAGAAAAAGCGGAGGTGATAATCTATGCAGGCTCCCTTGTAAATCCTGAACTTTTAAGCTATGCCAGAAAGTCCTGTATAATTCACAACAGTGCCAGAATGACGTTGGATGAAGTCATAGAAGTTATAAAGTCCGCGGAGGAGAAGGGGAAAACTACAGTACGCCTTCATACGGGGGACCCCAGTATATACGGAGCTGTCAGAGAACAAATGGACAGGTTGGAGGAACTAGGAATTGCTTTTGAGAGCTGTCCTGGCGTCAGCGCATGTTTTGGAGCGGCGGCTTCCCTGAACCTTGAATATACTTTGCCGGGGATATCTCAGACCTTGATTATTACAAGAATGGCAGGAAAGACTGCCGTACCGGAGGCAGAGAGTATAAGAAGCCTGGCGACACATAAGGCTTCTATGGCCATTTATTTAAGCACCGGTTTGTTAAAAGAGCTAAGCCAAAGTTTGATAGAGGGCGGATACTCAGAGGATACACCTGCGGCTATTGTTTACAAAGCTACCTGGCCGGAGGAAAAGGCTTACCTGTGTACAATCAGGACGCTGGAATTGACTTCTAAGACTCATGGCATCACAAAGACTGCCCTTATCTTGGTTGGAGATGCAATAGCCCATCAAAATTATAAACTATCAAGACTTTATGCACCGGACTTTGAGACAGAATTCCGAGAAAAAAGAATATGAAGATTTCCGTTATCAGTTTCACAAAAAGAGGAATGGAACTCTCCTATAAAGTCAGAGATATTTTACTAAGTTATAAAATAGATGCAGAGATATTTACAAAGCATAAAGCAGCAATAACAAAAGATAGGATGAAGACAGATCAAGCAACAGAAGAAAATAAAGAAATAGAAGAAAACAAAGAAATTATCATCAACAAAGAAATAAAATTCGTATCTGAAACTCTGCATCAATGGGCAGAAAAACAGTTCACAGACCATCATGCCTTACTGTTTATTGGTGCCTGTGCCATAGCGGTGCGCACTATTGCACCATTTCTAAAAGATAAACTTTCTGATTCAGCGGTTCTGGTAATGGACGAGGCAGGAAAATTTGTAATTCCAATGCTTTCCGGACACTACGGAGGAGCCAATGAATTGGCGGAAAGAATTGCAAAGGATATGGGAGCAATTCCTGTTGTTACTACTGCCACAGATGTCAACGGACTGTTTGCAGTGGATGTATTTGCAAAAAAGAATAACTTAAGCATTTGTAACAAAGAAGGTATCAAGGAAGTATCTTCCGCTGTTCTGGATAAATCAGAGGTAACAATGGCGGTAGCAGGAGAGTACAGCGGACGAGTACCGGAAGAGATAACGCTGGTAGAATACCCTAAGGATAAGAAAGTATCAATTATGGTATCACCTTATTTGGCGGACGGGGAAAAGGCGCAATTACAGCTATGCCCAAAGATTTATGTAATTGGAATTGGCTGTAAAAGAGGAAAATCCCTGGAAGAGATTGAAAAAGTAATTCATAAACAGCTGCAGCAAGCAGGCATACAAAAGGAAGCGGTCTTTGCAATTGCTTCCATTGATCGGAAAAAGGATGAGGGAGCCTTGGTTCAATATGCGGAGAAACATAACCTTCCCTTTCTAACCTTTTCTGAGAAGATATTAAATTGCATAGAAGGTGACTTTTATGCTTCAGCCTTTGTAAAAGAACAAGTAGGAGTTGACAATGTATGTGAGCGTTCTGCCATGGCAGCTACAGGGAGTGACGGAGAGTTGATTATAAAAAAACATGCAGAAAACGGAGTTACCGTAGCAATAGCTAAAAAGAAATGGAGTGTGGTATTTGATGAAACACACAATTAATGTAGTAGGAATGGGGCCGGGAGCAGAAGAGATGATGTCCTTTCAGGCAATTAAAGCCTTGGAGGATAGTGATGTAATTATTGGATACTCGGTATACTTAGAATTGTTAGGAGATCGTTTCTCTGACAAAGAATTTCTGTCCACTCCCATGCGCAAGGAGGCTGAGCGCTGTCGGATGTGCTTTGAGGAAGCTTTAAAGGGAAAAAAAGTATCCATGGTTTGCAGCGGAGATGCGGGAGTATATGGAATGGCATCTCTGATGTATGAAATCGGGAAGGAATATGAAGAGTGTGAGATTACCATAGTTCCCGGAATTACTGCTGCCAACAGCGGTGCAGCTTATCTTGGAGCGCCGCTGAATCATGATTATTGTGTTATAAGTCTCAGTGATTTATTAACACCCTGGGATAAGATAGAAAAGAGGCTTAAAGCTGCCGCAGAGGGGGATTTTTGTATTGCAATCTATAATCCTTCCAGCCATAAGAGGGCGGATTATCTGAAGAAGGCCTGTGAAATTTTGCTGGAGCAGATAGAAGAAACACGTATTTGCGGCTATGTTGCGAATATCGGCAGAGAAGGAACTGTATGTATTACCTGTACTTTAAAAGAATTAAAAGAGAAACAGGTAGATATGTTTACCACTGTATTTATTGGTAATTCCAATACAGAGCTTATTAACGGGAAGCTGGTTGCCAAAAGAGGGTATCACCTATGAATCAGATATTGATTTTTTCCGGTACGACGGAAGGCAGAAAGCTGGCAGAAGATCTATGTAAAAAAGGTATTCACTGTACCGTCTGCGTGGCTACGGAGTACGGTGAGATGGTAATGGAGAAGAGAGAGGGGCTAAGAATCTGTCAGGGCAGAATGACTGTCCGGGAGATGAGGGAATTAATACAAAAGGAAAATTATAATGCAGTAGTTGATGCAACCCACCCTTTTGCAACGGTTGTTTCTGATAATATCAGAAGCAGTATGACAGATTGCAGGATACCATACCTTCGCTTAAGGCGTCAGACAAGAAATCAGGTCATAGAAAGAATACATAATTCAAGGGAAATGCAGATTTCCTTTTATCCGAATAGTAATAGCTGCGCAGAGGCTTTAACAGATACATCCGGAAAGATTCTTCTTACTACCGGCAGCAAAGAGCTTGCCATCTACAGCAGTAAGCCATGGCTTAAGGAAAGATTAATTGTAAGGGTATTGCCGGGAATTGAAAGTATTAATCTATGTTATGAGAAGGGATTGACCGGGAGACAGATAATTGCCATGCAAGGACCTTTTTCCGTTGAAATGAATGAAGCAATCATGAAACAATATGATATTAGCTGCCTTGTAACAAAGGAAAGCGGCAGCGCCGGGGGCTTTTTGCAAAAAATAAAAGCAGCAGAAAACCTTAATATTAAGGTTATGGTAATCGGAAATCCTGAGCCAGATGAAGGGTTAACCCAGACGGAAGTATATCTCGAACTGGAAAAGCTGACCGGAGTGAATCTTTTTGAGGAAGAAAAAGTAGAGATTTCCTTTATTGGGATGGGAATGGGTAATCCCAGGCTGCTTACAAAAGAAGCAGAAGAGAAGCTGAAAATAGCGGATGTTTGCTTCGGAGCTGAGCGGCTTGTAAATAGCATCCCCTGGATGAAAGAAAAGCATTCCTTTTATCTTGCTAGAGACATTATTCCTTGGCTGAAAGAACACAGAGTAAAGCAGGCAGCAGTACTTTTCTCAGGAGATACCGGCTTTTACAGCGGGTCCGAAAAACTTAGGGAAGCCTTAAAAGATGAGGCAGAAGCAGAGAATGGTTTAAAATCAGAGGTATTCATCTATCCGGGTATTTCCTCCATCTCTTATCTGGCAGCAAGACTTCAGACCAGCTGGCAGGAAGCAGAAATTATAAGTATTCATGGAAGAGCTGCCAATGTAGCCTGGGCTGTCAGAGCAAATAAAAAGACTTTTTTATTAGTATCAGGAGTTTCAGATGTGAGAACCCTTGGCTCTCTCCTGATGGCAGCCGGTATGGAGGAAGTAGTAATCTCTTTGGGTTATCAGCTATCTTATCCAGAAGAAGAAATTATAACTATTTCTCCCGCAGAATGCCTGACTTTAGAAAAAGAAGGACTCTATGCCTGTATGATAGTGAATGATAAAGCAGCAGAGAGAGTATTAACCCACGGAATGGCTGATGAGATGTTTATACGGGATAAAGTGCCTATGACGAAAGAAGAAATCCGGGAAATTTCAATATGCAAATTAGGCTTAGCAAAAACATCCGTACTTTATGACGTAGGAAGCGGAACCGGTTCTATTGCGGTGGAATGTGCAAGAATCTCAGAAGACATCCAGGTCTATGCTATTGAGAAGAAAGCGGAAGCTGCAAAGCTTATAAAAGTAAACCGTGCCCAATTTGGCTTAACCAATGTATCGGTGATACAGGGGGAAGCACCGGAGGCCTTCTTAAATCTTCCGTTTCCGACACATGCATTTATTGGAGGCAGCAGTGGAAATATGAAGGAAATACTGACAGCCATATACCGGAAGAATCCGGGAGCCCGCATTGTAATCAATGTTATAACCCTGGAAACACTCAGTGAAGTAACAGAGCTCCTTAGAACCTTGCCGGTGAGGCAGGAAGAAATAGTACAACTGCAGGTAAGCAAAGCCAGCAAAGCCGGCAGATACCATTTAATGAAGGCTGAGAATCCGGTCTATGTAATATCTTTCTTTTTCAAAGAAGAAGGACAGGAAAAGGTTTGAATGTCCTAATGCAGACAGGTCTGCTTTATGCAGGAGGTATAAGAATGAAAGATAAATCTTTCACTCCCCCTGATTTTATACGCGTGCTAAAGCACGCAGATGGGAGCCAAGTATGAAAGCACCCCGAGTAATGATTGCAGCACCGGGAAGCGGCAGCGGAAAGACTCTTCTTACCTGTGTACTCCTGCAGGTACTTAAAAATATGGAGAAGAGCGTAGCTGCCTTTAAATGCGGGCCGGATTTTATTGATCCTATGTTTCATCAGAAAATCATCGAAGTACCATCAAAAAATCTGGATACTTTTCTTTCTGATGAAGATACTGCCAGATATTTATTTTTAGAGGATGCAAAGGGGAAAGATATTTCTGTTATAGAAGGAGTTATGGGACTTTATGATGGGCTTGCAGGGATAAAAGAGGAGGCTTCCTCCTATCATCTGGCAAGGGTCACAAAAACGCCGGTAATTCTTGTAATTGATGCCAATGGTATGGGCAGGTCCCTTATTCCATTAATCAACGGGTTCCTGCAGTATGACAGGGCACTCCTGATAAAGGGAGTGGTGCTAAATAATATTTCAGGGATGTTTTATGAGCTGATAAAAGGAGAGATAGAGCGGGAACTGCCGGTAACAGTACTTGGATATTTTCCGAAGCAGAAGGAAATCAAGTTGGAAAGCCGACATTTAGGGCTTAAACTCCCGGGGGAAGTAAAGGGTTTAAAAGAAGAAATCCAAAAGCTTGCGGCAGTTATGACAACTACTTTGAACATTCGTAATGTTCTAGACATTGCACTTACTGCAGAAGATTTAACTTATTCAAAAAAAGTATCCTATAGGAAGCCTGCAATATCGGTACCAGCTGCCAAAAAGATACGAATTGGAATAGCAAGAGATGAAGCTTTTTGCTTCTATTATGAAGATAATCTGAGACTTCTTAAGAAATATAATGCAGAGTTAGTTCCCTTCTCACCCTTGTGGGATAAAGAGCTGCCCAAAGATATAAATGGACTTATTCTGGGAGGAGGATATCCGGAATTATATGCAAAAGTCCTGTCGGAAAACCAAATGATGAGAGAGAGTATAAGCACTGCATTAAGTAAAGGAATGCCTTCCATTGCGGAGTGCGGCGGTTTTATGTATCTTCACGAAAATCTTGTTAATATGGAGGGTGAAGCTTATCCTATGGTCGGAGCTGTAAGAGGAAGCTGTCTTTATACCGGGAAACTGGTGCGCTTTGGTTACATAGAGCTGACAGGAAGGGCAGAAAGTTATCTTGGTATTGGCGGTAAAATCAGAGGGCATGAGTTTCATTACTTTGATAGTACAGATAACGGAACATCCTGTATGGCAGAAAAACCTGTTACAGAAAGAAGCTGGCAATGTGTTCATGCAGATGCTAATCATTGGTGGGGATTTCCGCACCTATATTACTACTCTAATATAGAATATGTCAGTAATTTCTTAGAAAAGGCAGGTGAATATGAAGAAAGCGCATAGTCATATCTCCATTGATTATTACTCCTATATATCAGGTCTAAGTAACTGGAATACGATGTATAAGGTTATCTTTTCACTGGGAGCCTTAATTACTGTCATTGCAGTCAATACTGTGGCTGTATCTGTTGTAACCATAGCTTTTATGCTGTATTTAAATATAGGTGTCGGAAAAATACATGGGATGGATTATCTTAAGCTTTTATGGTTACCGGCAGCGTTTATCCTGCTTGGTGGATTAGCCATTATGGTTCAGTTTGGAAAAGGAACAGATAGTTTGTTTGCTATAAGATTTTTTTGGACAAAACTCTATATCACAAAAGATACTCTGGCACTTGGGATAAATACTGCTCTGAAAGCTTTTGCGGCCATCAGTGCCTTTTATATGGTTACTCTTTCTACCCCTATGGGAGAGATTATCTCTGTATTTAAAAAGGTACATGTTCCGGTCATTATTCTGGAACTGATGCATCTGATATACCGTTATATTTTTATCCTCTTTGATACGAATAAAGCTCAAAGGGAAGCAGCCAAATCCAGAAATGGTTATTGTGACCTTGCAACCTCCTTACGGACTTTCAGCAGCGAGGCTGCCAATCTGTTTGTTCTTTCAATGAAGAAAGCAGATATGTATTATGATGCGATGGAAGCCAGGGGCTATGACGGTGAGTTAAATTTCTGGGAAGAAAAAAAGGTGCTGACAAGAAGACAGCTGGGATACTTATTAATGTATTTGTTGTTGCTTATACCGGCTTTTATCATGGGTAAATAACAGGAGTAGAGTACTGTTTCTCTATGCTGAACCTTTGAAAAGAAAGGAATGGTTTATATTGGAAAAGATACTTGAGATAAAGGGCTTGACATTTGCCTATGATCCGACGGGTTATGCCCTAAAGGACATTAACGTCTCCATCTATGAAAAGGAGAAAATAGCGGTATTAGGTGCCAATGGAGCAGGAAAATCCACTTTCTTTCTTAATCTCAATGGAGTCAGAGAACCTATGCAGGGAGAGATTTATTATAAGGGAGATATTATTGAGAAAAAGAAAAAGATTCAGTTAAGAAAACACGTAGGAATTATATTTCAGGATCCGGACAGTCAGATTATTGCTTCTACAGTAAAGGCAGAAGTAGCTTTCGGACCCATGAATATGAAACTATCCAGAGAGGAAGTGGAGAAGAGAACTCTCATGGCTATCCGGGAAATGAATCTGGAGAATTACATCCTGCGGCCGCCTCATTACCTGAGCGGAGGTGAGAAAAAAAGGGTTAGCATTGCGGATATACTTGCAATGGATTGTGAAATCATGATATTTGATGAACCAACGGCTTCCCTGGATCCTGTTAATGCTCAGATGCTAGAAGCAGTGTTGGATAAGATGGAAAAAGAAGGTAGGACGATACTTCTATCTACACATGATGTTGACTTTGCATACCGCTTTGCAAAAAGGATACTGGTTTTTTGCGATGGAAGGCTAATAGGGGATGATACACCAGAGAATATTTTTGGAAATGAAGAATTGTTGAAAAGGGCAAATCTAAAAAAACCGGTTTTCATGGAAATATATGAATTACTCAAAAAAAAGGGGAAAGTGAAGGATAGTTCGCATTATCCAAAACAGTTGTCAGAACTTGAGTTATTACTACTGTGAAGGAGGAGAAGCGGAGAAAGATATTTTTAATTAATAAAAAATGAATGGCTTGTAATATGTAAATAATGAATAAGCAATATTTACACGTTGCCGGAAAGGGTAGGTATTTATATGTCAAAAAAAGAAAAAAGGTTAATAGCAATACTGGGGATATTATCAGTGCTCCTTGGTATCACTCCCAGTGTTAATGCAATGCATATTATGGAAGGCTATCTTCCGCCGAAATATTGTATTGCATGGGGAATTCTATGTATCCCTTTTTTGGCGGCAGGTTTTCTGTCTGTTAAGAAAAAATTAAAAGATAACAGAAAGAATATCACTCTGCTTGCCATGGCAGGTGCCTTTGTATTCGTGCTTTCTTCCTTAAAGATTCCCTCTGTAACCGGAAGCTGCTCCCATATGACGGGAACAGGTCTTGGAGCAATTCTTTTCGGATTCAGCACCGTAAGTATTCTTGGAATCATCGTGCTGATTTTTCAGGCAATTTTATTAGCACACGGTGGACTTACAACTCTTGGGGCTAATACCTTCTCCATGGCCATAGCAGGTCCGGTTTTAAGTTATGTAATCTATAAATTGTGTAATAAATTAAAGGTAAACCGTAAGGTCTCTATCTTTTTGGCGGCTTTTCTGGGAGACATCTTTACATACTGTGTAACCAGTTTCCAACTTTCTCTAGCTTATCCTTCCAAGGAAGGAGGTGTACTTGCATCAATAGTAAAATTCCTTGGTGTATTTGCACCTACACAGCTTCCTTTAGCAATACTGGAAGGAATCCTTACTGTACTGATAATTATGGCACTGGAGAGCTATGCACAGCCGGAATTAAAAGCAATTAATTTTTTAGACGACAGTATGAATTATGGAAAAGAATAATTTACACAAATACTTTCGAAATCCTTAGTATAATTTTAAGGTGTTCTGAAAGGCATGTCTTAAATAGGAGATCATCAGCCTATCTTATAGTATATTAGAGAAACAAGGTAGATTAAAATTCATTGTGATATAAAATTGTGCTGTTGTAAAAGTATAGAATGTTGACGATGGAGGATGTAAAATGAAAAAGTCTAAAAGAACAGCCATAATATTAATAATTGTTGCCGTACTGATTGCAATGGTGCCGTTATTTGCTTTAAAAGGAGCGTCCTTTGGCGGCTCTGATGATGCAGGAAGTGTAATGATTAATCAGATTACCGGTGGTTATGAACCCTGGTTTACACCTGTTCTGGAACAATTGATACACGGAGAACTTCCGGGGGAGATAGAGAGCCTTTTCTTCTGCCTTCAGACAGGAATCGGAGTAGGTATCATAGCCTTTATTATGGGACGTCTTGTGGAGCGTAAGAAGTTGACTTCGAGAAAATCCGAAGAAGCAGAATTATAAGTCTGTTTCTGTAATCTGTCATTATAATTTGTACAAAAATAAAAATAAGGTATAAGTAGTCTGGTTATCTTATCGGCCTGCTATAGAAACAGGAAAGCATATGAAAAAAGGTATATTAATTGTGAGCTTTGGTACAACTCATCAGGAGACCAAAATAAAGAACATTGAAAGGGTAGCCAGAGCAGTCGCCGAATATTATCCTGATTATCCAATCTATCAGGCATATTCCAGCAGTATTGTAAGAAATATATTAAAAAAGCGGGATAAGTTTATTATCCCTGATACCAAAGAAGCACTTCTGGCAATGCAAAGGGATGGAATTACCCAGGTTGCAGTTCTTCCTACACATATTATTGATGGAATCGAAAATAACCGAATGAAGCAGGCAATTGATGATTGCCGTGGGATGTTTAGGAGTATAGCAGTAGCGGATGTTCTGTTAGCAAGAGAAGAGGATTATAAGATGATAGTAAGAGACTTGTGGAGTGAAATCAAAGAAGAAATAGATGGTGCATCAGTTATCTTTATGGGACATGGCTCTGCTCATGAGGCAGACCAATGCTATGAGAAACTGGAAGCCGAATTCCGTGATTATACAAAAGAAGAAATCTATCTTGCTACAGTGGAAGGCAAGGTAACCATAGAAGATGTAATTATGCGCCTTAAAAGCAGCACAAAGATAGATAGCCGAATTGTATTGTTGCCGTTTATGCTTGTGGCGGGAGACCATGCCATTCATGATATGGCAGGAGAGGAAGATTCATTTACTGCAAAGCTGAAAGCAGAAGGATATAAGGTCAGATGTATACTTAAAGGCCTTGGTGAATATGAAAGTATTCGTAGAATTTATATAGAGCATTTGAGAAAAGTGATGGAATTATAGAAAGGTAATAAAATGGATAGTGTTTTGTACGGAATCGGAGTAGGTCCCGGGGACCCGGAAATGCTTACGTTAAAAGCAATTCGTTGTATTGAAGAAAGTGAAGTAATTATCCTTCCTTCAGAGCCCAAAGAAGAATGTTATGCTTATAATATTGTCAAAATGATATGCAAGGAGATTGATGAGAAAGAGCTTGTATGTCTGCCTTTTCCCATGCTAAAGGATAAGGATAAACTCCAGAGGGCACATGATGAGATATATGGGAGAATTTCAGAATACCTGGCCAAAGGCAAAAAGGTAGCATTTCTTACCATTGGAGATCCCTGTGTATATTCCACTTACAGCTATATTCACAGCAGAGTATTAGAGGCAGGAGGAAAAGCTGTTATCATAAATGGAATTCCGTCTTTTTGCGCGGCTTCTGCTGCACTGGGTATATCATTGGGAGAAAAACAAGAAGAAATCCACATCATTCCCGCTTCCTATGATATCAAGTCTACGATGAAATTGAAAGGAACCAGAATCTATATGAAAGCCGGGAAGGGCTTGAAGGAAGTAAAAGAAATGCTGATAGAGCAGGGACCTGAGAATTACGTGGTTTACACAGTTTCCAATTGCGGCATGGACACTGAACAGCTGAGTTTTGGAGTGGAAAATTTGGATGAAAACAGCGGATACCTTACGTTGGTAATTGTAAAAGAAAAATCTATAATGGAAGAAAATAATTGACAGGGTTTGGCCATACTGTGAAAGCAGAGTACAATGGGAGTCGGCAGGATGCTGCAACTATGAGCATCCTGGCCTCTAAGAATAATGGAGCTGCCGCTTTTGCAACTAACCTGGTGATTTTTTCGACACGTGTTTCCTTGCTTACAACCCCTCTATGGAGCATACTTTTATTACATGGATAATTTGTTCAAAGTAAAATTAATATTTGTGGTGTCTACCGGGATATAATGTTTTGTTACAATCAGAGGCAATTTCTTATCATTCAGTAAAGTTTCCTGAATCATCAGGAAATGCCCTTTTTCTGATAAGGTATATTTTTGCGCAGTGAAATTACCGGCACCTGAAAAACGGATGTTTATACGGGTGCTTTCAGATTTTTCATATATCGTTTTCTGAATAAAATTCAAAAAGCCTGAGTTATCTTTTAGGTCAAGGTTATATTTCGTTATGGTATCAATGGGAATAAAGGAAAGTGAATAGGCAAATACACGGTCCTCATTTTTATACCATCTGTCAGTTATCACAACCACAGGAGTTTTTTGCTGGAGGCTCCTTATGATAGATTCCGAAGGTGGTTCAATACGAAATTCTAGTTCTGTTTTTGTTGGAATTACTGAGCACCAGTTATAAACCGGATGACCGGTAAATGGCTGTTCAAAAGAGACATTGCTTTTTTCATCAATAATAAAAGTGCCTTTTCCTCTTGCATTATCAATTAATCCATCTTCCTTTAATAAAGAGAGAGCTTGCCGGAGAGTCATACGGCTTACGCCCATCATCTTTGCTAACTCCGGCTCATTTGGAAGCTGGCTTCCGGGTTGAAATTCTCCGTTTATTATCTTAAGGTATAGTGCATCATAGATTTTAACATATTTCAGCTTTTTCTTTTTTTCTTCCGAAATATTGTTTTTTGTTATATTATCTTCTGAATTCATATCGTCTCCTTTGTCTAGACAAATTCGTATAATTATATTAACGACCAATTAATAAGAAGTAGAAGTTAACCAGACAGTTTGCAGCTATTTGCCAACTAGTATAACCTAAAGGACAACAGACTGTCAAATAATATAATTCTTTTTATAATGGATATTTCCTTGGAATTTTACAGATAATATAGAGCGAAATAATAGGTACCGGATATAGATTTTACATTGCAAAATGATAAAAATAGTTGACAATAGGAAGGAAGAAATGATAAGATTTAACTATATTAAATAGACATATATGTCTAAATTATATAGTGTAGAGTATAAAAGGTTTTATTATGAACACCTAATTTGATTGTGCGATATATTCGTCAGATGGAGGATTATTATGAAATATGCAGAAGAAGGTATGGTTTATCATCTTGCGATAAAGAAAGGTGATGTAGGAAGATATGTAATTCTTCCGGGAGACCCTAAGAGATGTGCCATGATTGCCAGTTATTTTGATGATTCCAAATTAGTGGCTGACAGCAGAGAATTTGTTACTTATACAGGATATCTGGAAGGGGAGAAAGTAAGCGTAACTTCTACCGGAATTGGCGGACCTTCTGCTTCTATCGCTATGGAAGAGCTTGTTATGAGCGGGGCAGATACTTTTATCCGTGTGGGAACCTGTGGTGGTATGGATACAAATGTAAAGGGCGGAGATATAGTTATAGCAACAGGGGCCATCCGTATGGAGGGAACCAGCAAAGAGTATGCGCCTATAGAATTTCCGGCAGT
The DNA here is from genome assembly GCF_014218355.1 of Anaerocolumna chitinilytica. Taxonomy (NCBI): domain Bacteria; kingdom Bacillati; phylum Bacillota; class Clostridia; order Lachnospirales; family Lachnospiraceae; genus Anaerocolumna; species Anaerocolumna chitinilytica. The sequence goes on from NZ_AP023368.1 coordinate 2,608,921, forward strand.
GGCAGATATTGAGATAACAAACGCTTTAATACAAGCTGCTAAAAATCTTGGAAATTCCTATCATGCAGGTATTGTTGAATGTAAGGATTCCTTTTATGGACAGCATTCGCCGGAGACAAAGCCGGTAAGCTATGAATTGATGAACAAATGGGAAGCATGGCTTCGTTTAGGCTGCAAGGCTTCTGAAATGGAATCAGCCGCATTGTTTGTTGTAGCAAGCCATCTTGGTGTTCGCTGCGGCTCTAATTTTCTAGTTGTTGCTAATCAGGAGAGAGAGAAGGCAGGTCTTGATAACCCGGTTGTTCACGATACAGATGCAGCTGTTAAAGTTGGTGTGGAAGCACTTAGAATTCTGATAAAGCAGGATCGTCAATATAAATAAATTGAAAAGAGACCTGATATAATAGTTAACAAAAAAAGAAACGGGTGAAGAGAAATTGACCGTTTCTTTTTTTGTGCTATTAGCAGGATTACGAAAGTCTGTGGGTTATCCTTTCAGCCTGAAAAGATGAGGAATTTCCTTTTGGTTTTTTAATCCCAGCTTTTTTAGTATAGTTGTCTTTTGATTAGATATAGTTTTAGAGGAGGAATTAAGGCTTATTTCCTCACCGTTTATTTTCAGAAGTACTGCTTTTTCCGCATCGCTTAGCTGGTTTAAGATTAGAGAATGAATCAAGTGCTCCTGGGGGGTATTTCCGTGGGCTGTATGCTTGATGGTTTGCAGCAGGATATCAAACTGGCTTTTAAAAACGTATCCCGACGCAAAGCTTTTCGCACAAGCCAGGGTAACTGTATCGTAATCCTCAAAAGAGGTTATGATTAAGACCTTGGCATCCGTAGAACAGCGTATTTTTTTTGATACTTCAATTCCATCCAGATTTCTCCCGGTAAGATTTAGGTCCATAAGGACTACATGGGGTTTCAAAGAAGTAGAGAGTCGAAATGCGTCTATATTATTCGTAGCATAACCCACATATTCAATTCCGGGATCGGCTGTTAGAAGCGTTTCTGTTAAATATATAAAATCCAGGTCATCTTCTACTAGCAATACCTTTATTTTTGAGTCTGGCATGGTTTTCTCCCTGCTGCTGCCTGTGTTCTCTTCCGGAATTATTAACCGGCAAAAGAATAAAAAAGGCAGTTCCCTTTCCCTCTTCACTTTCTATGTAAATATGGCCCTTGTGGGCTTTGACCACATTATAGCAGTAGGATAGCCCCAGACCGTAATTCATACCGGAACCCTTAGTGGAAAAATAGGGGGTAAATATTTTGCTCCGGTTCTTTTTTGCAATTCCGCAGCCCTCATCGCGGATTGTTATTCTGCAAAGATACTTCCTTATCCTGTTATCGAGTATGATAGTAATTTTACCGCTGTTTTTCATGGACTCAGCAGCGTTATGAAACAAATTTTCGAAAACCTCCAACAAATGGAGTGGATCTGCAGGAATAATTAAATCCGTTTCAATATGACATTCGAATTCGGCGGTGTGCTTTCCCGAATTCCGAAAGGAAGCAATGGCCATATTTATTAATTCGGAAGCTGAACATTTCTGCAGATTTAATATGATTTTACCGGAATAAAGCTGGTTTTTTGATATAAAGTCCCTTATATAAGAGGCGGAATGCTCAAGGATTTTTAATTCTTCCGCATTTTTGTATGCGTCTATTTTTCTTAAGTTGCTGATGCTCCATTCTATTTTTACCAACTCATTTTTTAACATATGGTCGGTGTAATTTACCTCTTTTGATGCAATCCGCCTTTCCGAATTCCAGAGGTAATGGTCAAATCGTAATATCAATCCCATAATGCCCTCTGTGCAGGCAAGCGCAAAGTAAAAAAGCAATGAAATACTTAGAATGAAAACATTATCTTTCCAGATTTTGTATAACAAGGTGAGCTGCAGGCTATGTACAAGAAAAATAGTGATAAGCCAATACCAGACAGGAGGAAGTAAAATTAGAGTTATAAATAGGTTTTGCTGCTTCTGGGAAGGAGCCTTGACGGTTGTTACAGAAGCAATCATTACCATAGTAAGCAAAATACCAAATGCAAAGTTATAAATAGTAACCGTATGCCAGAAAGTCATACTTGTATTCTGGTACATACTAGTTTTCGTGGGAAGAAAAACAAGAAATAGGAGGATGGATGGTAAAAACAGACTTATTTTTATTAGCTGTAACCAGAAGCTCCGGTTTACCAGTAATTCAGAAAAGTACAATGCAAAAACTACACTGCAGGGCATGACCAGATAATAGAGAATTGCTGTAAGGACAGAGTACATTTCACGGCTTATGGACAAAGGAATCTGTAGTCCGTTGGTCATCAGCTTTAGAGCCGGCAAATCATAAAAAAGGAATTCTTTAAAAGGACCAAGGCTAAAAATAAAGAAAGTTATGGCACACCATTGGTTTGTTTTGTTATTTCTAGAAGAAAAATAAACCAGAAACATAAATACCCAGAGTATTAATGTAAAAACCATATGTATACCTCATGCGTAATTAATCAGATATCATTATTTTAAAGGAAGAACTGCAGGAAGTAAAGAAATATTTGCAAAATATTCCCAAAATGTTTGGGAATATTTTGCAAATTCAAACTGGAATTTCAATGGGGGGAATTTTATAATATGTTTGAGGCAAAAACATAAGTAAAACCTGTATGGTTAGCAAATAGGTTGGTGGAGAAAGGAGTGGAAGCCGACAGATATGATAAATATAGAAAGGCTTTGTTTTAACTGCTTTCACGAAAAGGAAAACGGGGAAATATGCCCCGGGTGTGGATACAATAATGTAGAAAACACGGTTAGATTTCCCCTGTCCATTAAGGAGGGAAGTATACTCAATGGGCAGTATATTGTGGGACGCGTGCTGGGGCAGGGAGGATTTGGAATTACTTATCTTGCACTGGATTACCAACTTAAGGTTAAAGTTGCTATTAAAGAATATCTGCCTGAGGGTATGGCATTACGTCTTCCCGGAACGGCGCTTATCTCTGTATACGAGGGAGAAAAGAAGGAAAATTTTAATTACGGGGCTGAACGCTTCTTAGACGAAGCCAGGGTTTTAGCGAAATTTATCGGTCACAAGAACATTGTAAGCGTTAAGAGTTATTTCAGGGAAAATAATACGGCTTATTTTGTTATGGATTATATCGAAGGAATAAATTTTAAAAACTATATAAAAAGTCAAGGCGGGAAAATCCCTTATAATGATGCCTTTCGGATACTTCTTCCTGTTATGGACGCCCTGGCAGCCGTTCATAAGGAAGGAGTTATTCATCGGGATGTCACTCCCGACAACATTTATATAACGAGGGATAATGAAATAAAGCTTCTGGACTTTGGAGCAGCCAGGTATAGCCTTGGGGATAAAAGTCGGTGTCTGGATGTAATCTTAAAAGCCGGATATGCACCGAAGGAGCAGTACATTAGGAAAGGAAGGCAAGGGCCTTATACGGATGTCTATTCACTAGCGGTGTGCTTTTATGCATGTATAACCGGATATCTTCCACCGGAAGCGCTGGAACGTATTGAGAGGGATGAGACAGTTTCCATATCTGCCAGGGGTATTCACATACCGGAATATTTAGAAAATACCATTATGAAAGGCATGGAGGTGAATGCGCAGGACCGGTTCCAATCTATGGAGGAATTTAAAGCTGCATTGACTAGTGCTCCGGATTCCGTAGATTTAACTGTTCCATTAAACTTTGCACCGAATGAGGGATCAGGGACTGGAGTAGTGCTTTCTGATGTTGTTTCGATACCGGAAGTAATGACGGGAATTCAGTCTGCTCTCCAAACGGATGCTGTAACTGGAACCATAAACAATTCTTTGTCTGACATCGCTTTATCTAATGAATCTAACTTTAGTGGGGCAGTAAACAAACAAAAGGGAAAAACAGTAAAAAGAATCTTTATGGACAAGAGAGTTTTACTACTGATGTCGGCAGCCTGTCTCATGCTAGTATTCATTGCTGCAGGAGTAGCGGGCATATGGATAAAATTCGATGGAAACGGTGAGAACAACTCCTTTACTTTCCCTTCAGAAGGAGCAAATATGAACTCTAATTCTTCGCCGGATGATGCTGGTACTTCCTCTGCGATAGACCAGGCTGACAGGAAGATATCCGTAGAACTACTGATTGATCCGGTTATAATGGCAAACGGAAATACCATTCAGGATATGTCCAATCTGAAAGGGGTATCTATTCATAAGAGAGATGCACAGAGTGAGACAGAATTCGTGGATCAGACAAGGCTTAATTTTCAGGCAAATACAAGAAGTATCAGCTTTGGATATTTTGACCAGGAACTATTGAAAATGGCACAGGAAAGCGGAGCGACAGTTAAGGAATCGGATGCGTTGGGAGAAGGCGGTTATTTTATTATTGTCGGAGTGAAGGAGAATATAGCAGGACAAATTATTGAAAATGTATCAAGAAGTTATGTGAATTCCATGGAAGCTTTTAATAAAAAGGATGCTGAAACGGTAAAAGAAGATGTTGCCTATGGATACCCCATTAAGCTGGAAGCCAGCCTAAGTGATTCTTCTCAATTAACGAAGGGTAATTATGGAGCGGATAACCTGACTGATCAAAAGGCTTCCACTGCATGGATAGAAGGAGTCCCGGGGACAGGAGTAGGTGAATATGTGCTGTATCAAATACATGACACCTCAGCAAAAGTTTATGGTCTTGCTATTATGCCAGGAAACATGAAGTCGAAAGCTTTTTATTATCGTAATTCGGTACCAACAAGTATAACTGTTTCCAGTGGAAATTTTAAAGCTACCATAAATCTTTCCTCTTATACACCGGACTTTCAGGATAAGAACAAAGATATGCTATTCTTTGATTTTGACAGCCCCTTAGCAGCTGGGGAAATAATAGTTTCTATTGCGGGAACCCAGCTCGGAAGCAAATATGACCACACCTGTATCTCCGAAATGTATCTGTATACCTACCCGCAAATAGGGGATGAAGTGTTATATTCACCTGAAGATTGGACGGTTGAGAATGAGAAGAGGCAATATGTGCTGGAGGACAGTGATTCCAAATATTTGACGAAAGATGATTTGGTAGGCTTAACACAGGAAGAATGCAGGCTGGCCAGGAATGAAATCTACGCAAGGCATGGAAGAAAGTTCGATGATGCTGGACTGCAGGCGTATTTTAATTCTTGTGAATGGTACGAAGGAACCATTGCAGCAGAGGATTTTGATGCTTCCGTATTAAATCAATATGAAATTGCTAATCGAGATTTGATAATAGAATATGAGAAAGAACAGGGATACCGTTGATGAAAAAGTGGATTGGTTTATTTGCAGTACTTCTATTTATTATCGGACTGACTGCTTGTGCCCTTAAAACAGACAGGACAAAAGCCAGAGATAAGGAAGAGGAGATAAAGACAGCCGTAACAAAGGAGGAAACACCAGGGGATAATTCTTACACAAGGGAAGAAATAGAGAAAGAGAAAAAGTCAAATGTGTCTAAGAACAGTGCAAAAGAAGACGACATGAAAGAAGGAAAGAAGGACAGTACCTTTGAAGATAAGATTAAGAACAGTACTAGCGGGAATTCAAAAGAAGGACTTACGAAGCTTTATGATGAAGAAAAACTAGAAACATTATATACGTCGGATACGGTGAATGTGCGGGTGTCTCCTTCAGTCCATGGGGTAGTATATAAGAAGCTTCCTAGAAGGAGTGAGGTCAAAAGAATTCACAATGGTGGAAAGTGGAGCGAAGTCCTTTTAGATGGGAGGAGGTATTACATTGCCAGTGCTTTTTTAAAGGAAAAAGCGGAAAATACCAAAGAATATGTAATTGCTATTGATGCCGGTCATCAGGCTAAAGCAAATAACGAACGGGAACCTATTGGACCGGGAGCTTCAGAAAAAAAAGCTAAAGTAGCGGGAGGAACTTCCGGTTGTGTAAGCAGGCTGAGGGAGTTTGAATTAAATCTGGAGGTGGCGCTGAAATTACAAAAGGAACTTGAAGACCGGGGGTATACAGTCATTATGATCCGGACAAAAAATAATGTCAATATCAGCAATGCTGAGCGGGCAGAAATAGCCAATGATAGACAGGTGGATGCATTTGTCAGGATTCATGCAAACGGTTCGGAGGATTCTTCTATAAAAGGAGCTATGACCATATGTCAGACTTCAAAGAATCCATATAATGCAGATATTTACAAGGTATGTAAAAAGCTTTCAAACTGTATTTTAGACGATTTGGTCAGTGCTACAGGATGTAAGAAAAAATATGTCTGGGAAACAGATACAATGACAGGAATTAACTGGTGTAAGGTACCTGTCACTATTGTAGAAATGGGGTACATGACTAATCCATCAGAAGATGCGCTGATGGCAACAGAGGATTACCAGTATAAAATCGTCAAGGGTATAGCTGATGGCATTGATGATTTTTTCCTCGAGTAATTTGATTTTCCTTAAGACTTCCTAAAATGTTTGGGAATATTCAGGAAATTGCAATAGGTGGTTTACGATGGGGTGTCATACAATAATGTGTAAAGACACTGCAAAGCAGTAATTGAAGGCAGCGGGAGTGGAAAATATGAAAAAAGCATCTATGGGAGCACGGATTGGAGCTCTGATTCTTGATAGTTTATTTTTGGATTTTATTAATTTATTTCTTATTTTGTATAATCCTTATTCGTTATTTCTTGTTTCTCCTTTTGTAACATTTTTATATTTTGGGATTTGCGAAGGCAGTTCCATGAGTGCTTCTCTTGGAAAAAAGATTTGCGGTCTGGTAGTCGTTGATGAGGAGGGTAATAAATTGTCATCAGCAAAGGGCTTTACCAGGTCCATTTGCAGATTGGTTTCCGGTCTGATCCTGGGAATAGGGTATCTTATTGCCTTATTTGATGTTGATAATAAGGCATTGCATGATAAGATGGCAGGAACTTTTGTTGCAGATGCTACTTCTCTGAAAGAGGAGTCGGTTATGGCACATACGACGAATAAGCAACAAAATCCCTGCGTAATCTCTATTGCCGGTCCTTTTGCAGGAAAGGCATTTCCTGTTACGGAGCAGGGAGTGACCTTTGGTAGAGACAGGAACCTATGTGACGTGGTTTATTCCGAAAATACCAAAGGAATTAGCCGGATTCACTGTAAGGTACTTTATAATACCCAAACCAACATGTTTATTTTGTATGATATGGGTTCCACTTATGGAACGTTTTTAGAAAACGGAAAGAGGATTACCCAGGATCAACCTATGGCATTAAGAGTCGGTGAGGGCTTTTATCTGGCATCAAACATTAATTTATTCCGAACTAATATATAAGTCTGGAGCATTTTATATCCGGACATCGCAGAGGACCTGATAGTGGAAGAAATGGAGAGTGGCTTATGTGGTAAATATGGAAAAACTTTGTTTTAACTGTTTTCATGAAAAGGATAATGAGGGGGTATGCCCATGGTGTGGATATAATAATATTGCCAATACAGTAAAGTTTCCCATGTCTATTAGAGAAGGGAGTGTTCTTAACGGTCAGTATATTGTAGGGCGAGTGCTGGGACAGGGAGGTTTTGGAATTACTTATCTTGCGCTGGATTACCAGCTGGAGCTTAAGGTAGCTATTAAGGAATATCTGCCTGACGGTATGGCAGTGCGACTTCCTGGAACAACGCTTGTTTCTGTTTATGAGGGGGAGGGAAAACAGGAAAATTTTAATTATGGAGCCGACCGTTTTCTGGACGAAGCCAGGGTTCTTGCAAAATTTATCGGACACAAAAACATTGTAAGCGTAAAAAGTTATTTTAGGGAAAATAATACAGCTTACTTTGTTATGGATTATATCGAAGGAATTAATTTTAAGAACTATATAAAAAACCAGGGAGGGAAAATCTCTTATGATGATGCCCTTAGAATTCTTCTTCCCGTTATGGAAGCTCTGGCTGATGTTCATAAAGAAGGAGTTATTCACCGGGATGTTACTCCTGATAACATATATATTTCAAAAAATAATGAAATCAAACTTTTGGATTTTGGATCTGCCCGATATAGCCTTGGCGATAAAAGCAGATGTTTGGATGTGATCTTAAAAGCCGGATATGCGCCGAAGGAACAGTATATTAGAAAAGGAAAGCAAGGACCTTTTACGGATATCTATTCTCTGGCAGTTTGTTTTTATGCAAGTATTACCGGATATCTTCCGCCGGAAGCCTTGGAGCGTATTGAGAATGACGAAATCATACCCATAGCTACAAGAGGTATTCATATACCTTATTATATGGAAAATGCCATTATGAAGGGATTGGAAGTAAATGCGCAGGACCGGTTCCAATCCATGGAGGAATTCAAAGCGGCTTTAATGACTGAACCAGGGTCAATTCCGAATTCTGACCCAATTCCTAATCAAATAACATTATCCAATACTGAATCAATTCCCAATCTGGTACCAGAACTTAATCGGATATCAGGTCCCCTCACGATATCTGCACCGGTATCAGAGGCTGTGGCGGAGCCGGTTATATCAGAATGGAAGAAAGCACCCGGATCATATTGGGAGTCTGTATCAAAAAATTTCTATTTGACAACAGGCATGACAACACAGGAGAAGGAGACTTCTACAGAAAATATACACGAATCTGTTACCTGTCATGGAAAGGATTCCGTTTCTTCCGGAAGATTTAGTGTAAAGGAAGAGATTAAGAACACCATTACGGAAGACAGTGCTGTAAAAAAAGAGCATGAGAAAACAGCTGTGAAAACTTCAAAGAGTATTTTAAAGGATAAGAGAGTTTTGGCTCTAATGTCCCTAGCAAGTATTCTGCTGTTATTTATTATGGCAGGGGGGATTTATCTCATATATGGCAGCCACAATAGCAAAAACATAAATTCTGGCATTTCTGTTATGGGAGGTGCTAATGTTGTTGTACAGGATACGCCAAAGCCCACAAACACTGTGGGGCCCAGAGAAGCGGTTTCCGATTTGCCTACGGATAGCGGGAAAGCTCAGCTGATATCGGTTACAGTAGTAATTGGTCCCGACCTTAAGGATTTTAGCGGTACATTTCCAAAGCTGTCCGGTATTGAAAAGGTTTCTGTTAGTCTGGAACAGGCGGATAAAGAGGATGATTTTATAGAGTTGACAGAAAAAAACTGCCAGTCAAAAGTAAAAAGCATCAGTTTCGGATATTTTGACCAGACGGATTTGGATCAGGTAAAAACGGAGGGAGCAACTGTTAAAGCTTCTGAGCTTTTAGAAAATACCTATTATGTGATTGTTGGAGTAGAGGAAAGCATCGCATCCAAGATTATTTCAAGCTTTAAGCCAACGGAAGAAACCGCTGCAAAAGCTGTTAAAGAGGCCGCTGCCAAAGCTGCTAAGAAAGAAGCTGCTTCAAAGAAAGCCGCTGCCAAAGAAGCCGCTGCGAAAGAAGCTGCTGTAAAAGAGGCTGCTGCAAAGAAAGCCGCTGCCAAAGAAGCTGCTGCCAAAGAAGCTGCCGCGAAAGAGGCTGCTGCAAAGAAAGCTGCTGCAAAGAAAGCTGCTGACAAGGCTGCTGCTACAAAAAAAGCTGCCGAAGCCGAAGCGGGTAAATGCAAGTATTGCCATGGGACAGGAAGAATAAACTGCACCTGGTGTGACGGAACCGGAGAATGTATCACTCCCCACTGGAGCAATGATGGAAAGGAATATATTCTTGCCGGAAATCCATGTCCTAAGACCATCACATGTCCGGCATGCAAAGGGACTGGAAAGAAAACCAAATAAAGCTGAAAAGAGGAGGTTCACTATGTCAGTCGTTGAATGTGGAAGAGGACATTTATATGACAACAATATTTATACCACATGTCCTTATTGTAACAGCAGTAATCAGACTGTTAATTTCGGAGGAGTTTCCGTGGGATGGGAAAATAAGACTATGCCTGTCTCTGACGGATACGGCCCCCAACAAAACCAGTACAATTCCATATCGGTCATACCGGAGTTAAACGGGGGAATTTCTGTATTAAATGAAGGAAAGACACTGCCCCCCAGGGACTATGTGAAAGAAAGAAAAGTAGACGATGACAATAAAACCATAGGCATTATGAAAGAAAAGCTGGGTATTGATCCTGTGGTAGGCTGGCTGGTCTGCATCGAAGGTAAGGATGTGGGAAAAGATTATAAAATCAGGGGTCAGATTAATACTATTGGCAGGAGTGAGAAAATGGATATTTGTATTAAAAATGACAACACCATTTCTTATGAAAACCACGCCAGACTTAGTTACAGTGAACGACACCACAGATTTAATTTAATACCTGCGGAAGGCAGGAATGTCATCTACCTAAACGATGAAGAAATCTTTACACCAACACTTCTTAATACCTATGATGTTATTGATTTTGGAGAAACCAAATTGATGTTTATACCCTTTTGCAGTGAAAGGTTTGACTGGAATTCAAAAAAAGCAGGTGATAACGGTAATGTTTCTGTTTAAAAAAAGACCCGGAAGCAGAAAGGTAATAGATGGGGGCAGAACGATAAAGCTGAAGAATGAGAGCGATTCTTTGTCCTACCGTATTGGAAATCTTCAGAGGGTAGGCTCACGCAGCAGCCAGGAGGATTCCTTTGCATTAGTAAATGCCTTGGATGTAAATGAAATAGCTCAAAATGGCTTTTTTGCTATTGTTGCCGATGGGATGGGTGGAATGAGGGAGGGGAAACTGGTAAGTGAAGCAGCTGTTGAAGATTTCGTTCAGGCTTTTCACAGTATGGATAAAAACGGTAATATCCCGGAACAGATGGCAGATAATGTCCGGCTGGTGAACAAGGCTCTTTACCGGCAGTTTGATGGTGACGGAGGAACAACAGCCGTATGCATTCTGTTGTATCAGGGTAAGGCATTTTGGACCAGTGTTGGAGACAGTTCTATCTATTTAAGACGTGATGGAGGCTTATACAGGTTGAACCAGGCTCATACTTACCAGAATGAACTATTTCTGAAAGAGATATATAAGGATACCATTGATAAAAAAGCCATAGAGAATAATCCGGACGGAGTTAGGCTCAGTGAATTTTTAGGGAACAGCAGGCTTGATGCTATTGATTATAACCGGAAGCCATTGAATCTAAGAAATCAGGATGTAATCCTTTTGTGCTCGGACGGTATTAGCAGCTATCTGGATGAAGCTGTGATAAACAATGCTCTGGTCCATCCTCCTGAAAAAGCCTGCGAACTGCTGCAGTCAGCCCTGGAAGTCCAGTCTCATAGAAATCAGGATAACTATACCGCTTTGATTATATCATGTTTAAAATAGACAAACGATCGAAGGAACAGGAAGAAAGGGGTATTTATGAAAAAGAAAATTAAAACGTTCATCACAACGCTGATAATTACTCTTCTTTTTACTACAGGGATTGGATCCGCATATGCCAGCAGTTTCAGTCAGTCTACATTGGATGGTGTGGTATATATCATTACAGCAATACCCAATTATGTGGAAGAGAACAAAGTGTTTTATGCTGCCGGAACCGGCTTCTTTGTTGGGAAAACAGGGGAGAATCCCCAATATATTCTTACAAATTGCCATGTGATTGAGGACTTTCTGGTAAGCGGGGGTGGGGCAGGACCCGGTAAGCTGGAAATTGCCTATGACAAGGATACCTATGAAGAAGCTTATGTTGTTACTTATAACAAGGAAAAAGATATCGCTGTCTTAAAACTATCAAAGCCTACGAAAAACAGAAGTGCACTAAAACTAAAAACTGTGGATGAAACTGCTGTAGGAACTCCTGTATTTGCAGTGGGATATCCCTACACGTCCGATGGTACTATTAATGCGGTAAATTATTATGGTAAAAATGATGCAACGGTAACAGCGGGAACCATAAGCAGAATGATATTGGAATCCGGTACCGGCACTCAGCTGCTGCAGATGGATGTAAATATTAACAGCGGGAATTCTGGAGGACCTCTTGTTGATCCCAAAGGGGATGTTCTTGGTATTGACAGCTACGGCTCCAGCCTGGACGATGATATGAATTATGCAGTCAGCATCGAAGAAGCCATTCCTTTACTAAAAAACAACAATATACCCTATGAAATAGCAAAAGACTTTAATTTCAATAAATTATTAATTCCTGTTATTGCGGCAGTAATCATCCTGTTTGGTATTATTATTTTAATCATAGCCTTAAGCCGAGGGAAGAAGAAAAAAATGTACCAGCCGGCTCCAAACATACCTGTTTTAGGCCAGCAGGTGTTTGAAACAAATCAGCAGGTACCAGTAAGACAACCGGCAGTGGCAATCCTTCGTTTAATGTCGAGCCAGCATTTAGGAAAGTCGGTTACTGTCACTTCCCAGCCTGTCTACATTGGCAGGGATCCTTCTGTATGCCGTATTGTTTACAAGGAAGGAACACCGGGTGTAAGTTCAAAGCACTGCCAGATTTATTATGACGACAGAAATCAGGTTTTTATCCTGACGGACTTAAAATCTACTTATGGAACTTTTCTTGCCGGTGGAAAGAAACTGGACCCCAATGTTCCCTATCCTTTAAAAGTCAAGGATTCTTTTTATCTTGGTGAGAAGGATAATCTTATTTATGTAGATATGGAATAGACTAACTTTTAATGAAGTATCAGCAGATAGGAGGTGTTTATGAAATTAAGAGTTTTTACCTATACGAATATAGGGGGACAGATAGTAAATGAGGACTGTCTCGATTATTATGAAGATGACGATAAAAGTATATTTGTACTGGCAGATGGTTTGGGAAGCCATGGTGACGGAGAGCTTGCCTCCGGTTTTCTTGTCCGGTCTATCCTTGAAGATTTGAAAAAACTCCCGGAAATTGGGGTAGCAGAGCTAAAGGATGTCTTTTATCACGCCAATAAAGAACTTCACTTAAAGCGCAGAGAATTGGAAACCCAGGGAATGTTAACGACAGCAGTGGCGCTGGCGGTTTGCCAGGACCGGGCGGTTTGGGGCCATCTGGGAGATTCCAGACTGTATTACCTTACCGATAATGAAATCGCCATGATAACAAGCGACCATTCCGTAACTTATAAAAAGTACCTTGCCGGAGAAATCAACTACCGAGATATCAATACGGATGAAGACAGGTCCAGTCTTTTGGGAGCTTTCGGGAACATAGAGAGATATCAACCGGAATTTCTTGAAACACCTCAGATTCTAAAAGAAGGAGATGCATTTTTACTATGTTCTGATGGCTTTTGGGAATTTGTATATAACGAAGAGATATTAATTGATTATCTAAAGGCCTCCTCTCCTAAGGAATGGGCAGATTATATGCTTCTGCGGCATATCAAGAGGACTAAGCCTTCAAACGACAATTACTCTCTTATAACGGTTTTTACAGAGTAAAACAAATTGGTATACGGAGGAAGATACCCAGATGAAAAAAGTGTTACTGATAATATGTATATTGCTTTCGGTGAACCTGTTTATCCATCCTGTTCGGGCAGATCAAGCAGAATTCGGTACCGACGTGCGAATTGTCCAGGCATTTGGACAGGATTCTGAACTCTATGCCTATGTCAATATTCCAAAGGAAAAAGAGAATAATTCTTTGACTGTGGATGCTTTATTAGACAATACGAAGACCTTTAAGCAGTCAGAGCCTATGGTTAAGACGATAAAAGGTACCATGCCGGTATCCTATCTGTTTATGATAGATATTTCTACGTCCATGCCAGGTTTTAAGAATAATATAAATACCTTTGTTCAAAGATTTGTGTCCCAGTCAGGAAAGAATTGTTCTTTTGCCTTGGGGTCTTTTGGGGATAAATTTGAACTTCTGTGTGACTTTACACACAAAAAAAATAAGCTTGAAGATGCCTTGAATACTCTGCAATATGATGTGAAACAGACGAGTTTATACACTTCCTTATCCAATGCTATTGATTATTTGGATATGCGAGAGCGTACAGAGGGTGAATTATACAATATTATTTTAATTTCCGACGGTATTGAGGCGGATAAAAATGGGATTACACAGGGTGAGGTAGTAGAAAAAATAAAATCTTCAGCAGTTCTTGTCCATACCTTTGGATTACCTACAAAAAGTACTGATGATAGTGATAAAAAGGAATCGGTGGAGGCTCTTAAAATACTGGGAGCATTTGCAAGAACGTCTATGGGTATTCACACAGTTTTAAACTATGACAATAAGATGGAAGCTGAATTAGCAAATGAAATAATAACATATGTAAATAATCTTTATGAGGTAAGGTTCGATATCAAAGATTATGAAGCAAAGAAAGAAGGAAGTCTATTAAGGCTGATATTTGCTGCACCCGGCAGTGATGGTACCATATTTGATGCCAGAAAGACTATTCAGATTAGAAAAACGGGTAAGGAAGGCTCCCAGGATGTAACAGTAAGTACAGCGCCGGTGGCTGGGAACAGTGATTCCAAAGAAGGGAATGACGGATTGGCTAAAGGGAGGACCAGTGTTATTAAGGGGGAGGCGGGAACTAAGGTCTGTCTGATTCATAAATATCTGAGCTCCTTTTTAGTCGGTTTTCTGGTTATCATCATTATTATAGGAGTCGCAATGTTATTGAGAAAAAGAAGGCGTTCCATTTTAAAAGAAAAAGGAGTAAAAAGAAGAAGTTTAAAGGAGACCCAAGCATCTGGAGTATATATGAAGGCAGAATTTATTGCCGGGCCGGGCCGGCTGGAATCCGATGAATTTTATCTCCAAGGCGAGCTTTATATTGGAAGGGATAAAAATTGTACCATAAGAATAAAAAATAAAGATGTATCCAAGAAGAATTCAAGAATATATTTTAAGGATAATGTAGTATATATTGAAGATTTGAATTCTACCAACGGAACCCTAATTAACAATATGAAGATATTTTCAGCCAATAAGCTTCGAAGTGGGGATGTAATAACAATTGGTTCGATAAGTTTTAATTTGAAGTTTTAGTATTGGGAAAAAGGAGAAAAAGTATGAAAAAGCTAGTAAAAGTAAGTATAGGAATCCTATTATCTTTTGTATTAGCTCTGCCATTACCTCTGACTGTACCATTTCAGGGCGTGGGAGTAGCTCCGATTACTGCTATAGCAGCCACGATACCGGCGGTTAAGGAAAGCAATGTTACCCTGTATGTGGGGTATAAGATTTATCAAATCGAGTTAAAAAACCTTTATGACGATGCTTCCCTGGATTTTAAGTCCGGTAATAGCAAGGTAGCAAGGGTAAGTAATACAGGAATTATCACACCGGTGAAAAAAGGGAATACGACAGTTACGGTGACCATAAGGAAAGGGGGAAATAAATACACTTCCAAAATTAAGGTAACCGTAGATAACCCTAATATTGAATTGACCTCAAAAACTAGTTCTCTTAATATAGGAGAGACCTTTACTTATAAGGCAAAGGCTAATGGAGCCATTGGAAGCGTGGAATGGAGTGTATCGGACAACTCTATTGCATCTATAAACAGCAAAAATGGCAAGTTAACGGCAAAAAAGGCGGGAGAAGTGGAGGTTGTTGCTACGGCGGGAAATATATCTGTATCCTACCCGGTGAAGATCAACAGAGGGATGTTTACGACGGATACAAAGGATATTGTATGTTCCGACCAGAAAATCATTTATATTACCACCCATGGTATGGACGACGATGATAGCATTATTTTTAATATCAAAAATAAAGATATTCTCAGCTGCAAATGGGGGAAATTCGATGGAGATGTGATTGCTCTGGTAATCAACCCGAATAAGGTAGGCAGTACTACCATAACTATTAAATCAAAGAATACGGATGAACAGCTTATATTAAATGTTAAGGTTGTAAAAGATACCAATGGTCGGACTTCCGATGCTAAGGAACTGTCTGCTAAAGAAATCTATGCAAAATGTGCGCCTGCTACGGTGGAGCTTCAGATTACAACTTATGACGGTGAAGCAATCGGTTCTGGCTTCTTTATCCGCAGCGGTATTCTGGTAACAAATTATCATGTTATCGAGGGAGCTAATAAGATTCAGGTGGAGACCTATGACGGTAAGCTGTATGATGCACAGTATATTCTTGGTTACGATAAAGATTATGATATTGCAATCTTAAGCATTGATGCGGCTACGGAATATCTTACCTTGAACAAGGGAGACATCTCTGTAGGTGAAACGGTATATGCCCTTGGAAGCCCCAGAGGCTTGACGGGCTCATTATCCCAGGGCATTGTATCCTCTGCTTCCCGGGTATATAACAATGTAGAATATATTCAAACAACGGCTCCAATATCTGCAGGAAACAGCGGTGGCCCTCTTATCAATGCATATGGGGAGGTCATTGGTATCAATGATTTCATCCTATTAGACAGCCAGAATCTGAATTTTGCTTTGAATGTATTCCAAATTTCCAAGGTAAATTTAGATACGACCATAAAAGCTGAAGATTTTTATGCATCAAATAAAACGGCAGAGCCCGCTCGTGTAAACGAGGATAGCTCCAAAAGCAGTTCGACCTACACAGCCCAGCTGATAGCCGGTAATACAATAGTTTCCGGAAGTTTGTTACAATCAAATATTGTTGATGCATATCATATTAACCTAACCCAGGAAGGAGAGATCGTGGCCGTATGCCAACCAACTGATAAAGAAAATTTTAATGAACTAAACTTTGTGATAACAGATCTAAGCGGTAACAAAGTAGCGGATTCGACGGCTGCTACCAGTGACGGATCCCAATATCTTGGACTTAGCAGTACTTTACCGGCAGGAGATTATTACATTTTAGTGTATTCGGACAGTAATTACCTGAACAACCAGTTGGATTATATGTTTTATGTGACCTATTAAACCTAATAAAACACTAGCAGATAAACAGCTTCAATAGAAAGTTCAAGTGAATTGGAATACTCAAAGTATGGCCGGAGGAACTCGGTCATACCTTGAGTATCAGATGAATTAATAAATTCACAAAGTTTAAATATTGACAATAGTTTGATATCAAACTATAATGAAATTATGAATGCAAATGACATCATATCCTTAATTTCAAAGATTAGAGAAAAAGTAAATAAACGTCTGATAGCAGAGATGGAAAGTCACGGGATAGAAGGAATCGTAACATCCCATGGAGATATTTTATTTGCCTTAAATCATAGAAGCAGAATGACCATGGCTGAGATTGCTTCTGTGATAGGCAAGGATAAGTCGACGGTTACTGCCCTGGTAGAAAAGCTGGTAAAACTAGGTTATGTGATAAAGGAAAGGGATACCGAAGATACCAGGATAATTTATGTCACTTTAACACAAAGAGGTGATGAACTTAAGCCTGTATTTAAACAGATATCGGAAGAACTGCTGGACATTTTTTATGCCGGTATATCAGAGGAGGAGAAGGAAGTATTATTCTGTCTTTTAAGCAGGATTTATGGTAATTTGTAATTTTATTTACCCATATAGTTTGATGTCAAACTAAAAGGAAATATCTTTCCATGGAATCAGAAAAAGCTTTTGGGGCTTGCTCTATAGCTTTTGGAGTAAGCAATGGTATTTCTATTGATAACAGTTTGATAACCTATCCCAGTCTGGTTATCAGAACAAGCAATAATAAAGAAGAAGAGAACAGGTTAAGAGCGGAAGCGGAATATTTTCACGCAGAATACATGGGGATAAAGGATGCAACCCATACCGGTTTATTAATCGGGGAAAGGTATCCGGAAGTAGTAGCAAGTATGCTTCGATGGCTTGAAAGATTCTAAATCAAACTTTTTTATTTCATTCCGCGTCTTCCTGTGGTATAAATAATAGTGAGTATTAAAAAAGTTATTTTGGGAGCCCTATATGAAGAATCTAAAACGATATACTATAGCCTTGAAACTGTTAATTATTCTAATGATTATCAATACAATTATAGGCGGAAATTTTGTATTTACCGTATGTACTTATATATTTATCTGCCTGTTAATGTTTATGCGGACTTTAATGGTTCCAACGGAAAGCAGAATCAAATTATGCCTGATTCCGGTATACTTTGCAATTATGGCATTACAGATAACCTATATCTCTCTGATAACCTTTCAATCCGGACAGACTGAAATTCATAGGATAATCGGCAGAATGTTCGGAGCTGCCGTTATATGGTTTCCTTTCATGGTAGAAAGGTTTGTGACCATTAATAAATATGCGGACCTTTATCTGCCTTCTGCCCAGGAGGTAGCAAGTATCAGTTTCACTGATATCAAGGCTGGGAGAGATAAGATTATCAGTGCAATGGAGAAGATTGATAAAGCTGGTAAGGCATTTTCTGTTGAGAATTTATTATGTATTAAGGACGAGCTGTACCGGCACAATTCCTTTGAATATATTAATAAAGGAGTTTTGACAGATGAATACTTTCAGGAAGCCGGTAAATGGCTGGATGATGAAAATATCTATATTATCCTGTCTAATACCGGAAGTCCTGCCAGTGAAATTATCTCAACTTTTACGGGAAAACAATACAATCATGCCTCCCTGTCCTTTGACCCGGAGTTAAAAACAGTAATCAGTTATAATGGAGGCGAGAGAGTTTATCCGCCCGGACTAAATTATGAAATGTTGGATTTTTTCAATAAAAAAGAAGATGCTTCGATTCTGGTGTACAAGCTTTCCTGTACCAGAGAACAGAAAAGAAAGATTTATGATAAAGTACAGGAGATTAACAGGGATGGGAGTGCTTATAATCTTATGGGGCTTGTCTTAAAGTATTCCCATAAACCCAATATCATGTTCTGCTCTCAGTTTGTCCATAAGATGCTAACCTTTGCAGGTATTGCCTACATTGATAAAAGGGACGGAGAAGTAAAGCCCACAGATTTGATTGAAATGGATTATTACCGGAAGCTGCAATTTATGTATGAAATGAAATTAAACGAAAAATAGTGAAGGAATGTTGAAGGAAAGAAAGGTGTGTCATGAGTAATAATAAGGTTGATTTATATGAACAGTTTTCGAGGTTGGAATGGTTGGTAAGAAGATGCCAGCTGCATAATTTAAGAGAATTCGGGCCTATGGTCAATCCACATAAAGGGCAGGGCAGAATACTGGCTCTTTTAAAACTTAAGCCGGAAATTAGCCAAAAGGAATTATCCACCATTTTGGATATCCGCTCTCAATCTTTAGGTGAGTTACTGGCGAAGTTAGAGCGGAGCGGTTATATCACCCGCACCCCCTCAGAGGAAGACCGCCGGGTTATGGATATCCGCTTAACAGAAGCTGGGAAAGAAGCTGCTAACCAGAGTGGTCAGGATTCCGAGAAGGATATGATCTTTGGATGCTTAAAGGAAGAGGAACAGGCAGTCCTTGCGGACCTTTTTGAGCGCATCATTCTTGATTTGGAAGAGAAATTCGGAGAAGAGGATTTTGGCTTTCACAGAAGAGACTTTCATGGAGGCTTCCCTTTTGACAGAAATGGCTCTCCTCATGGTTTTGACAAAAGTCATTTTGCCCAGATGTTTGGCGGAATGGAGGCAGATAGAGAGGATTTAAGAAAGGGACGAAGAAATACAAGGGATACAAAAAAGGAATAACAAGTACACTTACAAATCATAAATAGCAAAAGAAGCAGCTGGATATTCCATCTGTTTCTTTTTTTAGTATTTAAAAAAATATTATATATCTATTGACAATATAGAAAGGTACCTTTATAATACGAATAGAAAGGTACCTTATCAAAATAGTAAATCAAAAGGAGATATTAATATGGAAAATAATAAAAAGAATTTAGAAGAATTAATGTATGATACCAATATGATGGTTCAAAGAATAAGAGCCGGCAGAGGGATAAGAGTTGGTATTAAGGGAGGAAAACTGGACCAGGTACTAATAAGCCTTCAGGAAAACCAAAGTATAAACAGCAAAGACCTTTCCGAAGCACTTGGGATAACCCTTAAGGGTATGAACAGGCTGCTTGACAGGCTGGAAGAAGCAGAACTGGTTACATTAGAGACAGTGAAAGAAGATAAGACACTGCTTACAGTTCAGCTTACCGAAACCGGCAAGAAAGCTGCAAGAAAAGCAGAACAAAGAAAGGCAGAAATGGATAAGGTCTTTGACTGCTTGACGGAAGAAGAGAAAAATAACCTTCAAAGTATTCTTAATCATCTGGCAGAGAATCTGGAAAAGGAATTGAGACAGGAGGATGATGTTGAGGAATTATGGGGAAGAGAAGCACTCTTTGGAGCCTTCCGGTTCGGTGATAATACAGAGTATCATGGTGACTTTCATGGCAGCAGAAAACATCACAGCAGAGAAGGTTATCTAAGAACAGAAATGTTCTGTAACAGGGGCGAATTTTTTAATAGAGGGGGATTTCAACCGGAGTGCAGTTTTTCTCATGATCTGAATAAGCATCATAACTGGAGGAAAGGCAATTAGTATGAATAATATAATTGAAGTAAGAAGGTTTTCAAAAAGCTATGGGGATTTTAAAGCAGTAGATGATATTTCTTTTGACGTCAAAGCAGGTGAGATATTTGCCTTCCTTGGTCCTAACGGAGCAGGCAAGAGCACTACAATTAATACTTTATGCACCATTCTTGATAAGACCAACGGAATTATGATGATAAACGGACATGATGTGGCGAAAGAAAAAGAAAAGGTCAGAAAGGACATTGGGATAGTCTTCCAGGATTCCACCTTGGATGCAAGGCTTACCGTTGAGGAGAATCTCAGATTCCACTGTCATTTCTACAAGGTTCCAAAGAATCAGATTGAGGAGCGAATTAACTTTGTATTGGAGCTGGTGGAATTAAGTGATTGGAAAAAAGTTAAGGTGGCAGGACTCTCCGGTGGTATGAAAAGAAGGGTGGAAATTGCCAGAGGACTTGTGCATTACCCCAAAGTACTGTTTCTGGATGAGCCGACTACCGGACTTGATCCTCAGACCAGAGCAAATGTATGGGAATATATAAGAAGACTGCAAAAACAGAAAAACATTACGATATTTCTGACCACACATTATATGGATGAAGCAGAAATATGCTCCAATGTTGCTATTATGGATCATGGTAAAATTATTGCTTATGATACCCCGGAGAATTTAAAGAAGCAATATACCAATATCATACTGCAGATTGACTGCAAAATACCGGAAGAGATAGAAGATTATTTGAATGGTGAGAAGATTGCACATGAAATAGACAACCGCCATATCATCATTAACACCGCCCAGCCGTCAAAAGCCTTGGATTTGTTAACTCGATTTAAAGATAATATTGTTGACTTTGAAGTGAAAAAGGGTACGTTAAATGAGGTATTTCTTGCTATTACGGGAAAGGAGATCAGAGCATAATGAATGTAGTAGGTGCTATTTTACAAAAAAATCTTTTGAATTTTATTAGGGATAAGGGCAGGCTGCTCGGAAGCATCATAATGGCTCTGTTTTTCCTGTTTATTTTCTCCTTTGTGATGAAATCTTCCATGAGCGGTTTAGAGCAACCGATGAATTATCTGATATCGGGAGTAATAATTATGACAGTTTTTCAGACCAGTCTAAACAACTCCACAGATATCCTATCGGATATTGCCAGTGGATATATGAAAGAGGTATTGGTATCACCTATTTCCCGGGCACAAATATCTATAGGACACATTTTATCCGGTTCTATCATTGCTGTTTTACAGGGACTTTTGATTACTGTTTTAAGTCTTTTTATGGGCTTTCATCTGGATATCCTTCATTTACTCCAAATGATTGCTGTAATGGCAGCAGCAGGCTTGACCTTTGGTTCCATAGGGTTATTCCTTGCCACAATATCCCGGAATTCATCTTCTTTTCAGATTGTAAGTACCATGATAATGATGCCGTTTACATTTCTCTCAGGAGCTTATATCCCAACAACTATTATGCCCAAATTCCTGGCTCCGTTAGTTTATATCAATCCACTGACGTATTTGACCGCAATCTTTCGTTTTATATCTTTAAAAATGGAAGGTGTATCACAGTCTGAGTTAATCAAACAAGGAGTAGCTTATGATATCCACGGATTTGTAATTACTCCAATAATTGGATTACTTATTATTATATTGATGGGAGTAATATTCTTCCTGTTATGTGTTGATAAATTCAATAAAGCGGACTTTTCCAACGTAAAAGTAGCTGCTGGCCCCAGACGGTAATTATAAAAAATCATTGGAAATTCATATGTAAATATCAAAGGGATATGGACTTAACAATGCAGTTATACAAAAGGAAAAACCTTTCACTTTTATAAAAGCGGTATCTGAAATCAGATAACCGCTTTTTTTATTTTGACAGGATTTAGAATGTTATTGTTTTAGGTGCATCGGTAAAGGAGCTGATAGTTGCGGTGGCATCCTTTATGTAGAATACAGCCATGATACCATCATCGGCGGAATACATTCTGGTTAAGGAAGGATTTTCTTCCAGCATTTTCTCACGAGCAGGCAAACGATCATCATGAACAGCTGTACCGGAAAGACGAATCCAGCTGCCATCAAGCATTGCGGAAATTTCAATTTTAGGATTTGCTATGAGTTGTTTGAAGACCTCCTTTGTATTATTCGTTGTAAAATAAAGTTTGCCTTCAAAATCAGCTGTTGCACCAAAAGGTCTTACACGGGGTTGCTCTCCCTCGTTGGTTGCAAGGTAAAAAGTCTGGCTCTTTTTTAAAAAATCGTATACTTCCTTCATGAAATAATTTGCTCCTTTCATAATACCATGTTATAATCGATTAACAGTATTATTATATATACTGTAATTAAAATCACAAGTACGATATTTAATGATACCGGTATACAAAATGATACCGGAATATAAAATGATACCTGTATGAAAGAGGAGAACCATGAAAAAAGAATTATTCGGGATTTGCCCATATGTAACTTCACAAAAGATACTAACGGGGAAATGGTCCATATACATATTGTACCTGTTAAGTAGGGGACCGGTTAGATTCAACGAATTGCAGCGAAGACTTCCGGAGGAGATGACTCATGCAACCCTCTCCAGACAGCTAAAGCAGTTAGAAGAGGAAGGACTGATAATACGACATGAGTATGAGCAGATACCACCAAAAGTAGAGTACAGCTTAAGTGAAATCGGTGAGAAATTTGAGACTGTTCTTGATGCTCTTGAGAACTGGGGAAATGATTACATTCAGTGGCTACAAAAGACAAAGAGCAATGAGTAAATTCTTCGTTAACAGCAGGTTAATTTCTGAAACCCTCTACAATTAGGTAAGAAAAATTAGTGAAAGTGCTAAAATAGGTAATAAAAGTCCAATATTAAGAACTGTGAAGACAAAAATATACCGAAAAGGTTTGGCGTTCTTCGTGCGCACATAAAATTTAAAGGAAATCAGGCTGGCAAGAGAGGCAATCAAGGTCCCAAGACCGCCGATATTTGTTCCAATTAAAAGAGCACGGCAATTGTCAGTGAACCCAGACAGCAAAACTGCTGCAGGAACATTGCTGATTACCTGGCTTAACAGGACGCCTGAAAGAAGTTCCCGCCCCTTTATGAAGGTGGTCAATGCTTTATGAATAGCTTCTATCTTCTCGGCATTACCGACAAAGAGGAAGAAACTAACAAAGGTAAGAAGCAAGCCATAATCGGCATGGAGAAGTAATTTGCGGTCAGTCTTAAAAATCAGGAGAACAACTAATAGTACCATAAGCCGATAATCAATCAAATAGAATACGGATAAAAGACATAGGATAAACAATAACAGGTACAAAAACAGCTTCTTTCTATCCAAGAGAGATACCAAAGGTTGAGGCTCCATGGAAACTTGCTGTTTTTTGCATAGCAAAGAGGCAGCTGATAAGAAGATAATCCCCATAATAGAAACCGGAAGGGTAATAGAAAAAAACTCAACAGGGTTGATGTGAAAGCGAGAATAGAGATAGAGGTTTTGTGGATTGCCAACCGGTGTAAGCATACTGCCAAGATTAGCGGCAGCAGTTTCTAAGACCACAGTGAAGATAAGTCTCTCCATTAATCCGGATGCGGTAAACAAAATAATGGTAAAGGGCACAAAAGTAATTAGTGCTACATCATTTGTAATAAACATAGAGGAAAAAAAACATAGGAGAGTAAGTACCAAACACAGTGTTCTGGCATTTTTAAAACGTGGTATGACAGCAAAAGCCAGTGCATCAAAAAGGCCTATGCTTTTTAGACCTGAAATGGCGAGCATTAGGCTGAAAAGAAGAGAAAGGGTTCGAAAGTCTATGTATTCGATGTAATCTTTATTTGGGGGAACAAAAAACATGGAGAGCAATGCTGCTAAAGCAGCTATTACTAAAACCGCTTCGGATTTTAAGAAATGCTTTAGTCTAGTAAGGTTTAATTTTGTCATATTAAGTTCGTCTTTCTATTATAGTTTCTTATATCTATCGCAGCAGAAGTTTAATCACTTAGGATAGGTTATTTCTAACTGCACAGACGTTATTATACCTCGTATTAATATCAGGGACAAGCAAAGATTAAAAATTTTTATGCAGGCTCTCATGTGATGTAATCACAGAGAATAATTTCTGATTCTGTATAATGGATTACAATATTGTAAGGGTAGTTTTAGATTACTGCTGCTTAAATACAGAACTAAAATACAGGAGGTATAAATGGTTGGAATTGCATTAACTAGTCACATAAGTTATGTCTTGGTGTTTATGGAAGGATTATTATCCTTCTTCTCTCCCTGTGTAATACCTCTACTGCCGGTTTATATGGGATATCTTGCAGGAAGTGCAAAGACTGAGCATGATGGTGTAATTGTATATGAAAGAAGAAGGGTGTTTCTTAATACTGCCTTTTTTGTTCTTGGAATATCCTTCGCATTTTTACTGCTTGGGACTTCCTTCACCTTACTAGGAAAGCTGTTAGGAGAACATCGATATCTCCTTATAAGAATCAGTGGCATCCTTATAATCCTATTAGGATTGATACAGTTGGATTTTATCCAGTTTTCTTTTTTGCAAAGAGAAAGAAAACTAAACTATGAAGTAACCGATAAAAGCGTAAACCCTCTAGTTGCCTTAGTTCTTGGCTTTACTTTCAGTTTTGCCTGGACACCTTGCATCGGTCCTGCTTTATCCTCTGTGCTTATTTTGGTATCAGGAGCTAAGAATACAGTTCTTGGTTTTCTATTGATACTCCTTTATGCCTTAGGCTTTTTAATTCCCTTTTTACTGTTGGGGTTATTTACATCACAGTTACTTAATTTCTTAAAGAGAAAGAGAAATTTAGTTAAATACACAATTAAAGCAGGCGGTATATTACTTATAATCATTGGCTTTATGACTTTTACAGGTTATATGAATGGGATATCCAGCTATCTGAACAAAGCCCAGGCAGTGAAGGAGAATAATATATCCGGTGAAAATACAGAAGATAGTGCTTCGGATAAGGGAAATAATGATAATATTGCAGGCAGCGACAATAAAGGAGAGAGTATTGAAGAGAGTACTGAAGAAGACAATAACGGAACAGAGGAGTATGAAAAGACGAACTTCACATTGACTGATCAAAATGGGAAAGAGCATACTCTCTCTGATTATAAAGGGCAGGTTGTCTTTCTGAACTTTTATGCAACTTGGTGTCCGCCTTGTAAGAAGGAACTCCCGGATATAGAAAAACTTTACAAAGAATTTGGTTCTAATGAAAAAGAGGTTGTATTCTTGGGGATAACAAATCCTAAGAGCAAGGATTATCCCAATAATTCCGATGAAGATGAGGATTATATTAAAACATTTTTAGCGGATAACCAATATAGCTTTCCAACCCTTTTCGATACTACCGGTGATATTCTCCAAAAGTATGGTATATCGGCATTTCCTACCACTTTTGTATTTGATAAAAACGGTAAATTATTAGGATATGTGCCTGGTATGATGACAGAAGATATCATGAGGAATGTAATTAATCAGGCCTTGGAATCAGGCGAATAATTGCAGAATAGGTCTATAGCAGTTCAAAGGAATTCTTATGAAAGGTAAGGATTCCTTCATCTCTTAATTTGCCTAGTTCGCTGGACATAGCACTTCGGTCAATACAGAGGTAATCTGCAAGCTCCTGGCGATTATAAGGGATAGTGAAGGCTTTACTCTTCTGTTCTAAAGCCTGTGCGGATAGATAAGATAGGAGCTTATCCCTTGTACTGCGGCAGGAGAGGTGGTCAATCTTTTGCATTAACATAACATTCTTCCCGGCTAATATCCGAACCATATTATTGATTAAGATTGTGTGAAATACGAAGGGAGAGGTCTCAATATTAATGATATTCTTACAATCAATAAAGAGAATCTCTGCATTCTCTGCGGCTACCACACTTATGGAAAGTTTTTCACCGACTGTAAAGGCAAAGGACTCTGCAAACATATCGGAAGCAGACATTCTGGAAATAATAGTACGATTACCCCAGTAGTCTTCTTTGATAATTATTACGCTTCCGGATAGTACAATACCAATCTCAGACATAATACTGCCGGACATATAAATATAATTGTCTTTTTTATACTCAACTACTCTTGCTGCCAGACAGGAAAGCATGGTATCAAATTCTTCCTGTTTGATTCCCGTGAAAAGCGGACATTCGGATAAGATATTATCTCTGTTAAGCATGAGTCATCTCCTTTGTGTTGTAAAAACAACGGATATATTTCTTTTATCATAGTATAAGAAGGAACAAAAAGTCAAGATGAGAAATCAGACTACCTATGCGCAAATGATTGATTTATTTACGAATATAAGGTAAATTATTCTTTGTATATTAATAAACTGCCAGAAAATGAGGAAAATATATGGAGATAATAAATCCGGTCATAAAATTTGCTGATATATTTCATAATCTTTCCGATGATATAATATCCTTTCAGGAACTTGATATAAAAAATACGGATGAGATACACAGTTATACATCCGATGTAGATGTTTCAAGGTATATCGGCTGGAGGTTGATGTTGCATAGGGAAGAAACTTATGAACATATCGAAACTATGTTAAAGCGAGAGGCAGCAGGTACTCATCTCTATGCATCCGTTGTGTTAAAGGAAACAGGTGCTGTTATCGGTACAGTGATGTTATTTGATTTTCATTTTGATACGTCAATTGCAGAGATAGGTTACGTCTTTCATAAAGATTATTGGGGTAAAGGCTATGGCACCAGAAGTGTGGCGCTGATATGTGAATTTGCTGAGCATAAGCTTAAGTTAAAAAGGCTTACTGCTAGTGTTGTAGATGAAAATATTTCTTCTGCCAGAATACTGATAAAAAATAGTTTTTTATTGGAAGAGAGAGTGAAAGGTGAATATCAGATAGATGGAAGGACATGTGACAAATTAGTTTTATGTAAAAGTTTATAAAACTGTGAGGGAAATCTCAAAACTTTTATACCATGATTCTTTCTGGATTAGCAAAATACTAAGAAGCTAAAGATTGACGTAAGTCTAGCTGGATGCTATACTTTAGTATACCCCTATGGGTATTGGAGGTGTAAAAAATGAAGCAATGTATGGATTCAGATAATCTGCATAGGCGCATAAATAAGATAATGGGTCAGATAAAAGCAATTGATAAAATGGTTGATGAGGATGTTCCCTGTGAAGACGTATTAATACAGATAAATGCCGCAAAAAGTGCTCTTCATAAAGTTGGACAAATTGTTTTGGAAGGACATTTAAATCATTGCGTGAAGGAAGGCATTGAACATGGTGATGCAGAAAAAACCATTGCTAATTTTTCGAAAGCGGTGGAACATTTTTCCAGAATGTCATAATGGCAGAAGAGTGGTCGTAAAAAGGCCACTTTTTTTGTGCTTTATTTTTGTTGACAGGATATACCCCTATGGGTATAATATCAATATACATATACCCCCTATGGGTATATTGAATGAAGACAGAAAAGGAGCGACAAAGTGTCAACATTATTAAAAGACTCAGAAAAACGAAAGTTTATCTCCCTGGTAATTTCCCTGCCTGCATTAATTATTGGTTTTTTTGACTTAGGAGGATTACCGGTAAATACTGCTTGGATAGCAATATTATTGTGTGGAATACCTATACTCAAAGAAGCTATCATAGGATTAATCACTGAATTTGATATAAAAGCAGATGTATTAGTTTCTATGGCACTTATTGCATCTGTTATAACCGGAGAAATATTTGCAGCAGGTGAAATAGCCTTTATTATGACAATAGGTTCTTATCTGGAAGAACGGACAGTGTCAAAAGCTAGAGCGGGAATTGAGAGCCTTGTACATATGACACCTACCATTGCCAGAGTACTAAGATCTGGTAAAGAATACATTGTACCTGTAGAGGAAGTAGTCAAAGGGGATATATTAAGAGTCCTTCCGGGAGAAACCATTACAGTGGATGGAACGATTATAAAAGGTGAGACATCAATAGATCAGTCCCCTATGACAGGAGAATTTCTTCCGATTGAGAAAAGGGAAGGTGATACAGTTGCATCCGGTACAATTAATCAATTTGGGTCTTTTGACATGAGAGCGGATAAAATCGGTGAGGATAGTTCCATACAACGTATGATAAAGCTGGTTGAATCGGCAGATGCCGGTAAAGCCAAGATTGTTGGACTTGCTGATCGTTTTGCTACCTGGGTGGTTGTAATTGCGCTTCTTTCTGCTGTTATTACCTGGATATATTCCCGAGAGATAATCCGTTCCGTTACAATTCTTGTTGTATTCTGTCCTTGTGCATTAGTTCTGGCCACTCCTACAGCTATTATGGCCGCAATTGGGAATGCATCAAAGCATGGTATTTTAGTAAGGGAAGGGGATGCGTTAGAGAGGCTTTCTAAGATCAAACGTGTTGCATTTGATAAAACAGGTACTATAACATATGGTAAACTGAAAGTGGCCGGTATAATAGGATTGGAGAGGATAACGGAAGAGGAATTGCTTCGTATGGCTGCTTCATTGGAGTACCGTTCGGAACATCCTTTAGGTAAGGCTGTCATAGAGCATTATAATAAGTATGGAAAAAAAGATATTTATGAGGTTACAGAATTTAAAATGTCCACCGGAAGAGGGGTAGAGGGATTATATGACGGGACTCTATGCTATGCCGGGAACGAAGTGTTCATGGCAGAGAAGGGAATTCGTCTTTCTAAAAGCTTAATAAGCAAGGTAAAAGAAGTAAAAGAAGGCGGCAGCACGGTAATCTATCTGGCAAAAGAGAAAATGGCCATAGGCTTCATTATACTAACTGACACCATGCGTCCGGAGATTGAAGCTGTTGTCGATAAAATTCACAATACCGGTATATCCACCACATTATTGACTGGTGATGGGGAAACAGCAGGGCTTTATATGGGCAGAAAAGCCGGAATCCGAGAAATACACACGGAATGCCTTCCGGAGAATAAACTTGCATTCATACAGAAATCCGAGGCAGCTAATGAAAATGTCTGTATGATTGGGGATGGCATCAATGACGCACCTGCTCTAAAATCAGCATATGTAGGAATTGCTATGGGCGGTATAGGCAGTGATATTGCAATTGAAGCAGCAGACATGGTACTTATCAGTGATGATATTAAAGAAATGCCTCATTTATTGACTTTGTCCAAGCAGATGATGAAAACAATCAATTTTAACCTGGCAGCTTCTATGATATTAAATTTCATAGCTATTGTGCTTGCTATAACCGGGGTATTGTCACCGGTGGTAGGAGCACTGGTACATAATATTGGCTCAGTAGCAGTAATAACTAATTCCTCTTTTCTTTTAAGATGGAGGAAAAAATAGAGGAAGCATAGAAATGGTATGATGTGAAAATTCCCATCATACCATTTTAAATTGTTCTAGAACTTTGAGATTGACATTGAAGATAATGCGTGATACATTTATATCAATACATATAGGAGAAATGAAACACGATATGAAAAATGAAGAATTTTTGCAGCAATATCCATTAAAAGTAAGTTCTGCTATAATAGCTCCACTCGGACAATTCCATGTGTTCTCAAGAGAAAACACCTTACCTTTACCGAATCTTAACGGGATGTATGTTCTTTCTGAAGCTATGGGAATTCCAAAATCTTCTGTCAGAGTAAATCTATCCAGATTATGCAAGTCTGGAAGTATAAAAATGATTACAGATAATAATGGTGTTAACAGATATCAGATGGCAGGCATGATGTCACTTATCAGTGATCAGGCAGAGACCTTTGGAAAAAAAGAAGGCTTCACCATAGCAGTATTCCGTTTTCAGAAAGACTCTGAAAAAGAGAGGTATAGAGTCAGGGAGATATTATATTCTTTTGGCTTTCAGATGCTTGCTCAGAATGTCTATATGAGTATCAGAATAGATACGGCAGGGATATTGCGGGAGCTAAAAAATTGGGGCCTATATCATAATGTATTTTTATTTGATTGCGATGAGATCTATGGTGAAATTATGGAACAGATTACTGATATGTGGAAACTAAAGATATGGAGAAAGAAACTAGATGATTTCTATAACACACTGCTTCAATACTGGAATTTTAGCAATGCTGATGAAGAAGAAATCTATATCCGCTACAGTATAGGCTATAGTGCTTTTTTTGTACATTTTCAAGAAAAACACCCGGCAATCCCCTTTGCATATCTGCCAGAAGATTATCCATTACTTAAGCTTTATAATTTAATGGAACAAACTTTAAAAAATTATGAAAAGATACTTATAAATTATTACGCAAAAATCTATAAATAGAAACCATTTAATGGATTGTTTTTATTAAAATCCTAAAAAAGATTGAAAGGTCAGATGGAAAAAGATGAGTACTCATATTTATTATTATTCAGGGACGGGGAATTCGCTTTTTGCAGCCAGAAAATTGGCTGAGGAGGTAAGTGATTGCAGTGTTTTTCCGATGCTCACCTACAAGCGGGCAGATAGCATGGAGACAGAAGTCCAAGTTATTGGATTTGTCTTTCCGGTATATGCTTTTTCTCTCCCCAAACCTGTGGAAGCGTTTCTAAAAGAAGTATATTTACCAAAAGATGTCTTTCTCTTTGCTGTAGCTACAAGAGGGGGTTCTTCATGTCAGGTATTTGAGGAGATAGACAGGATTTTAGAGAAGAAAGGAATCAAGTTAAATGCCAGGTTTTTTCTGGATATGCCGAATAACTATCTAACTATGTTTACGCCGCCTGCTGAAGTAGAGGCAAATAAAATATTAGATGTTGCTGAGACAAGATTAAGGGATATTTCAAAGTTTATCAGTCGTCGCGAAGACAGTAAAGAAAAAGATCCGCATGAATCTTATTTTGAAAAGAATATACTGTTTCCGATATTGTCCAGAGTATATAAGAAAACCAATTATTTTGGAATGGAGAAAAAATTTTGTACGGACAGTAAGTGTACAGGATGTTCCTTATGCAGTAAATTATGTCTTTCAGGGAAGATACATATGGAAGAAGGCATTCCTGTGTGGAATCAGCAGATAAACTGCTATCACTGTCTTTCATGTATACATTACTGCCCTGCACAGGCTATTCAGCTTAAAGACACTAAAACAAATAAAATTGGGAGGTATCATAATCCCTACATTACTTTTGAAGATATTATATTACAAAAATTAAGGGATTGATTTTTTATATCGGTCTGTAGTAGTATAGTGTGAGGGTTAAATCAACTAAAGCCCACGTGGAGGAACAAATGAAGAATATTGTAGTTATCGGTGTTGCAGGAGGTTCAGCTTCCGGTAAAACAACCGTTGTTAACCGGTTGCAGAGTATCTGTGATGACCGTGTTGTATTACTTAGCCATGATTATTATTATAAGCCATTTTCAGAGCTGTCTCCGGAGGAAAGAACAAAGATTAATTATGACCATCCCGATGCTTTTGATACAGAGCTTTTAATTGAAGATATCAAGAAACTGAAACAAGGAATACCTATTGACAGGCCGGTGTACTCCTATATTGAAAACACAAGGTTGGAAGAGACAATCCGGGTTAATCCCTCCAAAGTAATAATTATAGATGGGTTTATGATATTCGAGAATGAGAAGCTCAGGGATTTAATGGATATCAAGGTTTTTGTAGATACGGATGCCGACGAAAGGCTGATAAGAAGGATTAAGAGGGATGTAAACGAAAGAGGAAGAACTCTTGATTCTGTTATAAATCAATATACAGAAACAGTAAAGCCTATGCATGAGTTATTTGTAGAACCCTATAAAAAGTTTGCTGATATCATCATCCCACGAGGCGGTCTTAACGATATTGCAATTGATATGCTGGTACACCGAATTGAAGCCATTGCAAAAGAAGATATCGAATGATATCGGGCAAATTTAAGGAAGTATCTGGGAGGAGCTTAAATGAAACTGATAATTATACGGCATGGTGATCCGGACTATTCCATTGATTCCCTTACGGAAAAAGGTTGGAGAGAAGCAGACCTTCTGTCCAAGCGTATAGCAGCTCTGAAAGTCAAAGATTTTTATGTATCACCTTTAGGAAGAGCAAAGGATACAGCATCAGTTACTTTGAATAAAATGCAGCGTGAAGCAAAGATACTTCCCTGGTTAAGGGAATTTGAAGCACCGATAATAGACGAACATACCGGTGAGAAGCGGATACCCTGGGATTGGCTGCCGGAGGAATGGACAAAGGTCGAGGAGTATTATGACAGGAACTTATGGCATAAACAAGAGGTAATGCAGGAAGGGCATATATATGAGGAAGCTTGCAGAGTCTATACAGGGCTTGATGATTTATTAAAAGAACATGGCTATGAACGGGATGGAAGAATTTATCATGCTGTTAAGGCAAATACGGATACAGTTGTTTTATTCTGTCATTTTGGAGTTGAATGTGTAATGCTGGCACACTTATTGGGAATCTCTCCTATGATTTTATGGCATTCCTTTTGTGCCGCACCCACCTCAGTAACTACACTGATTACAGAAGAGCGCAGAGAAGGAAAGGCAAGTTTTCGAATGAGTGCTTTTGGTGATATTTCACATCTGTATGCGGACGGTGAGGAACCAGCCTTTGCAGCAAGATTCTGTGAAACCTATGATAATATGAATGAAAGACATGACTAGATAAATACAGCTTCGGGAGATTAATCCCGAAGCTGTTGTTTTAGACAGATAAGTTAATCCAGAAGATAGGAATAGGTTTTTTGTAATACATTCTCCAAACCCTGTGATTTCAGATATGTCTTAAGATTTTCATCTCTTAATGTTAATAAATCAGAATAATTACTATTAAAATCTAGTATCTTATTAGCAAGTCCGGGTATTTTCTTACCAGAGTGCGGCATGACACAGAAATCTTCAATTGTAGCATTAAAATAACTGCCATCGCTTGCCTGCTCATATTTCTCCAAAGTATAAGAGTTATCCTTCTCCTTGTGAAAGTTCATAGCAGAAGAGGCTACTCCGCCTCCGGTATAAATTAATGTATTCTCATATAATTTATAATAGTCATAAAGAGTTGTTAATAGTATTTTTAACTGATTTCCTTCTTCATAATAGCCGAAAACATGCGGTGTAACAATGACAAAACCCATATCATCATCATGTCTTATCTGGGTTTCTGTTTCATAGACAAGCTTCAACAATTTATCATTTCCTTGATAGGTAAAGTCAGGCAGAACCGTCTCAGGCTTAATATACAGATTTTGATACCACTCTATTGGGCTAATATCATCAGCTTTCTTATCGCAACGATTACCTAAAATGTCATCACATAAATTCATCATTATTGTTCCCTTGGCAGTATTTCCTTCACCTTTATAAAAGAGGGAGAGCATATAATAAAGGGCGTTGTCACCATGGTGAAGGATATCTTCGTAATTTTGTTTACAATCTGAATCCTTACCATTTTTGGATAGAGAAGTAAGAATAATACTGAGATCTTTATCAACATCGGTTGAAACAGTTCCATCGTCGATTAAAAGACTGAACAAGGTTCCATAATCTTTAAGAGGAACCATCATGCGTTGGTTTACCTTAACGGACTGGATATAGGGTATACCATTCTGCTGATATAAATAATAGTCTGAAGAAGGGGTATATTGGTTGTAATTAATGTGAAGCTTATAACATTTATCCAAAGTACTAATATCGATGCCAGGAATGATAGAATCGGATGTGTAATAATAGCAACGATTAATAATTTGATCAGCCAATGTCATAAAATCTTTTGAGGTAATAGTTATCGTAAGATTCATACCTGTTAAAGGGCCGGTTAACTTGTAGGAGGAACCTTCTGGAGCATTCATGCCAGGCTGTATGATAAAGTCTGAGTTTAATGCTTCCTTTTTATCAACAAGTCCGTTGGTATTAATATAGTAATCTGATATTGAGGTTTCACTGGGGTTAGTTATTGCTGTCTGCTTTAGAGAAATTTGCTTTTGATAAGAAGATATAAGCAAGTTTACACAGAAAATAAAGATAACTGCTAATAACAGTGAAAGTCTGAGAATTTTTGTTTTATCGGATATTAGGTTTTTAATAAGTTCTTTTATGGTTGTTATGAAGCTTTTCATAAGCTCCTCCTGGCTAGAAATTTATTTCTTGAAACATTTTTTGATACATTCGTAACTCTCAGTGCTGATTACATGTTCTATCTTACAGGCATCTTCAGCGGCTGTCTCACTATTGACACCGATAGAGATTAGCAATTCCGTTAGTGTTTTATGGCGGTCATAGATTTGAGCAGCTACTTTATATCCTTCTTCTTCCAGAGTAATATATCCGTTCTCATCCACCTGGATAAAACCATTTTCCCTTAACTTTTTCATAGCAACGCTGACACTTGGCTTTGTAAATCCCATCTCTGTAGCAATATCAACCGAACGGACCTTGCCGACTCTTTCTTTTAAAATTAGTATCATCTCTAGATAGTTTTCTGCGGATTCTTTTATTTGCATACCATATCACCTCAATTAAATGAATTATTTCTTAAGTGGAAAAATATTTAACTAATATCATAGTATCATATTTTTTCAATTTATGATATGATAAATGGAAATTGCTGAGAAAAATGTAGTGACACCCGTAGGCTATCTACTCGAAGGATACAAACGAACTTAGGTAACAGGTATCAGTACGAAGGAGCTATTACATGTTTGAAATCAGGAGTTTTTAAAACCTGTATTGGGGAGAGAGATTATTATGATAAGATATAGAATGCTGAAGCAGAATGACGAAGAAAAAAAGGAATATCACAGAATGCGGCATACCTTATGGCCAAAGCATGATGAAGCGGATTTGTACGAAGAAATGCTGAAAATAGCAGGAGGAACACCTTTTTATAAAAATGAATTGTCCTGGACCGTATTTGTTGCTGAAAGAGAAGACGGAAGGTTGGGAGGATTTATAGAAATTACCCTTTATCCTTCTCTATCCTTTTGCAGCACATCCCCGGTAGCGTATATCGAAGGCTGGTTTGTTGATGATGACCTGCGCAGGTGCGGAGTTGGAAAAGCATTAGTTGAAACCGCAATAAATTGGGCTGCTGAAAACGGATGTACTGAAATGGCTAGTGATGTAGAACTGGGAAACTTGATTAGCCAGCTTGCACATCAGGCGCTGGGATTTAGAGAAGATCATAAAGACAATGTTTGTATATATTATAAGAGAAGTATAGTTAAGTCAAAAATTAAGATAACCCTTGTCATACCCAAAAAAGGGGAAGATTTGAAGGAAATGGAAAAGTTCTTAAAACAAGAAGAAGCGGATATTTATATATTTCCTGAAGGCTTTTTGGAGACAGAGCAATTAACAGAGGCACTTCAATTGATAAAAGAAACCGGCAGATATGTAATAACCGGTTTAAAAGACACCAGAACAGAGAATTCCTACCAGACGGCACTGATTATTGATAAAGGGATTATAGTAGGGGATTACAGAAAGAACATCCTGACACAAGGAGAGAAGGCAAAGGGAAGAGTACCTGGAGAGAGCAT
This sequence comes from Anaerocolumna chitinilytica, assembly GCF_014218355.1. Taxonomy (NCBI): domain Bacteria; kingdom Bacillati; phylum Bacillota; class Clostridia; order Lachnospirales; family Lachnospiraceae; genus Anaerocolumna; species Anaerocolumna chitinilytica. The sequence goes on from NZ_AP023368.1 coordinate 2,644,809, forward strand.
CTATTGTCTGGATACAAAATATGGAAAAATCGGTATTCCAATCTGTTATGAGATACACTTCCCGGAAGTACCAAGAGTAATGGCTTTAGAAGCTCCCTTTATGTTAGTAAATCTGATCGGTACAGGGATGTATCATGAACAGCAGTATGATCAATGGACGACGTTGGCAAAAGCAAGAGCAATTGAAAATGAGGTCTATGTTCTTGGCTGTTCTCATTATGCCGGTGAAATCCCTCTGGCATTTGCTTTTTCACCAAAAGGTGAATTGCTTGTACAAAATAAGAAGCAATATGGCAGTATTAGTTTACATATTGATAGGAAGGAAAGCTATATAAGAGAAATATCCTATCATTTGGACCGTTTACCGGATCGTTTTGTAAAGCTTTGTGAATAAAGATAAGGGTACCTATGAAGTTATTAAAACATAGGTGCCCTTAATTGTTTTAAGATATAGGTGCCATATGTAACAGTGATTTCACTTGGATATAGTTATATCAATATAATTAGGCACAGATTCTGCGCCATCCTTTACAGAATGCAAGTATATTCGGTAGCTTCCGCCTGGTTGAAACAAAGACTTATCCAGTATGATATTGCTATCCTTTATATCTGATTGTGAAAAAATTTGAGTCCAGCTGTTAGTATCTGTAACTACAGCGGTATAGCTATCAGCTGAATCGTTAAGTTCCCATTGTACATTTATGTCTGATAGTGACATAGCAGTTCCGGTTTTCGGAGCTATAATTTCAGGCGGCAGCAATTGTTTAAAAAGAATATCAATATAACTTGGAGCGGATTGAACGTCTCCCTTCTCAGAATGTACGTATATACGGTAACACCCGCCTGCTTTGAATATTGTTTTATTTAACAAGAGTGAGTTGTCGGTAATATTTTCTTCTGTAAATATTTTCGTCCAGCTGTTGGTATCTGTTACAACAACACAATAACCGGTTGCTATTGCTACGGGCTCCCATTGGATGTCCAAATCGGACAACGATAAAGAGGTTGCTGAAGATGTTGTAATTTTAGGAGAGGGTAACTCTTCTATATTAATATCAATATAAGCAGGTACAGAATATAGATCATTAACTGCAGAATGTATATAAATACGATAACTTCCCCCAGGTTTAAAAAAAGAGTCTTTCAAAAGATATGAATTCCCTTGGATATTAGTTTTTTTAAATATTTTCTTCCAGTTGTTAGTATCCGTAAGAACTAAGGAATAGCTGGTGGCAGAATTAACTGGTTTCCATTGTACCTTAATGTCTGTGAGAGGAAGAACCCCCCCGGTTTTAGGACTGGTTATTTTAGGTTTTAAAGGTTTAGCTTCTTTTGTACCGGAGGAAGAGGAGATATTATTTTTTTTAGCTTTTGTTTTCTTTACTGAGGGTAAATTACTTATAGAAATCTTACTCTGGTTTGACAAGTCCGATGTGGTATGGTTACTGGAGGCCGGTGAGTGAGTTTCATTATTTATACTTGGGGTTTTGGTCAATGCATTCTCTGATATGTCATTTCCGTTTAATATTTTAGAGGTTTCTGCGGCAACACCTGTTGGCAGGACCGAGTTTAGGTTATCAGGGGACTCGGGATGATGATGGGTGAATATGAAAACGTATGATATCAATATTAATAGTAGGCTTAACACAGCATGAACATATTTCATCTGCAAAAATTTAGGAAACTCTCTTTTTTTAGAATTCGGTTCATCTTTTATATCACGAGGTGAGTTCTTATGGGTGGTTTCTGCTTCAGTTACTTTAGCATGAAGCAGAAAGGTATTTTCTTTCAATAAATAAGGTAAAAATTTATCTTTATTTTTTAAAAGATAGAGAAGCTCCTTTGTTGCCTTGAATAAAGCATTGGAATCATCCTCTGCAATTCTTAAAACCCATATGTCAACATTATCTCTAATTAGATTACCGGCATATGAGGTGAATTCATCTGATTTTAATATACAGAGTATTCTGTCCTTTAAAAGACTATATTTACCCTTATCCTTACAGCATTCAATGATGTATTCCAAGATGGAGTTTATGATAATCAAATATTTTGGACTTGAAATACCATTTATCCAATTGTGAAAATTTCCTTCATTAACCTCAAAATCAAATTCCGGTGAATCTGCGGCATCATCTATGTAAAAATTCAAATAAGCATAATCATTATAGTTATATCCATATGTTTTTCTTTTTTTACTGTAATTATTAATATTTGCGGCATGGGCTGCATAACCGACGCTAATAGGATAAATTTCCTTGAAGATAGTTTTGTAAATCGCAGAAAGCAGTTGTTTTCTTACATCGATATGGCTCATATGATATTTTACCTTCTTTCCAGATAAATTTTTATATATTTAATCCATTTAAGGAAAACTATAATGTATTTATATGATATTTTATGCTATTATTTTCCATACAGATGTCTAATTAAACAGTATTATAGCATTTATAGTATTTATTTGGAAGGAAAGATTTTTACATGTTAAAGATTTAATGGGTCAGGCTGAAATGTGAGTTTATATAGATTTATAATCAGCAGAGCCAAGCGGAGAGTGGAAGTAACTGAGCTTTTCGATGGGTTTACATATTATAAGAAAATACTTAAAAGTGCTTATATAAACCTCCTACAGTTTCATGTAAGCATAGGTAAGTTCATTTGTAAATGAATTTGCCAATAAAAACTGTTTCTTCGGAAACAGTTTTTAGAACGGCTGCACGTTTCATTATTTCCTTCTTCAAGTCTGGTGGGGAAATACGGTATTAACAGTATCATTATCGCCGTTTTGCTCTGCAAGTGCAGCCTTTCTTCTGTGAGGATTCGAAGGATACTACAATTTAAACATAGCTATTGGTCAAATATGTGGAAATATTATCGAATCTTTTTAAAGTTAAAATTTATAATTGTAAATTGTTATACTGTAAATATCCTACTCTGAATGTAAGGAAATATGTAAAAATCTGCCGCATAACTTAAATGGCAGTAAAAGTTATGCGGCAGTTCCAAATAAGGGTATATAATTTAATTTATTGCTCTTCCCAATACTTTTTACAGCTATTGGAAGTCATTACATAGGTCAGGAATCGAAGAGCTGATTTTCTAAGCTCAGATAATGTTACCCGTCCTTCCTGAAAACCGGTAAGTACTTGCTCTATGACCGGAGGTCCGCCCGGCATGATAACATCATTTCCTGCTGCTATGGCATCTGCACCGTCTACTACAATATCCATGTCTCCCCAATCGGTTACAACAATTCCTTCATAACCCCATTCTTCTCTTAGGATACCTTCGCAGAGGTCAAGATTGCCGGCTGCAAATATACCGTTTATCTTATTAAAGGAGGTCATAAGAGTAGATACCTTGCTGTTTTTTACAACCATTTCAAAAGGTTTTAAATACAATTCTCTGGCAGTTCGTTCCTCAACAATGGAATCCAACGCATCAAAGGAATTTTTTGTACTGCCTCTTCGATATGTTTCCTGTTCATTGAGCGCAAAGTGTTTCGGGCAGGTAGTTATTCCGATTTCTTCGGCACCAAGTGTGATGGCAAGACCACAATAACCGGTATGTCTCGGATCTTCGGAATAATATTCAAAATTACGGCCGCCAATAGGATTTCTCTGTAGATTTATTCCGGGTGCAAGCCAGCTGTCCACATCTAGACCGGAAGCTTCTGCTGCACAGGCTGTACCAAATTCTTTTAATAAGTCCATATTAAAAGTACAGGCCATAGAGATTCCCGTAGGCCAAGCTGTTAGCTGAACGCCTGCAGGACCATCTTTGTAAAAAACAGAGGGGATTCCGTATTTTGTAAGGGCAGGGGAGATATATCCTGCAAACCCTGTGGGATGAGTGGAAACAGCAATATCTGTGCCGTCACTGTATTGAATAGTGGATGCATATTTACCACCCATACCGCCAAAGGGAAGTCCTGGACCATAACCATTTAACAATACTGCCAGTTCTTCCGGAGTCATTTTCTCAACCAATTCTTCCAAGGTGCAATGACCATCTTTTACATCCTTTAAAGTAAAAGCTTGCATTGAGACAGGCTTTCGTGCTTCTTTATCAGATAGAGAAGAGGAGCAGGATGCGGCAGCTATTGATTTTTTACTTTCATTAAAATCCTTTTGCAGCAGTGTTAATAAGCATGGAGCATTATGTTTCTCAACTTCTTCCGTAGAGTAGGAGTAGGAAGCCGCACCTTTGTTGCTTAAAAATGCAAGCTTGCCTTTATTGGAAGAATTAAGTGAGAGTCTGTTACTGTAGCTGGCAGTAACAATGGTTTCTTCAGCTTGTACCTTTCCGATAATTTTTGTATTTCTGGAAGAGTTACCAAGTCGTAAGAAGTATTGTCCATTTTCTATAATATAGGAAGCAGATGCTTCGTCGTAACTTGCCAGTTCTTTTAATGGGAAACTAAGAGTCATCTCTTCTGTTTCGCCGGGAGCCAATTCTTTCGTTTTAGCATAAGTAAGCAATTCTTGATAGGGCTTTTCTAAACAGCCGGAAGGAGCACTTACATAGAGCTGTACCACTTCTTTTCCGGAATAGAGTGTGCTTACATTAGTGACATTGGCAATTATCTGCAGATTTTCGCCTTCCCTGCAGGCATAGGAATATGCTATGTGAAAGTCAGCGTAAGATAATCCGTAACCAAAAGGGTACATGACAGGAACATTAAAGGTATCAAAATACCGATAACCCATGTAAATGCCTTCTTTGTATACTGCGACAGGCCTTTTGGAAAAGTCTTCCTGGCTTTTGACTTTCGGGTTTCGGTTATCTTTGGCAGATAAACCGAAATCTTCGTATGTTAATATGGTATCGGGTCTGTCCTTATCCGTAAAGAAGAGTTCCGAAGAGGGGTAAGCTTCATAGGAATAAGCTATGGTTGAAGGTAACTTACCACTGGGAACAGCCTTACCGGTAATGATATCAGCAAGAGCAGCAGCTCCTTGTTCTCCTGCCGTACCTAAAAATAATATGGAGCGGACAGAAGGATAAGACTGTATTAAACTTAAATCTACAAAGCCATTTATATTAAGCACTACTACAACATTTTCAAAATGGGCTGTTATTCTATGAAGTAAGTCCTTTTCAGAGGCAGTCAGATAATAGTCATCCTGAACACGTCGGTCACATTCTTCACCACCGGAAGCTCGTCCCAGTATAAAAAATGCAGTATGAGTGGAAGGAATTGATGTAAGGATTTCCTCGTTAATAGAAAATTCCTCTATGGGAGCCTTATATTTTCCGAAAATCTCATAAATTAGTCCGCTGTTAAGAAGTTCCTTGAACTTATTACGTTCTTCCTCCGGATCAGGAGCATTTTCTCTTTCGGTATCCAAAGCATTTTTATAAAAGGCTTCCAGAGCAGGGTCTAAGGTCAACCCTGCTTTTATAAACTCCTCAGTAATAAGTGTAGTTTCATCGGAAGCAGTAGCGCCGGAACCGCTGCCGCCTATCAGCGTATCAAGTTGCGCACGTCCAAAGATTGCAATAGGTGCACCGGATTTTAAGGGTAGGAGAGCATTGTCGTTTTTTAATAGAACGATTCCTTCAGAGGCCAATTTCTTGGCTAACGAAAGTCGGGCTTCCTTTGATTCATAGGTAAGCATTCGTAACTCCTTTCATGAATATCAAATCTTGAAAACACTTTTATTTTCTTAATCTGGTATTTTTGTTTATCCTTAACTTCAATTAAGGAAGCGTTACAAAGATATCAATTTGTCCATTTGCCTTCTCAAGAAGTTCCTTCTTAACTCTTAATCCACCTTCACGATAGGGATTTAAGATAGTTTCCCCGGAAACTGGGATACCGTCGATGCTTACGGAGATTCTGTTATTCGTCAAATTATCCTTGTTATCGCTTTTTACTGAGATATGATAACAGAAATCCAAATCTCTATTAAAACAATTAAAATGCAGCTTTAATCCGTCAAGATAGTCGGGAAGTACAGGATCTATAATTAAGGAATCTGCCAGGAAACGGACACCAAGTATATTAGAGATCAACTGGTTCAGATAGATTCCAGGACCGCTGGAATAAAGCCTCCAGCCACCTTTTACAGAGATACTTCCGGTTTTTAATTTATCAAAATTCTCAGCAAAATCATAGCGGTCTGTAAAACTTCCATCAGAACTGCTGAAATACAAATTGCTTTGCCTTAAGCAGGCAGATGGTACACTTTCCTGAATGAGAATAGGGTTGATTGTAAACAAGCTGTCCCAAGCCGTTGAGCTGTCACCGATTTTAGCACAAGCCTCAAGATAACGAATATGTGCATGTGTATATTCAAGACTTATTTCTCTTCCTACATTGGCGGCTTGTTCTGCTCTCTTAAAGAGTTTACTAACTCCTCCGTTGTACCGAGCAGGGCGGTTCATTAGATGAACACCGTCAGGGAATTTAAGTTCCTTGTCTATGGTCTGCATATTAACCTTGGCTTGTTCGGGAGAGACCAGTTCAGCAATAATGCTTCGGGTCATTGGCAGGAGTCTGTAATTAATACCGGTTTCTTTATCCACCGGATGAAGCATATAGGTAATTTCATTATTGTCATATTGAACAAATCCTGGAATAATGCCATCTTTGATTAAGAGGGATTTAAAATCATCTGCTATCTTTTGGGAGCTTTCGGATAATTTTTCTGCAAAATTGCTGTCAGTTTCCTTTAACATGGTTCCTAAACGTCTTAATGTCTGGAAGGCCAGTGCGACAGTCCAGGAGCTAACTAAATGTTCACGCATCTTAGGGTCAACCGGCTGCAAAGTATCATCCCAATCACCACCTGCATAAGTGATTAATCCGGTGTTGCCGATAAAACGTAATTTAACTGCTTCGAAGGCACGTTTAATATGGTGCAGTAATGTAAATTGTTCGTTTGCTAAGTCTTTATATGGAATTTCTCTTTGGAGTAAAGCGTAATCACCGGAAGCTTCCAGATAATCACCAATACATTTAAGAGGCCAGAAGATTACATCGCCATGGCATTCTCCGGCATCCATAGTATAACGATCAAACATAAACCATTGAGGCCATTCTCCGTTTGAATGGGACTGGTGGGAGAAGATATTTAGCAGCACTTTTCCGGCCAGGTTATAATTCTGAGTCATAAGGAAGTATTCCATAGGTCCCTGGCATACATCTCTGGTTCCCCAAGCCGCTCCGCCAGGTTGTTCCAGGCCGTGAGGTGAAGCGAAGTGAATCATTGCATTGTGAGTGTACCACCAGGCAGTTTCATTCAAGATGTCAATTCTTGTATTTTCTCCTTTGCAATCTAAAGAAAGCTTAAAACCTCCGTTTAAATTGCGGTAATAGTCTAGAGCGGCAGCCTTTTCAGTTTCAAAGTCAATGGTTGGAACACTAAGGGAATCCTCACCGTTTAGAGAGCCGGCTATAATGCACTGAAAGTTACTGGTTTCATTCATAGTTATGGTTATGAAGGTATCATCTCTGGAAATACCATCTTCAAAGAATATTCTGTCATCACTTGTCTGCCATTTAGCACCGGATAAGAACATGCTATAGCTAAGTGCTTCATATTCCGTAGAGATTCCGGTAAAATGTAATCCATGGGGGATTTCAGCAAAGGAAACTTCTTTCGTATGTTCATTTTCACCAAGAACCATTTGATTTGTAAGAATAAAGTCATAGGACTTTTCCTTCTGACTGGTAACATCCAGAACTACGTAAGGCTTATGGGCGGCAGTATAGGAAGTTATTTTTAGCAGGTCATCTTCTAAAACATAATACCAGCTGGCATAATTCATACCCATTTCAAAGAGAGCAGGAAGAGTTAACAGGCGGTAGGTTCCGTCCAATTTAATATACAAGTGCTGACCGCAATTTTTCTGGATATTCAAAAGCCCTCTTGGGGTTGATAAAAATTTATGAAAAGAGGTATTTCCAAGGACTGTTTGACCATTGAATAATCCATACATATAAGCAGTACTGGAGATTGCACCTTTGGCATCAGTCCATTTACCGTTAATGCTTTCTTCCTCTAATTCACCCGGGCAGCTTATGAAAATTGTTCCGTGAGGGCGTTCCATATGGAGTTCTTTTTCTTTTGTAACTATATGACTGTGGTCCTTTGTAAAGAAAGACAGCAGTTTCTCGCCGTTGCGTTCCTCCAGAATACGAGATGGAAATAAAGCATCAATAGCTTCTGGGGAGAGGGCTGGGGAGGAATAAGTAGTCCCGAACTCCCTTTTCAGAGTTACAAATGGGTAGGGAGTATAAATATCTTCTTCTAATGCTTGATATGCGGACTTTATTTCAGCGTCATATTCCAGAGAAGTAATTGCATCTGGGTGGTTTTCTGCCGCAAATCCATAAAAAGCAAGTTTCTTGCTGGAATTCAGATTAAACTTCTCTGTCTGGAAAGCAGTATAGGAAAATTCAAACTGATAATTAATATCCGGCAAATCTTCTGTAAGAGCAGCAGGTATATCGGTATCTTTGTAGGAGGTTTTAAAGAATTGCATCCCGTCAGTGGAATAATGTATGACGGAAGCACCTAAACTACCCTGTCGGAGATATGGATAGGAACCTCCCTGGTCCTGGTTTTGTCTGGAACATATGGTATAACCATTATCAGAAGAGAAGATACTATGTCCAAGGTATTGTGCTGCATACAATTCATTTGTAAGTACAGCTCCGGAAGAGGCTACACCAATATCTTGACCATAGAGGAGGTCAACAGTTTCACCGTTACCATTTAAAGCAATTTCCCAGAACCATACGCTTTCTTTTGCGTAGAAGATTACCTCATAAGAGATACCTTCTACAATTCCGGTATACTTAAGAGATGTATTTCCCTTTTCTAATTTCGAACGTGAACGAATTCCCAAAAGGGGATATGCGGTGACGGAATTCTCTTTATATATTCTAAGATATATGTTATTCGGAGAGCCATCTTTAGAATTTCCATGAAATCCATTTAACATGATACCATTGTGGTTGAATTCGAAAATATCACCGGTAGGCAGAAAACAATAACTTGTTTTGCCTGCTTTCAATTCAATTAAATTATTTGTTAGGTTCATAACACGGGGGTCCTTTCTGAAAGTAGTATGCAATGGATATGAAAACGATACCACTTTTTGAGATTGTTGAAAATATTATATCCTTGCATTGTAAAAATGTCAATGCAAACTGATTCATTTTGTAAATAATTTGTCTAAATTTAAAACCATTATAATGAAAGAATACAACAATTTTAAATTTTGGCGGAATTTATAAGATAAAAAATAGCCATAAATTATTAAAAAAATATAAAAAACCATTTGACAAAATGAATGTAAGATAATATAATCTACACATAAATTACAATTTGATTGAGAAATGGAAACGATTCCATGAAACATATTTACAAAGGTTTTGATATTTCAAAATTCAAATTGGATAGAATAGTAAGTATATCTAAAAAATGAAGTGAAGGGTGGATTTTATATGGGAAAATTAACAATCCATTTTAAGAACTTTTTTCACGAAGTGAAACGTAAGCGTGTCCTGTTCTTAATGATTTTACCAATTCTGATCTATTTTTTTGTTTTTGCCTACATCCCGATGCCAGGAGCATATATCGCTTTCGTAGACTACAGCATTGGAAAAGGAATATTTGGAAGCCCATTTGTTGGACTTAAGAATTTTGAATTCCTTGCAAAAACAGGTGACCTGTGGAGGATAACTAAGAATACGCTTCTTTATAATGTTGCCTTCCTGGTATTGTGTAATGTGTTTCAAGTTGCTTTTGCAATCATGCTTGCTGAGCTGGGAAGCAAATGGTTTAAGAAATTATCCCAGTCCATTATCTTATTACCGTATTTCATCTCAATGGTTATTGTCGGATTTTTTGCATACAACTTCTTCAATTACGACCATGGCTTTGTTAATACATTATTAACAGGTTTAGGATTTCCCAAACATGATTTTTATTCTGATCAGGGAATCTGGAAATACATTATCGTATTCTTCAAGATATGGAGTCAAACTGGTTATGGTATGATAGTTTATCTGGCTACAATTACCGGAATCGATGCAGAAATTTATGAGGCCGCATCTCTTGATGGAGCTAATCCTGTACAGAAAATAAAGTATCTGACATTACCTTTGTTAAAGACTACTGTTATATTGCTTTTCCTTTTTGGTCTTGGCGGTATTTTAAAGGGTTCCTTCGACCTATTCTTTAACCTGATAGGAAGTAATTCCATCCTTTATCCCCAGACAGATATTATTGATACCTTTGTATTCCGAAGCCTTGTCAGTCAGTTTAACTTTTCACAAGGTGCCGCCGTTGGCTTTTACCAGTCAATATTCGGGTTGATTCTTGTTCTGGTGGTAAATGCAGTTGTGAAGAAGATAGAACCTGAGAGTGCATTATTTTAGGAAAAGGAGTTAAGTTAATATGAAAGAAGACAATATAAAAAGCAGGAAATTGATGGGCAAGGATGAAAAAATCATGAAAGGCGTTTTTTATACCCTTGTTACCATATTTACATTGATATGCTTATTTCCTTTTCTTCTCCTGATATCCTCCTCTTTTATGAGTGAAAAGGAAATACTGAAGGAGGGTTACAAGCTGATTCCATCTCATATTAGTTTCAGTGCGTATGAGTTCCTTGGAAGCCATGTAACGAATCTGTTCAATGCATACAAAGTTACCATCACCATTGCGGTAGCAGGAACACTTTTAGGATTGTTTCTTATGTCAATGGGTGGTTATGTCCTTTGCAGAAAAGATTTTAAATATAGAAACCAGATTTCATTTTTTATCTATTTTACAACATTGTTCAGCGGCGGTTTGATTCCCACTTATATCTTAATGGTCAATGGCTTGGGATTAAAGGATAATCTCTGGTCCTTGATACTTCCGGGATTAATGAGCCCCTGGTCTATCTTCCTAATGAGAAACTTTATGAAATCTATACCGGAATCCTTATATGAATCCGCAGCAATTGACGGAGCCGGTGATTTTAGAATTTACTGGAAGATATTCATGCCACTGTCAAAGCCGTCTCTAGCAACCATAGGACTATTCCTAACACTTGGTTACTGGAATGAATGGTACAATGCCATGCTCTATATTCAGTCACAAAATAAGATACCATTGCAGTATTTCCTGCAAAAAATCGTAAGCCAGGCTAACATATCCCTGTTAATCCAGCAGGGTCTGACAATCAACACAGGTGATCTGCCAAGTGAATCTATCAAAATGGCTACTGCGGTAGCTGCTATCGGGCCAATTATTTTAGTATATCCTTTTGTACAAAAGTATTTTGTAAGCGGTCTGACTATCGGTGCTGTAAAAGGCTGATAACTATCCTGGTAATATGCTTAAGAGCCGTAAACTCGTTGACTTAATATTATTGCTTAATATACGGCTCATAAGCTTATTATAAATAATGTATTTTATGTCGCCATGAGCGGCAGAATGGAGGTAAAGATGAAGAGAATTATTGCATTGTTGTTAGTAGCAGTTCTTGCAATCGGTATGGTTACCGGATGCAGTAAAACAACAAAAAACAATTCCGGCACAACAAACAATGGGGCGGAAACAACAGATGGTAAGACTGACAATTCCAAAGAGGTAAATCTGGTACTTTATTTATACGGCAGCGAAGGTGTTGCTAACAAAGATATACTTGCCGCATTAAATGAAAAATTAAAAGCAAGCATTAATACTACCCTTGAAATTAAATATATTGATTGGGGTGATATTGCAACAAAATATCCTCTGATGTTTTCATCAGGTGAGAAGTTTGATATGGCATACGTTTCAGGTAATGGCAATGTTCCTTATGCTACACTTGTAAAACAAGGCGCTTTGGCTGACATCACAGATTTACTTGATAAAGATGCTCCTACTCTTAAGACAGCATTAGCAAAACAGTGGGACAGCGTTAAGGTTGACGGAAAAATCTATGCAGTACCTACTGACTATTCCGAGTACACTTCTTATGGATTTGTATCCCGTAAAGATTTAATGGATAAATACGGTGTATCCACCATCAGTTCTATCGCTGATATGGAAAAATACATGGATGCAGCTGTTGCTGACGGACAGGTACCTTTAAATGGTAAAGCAAATCTGTCAAATGATCTTTACAGAATGTTTATTGATACAACTGATGGCTGGATTAATGCACCTGGTATCTCTGAAAGTGAATTATATCTTGCAGCTGATAAAGATAATAATAGCAAGATTTTTGCACCTGCATTTACAGATGAATTCGAAGCATTTGCTGTAAAAATGCATGACTGGGAACAGAAGGGTTACTGGTCAAAAGATATTCTTTCATCTTCACAGGATGACAAGGACAACTTCTACAATGGTTTATCCGCAGGTTACATTTCCCACCAGCCTGACTGGACAGGAAGTTATGGTACACAGGTTCAGAAATTACCTGGCGTAGAATCTGAATTCTATTGCTTCCCTGAAGCTAATGGTAAGATTGTTAGAGCAAGTGGTGTTAATAATGCTACAGGTATCAGTGTTAACTCCAAATATCCTGACAGATGCTTACAGGTAATTGAAAAGCTTATGACAGATAAAGAGTGCTATGATTTATTCCAGTATGGTATTGAAGGAAGAGAATATGAACTGAAGGACGGCAAAGTTACAAGACCTGCTACCTTTGATGAGAAGAAAGATGGCGGCGGATTTGCATCATGGGCATTCCGTACAGATGCTCTTAACCTTCCTCAGCTTACAGAAGATCCTCGTCGTTATACTTTAAATGATGCGTGGTCCAAAGTAGCTATTGATAATCCTTTTGTAGGTTTCAGCTTTGACAGCAGCAAAGTTAATACTGAGCTTTCAGCTATTTCCAATGTTAACTCACAGCTTGGTATTCAGATACTTTTAGGCAAGACTACTCAGGATCCTAAGGATGCAGTAGCTGAATACAGGAAACAGTTAAAGACTGCTGGAATTGACAATGTATTAAAAGAAGTTAATGACCAGTGGACTGCATACAACGCTTCCAAATAATAAGATAAATAAATAATGAACCAATGATGTATTAGGGACTAATGGCAGGGATGCATGACTTTACCGATAGAACGGAAAGGTAATAATTCCTGCCAATTTCCTGTTAAATAATGTTGATACTACTTTGTCAGCTAAGAATGTAGAAAGAATTCTATCTGTTTGATAATGCAAATCTGTTAAGATTGTGTTATAATTGTTAATTATGTACAAACAGGGGAATTGTTTCCAAATATTCGGACAAAAATGAAGCATAGGATGAGGTATATGGAAGTAACAATTAAAGAAATAGCAAAACTTTCAGGAGTTGGAATAACAACAGTTTCAAGGGTTATTAACAATTCGGGGCCAGTAAGCCCTAAAACACGAGAAAAAGTTATGGCTGTTGTCAGAGAGTATAATTATATTCCGAACAATAGTGCCAGAAACTTAAAATCCAATCAGTCTAAAAGCGTGGCATTGCTGGTAAAATCTATTACTAACCCATTTTTTCAAAAAATGATAAAAGTAATTGAACAAAAAGTTGCACTTAGAGGTTATCAGCTGATTATACAAAATGTTACAAACCTTCAGAATGAATTGGATATCGCAATTTCAGAGGCGAAAGACAGAAATCTTCAAGGTGTCATTATCATGGGAGGTTCCTTTAATTACACTGCTGCAAAGTTCAGCGGTTTAAAGATACCCTGCGTATTACTTACTGTATCCGCAGGTGATGAGGTTTCTCTTGAAAGCTATTCCAGTGTCCGTATCAATGATGAACTTGAGGCTTTTAAAGCTGTTGAATATCTTATCTCAATGGGGCATCGAAGAATAGGCTTTATTATGAATGCTCCAGTTGATGAAATGACACCCAACTCCTTACGATACAGAGGGTATATAAGAGCATTGGAGCAATATAATGTTCCCTTTGATTCTTCCTTGGTAGCTTCTGAATTCTCTTCACTGTCAGGATATGATTTCGGTTTTAAAATGATGAAGCAGCTCTTAGCCCAGAATAAGGATGTGACAGCAGTGTTTGCATTCGCTGACATTGTGGCTATTGGAGCGGCAAAAGCTATTCTTTCCAGTGGTTTAAAAATTCCGGAAAATATATCAATTATAGGTTTTGACGGTATCGAAGAGGCAGAATTTTATCATCCTTCAATAGATACCATCTCTCAGCCGGCAGAACAGATGGCTTTATCCAGTGTGGAACTGCTATTTGACATGCTGCAGGGAGGGGAAACCAGACATATGGTATTTGAATCCTCTCTTTTAAAAAGAGGTTCTTGTGCAGCAATTCACAAATAATCAAGAAGAAGGACTTGTGTAATTGAATAAAAAGTCATAAAATAGGGATGTTGAAAAAAGCAGTTTTTTCAACATCTTGATTTATAAGTACTGTTGAAAAGATGAAAAAAAATTACAGTATAACGAAAGAGTGCTAAGTGCACAGATGGGAGTTAAAATGCAGATAGTAACCTTTAATATAAGATGTGATTATGGTCAGGATGGAGCCAATAATTTCAAATACAGACAGGATCTGATATTAAAAAAAATAAAGGCTGAACAACCGGATATACTTTGCTTTCAGGAAGTTTTACCCCATGTTTCTCTTTGGCTGAAAGAAAATTTGGAAGATTATTATTTAGTTGGCTGCGGCAGGGAGAAGAACCTTACAGGGGAAGAAACCTCCATTGCCTATCGTAAAGAGAAGTATAATATCGTTAAGCTGGAGATTTTCTGGCTATCAGAGACGCCGGAGATCCCGGGAAGCCGCTATGAAAATCAGAGTGAATGCCCAAGAACTTGTACCTGTATCTATTTTCAGGAAATAAAGACAGGTAAGGTATTCCGTGTTTATAATACTCATTTGGATCATATCGGAAGCGAAGCCAGAGAACAGGGGTTAGAACAGATACTAAAAGTGATAACGAAAGCAGATTTTCTTGGAGATGTACCGGTTATTCTTACCGGAGATTTTAATGCATTTCCCGATTCGAAAGAGCTGTCTGTGTTAAACAAATATCCGCAGTTTTCTGACTGTACAAAGAGTATTGACGGTACTTTTCATGATTTTGGCAGATTAAATGAGACAGAAAAGATAGATTATATCATAGCAGACAAACATTTTACCTGTAAGAAGGTAGAGAAATGGATTGATCGTGAAGGAGAAGTCTATTTATCCGATCATTATCCGGTAAGTGCTGTTTTAGAACTTCTGTAATTGATGTGAGAGTTAGAAATTAGTCACCAATTCATTTCCGGTGATAGAATCATGTAATAAAATCATGTGATATAATAGCATTGGTATTAATAAATTCATGTATATTTTGCAGAAATCTTTGCAGTTGCTGCTGTAAGAGCAGCATCCTTGCGGGATTTCTTTCTATGAAGAAGCAAGAATTATTAGTATAAGGATATACTAAGATTATATTTGTTTTCAAAAGTTGGAAGCAATTTAATATATATTACTACGAAGGAGATAAAGGATGAACCATAAAATGATAGGAATTCCTTTAGAAGGATTTGCAGAATTTAGCAGAAAAGCGGCAGCAGAGGGGGCAGTTCTTCTTAAAAATGAAGGAATGGTACTTCCCATTAAATCAGGAGAAAAGGTATCCGTATTTGGAAGAATTCAAAAGAATTATTATAGAAGCGGAACCGGTTCAGGCGGTAGTGTTAATGTTGCTTACACTACAAATCTTCTTGATGGTTTAAGAAGCAAAAAAGATATTTCGGTTAATGAAGAGCTGGCAGGCATATATGAAGAATGGCTTCTGACGAATCCTTTTGATAATGGTGGTGGAGTATGGGCAGGCGAACCCTGGAACCAGAAAGAAATGCCTTTAAGTGATGAAGTGGTAGCAAATGCGAAAAAACAATCCCTCAAAGCAATTGTTGTCATTGGGCGTACGGCCGGGGAAGATAAAGATAATGCGGATGCTCCAGGAAGCTATCGATTGACAGAAGAGGAAGAAGATATGCTTAAAGTAGTTACCCGTTATTTTGAACAGGTAGCTGTTGTATTGAATGTATCCAATATTATTGATATGAGCTGGATGGAGTCAAAGGAGCATAAATATCCTATAAAATCAGTTATCTATGCTTGGCAGGGTGGTATGGAAGGCGGTAATGCTATTGCAGATGTCTTGACCGGTGAAGTAACCCCCAGCGGAAAGTTAACAGATACCATTGCATACTCTATTAAGGATTATCCTTCCACTGTAAATTATGGCGGTGAGAGTGAGAACTTGTACCAGGAAGATATTTATGTAGGATATCGTTACTTTGAAACCTTTGCACCTGAAAAAGTGCATTTTGAATTCGGTTATGGTTTATCTTATACGAATTTTGCAATTACAACGCTAAAGTCTAATGTAACCATTAATGAAAAGGGAGAAAATCTTGAATTTCAGGTAGCTGTAAAAAATATCGGAGAAAGCTATTCCGGTAAAGAGGTTGTAGAGGTTTATTATGAAGCACCTCAGGGCATGCTTGGAAGACCTGTTAAAATTCTTGGTGCCTTTGCTAAAACAGCTGCTTTAAAGCCCGGTGAAGAAGAGATTCTTACGATTATGATCCCTGTGGCAGCAATGGCTGCTTATGATGACAGCGGCGTAACCGGACATCCTTACTGTTACGTATTAGAAGCGGGAGAGTATCATTTCTATATCGGTAATAGTATAAGAACCGCCTCCCTGGTCCAGGTAGATGGTAAGGATGGGTATGCAGTTGAAAAACTTATAGTAACAGAACAGTTACAACAAGCTTCTGCGCCTACAAAAGATTTCACCAGTATGAAACCTGGTAAGAAAATGGAAAACGGCTCCTATGAACTGACTTATGAGAAAGTTCCGAAGCTTGAAATATCTATGGAGGAAAGAATAAAGAACAATCTTCCGGAGGATATACCCTATACACAGGACAAGGGTTATCTGCTAAAAGATGTTGCAGAGCAAAAAGTAACAATGGATGAATTCTTAGCACAGCTGACAAATGAGGATCTTGGGGCATTGGTCAGAGGAGAAGGAATGTGCCATCCCCTTGTAACCCCAGGAACTGCATCTGCTTTCGGAGGAGTTACAGACAGGCTTTTACACTTTGGAATCCCCTTAGCCTGCACTTCTGACGGCCCATCCGGTATACGAATGGATGGAGGACCGAAGGCAACCCAGGTTCCTATCGGAACTCTTCTTGCGGCTACCTGGAACACGGACCTGGTGGAAGAATTATATGTAATGGAAGGGAAAGAGCTCTTACGTAATTGCATTGACATGCTTCTTGGACCTGGATTAAATATCAGAAGAAGTCCTTTAAATGGACGTAATTTTGAATACTTCTCCGAAGATCCGTTAATTACCGGTAAATTTGCAAGTGCTATTGTAAAGGGAATTATGAAAGGCGGTTCCAATGCTACCCTAAAGCATTTTGCCTGCAACAATCAGGAGAAATTCCGTTCGAAAGTTGATGCTGTCGTATCTGAGCGTGCCTTACGTGAAATCTATCTGAAAGGCTTTGAGATTGCGGTAAAAGAAGGTGGAGCTAATGGTGTCATGACCTCCTATAACCCAATTAACGGACATTGGTCTGCCTCCAATTATGACTTGAACACAACTATCTTAAGAGGTGAGTGGGGGTTTGAGGGAATCGTTATGACAGACTGGTGGGCTATTATGAATGATGTGGTAACCGGTGGTGAAGCAGACCGTAAGAATACCCATTTCATGGTAAGAGCACAGAACGATCTTTATATGGTGGTATCTAACTTTGGAGCAGAAGTAAATGCGTATAGAGATTTAACAGAGGAAGCTCTGAGAGAAGGCACCTTAACCAGAGGAGAATTACAGCGTTGTGCAAAGAATATCTGTGATTTTATTATAAAGGCACCGGTATTTAAGAGAGATGAAAGCTTTACGGAAGAGGCTGTACAGGTGAGGGCTGATGCAAGTGCTGCAGTTTACGAGGAAGCTTCGTTTTGCCTCCATCAAGAAGATTCTGTTGTAACGCTAAAGAGTGAGGGTAAAACCTTTATTGAAGTAAAGAATGCCGGAAGCTATCGACTGATTGTAAAAATTAGATCCTTTGGCAGCGATCTAGCACAGACCTCCTGTACTTTGTTATTAAACAATACCCAGGTGGCTACCATTCAAACCGGTGGAACGGATGGGCAATGGGTAAAACAAAAGCTTATAAAAGCTGAGTTTCAAGAAGGACTGTATTCTCTTGAACTGAAGGATTTAAAACAAGGTATGGAAGTAGAGAGCGTGGAGTTCAGACAAATTTCTTAATATTACAAAGGAAACATTTTTAGCAGTTATTAATAAAAGGAGCAAACTGGTATTACCTTTATAAGACCAGCTTGTTCCTTTTGTAATATTCAACTCTTGTATAGTTTTAATATTTGGTATATTATTCTAAATAAAGTATATGAAAATATGAGGACAAACATGGGCGAGACAATATTAATAGTAGACGATGAAAAGGAAATTGCTGATTTACTGGAATTATATTTGAAAAATGAAGGCTTTAATGTATATAAATACTATACAGGGAAGGAAGCACTTGCCTGTATTGAATTTCATAAAATCAATCTAGCCATTCTGGATGTGATGCTTCCGGATATCGATGGCTTTCGTATCTGCCAGAAGATTCGGGAAAAATATTTCTTTCCAGTAATAATGCTGACTGCGAAAGTTGAGGATATGGACAAGATTATGGGGCTTACTCTTGGTGCGGATGATTATATTACAAAACCTTTTAATCCCCTGGAGTTAGTCGCCAGGGTTAAGACACAGCTTCGCCGTTATATGCGGTACAATACAGCAGAAGAGGCAGAAGGTATGGAATATGACATCAGGGGATTAGTTATCAATAAAGAAACCCACCAGTGCCTGTTATATGAGGAAGAATTACCTCTAACTCCCATTGAATTCTCTATCCTTTGGTATTTGTGTGACCATCGGGGGAAGGTGGTATCCTCTGAGGAGCTTTTTGAGACAGTTTGGCAGGAAAAATTCCTGGATAATAATAATACCGTAATGGCGCATATCGGCAGATTGAGAGAAAAGATGAAGGATAACTCCAAGAAACCGAAGTTTATAAAGACAGTTTGGGGAGTGGGGTATAAAATTGACTAAAGGAACAAATATCAGGAAAAGTCTTACTGGGTTTATCTTTACTCGTTTTATTTTATGGGTAGTAGGCTACACATTGCTTTTACTGGGAGGATATCTGTTTGCAAGAGCTTTTGTTGGAAGTTTTATCTGGTACTCTGAAAATCCCCTTTATCAGTTACTTTCAATGATAAATAGGAATATTAAGCTGTTTATAAGTGGTGTGTGGGGTATTGGAGTAGCTATAATCTTTTTCTATTATTGGTTTAAGACACTAGGCTATTTGGATCAAGTCGTAAAAGCAGCGGAGGAGATATATAAACCGGGGGAAGAGCTTATAAATCTGCCAGCCGAGTTAAAAGAGGTAGAAAACCAGATGAATCAGACAAAACTGCATGTTCGGCGGGGAGAGATGGTGGCAAGAGAAGCTGAGCAGAGGAAGAATGATCTGGTAGTATATCTGGCGCATGATTTAAAGACCCCATTAACTTCGGTTATCGGATATCTGTCATTGTTAGAGGATGAAAAGGAAATCTCAAAGGAATTACAGGAGAAGTATCTTTCTATTGCTCTTAGTAAATCAGAGCGTCTGGAGGAATTAATAAATGAGTTCTTTGATATAACCAGATTCAACCTTACCAATCTGACCCTCGAATTAAGCCGCATTAACATTACCAGAATGCTGGAGCAGATAATATTTGAGGCAGGACCTTCTCTGAAAGAGAAGGAGCTCTCCTGTGAATTAAAAGCTGACGGAGATATCTATATGCGCTGTGATACCGGTAAGATGCAGAGAGTATTTGATAATCTTCTCCGTAATGCCATTAATTACAGCTTTGAAGAGGATACAATTGTTGTGGCTTTAAAAAAGGAAGGCAACAACATTCACTTTATCTTTATAAATCATGGTAACACCATCCCGGAAGAAAAGTTAAACCGTATCTTTGAGCAGTTTTATAGATTGGATTCGGCTAGACAGACAAGAACCGGCGGAGCAGGTCTTGGACTTGCTATAGCAAAGGAAATAGTAGAGCTTCATAAGGGCAAAATAACCGCTGCCAGTAAGGATGAACTTATTACTTTTGAGATAATGATACCGGCTGATTTATAATGGCATAATAACATGTACATCAGAAGTTAAGTCTTTTTCACTTGCTGATAGAATATTTAAGTATTTAAAAAATCAATGTTAGAAAATCGTAAGAAATTCCGTATAAAAAAGAAGGAATTTCATGTTAGAAAACGAAAAAAGGCTGTCCGCTTCTTTGGTATGATGATATCAAAGCAGCGGACAGCCTTTTCTTTTTACTTCTTTAACTAAAGTGTAATCGATAATAGATTACTATAATCCAGTTTGAAGGGCTGTACCTTATGAATATTTAGGAGGAATGAAAATGTTGAAAAAAAATATTGCAGTGATATTTGGCGGATGTTCATCGGAGTACGAGGTATCCCTTCAATCGGCATCATCCATATTAAGAGTCCTGGAAGAGATGGGAGAATACAATATTATTCGAATTGGCATAACCAGAGAAGGAGTTTGGTACCGCTATTTGGGACCTTTGTCAGAGATTGAGGCGGATACCTGGAAGGATAAAGAACAGTATCTAAACGCAGCACTAATCTCTCCGGACCGAAGTTTAAAGGGGATAATTGAGTTTACGAAGGGCGGCATTAAAACAACGAAGCTTCATGGAGCTTTTCCGGTACTTCACGGGAAGAACGGTGAGGACGGAACTGTGCAGGGATTAATTGAACTGGCAGGTATTCCATTGATTGGCTGTGATACTGAGAGCTCGGCTCTGTGTATGGATAAAGATAAGGCTCACAGGCTGGTGAAAGAAGCCGGAGTTCTTGTACCAAAAGCAGTTCTATTAAATGGAACAGAAGAGGAAGAACTTATTCTTAAGAAGGTAAGGGATATGTCATACCCTGTATTTGTAAAGCCTGTAAAAGCCGGTTCTTCCTTTGGTATTACGAAGGTATATAAGGAGGAAGAGCTGATTCCGGCTATCAAAGAAGCTTTTCATCATGACAGAGAGGTGCTGATAGAAGAAAATATTAGCGGTTTTGAAGTAGGATGTGCAGTTATGGGCAAGGATAAGCTGATTATTGGAGAAGTGGATGAAATTGAGCTAACGGAAGGCTTCTTTGATTACACAGAGAAATACACCTTAAAGAGTTCGGCAATTCATATGCCTGCCCGAATTGATGAGGAATCAGTTAAAAGAATTAAGGAGAGTGCGGCTCTTATCTACCGAACCCTGGGCTGCAAAGGATTTGCACGAGTTGACATGTTTTTTACGGAGAAAAAAGAAATTGTCTTTAATGAGGTTAATACCATTCCGGGTTTTACCTCTCACAGTAGGTACCCAGGAATGATGAAAGGAATCGGTTTATCCTATGCGGATATCTTAAGCAGACTTATCACAGAAGAACTTATGGGCTAAAACACATCATGTGGAAGGTTAGGTTGAAAAAACAAAAAGCAGTTTTTTCAATGACGCATTCAGGAGTATCAAGCCGAAGAATTGATACTCACGAAAGGGGTTAATATGAAAGAAATAACAGTTAATAGAAAGGATGTCTATTGCGGATATCTGCTACTAGTAAATAAAGATTATCCATTGAAACTGTTTGATATAAAGGAAGAAAACCTTTCAAGAATACAATCAGATGTATATTTGGAGAATAGGGCCGCTTCAATGTTAAGGCAGCTTCTAAATGAACTTAAAGCAGAGAAAAAAATTACAGCGGTCAGCGGATATCGCAGTATAAAAGAGCAAGAGGAAATCTATAGAGATTCCTTAAAAGAAAACGGACAGGAGTTCACAGAAAAATATGTTGCTTTGCCAGGAGCAAGTGAGCATCAGACCGGATTAGCAATAGACCTTGGCAAAAAGCAGGAAAATATTGATTTTATATGTCCTGAATTTCCGGAGGAAGGAATATGTCAGGAATTTCGCCAAAGGGCAGCTGATTTTGGATTTATTCAAAGATATGAAAAGCAAAAAGAGAACATCACGGGAATCGGTCATGAACCCTGGCATTTTCGTTATGTGGGATATCCTCATTCCATGATTATCCGTGAAAGCAGCCTCTCCCTAGAAGAATATGAAGAAAAATTAGAAAGTCATGGTTATGAAGAAAATCCCTTAATCTATCAGAAGAATGGGCAAAGGGTTGAAATCAGCTATCTTAAGGTTACCGATGGGGACATACAGAAGATAAAGCTGGAGGAAGATACGATATGTCAAATATCCGGCAATAACAAAGAAGGAATAATTATAACAAAATGGCAGGGAAGGTGAAGGGATGGGAGAGAGCAGAAAATACCCCCGAATTGATGCCTTTCGCTTGATTGCAGCATTGTTCGTTATCGCTATACACACCTCACCTTTGAGGTCTTATAGTCCCTATGGGGATTTCATAGTAACAAGGGTACTTGGAAGAGTTGCAGTACCATTTTTCTTTATGGTTTCAGGTTTCTTTTTATACAACAGTAAGGAGATAGGTACATCAAAAATCTTGAACTTTATTAAAAAAACTACTTTTCTATATGTTATTTCCATATTGCTTTACCTTCCGGTTAATTGGTATATGGGATATTTCAAAGGGAAAATGCTGGCATTTCGTCTGCTGCGGGATATTGTAATTGACGGGACCATGTATCATTTGTGGTATCTTCCGGCAGCTATTACAGGAGCAGCAATTAGTTTTTGGTGCTTACGGTTACTTGGACTTAGAAAAGCATTGATAGTTACCGGGTTGCTATATTTGCTTGGACTGCTTGGGGACAGTTATTATGGATTAATAGAAAATATACCGGGATTAGGCAGCTTTTACATGGGATTGTTTCACATCATGGATTACACAAGAAATGGATTTTTTATGGCACCGCTGTTCTTTCTATTAGGTGCAGTTATTAGGAAATATCGAAAGACAGCTGAGAAGATTAGCATATGGATGTTACTGTGCGGTATTCTTCTAATGACTTTAGAAGCTACAATTCTAAGAGACATAGGAGTTATGCGCCACGACAGTATGTATATTAGCCTGCCACTGGTTATGTTCTTTCTATTCTTGCTGCTGCTAAAAAAGGAAGGCCGTGAATTTAAGAGCTTTCGAACCATCTCAATGGCGGTCTATATTATTCATCCTCTTGTAATCATTGCTGTCAGAGGTATTTCTAAACCGTTAAAACTTACGGAATACACCGTAAATAACAGTTTAATTCATTTCCTGGTAGTGGCAGCAGGGTCTTTCCTTGCAGGAATAGTCTATTATCTGGCAGCCAATAAGTTGACAAAAGAAAGGGGGAGGACTCATGTTGTCTACGAAAATAATAAGTGAGGAAAATAATTATCATATAATTGACAGAAAAGAAAGTAAGGACAGAGCGTGGATAAGCATAAACAGCGAAAATCTTCTTAACAATGTGAGAGAACTTCAGAAGATAATGCCACTATCCTGTAAACTGATGGCAGTTGTCAAGGCAAATGCTTATGGCCATGGAAGTGCTATGACAGCATCCTTACTGAATAAAGCAGGAATCTTTTGTTTTGCTGTGGCTACCTTACAGGAAGGAATTGAATTAAGGCTGCAGGGAATAAAGGGGGAAATTCTGATATTGGGATATACAAGTCCGTCCCTTGCAAATGAACTTTATGAATTTCAGCTAACACAGACTGTCATAGATTCCGCACATGGAAGAGCACTGATAGAAACTGCCTTGCCATTAAAAGTGCAGATAAAAATCGACACAGGAATGCACCGGCTTGGCTATGCACCGGAAGATATAGATAATATTATGAGTATATTCAAGGCCTCCAACCTCAGAGTAATGGGTGTATTTACACATCTTTGTGTGGCTGATAGTTTAGAAAAAGAGGATATAGCATTTTCAAAAAGGCAAATTGACAGATTCTATCGCTTGGTTAAGGAACTTACATTACGAAAAATACAGGTTCCAGTTCATATACAAAGTACCTATGGGCTCTTAAATTACAACAAGCTTTCCTGTGATTATGCAAGAATAGGCATAGGAATGTATGGCACCTTAAGTTCAGCGAGAGATAAAACAATCTTACAGCCGGCAATAAGCCCGGTATTATCTCTCCATTCTCGAGTGGCATTAGTCAGAAAAGTAGAAAACGATGAAAGTATTGGATATGGCAGAACCTATATCACCGAGGGTGAAAGGACAGTTGCAGTTATAACAATAGGTTACGGGGATGGGTATCCCAGAAACTTGTCAGAAGGAAGGGGACAGGTTATCATAAAAGGGGTAAAAGTTCCAATAGCAGGACGAATCTGTATGGACCAGCTGATTGTTGATATCACAGGTGTGGAGGGTATCCATATCGGCGATATAGCAACTCTTATCGGAACAGAGGCTGAAGAAACAATTTCTGCAGGGGAAGTTGCAGATGAAGCCGAAACCATAACCAACGAGTTGCTGTGCAGGTTAGGGAATCGGCTTCCCAGAATGTATGTGTAGTATGAGTATTATTTTTCCTTATTGGAAGCAATGTAATATCTTGCTAGCAGGGTGTAGGCAAAAGCCAATGCAATGGTTTGTATAATATCATTGGGCCTTCTCTCAATAGGATGTTCATTCACATCAAAAGCCATAGCAAGGGCCGCTTCCAGCTCGTCGCAGAATAGATTATAAGTTTCCTCATTTGTCTGGTTGTTTTGCATGAAAGAGATACCATTGCTGATATCTGTCAGACTAAGTACCGGCTTTAATAAAAACAGCACATAAAGATAAGCAAGATGTTCCCTTTGATATTTTTTATTATTAGAGGGAACTATTATTTTTTGCTTCACATAGTTATTTATCATAGTAGAAGTTACCGACTTTGCAGGTAAATCTTCATAAAATAAGGATATACTATCCTCTATCAGACTGATTACCTGATCCATATATAAATCGATGGCCGGCCAATCTTTCCACCTTGGGCAGCGGTAAGCACGAATTTCATCCAATGTAAACATTGTTTATTCTCCTATAAGAGTTAAAATGAGATAATATGGTACTATATAATACATTATATAGTATTAAAAACCATAAGTCAACGAAACATAAAAAAAGTATAAGAAATACTTAATGCAGCAGGGATTGATTTATGGTTTTAAATGGGTATAATTTAAGCTAACAGAATTAATAGAATGTATTATTTAGAAGGAGGTCGTAATGAAAAATATTGAAATGCTATTAGAAAGGCAGAGAAGCTTTTTTGAAAAGGGCAATACGAGAAATATTGATTTTCGTATCAGGCAATTACTTAATCTTAAGAAAAGCATTAAAAACAATGAGCCTCAGATATTGGAGGCACTTAAGAAAGACTTGAATAAATCTCCTTTTGAATCTTATGCAACAGAAGTCGGCATGGTGCTGGAAGAGATAAATTATCTGCTTAAGAATATCAGAAGGCTTGCAAAGACTGAGAAAGTGAGAACGCCCATTACTCAATTCCCTTCTGTCAGCAGAATATATAAAGAGCCCTATGGCAGCGTTCTTATTATGGCCCCTTGGAATTACCCCATTCAATTGTCACTATCACCTCTTGCAGGCGCTATAGCCGCAGGAAATTGCGTTATCCTTAAACCTTCAGAATATGCGCCTCATTCTATGTCAGTTTTAAAAAAAGTAGTGGAAGAAGTATTTCCGGAGAAGTTTGCGGCAGTAATAGAAGGTGATATGGAAGTGAACAAGCAGCTTTTACAGTGTAAATTCGATTATATCTTTTTTACCGGCAGTGTTGCTGTAGGTAAGATTATTATGGCAGAAGCTGCTAAAAATCTGACTCCGGTAACATTGGAACTTGGCGGAAAAAGTCCTTGTATTGTAGATGAAACAGCAGATATCGCTCTGGCAGCAAAAAGAATTGCCTGGGGCAAGTTTTTAAATGCGGGTCAGACCTGTGTAGCACCGGATTATATTCTCGTACATGAGAAAGTAAAAGAAGTTCTGATATTGGAATTAAAAAAACAGATCAGCAAACTTTATGGTAATTCTCCTATTCAAAATGAGGAATTTCCTAAGATTATTAATGAAAGACATTTTAACCGATTACTGTCATTGATAGAGAAAGAAAAGGTCTTATTTGGTGGGAAATATAATCGTGAGCTCCTAAAAATCGAACCCACGGTACTAGAACTAGATAATGCAGAGTCAATCATAATGAAAGATGAAATATTTGGACCTCTGCTTCCTGTTATGACCTTTCGAAGTATGAAGGAGGTTAAGAACTTTGTAAACAACAGGCCTAAGCCGCTTGCTCTATATCTTTTCACGACTTCAAAAGTGAATGAAGGATACATTATGAAAAATACTTCTTTTGGCGGAGGCTGTGTAAACGATACGATTGTTCATCTGGCAACAACTTCCATGGGGTTTGGTGGTGTCGGAGAAAGTGGTATGGGAAGTTATCACGGTAATTTAAGCTTTTCCACCTTTAGTCATAGCAAAAGTGTATTAAAAAAGAGTAATATATTGGATATTCCCTTGAGATATCCGCCCTATAAAAATAAAATAAACTTGTTAAGAAAGATTTTATAAAGTCAGGTGAATAATAAGTTGTAAAATGCCCTGTCCAATGATAAAATGAAGAATATTAACGAAAGTCTTACAGAATATACGGAAGGAATACCCGAATGATGACAGATCCTTATAAAGCACTTGGTGTGACTCCCAGCGCTTCCAATGATGAAATAAAAAGAGCATATCGTGAACTGAGCAGAAAATATCACCCAGATTCTAATGTTGATAATCCTCTTGCTGACCTTGCAGCTGAAAAGTTTAAGGAAGTTCAGCAGGCCTATGACCAGATTATGAAGGAAAGAGAAGGCGGTTACAGTAATTCTTCCGAAGGAGGATACGCCTCTGGAGCAAATACCTCTTATGGCAGACCGGAAGGTGCTTATGGTGATTCTCCACGTTTAAATACCGTGTATGAATACTTAAACTCAGGACGATACCGAGAAGCTTTAAATGAACTTGACAGGATTATGCCCAGAACTGCCAGATGGTTTTACTACAGTGCGATAGCTAACAATAGAACAGGAAATAACTATGTGGCTCTGAATCATGCTAGAGAAGCGGTTAACTTGGAGCCAAATAACATGGAATACAGGAACTTGCTGAATCAGATGGATTGGCAGGGCAGGCGTTATGATGATACCAGAAGACAGAATTACGGCGGTTACGGAAGTGGCTGTGGAAGCGGTAACTTCTGCTGTGATTTATGTGTTGCTGATACCTTATGTGAATGTATGGGAGGAGATTTGTGTCAATGCTTCTAGGAACAAGAAAGCTGGCCTTTTTAAGCCTTTTAATGGCATTAACAGTAGTATTGATTATTCTTAGCGGTGTATTGGAGTTCAATACATTGTTTCTACTGGCTCTTGCCTCCTTTGGTGCCGGAATAGCTTACAGAGAAGGCGGCTTAGGGATAGGCTTTGGTTTTTTTGCAGGAAGTTTGATACTTGGTGCTTTACTGGCACCAAATAAATTCTACCTTATTACCTATGGTGCAATGACATTGTACTTAATTGTTTCGGAATTTGCATATGATAAGCTGTATATTGTAAAGAGTATAACTGTTAGAAATAAGGTTCTCTGGCTGGTAAAATATATTTTATTTAATTTGATATTTATATCAATATTATTATTGGCTCCTAAACTTATCTTTCCCGGAGAGATTAATTTCAAAGTACAATTGTTCATAATTGCAGGAGGACAGATTGTTTTATTTTTGTATGATAAAGGCTATCGATATTTTCAAGGTAATATCTGGGAGAAGGTTCGAAGAAAATTAAAATTAAATGAATAGAAAAACGATAATTAGTAAGGATTATTGAATATAATACAAGCAAACGAATAAAGGATGAGGCATGAAATCATCAGTCAGAGGATCATGCAGCATTCCTTTTTTATTATCTGTAAAGGTAAAAATGGATTCCTGGAAGGTGATAGTTCTGTCTTTTACTCCACACTGGGAAAAGTTCTTGACATCCGTGGCTTGAATAGATAAAATATACAATAAATACAAAGGTACCTTTATAAAAGAAAGGATGATGCTATGGAGATATTTTACTGTGTTCTTTTGATGTTAGGAGCGATATTAGTTTCAAATTTAATTAATCGTTTTATTCCTTCCTTTTCAATTCCAATTATACAGATTTTATTAGGTGTGGTGCTGTCCCTTATACCTTCTGTCTATCATTTTGAATTTGATACTGAGTTATTTATGATATTGTTTCTTGCTCCCTTGTTATTCTTTGATGGCATGCAGTCGGATAAGAAATCACTTTGGGATTTGAAAAAGCCTATTGTGATGCTGGCTTTAGGCCTTGTATTTTTTACAGTAGCTGTCCTTGGTGTATTGATAAATGCTATGATTCCGGCTATTCCGTTGGCAGCAGCATTTGCACTGGCAGCGGCCCTTGCACCTACCGATGCTGTCGCAGTCAGCTCTCTGGGAAAGAGAATAAGGATACCGGAAGGCATCAAGCATCTAATGGAAGGGGAAGCTTTAATTAATGATGCTTCCGGTGTAGTCAGCTTTCAGTTTGCTGTAGCGGCTATGGTTACCGGTACCTTTTCTTTGATAGAGGCAGGAAGCCGGTTCCTGATTATTGCTTTAGGCGGTGTGGCTGTCGGAATTGCAATGACAGCACTGAAATATTTGTTTGTTAAATGGGTACGTACACTAGGAATGGAGAACGTTACCTTTCATTTACTTATTGGAATATTAACACCTTTTATAATATATATGGCAGCGGAGGAATGCAGAGTAAGCGGTATCCTGGCAGTTGTTATTTCCGGCGTTATCCATTCCTTTGAAGGCAGGAGACTAAATCCAGAGACAGCCACATTAAATATTGCATCAAAAAGTGTGTGGTCAACCTTAACCTTCGCCTTAAACGGGATAGTATTTCTTATTCTAGGTATGCAGCTTCCACATATTATTAATACCATTTGGTATAATGTATCTGTCAGTAATCTAAAAACTATTGGTTTTATTCTTGTCATTACAGCTGCAATGATGGCAATACGCTTTCTATGGTCGTATTTCACAGTTGCCGCACCAAAGCAAAAGAGATTTAAAAGGATAGAGTTCAATAAACGAAGACCCCAATTGAGACAGCTGGCTGTTTCTGAAAAACCCTTAGGTGGTGAGCTTAGCCGTATTAAAACAAGTCTCATTATTAGTATGTCAGGAGTGAGGGGAAGTGTAACACTGGCGTCTATACTTTCTCTGCCGCTGGTGTTAAGCTCTGGAAAAGTATTTCCTGAAAGGGACCTTATAATATTTATAGCGGCTGGAGTTATTCTCTGCTCCCTGGTGGTTGCTAATTTTGTCATGCCTCTTTTATTAAAGCAGGATAGTAAGGAGGATAAAGGAACCGAAGAGAGAGCGGCTTGTCTTGAGATTATACAGAATGTGATCAAACAGATAAACGAACTTACAAATGATGAAAATAGATTCCAGGCTGCAAGAGTTACAAGAAATCTGTTAATGAGAGCAGAGGAGCTAAGAAGTAAGAATTACAAGAAATCCAACCAAAAAGAAGAACGTGAATTAAGAAAAGAAGTTTTCAGCTGGGAAGAAGCTTATACGAAATCGTTGCTCCATAATAAAACCATTGATGAAACGACCGCACTTCAATATCTGGAGCTGTTAAACAAAATCTGTAGAAAAAATGAGAAGAAATTGAAGTTTTCCTATATTAAAATGAGCAGGATAATCAAGGGTCTGGGAAGCAGAAGAAAGCAAGGAATAGTAGCTGTGAATTATGATATCAACCGCGGACAGATGGAAACTCTCAGACGGATGAATAATGAATATGTTCTTGAAAGGCTGTATGAAAGAAAAGAGAAGGATGACACCATAGCACTCAATAAGCTGATTTCAGAATATGAGAGACTGGAAGCACTGGTAGCGGCAAGAAAAAGGACGGATGATTACCATCAGAGCATAGAGAATACGGAAACTGTACCAACTACAAGTATAAATGACATGGAGGACTTGGTGCATTTAAGCTTTCAATTGGAAAGGGATGGAATTCAGGGTATGTTTGAACAAGGGCGGATATCCTGGGAAACTGCCAGGAAGATGAGAAGTGATATTGCATTGATGGAGCTGCAGTTACAGCAATCCAGCGAAGCGGCAGTATTTTGATTTATCAGAAGAAGCAGTTGGTTTAAAACAGAAATGCTTCTTCTGATAATTTGTTTATAATTGTTATTAAATGTGTCTTGTAATTTTATTTCTAATTTAAAGTTTCATAAAACGTTTTATAAAACCTGATAAAGGTTTATAGGGAAAGCTTTCTAAAGCAGATGCCGTATTTTTAAGTTCTTTACGGATAGCTATACTTTGAGGACAGTGTTTCTCACATAATCCGCAGTTAACACATTTGCCTGCATTGTGACCGGTAGTACGGACAATATAATTAAAGCGGGCAGATATTTTACCGTTGGTAGCTGTTTCATTATAACTGCTGAAACAAAGAGGGATATCCACTCCTTGAGGACATGGAATACAGTATCCACAACCTGTACAGGGAACCAGGAAAGATTTATTTAGTACATCTTTTACACGCTTATACAAATCAAACTCTTCAGAGGTAAGAACATCTATCTGTGCTTCATCAGCAGAAGCGACATTTGCGGCGAGCATTTCCTGTGAATTCATACCTGAGAGTACGGTAAGAACTTGCGGGTGGTTCCACAGCCATCGGAAGGACCACTCTGCGGGAGTATGCTTTACCGGACTTTCTTCAAAAACAGAGAGTGCTTCCTTCGGCAGATTAACAAGTTTTCCGCCGCGTAAAGGTTCCATAATCATGATAGGAAGTCCTTTCTCCGCCGCATACTCTAAACCGCTTTTTCCGGCTTGATTGTATTCGTCATAATAATTATACTGAAGCATACAGAATTCCCAGTCGTAGGCATCAATAATTTTAATGAATTCCTGACTGCCGCCGTGATAGGAGAACCCAATATTCTTAATCTGTCCTTTTTCCTTCTTTTCTTTAATCCAATCTAATATTCCAAGGCTGACCATTCTCTGCCATACATCCAAATTGGTAAGCATATGTATAAGATAATAATCAATATAATCGGTTTTAAGCCGTTCTAACTGTGTATTGAATATCTTATCAAAATCTTCCTTTTTCTTAACCAAATAAGGAGGCAGCTTTGTTGCAAGCTTAACTTTCTCACGGTGCCCTTTTGAGAGTATACGGCCAAGAGTAGCTTCGCTGCCGGGATATATATAAGCAGTATCAAAATAGTTGATTCCAAGCTCGATGGCCTTTACAATCTGCCTTTCTGTTTCTTTTTCATCTCTTTTAAAACGCATACAGCCAAAAGCCAGTACTGAAATCTTATCACCGTTTTTAGGGTTTATTCTGTATTGCATGATTACCTCTTTTCCTGAATTTTGAATTATCAGATATAATATTGTATATAAGATGTATTATAGGATAACTATAGGGGAAGTCAAGGATTATTATAACCTTGCATCTGAAAGCAGAAGATAGGAGGAAGAAACAATAACTAACACAACAGGAGCATACTTTTACAACAGCACGAATCACGTTATTAAAGTGGAATAATTACCTAAAATGATTGACAAGTAAAACGTGGAGGTATTAAAGTATAGAGTGGAGACAGTTTTGTAATTAGTTTTGAGCAAATCAATCTGTTCAGGGGTACAATCTGTAAATTTATCGGGAGGTTTAAAGCATGAAGCTTAAGAATATATTAAATACCAAAGGTCATCAACCTTCCTTTGGCTTAAGAGAATTATTAGGGTATATCGGCCCTGGACTTTTAGTAACGGTTGGGTTTATTGATCCCGGCAATTGGGCATCAAACATAGCGGCAGGATCTGAATACGGATATAAGCTCTTATGGATGGTTACACTTGCAACCATCATGCTGATACTGCTGCAGCATAATGTTGCCCACCTTGGAATAGTAACAGGAGATTGTCTTTCGGAAGCAGCAAACAAGCATTTAAAACCTTGGTTATCTAAAATAATTCTTACTACAGGCCTTTTGGCAGCGATATCTACGGCTATGGCAGAGATTCTAGGTGGTGCAATTGCGCTGAATCTGCTGTTTAAGGTGCCAATAAAATTAGGCTCAGTCATAATATTTGTAGTAATTGTAGTATTTCTATTTACCAATACATATAAGAAGCTGGAAAAAGTTATAATGGGTTTTGTGTCCATAATAGGTATTTCTTTTCTCTATGAGCTTAGTGTTGTTCACGTTAGCTGGCACGAAGCGGTATCTGGCTGGACAACAATTCAGTTCCCCATGGGATCCCTGCCCATTATTATGTCAGTTTTAGGTGCAGTTGTAATGCCTCATAATCTATTCCTGCATTCAGAAGTAATACAGAGTCGTCAGTGGAATCTGGAAGATGATGCAGTTATTGCAAGACAGTTAAAATATGAATTTCTGGATACGCTGTTTTCCATGATTATAGGTTGGGCTATAAATAGCGCAATGATTATATTGGCTGCTACTACTTTCTTTACACAGCATGTAAAGGTTAACGAGTTAGGGCAGGCACAACAGATGCTGGTTCCATTGGTTGGCAGCTTTGCAGCTGTTATCTTTGGTGTGGCATTGCTCTTTGCAGGAATTTCCTCTACTATGACAGCTGGGATGGCAGCGGGAACTATCTTTGCAGGGATGTTTGGTGAGCCTTATGATATTAAAGACAGGCATACAAAGATCGGTGTAGTTGGAATACTGGCTATTGCAACTTTGATCATATTCTTTATAAAAGACCCTTTTCAGGGATTGGTGTACAGCCAGATGCTTCTTAGTGTGCAGCTTCCGATAACCGTATTTTTGCAGATCTACTTAACGTCTTCTAAAAAGGTTATGGGTAAATATAAGAACAGCCTGTTAAGTAATATTGTTCTTTGGTCAATCGCAATTGTACTGACTATTTTGAATATTATGCTGTTCGCAAGTTATTTAGGCTGATTGTATAATAAAAGGTAATAAGAAAGCTCTATGCAGCCTGATAAACAGGGTGCATAGAGCTTTCTTTTGTTATAGATAAGTTCCTAAAAGGATAGCATTATATTATTCTTCGTTGAAACCTTTGTAGTTTCAATTAAATTCTCTATTAATTCAATTAGTTCCGAGGAGAGATTATGAGCTTCTTCTAGAACCCTTTTGGATTTTTCAGTATCTTTATCCTTAATGGCTTGAATCATAATGTCACCCTTTAAGTGGAATTCGTGATGGAGCTTTCCAATAGCTTCCCATTCTTTCTGAATGGATGGATGATTCAGATTCAGTGTTTTATAGTAATGGCCGAAGGTACATTTGCTGGGATTGGTCTGAAGGGGTTGTAAAGTCATTGTATCTGCCATGTACTGGAGTTTTCCAATCCATTCTTTATGTGCGTTCACCGCTTTCTCAAGAATATCGCATATCTCGTCATTGGTAATGGAATGTCTGCTTCCTTTTAAACCGCTATAGAGATTAGCTGCGAGAGTTGATAATTTATCGTCGATATTGGAGATGCTTTTGGCATAGAATACACTTTCAGAGGCATCCTTTTTTATATTTAAAGTCATGGTATTAAGTTTCTCGGCATCCTCACTGGAGGCTTCCATGGCGCGGTTAATCTCTATGGAAGCGACTTTTATACCCTGCATGGAATCGTTGATGGATTCTACGGTATCCACGACACCTTCCAGCATATTGATATTATCAGCCATTGTATCCGATACGAGGTCGATCTTGTCGCTCATCTGACCGGTTGAAGTCAGAGCTCTTGTTAGACTGCTCTTACCCTCAGTGGCTGCAGAATGTATATTTTCAACAAACACGCGCATATCATCAAGGTTATGCTTCGTGTCATCCGCCAGCTTTCGTACTTCTTCTGCTACCACAGAGAAACCTTTGCCATGTTCACCTGCTCTGGCAGCCTCAATTGCAGCGTTCAGAGCAAGCAGGTTCGTCTGGTTTGCTATTGTCTGTACACTATCTACAATTTTACCGATTTCACTGGTGAGCTGCAGTAGTTGGTCGATTTTTCCGGCCATGTCATGTGTGTCGCTCACAACATTCTCCTTTAAATTGCTTACCTGACCCAGCAATTCTTTGCTCTGTGCGTTGCGGGAGGCTAATGCTTTTGAGTCAGAGGATAGTTGCTGTAAGGAATCAGCTGTATTATCAATGGTGTCAGAGACATTGTTCATCGTAGCAGTTGTTTCTTCAACAATTGCAAGATTTGATTCGCTTAAATTTCCTAGTTCAATTGAAAAATTGTTAAGCTGATCTGATATGTAAGTCATTCCCACATCAAAGGTACTGATTGAGGATGCAAAATCCATAATATTTTTAACTGCTACAGACATTTTCTCCTCATTGGTAAAAAGTTTGTTAAAATGATCTATTGCCTGTTGATGGAAAGGATGATTACTTTTAGGGGAAGCTGTCTGTACTCCGGTCATCATATTTTCAACATATTCAAGAATTTCGCCC
This sequence comes from Anaerocolumna chitinilytica, assembly GCF_014218355.1. Taxonomy (NCBI): domain Bacteria; kingdom Bacillati; phylum Bacillota; class Clostridia; order Lachnospirales; family Lachnospiraceae; genus Anaerocolumna; species Anaerocolumna chitinilytica. Next base: position 2,679,443 of record NZ_AP023368.1, read on the forward strand.
ATTTCAGAGCATGGTTTCTTTTTTAAATTTGGCATTCTATATTTCCTTTCTTTCGTAAGTAGGTCTGATTATATCATTATAAACGGCTGTTACTTTCTGTGCAACGGATTTTTAAACTTTGAAATTATGAAATAATACATTGTATTCGTTCATCAAAGGATTATAATTGGTTTTAGAGCTTATTGCTGATAAAAGAACAAAGGTAAAAGGAGAAAGTATGCTTAATAACGCTGATATTCTAAATATTAAAAATGCTATTCGCACAGCTATTGAAAAGAACGAGATACCCGGTGCCAACTTGCTTGTTTTTAAAAACGGGAAAGAAGTATTTTATCATGAGGATGGTTTAGCCTCAAGGGAAGAAGAGCTTCCGATCAGGAGAGACACAATATTTAGATTGTTCTCTATGTCAAAGCCGGTTACAGCAGCTGCTGCCATGATTCTAGTAGAAAGAGGAATGTTAGATCTGTATGAACCTGTTGGTAAATATCTGGAGAGTTTTCGTGACCAATTAGTGGATGAGAATGGAACACTGGTTCCCGTAAACAGAGAGATGAGAATAAAAGATTTACTGAATATGACATCAGGACTATTATATGGCGGTGAGGACAAAGCCGGTAAGGCAACTACAGAGGTCTATAAGGAAGTCACTGAGAAACTTCTCACGGAAAATGCCTTAACCACTGTTGAGTTTGCCAACAAACTGGGAGGCTGTCCGCTGGCGTTTCATCCGGGCTCGTCTTGGGCCTATGGCACCAGTGCAGACGTACTGGCTGCTGTGATTGAAGTGGTTAGCGGCATAAAATACAGTGAGTTCCTGAAGAAAGAAATATTTGAACCGCTGGGAATGAAGGACACAGCCTTTTATGTTCCGAAAGAAAAGAGAGACCGCTTAGCAAATACCTATCGTGCTGATGATAAAGGTGGTTTAACTCTATATACTGCTAATAACCTTGGAATCATTCAAAGCATGGACAGAGAACCGGCATATGAGGCTGGAGGAGCCGGATTAGTTTCCACCATTGATGACTATTCCAAATTCTCACTTATGCTTATGAACGGCGGAAGCTATGAAGGAGTTACCATACTTCATCCCAAAACAGTTGCATATATGACCACTAAAGTATTAAATAAAAGACAGCAAAAGGGTATGGAGTCATGGCTGGAGTTAGAGGGACATAGTTATGGAAACCTTATGAGAGTATTAGTTGATACGACAAAAGCTGGAACTATCGGCAGCCTTCATGAATATGGTTGGGATGGCTGGCTTGGCTGTTATTTTTCTAATTGCCCTACGGACAATTTGAACTTTCTTTTCATGACGCAGAAAACAGATGCAGGTACCATGGAAATCACCAGGAAGTTAAGAAACATAATCATCAGCAGCTGCGCTGAGGAATAAACATAGGCTGCCGGATTTATATATTGGATGAAAGCATATAAGCTTCATCGCGGTATAGAAATCCGGCAGTTTTTAATTTTATTTCTTCCCGTATTATGTTAAAATAAATGAGAACTTAAGAAATAGAGTAAATCGGGCAGCATGGAGGTCTAAATGAAATCACTGGTTATTGCAGAGAAACCCTCTGTAGGAAGAGATATTGCAAGAGTATTAAGATGTAATAAGAATATTAACGGTGCTTTGGAAGGGGATAAATATATTGTTACCTGGGGTTTGGGACACCTGGTAACACTCGCTGATCCGGAAGAATACGATGACAAATATAAGGAATGGAAGATGGAGCATCTGCCGATGCTGCCGCATAAATTTGAACTGGTGGTTATTAAGCAGACAGGTAAGCAATATCAGACTGTAAAGACGCAAATTCATCGAAATGATGTATCTGAAATCATAATTGCTACCGATGCGGGCCGAGAAGGTGAATTAGTCGCAAGGTGGATTCTGGAGAAAGCCAACAATAAAAAACCTGTGAAAAGATTATGGATATCATCTGTAACGGATAAAGCAATAAGGGAAGGGTTCTTAAAACTGAAAGACGGAAAGGACTATGAGAATCTCTATCAGGCGGCAGTGGCCAGAGCGGAGGCGGACTGGATTGTGGGGATGAATGCTACCAGAGCCTTAACCTGTAAATACAATGCAAGTCTTTCCTGCGGACGAGTTCAGACACCAACATTGGCTATGATAGCAAAAAGAGAAGAAGATATCAAAAAATTTGTTCCGGTACCTTATTTTGGACTAATCGGCAGGGTAAATGGTTTGACGCTGACCTGGCGGGATGTTAAAACTAAGAATACCACGACCAATGATAAGAAACAGATTGAAGAGCTTAAAGAAAAGCTTACCGGAAGAGAAGGTACCGTTACGGAAGTTAGTACAGTGTTGAAAAAATCCTATTCCCCGGGATTGTATGATCTAACAGAGCTTCAAAGAGAAGCAAATGTACGTTATGACTTTTCAGCAAAAGAGACCTTAAATATTATGCAGCGCCTTTATGAAAACCATAAAGTCTTAACCTATCCCAGAACGGATTCTAGGTATCTTACAACTGACATTGTTGGAACATTGAAAGAAAGGCTGGAAGCTATAAGTACCGGACCTTATAAGAAATTGGCGGCTGTTCTTACAAGAAAGCCTATTGCAGCAAATGCCTCCTTTGTAGATAATCAGAAAGTAAGTGACCATCATGCGATTATACCCACGGAGCAGTATGTCAATCTTGAGAATATGAGTTCAGATGAGAGAAAGATTTATGATATGGTAGTAAGACGCTTCCTGGCTGTTCTATATCCCCCTTGTGAGTATGAAGAAGCCACAATAAAGGTTGAAGCAGGTGGAGAAGAGTTTATAGCTAAGGGTAAGATTATTAAGTCTGCCGGATACAAAGAAATCTATGAAAATATATCGGAAGAGGCTTCTTTAAAAGAAGAGAACGGTAATATTCAAGAGAATCAAAAATTGCCTAAGATAGCAAAAAATGATATCTTAAAACCTATCGTATTTACAATAACAGAAGGTAAGACAAAGCCACCGGCATATTTTACCGAGGCAACACTTCTTTCCGCCATGGAGAACCCCATTCATTTTCTGGAACAGAAGGATAAGGAATTAGTCAAAACTCTTGGGGAAACCGGTGGTCTTGGAACTGTTGCCACTCGTGCGGATATTATTGAAAAGCTTTTTAATTCCTTCCTGATGGAAAAGAAGGGCAAGGATATCTTCATAACCTCTAAGGGGAAACAACTTCTAAATCTGGTTCCGGAGGACTTAAAAAAACCGGAACTTACGGCATCCCTGGAAATGAAGCTAGCTAGGGTTGCAAAGGGAAGCCTGAAAAAACAGGACTTAATGAAGGAAATGACCGACTATACGAAAGAAATCGTAGAAGAGATTAAAACAGGTGAAGGTAATTTTAAGCATGACAATCTTACAAATAAGAAATGTCCTGTCTGTGGTAAGAATATGTTGGCGGTAAACGGTAAAAACAGTAAAATGTTAGTGTGCCAAGACCGTGAATGCGGTCACAGGGAGACTACCAGCAGAACCAGTAATGCCAGATGTCCGGTCTGCCACAAGAAGATGGAATTAACTGGTCAGGGTGATAATCAGACATTCACTTGTTCCTGCGGCCACAAGGAAAAGCTTTCTGCTTTTCAGGAAAGACGAAAAAAAGAAGGCGCAGGTGTCAGTAAAAAGGATGTAGCTAAGTATATGAATCAAATGAAAAAGGAAGAACAGACGCCTGTTAATACTGCTTTTGCAGATGCTTTTGCTAAAATTAAGCTTTAGCAGTATGAAAAAATAAGAAAAAATAAGAAACAATAAGATATATACAGCTTATGTATGAAATCTTCGGTATATGCTTGTGATAAGTTGTAAAGACACGAATAGGATAAAACAATTATAACTGATTTTGAGAATTGACTTTGAAACTTATGTATTGTATTTTATAAGAAGAAAACAAATTGAAGGAGGCTGAAATATGCGCAAGTCTATAAAAACAGAGAACAGAATAGGAAAGATGCAATCAGCCGGCCTAGGTACTTGTATATAATCCAGTGTTCCATAAAAAGTTGGAACAAGGATTTTATGTAAATTATAACCACAGTCGATGACTGTGGTTTTTTGCGCCTAAAAACAAGATTACCCATGTCAGGCAACCCGCTCGTTCTCAGAAGGGGAGCTGCTGATTACCAAATGAAGATTAGAAAGAATGGGTGATCGTGATGAATATTTTAAATATCGGTATAATGGCACATGTAGATGCAGGAAAAACAACAGTGACAGAAGGATTTCTCTATCATAGCGGAATTAAGAATTCCATGGGAAATGTGGATAATGGAACGACCACAACAGACTCAATGGAACTGGAGAAGAAACGGGGAATGACAATTCGTTCTGCTACCGTATCTTTTATGATTGGAGAAATCAAAATCAATCTGATTGACACACCAGGGCATATGGACTTTATTGCAGAAGTTGAGAGGTCTCTATCAGTCCTTGACGGAGTAATTCTTGTTATTTCTGCAAGAGAAGGAGTTCAACCTCAGACTCGTGCCATTTTTAATAAATTAAAGCAAATGAAAATACCGGTAATCTTCTTTGTGAATAAGATAGACCGTATAGGTGTTAATCTGGAGGAGATTTATCAACAGATGCGACAGCAGCTCACTGAGAATTTCTTATTAATGCAAAAAGTAATTTACCAATATGGTGCGGCAGAACAAAGCTTTGAAATTATTGAGAAGAGTTATGATGAGCCGGATATGGCAGAACAGATAATTCTCCATTCTGAGAAACTTCTTGATAAGTATATGAAAGAGGAAATGATTACTGCAGATGATTATGAGAAAGTAATCCGTTCCCGCAACCGTTATGGAAAACTTTATCCGGTTTATCATGGAACTGCACTTTGGGATATTGGAATAACGAAATTAATGGAAGCTATCGGCAAGTGGTTTGTACCAAGAATTTGTAATAATAAGGATTTGTCTGCCTATGTTTATAAGGTATTGTTTGATGAACATAAACATAAGCTTATCTTTCTCCGTGTATTTTCAGGTGAACTAGTACTAAGAGAACACATTCTGGTCGAAAGAGACCAGCAGGAGATGGTTGTTCGTAATTTATTCGGTTTAGAAAATGGAAAATTGGTTCCAAAAAATAAAGTTCAGGATGGAGACGTAGCGGTAATTACGGATGCCAGAGAACTTGTGTGCGGTGATTGGATTGGTGGAAGGACCAAGCTTGCCTTAAATAAGCAGACAGAACCTCTGCTGCAAGTAGGTATAAGACCAATACCGGCAGCTGCCAGAAGAGAATTGTTAGAAGCATTGCAAATATTGACCATAGAAGATCCCTATCTGGATTTGAATATTGATGAGGAAACAGAAGAAATAAAGCTTAAGCTTTTTGGCAATTTGCAAAAGGAGATATTGCAAGCCTTGCTTTTAGAGAGATTTCATCTGGAAACTGAGTTTGACAGTGCGATAACGGTTAAGAAGGATAAACCGATAGACCAGATAACCTGCATTGTTCCCATCAACAGTCCAAGTAATCTGCTGCGGGCCGGAGTAGGCCTAACACTTGAACCTCTTGAAGAAGGAAGCGGCTTTTTTTATGAAACACAGGTTTCATACGGAGACCTTACGAAATCCTTTCAAAATGGTGTGAAAGAAGGTGTAGAGAAGGGAATCCGCAAAGGACTTCGTGGTGAAGTAGTGGATACGAAGGTGACTTTTCTTTATTCTGATTATTGCAGTGTAACCAGTACCCCTGCAGATTTTAGAAAACTGGCTGAAAAAGTTGTTTACCAGGCATTAAACAGTATCGGTGTAAAAACCATGGAGCCTGTTATGAACTTTATCCTCACCGCACCACAGGGTTGTGAAAAGAAAATTATGACTGAGTTAGTGAGAATGAATGCTTTGATGGAAGAAACAAAATATACCCAAACAGAAATGATAATAACGGGAAAAGTAACACTGGAAGCCAGTAAAGATTTTTCGGTGGTTCTCTTTACCCTAACAGAGGGCAGAGGAATCTTCGAAACTTCTTTCTGGCAGTACAGAGAAGAAGGAAAGCTATACAATAGTGAAAAATATTAATATTTAACCCTTATAATTATATTTCTTCATGTAATCTCCATATGGCCATGGTATAAGTTATTGTAATGCATTAGTTATCCATCAAGTTGGCTGAAATCATATTTGCGGAATACTTCAAGCAGCATGACTGATAGTATAAAATGTGCAAAATGAAATTCCAGGAGGTTATATGAATTTTAATAGAAATAAAAGAGGTAATAGCACCAGGGAACACAGTCCTATGAAACATATGCTTCATATGATACTTTGTTGCGGGATACCGGCACTTATCATAATGACTCTTCCTTTTATAGCCCGTTATAGCCCGGCTGCAGCAGGTTTACTGGGAATTATAGCACCTTTTATCTGTCCTGTTATGATGGGAGGGATGATAATCATGATGCTGCGAAGCGGAAAACACAGCTGTTGCAGTAACGAAGAGGGAACACCAGAATCGGTAACGAAAGCGGAGCAAGAACATGCCTTACCCACTAACAAGGAATAGATTTTAAGACGAATAAAAACTTCTGTCACTCCTTAGACAGAAGTTTTTTATTCGTCATACATAATACAGCTCGTATATTATGGGATACTCGTACATATCTTGTATACATAAAGAAATCGTAACAGAGGGCAGCAGGATGAATATTATCTCCATGCTTTTGGCTATTTTAGCAGGAGTATTAACCACCATTGAAGCAACGATTAATTCCCAGCTTGGAAAATATGTTACACCAAGTATAGCCACACTTCATAGTCTTATGACCGGATTGACATTTGTATTGCTGATAAATCTGATAATCGGCAATCTGCCAAGATATACGAAAGTAACTACAGTTCGGCCTATATGGCTTATTGGCGGCTTTTTCGGAGCCTCCATTATATACTTATCTGCAAGATCGATTCCTTCCCTTGGTATATCCAATGCTTTGATATTAATTTTGGCAGGGCAGCTTACCAGCAGTTTGGTTATAGATGCATTTTTAAATGATGCCCAGATTAGTTTAAAAAAGATGGGTGGTATGGTTTTGTTTCTTATCGGTACTATTATGTTTTTAAAAGATTAGAAGTGTTGTATTCGAAATACAAAAATCATCTTATCAGAAATGTGTACTTGCATTTCCTCTTAAACTATGTATAATTACAATAAAAGAAATGTAAAGGGTGATTCCTTTGGAACATAGAAAGGTGAACTTCATAAGGAAGATTAACATAAGACGGGCTTATTAGCCCGTCTTTCTTTTTGGCTTTAACTTGATAAAGTAAGAGAAGCAAAAAACAAAGGATAGAAATCAGAAGTAATAAAAGGATTATGGTATAGCATTCTAAGCATTATATATAATAATAGAAATAGAAATGAGGAATATTATGAAAATAGCGGTATATGAATTAAGGCAGGATGAAAAAAAGAAGCTGGAGGAGTTAAAGGTAAAGTTTGGTTTGGACCTTGTAACTACCGGAAAAACTCTAAACAAGCAGACTATTAAGCTTTCTGCCGGTTGTGATGGAATTAGTGTACTTGGAAGAAGCAGTCTTGACAAAGATATGTTAACTGCTCTTAAAAAGCAAGGAATAGGATATATCTCAACCAGGACAGTAGGTTATAATCATATAGATACCTGTAGCGCCAAGGAATTGGGGCTGCGAATATGCAATGCCGGGTATCCTCCAAAGGGAGTAGCGGAATTTGCGGTAATGTTGATGTTACTTACTCTTCGCCATTACAAGCCGGCTATGTGGAGACAGAACGTTAATGATTATTCTCTATTCGGCTTAACAGGGCAGGAATTGGGTAATCAAACAGTGGGTGTGATTGGAACCGGTAATATCGGCACGGAAGTTTTAAAGATACTTTTCGGGTTCGGATGTAAATTGGTAGCTTATAACATTACAGAAACTGAAGCAGGCAAGAAATATGCAGAATATGTATCACTGGAAGAACTATACCGTGTCTCGGATATTATTACCCTGCACGTTCCTTTGACGGATGAAAACAGGCATTTTATTGATAAGGCAGCTATTGCTAACATGAAACCCGGGGTAATATTGATCAATACTGCCAGGGGAGAATTAATGGATATAGAAGCCTTAACAGAAGGGATTGAGTCCGAGAAAATCGGTGCTCTTGGCCTGGACGTTTTTGAAAAGGAAGAAGGTATCTACCATGCCGATAGAAAAACAGATATCCTAAAAAACCGTGATATGGTATATTTAAGGCAGTTTCCCAATGTAGTAATGACACAGCATATGGCATTTTATACCAGAGGGAACATTGACAGTATGGTAACCTGGGGAATAGAAGGATTATTTAATATGTACAGCGGTAAGGGATGCAGGCAGGAAATATAGATATTTCATGAAAGCAACCTTAAAAAGTGTGTACGAAGTAAAATAAAGCAGGCCTCTATTCGGTGATAGCAGTAACTGGTATTTTTTCTGCTTTCACCGAGTAGAGGCTTTTTTTTATAGTAGTATGTTTTTTATTGACAAATAAATTATTTTACACTATACTAAGTGTATTAATAGTAATAGTACACTTCGTATGCAGATGTGGCTACCACAAAGAAAGGAGTGCCGAATGATAGTTATTGATTACAAGGACCGAAGACCTATCTATGAACAAGTGGAAGAACGGTTTGAAGAGCTGATACTAAAGGGCGGGTTAATGCCGCAGGAACAGCTTCCTTCCGTGAGAAATCTAGCAATAGAATTATCGATAAATCCAAATACTATCCAAAGAGCTTATATGGAACTTGAAAGAAAAGGTTTTATCTATACAGTGAAAGGAAGAGGCAGTTTTATAGCGGATACCGAACATTTACTGGATATAAAGAAAATGGATCTTTTGGAATCGGTTGCCTCACTCTTAAAAGAAGCAAAAGAAATTGGGGTGGAGAAGCAACAGGTTCTAATGAAAGTAGAAGAAGCTTATAAAGTGTGAAGGTAAATAATGAAATAGAATAAACGATAAAGATATATCTGCAAACGGAGGGCAGCAGGTATTAGAAAGGATTGGTATATATGATAGAAGTACAGAACTTGACAAAGTATTTTGATAGCATTAAGGCGGTTGATGATATTACTGCTGTTATCAAAGAAGGAGAAGTTTTTGGCCTTGTTGGAACCAATGGGGCAGGTAAAAGTACTTTCTTACGTATGGTTTCAGGTGTTATTAAGCCGGACGAAGGTTTCATAAAAATTGATGGCTATCCGGTTTATGAGAATACAGAAGTAAAAAAACTAATATTTTATATTTCAGATGAGAGTTATTTTTTCAGTAATAGTACTCCAATCGATTTAAAAAATTACTACAAAGTTATTTATAATGGTTTTGATGCGATCCGATTTGATGAAATGATGAGGCAATTTGGGCTTGACAGCAAAAGAAAAATAAATACTTACTCAAAGGGCATGAAAAAACAGCTTACAGTAATCTTAGGAATCTGTGCAAATACAAAGTATCTTCTATGCGATGAAACTTTTGACGGACTTGACCCGGTAATGCGTCAGGCCGTAAAAAGCTTATTTGCGAAAGAAATTGCAGAAAGAGGGTTAACACCGATTATCGCATCTCATAATCTTAGGGAACTTGAGGATATCTGTGACCATGTAGGATTATTGCATAGAGGTGGAATTCTGCTTTCAAAAGACCTATTTGATATGAAACTAAGTATTCACAAGATTCAATGTGTATTCAAGGAAGAAGCTAATCTAAATGAGATATTTGGTGAAAAGGAGATTCTTAAGGTTGAAAAAAGAGGTTCTCTCTTTACAATAACCTTAAGAGGCAACAGGGAAGAAATAATAGCTAAAATAGACCGACTTAATCCTGTATTCTCAGAAGTTCTACCTTTATCCTTAGAGGAGATTTTTATCAGCGAAACGGAGGTGGCAGGTTATGATATCAAGAAACTTATTTTTTAAGCTTCAAAAAGAAGATTTGAAAAGGCGGCTGTGGGTAGCAGCTCTTTCCATGCTGATCTTCTTCCTCTTTGGACCTGTTCTGCTTGCTCTGGTGCTGGAGGGATTGGTTAGTGATGCACAGATGCAGTATACCATATCACAGATTACATCAACAATTGGACCAGGTTTTGCTTTTCATTTTATTATTTCTATTACAGGAGCACTAATTTGTGCCAGCAGCGGATTTTTCTATCTGCATTCCAGAAAAAAAGTAGACTTTTATCATGGAGTGCCAGTTAGAAGAGAAGTTCTTTTTGCCGTAAATTATGTAGATGGTATCTTACTTTATTTGATTCCTTATCTTATAAGCATGCTTTTAAATTTTGTGGTACTTGTTTCAGCTGGATACTTAAAAGCAAATGTGGCGGTGATAGGGTTTGAGGCCTTGGGAATTAACCTGTTATATTTTATTTTATTATATACCTTGTCTGTGCTTGCAGTTGTACTTACGGGTAATGGGGTTATAAGCCTTTTATTAACTGGTGTCTTCTATTCCTATGGTCCATTGGTAATGATCATAAAAGATTTGTATTGCAGAGCATTTTTTCAGACTTATTTTAATACTTCAAGTGATGATAAATTGTTTTTGTTTTTATCACCCATCGGAAAATATGTGAAGAATTCAACCCTTATAAAAAATGGTGAATTCAATGGAATGGGTAAAAGCATCGCTTTGACAGCAATTGTTATTATTTTGATAATGGTATTATCGGTACTGCTTTATAAAAAACGGCCGTCGGAAGCAGCAGGAAAGGCTATTGCCTTTAATATAGCAAAGCCTTTCATAAAGTTCTTGCTTGTCCTTCCATTATCACTTGGAGGAGGGCTATTGTTCAGGGAAACTGCTCATCTTCATAAGGATGTTTGGATGATATTCGGATTAATTTTAATCTTTGTGATAGCAAGCGCTATTATTGAAATCATTCATCAATTTGATCTAAAGAAGGCTTTTGCACACCGTAAAGGTCTTGCAGTAACTGCTTTTGCTATGGTAATCATCGTGTGTTTGTTCCGCTTTGACCTTATTTCTTATGATTCTTATATACCGGCTAAAGATAAAGTTGTTTCTATGAGCATTTATGTACCGGGGCTGGATGATAACAAGAATTACATGGAAGTCAGTAAAACCGGAACGGATTTTATCTATAATTCCACCTTTGAATATCAACAAAAATATATGAGACTGAAAGATATTAATACCGCTTATGATATAGCAAAGCTGGGAATTATGGAAGCGAAAAAGAATAATACAGCAGGGGATTATGGCTGTACAGTTGCATTCCATCTTAAAAATGGTAGGACAGTATTGCGAAATTATATGGCAGTGGAGGATAAGGACTTAACCTTATTAGACCAGGTTTATAGCAGCAGTGATTATAAGGAAGGCTATTACCCAATCTATAAGTGGGCGACAAAGTATGTTACCTCTGTTTCTGTGTCTAGTGACAAAACTGAGAAAGTGCTTACTTTAACGGAAGCTGAGAAAGAGGAGCTGTTAACCATTTATAAAGAAGAATTAAAAGGGCTGACTATTGATGATGTTAAAATGAGTAAGCCTGTTGCAACGATTCGATTTATATTAATTAACAGTAATGAGTTTAATTATGATGTATTTCCGAAATTTACGAAAACCAGAGAATTTCTTTCTGCTCATGGGCTTAACACCGATAATCCATTAATGGCAGCAGATATAAAAAAGATTAATGTATCATTACAATATAATGATACCGTCTATGAAAAGAGAGGAATGCAAGTTATAAAAAGTGATAGCATTGCAAATGAAAATAAAGCAGTTGATTATACCGATAAAGAGAAAATTGATCAAATCCTGAAAACAGCATTGCCTGCGGAGTATTGCAATGATTTCAGTACAGTTCTAAAGCCTAATTATGATATAGCAGTCAGCGTCATATATGATACTGACAATTACGGCAATGAAAGGTCGGATTTGTATTATTTTTCAAAGGGAAATATTCCGGATTTTGTTCTAAAAGACTTAAATTACGAATCGAAATAGAGTATTTTTCCTAAATGTGTTTAAAATTAAAGAATATGGTATAATATTAGAGTGGAGGCATAAGTTCTCCGCTCTATTATTATATCGATAAATATTGTAGAAAGGACATGAAACAGGGTAAGGGATTGATATGAAAAAGATTGTATTGGTTTTACTGCTTGGACTTGCAATGTTGACTCTAATATCTTGTACTGATAAGGATGACAAAAATAATTCAAAACCGGGAGGAGAAATCTCTGAAACGGTGACACCATCCGTAACTACTGCAGAAACTGTAACTCCTACAGAAACTGCAACTCCGACTGTAAGTTCAGATAACGAAAATACGGAGCATGTCCTGGATTACTTCCCGTACAGGGAGAACAAGCAGTATCTTTATGAAGGAAAAGGAAATGAGTATGCAAGTTTTTGGAGTTATGCAGATTATCAGGACAAGGACAGCGGTAGAATCCAGCTCAGATTAGACAACGGCGGAACACAGACTGTTCAGGTATTGGAAGGAAATAACAACGGAATTTCTATTATTGTAAGCAAGGAAGAATGTTATTATAGGGATAACCTGTTGAAATATAACAGTGTTGAAGAACCTGAAGTTTTATTAAAAGAACCTATCAAAAAAGGTACTGAGTGGACTCTGTCAGACGGAAGAAAGCGATATATATCAGACACGGAAAAGGAAATCTCCATTCCCATTGGAAAATATAAAACAATTGAAGTTACCACTGACGAAAAAGAAGGTAAAACCAAGGAGTATTATGCTAAGGAACTTGGACTTGTTAAGAGGGAGTATACAACAAATGGAATGACAGTTACTTCAACTTTGAAGGAAATAAAAGATACTCCTCTGATTCAAAATCTTACATTATATTATCCAAACGAAGATGAAAAAATGTTAAAAGAGGCCAAAACTATAAAATTTAATACGAATGATATAACTCGCCTTAAAGTGCAGGAATTGCTAAGAGAAAAACATGAGGGAAAGCAGGGATTAATCAGTGTAGGGACCAGTCTCAATTCCTTATACGAAGGTTCAGATGGTATTGTTTATGCTGACTTCTCAAAAGATCTTATCAGTGATATGAATGCAGGTGCAGGGTTTGAACAAATGCTTCTGCAAGGAATCACAGATACGTTAGGCGGTTATTATGGAGCGAAGGAAGTGTATCTTACTGTTAATCAGAAACCTTATGAATCAGGACATATTATTCTAAAAAAGGGTGAAACACTTAAAGTAAGCAAGTAATAAAGCGGTGCAAAGTCATGTTTTATGAGATATACAAAACAATAAAAAATAGGAATTCATAAATACTTTATCCATATTGAAAGGAACGGGATATGAGGAGAACAGCTTTAATCACAGGAGCGTCTAAAGGAATCGGACGAGAGTTGGCAATTATTTTTGCAAGGCAGGGATATGACCTTGTATTGGTAGCAAGAAGTAAAGCATTACTAGAAGAGTTGGGGAAAAAACTTTGTAAGAAATACAAAATAGAAGTAACAACGATAGAAAAGGACTTAACCTGTAAAGAGGCACCGGAAGAGATATTTCAGGAACTAGAGGGAAGGCGGATAGACATATTAGTAAATAATGCTGGGTTTGGTGATTATAAGGAGTTTGCACACTCTGAATGGGAAAAACAGTATCTTATGATTCAACTAAATGTTACTGCACTTATGCATATGACGAAACTCTTTTTACCGAATATGATAAAGCAAGGATATGGCAAAGTATTAAACCTCGCTTCTACAGCTGCCTTTTTACCAGGACCTAATATGTCGGTATACTATGCTTCAAAAGCAGCTGTACTGTCTTTTTCACAGGCTATATCAAAAGAATTAAAAGGATGTAATGTAACAGTAACAGCTCTTTGCCCCGGTCCCACAAGTACTAACTTTGAACGTACAGCAGGGCTTATTAACTCAAGACTGTTTCATTCCTTAAAGGTGACAGATGCAAAGAAGGTTGCACTATATGGGTATAAGGCTCTAATGAAAGGAAAACCTGTTGCGGTAGAGGGACTATTCAATAAAATGCTGGTAATCAGCACGAAATTAGCCCCTAGAGGAGTGGTGCTTGCTATGATAGATCAGATTCAATCAAAATTAAGAGAAGGACAGCCTGCTGATGGACAGCCTGCTGAAGGACAGCCCGCAAAAGAGTAGAATACGGAAATATAAGAGATGAGATTGTACAATATGTTTAATATATATCAAAAATTAATTTGATATAATACGATTTAAATAAATTCAAAATTAAGGAAAAATCTATTGACATAATTAACCACAAATGATAGCATAAGGTTGAACGTTAAATCTATGCGATATATACAATAAACATGTAACACACGAAACTATAGTAGGTTTAACGTAAAACTATAATATTATTAAACAGGAGGATGTATTTCATGAAAAAGCTTTTGAAAAAAGGTACAGCAGCTATGATGGTAGTACTGGGGTTATTTATGGCAATGTCATTTAAGGTATCTGCTGCCACAACAGAACTTATGAAGGATGGGGAATTCCCTACCGGAGGTTTTGTTAATGCAGGAGAGGCTGTTGACGGAACTATTCAGGGACCTGGTAACTGGACTCAGTTAAATATGGGTGATGCTGAGGTAAGTGCTCCATATTTGCATGTAATTGTAAAAGCAACAGGTGATACAGCAAAAGCTCAGATAGCAGTTTCTGATACATATACTTTCAATCTTTCCGACTTAGGGGTAACTCTTACAGAAGAATATCAGGATGTTGTTTTACCCGTTAAAGATCAGGGTATTACTACCATTGGCTGGGTTAACTTAATGGGTCTTGATGGTGGTTCCAGCGTATACACCGTAAAAGAGGTATTCTTATCCGATGATGCAGCTTCAACACTGGCAGCAGCTGACACAGCAACTGTTACAGATACAAAAGCAGCTGATACGGCTACCACAGCAACAACTGATAAAGCAACTGATGCAGCAGCAACTCCTAAGACAGGTGAATCTACTACAATACTTTATATCTGCATTGCAGCATTGATAAGCTCAGGCGGTATCTTTGCAGCAACGAAAAAGGTTGCCAGAGCGAAATAAATTATTATGAGTTAACGAATCATATTTTACAGGTATCCAAAGAATGTAAAACTTTGGATACCTTTTTTCTGCCCATAAATGTTATTGACAACCCAATAAAATTGAGTACAATTAAATGTATAAAGTAAGATTAGTGTATAAGACTTTAGATATCTGAAATAATTAATTGACCGTTTGATTATAAAAAAGATATGGGAATAAACGAAGAAAGGGGTAGAATATGAAAAGCTTTGATTTTATGAAAACAGTAAAGAAGTTTCAAGCGGATGAAATACTTGAATACTATGTTTATATAAAGATTGCAAGATTTGTGAAGCAAAAAAAAGACCGGGAAGTATTGCATAAAATCGCAAGTGAAGAGAGGAAACACTATGAGATATGGAAGCAATATACAAAGTGTGATGTGAAACCTAATATGTTTACTGTTTATTGGTATGTATTTTTAGCTAGGATATTAGGTTACACCTTTATTATCAAGAAAATGGAGAATTCACTGATAGAATTCAAGAGTATATTCGGCGGTAAGATTGAGAAAGAGCTTAACGAAAAAATTCCTGATATTAACATTTTACTTCAAGATGAAGTTGAGCATGAGAGTGAACTAATCGACATGATTGATGAGGAAAAGCTTAAATATGCAGGCTCTATGGTACTAGGTCTTAATGATGCCTTAGTGGAATTTTCAGGAAGTTTAGCTGGCTGGACCTTTGCCATGCAAAGCAACCGCTTGATATCTTTAGCAGGGTTGATAACGGGTATAGCAGCTACACTTTCTATGGCCTCGTCAGAATACCTGTCTGTAAAGCATGAGGATGGTAAGAATGCTATGAAATCCTCCCTTTACACCGGTGCAGCTTATCTAGTCACGGTAGTAATACTAATCATGCCCTATTTGCTGTTACCTGATAAGGATTATGTAACAGCTCTACTTATTATGTTAGCAGCGGTTATTCTGATCATTGCAGCTTTTAATTATTATATTGCGGTTGCCAGATCCATTTCTTTTAAACAAAAATTCTTGGAAATGAGCTTTATTAGTCTTTCAGTAGCAGCAGCTTCTTTCCTCATTGGACTCCTGGTCAAGAAATTTCTGGGCGTCGATGTATAAAGAACTAAGGAGAGTTTAAGCTTGACTAAGTTTTGAATTTTTATAACCCCGGCTTAAGCCGGGGAATTTTTTTACTTACTTACTACATCTCTCGCCTATAGGGTCTTCTATAAGAGTGGCAACTCTAAATTCATGTCTGTGTCCGTCATTTACAGATGTTACGGATTCTAAGAAATGAACATGTCTGTTTCCGCCAACGGGTATTGCACCTGAAGTTCTGCCGCAGAATTCATGAAAATGATCTTCGTAAAAGTCTGTATGAAAAGCAACATCATGATAATGGTTCCCTTGACCATAGGGTATAGCTTCGCCGGATACTGTAGCAAATCTATGGTTATGAGGCTCTTCCTGAGGCTCTGCTATTTCAACGGAACCTTGTATTTCGTGGTTGTGTCTCTGCTCATGGTTATAGCATGAATTTTCATAACTCATAATGAATACCTCCAATTATTGTATGGATTGATGAAGTCCAATATATATTATGCTAATAAGTCACAAATGTGACGAAATATGCCGAAAAAGTCAAGAATTTAACCTAATTTTATATTAATAAAAGATGTCCCGATAATCACCTCATTCGATAGACAAATAAAAACAAATATTCGCACTCCTGACAATACCTATTTATGACAGCATAGAATATAATGATAAGTAATGAAAAACAGGAGGTATAATTACATATGAGGTATGGCTATTTTGATAATGAAAACAAAGAATATGTTATAGAAAAGCTTGACCTGCCCACATCGTGGACAAATTACTTAGGGGTAAAGGATTTGTGTGCGGTTGTAAATCATACAGCAGGGGGGTACATGTTCTACAAGACACCGGAGTACCATAGAATAACTCGTTTCCGAGCTAATAGTGTTCCTATGGACAGACCGGGTCATTATGTATATTTAAGAGATGATAAAACAGGTGATTATTTTAGTATATCCTGGCAGCCGGTAGGAAAACCTTTAACAGAAGCGTCCTATACTTGCCGCCATGGTTTATCTTATACCAAGTATGGGTGTGAGTATCAGGGAATAAAAGCAGAGCAGAAGCTGTTCATTCCTTTAGAGGACAGCGTAGAAATTTGGGATGTAACAATTGAGAATACAACAGGTGAAGTGAAGGAGCTCAGTGCTTTTTCCTATCTTGAATTCTCCTATCATCATATTGATATGGATAACCGCAACTATCAGATGAGCAATTATGCAGCGGGTTCTTCCTATGAGGATGGTATTATTGAGCATGATTTGTTCTATGAGGAATTTGGTTATCAGTATTTTACCTCTAATTTTGAACCCGATGGATTTGATTGCTTAAGAGATAAATTTATTGGCTTGTATCGTACGGAGACCAATCCAATTGCAGTTGAGAGAGGATATTGTGAAGGAAGCTTTGAAAAAGGCGGCAATCATTGCGGAACACTTCACAAGAAATTAGTATTAAAGCCCGGCGAGAAAACCAGGCTAATCTTCCTTCTAGGGGAAGGCAATAGAGAAGCTGGGCGTGCAATGAGAGAAAAATATTCTGATTTCGCTGTAGTGGATAAAGAGTTTGAAGCATTAGGAAGCTATTGGGAAGAAAAGAGAGAGAAGCTTCAGATAAAGACTCCTAATGAAGGAATGAACACTCTTATTAATATTTGGACATTGTATCAGGCAGAAATTAATGTCATGTTCTCACGTTTTGCTTCCTTTATCGAAGTAGGTGGTAGAACTGGACTAGGTTACAGGGATACCGCACAGGATGCAATGACAGTACCTCACTCTAACCCGGCAAAGTGCCGCCAACGATTGGTGGAACTGCTGCGAGGTCTGGTATCCAGCGGGTATGGGCTGCACTTATTTCAGCCGGAATGGTTTGATCCGGATAATTCAGCAAAACCCTTTAAATCACCGACAGTAGTTCCGACTCCCAACAAGAATGACATGATTCATGGACTGAAGGATGCCTGCTCGGATGATGCATTATGGCTTGTAAGTTCCATTGTTGAGTTTGTTAAGGAAACAGGTGAATATGATTTCTTAAACGAAGTAATTACATATGCAGATGGCGGAGAGGGCAGTGTCTATGAACACATGAAAAAGATTCTTGATTTCTCCCATGAGCAGATTGGAGCATCCGGTATATGCAAAGGTCTTAGAGCTGATTGGAATGACTGCTTAAATCTTGGCGGCGGTGAAAGTGCTATGGTATCTTTCCTGCATTACTGGGCTTTGGGTAATTTCCTGGAAGCGGCAGCATTCTTTAAGAGGTCAGAGGATATTGAGAAATATACAGATATGAGGGCACAGGTAAAGAAAGCCTGTGATGATGTGCTTTGGGATAAGGAATGGTATATCAGAGGTATTACAAAGAACGGTAAAAAGATTGGTACCAGCGAAGATAAAGAGGGTAAGATCCATCTGGAATCCAACGCTTGGGCAGTGCTTTCCGGTGCGGCTGATGATGAAAAGGGAAAGAGAGCTATGGATTCAATTGAGAAATACCTTTATACGCCTTACGGAATTATGTTAAACGGACCTTCCTATACAATTCCCGATGAAGACATTGGCTTTGTTACCAGAGTATACCCGGGATTAAAGGAAAATGGGGCTATCTTCAGTCATCCCAATCCATGGGCCTGGGCTGCTGAGTGTAAGCTTGGCAGAGGAGACCGTGCAATGAAGTTTTATGACGCCTTATCACCTTATAACCAGAATGATATGATAGAAACGAGAGAGGCTGAACCTTATTCCTATTGTCAATTTATTGTAGGCAGAGACCATACTGCATTTGGCAGAGCAAGGCATCCTTTTATGACAGGAACCGGCGGCTGGGCATATTTTTCTGCCACAAGATATATGCTTGGAATCAGACCGGACTTTGATTCACTGATTGTTGACCCTTGTATTCCGGCAGATTGGAAGGAATTTGAGGTGCAAAGAGAGTGGAGAGGTGCAAAATACAATATTATCGTGAAGAATCCTAATGGTGTAATGAAAGGTGTAAAAGAAATTCTGTTAAATGGTGAAAGGGTTGATAGAATACCGGTGCAGAATAGGGGAAGCGAGACTCAGATTACAGTAATTATGGGTTAGGCTTACAGAGAGGAGAAAGACTATGATAAAGTTTGGTACAGGTGGATGGAGAGCCGTAATCGGAGAGGATTTCACCAAAGCAAACATACAGATACTTGCAAAGGCTATGGTTGCAAAAATGAAGGCAGAGGCTGTAAGTGAAGATGGTATTGTAATCGGCTATGACAGAAGATTTCTTTCCAAAGAAGCCATGCGTTGGGCAGCGGAAGTTTTTGCGGGAGAAGGTATAAAAGCATTCCTTATTAACCGGTCATCACCAACACCTTTAATTATGTATTACTGTATGGTACATGACTTTCATTATGGTATGATGATTACTGCCAGCCATAATCCTGCTATTTATAACGGCATCAAAGTATTCACCTATGGCGGACGCGATGCCGATGAGTTGCAAACAGCTGATATTGAAAAATATATAGATGGAATTGCAGATGAAAAGATTTGTCCCATGGATTATGAAGCTGCTATCAAAGCCGATTTAATCATGGAAATCAATCCTTTAAATGAATATTTGGATAATATTATTAATACCGTGGATATGCAGGCAATACGAAACAGGGGGTTGAAGGTTGTGCTGGACCCTATGTACGGTGTAAGTGAAACCTCATTAAAGACGATTCTCTTAACTGCAAGATGTGATGTCAGTACAATTCATGAGAGGCATGATACACTTTTCGGAGGAAAACTTCCATCTCCGTCTGCACAGACTTTAAGAAGTCTTCAAAATAACGTTCTGGATAGATATGCGGATATTGGAATTGCAACTGACGGAGATGCCGACCGAATCGGAATCATAGACGATACAGGTAAATTCCTTCATCCAAATGATATCTTAGTACTGCTTTACTATTATTTGTTAAAGTATAAAGGCTGGAGAGGGCCTGCGGTCAGAAATCTTGCAACAACTCATATGCTTGATCGTGTAGCAGAAAGTTTTGGTGAAAAATGTTATGAGGTACCTGTCGGATTTAAATACATCTCTGCTAAGATGAATGAAATGGATGCAATTATAGGAGGAGAATCTTCCGGAGGACTTACTGTAAAGGGACATATTAATGGTAAGGATGGTATCTATGCTGCGGCTCTTTTGGTAGAAATGATTTGCATTACCGGTAAGAAGTTATCTGAAATTGCGAAAGAAATAGAAGATGAATACGGTACTATTTATCTGGAAGAGAAAGATTATAAGTTCAGTCAGGAGAAGAAGGAGGACATCTATCATACACTTATGATAGAGCGTCAATTACCTCACCTGCCTTTTGATGTGGAGAAGGTTTCCTATCTTGATGGCTGTAAGGTTTACTTTACCAACGGGGGATGGATAATAATCAGATTCTCCGGGACAGAACCGCTGCTTCGTATATTCTGTGAGATGCCAAAGTCAGGCCAGGCAAAACTGGTGTGCGAAGTGGTAGAAGATTTCCTTCAATTACAATAATAACTCTAAATATGAAGGGGCTGTTGTAAAATAGCTAATTTACTCTTTTGAGAGGGTTCGGTGTATAATAATACATTTGGCTGCTTTTCCCTCGCTCGTTCAAAACGCTCCGCATCACAAGAAGAGCTCGGCCAGTCGACGCGAAATGTATTATTATACACCCAGCCCTGTTCTAGAGTTTATTATGCTATTTTGCAACAGCCGCTGATAATAAAAAGAGCAGTTTACTTAAAATGCACTGATGTATATTCAGTCATTAAAAAGTGGAACTGCTCTTTTGCGGCTTGAAATAACAACGCGTATCTAGACCATTAGTGTTCTGTGTTTGTTTTTGCTTTCTTTTTATCCAACAGTAGATTATAAGTAAAACCAGCTACGACAAAGAGGCTTCCTACCAGTTTATAAGGCGAAAAATCTTTTGATACGAGCCAATCAATTAGAATGCCGACAGCCAGCTGGCCTAAGAATACTAAAAGGGTAAGGTAAAAAGCTGGAACCCTAGGTGTGGTATAATTGGAAATCATTATAATGGCAACTCCAAGTATACCTCCAAAATATGCCCATAAGGGAATAGAATGGGAAGGAGCAGTAAATGTTAAGCCTCTGTTTAAAAGCACCAGAAATATGATTGAAAAGAAGATCCCAACAACATAATTAATAACAGTAGCCTGAACAGTACCTATTTTTTCTGCAAGCTTTGCGTTGAGAATTCTGCCCAGTACTACGGTTGCACCTGCTATAATTGATAAAATGGAATAAAGAAACAGCATACTAATCTCCTTTCAGATAAACTTATTGAAATGCCATAATACAGATACCAATTCCGATAATCCCCAGGCCAAATAATTTCTTGGGATTAACCTTTATCGTTTTCATTCCAAGCAGTCCGAAATGGTCCGTCAGTAGAGAAAAAATTGTTTGTCCAAGAAGTCCAAGTGCAAGGGATAAGGATACACCAAGCTTGAGATAAGCTATATTGGTGAGCATAACGGTTCCAATACCGATAAAACCGGCACTGTATAAATAAAGAGGGAGACCTTTAGGCAGCTTCATTCTGGAATGAGTTAAGAGCATAATAATCAGAATTGCAATTAACCCTGATAAGTGTATAAGTACAGTGGATAATGGATTCCCATAGCCGTCGGATAAGCTGCCGTTAAAGAAAATCATGATAGAAGTAATGGCCCCTACAATCAATGAAATAATATAGTTCATACATCCTCCTAAGTTTCAAATTAATCATCATTATCGAATTACTTTTTTAACTATAGCATAAAATAATTGATAAGAAGTAGGACATATGTCATACTAATAAAAATAAAGCATGGTAAAACAAAAGGAGGAGCTTAAGATGCTAAAGCAGAATGATACGGAAAAAATGATGGATTATGTCAGACGATATAAGATGAATAATATATTTACAGAAGACATGACTCCTTACATGGAATTGCTTCTATATAAAAAGAATGAATTTATGGTTAAAGAAGGAGAGGAAATCCCCTATCTGTTATTTTTAACAGAAGGGAAAGCAAAGGTTTTCACCTCTTTGAGTAATGGAAAATCTCTTCTTCTGTGTTTCTATCAGGGATTTAAGGTGCTGGGGGATCTGGAAGCAGTAGATTCTGTAAAAGCAGTTACCAATGTACAGGCAATAGCAGATACTTGTTGTATTGGAATATCTTATCGTAACGTAAGAAGGTTTCTGCTAGAAGATGCCAAGTTCCTGCGCTACATTTGCTCCTCATTGGGAGGTAAGTTAAATCGCTGTTCAAAGAACAGTTCCATTAATCTGCTTTATCCTTTGGAGAACCGGTTAGCAAGCTACATTTATACAGCAGGGGAGAGAATTAACACGAAGCAAGAGGATAGTAAAGGGATAAAAACAATTATCTGCTTTGATGAGAATCTAACGGAGATTGCTGAACTTCTTGGCACAAGCTACAGACATCTTCATAGAACTCTTTCAGACCTATGCGATAGAAAAATTTTAATAAAAGAAGGCAGCTCTTATTTTGTCACAGAAGAAAGGACTTTACAAGAGCTGTCAGCAGATTTATATAAGTGAGCCCATAACTTCACCAAGGGAATCGGTGATAAGAAGATCAGCTTCTGAATCCAGTGGAGTAGAGGATTTGTTAATTAGTACCAGCTTGCTGCCGGAATAATAACGAATAAAACCGGCAGCCGGATATACGCTTAGAGAGGTTCCGCCTATTATTAACATATCAGCGGCAGCAATTGCCTCAATTGCCTGAGTTATGATGTTTTCTTTTAAGGCTTCTTCATAGAGTGTGACATCAGGCTTGATAATACTTCCGCAAGAGCAGCGGGGGAGGGGAGCCTTATCAAGTATTTCCTGTAAGGTATAGGAATGTCCGCATGATGTGCAATAGTTTCGGTGGACACTGCCGTGTAGCTCAATTACATTATGGCTTCCCGCCATTTGATGAAGACCGTCAATATTTTGAGTAATGACAGCTTTTAGCTTTCCGGAGTCCTCCAGATGAGCTAGCATTTGGTGTGTTATATTAGGTCGTGCTTTGGGGTATAGCATCTTATCATAATAGAATTCATAAAATGCCTTGGTATTTTTATTGAAGAAGCTATGACTAAGTATCTGCTCCGGAGAATAGTCATATTTTAAATGGTACAACCCGTCTACACTGCGAAAATCTGGAATACCGCTTTCAGTGATACACCGGCACCGCCAAAGAAAACAATGTTGTCGGAAGTCTTAATAAAATCTTTAAACTGGTCTATTAGGTTCATTTTACCTCTTTTCTTACAGTGAACCCTTTTAGGTTCCTGTACTGTTCAATATTATTGTCAATCCTCCAAGCATAGGATTCTTCCGTTTATCTTAAGGTGATTGCAAACGTTACATATTCTTTATCCATATGGTAACCTAACTTTTCTGATAAGGCGACAGAGCGTAAATCTACAGCATCCCAACTTGGATAGAGACCTCGGTCCAGACATTCCAATATTAGTTTGGCACCACAGGCTAATGCTAATCCTTTTCTTCGATAATCATTTCTTGTGTCTATTTCAATTTCAATTCCTTTGTCGTAATAGGTATAAGAGGAGGCACCTGATACAGGGATTCCTTTATGTAATGCCATAACACCCAGCCCATGGGTTTCATATTCCTGGTATGTAGAAAATAGTGAGCAGAAATCTTTGGACCAGCTTTCTGTTTTTGCCAGGTGAAACAAGGATTCATCTATTAATTTTAACTGGTAATCTGAGGGGATACTATCAGTAAAGTTCTGTAATTTTTCTCGCCTGAAGACATCGGGCTCTTTTTTTATTGCGTATCGCAGTAATTTTTCATGATTTAATGGATAAACCTTTGCAATTAACTCTGACCAGGCCTCAGAACCAGGTATCATTAACATTGTATCAGAATGGAAATCGGAAGGTATATTTTCTGCTAATTCTATATTAGGTATCCCTGAGAAAAAGCAGAAATCCCCTATAATGATTTGGGCAGAGGATGGATTCTCTTCTCGGTCGGCAAAAGCCTGTCCCATAAACCCCTGGAGACAGGACCAGATAAGTGTTTCATCCCAACCTTTATAGAGAGCTGCAATAGTATGCCTTTTTTCTTTTTCAATTTTTATCATAATACTCCTCCTGCGATACACATCTTTGAATATACTTATATGTATGTTAAATTATAATCTTATTTTGTTGTTTCAATTGCACATGAATTGGGATACCGCCAGGCTTATTATAGCATGCCGGTTTATATTCTTCCAGTTAATCTCAAAAGTTGAATAGAAATAAAAGTAAATAGAGAAAGAAAAAGTAAATAGAGAAAGAAAAAGTAAATAGAAAAAGCAATAGTAAATAGAAGAAGCTAAAGTAAATAAAAAGCAAAAGTATTAAGAAATAGTAAATTATGACAAATGTAACTTGATAGATAAACTACATTCATGTAAGATTATGAATAGAGCAAATTGGAAGGAGTATTTATCAATGGATATTGTATTAAAAACCGTGCAGGTGGAAAAAGTTTATGGAAAAGGTGAGCTTGCGATGAAAGCTTTAAAGCCTACGGATATTGAGATAGAAAAGGGAGTGTTCCACGCCATTATCGGGAAGAGCGGTTCGGGTAAGAGCACACTGCTGCATATACTGGGAGGTCTTGATAAACCCACAGATGGTAAAGTCTATCTGGAGGAGCAGAGCATGTTTGACTTAAAGGAAAGGGATCTTGCATTGCTCCGCCGCAGAAGAATAGGTTTTGTTTTTCAGTCATTTAATCTTCTGTCAGAGCATACTGTCCTTGAAAATATACTGATGCCAGTCCATTTGGATAAGCAGAAAGAAGACAGGCTTTATCTGGATAAAATACTTCGGACACTTGACATTACGAATAAGCTTCCTTATTATCCGGATGAATTGTCAGGAGGAGAACGGCAAAGAGTTGCAATTGCAAGAGCCTTGGCTACAAAGCCAGCCATTCTTTTAGCAGATGAACCTACGGGGAATCTGGATGAAAATACCGGTAAAGAGGTAATCAGACTGTTAAAGCAGTCAGCGCAGGAATTCGGACAAACTACTATATTGGTAACCCATGACATGGAAATCGCAGCCAATGCAGAGCGAGTAATAACTATTAGTAATGGAGAAGTGATATGAATTTAAGAGAGATTGCAAGGAGCGGGATGAAGGGAAGGAAAAAGGATGCGCTGTTGTTAAAAATGGTCGTATCATTATCCTTTGCATTTATTGCAGCAGCATTAATCTTCCAAACAAGTATGCAGGAAACAAAAACTGCCCAGCGAGAAAAGCTTTATGGTAGCTGGCAGGGTGCATACTTAGATGGAAACGATGAGAGCTATCAGAAACTTGACCGTGAAAAAGAGATAAAGGAATTAACCGGTACTTACATATTAGGAAACACAGATAGTGTTGGATTTGTGGGAACACTACCAAAGGCTCTGCAGGATATGAGTGGCTTTACCTTATATCAAGGACGATTTCCCAAAAAGGATAATGAGATTCTGGTTGAATTGAATCAGCTTAGTAATGCAGGCTTAGAGCTTAAAATCGGACAGAAGGTTAAGATTTCTCTGATAAATGTAACAGAAGAAAACAGTGCCAAGATAGCACCACTGGAGCAGGAGTATTACCAATCTTATATAAAGGGAGGAAATCTCGAAAAATATGGATATCATGAGAATCCAAGTGCGGATTTTGATGATATCCATGCAGTAGTTTCGACAGAGTATCTATATGTATTTAAAAAAGGCAGTGCATCAGATGCAGCTACAATAAAGAAAAAGGGACTTCTGGTTCATCAGGAAATTATGCTTCAAAAGGAATTTACGATATGCGGAATTTTAAATACCTATTCGGATAAATGGGATTTAGGCGGGCATACAGTACCGAATGCTTTTGTAACAGAAGAAGCAGGAGCAGCTATTAAGAATGCATTTTATAATAACGGTTATGCGGATGTAGAAAAATATCAGATGCCCCTGGATATTTTCTTCCGTCTGCGTTCGTTAAATAGTAAGGCTTTTCATAAGCTGGCAGCAGAATATCCGGATAAGGCGGATGAAACAGAATCTTCAGAAGATGGTACGAATAACTTGCTCTTTAATCTAAAAAAGAACCTAAGTGATGCCGAGAAGGAGAAAATTTCAAAATACTATGGAAATCCCAAACAAGAAGCTTCCCAGGAGGACACCGGATTAATAAAGGGCAGTATCATTCAAGGAGGAGATTCAACGGCAAGTTTTAGAAAGAACAGCTTTTCCTATCCGGAGTCAGGGAATTCGACAGAGTTTCTACTTACTGCATCTATACTGGGCATTATTTTTATAACAACAATCTGCGCGGTATTTCAAATATTTTTAACCCAATTGCGTAGAAGAAGCAGAAAGCTGGTTTTACTAAAATCAATTGGGGCAACCAGAGGACAGTTATTTGGAATACTCTTTTGGGAAGCGGTTTATCTGTGGAGAACAGGACTGCTTTTTGGAGCTCTTGGCGGAAGTGCACTTTCCTCAGCTATTTTGTACCTATTAAAATTAACCGGAAAGGAAAGCTTAGTAATAGCTATTCCTCTAAAGCTGCTGCTGTTGGGTATTGTAATCGGAAGTATTTCATTATTCCTTGGAATACTAATACCAGCAATATATGCGGTTAATATTCCTTTAACAGGGACTATGGAACAAAAACAAAAGCATACAAAAGATGTTTCCAGCAAAAGAAATAGAAAGTTTAATCCCAAGGCTGCAGTACATTATGTTACACAGGACTTTTATCATATCACTATACGTTATCTGAAGAATAGCAGAGGAAAAAATCTGTTATCCTTTGCAATTTCCCTATTTATTATAAGCATTCTGACAGCTTCTTTATATCTTTCCTATTACGCTTTTAGCAGATATCAAGAATCAGTTGTGGACATGGGAAGACCGGATTATACACTAAAAGCCATATATGGAGAAAATAAAAAGAGGATACCGGAGATAAATTCAGAACTGAAAAAAATTAACGGGGTTAAGAGTGTTTCATGCTACAAATATGGTAAAAACCTATTATTTTGGTATGATGGAATTAAAAAAGACACGTTATTGAATACCTTTGATGAATTACTGCCGGATAAATTAAAGAGCGAACATTTTGCAAAATATGTTTCTGATACAGCAAATCAGCCGGAGTATATTACGGATGCTTTTTATTCCTACTATTATGGTTTGAATCCGGACACAGAGGAAGCAAAAACTATCTTTTCAGCTATTACAGAGGGCAGCATAAATACAGAACAATTTAAGAAGGCTGAAGAAGTAATTCTTCTGGTACCATTATATAAACAGCAAGTTTCAGAAAAAAAAGTAATAGCAGGATATGATAAGATAAAAGCAGCTGTTGGGCTTGATAAGCGTTTTCACTGGCTGCTTGGGGAAGATAAAGCCTATGAAACTTCTTTGGACAGCAGGTATAAGAATATCTATGACAGTTATAACACCTTAAAACCGGGAGATACGCTCTATCTATCAGCTGATAAGGAGAAAATCACAGAAAGCGGTAAAATTCCGGGCTTTAACACAACATCAGTTAAAGTGGGTGGAATAATACATTATTTCCCTGAAAAGGGAATATGGCCTTTTTCAAACCTGACCTCTTGTTATACAGTAATTGGCTCTATCGATGGTATGGAGAAACTTTATCCTAATTCAAAGCTCGGTCTGTTTCAGGTGAGTATTAATCAGATGGCAGAAATGGTGAAGATACTCTACCCCTCCAGCTATGGAGAAACACTTTGGAATATTAAAGCAGAGGATAAGGAGAATCCTGAGGTATTAGATGCAAGACTGCTTACTTTTGCTAATCAGTATGGTTTTACATTATATAATTATAAAGAAAGCAGTGAAAGAATATTAGGAGAAGCATTGAATAATATTTTAGTAATAGCTTTGTTGGGATTAATCTCTACTACCATAGCTTTTATTGCCTTTTATAATACATCTATTTCCAGGATGGAACAGGAAAAAAATCGAATTGGTATCTTACAATCTATTGGAGTTAACAAAAAACAGTTTGCCGTTCAGTATATGCTGCAAGGAGCATTACAGGGAATAGCTGCCGTAATTGCAGCAAATGCAGCTTTATTCTTACTGTTATTTATAACTACAGTGTTTTCATCGACTATTGGAAACAGCGGGTTAGGACAATTATTACGAGAGGTTGCAGCAATTAGGCTATGGAAGTATCCATGGGGGCTTCATATAGGTGTAGATGTAATATTTATTGCAATCATAACAGTATTACAGATGATACCCGCTATGAGAATAGCAAGACAGTATCCGGTGGAGAATATCAGGAGTCTTGGAAGAGGTTAAAAGAGATACAAGAAGTAGAAGAAGCGGTTTGCTTTTAGGATTGATACAAAGTTTATCCCTAAAACAAGCCGCTTTTTTTCTTTAGAGCTAAAATTCATATTTTAATAAAAGGTAGTTCTCATTTCGTATTATTTGCGCCTGTTTGTGAATCTGAATTACTACTGCTTCTACCCATCATACCATCTCTTGAGAAAGATCTTACTGTTATAACGGAAGGAACTTCATTACCGGATGAATCCGTGGTGAATTCCACGGTTATCATACTTCCTGTAGTAACATCGGCGAGAGAGCCTGTAGTTGCTTTACCATCTTTCTCAACAGAATATGTAGTGCTATCAGTCACTGTAATCGTTTTTTCTTCTCCTTGAGGCATTTTAGTGCTTCCCTTCTGAGTATTACCGGAAGGTGCTGGATGATTGCTGTTCTTATCGTTACCTGTGCTGTCGCTGCTATTAGCATCTGAACTCTTATCCGGAGGAGTTATGTTATCTGAGTTCTTAGAATCACTATTTGGTCTTTGTCCTTTGTTTTCACCGTTGCCGGGACCCCGGTTACCTCCACTAGGCCATGCTGTAAGTGTTATCGTATTTCCATCCACTGCAGTAACCTGACCATTGATGGTTGAAGCATCCTTAGCAGTGCTGTCTGCTGTTACCGGGTTATTTTCGCTACCTGTTTGTGCAGCCTGTTCCTGTGAATTATCTTTTGAGCATCCTGCTACCAAGAGAAACAGCGAAGATATAGTCAGCAGGAGAATAGCCTTCTTTTTTACGGTTTTCATCTATAAATCCTTACCTTTCTTATATGATTCTCCAGGAACCATGAATTATATTCCTAATTTATATTAAAGTGCATCTGTGACTATTTTGTGGGAAGTCTGTTAAAAACTGGTGAAAAAACTGTGAATTATGAGATGAATATGACTAATGTCATACTAGCATTTCATTTGTTGTGTTATAATAAAACTTGGATAATGGCAACAAAAGCTTGTTTGAATAACGGGTGTTCATAATGGGAAGCAAGGTGTTGTAAAAAAAAATTATATAGGAGAGGAAGAATCGAATGATACAGTCAATTATACATATCGCACTGGTAGTGAGGGATTATGATGAGGCAATTGATTTTTATACTAAAAAATTAAATTTTACATTAGTGGAAGACACCTATCAGCCGGAGCAGGATAAAAGATGGGTGGTTGTATCTCCTCCGGGTTCTACCGGCTGTACTTTATTGCTGGCTAAGGCATCGAAACCAGAGCAGATTCCTTATATAGGGAATCAGGCGGGAGGAAGAATCTATCTTTTTCTTGGTACCGATGATTTCTGGAGAGATTACAAGGAAATGCTGTCAAAAGGCATTGAGTTTGTGAGGGAACCTAAAGCACAGTCCTATGGTACTGTTGCTGTATTTAAAGATTTGTACGGTAATCTTTGGGATTTGGTGCAATTTGCAGAAGGACATCCAATGTATCCTAGGGTGAAATAGTATTTTATGGAAGGTGGATTTAGATGCCTAATATTGCCTTGATACTTTTGACTGGCAAGGAAGAGATTTTTATCTTGAAATGGGATATGAGGAGGTTGGTAGTTATACTTGCGAAGAGGATATGTTTTCAGAGTACTTTTTTCGCAAGGAGATATAATTATTAAAATATTCTTTCTGGATATAGCAGAATATGTTTTGATGGTAGGGAGAAAAAGATGAGTATAGAAATTAGGGGAGTATCTCTGAAGGTAGAAACTCTTGATTCGTTATACCTTATACCGGTTGATTATAATAATATAACCATACCGCTAATTTTTGACACTGGTGCCTCAATTACAGCCATAACAAAAACAACTGCACTTAGTTTAATGGCAAAAGAAACAGAACGGACCATTACCGGAGGCGGAAATGCAGGTAAAATCAATAATACCAATATTGCAGTAATACCGGAGATATCTTTGGGAAATGTAATAATTCATAATCAAGAAGTGGCTGTAGTTGAAGATGAAGTCTTAAATTTTGATTTTGGTGAGGAATTCGGAAAAGTTCAATTAAATGGATTTTTAGGGTGGGATATCATACAAAAATACAGATGGATTTATGATAATGCCAAAGGAGAGCTGGCTTTAGAATCTCCATATTCAAATAGTTTAATTAAGAATATGGCAGAATGGGACAACATGCCAATAATAAGTGTAATGTATGAAGGAAAAGAGAAATTATTTGGCATTGACACCGGAAATACGGAGTCCGTTCTTGGAGAGAAATTTTATTATAAATTGGAGGATTCAACTGAGATTAATGATAGCTTTGCAGGAATCGATGGAACATCCGTTGAAAAGGTAAGGGTTATGGACAAACTGGTTTTACAGATAGCAAATTGTAATGTGACACTAAAAAATATTATTGCCTGTAAACGTTCATTGTTTCCTACTAAAAATAATGATGTATGTGGACTGCTTGGAGCAGATATTCTAAAAGGTAAAAGCTGGATGATTGATTATAAGAATAGATCAATCGAAATCTGGTAATAAGACATATTTACTTCAGCGTTGGGCAATACTGTAAAATATAATAACATATTTTATAAGGAGTGTATCCCGATGGAGAATGCAATGTTTTGTTATCAGTGCGAGCAGACTTTTGGAGGTAAAGGTTGTACTAAAAGCGGTGTTTGCGGAAAAACACCGGAGATAGCAAATCTTCAGGATTTGCTGATTTATCAATTGAAAGGAATATCCTGTTATGCAAGACCATTAATTGAACAGGGAAAGAAAATAGATAAAGAAGTAGTAAAGTTTGTTGAGAACAGTTTATTTACTACCTTAACAAATGTGAACTTTGATGCGGAAGCTCATGTAAGACTATTAAAGGAATCTGCGCAGATAAAGCAGGCTATGAAAGAACAGGCACCGGAAGGAATATATCCGGATGCTGCTACTTATCAGTTAAGTGAAACCAAGGAAGATATGTTAAAAGATTCCGATAAAGCCGGTATTATGTATAATAAGGATTTAGACGAGGATATTCGTTCCCTGCGCTCAACGATTCTATATGGCTTGAAGGGAATCAGTGCTTATGGCCATCAGGCGAGATTTATCGGATTTCAAGATGACCAAATTGATCATATGTATTTCCTAGGGTTAGAAGCAACAACGAATGATAAATTAACACTGGAAGAGATGATTCGTATGACTATGCGGGTTGGTGAAAGCAGTGTTCAGGTAATTAAACTGTTAGACGATGCAAATACAAGCAGATTTCAGAATCCCACTGCTCATAAGGTAAATGTTAAAGTAAAAAAGGGACCCTTTATTATAGTATCAGGCCATGATCTTCATGATCTGGAAATGTTGCTGGAACAGACAAAAGGAAAAGGTATCAATATTTATACCCATGGGGAGATGTTACCTTCCCACGGCTATCCTGAACTTAAAAAATACAAGCATCTGGTTGGGAATTTTGGATCGGCCTGGCAGAATCAGCAGAAAGAATTCGATGAAATACCTGGCTGTATTTTAATGACAACTAACTGCCTTATGAAGCCAAGAGATTCGTATAAGGACAGAATTTACTCTACAAGCGTAGTTGGTTGGGATGGCATCAAACATATTGATGTAAAAGAAGATGGCACAAAGGATTTTTCGGAAATAATAAAAAAAGCTTTGGAACTTGGCGGTTTTGATAAGGATGAGGATAAGGAAGAAATCTTAGTGGGATTTGGGCATCATGAAACGCTGTCTCATGCAGGTGAAATCGTCAAAGCTGTTAAAGATGGTACAATCAGGCATTTCTTCTTAATCGGTGGCTGTGACGGCGCAAGACCAGGTAGAAGCTATTACACGGATTATGCACAGTTAGTACCGAAGGATTGTGTTATCTTGACTCTTGCCTGTGGTAAGTATCGTTTTAATAAGTTGGATTTTGGAACGGTAGCAGGTCTTCCAAGACTGTTAGATGTGGGTCAATGTAATGATGCTTATTCTGCAATCCGTATTGCTACAGCACTGGCTGACGCCTTTGACACGGATGTAAATTCTCTGCCACTTTCCATTGTATTATCCTGGTATGAACAAAAGGCAGTTGCAGATTTATTAGCATTATTGTCACTTGGTATAAAAGGGATGTATCTGGGGCCAAGTTTACCTGCTTTTCTGTCACCAAATGTCTTTCAATATCTGGTAGATACCTTTAATATCAGGGCAATCAGTACACCGGAAGATGATTTAAAAGCCTCCTTAAATCAAGCGGTATTATAGAAATGAAAATGGAATCAATATAAAATGAAAAGCAGGTACTTATCATATGACAAGTGCCTGTTTTTTACTAATTTTTATTTTCTTTTAATCTTTTGCTTTGTAAAAGCTAGTGATTAGAACATAACCCAGTATTAGTTGAAAAAAGGATATATACTTATCCGAAAAAACGTTTAAAAGATAAGATGTTGTATTAATTACAAGTTTTGATATTATAGGTATGTTGGTATAGAGCAGAATATAGGTAAGAGTAAAGTAAAGTGAGGGTAAACCAAGTATAATTATTTTTGGCAGATTGATTTTCCAAAGCCCCTCTTTTTTATTTTCAAGATATAAATGTTCGCATCCAAGTAAAACACCAGCAAGTACTCCTGTAATTACATTTAAAATAATATGAAAGTGACTAATTGTAAAACTTGCTTTGTGAAAGAAAGAGAAGAATTTACTTGTGTTTAGGAAGACCACTGTAAGGATTAACAACAAATAGATTAGATATTTATACCATCTTTTAATGTTCTAAGTACCCCCTTCTTAAATTTAAAATCAACCAATGGTATTATTATACAATAAAATTTCTAATTTTGCTATAGTGTATAGAAAAAGAAAGATTATAACGTCCTACAATTAATGGTAGAATATGTATGCTGAGTAATGTATAATAATTATTGATAATTTAAGAGATTATCAATAATGAAATATGTTTTAGCATGATAAATATACTTGGATAAGGATATAAGGATACTATGAAACATTGGTTTAACACGAAAGCAATTAATAATAATTATGTATCATCCTGTGTTTTGGGAATAGGTATAATTCTATGGTTTTATATCACCTGTTACATAGCAGTGAAAAGCAATTTCTTGGTAAGCATTGGCAATATTACAAAAGATACGTTAGTTAATAGAGTTCTCTTTGATTTTTTTACAATAACTCTTTTAGCTTTCATTATAATTATTAACTGCAATAATAATCAGTGGATTCTTTTTTGGCATCGGGCATGCAGTATTGCCTTCTGTAATGACAAACGCTGATGTTTTTCAGTTGCTTTTAGCGATGGTAAGTGAAGTAGGCGGTGGAGTTTTAATCGGATGGTATTTTATCGTGTTACAGGAGAGAAGTAAGACTATATGGATTCCTGTACTTATACATGCAATTCTGGATTACACGGT
The DNA here is from genome assembly GCF_014218355.1 of Anaerocolumna chitinilytica. Classification (NCBI taxonomy): domain Bacteria; kingdom Bacillati; phylum Bacillota; class Clostridia; order Lachnospirales; family Lachnospiraceae; genus Anaerocolumna; species Anaerocolumna chitinilytica. The sequence continues at coordinate 2,713,437 of NZ_AP023368.1, forward strand.
AGGAATTATTGGAGTAGTGGTGGCGGCAGTAACGCTGATTTATTTTCTGGATAAAACAAAACCGTAGTCAAGTGATATGAGTTATAATAAACTTATGAATTAGTACGAAAGGAAATATATTTAGTAATATGACAACAATCATACTTAGAAACATGACAACAATATATATTAGCCATAATAATAAAATGCTGCTTCTCTACCGTATAGGATCAAGAGTAGTTGAACCTTCCTGGTGCGGTATCGGAGGTCATTTTGAAGAAGGAGAGTTAAATAACCCCAAAGCATGTGTATTAAGAGAGTTATTCGAAGAAACAGGTATATGTGAAAAAGATCTTGGAAAAGTGGAGTTAAGATATATAACACTCAGGCTTAAGAACAATGAAATTCGTCAGAATTACTACTACTTCACTGAATTAATCAATGATAGCATTGACATTAGTGAATGCAAGGAAGGGGTTCTGGAATGGGTGGATAGAGATCAAATCTTAGAAAAGGACATGCCTTTTACAGCGAAGGAGTGTTTGAAACATTATCTGAATAATGGTAATGATACAGAAATGATATATGCAGGAACTGCAACTGATGACGGAGTAGATTTTGTTGAATTAAAAGATTTTTAATCCTGAAAAAGGAGAGGAGACAATATGGCACTGTTTTATTTAGTCAGACATGGACAGGCGGATTATACACCATGTGAGGAGAGAGGGTATATCGGACACGGAAAAGACCTTGCCCCTTTATCTGAACAGGGCGTAAGAGAGGCTGAAGAAACGGCAAAGGATATACGACTTATGGGAGCGGATATCATTGTAGCTTCTCCATATACCAGAGCTTTACAGACAGCAGCTATTATTTCCAGGCAAACAGGGATAAAACTTACTGTTGAAATGGACTTTCATGAATGGATGCCTGATATTACCTTTCAATTTAAGACGTTTGAAGAAGTGGTTAAATTAAATGAGGATTTTAATACATTTAAAGGTATCTATCCAGTGGGAATACCCGGTGGAGAAGAACAAAAGAGATGGGAGAGTCTTACTGCTTTACGCCAGAGAGTGAAAAAGGCAGCGGATAAGTATGCTCACTATGATCGTGTTATTGTGGTCTGTCACGGAATGGTTATAAGAACGCTGGTATATGCAGGGCCTATAAAGAATGGTGAGATTATTGAATGCAAGTATGAAGCGGGGCAGCCTGATTGTGAATTCTCTTTTGCATAGATAGGAAGAGACTGCAAGTGATATTGCAGATATGAAAGGATGTAACATGAAGATATATCTAATCAGACATGGACAGACAGACTGGAATACAGAAGGCAGAATTCAAGGAAGTTATGACAGTGAATTAAATGAGAATGGAATAAGACAGGCAAAGGAGCTTGGGGCAAGACTGCTGGAATCACAAGTTAACTTTTCAAGAATCTATTCCAGTAAGCAAAAAAGAGCTTATAAGACTGCTGAAATTATAAGTAACATAACTGGTAAGCCATTAGAAAGAGTTGCAGGTCTGGAAGAAATCAATCTTGGTTTATGGGAAGGACTGACATGGGATGAAGTAAAGAAAAGATATCCCGATGAATTTGATAAATGGTGTCTGGACAGGAGGTATGAAAGAGCGCCGGAAGGAGAGTCCTATCAGGAAATGGTGGAACGTGTTCTGGTAGCCCTTAGCAAAATAACTGCTATCAACAAAGAAGCTGTTGCGGTGGTAACACATGGTGCGGTTATCATGGGGATGCAATGCTATCTAACTAATACGCCTTTTAGTGAATTGAGAAAATTTCAAGCAAAGAATACTTCTATAATAGAAATAAACAGTGATATGTTGAAAGCGGAATTCTAAGGGGAAATAATAAGATTCATCAGAGCACAATGAATAAGCATATCAGCCTTATATATCAAAAAGTTGGAGCAAGTACCCTACGGAGTTGATACATAAGCTTGGTAAACTTAAGTTGAACAAAACCTGTCTGCTGCAAGTTCTGCTCAACTTAACTTTATTTAACGATTATTTATTCACTTACCAGCATGTATGGAGTGATTTTTCTTATTCGTAAGGTAATAACCAGCGATATCAGGTAAGACAGAATTACTATGCCAATTCCCAGTAAAGCAGTAAGGGAATGGGAAGCAGGCATTGAAGCGGTCATAATTCCAAGGCTTTGAACAAGGGCTACAAATAAAGGATTAAAACAATAAATACCGAGTAAACATCCGACTGCTGTACCAGTGATGACAGCAGGAGAGTAGCTTATAGATAACTGATTCATCAATTGATAAGTTGTAAATCCTAAGGCCTTTTGAATTCCTATTTCACGTCGGTTTCTTAATATAGAGGTTTTAAGAACCAGATACAATACAAGAATTACTACAAAGCAGGTAATTATAGTAATTGTAGCAGTGATAATGGCAAAAACAGAGCCATAAACACTTAATTGGACATCTGCTAATTTTTTCATATTCAAGATATTAATAAAAAGGTGCTCATCCTTTGCCGTAAGGTTATTTATGAGCTTTTCTGTATCAGAGGTATTATTCATATAAGCATATATCTGTTCAGGAAGAAAATCCGGGTAGAGTCGTTTCATACCTTCTGTGGTTATAGACAACCCTTTTCCATTATTATTCATAGACTGAATTAATCCTGTTATGAGGTAATCATAAGATTTATTATTATAAGTAACATTTATGATATCTCCGATCTTCTTACCGGTATGCTGTGATAGAGGACCACTTAGGGCTATTTCATTATCATGTTTTGGATAACGGCCTTTATACAGCATCTTTCCCTCTGTTAATGAGTAGTCATCTGTTATATAGCTTTGGGCTTCGTTACCATCCACCAAAACCGAGCGGGAAACATAATATATAACTTTTCTTACCTTGGATGAACTTTTGACATCATTCATAACTTTTGCTGAATTTAGCGGGTCTTTTATCAGTATGACTAAATCCGGAACTTCTCCTGCAACCAGCTCTGCAAAACTGTCAGGATGTAGACCAACATTAGAGTAGATGGATAAAACAGAAGCTGAGGCGAAGGTAATTGCAGCAAGAACTGCAAAAATCATGATATTTTGCTTAAGATTCTGGTATACATTCTTGACTGCAAGCAGCAAAATTAATCCTCCGGGGGTGGTTTCCAGGGCAAAGGGATTGTGCCTGAAATTATGGGTAGAAATTCCGCTTCTTAGGGCTGTCAAAGGGTGCATTTTTCGAATTCGTAAGGCAGTAAGGACCGTGTCTGCAAATACAAAGAGGACAATAATAAGCAATGTTATACTGCTTATCATAGGGTCAAATTCCTGTTTCCAGATAAGGGCAGTCTGAATCTTAAGAATATCTGATATTATTGGCAGAACAGCATAGGATAGGGCAGTTCCTAGTAAGGTTGCGACAGTGGCTATACCTGTAAATTGCAATACCAAGGAAGCTATAATTTGCCGGCTTTGATACCCTATGGCTTTTAACACACCGATATTTACCATACTTTCGTCTATAGTATTGTGAATCCTGAAACGGATAACAACAAGACTTACAAGGAGAATAACAGCAGCTAAAGCCACCAATATCATAGAAGTAATACCTGACAAAAAGGTTCTGCTGGTTTTGACCTCGGTGTAGGAACTGCTAAAGTAAGTAGAAGTATTACCTGCTGAAGCCTGATAATAAAATTTATTAGAGAAATCTTTCATCAGTTCGTTGCTTAAGGCGGCTTTTTCCAGACGGACAGTTTGAAGAATACTGGAGGATGTAGGAATACTCTTATGTAACTTCTCATATCCCTCATCAGATAGGTAAAAGCGATAGCACTGTATGGTGTTCGAGCCAAAATATACTTCTTCGGTAAAACCGGCGATGGTAAAATGATATTCTTTTCCTTCTATGGATATGAAAAAATCTTCTCCAAGATTCATTTTACCACCGGATTTCATAAGGTAAGGAAGGTAGATAGAGTTCTCATCTAAGGGGTTGGAAGGCCCAATCAATTTAAGCGGATTCATATCCTGCTTCTCACTTGCCTTTACCATTATAAACATACCCGGAATCTTATCCCCATTGTATTTAATACCGGCGGAATCTGATAAGACCTCCTGTTCTTCTGTTTCTGTTACACCGGGATAGGACTTTAGATAGTCACTCTGAGCTGTGCTATAAGCAGATCGATTTACTAGGAAGGCAGCATGAGGTGAGTTGACTTCCTCGCTGAGGCTATCATAAAATTTAGTGAAGTTTATCAATAGTAAAAGGCCTAGATTTAAAAGAAATCCTGTTATTAAGATTACTGCCAGAAGATTGATTGACTGACCTTTGTTTTTTCTTATATTGGAAAAGGAAAGCATAAGGATTTTTTTCATAGACTTACCACCCCATTTCGTTTAAGAAGGAGTGAAGTATTTCAGCCCTCTTTGTATCTTCTTCCAGATAGCTGCCAAGTATACATTCACCGCAGATAGCTCCGTCTTTGAGATAAATAATTCGGTTGCCCCGAAGCGCTGATTTCAGATCATGTGTTACCATAACAATACTTTGGCCCTTTTTATTCACGTCTGTCAGAACATTCAATACGGCGATACCGGAGGTGGAGTTTAAGGCACCTGTAGGTTCATCGGCAAAGAGAACAGCGGGGTTATTAACAAGTGCCCGGACAATCCCGGCACGTTGTGCTTCCCCTCCGGATAATTGAGAAGGAAACTTATTCCATAAGCTTTCAGTCAAACCTACAGCGAGAAATAATTTTTTTGTTCTTTCTGCAAGCTCTTTTTTATTATTTGTCAATAACAAGCCGCTGGCAAGGACGTTATCAAGAAGGCTCATATTGTCTAAAAGGTATATCTGCTGAAACACAAAGCCGCAATTCTTACGACGAAAGACTGCCAGATTATCATTGCTTAACCGGGATATCTCCTGGTCATGAAAGCGGATTTCTCCAAGGGTTGGCTTATCCATACCGGACAGGGCATATAAAAGTGTTGATTTACCGGCACCGGAAGAGCCCATGATTACAGTAAAATCCCCTTCATAAATCATTAAATCCAGATTTTTGAGCACATGCTGCTGAAGACCCTTATTAGAGAAAGTTTTACTGAGTTTATTTGTTGTTAAGACTGCTTTTTGCATAAAATCCTCCATCTATACATCATTTAAAAGCAATATCGGGTTACAGTCTTATCATATCATTCATATTTTTAACCAGTCTTTATCTGATTCTTAACCAATCCTTAAATCTTTAAGCTAGGGAGAGGCTAAGTTCTACAATAAAGCCATCTTTCTTATTTTTACATTGAAGAGTGCCTTGCATCTTGTCCATAAAATAATCGGAAATATATAACCCAATACCGGAACCTTGCTGTTTTAAGGCATTTTTACCCCGATAGTATTTTTGCTTTAAAAGGGGAAGTTCTTCTGGCAGAACACCTGGTCCGCTATCAGCTATACTAATAATTAAAGAGTCAGTAAGTTCAAACTGAACATGAATACCGGTACCTGAATATTTATAGGAGTTACTTATAATGTTGTCAAGTACCTGTGTCAAGCGAAGCGGATCGGCAATAATCAAACAGTCGGGAATTGGTGTCGTTACGGTCAAATGCCTATAGTCTGCATCTTGTATCATATCATAGACTGCGTGGCTGGGAATCTCAACAGTTGTGACCTTTAATTCGTTTAATTCTTCCAGAGTTGCATGGAACATATTATTGATTAAGAGATTAATCTGGTCGGCTTTTGCATTGATTGTGTCAAGATACTGGCGGGTTTTATTATCAAGGGCAGTGACACTCATAAGCTCGGCAATTGCTTTTATGGAGGCTATGGGAGTCTTGATATCATGGCTTAAAGAAGCCACCAGTTCTTTCTTACTGATGGTTGCCAGCCTTTCATTTTCTCTAGCTGTAGCAAGCTGGGTTCTCATCAGGTCAAAGCTTTCTGTAAAGGCACCAAAAGTATTGCCTTTATCCATGGTAAGGGGAATATCCAGATTACCGTCAGCAATGTTTTCAGCAAAGCTTTTTAAGGAACGAAAAGGATTTAAAATCCTTCTATGTATGGAATAAAGAATTAAGGAGACAGATAGAAACACAATTAAGATTAAAACCAAAAACAGAAAGAGAAGGTTCTCTTTAAACTCTTTCAATTGCTTTTGAGAATTATTATAGAAAATGATTTTGCCAAGTACGACATCTTTTGTATCTGTAATCGTTATAATGGTATCCCTATGTAGTATGGCAGAATTCTCATTTTCAGAAAGACCTTGTCTGGTGGTTGCAAGAAGGACTCCGTTATTGTCAATAACTGTATAATCCATGCCATAGGAGAGTCCCGGTAAAATGTAGTTGGGATATTGTAAAAAACTCCAATCAGCTCTGATATCAGATACAATATCATTAACAGCGATATTATCCATGCGATTGTCCACAGGCCGAGAGGTTAGATAAATGGCGCAGGCAATTCCCGAAAAGAATAATAACAGCAATGTTATTGCATAGGTTTTAAGCTTCATTGTAACTCCTTTCGTGTATCAAAGCATGCATTTTCTGTTTAATTTGCTTTAATTAGTCTTCAAAGATATAACCGGTTCCCCAGATTGTTCGTATATAACGGGGGTTATTAGGGGCAGTTTCAATCTTTTCACGAATGCGACGTATATGTACATTTAAGGTACCGTCACCGGTGATGGAATCACCCCATACATTACTAAAGAGCTCTTCCTTGGAGATAATGCGACCTTTGTTTTTAACAAGATAGGAGAGTAACTTGTACTCCATCGTCTTAAGTCCTAAATCCTCCCTTTTACAAAATACCCGTTCCAGATGAAGATTAACAGTAAAATCACCGAAGGTCAATTCGTCAGAGGATATATTCTGATAGCGCTTAAGAATTGCTTTAACCTTGGCCAGCAGAATATTTAAGGAGTAAGGTTTGCTGATATAATCGTCACCGCCTATGCCAAGGGCAAGAAGAACATCATCATCACTGGTCCTGGCACTGATAAAGAGAATAGGGACGTCAGTAATTTGGCGTAGCTTTTTACACAAAGCAAAGCCAGAATCATTGCCAAGATTGATATCAAGTAGTATAACATCTGTCTGATTATCGGAAAAAAAAGCAAGACAGGAGTCAGCATCCGCTACCCAGGTGGTTTTTACGTCAAACATGGTAAAGTACTCGCAGGTACTTTGTGATAAGGGTATTTCATCATCTACTATTAGGCAATCGTATTTCAAAAGGCACCTCCGAAAGGGAAAAATGCTAATCAATAAACAGAGCATTCTTTGGCATGGTTTTAAAGGCTTTTTTAAAGGCCCGTGAAAAGGTTGAGTAATTCTTAAAACCACTCTGGTAGCAGGCCTCGGTCGAGGTATAACCTGCTTGAACATAATGTCTTGCAAGAAGAAGCCGCTTCTCCGTTATATAATTACCTACGGTATATCCGGTATGTTCCTTGAAAAAGTGCATTAGATAATAGCGGTTTAAATAGAAAGTATTAGCCAAAGTATCAATTGTGATATCTTCAGTCAGATGAGCATTGATATAATCAATAATAGCCAGAAGTTTATCATTTGTCATATCACTGTTCAAATAGTTTACGTGATTAGCGATAACCGTACGGTTAAGCTGAATCATGAATTCCAGAAATAATATCTTTTGGTAGAGTTCTCTGGCAAAATCATTATCTTTAAAGGAAAGCTCCAACTCACGGCATACATGAAAGAGCTTGGATTTATCCATAGAAGGAATACGAAGTACATTGGAATGCTCGGTTCGGGCTTTTTCGAAACAATAACTTAGATCATAATCCTCAGCTTTATAAGCAGCTAGAAAATCAGTTGACACATATACGATGATTCTTTCATATGCTGAATTATCAAGGCATACCGGTCGGTGAACTTCACCGGCATTTACGAGAAGAATGTCATAAGGCTTTAAACTGTAATTCCTGCCTTCTACCGTATAATTTAGGTTGCCGGATAAAAAGATCATTATTTTATTAAAGTCATGATAATGGAAATTGAATTCTTTTTTCTCACTGTCAACCAGATGGAATATCCGAAAGTCATCTTTTAGGTATCCAAGCTTCTCAAAATTCCCCATTCTTACTCTCCTTTAAATTACCTGATATCACCAAGGACGTCGTTTATCACCTGTGATGTTCTTTATCACCTGTGATGTCGTTTACCCTGTGATATTTGAAATCAACAGCGATTCTACTAAACAACATAAATTAAAATTAGTATACAGCACAATATGCAATATTGGAAGCATTATAATAATATTTTTCTAAAATAATGTTTTATATAATAGAGAAAAAGGTTAACAAAGGATATTTTATAGGAACATATCCTATCATTAACGATAGAATATTCATGTGAAAATAATATAAAAATTAACACCATCGGAATTCAGGAGGTAATATTATGTCACTTAACGGTGTATGGCTGCCAATTATCACACCCTTTAAAGAAGGGGAAATTGATTATAAATCCTATGAAAAAATGATAAATCATTATGCGGATACCGGAATATCAGGCCTTATCCCATTTGGAACCACGGGAGAAATTCCAACTTTAACGGAATATGAGTTTGAGGAGATGATGGATAAAACCATAGAATTCAATAGAGGTCGTCTTCCGATTTTTGCAGGAGTAGGAGGAAACTGTACAGCTAATGTAGTTAAGAGGGCTAAACTGGCTGAGAAATATAAGATAGAAGGGATTCTCTCTGTCTGTCCATATTACAATAAGCCGAATCAGAATGGAATCTATAGTCATTTTAAAAATATTGCTGAGGAAACAGCACTTGATATTATTATTTATAACATTCCATACCGTACTGGTGTTAACATTACGAATGATACAATACACAAACTGGCAGAATTTAAGAATATTGTCGGTCTGAAGGATTCCTGTGGAGACATTAAACAGACGATGAATTTGCTGTTAAATACACCTAAGAATTTTTCTGTGCTTACAGGGGAGGACCTATTATTTTATCTGACCCTTACCCTGGGAGGAGCAGGAGGTATTATGGCATCCGCTCATATTAATACGGAGAAGTTTGTTAAGATTTATAAAGATATTAAGGAAAATCATGTGAACGAAGCTCTTGAAACCTGGAAGGAACTCTATCCGTTGATTCCGCTATTATTCGAAGAGCCGAATCCGGCACCAATTAAGTATTGTCTGAACACTTTAGGACTTATTGATTCGCCGGAACTGAGGCTTCCGCTTACAGAAATCTCAGAGGAATTAAAAGTTAAGATTGATAAAGTACTGACAATAAAAGAAAAAGCCAAAATAGCTGGATAATAGATTGAATTAATCATAGAATGCTGCCGCAGATAGTTTTAAGCTATTTGCGGCATTTTTTAGTTGGATTTAGAAAATTTGCAGCTTTAGTGCTTATAAACATAATCTTTAGAAAATCTTTCGTTTTATATGACGCGTTCTTTTATTTTTATCTGTTAAATTGATAGAAACAGACGGAGGTATGAAATGAAAGAAAACAGAGTGCCGATAAGATGTTACAAGAAGAGAATGCTGAAAAGACATGGTAAGACTTTTCCTTTCTTTCTGAAATGTTGTATAATAAGCCTAATGAAAAAAATGAAATTGTCTGGGAGGAACTATGGAGGCTTATCGTATTTTAGTGGTGGAAGATGACAGAGAGATTTTGGAAGGAATCAGTATATATTTAAAGAACCAGGGATATGTGGTCTTTAAGGCAGAAAACGGAAGAGAAGGCCTTTCCATAGCAGAGAAGGAAACGATACATCTGGCAATTGTTGATATTATGATGCCAGGAATGGATGGGATAACCATGACTATGAAAATAAGAGAAAGTCATGATTTTCCCATAATCATGCTGACAGCGAAGTCTGAAGAGATTGATAAATTAACAGGTTTTCAATGTGGGGCGGATGATTATGTAACGAAACCCTTTGCTCCTCTGGAGCTTTTAGCCAGAGTGAATTCACAGTTGCGTAGGTACAAAAAGTATCTGGATGTTTTAAACCATATGGAAAAAGAAGATGAGAATGTCTACGTAGTGGGGGGGCTGGAACTAAATGAGAATACAGTTACCTTAAGTGTTGATGGCAATGGGGTGAAGGTAACACCTCTGGAATTTAAGATAATGGCTCTGCTGATGAAAAATCCCGGAAGGGTATTCTCCTCAGATGAGATATATGAAAAAGTGTGGAATGAACGTGCGGTAAATACAGATACCATTATGGTACATATCCGTAACCTTCGGGAGAAGATAGAATATAACCCGAAGGAACCAAAATATTTAAAGGTGGTGTGGGGTGTTGGATACAAGATTGAAAAACAACAGCGATAGAAAAGGGCTTGGTTTATTTGTCAGTGTGTTACTGCTTGCACTTTTGGCAACAGCAGTTTTATTCTTTTATAAACCAATTGTACAGAATGCAAAAGGCTTTTTAGAAATTTCTCAGACGAACAGAGAGAAAGATATGGAAAACCTTAAAGAATCAGAAGAAAGTAATTTTTTAGAATGCTTATTCCAAGGAAATTACATTTTAAAATGGGATTTGGAACGGCAGAAAAGTAATAAAAAGTTTGGATCAAGTGATGTCTACTTAAATAATATTGATAGTATAGCAAATCTAAATGATGAAAATGATGAAAATACAGATGATGACTATGATAATTTTAAGAATGATTTTGCATCCTTAATGGATGACTGGTATTATCAATTTTACTATGGTACTCTGTCAAAATTTCAGCTTGAATATTATATAAAAGATAATACAACAGATACACATTTAACCAACACCGGATCTGATCTATCTGCCTTTCTCTCCGAAGGTGAAAAAGCAGAAAATATGAAGAAGCAATATTACTTTTATGCGGTATTACAGTTTGATAAGGACGGTAATTTGAATATACCTTATTTTCATGGGGTATCAAAAAGTAGTAAAGATACATTCCTTAGCCTTAACTTAACGGAAGAAATGGTGAATAGAAGCTGGAATAATGCAGCCTGGTATGCCAGCAGGGTTAAAAAGCTCTCTGATATGACGGTTGTATACGCGGTAAAGTCTGAATCTTTTCTGCAAAATGATTATCAGCAGCAGATGGGGTACTTAAGCAGTCAAATGATTAATGATGCCTATAGCAGAGCAGGTGCCGGTTATCTTTATGTAATTAGTATTATACTGGTTCTTCTACTTGGATTTATCCTCCCGGCTATAAAACCTTTAGGTGTTGGAAAAGGGATCGAAGCAAAAATTCCTTTAGAGATATGGGCTATAGGAGCTGCATTAACCGTTTCATTTTATGATGAAGTATTACTGGACCTTATTAGAGAAACGGTAAAGGGAGATTTATTTACTTTAAATGGAAACCACATTTTTACAGAAGGAATGTCAAGAGTAGTCGTAAATATTTTTAATGTTTTTATATGGTTTTTAATATTCTTGTGTTGGTTCGCAGCAGCACTTTCAATCCGTGAATTATTCATAAAAAAGCCGGCGAAGTATCTGAAAGAGAATACCATCAGCATTCGGTTTTTGTTCTGGATAGGAAGAAGTTTAAAGAAGGGATGGTTTTATGTCAGTTCTTTTGATATGAGTAAAAAAGACAATAAAAAGATTCTTCTGCTGCTTGGCGGTAATATGATTGTTATGATTATCCTTTGTTCCATGTGGGAAGCCGGGGTTATAGGCGCTATCATCTATACAGGAATTCTTTTTTACTTCGTTAATAAGTATAAGAATAAGATTACCTCAGGTTATAATACCATCACGGAAGCTGCCGGGAAATTATCCGAAGGAAACCTGGAGGTTACAATAGGGAATGCAGGTATCTTTAATCCGCTGAAAGAACAGTTAATGAGGGTACAGCAAGGGTTTCGAAAAGCAGTCTTAGAGGAAACAAAGAGCCAGAAGATGAAAGCAGAGTTGATAACAAATGTATCCCATGATCTGAAGACACCGCTAACTGCGATAATTACTTACGTAGATTTATTAAAGAATGAGAATCTCTCAGAAGAGCAAAGGGCTTCTTATGTGGAAACACTGGACAGAAAGGCACTTCGCCTTAAAATATTAATTGAGGATTTATTTGAGATGAGTAAAGCAGCCAGCAATACCATTTCTATGAATCCGGTGGAATTAGATATAGCTGCATTGCTAAAGCAGCTGCAGTTTGAGCTAAGTGATCGGGTTGCAGGAGCAGGTCTTGACTTTCGTGTAAGAATACCTGATGATAAGGTAATCGCCTGGTTGGATAGTGATAAAACTTATCGCATATTTGAAAATCTTCTTATAAACATGTGTAAGTATGCTCTTCAAGGTTCCAGAGCCTATCTTGATATGGAAGTTAAGGGGAATGAAGTAAATATTACTGTTCGTAATATATCTCAAGAGGAACTGGATTTTACAGGGGATGAGATTGTTGAGAGATTTGTAAGAGGTGACAAAGCTAGAAATTCTGAAGGATCCGGCCTTGGTCTTGCCATTGCAAAGAGCTTTACCGAGCTTCAGGGAGGGACCTTCCAGGTAATAACCGATGGAGATTTATTTAAAGTTGTAGTTACTTTTCATCTGCTTTAAGTAAAATATATAATATGGTTTAAATATAGAAAGAACCATACATGTATGACAGGAGAATTAATCTACCTTCCTCTATGTATGGTTCTTTTATATGTTTTTTTCTTATGAAATTATTCGGATTCGTAGGTAATATATTTTTATTTGTTTAACAAGAACACACCTATATTTAAGTAATATGCTATTAAAAGCCATAAAAAATATGGAATGAGTAAAAGGGCTGCAAGCCGGCTTATCTTAAAGAATGTCATCATGGTCAATGCAACTAAGAAAATCAGCAGTGCTAATACCAATACTGACCAACCATATTCCTGAAAGCGGAAAAATACGATACTCCAGCTAAAATTCAGAAAGAGCTGTGCAGCATACAGACAAAGAGCTATCGTTTTGCTGATCGGCTTGGTATCAGATATGTATATCAGGTAGGCTGCAACACCCATTAAGATATAGAGTACAGTCCATACAACTCCAAACAGCCAGGCCGGGGGAGCAAAAGGAGGTTGATTTAGAGTTTGGTATACTTCGCTCTGACCGCCTGAGAGGAGGCTGGATAACAATCCCGTCAGCAATGCTATTCCAATGCTGATGAAAACACCTTGAATATGTGGCTTTAACATAGTTCCCTCCTATGAAAGATCTAAGCAGATTCCCTAAAACCTTCTTTGCTTTAATCATACTTTGCTAATACATTGTATGTATTAACAGGCGGAATATGTGAAGTTTCTATTGTACCCAAATCAGAAAATAGATTAATCTGAAAATCCTATATTATCCAGTTTGATTTTTCCGTCGTTTACTTTATTAAAGTAAAAGCTGATTTCCTTAATCGAGCTGATGTCCAGTTTTTTGTTCTTATGTATAAAAGCTTCTATCGGAATACGAACAGTTTGAAAATAATGCTTATAAACTGGGCTATTAGTTATAAATTGAAGCTTGGTTGTCATTACCGGCAGTGAAGGATAGACCTTTGCATAATCTGATAACGCTGCATAAGCACTTTCTCCTTTCTCATCTGCTATCTTAACAGTAAAATCCATAGGGGTGATATCTTTCTCACCTTTCTTAAACTCTCTGTCATCCATAACATCAAATTCGAAATAGTTTTTAGAATTTTGGTAAGGCGAAGTAAACTGCATCTCATAATATGAGCTTAAAGAATCCTTCCAGGCATAGGAAAGAGCAAAATCATCTCTATCCGGTCCATTTAATTCATAATATAGTTTGGTTTCATACCAATAAGAAGAACCCATTGAAGAGAGTTTGACGTTGTCAATAGAAGCTGTTGTCAGATCCGTATCTTCTTCAAAATCACAGATGGTTTGCACAGTACTGTCTTCATAACCATTCAGATATAGATTCTCAGGCAATTCCTGCCGCATTGTATTATAATCAGTAAAGAATGCTTTTGCTTTTGAATCCTTCCTGGCAGTAGCATCCAGGAATTTTTTGATGGTAGTTTTTAAGGTATTTTGCTGAGTTTTCACTGGAAGAAGATTTTTAGTATTTAACATCATGTTAAAAGGTGTCATTAAGTCGAATCTACCCCATTTTGTGTTGAACTGTCCATGGTTGGCATCTGCAATATAGAGGAAAGCTTTAAAATTATCCTTTGCTCCAGTAAAAGTAATGTTATGATATTGCTTTTCACCCATCATATAGGATACATCCTGATCGTTGGAGCCATGCACCAACAGATAATTAATATCCTTCAGTTCAACATCCCTGCCGGAAGGGCGGTACTGGTCCGCACAAGGAGCAATAGCAATTAAAGATTTAATATTGAACTTATAATAAAGATGGATATTGCCGTTGTCAGGAAGAACACTTAAGGTATTATAGAGAGCAGCGATGGTTATTGCTTCCCCTCCTCTGGAATGGCCTGCTAAAGTCAGATTATCAAAATCCATCTTTTGATATAAAGGGCTTTTCACAGATTTGTTGGCTTTTTCGATATCTTCCATATTCTCTAGGAGAAGGATTGCTCTGGCATCGTTTTCTCCGGATAAGCCTTCATCAATATAACCATTTAAGAAGCTTTCATCTACCGATACTACAACATAGCCGAAGCTTGCCAGATATTCACCCAGATAGGAGTAACCAAGATACGAATCAGCAGTCATCATATGATTTCCATGAACGATAAACATAACCGGATAATTATTACCCTCTGAGGGATACCATACCTTTCCCTTTACAGGAACCTTGTCAATACTGTATCCCCAATAAAAATCACGAATTTTTTTTGTAAATCCTTCATAAGTAACATAGTTGGAAAGATCAACCGTCGAGGTGGAAAGGCGGTCTCCCTTAGGACTATACTCAATAGAATCAATTTTTAAAGGACCCAGGGGTAAATCTGTGTTAGCAGAAAATACTTGCCTGTCTTTTTGAATGGAAATGTACTCTTTTACATACTGGTAGGAAAATCCGTTACTTACTATAAACCAAGTTCCAGTCCCTGTTATCAGAAAAGATAGAAACAGAAGGACAAAAAGAGAGGGGGTCTTTCGGTGCAGACGAAATACTGCATAAAAACTGCGCAATAGCAGCAGTAAAGCAAGTATTAAGATAACAGCAAAGACCTGCGAAGGTGTATAAGTAGAATCCCCACCGCTGCCTAAGGACATATTCCACAGATAAGTAAACACCCAATAGAGCTCGATAATAAGATAAATACTTCTGGGAGATATCTTCCAAGCCACCTTTGCAATGGGTATTACAATCAAACGCAGAAGCGTCAAAAGTATCAGAATAACTATAAAACTAAGGAAGAACCCTAGAAGTTTAGGTAATCCGGCATCCAGGAAAATAAGTGCAATCAAAGAACCCGTTATAATATCAGTAGGCAGGGCTAGCGGTTTTTCTGTGCCTTTGTAATTACGAAGACCCCATTCTTTTATGCCTCCTGTTACCCGGAGGAATAATTTCTTCAGTGTTAATTGTATTGTTTTTATGAAGGTTTTAGTGTTAAATTTATATTTCATAAGGTAGTCCTTTCCGATTAATAAAAAGAATCATTTTGACATATTCTTTTGAAAGTAATAATAGCAAAAGGAGGCAGCTGTTCCTATTAGAGCTGAAAGTGCCAGTAAAAAATAAGCTGTCAAATAAGAAAATTCTGCTATAAACTTTCCTGTAAACATCGGAAAGAGGGTCATACCAAGGGCGTATACGGCCTGATAAAATCCCATGGCGGTAGACTTAACCTTAAGAGGTATCCCCTTCATTGCCTCAGAAGTCAGGTTTGAGAAGAGAATTCCCGTTGCCATACCGGGAAGTAGCTGCAGGGCAAGTAACAAAGGTATAAAAGGTGTAATCGGAACTAGAATACAATAGGCAGCCAATGCCAGGAATACAATCGGGACTAGAACCCTTGCTCCTAATCTTACAGCTCGTTTCGAGGATGAAACAGCAGATGTAGCAACGGCAGAAATCATATATATAATAGAAGAAAGTCCAATTATAAAGGAAGAGCCTCCCCTCATTTTTAGAATCTGTGCTGTAAAGGACATAGCAGTCGACATTTGTACACCCTGCTGTATCAAAGCAAGTAAACTAAAAAGAATAAGCCGTTTATGTAAGCATATTTTCAGTGATGCAAAGGAAGAAAGTGAGAATGTCCCTTTTCCTTTTTCTTCTTTCAGTAAGAAAGTAAGAATCGTCCCGACAGCTCCGGCTGAGATGCTTAACAAACATAAAATACTCATACCGAAATATTTATAGAGCAGCGAGCTAAGTAGAAAACCTGACAGGATACCAAGATTATTACACAATATTATTCTTCCGGTCGCTTTTTGCTGATCCTCTTCAGGAAAGAAGCCGGTATACATAACCATAAAGGAAATCCACATAGAAGATGCCATGCCTGATAAGAGATTAGCAGCTAGGAATCCATAACCGTTCGGAATTAAAAAACGAATGAGAGAGGCTATACTTGCGGCGAGAGTTCCTGAAAGGATAAAGTATTTATGCTTTCCAACGGAATCAGCCATAACCCCGACAGGAATCCTTAAGAGCATTTGAGTGATACCGTAGGCACCCAGAATACTGCCAAGAAATACCTCTGAAACTTGTACAGACAGAAGATAAGGAGTTTGATAGGGAATATAAACATATTGGGCAAACCAGAATAAAATCACAATAGCAGGCAGCAGAGCCTGCTTCTTCTTTACATGAGCAGCCATGGGAATCCATCCTTTTTAGCATTTTAATACAATTATAGTACTTAGCTATCTTAAAAACAAGAGAATACAGTACAAAGAACTTCCAATAATGCTCTTGCACTGCCCACTTTGTCTGACAGTCATTTTATTGCATAAAATTATGTATGAATGTAACAAAGTAGAGCAATACTTAGAAAAATAAACCTATTAAGGTTATGATTGTATTTTTAAATGAGAAGACATATAATGTAGCTGTCAGTATCAGAGAACTGAGATGATATGACTATTATGAAAAGAGGGATTTTTACATTGAGTGAAACAACGAACTCACCAGAAAACAAGGGTAATGTATCAAAACTGACGGCGGAAGAAGTGTATAAGCTTCTTGGTTCCTCCTCTGCCGGACTTACAAGCGCACAAGCGATAGATTACCAAAAGAAGCAGGGCAAGAACCTGATTGAAGAAAAAAGGAAGAAATCAGTAATTCTGATATTCCTGGGGAATTTTACACATTTAATGGCTATATTACTGTGGATAGGCGGTGCTGTTGCCTTTTTTGCAGGTATGGCAGAGTTAGCAATAGCAATCTGGCTTGTTAATGTTATCAACGGTGTATTCAGCTTTATGCAGGAACATCGTGCCGGGAAGGCTACGGAAGCTTTAAAGAACATGCTTCCTTCCTATGCAAGAGTTATAAGAGATGGAGAAGAACAGAAAATTCTGTCAGAAGACCTGGTTATAGGAGATATTATTCTTTTAGAAGAAGGCGATAAGATCTCAGCTGATGCTAGACTTATTGAATGCAGTGATTTACAGGTGAACCAGTCAACTTTAACCGGGGAGTCTAATCCTGTCAGAAAGTTAAGTGAACCCATCTTCCGAGAGGATTTGACAAGAGCAGAAACACCAAACCTTATCTTTGCCGGAACTAATGTATCAGAAGGTAACGGTAAGGCAATTGTTACAGAAATAGGAATGAAAACAGAATTTGGAAAGATAGCAAACCTTACGCAGAGCATGGAGGCAGACGAGAGTCCGCTTCAGAAAGAACTCGACCGACTGACGAAACAGATATCAGTCATCGCTATCAGCTTCGGAATTTTCTTCTTTGTTGCTTCAATCTTTTTCGTAAAAGAAAAAGTGGCAGCATCGTTTATATTTGCACTTGGTATGATTGTAGCTTTTATTCCGGAAGGACTTCTTCCCACTGTTACCTTGGCACTAGCTATGGCGGTACAGCGTATGTCCAAAAGAAATGCATTGGTTAAGAAGCTTTCTTCCGTTGAAACTTTAGGAAGCACTTCTGTAATCTGTACGGATAAGACCGGTACATTAACTCAGAATGAGATGACTGTAAGCCATTTATGGCTGGCTGAGAAGGAATTCCAGGTTACCGGGGTTGGATATGAGCCTAAGGGCGATGTACTGGAGGATGGTAAGAAGATAACTGCAGATAAAAATGCAGATGTGAAGTTACTTCTTTCTGCATCTGCTCTTTGCAGTAATGCAAGACTGCTTCCTCCCAATGAAGAAAATCCACGTTATACAGTGCTTGGTGACCCGACAGAGGCTTGTCTTGGTGTAGTTGCTAAAAAAGCAGGCATTGATGTAGCAAACTTAAGTACATTATCACCCAGACTTAGAGAGCTTCCTTTTGAATCCAGACGTAAGAGGATGACAACCATTCATCAATTAGAAAAGCCGATGGATGGTACTTCTCGCATTGCTTATACAAAAGGGGCACCAAAAGAAGTCATGAAATTAAGCCAGTGGATACGCATAAACGGTGAGGCTAAGCCTATGACTGAAGACATGCGCAGCCACATTATGGAAGCAAATGACAGATATGCGAGAGAAGGATTACGTGTACTTGCAGTTGCCTACAGACTGCTTCACAAAGAAGATAATCTGCCGAAAGCAATGAGTGCTTATACTCCCGATATTATTGAGCAGGATTTGGTATTTGTCGGACTTGTAGTTATGGCTGACCCGCCGCGTCCTGAAGTTGCGGCTGCTGTTGAAGAGTGCCGGAGGGCCGGAATCCGTATTATTATGATAACCGGAGATTATGGTCTGACAGCAGAAAGTATAGCCAAGCGAATCGGTATAGTAAAAGGAACAAATCCAAGGGTAATTTCAGGACTTGAATTGGAGCAGCTCTCTGATGACACCTTAAAACAATACTTAAAAGACGAAGTTATTTTTGCACGTGTTGCACCGGAGCAGAAATTAAGAGTAGTAACCAATCTTCAAGAAATGGGTGAAATTGTAGCTGTAACCGGAGACGGAGTAAATGATTCTCCAGCCCTTAAAAAAGCAGATATCGGTGTTGCCATGGGTATTGCCGGAACTGACGTGGCAAAAGAAGCAGCGGATATGATTCTAACAGATGATAACTTTGCATCCATAGTTCATGCCATTGAAGAAGGAAGAGCTGTATACAGCAATATCAGAAAGTTCCTGCTGTATATTTTAAACTCAAATATGCCGGAAGCTGTACCATCAGCACTGTTCTTGTTTTCAAGAGGTGCTATACCACTGCCCTTAACGGTTATGCAGATACTTACGATTGACCTGGGAACTGATATGCTTCCAGCTCTGGGACTTGGAACAGAACACCCGGAACCGGGAATTATGGATAAACCGCCAAGAAACTTAAAGGAGCCTTTATTAAACAAAAAGCTTGTAATAAAAGCCTTTTTATGGTATGGCTTATTAGGCTCTCTTTTCTCTGTACTGTCCTATCTGTTTGTAAATATACAGAATGGATGGCCTAATGTTCCTCTGGCAGGGGGCAATGACCCTATTTATATCAAGGCAACAACAATGAGTCTTGCTGCCATTGTTTTTTGTCAGATTGGCGCGGTTTTTAACTGCAGGACTGAAAAGCAATCGGTATTTAAAATCGGTCTTTTCTCAAATAAGCGTGTTAATCTCGGTATTGTTGTAGAAATTATATTGATTGTTTTACTGGTATACCTGCCGCCGTTACAGAAAGTATTCCATACAGCTCCTTTGGGCATTGCAGATTGGCTGATTCTTTGCATATGGCCACCTATTGTTCTGTTGGTAGAAGAGATAAGAAAAGCATTTCTGCGTAGAAAATAAAATTTTAAATAGAGAGGTGAAGGACATGAAAGTTATTGTAGTGGGACTTGGACGAATGGGTACGGGACTGACCTTAAACCTGGTGAAAAAAGGCCATACAGTTACCGTAATTGATTCGAATCCGGAAGCATTTGAAGGCTTGGGGAAGAATTTCAATGGAGCAAAAGTTGTAGGTATCGGGTTTGACAAAGATGTGCTCAGTAAGGCAAAAATAGACAAGGTTGATGCTGTAGTGTCCTGTACTGCCAGCGATGAAGCCAATGCTGTTATTGCCAGAATTGCAAGAAATATCTATCACGTTCCTAGAGTTATAGCAAGACTTTACGATGCAAGAAAAGCAGAAATATATCACAGAATCGGAATACAGACTATCTCCACCACAACCTGGGGGATTGAGAGAGCAACGGAATTCATCACTCATAATCATCTTGATAGCGTATACGAGATGGGTAACGGCAGTGTAAATATGCTGCGTATTGAAGTTCCAGCTCTTTTAGTTGGGCATCAGGTAAAGGAAATCAGTGCAATCGGTGAAATTCAGGTGGTTTCCATCAGTCGTGGCAGCAAGACTTTTATGCCGACTTTAGGGACTGTTCTGGAGGCAGAAGATATATTATATCTTTCTGTCATGGGCAATGCAACCAGTAAACTGAAATCAATGCTTGGTCTTGGCTGAAAGGAGTGAGGAAAGATGAAGATAGTAGTAATAGGCGGAGGACAGGTAGGTTCTTATCTTGCTAATCTTTTATTGTCCAATGGTCATGAGGTAAAGGTGATAGAGCACAGAGAAGGTGTATATGCTAAACTAGAAAAGGAACTTCCCAGTGATGCATTAGTTTTCGGGAACGGTTCTGATCCCGTAATCTTAGAAAAAGCCGGAATCTTTGATGCTGAGGTCGTAGCTGCAGTTACCGGAGCAGATGAAGTAAATCTGGTAGTTTCAACCCTTGCGAAGATGGAATTTGGTATACCTCGTGTGGTAGCCCGTGTGAATAATCCTAAGAATGCTTGGCTCTATAATGCTACAATGGGTGTGGATGTAGGAATTAATCAGGCGGATATTATGGCGCATTTCGTAGTAGATGAAATGGATTTAAAAAGTATGTTTACCTTATTTAAATTAAACAGGGGAGACTATTCCATTGTTCAGATAAAAGTATCGGCTGAAGCGAAAGCAGCAGAGAAACATGTGAAAGATCTATCCATACCCAAAAAAGCTGTTCTTATAGCTATTAAAAGGGATGATAAGACTATTATACCAAAAGGTGATACCTTAATTCAGGCTGAGGATGAAATTCTGCTTTTAACGGACGAAACAAGCAGAAAAGTACTCAATGATCTTTTTGATTAATATTTTTGCTAATTATAATTATTTAATTGAAAAAACGGCGCAGTTGTTTATAATAAAACTGTGCCGTTTCGTCTATCCATTGACAAAAACTTCCCTTGGTAGTAAAATCAAATACAATTAATTTATAGTAAACATATATGAATTAGAGAATACAATATTCTATACTAATCAGGAGGATGACTTATGAAAAGAAATTTTATTCCAAGAAAAGCAGTAAAAAGAATGACAGCATTGCTGTTAAGCATGCTGCTTCTAACACTGACTGCCTGCGGCAGTAACGGAAACAATACAAAGACCGGAGATGCTAAAGATACCCAGCAAACTTCCGGAAAAGAGAAAATTGTTAATATCGGTATGACAGACACACTGACAAGTGTAAATCCGCTTTTAATGGATGCAACAGAGATTTTAAAATATTCTCTGGCTTTTGAATTTCTACCATTGGTAGAACTTAACAGCAAATTGGAATTCCAGGGAATGTTGGCTTCCTCTATTACTACAGAGGATAACAGGAATTTTGTTGTAAACATTGATAAGAATGCGGTATGGTCCGACGGTACTCCTGTTACAGCTGACGATGTGGTATTTACCGTATTAAAGCTTGCCAGTCCTAAGCTTGCTAATGCCAGTATGGCATTATATGCTTTTGAAGGGGTAGGAGATGATGGCTTTGTAACCGAAGGTGCTACAGAGATTAAAGGTGTAAAAGCAGTTGATGATAAGACGGTTCAATTTACTACAAAATATGATATGGCACTTACCACCTTTGAAAATACTTATGGAAGATATATTCTGACAATACCAAAACACATATTAAAGGATGTACCGGAAGATCAGTTAGCTTCATATAGCTGGTTTAATGCACCAACAGTTGTAGACGGTCCATATAAGCTCTCAGCAGTAGATTTACAGCATTACGCATCTTATGAAGCCAATGATAAGTACTTTAAAGGTGCACCGAAGATTCAGAAATTAAATATTAAGATTGTTACAGCTGCCCAGCTCCTTACAGGATTGCAGTCCGGAGAGATTGATTTTGTACAGCAGACCACAGGCGGTATCCTTCAAGAGGATTATAAGAGTGTAGAAGGCTTATCAAATGTTACCGTGAATTATGGTGCTCCGGTAACGAACCAGTCTATTTTCTTTAATACCACATCCGTTACTGATTCCCGCATCCGTCAGGCTATTCTTTATAGTATCGACCGTAATAAATTAGTTAGTGGTTTTATGAATGGCAAGGGTGAAGTAGTAGATGGTTTCCTTTCCAGTGCCAGTCCTTTCTATGATGCTTCCGTGGTGCCGACGGAGTACAATCCCGATAAAGCCAAAGAGTTAGTAAAAGAGGCTGAAAATGATGGCTGGGATTCATCTAAAGTTCTTCAATTTTATGTGAACAGTGGTGATACTACCTTTACCCAGGCAGCAGACTATATTACGGCAAGTCTTGCAGATATCGGTATTAAATTACAGGTTAACACGGTTGACCTTGCTACCTTGATGTCAAAGGCCGGAAGTAAGGAATTTGATCTTATGGCGGTTCAATATACTTATGCGCCTGTTGATCCCTATCCGGATGTTAACTGGCTGCTTTCAGCAGATGGGTGGACCGGTTATGCTAACCCTGAGATAACGGATGCATTGGCTGCTACCCAAAAGACAAGTGATGTGAATGAGATTAAGAAACAATATTTAACCATCGACAATCTTATGCAGCAGGATGTGCCTATGATTTCAGCTTATGTGATCAGTGCCATGGGTGCCGTAAATAAGAGATTAACAGGTGCCACCCCTGATGTGTACGGGTCCTTTATTAATGTAAATGAATGGGATGTGACAAAATGAAACCTTTACTTGAAGTAAAGAATCTTGAAGTAAACTTTCGCGAGGGGAAGAATATATTTACAGGAGTATCCGATGTAAGCTTTCAGGTTGCTGAAGGTGAAATCCTATGTATTGTAGGAGAATCAGGATCAGGCAAGAGCATAACTACACTATCTCTTATGGGGCTTCTCGGGAAAAATGGAGCTGCCGATAAAGGCAGTATCTTATTTGAAGGGGAGGAACTTTTTGGTAAGAGTGAAAAGGACCTTGATACAATAAGAGGTAAAAAAATCGCTATGATATTTCAGGATGCACTTACCAGCTTGAATCCTGTATTTACAATCGGCAACCAGATGATAGAAGCTATCAGAAGTCATTCTATAGTTTCTAAAAAGGAAGCGGAAGAAAAATCAGAATACCTTCTTAATAAAGTCGGTTTGTCGGATGCAAAAGCTCTCCTCAAAAAATATCCTCATACATTATCCGGTGGTATGCGGCAAAGGGTCATGATTGCTATGGCCCTTGCCGGAGAACCCAAACTATTAATAGCCGATGAACCTACCACTGCACTTGATGTTACTATTCAGGCCCAAATAATGGAGCTCCTAAGAAAGCTTAACAGAGAACTCTCTATGTCCGTAATTCTCATTACCCATGATATGGGGGTTGTAGCGGAAATGGCTGACAGGGTTATGGTGATGTACGCAGGAGAGGTTGTTGAAGAAGCACCTGTAAATCTCCTTTTTCATAATCCGGGCCATCCTTATACCAAAGCTCTTCTTCGTTCTATTCCGGGAACCGGGAGTGAAGGAGAGAAACTTATTCCTATAGAAGGTGCGGTGCCTGAGGACTATGATAAGATTGAAGGATGCCGATTTGCAAACCGTTGTGCTTTTGCTGTCAAGGAATGTAAGGTACCCCAAAGACTTAGAAAAGCAACTGATGAGGAGCATTATATCCGGTGCTGCCGATATGAAAATATATAATTTAATTAAATTCTAAACATAAATGGTCTACAATAGAAACATATCAGTTAAACGGAAGGAAGACGCAGATGGGATTAATGGAACGACCCCTAATAAAGGTTTCCGGCCTCAAAAAGTATTATCCTGTCAGAGGAGGAATTATCCCTCATACGATTGGTTCACTTAAGGCTGTGGATGGGGTTGATTTTACAATATATGAAGGAGAAACTCTCGGTCTGGTAGGAGAATCCGGTTGCGGTAAATCCACTATCGGTAAGCAGCTCGCTGTTCTCGAGAAGCCTACAGATGGGAAAGTATTTTATAAAGAAATAGATATAACATCCGATAAACCTGCCTTGCCGAAAGAACTTCGCAGAGAGGTTCAGATGGTCTTTCAGGACCCGTATTCTTCCTTGAATCCAAGAAAAAGCATCGGAGATATTTTATCAGCACCTATGTTATATCATAAACTGGCCACAAGGGCAGAACTTGAGAATAAGATATGCAAGCTTTTAGATATGGTCGGATTACCGGCTAATGCAAGATACAAATATCCTTTGGAATTCTCGGGAGGACAGAGGCAGCGAATTGGTATTGCTAGGGCATTGTCACTGAATCCCAGACTGATTATTTGTGATGAACCGGTAAGTGCTTTGGATGTATCCATACAGGCACAGGTACTTAATCTCTTAGTAGATCTGCAAAAAGAACTCAAGCTTACGTATCTCTTTATCGGTCATGGACTTGAAGCAGTAAAATATGTAAGCAATCGGATTGCAGTGATGTATTTGGGAAGAATTGTTGAAATCGCAGATGCAAAAGAACTGTTTACCAATCCCATTCATCCTTATACAAAAGCCTTGGTGAGTGCTGCTCCGGTACCTGATCCGGATGTAAGAGACAGAGAACGTTTGGTTTTAAAAGGGGAAATTCCTTCTTTAAATCATGTCCCTTCCGGCTGCCATTTTCATCCAAGATGCCCTTTTGCCAGAGAAGAATGCAGAGTAACAGATCCGGCACTGCTTGCAGTTCCGAATCAGAATGGCCATCATGTGGCATGTCCTGTTCTGATGAATGGAGAGGAGGCTAAGGATGCTTAAATATATTATCAAAAGGCTTCTGATTGCTATTCCGGTTCTATTGGGTATTACGATAATTGATTTCTTCCTGATGAGTCTGGCGGGAAATCCTCTGCAGATGTTGCAGGGTGCCAGGGTATCACAAGAAGCCGTTGAGATTAAAAGGATTGCCCTTGGACTTAATCAACCTGTTTATATTCAGTACTTTATGTGGTTGAAGCAATTGCTTCATGGAAATTTGGGAGAATCTATGAAAAATTATCAACCGGTTGCCGGCATGATAAAGACTTATATAGGACCAACTCTTTTACTGATGGGTACATCTTTATTAGTAAGTATGATTATTGCAATACCGGCAGGAATCTACAGCGCTGTAAAGCAATATTCTGCAGGAGATTATACTGTAGTAACCCTTTCCTTTCTTGGAACCAGTGTTCCGGGATTTTTTCTGGCATTAATTTTAATTTATGTATTTACCATTAAGCTTAAGGTACTGCCATCCAGCGGTATGACCACTTTGGGAAGTGAGAGCAGTGCCTGGGATGTAATAAAGCATATGATTATGCCAGTAATTGTACTTGCTGCTTCCATGGCAGGTAATAATATTCGTTATATCAGAAGCTCTATGTTAGAAATTTTGGACAAAGAATATCTAAGAACAGCAAAGGCTAAGGGAATCGGAAGATTTAAGGTAATCAACAAACATGGTTTGCGTAATGCCCTTCTTCCTGTTATTACGGTCTTAGGTATGGAAATCCCGGTATTGTTCGGAGGAGCAATTATTATTGAACAGGTATTTAGCTGGCCGGGGCTTGGATTGATGACTATGAGTGCCATAATAAATAGAGATTATCCGGTAATTATGGGGGTATGTCTCATCTCGGCACTTGTTGTTCTGGCAGCCAATCTGCTGACCGATATTCTTTATGCTCTTGCTGACCCGACAATTCAGTATAAATAGCAGAAAGTCTTATTTATAGCCATTCATAATTCCATATATAGTTTTAGATTTGTATATACACATATTAATCTCTGGATGAAAGAGGAACAGGATGAAGAGAAAGAAAACTGATAACAGTGGAAAGAAAGCAATTCGTGGAAGGGTCCTAAAGCGTTTTTTCAGGCATAAGCTTGCGGCAATAGGCTTAGTATTTATTGTTACTGCCGTTCTTTTTGCTGTATTTGCACCCCTTATAGCTCCATTTAATCCTAATAAGGTGGTAGGTGATTTCGGAGCACCACCTACAAAGTCCTTTCTTCTTGGAACAGACCAGGTCGGCAGGGATGTTTTTAGCAGATTGTTATATGGTATGAGAATTTCTCTTTTTGTTGGTATAACGGCAACCTTGCTTTCAACGGTAATCGGTGTCGTGTTAGGACTTTTATCAGGGTATTTTGGCGGGGCTCTGGACAACATAATAATGCGTTTTACTGATATGGTTATGTCCTTTCCTTACATACTCTTAGTACTTGTAGCTGCGGCAATCTTTAAACCGGGACTTACTACCATTGTCTTAATCCTGGGGTTTGTTGATTGGCCGGGAGTAGCAAGGCTTGTTCGCGGAAATGTACTCTCGATAAGGGAGAAGCCCTATATCCAGGCAGATATAGTAGCAGGAATGCCAAAACGGTATATACTATTTTCGGAGATACTTCCCAATACAATAGCTCCAATATTAGTTTATGCAACCTCAGTTATCGCAATCTCCATGCTGGATGAGGCAGCTCTGAGCTTTTTGGGAATGGGAATTCAACCTCCAACTGCAAGCCTCGGCAATATGTTAAACGGAGCTCAGTCCCTTTCCATACTTACCTCAAAGCCTTGGCTGTGGCTGCCGCCGGGGATTGTAATTATACTTCTGGTTATTAGCATTAACTTTGTAGGAGATGCATTAAGAGATGCCTTTGATCCATCCGGCAAATAATTATACGCTAAAGCACATCACATGGAGAATAATATGAAAAATAGATTAAGTTATCAGACCTCAGAATATGACTGCGGGCCAACGACCCTTTTAAATGCTATGCGGTATCTGTTTGAAAGGGAAGAAATTGTACCGGATATTTTAAAAGCTATCTCTTTATATACCTTGGATGAATATAACAGTGAAGGAGAATCCGGTAAAAGTGGTACTTCCCGCATGGCAATGATGTATTTGTCAAAATGGTTTAACCAGTTTGGAGAAACGAAGCGTTTTCCCATCTATACAGAGATGCTTCTGGATGACCAGGTATGGATTAAACAAAATAGTGGAATAGCAGGCTGCCTTCAACAGGAAGGGGTAGCAATCATCAGATGCTGGCTGGACGGCTATCAGCATTACATTCTGCTAACAGGTATTGAAGAGGAGTATATCTGTTTATTTGATCCTTATGATTATGAGAAGCCAATAGATGGGATTAATGTTATAAAAGTCGATGACCAGCCAAAGAAGATGAACCGTAAAGTAAAAATGGATATTTTTAATGAGGAAAGTACGAAAACTTATGCCTTTGGTAAGGTTGAAAACAGAGAAGCAATGCTTTTATATAACAGTAAGTTAAGGAAGACCCCTGAGAAGTCAATTGAATATTTTATATAAAAGGAGCAATGTTTTTGTATTAATTATGCTGCCTACTTGAAAAGACACCCACTTTTTACTATAATAGTTGTAAATTATTAGTATAGGAGAAGAGAATGGGGAAGATAAAAACAAGTGTGGCAGCATTTTTGTGTGTTGCTCTTATAGGCCTATTAGCAGGCTGTAGCAGCGGACAAAATAAGGAAATGACAATTCCGGATACCAATGTCATAACAGAGGAAGGGCCCTCAGCAAGTACGACAGCAGAGCCTACGGCAGTGGATTCCATAAATAAAGGATATTTGGACACAACAAAATCAATAGATGAGAGAGCAGAAATATTATTGAATCAAATGACACTGGAGGAAAAAGCAGGTCAGATGCTTCAAGCAGAGAGAAATACCGTAAAGGAAAGTGAAGTAACGAAACTGGCTTTAGGGTCTGTTCTTAGCGGAGGAGGTTCTTATCCTGGAAACAACTCTATATCTGACTGGAACAATATGATACATAATCTACAGGAAGCTGCAATGAAGTCAAGACTTGGTATACCGCTTTTATATGGTATTGATGCTGTACATGGACAGAATCTGTTAAAGGGAGCAGTCGTTTATCCTCATAATGTCGGGTTAGGAGCGGCAAATGATGCTGATCTTATGTATCAGATGGGTGCGGCTGTTGCAGAGGAAATGAAGCTGACAGGGACTTTATGGAATTTTGCACCATGTGTTGCAGTCGGCCAGGATCCCAGATGGGGAAGGACCTATGAGAGTTTTTCATCTGATCCTAAAATTGTAACAACTTTATCTTCTGCTTATTTAAAAGGTTTGCAAACCCATGGTGTAGTCGGTACAGCCAAACACTATGTAGGAGATGGCGGAACCAGTTACGGAAGTGGAATTATAAATGGCATCTTGGACCGTGGTGATGTGGTAGTTTCAGAGAAAGAACTTCGTAAGATTCATCTGGCTCCCTACAAAGAACTGATAAAAGACGGGGCAAAAATAGTTATGGCATCTTTTAGTTCCTATAAAGGGACTAAAATGCACGAAAATAAATACCTTCTGACAGATGTTCTAAAGAACGAATTAGGCTTTAAAGGCTTTGTAGTATCTGATTGGGAAGCAGTAAAGGATCTGGAAGGTGAATCCTTTGAAGCAAATATTGCATTTGCTGTTAACGCCGGAGTGGATATGCTTATGGAACCTTTCAACTATGATGAAGCTATAAAAGATATCATAGCAAACGTTAATAAAGGCACGATTGCAATGGCAAGAATTGATGATGCGGTAAGGAGAATACTGAAAGTAAAACTCGAGATGGGATTATTCGAAGATCCTTATATGGAAAAGCTTAACCATGATGTAAAAAAACTTGGCAGTGATGAATACAAGAGTCTTGCAAAACAATTGGTTGAAAAATCCCTTGTACTTTTAAAGAACGAAAAAAAGACACTGCCCTTAAAAAAAGGCTCCACTATCTTAGTCATTGGCCCCGCAGCAGATGATATGGGTGTACAATGCGGCGGCTGGATGACAACATGGCAAGGCTTTGCGGATAGTGATGGTAAGAGAGCGGCAGAAGGCTTGACTATTTTAGAAGGTTTAGAAGAATATGCAAAGCAGTATGATCTTACCATTATTACAGATAAAGATAAAGCATCACAGGCAGATGCTGTTATACTTGCAGTGGGTGAAATGCCTTATGCAGAGTATGAAGGTGATACTACCGATTTATCCATAACCGGAAAGAAAGGGTTGGAGGGTAACAAGGATGCCATCGAATATGCTAAGAGTCTTGGAAAACCTACAGTTGCTCTTATTGTAGCCGGAAGAAATGTATTGATTACTAATTATATGAAAGATTGGGATAGTATTGTGATGTGTTATCTGCCAGGTACAGAGGGGGATGGAGTAGCCTCCGTCTTAACAGGAGAAACTTCTTTTACCGGGAAGCTTGCAATGCCTTATTATAAGCATACAAAGGATATTGGAAGTAAAAAATCAAGTTTATTATTTCCTTTAGGCTATGGACTGACATATTAACAAAAGAATTTAACATTATTTACAAAAAAACACTTGATTTCTACACGGTTTTATGTTACTATAACAATAGTTATTAAAGCATCCCCAGAGCCGATTCTCAAAACAATTGTTTAGAGGTTAATCGGCTCTTTTTATTGTTCTATATATAGAAATTAACCAAAATTCAAAAATTCAAAAGAAAGGTATAGGATACTAAAATGAATATTACAGTAATAGGTTGTGGCAGATGGGGCTCTTTTATTGCCTGGTATTTAGATAAAATAGGCCAAACAGTAACATTATATGGCAGGAGTTCGTCAAAACATATGCAAGATTTTTATAATACCAGAAGTAATGGCCTTCTGACCTTGAAGGACAGTGTTTGTCTGATCAGTAAACTGGATTCAGTAAAACTAGCTCAAGTTATTGTTATATCAATAAATGCCCAGGGATTAAGGGATTTGATGGAGGAATTAAAAGAATATTCTCTTAAGAATAAGATCATAGTTTTATGCATGAAAGGTATTGAGATTGGAAGCGGAAAGCGGCTTTCAGAGATTGCAGAGGAAACCTTGGATGCCTCGAATCACGTGGCTGTATGGCTTGGTCCGGGTCATGTACAGGAATACTTAAATAATATCCCGAATTGTATGGTCATTGACAGTGAAAGCGATTCTGTAAAAGAAAAGCTTGTAAAAGAATTTTCAAGTGAGCTGATTCGATTTTATTATGGCTGTGACCTAACCGGGAATGAGGTTGGAGCAGCAGCTAAAAATGTAATAGGAATTGCTGCCGGAATGTTAGATGGGTTGAAGCTGACCACCTTAAAGGGTGCTTTAATGTCAAGAGGAACGAGAGAGATTGCCAGACTCATCAAAGCAATGGGGGGAAGTGAATTATCCGCATATGGGTTATGCCATTTGGGGGATTACCAGGCAACCGTATTCTCAGAATTTAGTCATAACCGCAAATATGGAGAATGTTTAGCCAGGGGTGAAAGATATATTGAGTTAGCAGAAGGTTATTATACGGTAAAAGCACTGATAGAACTTGGAGAACGTTATCAGGTTGAGCTGCCTATATGCAAAGCGGTATACGACATCCTTTATCAGAAG
This sequence comes from Anaerocolumna chitinilytica, assembly GCF_014218355.1. Classification (NCBI taxonomy): domain Bacteria; kingdom Bacillati; phylum Bacillota; class Clostridia; order Lachnospirales; family Lachnospiraceae; genus Anaerocolumna; species Anaerocolumna chitinilytica. The sequence continues at coordinate 2,744,197 of NZ_AP023368.1, forward strand.
AAGGATATTCATACCATTCTGGAACAATTGTTTGAAAGAGATCTAAAAAATGAATTTTAAATAAAATATCCGCCTGACTGTTATTATATTCTGTCAGGCGGAATGATTAAAGATGACTAAAGTGGAGTAATGATTCTAGATATTAAAATTACTGATTTCTTTCTTAAGGGTCAAACCACTGGTGTCGGCAGAGGATATAAGATTTACAACGTCAAAGGATTTATTATTAACATCAGTAACCTTTGCTGCTATATCACTCGTTCCGGAAGCCCCTTCAGAAGCAGCAAGAGATATCTGGTTAACAGCTAATAAAACATTATGAATAGAAGCTAATAACTGCTCTGCGGTAGCGCTGAAATCTGTTATCATATTGTCCATATAGATAGAATCATCATTATAGTCATTGGCGATCAAAAGGAAATTGTTCATGCTATTCTTGATGTCTCCAGATACAAAGGTGAGGAGACTGTTTGCGCTGCCGGAAAGATCATTGACAGCTTCTGTAACTTTTGAGGTTACCAACTGTATCTGCTCAACCATAGATTTTGACTGTTCTGCTAAATGCCTGATCTCATCTGCTACTACAGAAAACCCTTTTCCGGCTTCACCAGCTCTGGCGGCTTCAATGGCAGCGTTTAGAGCTAATAGGTTGGTTTGAGATGTAATGTTCATGATTGAGTGGGATAGGATATCAATCTGCTCAACAATTTTAGCGCGTTCTACAGCTGCTTCTAAACTGCTGCTGATTTCATGAGATATCTGTGATATCATCTGCTGGGAATTGCTTGCAGTTTCTTTTGTATTGGCTGCACGCTTATTAATCTCTAGAACCTTCATGCTGCCTTCTTGAGACTTCTCAGCTATATTTCTTGCAGCTGCTTCAATTTCAATAGAGGTTGAATTAAGTTCTTCGGTAGAGGCTGCTGTTTCTTCCATACCGGCGGCCAGTTCTTGTGTGGTTGCAGATATTTCAAGTAAATTGCTATTCAGAGCTTTCATATTCTCGTTTGCTTTAGCCACGGAAAGTATAATATCATCGGCTTCCTTTTTGGTATTCAAAAGAAGTGCGCTAACCGAATGTTTCATAGATTCCAGATCTATAGCCAATAAGCCAAAATCATCTTTTCTGTTCTTAAGACCATCCGGCAGATTTGCACGAAAATCACCTTTTGCAAGTTGTCCTAAGTATATACTGATTGAACGAAAGTTTTTATTGATTCGCTTAATGATATCGAAGCAGCAAAAAAGTGAAAAAAGGACAGTAATACTTATGATAATAACATCGTTAAACATCGTCTGTTTAACTTTCTTTTCCTGTTGAAGAGATAGTTCTTTTATAGTTTTATCGATATAATCAGTGTAATTACCGGTACCGATAACCCAGGAAAACGGTTCGAATGCCTGGCTATAGCTTCGTTTAGGCAGGGGTTCTGTTTCATTAGGCTTTGGAAACCAGTAATTTGTGAAGCCGCCGCCGTCTATCCCTGTCTGAATAATTGCTTTCATAAATTCAAATCCTTTTTTATCTACATTGTTTAACCGATTGGTACCTTCTGTTTTACTGCCAAGGAGTACGACATTCGTTCCATCGTAGGTATCGGCCCAGAAGTAATTATTATCTCCATAGGACATATTTCGAAGCAAATCAGCACTTATGTTTTTTGCTTCATCCAGGGTATATTCACCTTTCTGATATTTAGCATAAACATGATTTAGCATAGAGATTGCGCTTTGTACCTGTTCTTTAATATTGTTATCATAGTCAGCACGTATACCTGTTTCTTGTACTTTTAGATCGTTTTCTAAAGTCTGCTGCTGGTTAATCAGTGATATTGCACCGATTAAGATGGTAGCAATTACTAAAACTGCTGAAAGTATTGCTATTTGTGTTTTCACTTTTAAGTTTCTAAGTTTCATATGTAAACCCTCCCGGTAAAGTAAAATAGATAGCTTTAGAACTGATAAGATATTGTAACTCTTTTTCTTTAAAATTACAATATAATATAAATATCGACATTTTTCTTTGAACTGGATAGGCTAAAAAAAGAAAAACTGGAGATTGATATCATACCAGTTTTCCTTTAAGATAGTCCTAATGAAAATATACAATCGGAGGAATATAAAATGCAGAAAAGAGTAGCAGCAATTCATGATATATCTTGTTTTGGAAGGTGTTCACTTACCGTTGCACTGCCAATACTTTCAGCGGCAGGGATTGCGACCAGTATTATCCCAACAGCTGTTTTATCTACTCATACAGGAGGATTTGAAGGTTATACTTTTAGAGATTTAACCGAAGATATTATACCGGTGGCAAAGCATTGGAAATCTCTTGACCTGCGGTTTGAAGCAATTTATACCGGTTATTTGGGTTCCTATGCGCAACTTACAATGGTTTCAGAAATATTTGATATGTTTCGTGAAGCAGATACCTTAATCTTAGTCGATCCGGTAATGGGTGATAACGGGAAACTTTATACGGCTTTTGATGAAAGCTTTCCTAAAGGAATGTTTGAGCTATGTGCAAAAGCGGATGTTATTGTACCTAATATTACAGAAGCTGCTCTTTTACTGGGAGAAGATTATAAGGAAGGACCATATACTAGAGAATATATAGAAGGTTTGTTAAGCAGGCTATCTTCCACAGGAGTTAAGAAAATTGTGCTGACCGGAGTTTATCTGGAAGAAGGTCAAATGGGTGCGGCAGCTTATGATTGTATTACCAAAAGTGTTAACTATTATTTTAGAGAAAAGATTCCGGGTATGTACCATGGCACCGGTGATGTATTTTCAAGTGTATTGCTCTCCGGTTTACTATGTAATCAATCATTAGAGCAGTCCATGAAACTGGCAGTTGATTTTACTACAGATGCAATACTTAGAACTTACAATGATAAAACAGACACCAGATATGGTGTTAATTTCGAACAGGGTCTAAGTGCATTTGGAAATCTGTGCCTTAACAATAACAATTGTTGAAATCAAGTTATGTAAAGGTTCATTCTCTCATAAATTATAGAAAAGAATAAAGGTGAGCAGAATGTATGAAGCAGGAAGGGTACATTATTCTTATAAATGATACAGATTATGACTGGATTATGACCCGTAACCTCAGGTATCGCATGAAACAATTTTGTTTCCCTGAATGTATTGGAAAATACTCTGAAGCTGTCGCTTATATAGAATGGGAGGATACGATAGATTACTGTGAAGAAAGGCTGGCAGCAGCCATATGCTATGAACTGTCAGGAACTGAGAGTTCTTTTATGCTTATGGCATATGAAACGGGCTTGGATAAAGATATAAAAGTATATTTTAAAAATTTATCTGCCAGGGGATTGAATGATAAGGAAACTATTTCTTTAGGCTGGGTGAATGGAGGAACAATGAGGCTTATCCTTTCAGAACCAGAGGAAGGCGAACTACACAGACTGGAGATTGAATCCAATTATCATGATTTTTTACATAACAAAGAGGAACCCTTTAAAAGCCAAGCAGTCAAAGGTAATCCAATAAAAGATGTGATGATAGGAAAGACAGAAGGGAAAATCAGAAAAAGTTCTGTAGTCTGGATGGGGAATTTTAACTCCATTGGAAGTATTGATAACCTTTCTCTTACGAACGACTGCTACTGGGAAGAATGTGAAATCCTTCTAAAGAGGTATACAGGAAGTATAATTAAGTGTACCTTAACCTTAATAATTGGCGGGGAAATGAAGGAAATGAGCATAATTGATGACATATATCTGAACACCGGGGAAGAGAAGCATTTATTAATACCGATAAAGAATCAGGTGTCTCTGGTTCTGGTAGGCACAGTCTCGAATTTAGATGGAGTTGATACCAGAATTGATATCACACTGACAGGAATATGCAGGAACAGTAATCAGGTCGTATAATCTTTTCACATCAATTTAATATCTGCAGTTCAAAGCTTGCAGGTTATAGAAAGGCATGGTTAATTTTATGCAGGATAGCAAAGATGTAATGCCTATGTTAGCTGCCTCCAAACTGGCATATCATATTAAGAATGGGAAATTGCCAGCCACCTGTCGGTTCAGGATTGATGAATGGATTGGAGGAGTACCTTATAACTGGTATCGCACGGCAGGTTTTACGAAAGAAGTCTATACCTTTACTGCCGGTATTAACAATATTCATGCAGGCCTTATGGGTATATCTAAGAATAAACTTATTATTGCTCTAAGGGGTACTGATGGTGATGATACATTAACAGGAAGTATCCTTGATTGGCTGAATAATTTCTTGGCTGTGCAAATACCTTTTTCTTATGGACAGGGGAATGTACACGAAGGCTTTTACCTGGCGGCTGAAAGTCTTAAGGGAGAAATGATACCGAAAGCAGAGGAATTGTATAATCAACTAGCAAATCAATATGAAGCACCGGAAATAATCCTTACCGGACATAGTAAAGGCGGCGCAGTTGCTACAATTATGGGTGCGATGCTGTCAGAAATCCATGACAGAAAATACAAGGATAAGATTACTCTCTATACTTTTGGTGCTCCAAGGGCCGGTGATGAGAAGTTTGCTGATACTTATAGGACATTAACCAATTACCGATATGAAGCGTTTTTAGATATCGTATGTCATTTGCCCTTAACAATGCAGGAAATGACTCTTCTTAAACGCCTTGGACCGGTACAGGAGTTATTTGCACAGTGCTTTCAGTTAAAACCATATAAATCAGTAGGGGAAGAAATCTGCATTTATAATAGTGTTGATAATTTTGGAAAGTTTCCGCCTGATGGCAAAAATTTAGCAGGTGAAACACTTAATTCTTTTTGTGCCATTGAACAGATTGTGCGTTATGGAGCTTTTCAGGTATTCGCAGGATGCCACGATAAGGACTACTATCTGCTTGACAAATCCATTCAGTTCCATTAAAGTATTCAGTAAGAATACTCTTGGCTTTTAATTGCCTGCGAATATAGAAGTGTATCTTTCGGTGTATAAAATGCAGTTAATCGGCGGTATGCCCAATGCATGTGATACATCGAAATTTTTATGAAGGATAGCCCTTCAATTAGAATAAGTAGAGAAAACTTTAGTAAAAAACGTAAGAAAGGATTTACCAAAAATGAAAACTTCTACCGTAAAAGGTACCAATGATTATTTACCCAAGGAAGCAGCATTAAGAGACTTTTTAATGGAGGAGATACTTAGAACATACCAGTCCTGCGGCTTTCAAAGAATAATGACTCCGGTTATCGAAGATATAGAGAATTTGGATAAGAGCGAAGGCGGAGAAAACTTAAATCTAATCTTTAAAGTGTTAAAGAGGGGCGATAAGCTGGAAAAAGCCTTGGAAGCAAAAGATGAGAAAGAACTTTGTGACATGGGTCTTCGTTATGACTTGACACTTCCTCTTAGCAGATATTATGCCAATAATAAAGAAAAACTGCTTTCTCCTTTTAAATGCATTCAGATTGACAGAGTATATCGTGCAGAACGCCCACAAAAAGGCCGTTTAAGAGAGTTCTATCAATGTGATATTGATATTATCGGAACTTCATCCCTGACTGCTGAAGTGGAATTAATAACCACCACTGCACAAGCACTTAAGAATATCGGTATTGGTGATTTTAAAGTTAAGATTAACAACAGAAAACTTTTAAAAGCAATTCTTATGACCACAGGTTTTCAGCCGGAAGAGTTAGACAGTGTCTGTATATCCATCGATAAACTGGATAAGGTCGGACTGGATGGTGTAAAGGATGAGTTAAGTACAAAAGGTTTTAAGTCAGAAAGTATTCATAAATTAGCAGAAGTGTTATCGACTAAGCCATTCACCTTAGAAGAGGCAGAAAGACTATGCCCCGAGGAAGAGAGTGTTAAGGAGATACGTTTCATACTGGATTCAGTTAAAGCATTAAATAGTGAATTTGATGTGGAATATGATATTACCCTTATCCGAGGACAGGGCTATTATACCGGAACCGTATTTGAAGTTGAAAGCACCAAATTCAGAGGTGCCATAGCAGGCGGTGGTAGGTACGACAATCTGATTGGTAAATTCTTAAATGAGACTGTTCCTGCAGTAGGCTTCTCCATAGGTTTTGAGAGAATCTTTGGGATACTTACCGACATAGGATTCCAGATTCCGGATAGGATGAAACAGATTGCGGTTCTCTATGAGGAGAAAGATTTTATCCCGGCCATGGAGTATGCAAAAGAAATCCGTGGTAAATTTAACGTTGCTATGTATGTGAAACCAAAGAAAACCGGTAAGTTTATTGATAAATTACAGGAACAGGGCTGCGACGGATTTTATATTTTTGGACAGTCAGAGGAAATCAATTTCTTATAATATGTTTTAAACAAAAAGTAGTTGGCATAACCAGATGGTTTTGCTGGCTATTTTTTTATGTTCTTATAAATAAGTGATTTTACACTTACGAGTAATCAAAATCAGATTTGAATTTTTAGTTAGAATGTATGTATCCCTGTTTTAAATAATAATATTAACAATTATTTCAGTAACTTGCTTTATAGAGCTCGGTAGTAAAATAAAATATTGACAGATAATGACATATATAGTATTATACAATCATATTATATATGACTACTATAATAGTGCGTTTTTATGTGTTTTTCCTATGATTTATTTTGGAAGGTATTAATATTAATATTGACATTTATATTATAACAAAAATAATTAAAAACCACTGATAGCTGAATATATAATCGTTTATAATTTTAGGCAATTAATTTCAATTTTGTTAAAAAGTAAGTGGATATTAATATTTCTGCATTAATTAGATTTGGATTAATTGTAGACAATGTTCAAAATTCCATTTAAATTACCTAGAATTATAATTATTAAAACAGCTGATTCATTTGCAAGAGGGGATCAATTCATGTATAAAACATTTGTATACAGGTGAATTGATAGAAGGGAGTGATTCCAATGGACAAGTTATTTTAGCTTTTCAGTTGTTTCGGGATTTATATTCCTTATAAATCATAGGCTTTGTATCCATATATATAATACGTTCCTTGAAAATTACAACTGGGTAGCGTGAACTTGTAATGGAACTATTTGAGCCCCATCAGGGACTAAGAAAAACGCTTGTAGGTATATATGAAAACAGCAAGAAGTTTATTTGAGGTTTTACAGAAAACCGTGAAATTATTATAAAACATATAAATAAAGGAGGAAACAACATAATGAAAAAGTTTATCTCTATGGCTTTAGCTCTTTGCTTATTAGGTTCTAGTACATTATCTGTAAATGCAGCAACCAACACTACATACGCCAGTACACCTTCTGCAAGTGGTACAGGATCAGTAACCTTGGCATCGGTTACTTCTGTTTCAGCTACGGGATCAACCGTTGCTAGTGCTGGTCCTAAAGGTAGTATCAATGGTGTAAGTGTGTCAGTAACGCTTACCTATGGAGTTGCAAATACAACAAAGACAGTTACTGCAACTGAAAGTGGTCCTGCTAACCAGAAATCCGTAACAGCGACAGCACCTTATACATATGTCAACTCAATTTCCGCAACAGGCAGCCACTATTATGCTGCATACAATACGTCAACTGGTATTGGAGAAACTGCCACTTGGAGCAGCTATGTAACTCCTTAATTGAAAAGGAGAGATTGAATGTAAATGCCTCTAAAATTATTTTCATTTAAAAGATTTAATTTTATTTACAAATCAAAAGGAAGATTAAGTGGGGGATTTAATCCCCCACTTAGGAAGCTGAGAGGAATAAATGTTGAAGAATGTTCTAAAAGTGATTTTCTTAATAATGATAGTAGGGATAGTATTGCTATCAGGATGCTCCCCCAAAATTTTAAATGAAAACCGTTATATAAAAGGTGAAGATTCCCAATTTTATTACTATTGTAGCGCGGATGCACAGCCTATGGCTGAAAGTGAGAAAGGCTACTATTTTTTTAGCGGTGACTATCTATATTGTGCGGATAAATCGAATATGACGCCTGTTATTGTTTGCGATAAACCAAATTGTCTGCACGATGAAGAAACTGATTCCACAAAAAGACTTTATTGCAATGCATTTTTTCAGGGTGCAAAATCCTTATTTTATTATAAGGGATCGCTATATATCTTTGTAACTCGCACCACAACAACGAGCGAAAGTGAATTATTGAAGGTCTCGCTTGACGGAACCAAGAGGAAATCTTTATTCAAGGTTGATGGGATTATCAGCGCAGCTGCTCTACATAGAGGGACAGTGTATTACGCAGCACAAGTATGGGACGCTGATGGACAGTCGACTGTGTGTGTTAATGCTGCTAAGCTAAATGGAAGAAGTAAGGAAATTTATAAAGATAAATTCGTTTTTGGGAATGTGAGTGACATACTGTGCTATGGGAATTACGTATATATGGATTCTTTTGATTTTACTGAGAAAGGAAATCTTGATAGGACAGTGAGATATAACACAGTAACCGGAGAAACAAAAGTGCTATTTGACAATCCGGTACTGGTTTCCACCGGTATACCTTCCTTTATTAATGATAAAATGTATTTTAGAAAAACGAAGCTGAAGTTTCCTGAAATGTCACTTGAAAACCAGGAAGCGTTTATCGCTGATATTGATGGAAATAATATAAAAAGTAGTTTTGACCCCGGATTTCCGGTTGGAGTCAACTCCGATGGACAGTATCTATATGCCCATGACGTGGAATGGAGTCCTTTCAGCAAGCCGGCAGAAGAGCAACGGCTTACGTTATATACAATTGACGGCAAAGTGGTAGACAGCATTCCGACGGGTTCCTTTGGAAGTATACAGAGCATCATTCCCGGTGGTAAAGATCATATGTTTTTACAACAACTGGATAATAACTTTTTTACAATTTATTATACGGATAAGAGTCAGATATCTACGGGAAAAATGCAATGGAAGTTATTATTTAAAATAGAGCAGGGAAAGATGCGTCCTACAATTAAAAGTACTTCATAAGAACCGGGGAGACTCCACAATGATGTTTTCATTTGAAAGTGTATCAAAAAATTACAAGAATACCATTGCACTAAATAACTTTAGCGCAGACTTATCAGAAGGTGTCTATGCGTTACTTGGGCCAAATGGTGCCGGTAAATCCACATTAATGAATATTATCTCAGGCAATATCAATGCCAGTTCGGGAAAATGTTTATGGAACGGTCAAAACATTGAAGATTTGGGAAAAAAGTTCCTGAACATATTAGGTTATATGCCGCAGCAGCAGAATTTATATCATAATTTCACAGCCAGGCAATTTCTGTGGTATATGGCTGCCTTAAAAGGTCTGACCCGCAGACAAGCATCAGATAAAATTGACTTTTTATTAGAATTAACCCATTTGCAGAAAGATGCACATAAAAAATTAGGCACATTTTCCGGTGGTATGAGACAGAGGATACTCATTGCGCAATCACTTCTGAATGACCCGCAGATGCTTATTCTGGATGAACCAACAGCTGGTCTTGACCCGATGGAGAGAGTAAGCATCCGAAATTTTATCAGTGAGATATCTTTAAGTAAGATAGTAATCTTTGCCACCCATGTAGTCAGTGATATTGAGAATATTGCAAAAGAGATTATCTTTCTTAAGCAGGGACAGCTGGTCTTAAAGGATTCCCCGCTTAACATTTTACAATCCATGTCCTCTAAGATATGGCAAAGCAGTATCCCTGCAGATGAGCTTGAAGGGATTCGGCAAAAATTTGCAGTCAGCAGTGTAGTCCCTCAGAGGGATGGTACTCTTTGTGTATATGTAATGTCAGAATCTTGCCCAAAAGATTTTTCGTGGACGGCTGCCGTACCAAATTTAGAAAGCGTCTATCTGTACTTATTTAATGAGGATAACAATGAGAATATTTTCAGGTGAATTAATTAAAAATTTTTTTAATAAGGTCATTTGGTTTCTTTTACTTTTCTTTCTGACATTGTCTATTTTTTTATTTATAAAAGAAGCCCATTCGGTTAATGTGATTCAGAACACTTACATAGATTATTATTCAAACATGCCGGTAGACGAAGCCCTTAACACTGCGAGTAGTCGGCGGGAAATAAATGATTTGCGAATGACACTGCAAAATCTCCGCTCGACCTATCAGGATGAGAAACTTGCCGAAAAAGCTTTTTTGGATTATGCTAGTACCTTTTATGGGGATGATGTTGAAGCGTTAGCTCTTCTAAAAGATCAAGATAAGATTGATGTGTCCAGACTCGGGATGGAAAATGAACAACTATATTATTTGATTTCTCAATTAGAGTATATAAAATCTTATGATGTCTTTATTTCCTCCTTGGATCAACGCACGCAAGCTATGCTAAACTCTTCACTTTTTCGTACGAAAGGATCATTTGCACATCGTAATATAGAAAAAACACAGTCTGATTTTGATAAAATGAAGACTATTAAGCTGTCGATAGGTAATGATTCCGGTGTTTTGACCATTTCAAAGTTCATATATACTGATGGCTTATTAATAGCCTTTCTGTTTATATTATGTTACTATATTTTTACTGTGGAACGTGAGAATGGGCTCTTAAAGATACTTAAGGCTACGGTTAAAGGTCATCTGCCCGTTATATTTTCTAAAATTATAGTATTGCTATTGTTTACGATTCTTGGGGTTACTGTAGTGTATGGAACAGAGCTATATCTGGCGAAGCAAATGCTGGGTTTTGGAGAGTTATCAAGATATATCCAGTCCATAAGTGCTTTTCGAGATTGTCCTGTTATCCTTACGATAGGCGAATATCTTTTATGCTTTTTTTTCACAAAGCTTGCGGTGATGGTTTTAGTTGCGCTTATTCTTGCGCTGTTTTTTCAGCTTAGTGAATCTTCTTCATTTATATATTTATTGATTCTTGTATTCTTCTGTGTGGAATATTTATTTTATTTATTGATACATCCTGCTTCTGTATTTAATCTTTTGAAATATATTAATATTTTTTCCTTTCTTGATACTTTTGGTATGTTTCGGATTTATACGAATATCAACTTGTTTGGGTATCCGTGTAACAGGATTTTCATCACAGTTGTTTCAATCATAATAGCTTCTATTTTATTGATATTAATTAATCTAAGGCTATTCACTTTGAGATGGCAAGGATTTACAAGGCCTCATCTTGTGAACAGGCTCTTTCAACGCAGAAAAAGGTACTTTGGTTCTGTTAGTTTATTGTACCATGAATTCTATAAAACCTTTTTTACGAATAAGCGATTTCTTGTTGTTTTAGCATTAGGGTTTATTTTGTATTGTTCTATCGATCAAACTCCTTTGTATGTTAACAGAGAAACTTCAAGTTATCTAACTTTTATTAACAAGTATGAGGGTATACTGACAGAAGATAAAAACAGTTTAATCCAGGCAGAAATAAATGATATCAATAGTATTCCGGACAAGATGGTTGCAATTAGTGAAAAATACAAAAATGGTACTAGTTCAAAAGAAGAATATCAGAACGAATTCAATTCTCTGCAATTTGACATTGAGAAAAACGTCGGTTTTTCGCGTTTTGAAAAGCAATTCGAGTATCTTACGTCGCTAAAACTTTCATCAAAGCCCGGGATTGTATCTGAGGTATCCTCAGACTATTTGTTTGATAACGAAAAACGAGATTATATATATGCCATTTATATCGTCGTATTAATTATCGTCTGCATTAGCTGTATTTTTCCAGTAGATTCCCAAAGTGGGATGGAAAATATTTTACGCTGTACAGTAGGCGGAGAGAAGAAGCTTTTCTATATAAAAACTATTGTGGCAACTTTATTTTCATCCATCCTATTTATCTTGATTTCTTTTATGAGTTATATAAATATGTTTCTTAAATATAGAATTTCCGATGTAAAACTGCCGATACAAAGCATACAAAAATACGCAAATCTGACCATTGAGTTTAGCATTATAGGCTTTATTATCTTTGCTATATTCTTAACATTATTGACAGTTGTAATGATAACCCAGATAGTTATATTGCAGTCTCTGTTATTAAGAAAACAATCATTAGTAATATTGTGCTCATCAGTACTTTTCCTATTCCCTTTATTTCTAGGGTATATTGGAGTTACAACATTAAACTTTTTAAGTATCAATAACTCGTTTCAACTATTTCAGACTATGTCAGATAATTCGAACATGAAAGAGAACATCCTGTATTTTATCGCAGTCGTTGTAATAACATTGGGAGTTACTTTCATTAATGTTAGAATTTATAGAAAAAAGATAATCTTTATTTGATGAAACATTAAGGGTAAGTAAAACAAAGGAGCTTCATCCATAAAAATGAAGGAGCTATTAATAAGGCTAAAAGAAATATATAAAATATGCTGAGATATATCCCTCAAGAGTAGATATGATAAATGACTAAACCTACCTTTGAGGGATTTTCAATGTTAAGAATGTCTAAATACTGTTAATATTTATTTTGGCACATTTTATAATCAATAGATTATGAGATGAAACTGGTAATTATAAAAAATGCATAAAATTATGAAGTAAAAATATACAATATGTATAATAAAATTTTAACAATATTTAAGAGCATTTTTTTTGACTTATAACCGCCTCCTTTGTATAATGGCATGAATACAGCAGGATACTTAATGTATAAGGAGGAGAAAAAAATTGCTGGAGTTAATAAATATAAAAAGAAGTTATAATGTCGGTGGCATAGAAACAAGAGCGTTGGACGGAATCAGTGTGGCCTTCAGGCAAAAAGAATTCGTTGCAATTCTTGGTTCCAGTGGGTCCGGAAAGACTACCTGTCTTAATATTATTGGTGGACTTGACCGCTATGATTCGGGTGAACTTGTTATTAAGGGAAAGAAAACTGCGGATTTTAGTGAAAGAGATTGGGATGCGTACCGGAATAATTCTATCGGTTTTGTATTTCAAAGTTATAATTTAATTATGCATCTAAGCATTGTAGCAAACGTTGAGCTTGGTATGACCTTAAGCGGTGTGTCCGCAGAAGAAAAGCATAAGAAAGCACTAGAGGTACTGGAAAAGGTCGGCTTAAAAGAGCATCTGCATAAGAAGCCTAATCAATTATCCGGAGGACAGATGCAGCGTGTTGCTATTGCACGAGCCTTAGCAAATAATCCGGAGATTCTACTTTGTGATGAACCTACAGGTGCACTGGATAGCACTACCAGTATACAGATTATGGAACTGATTAAGGAAGTTGCCAAGGAACGTTTGGTTATTATGGTTACGCATAATCCGGAGCTTGCTGAAAACTATGCTGATCGTATTATCCGTTTTCAGGATGGTAAAATCATATCTGACTCTCATCCTCATAAGGAAAGGCCGAAGGCTGATGAATTCAAGCTGAAAAAGACAAGTATGAATTTTCTTACAGCCCTTCGATTATCCTTTAATAATATTCGTACGAAAAAGGGCAGAACCATTCTTACTGCTTTTGCATCCAGTATCGGGATTATTGGTATTGCGGTGATTTTAAGCTTATCATCAGGCTTTCAGACTCAAATTGATAAATTTCAGAGAGATGCCATGGCAGAATTTCCTATTATCATATCACAAACTGCCGCAACAATCGATGCAGAAAGCATGCAAAAGATGAGAGCCGACAATAAGGAGGAGAAGAGTGCCTATGCTGCCACTGATAAAGTTACACTCTATGATCCGACAGATACCCAAATAAGTCATAAGAACATTTTTACACAGGATTATCTTGATTACCTGAATAAGATTGATCCCAATATCTGCAGCAGTATTGGTTATACCAGATTAGTCTCTATGAATATGGTACGTAAAGTGGATGAAAAGGTTATACCGGTTACCTTAAGCAGTAAAGACAGCACATCAGGAAATGGACAATCCCAGGGCGGCGGTTTGGCTTCTGCAATGGGTCTATCTTCTTATCCCAAACAGCTAAAAGCAGATGAGGAGTCCTATCTTACGAAGAATTATGACCTTATGGCAGGTGCATATCCTACCAGTGCGACAGATCTGGTACTAGTTATAGATGAGAATAACAAGTTGGACTATAACATCCTAAAAAACCTTGGGTTTGATACAGAAGGGAAAAAGAACATCAATTTTAGCGATATTATAGGTACAGAGTTTAAGATAATTCCGAACAATGTTTATTATACTAAGACACCGGTGGGAACCTATCTACCCGGAAGTGATTATCAGGCAATGTATGATGCAGGAGAAGATATCTCGGTTAAAATTGCAGGAGTGGTAAGGCAGAAAGAAGATGTAGCAATGGCGCTTCTAAATCCCGGCATTGCATACAGTGATGAGCTATCTGACATGGTAATTAAAAATGCTAAAACTTCTGATATTGTTAAGGCCCAGGAAAAAAGTGATTTGAATATAATTACAAATGAGAAACTGAACGAAGAAACGAAAGATACTTTTCTTTCTTATCTTGGTGGAAATGCCACTCCTTATGTTATAATGGTATACCCATATAATTTTAATGATAAGGACGCTGTTACGGATTATTTGGATCAGTATAACAAAGGAAAAGATACAAAGGATCAAGTGGTATATACGGATCTTGCAGCAACTATGTCAAGCCTAACCAGCGGTATTATGGATGGAATAACGATTGTCCTAATTGCTTTTGCAGGAATATCACTTGTGGTGAGTCTTATTATGATATCTATTATAACTTATACCTCAGTACTGGAAAGAACAAAAGAAATCGGGATACTCAGAGCATTAGGTGCCAGAAAAAAAGATATTACCCGTGTATTTGATGCAGAGACTACAATACTTGGCGTATTCTCCGGAATTCTTGGAGTGGTGTTAGCATGGCTGTTAACTTTCCCTATTAATTCGATTCTTTATAAGATGACAGAACTTAATAATGTAGCCCATCTTGAAATCGAGCATGCTGTCCTATTAGTAGCAATTAGTACAATACTAACAGTACTGGGAGGACATATACCAGCAAAGATGGCTTCCAGAAAAAATGCAATAGAAGCTTTGCGTTCCGAATAATAAATAAAAATAATAAATAAAAGCCCTATGACAATCAACAGCTCACATATAACGATAAGTTGTTGAAGGCATAGGGCTTTTATTTTAATAATAGCTAGCTTTGCCAAATACTATTATCAAATGTATTGTCGAATAGTTTACTTCCATTGCTTCTGCTGTCCAGGAAGATTGAATATTCTGTTGTTTTTGTAATTGTATTTGTCTCAATTAAACTATTGCTTGCATTGACATATATTCCGTACCTGTTGGTAGAATTGATATAGTTATTCTTTAGAGTAAAGGTATTATCAATATCTTTTACACCCTGTATATGAATACCATCTTTATCTTTGCTGATGTTACCATAAATTTCATTCTGACTGATGTCAGCAGAAGCCGTATCATAAGCAAAGATTCCATTAAGATTATAACCGGAAATAAAGTTACCATAAATAACTGTATTATCACTATTGCTGTATGTTGCGATACCATTACCTCCAGAAGAATATATTACATTACCCGAAACATTACAGGAACTGCTCTTACTGGTCAGATAAATTCCATTCTTAGCAGGAGAAGTAATAGTATTTTTTGTTATTGTAGTATTATTCGTACCTAATAACCCTATCCCGGCAGCATTTCCACCTGAACTTCCAATCTTATCCATGTTATTGTCTTGAATATTGGAATTATCGCAGCCGTTCATCAAATAGATACCTGTACTGGCAGTCGAGTTAATCTTGTTCTTAACAATCGTACTGTTAGGTGCCTTTTCTATAAATATACCATAGCGTTTAGTAGCACTTATTGTATTATTCTCAATTGTAACGCCTGCCATAGGACGTTGGTAGGTACCGATAACCCTTATTGCATCTCCCCAGCTTGTGACAGCTGTAGAAGGCGCTTTATGTATGTCTGATATGGTATTATTCGAAATTTTAATATTATAATTATCCGGAAGCGGTTCTTGGGTTGTGGTACTTAAAGCATCCAAATAGTGATTGGATTCGTTGTTAATATAAGTATAAGCTAGAACACCTACTCCGACATTTGATATATCGTTATTACTGATTTCAAGATTCTCATAATTGTAGGCTTTAATTCCTGCTTCTGTCAAATCATGCAGTGTATTTCCGGTAATCGTAATATTTTTATGAAATACCCCTTTTATAGAGGTATGAGAGCCGATAGCTCTCGGATAATCGTAGATCTCATTACCGCGAATTATAATTCCATCGCAGGGAAGGTCATCATATTTGATGTATTTTGACTGGTTAGATGGTACAACAACATTGTTATGGACAATATCTAACTGGATAGCCTCCTTGGGAGCCGCACCATCATAGCCGTGGATTTTACAATTCTCAATTAAACCATTTTTGATACCAGCAAAGGTAATTAAATGACTGTTAACAGGTACATTACATATTTCTGCATCTTTTACGGTTACATTAGTAGCATGAATAAAGCGGAAGCTTTCAGTACCTTTATTCTTATCCGCTATGGGAGAGGAATCCCACACACCGCCACTGATAGTAATATTGTAAGAGGTATTATAACCTCCTTGGTCTTTGCTCACATCATTCGCAAGGAAAGAGCCTCTTTGATGATTTTTATAAATCACTGCATCTTTGTCCGCCAAAATGGTTGTATTACTGTAGATCCTTAATTCTTTTGTAGTGATATATTTTCCCGCAGGAATATGTACCGTAAGCTGATATTTACCGTCTTTGTTATAATCTAGAAGACTTTGGAGTTCAGTTGAGGTATAACCAGGAGCAGCAGAAACCTCTTTGGGTTCAAGTGATTCCGAAACATTTGATTCCGAATCATTTGTTTCGTAAGCAGCAGTTACGGAATCAATCCCGGTACTTGAATAAGCCAGTCCATGATATGCAGGAGGGGAGAGAAGAGCTGTCATTGCAATTGATGATAATGCGATTATAAATTTTTTTTTCATATCAAAACCCTTTCATTATGACTGTTCATCCTGTTGTGATTTTATCTGCCGGAACAGCCACTTTTACTATGTATATCAGATATTCTATTAGTGTATCCCAAACAATGTGGATTGTAAATATTATGTATAGAAACTTAAAGAAATTGTAATCTTTTATACAAATAAAAACAGCAGCAATAGTTAAAGAACTATTCGCTGCTGTTTGTTATCGGGAACTAAAATATCTGATTCTAACTATCTTCTTACTTCTGCCTTCTTTGCCTTATGTTTCTGCCACATTACCCAAAGCGGACCAGCAATGCAAATAGTGGAGTAACATCCGCTTACAGAACCGATGGCCATAGGAAGAGCAAAGCTTTGTATTGAATCAATACTATTAATATGAGCCATAACGTATACAAGAGTTACACTTAAAAATACTGCAAAGTTAGTATTTAAAGATCTTGTAATTGACTGTGATATGGATAAGTCTGTAAGAGTATCTACCTCTAATTTAGGATGAAGATCATGGTTCTCACGTATACGGTCATAAATAACGATAGTATCATTTACAGAGTAACCTATAATACTTAATGCGACCGCAACAAAAGAATCACCAATGGGAATTCTGAATACAACGCAGGTGAAAAATACGACTAAAACATCGTGTACTAAAGCTACGATAGCCATAAAACCTGCGGAGAGACCACCAATTTTCTTAAAGCGGATCCATACATATACTAATACCAAAGAGAATGAGAGTACTATAGCAATAACACCATTGGTCAGGAATTTATGCCCAAAAAATGGTTCAACCATGGAGGATTCACTAAGCTCTAATTTGTTATCGGGGAATTTAGCTTTTAATGCATCGTCAAATTTAACCTGATCTTTGGCATCTACACCATAATTACCGGCAATATTAAGAACAAGACGCTTATCACCGGTTCTCATATCTTCGGTTATATTGGAAGATACAGGCCTTCCGAGAATTTCAGATGCCACATTATCAGCATCATCAGCGCTGATATCACCGGTATAGGTGTATTTCAGCATGGCTCCACCTTTGAATTGTATATCTAATTGTACACCTTCCGTTGCAAGAGTGATAAGGCCGATAATCATAATGGTCAGTGAAAATGCAAAATAAATGAAACGTTTACTGAAAAAATGTATGATTTTACCGGTAGTAGGAGCAATGGTTAAGGAAGCATTGTTGTTTTCGTTATTCATAGTGTTCTCCTCCTTGAAAAGCAAGTATAAAGTGAAGGCTTTCTTAATGCATCGTACTCACTTAAGGAGCGTATCATAAGCCTTGATGCTGTAACACCAGCTACGAAGTTAAAGAAGATACCAGTAAGTAGTGAGTAAGCAAAGGAAAGTAAAGCACCTGAACCAAATATCATAAGGATTACACCAACGATTAACACGGTGATATTACCATCAAATACGGATGAAAAAGCACCTTTGAAACCAGCAGAAATAGCAGAGCGAACGGTCTTACCGGAACGGATTTCTTCATTAATACGTTCAGATACGATAACGTTTGCATCTACACCCATACCGATGGAGAGGATTACACCTGCAATACCGGGAAGAGTCAGTGTCATCTGAGGGATGGAAAGAGCAAGTATCTGACCGGAGGTCTGAATTAAAAGGGAGATACATGCTACAACTCCGGGTACTCTATAGTAACCCATAAGTAGTAAACAAATAATTGCAAATGCAAGGATACCTGCTTCAAGCATAACATCGAGAGCACCGGAACCAAGGGTAGGGCTTATGGTATTATGATTCTTAGTGATCAATGAGAAAGGAAGAGCACCGGAATTGATCTTATCAGATAGTGCTTTCGCAGAATCATAAGTAAAATGACCGGAAATCTGAGCTTTACCACTTGGAATAGATTCATTTACAACAGCTGTCTGGATAAGTGTATCATCCATATAAATACTGATGTTTTTTCCTACAAGCTTTGCAGTAGCATCAGCAAAAAGCTTTGTTCCTTTTTCGTCAAAGGTAAGGCTGACTACATATTGGTTTGTCTGCTTGTCAAGCTCAGGAGCACTGTTGCTTATATGAGAACCTTCTACTAATATATTTTTGTCATCATCACGGAAAGTTAAAAGAGCAGTCTCACCTAATTCTGCAATCGCATTATCGGGATCGAAGTTCTTCTCATCGGATTTCCAGGGGAAACGTACAATAATATATCCGTTTTGCTTATCAATTGTTACATCACGGTCAAGAATATTCTTATTATCAAGTCTTGTTTCAATAACGGAACGAGCGGCTTCTAATTCTCTAGGAGTAGGCTTGCGGTCTAAATTAGCTGCCTGGAAAGCTGCTTCAACACCACCGCGAATATCGATACCGAAACGGATATCCGGAGCGCCTTTAATTTTAAAAGAGCCAATTTGCAAACCGAATGCTGCCAGGTATGCCATTGCTACGGCTACTAATAAAACAATAAAAAATACGGGTTTCTTGTTCTTCATTTCTGAATCCTTTCTTTATGCATATTAATAATTATGCCTGCGCTATTACGCAGAGTGAACCTGTACCGGAAGTTCCCGTATCCAGCCAGGGAATGAAAACAGTAAAACATTCATTCTTTATTCACATTTTTATGATAGACTAAGTATAAGTCCATCCTTAGGTGGCCCGTGCCCCCCAAAGGGTAAGAGAGAATACAATCTGGGCTTGTCCGCTTTCGGCAGCCGAAAATACAGGAAAGCTAATACAAACGATATGGAGAAGGTACTGGTTAAAAATGTATGAAGCATACCGATTGCATTTCCCAGACGGTATGTAAATAGTCGGTACGGAACCTTATAGAGAGTATTGGCATATTCTTCTTCTAAAGGCATAGAAGGAAGATGGGCATAGAATACATAAGGACCGCTGCGTGGCATAGCATTTGGATTAAGTCGCATATCATTGCTGCCGGCAGAGGAGGTTATGGTATAAGAATAATCGGAGAAGGAAGAATAAGTAATAATCAGGACAATAATTAAAATAGCCTGATGAAAGCTGCAATGCTTTTTTTTCATAAAATCCCTCTCCTTTTCCCTGACTTAAGTCATATTATTGCATGACACTACTATTATAAAATACCACAATTAAAGACATTTGTATATTAATTTTTGTAGGATTTCATAAAAGATGATTTCCAAAAGCCCAATGATTATTCTTAGAAGGGAATGACATCAATATGGAAGTACGGAGTAAAGATACCGAGGACTTAATCCTCCGTAAAATATTATGGCTTATTAATGTAGGAGATTATAGCCTGCTAAACAGAAATATACAGCATAATTCAACCAGTTGTTTTTGGCACAGTATTGCGGTTGCATATTATAGTGTAAAGTTTGCCGGAATGTTGGGAATTAAATGCAATTACGAATACCTTATTGTAGGAGCGCTGCTCCACGATTATGTATTTTATGACTGGCATGTAAAAGACAAGAGTCATAGATTGCATGGTTTCAGACATCCGAAACTTGCCTGGCATAATGCCCTAAAAATCAAGAATCTGGATAAGGTAGAAGATGATATCATAAGAAAACATATGTTTCCGCTTACACCTTGTCCTCCAATTTATCGTGAAAGTATTATCGTATGTATCATCGATAAAGCATGTTCGGTGTATGAGGTATTTAATAGCAGAGCATATTTAAATATTATGAAGAAATATTCAGTGCATCTAAACATGGTATAAAAACCCATTGATAAAAAAATGATAAGTTTTCAAATTAAATTAAAAGGCCTTCTTAAGCTGCCGGAAAATCCTTAGAAAAATCAAGGGGTTTCGGCAGCTTTTTATTGTTCCTGTATATTCCATAACTCCAATCAGCATTTAAGAACTTTGATAAATAAAAAACAATTTTATATATAAATAAGGATGTTGTGATAATATACAAATATAATACCAATATATTCTTCTAAAGTATAATTATTTTAAACTATACGAGACAATCATTAAAATGACTAAACATTAATCATGTATAAATCGTATTCTGAAAGATTAGCATTAATAAAAACTGTAATATATGTATTAAAAAAAGCATATTAATATAGTTTATAGCAACATAATTACAGTATCAAAAATATATAAAAACGTATTTACCATACTAAATGTTATAATATGGGATATTATAATATATAGAATTAGAATTTAAAAGATAAATGACATATAAAATTAAAATATGCACAATTACAACCACGTCAAATGAAATAAAATAGATAATATATATAATTTAAAATATAAAAAACGAAATAAAAATGTTTTTATGTATTGAAAAATATAAAATCTTATATTATAATCAGCTTGTAGTTTAAAACTATATATTATGTGGAGGGAACGACATGAAAAAGTTAAAAGCGTTAGTACTCGTATTTTTGCTACTTGCAGTAATGGTAATACCAGGCTGCGGAAAGAAATACGAAAAGCTGGATACGGGAATATCGGGTGATATTTCAGTTATGGTATGGTCCGGTTCGGGACAGTATATGGAGGACATCGGGCATAAAGACTTAACCGCAGCAGATTTTACGGGACAAAATGAAGCAGCCATTTATGCAATGGCGAAAGAATTTAATAAGACCTATCCCAATATTAAGATTAATGTATATGCCAAGGTTGGGGATCCAAACGGAAACGATAAACCTTGGAGCCAGGAACTTGAAGATTTTAAAGCGGAACATGGAAAATATCCGGATATCTATGCGTCCACTGATCTTGCAGGTGATGTGGCAAGAGGTATGATAGCAGACCTTTCTGTTTTCTCTGACGACCCGGTTTACAAATCTTTTAATCCTTCGGTTATGAAGATGATGAATTATTATGGTTTCCAGGCAGGATTACCTCAGTTCATCCAGCCCTGGGGTGTATATGTAAACAAAGAATTAGCAGAACAGAATAATATCGATGTTCCGCCGGTTGATTGGAATATTGATGAATACACAGCATTTGCAACTTCAGGAGATAATAAAAAGTTCTGGGGAGCTATGGATATTCCGTTAAGCTTTATTAATACAGGAACCAAAGATATTAATTATTCTCTTTTTAATTATAAGGGTACAGGAGATCATATCAATCTGACTTCTGAAGCTGTAACAGATTTACTTTCCTATGTTCCTACTTGGGTAAAATCCTGTATCTGGGCACAAAATGATGTTGCTGCAGTACCGAAAGAAATTATGGAAGCCAATGGAAACTGGGGATATAACTTCTTTATTAACAACTATTGCCTTTCCTATGATGGTGATCCCTGGATGATGGGCGCCGCTGCTGATCCTACGGAAGGCTTCTGGGGAACTGTTAAATCTAGTGATTGGGATATTTATCCCAGACCCAGTACAAAGTATCAGGAAAATACAATTGGTATAGTTCTTGATCCTATGGCTTTACATAACTATGCAATGGATGACGGCAAACCTGAATGGACAGATGCAGAGAAGAATAACCTTAAAGTTGCTTATACTTTTGCTTCCTTCTGGGCAGGCAGTACTGATGGTATGCAGGCAAGAGCAAATCAGAACTTCACTGATCAAGGCGTAGAAAAAACCTGCTTAAATGACTCTTTCCCTCTGGTAACCGGAGATGAATTCTCTAAGCAGATGGATATCTGGTACTCAACAACTACACACCAGCGTTATAAGGATAAAGATAAGATGCCTGGCTTCCAGAAAGTAGTAGAGCTTTGGGAGAAGGGTCAATTCTGGGATGTATCCGATAAGGCATATCCTTATTATATAACGGAAGACGGTACCAAAAAGGCCTGCAACTATGAATGGTCCAATTATTATAATAAAGATATAACCGGTGCTTTTAGAGTAGATGCCAACTGGCTCGATCAGATCAAAGCAAAACTTCCTGACTGGAATACAACAATAAACGCCCGTTTTGTTGAATCTGAAAATCAATTAAAAGACGGACTGAAGAATTACTACGGTTATACCGACGACAAGTTCAAATAATATTGAGAGTTTAAGGGTAAATATCCCTTGAACAGGATAATTTATCAGGGACTGCTGCAGGAACTAAGGCCTTGCGGCAGTCCCTGAACAGTAGATGCGAGAGTTTATGCAAGGGAGCTTCCATGAAAAAGAAAAAGATAATCATATCCGTAGCAGCTATTGCAGTGATAGCAGTACTTGCGGCTGCCTTTTATATCATACGCAATAAAACAGATTATGCAGAAAAGGTGGATGATAAGAAAGCAGAGGCTGCCTACCAACTATTAAATGATTCCTTAAGCAGTAAGTCAGTAAAATATACTGATCTTTACGAGGAGCATAGGGAAACGGGAACAGGGGAAGCCAAGAGCTACCCTGAAAATGGAATTAACGAAGAAAATTATCCGGGAAAATACGTTTCTTTAAAATATAATGAATCTGCTGAATATATAATCAATGCAGAGAAAGAGGGAGTTTATAATATTTATCTCGATTATAAGCCAACGGGAAATTCTCTCTCTGATTTCATTGCTTCCATGGAGATAAATGGTGAAGTTCAGTTCTCAGAGATGGACAATATTGCATTTCCTCTTTATTGGAAGGATAGTACAAAGAGCTATCCGGAAGACCGTTATGGAGATCAGGTTGCTCCGGAACAGATAAGAATAGAGGAATGGAGAAATCTGCCTCTGTATAACTATACTTATGTTTCAGCTTTGCCTTTGGAATTCAAATTAAAAAAGGGAATTAATACAATCATTATAAAGAATGCATCTTCTGACGGGCTTGCACTTGGCGAGATGACCATTAAAGCACCTGAGCAGAATATTATGAATTATGAGGATTACAAGAATAATTACAGTGGTGACCTGGTAAAAGGATTATATAAAGTTAATTCCAATGATTATCTTTATAAAAATTCATCTCAGGCAATTTACTCCGCTATCAATAATCCTGCACTATCACCGCAAAACAGTAAACGAAAATTAATCAATACTTTGTCATGGAACATGCCCGGTACGGAAGTAACCTATGAATTTGAGGCACCGGCGGAAGGCTTTTATCATTTGGCTTTACACTACCAAAATAAAAAAGAAGAAATGGCGGTATTTGATTCAATTCGAATAGATGGAAAGGTACCATTTAAAGAATTGTTAAACTATGCATTTCCATCCACTTCCGGGAAATGGGCAAATGAAGTATTGTCAGATAAAAATGGAACTCCTTATGAAATATATCTGACGAAAGGGAAGCATACGATTACAATTCGTTCTGAGCAGGATCCTATTTCGGTTATAGAACGTTATTCTAAACTTATTTCGGAACATGTTACCCAGTTTGAATTAGAAATCACAAAGATTACAGGTTCAACAAATGATAAGAACAGAACCTGGAAGATGACAAAATACATACCTCAGATAACTGACTATCTGGATGCTTATGAAACATTAATTCATTATATTCAATATCATTTACAGGATTATACAGAGAGAGGGATTAAGTCTGCTATTATGTCTGATTTAAGCAAATCTCTTGCTTTAATCCATAAAATGCAGAAATATCCTGATGAGATATCTCTGTACAGAGATGATTTGACTGGAAATGATAATTCTGTTTTAAAAGCAATGGGTAACTTTTCATCTATGTTGTCAGAACAGGATTTTTCACTGGATATGATATATTTTTATGGAGATAAAAAGCTTCCAAAGCCAAATTCCAATCTTTTAAAAGCATTAGCAAACAATTTGAAGACTGTTGGGAATACCTTCGTTTCCAGCAAGTATTCTACCAAAAATGAAGAAGACTGTTTAAATATTTGGGTTAATCGTGCTGTTACCCATACCGACCTTATGCAAAAGATGGCAGATACAGAGTTTACAGCGAAAACAGGAATTAAAGTTAAGGTATCTGTTATGACGGATGTAAATAAACTGACTCTGGCTGCTTCTTCCGGTAAGACTCCGGATATTGCACTGGGATTAGGGTCTTATGTACCTTTTGACCTCGCAAGCCGTGGGGCACTGTATGATTTGACTAATTTTGATGATTTCTGGAAGGTTGCAGGAAGGTCTGTACCTGGTGCTTATGTTTCCTATGTATTTAACGAAGGAGTATATGCAGTTCCAGAGACCTTAAATTTCAATACCCTCATATACCGCACAGATATTTTTGATAAGCTGAAGCTTACACCTCCGGATACCTGGCAGGAGGTAATAAACATGCTTCCGACTTTACAAAGGTACGGTATGAATTTTTATCATAATATATCAAGTGGTGTTGGATATAAATGGTTCTATCAGACTTCTCCTTTAATATACCAAAATAATGGAAAGTTCTATACGGAGGATGGTATGCATACGGCTATTGACCAACCGGATGCTGTAAAGGGAATTCAGGAACTTGGAGACCTGTTTATTGCTTATTCTCTTGATACCCAGGTGGGCTCCTTCTTTAATTCCTTCCGCTATGGTGTACTACCTGTAGGCATTGTTACCTTGGATGATTATCTCCTTATAAAAAATGGAGCCCCGGAACTGGAGGGACAGTGGAAATTAGCACCGTTACCAGGTACGGTTCAAGAGGATGGTTCCATCAGCAGATGGTTTATATCCAATGGTATGGGTGGGATCATTTTTAAGAATTCGAAGCAAAAAGAAGATGCCTGGGAATTTTTAAAGTGGTGGACAGATTATAAGACGCAGGTAGATTACACCTATACACTGCAATCAACCTATGGAAAGCAATTCGTATGGTTATCCTCTAATTTAGAAGCTTTAAAGGATTCGCCTATTGAACAACAGGATAAGAATGTTATCGTAGATCAGGTTCAATGGTTAAGGGATGTACCTCGTACTCCCGGACAATACCTGTTAGAGAGGTCCATATCCGATATCTGGAACACTATGGTATTTGATGGCACCTCGGCTCAGGTAGCAGTAGATGAGAAAGTTATCGCCATCAATCGTGAGATAAGGAGAAAAATGATGGAAATCGGATACTGTGACAGCCAGGGAAATCTTTTAAAACCCTATGTTATCAGAGATGTTGATTGGATAACGGAACATATAGAACAGGCAGAAAGGGAAGGTAAGTAAGAATGGCATTCTATAATCGTGTAGCTTCCCCAAAGGGTTCAGGTTTGAAAAAACGGGCATCAAGAGATAAACTTTCCACGTTCTTTCTTTTGCTTCCCTATGGATTATTGTTTTTTACTTTCATCGCGGTACCGGTAGGAATGGCAATCGGACTTTCCTTTACCTATTTTGATTCCATCAATCCACCTAGGTTTGACGGATTACTGAATTATATCACTCTTATTACGCAGGATGAGGTTTTCTTAAAATATGTTTTGCCTAACACATTAGAGTATGCCATTATCGTTGGCCCTGGCGGATATGTACTTTCGTTTCTCTTAGCGTGGATGCTGGCTCAGATACAACCTATTCCAAGAACTCTGCTATCCCTGGCACTTTATACGCCTTCCATGGTCGGACAGGTATTTATCGGTGTTATCTGGACTACGATTTTCTCCGGTGACCAGAGAGGTATATTGAATCATATTCTGATACAGTTGGGAATGATTAACCAGCCAATTCAGTTTCTCTTATCAGCTGATTATATTATGCAGGTTATGATCTTTGTATCCTTATGGTCCTCCATGGGAATTGGCTTTTTAGCTATGATATCCGGTATTTTAAATATCAATGAAGAACTTTATGAAGCTGCTTATGTAGATGGGCTTAAGAACCGTTTCCAGGAGATTATCTATATAACGATTCCCTCCATGAAGCCTCAAATGCTCTTTGGTGCAGTTATGGCTATCGTAAATGCTTTTAATATGGGCTGGATTGGTGTGAAGTTA
This sequence comes from Anaerocolumna chitinilytica, assembly GCF_014218355.1. NCBI lineage: Bacteria > Bacillati > Bacillota > Clostridia > Lachnospirales > Lachnospiraceae > Anaerocolumna > Anaerocolumna chitinilytica. The sequence goes on from NZ_AP023368.1 coordinate 2,770,908, forward strand.
TCAGGCAGTAATCCTACACCTGGTTATGCCGGACAGTTAATTACGAATCATATTGATGATTACGGTTTTCTCAGGTATGAAATGGGATATGCAGCGGCGGCATCTGTAGTATTACTATTAATTGTAACGCTGTTCTCAAAGGTTGCTCATAGCCTTTTTGGTGAGAAAGAATAGGAAAGGAGTTAAAATGTCTAATTTTCAAGGTTCTAAGATTAATCCAAAAAGATTTTCTGTATCGCAGCTTAAGTTTTATGTTATTTTGATTCCTTTGGCAGTGTTTATGCTTCTGCCGGTTGTTTTTATCATAAATCAGGCTTTTAAGCCTCTGGGAGAATTATTCGCATTCCCACCGAAAATTTTTGTTAGCAATCCGACTATGAATAATTTTAAAGACCTCTTTTCCTTAGTAGGTCTGACAGGAGTACCAATGGCCAGGTATCTCCTGAATTCCCTTTTTATAACTACAGTAACGGTAATCTTAAATATAATTGTTACAATCAGTGCGGCATATGTCTTTTCGAAAAAGAAATTCAAAATAAAGAATTCTCTTTTTCAGATAAATCAGATGGCATTGATGTTTGTAGAGACAGCGGTATTGGTACCAAGATATATAGTAATAGAGCATCTTGGACTTATTAATAACTGGCTTGCTCATATTCTTCCGGCTATTGCAATGCCTGTTGGTCTATTTTTGGTAAAACAATTCGTAGACCAGATTCCAGACGCCTTGATTGAAGCAGCAATAATGGATGGAGCTAAGGATGGCAAGATAATCCAGAAAGTTATTGTACCCCTAACAAAGCCTGCAATAGCAACCTCTGTTGTTTTAACCTTTCAGACAATTTGGAATGCTACGGAGGCATCGAACAATTATATGAATAGTGAGACCATGCGAACACTTGCATTTTATTTGAACTCCATTGCAACGAATAATACAGTGGCAGCATCCGGTATGGTAGCGGCAGCCTCAGTCATTCTTTTTGTTCCCAATCTGATTATTTTTATTTGTATGCAGTCACAGGTTATGAACACTATGACACATTCAGGAATTAAATAATTGAATGAATGAAAAAGTATGTAAAGCATGAACCCTTAGGGTAATGTTGAAAAGAGGTAATATAGTTTTTAATTACATATTCAGGAATTTTAAATCTAAGATTTGATACCTGCTGTCTTTCGTTAACATATTGAGGGATATCAAATGGAAGGTTTGACATTCGCGAAAGGGAATAGAATGAAAAAGGAAAATCGAATTATGAGAATAAGGCGTAACCTTTTGGCTGTCAGGATAGCAGCAATGGCAATGATTAGCCTTATACTTACAGGCTGCTTGCTGCCTCCGATTACGGTATCGGCTTCCCAGGCAACCAGTTATACTTATACTTTAAATGAAAAGGGCCATTATGTAAGGACTCAGGATGCATATCTGCCGGATAAGACAATAACTGATTTGGGTCTTATGAAGCCGGAAGATATATATATTGATGGGAACGACATGCTCTATATTGCCGATACCCAGAACAAGAGGATTGTAAAGTATAATATTCAGGAAGGAAAGATTTCTGATATCCTGAGTTTTAAGGAGTTTACTACCCCAAAAGGTGTTTTTGTAACGGAGAATGGTGACATCTATGTAGCGGATGTCGGAGCTAAAAAAGTATTTCATTTTGATAAAAACTTTAATTTAATTGAAAGTATCGGAAGGCCGGAGGCACCATCCTTTTCCGATACTCCCTTTGAACCATCTAAGATTGCAGTGGATAAGAGCGGTAATATGTATATAATCGGTGAAGGTGTATACAACGGAGTTATTCAGCTTAGCATTGCCGGTGAATTTCTTGGTTACTTTACTGTAAATAAAACAAAGCTGACTTTTATGCAAGCAATGCAGAATGCTATTTTCACCAGAGCTCAGCTGGAAAATCTGATACCAAGAGTTCCAACTACCTTTTCCAATATCTTTTTGGATAATAAAGGTATTGTTTATACAACGACCATAGGTTCCAATAATGATGGCTTAAAGAAGCATAATACTGCCGGAGGCAATATGTTTAAAGACCCGGTATGGAGTTACGATTCTTTAACAGACGTGTTTGTTGATAACCAGGGAATCATCTATACCAGTAACAGCTATGGTTACATTGATGTTTATTCCTCCAGTGGAGAGTTGATTTTTGAGTTCGGCTCTTTCATATCAGATCTAGATATATCGGGTCTCTATACATCACTGCCTTCCATAGCAGTGGACAGAGAGGGAGATATCTGGACCATTGACGGTGATAAAGGATATGTACAATCGTTTAAGCCTACCGATTATGCCAAAATGGTATACAATTCCATAGGTCTATACGAAAAAGGATTATATAAAGAAGCTTTGGATAAATGGAATGAGGTATTAAAATTAAATGAAATGTCTGTACTGGCCCATAACGGAGTCGGTAAAGCATATTTGCATGCCGGACAATATAAAGATGCTATGGAGCATTTTAAAGTAGCAGGTAATCGTAAGTACTATTCGGAAGCTTTCTGGGAAGTACGTAATACCTGGATACAGGAAAGACTAAAGTATTTTGTCGGAGTTATCTTTACTCTATGGCTGATATCTTTTATTGTGAAGAATATAGATAAAAAGAAAAGAGTACGTGAAATCCGCAGGAATTTCTGGAGTAAAATCAGCAGTAATCATTATTTAAGAGGTATCCTATATGGATTTAGAGTACCAAGGCATCCCCTGGACAGATATTATGATATTAGAGTAAAACGGGGAGGAAGTGTATTCGGTGCAACTATACTGTATCTCCTTATGTTTATATCATTTATGGCGTATCAAACGAAGAAAGGTTTTGTTTATCAATTCAAAGCTGTTGAAGATATGGATATTAATGCTATCGTAATCGGATTCTTTTTTCTGCTCTTTTTGTTTATTGTGAGCAATTACTTGGTTACTTCTATAAAAGAGGGTGACGGAAGTTTCAAGCAGGTATATATGATACCGGCTTATAGTATGATACCGGTGATTACGTCGATGGTTAGTATTACAGCATTATCTTATTTTCTGACTACCAATGAAGCCTTTATATTGACTATTATATTGTACATAGGCGTTGTCTGGAGCATTATTCTAATATTTATAGGATTTTTGACAGTACATGACTATACCTTCAGAGAAAATGTCATGAGTCTGATTTTAACCTTTATATTTATGATTATAGCGGCAATTATGCTGTTAATTATCATTATTATGTGGGAACGCTTATGGCAGTTCCTCCTGACATTAGGAAAGGAGATAACACAAAATGTTCTGTAACCTACGGAAAAAGAAAGCAGTAATCCTGATTGCAGTACTTATACTGCTGTTTGTTTCCTACAGTCAGGCAAATGGTGCATACCTTACAACGAACAGGGATACAAAACCGGCACCGGATAAGGTAACATATGATATTGTAAGTATGAATGAGTATCAACTTCTCTATGAGACAAACACGGTGGCTTATTATTACAGAGAAGACAGAGATATATTAGCTATACAGGACAAGAGGACCGGCTATACCTGGAAAACAGGTCTTGATATTCCTTTTAATGCCGTGATAGACCAGCAGATTAGGGATGCTGCAACTCCGGAGGAGGCTAAAAAGCTGGCAGTTCCGGAAGAAGCAAAAATGAATACTACCTATATTGGCATTGCTAATTCCTTGATAACAGTGGAATATTACGAAGCTGAATCTCTAAAGAATATCTCCTCCGCCTCCAAGGATGGGGTAGATTCCACTCTTATGACCTTAAATGATAACCCAGCAACCAGAAGGCTGGATATTAATTTTAAGACCATTGAGCTTGAAATGAAGGTATACATTACCTTTGGAGAAGATTCCATTACCTATAAGATCCCTTATGAAGAAATAACCGGTAAGGGAAAGAGTACACTGGTATCCGTAGATATTTCACCTTTCCTGGGAGCCAACGGCGGTAAGAATAAAATTTATAACAAGGATTCCGGTATGTATGATATTGAAGTGGAGAAATACAAAATTCCCGGTTATGTCATGGTACCTGACGGCAGCGGAAGCTTGATTCGTTTCCAGGATAATTCCGTATCCTTTTCCAATTACGCAGGAGATGTCTATGGCATGGATTATTCCCAGGCTCCTTATTATCAATCCAAACTTACGGATGCTATTCCTTTAAAACAGCCGGTAATGCCGGTGTTTGGTATCGCTCATGGCAACGGCCAGGCCGCCTTTGTAGCCTATGCAGATAAAGGTGGGGAATATATGGAGGTTGCAGTTCGACCGGAAGAGAATATGACCTATTATAACTGGGCTTATCCAAGATTCGTTTATAATGTGAATTATTTTCAGGTATATAACAAGAAGGGTGACGGCTATTTCACTTTGATGAAGGAACCTAATAAGATTGACATTGAGATGACCTATTCTTTTCTGGCAGGTGATGGAAAAGACGGTACACCAGCAGCTGATTATACCGGTATGGCTAAAGTATACAGAGACCATCTTATAAAAACAGGTGTCCTGAAAGAAAAAGAAACCGCTGGAGATATTCCTATTCGTCTTGATTTTATGATGGCAGATTCCAAGAAAAGTATTGTAGGTACGGAACAGGTAGTTACAACCACCGCGAACGATGTAAAAGAGATGCTAAACACTTTATTGTCAGATGGTATCAAGAATATAAACAGCGGTCTTTATGGATGGCAAAAGAATGGGGAAACTCTGGCGAAACCATATAAGGACAAATATTCAAAGAGCATCGGAAGCAGGAAGGAGTTTCAGAAGCTTATTCAGGAATTTAAAGATAAGAATATTGATATCTCTCAGGCAGTTGATTATACAACCATTAATAAACTGATGCTGAATTACAATGGAACAGCGGCAAGACATGTAAATTCCTGGTATCTGGAATTTGATAAAGGAGCATTATATGAAAATAATGTCCCTGTTGATAATTTTGGCTTTGCAACACCTGAAAAAAGCGCTCAGTGGTTCACTACTCAGTTTAAGCGCTTTTCTAAGTATTCAGAGTCTATGACAGTGGGAGGAATTTCAAATACATTATTATCCGGTTACTCCAGCAACGGACTTGAAACTTCTGTTACGGATACGATTGCACTCTACGAGAAAACCTTTGAGAAGACCGAGGGTAAAGTAAAGTTTAATATGGAAGCTCCTAATATGTATCTTTGGAAATATACTGACAGATATCTTCAAAGTCCTGTCGGCACTTCCCAATATGTATTTGAGACCGACGCTGTACCTTTTCTGCAGTTAGTTTTAAACGGTACCATGGAAATGTATGCACCTTATTCAAACTTCTCCTTCTATACCCAGTCGGATATTTTAAGGATGATAGATTATAATCTGTACCCATCTTTCATTGTAACAAAAGAACCTTCTTATAATCTGGCTTCAACTGCTTCATCCGATTTATATTCTACGGAGTTTGCACAATACAGAGGTCTGATTAAATCTGTTTATGATAAGGTGAATGTGATATTAAGCCAGGTAAATGGATTTGAATGGGTAAATAGAAGTGTGATACAGGATGGGGTGATTCTAAACAGCTATCAAAAGAATGGAGCAGTAAAAAATATTGTGATTAATTATACAGAGGATACCGTTAATGTAAAAGCTGTAAGTATACCTCCGCTAAGCGCAGTAATTATTCCAGAGGGAGGCGAAAAGTAATGGGCACGAAGCAACTTGAAAAAACACTGAAACCCAAGAAGATGAAATCCTTTAAACAACGACAGAATAAAAGAGGATATCTCTTCATGCTTCCATGGATTATAGGTTTTATCGTATTTACTGCTATCCCTTTTATTTTTACAATTGTATTGAGTTTTACAGAGGTAAAGCAGACAGTAGTTGGTTTTGAGATAAAATTTATCGGGCTGGATAATTATGTAATGACCTTCTTCGAAAATGTTGATTTTACTCCTGCTATGTTAGCATTTTTGCGGATGGTTATTCCCTACACATTTGTTATTGTTATCGTAGCATTCATATTGGCATATCTGTTAAACCATATTACCTTTTTAAAGGGAGCGTTGCGTACAATCTATTTCCTTCCGGTTATTATTTTATCAGGACCGGTTATGTACCAGCTTGTTGATTCTACCACGAAAGCAAACCAATTAGCCCAGATAGGAGAGTATAACAACATTTTTATTCTCCAGATGATCAGTGCCTATTCCAGATCTGCAGCAGAAGTGCTCATCGGAATTTTCAGAGAGTTATCTATTATTCTGTGGTTTACGGGAATACCCATTATTCTGTTTATTAACGGATTACAAAAGATCAATCCAAATCTATATGAGGCTGCTCAGATAGATTCGGCCAATGCCTGGCAGACCCTGTGGAAGATTACTATCCCAATTATCAAACCTATTGCGTTGGTAGTAACAATCTTTACCATAGCACAGCTTGGTACTTTTTCAACGAATCCGGTATATACACTGATAAAAACTGCGATGGAAAATACCAGCGGCGGACTTGGCATCGCTGCAACCTATGCTTGGATTTACAGCTTTACGGTATTGCTTATCATTGGCCTTGCATTTTTAATGTTCCGTGATAAGAAGGAAAGGAGGCACTGAGATTGAAAGCAGATTTAGGTAATATGAAACTTAAAAGAAAATTTCGGAGATTCCTCCATAACGGTAAGTTTAAGACCTTCTTAAAGATTTGTATTTATTTTGTACTTATCTGTATCAGTTACATATATCTGGAACCGATTATACGTATGATTTCCATGGCTTTTATGTCCGGAAATGATGTTATTGACCCTTCTGTGGAATGGGTGCCTAAACATCCTTCCTTTCACAATCTAAAAGTTGCCATTGACGTTCTTGATATTAAGAAGACCTTGTTTAATTCCATATGGTTTTCTTCACTTTTAGCCATTGCGCAAACTGTTGTTTCAGCTTTGACGGGCTTTGCACTCTCCAGATATGAATTCAAAGGAAAGCGTATTTGGTTTGTTATGATACTCATTGCTTTTATCATACCGGTACCGCTGCTTATGATTCCAAGACTTATGATATTCATATCAGCCCAGAACCTTTTAGGCTTTAACCTGATAGGTACACCAATTCCTCAGATATTAATGTCTATCACCGGTCAAGGAGTTTATTCAACTGTTTTAATTCTGATATTTTATAATTTCTTTAACTTGATACCTCATTCTTTGGATGAAGCTGCCATGATTGATGGTGCAAGTCCAAGACAGGTATTTGTGGAAATTGTAATGAAGCTTTCATCTACTACTGTCCTGGTGGTATTTCTGTTCTCACTGGTTTGGAACTGGAATGAAACCTACATAACCGGAACTTTGGTAAGAAGTAGTATTGATCTGCTGCCGGCGAAGCTAAATATCTTTGACAGTGTGTTTCAGGCGTATGCCAATGCTGGCCCGGCTACGGCAGAATTCAGGATAAATGAAGCTTATAAAATGTCAGCTACATTAATATCCATAACACCACTCTTGATACTCTACGCCTTTGTTCAAAAGCAATTTATACAGGGTATTGAAAATACCGGAATAACTGGAGAGTAGCAGGAAAAATAAAAAGCAATTTTTCCTGCACAAGTATGTGCCTGCGAAATCCTCGGCACATACTTGAGGTTTGCTGAGGAAGGGCAAGAAGCGAATTTGGAAAATACAAAAAGATGGATATCGGTGATGGAGGTTAGCTAGATGGGATATAATAAGGGGATAAAAATAATGATACTTATGCTTTCACTTAGTGCAGTCCTTTCCGGTTGTCAGAAGGAGAATTCATATCCGGTTGGAAGCATGGCATCAGATGCTTACGTAAATCCCGAGACAGCAAAAGAGGAGGAAAACTACGAGGTGAAGGCAAAAGGATATAATTATGATGAAAACAGCTTAGATTATAAGCTTGTCTGGTCCGATGAATTTGATAAAGACGGAGCTCCTGACGAAGAGAAATGGGGCTATGATATTGGTGGCAGCGGATGGGGCAATAATGAATTGCAATATTATACGCAGGAAGATAATGCCTGGGTTAAGGATGGTAAGCTTATTATAGAAGCCAGGAAAGAAGAGAAGGAGGGGATGAAGTATACCTCCGCCAGAATGGTGACCAAAAATAAGGCTGACTGGTTGTATGGCAAGATTGAAGTATGTGCTAAGCTTCCACAAGGAATAGGAACCTGGCCGGCTATCTGGATGCTGCCTACAGACTGGGAATATGGGTCCTGGCCGGCTTCCGGAGAAATTGACATTATGGAGCATGTGGGGTATAATCAGGATACAATTCATGCCTCCGTACATACTCAGTCTTATAATCATACAATAAATACCCAAAAAACTGCTACAAAGTATTTAAAAGGTGTCAGTGAGGATTTTCATATTTACACTCTAATCTGGCTTCCGGATAAGATAGAGATTCAAATGGATGGTGATACTTACTTTACTTTTATGCCTGCAGATTACAAAGAGAATCCAAGTTATAAGGAATGGCCCTTTGATAAGAAAATGCATCTATTGTTGAATATAGCAGTAGGAGGCAACTGGGGCGGAGTAAAAGGCGTTGATACTTCTATTTTTCCTCAGCGTATGGAAGTGGATTATGTAAGGGTTTATCAAAGTGATGAAATTAACAGCCTTGTCGGCAAATAGCCAATGCTGTCGTTAGCAGAGACAGCTAATAGCTGACACATTACTTGGAATAATTTTGGAAAGGCGAATGGAGAAACCATAATGGTAACAATAAAGGATGTGGCCAAAGAAGCAGGAGTAGCAATATCTACGGTATCCAATGTTCTTAACAATGTGGATGTAGTAAGCGAAGAAACCCGTGTGAAGGTGCTGGATGCGGCTGAGAAGCTTCACTATGTTCCAAATATGAATGCAAAATTTTTAAAGTCGAATAAAAAGAACTCTATCGGTTTATTTTTGACCAGTATTCAGGGCGATTTCTATAAGGACTTGATACAGGCAATACATTTACAATGTAAGATTAAAGGATATCAGCTGAATATCTACATTAGCAATGAAAATACCAGTGAAGAAATCTACAGTATGATAATTTCCTCAGGCGTAGAGGGTGCGATTGTTTTAAATGAGCATTTATCTCAGGAGTATATTAACAGACTTGCTATGGCTCACATGCCGCTTGTATTTATTGATCGTGAATACAGTGCTGAGCATATGTCCAGTGTTATCATAGACAGCATGGAGGGAGCTACTCTTGCTATGGAGTACTTGATTAAACAAGGACACAGAAGAATTGGTTACTTCCATGGAATTTATAATTTTGATGATGAATGCCGTTATAGTGCTTATGTGAATGTCTTAAAAAAATATAATCTCCCTATTGACGAATCAATAATCTTAAAAGGTTATTTTGAAGAAGCCTTAGCTTACAGTGAGATGAGGGTATTTTTACTAAAAGGTATAAAATTACCGGAAGCTTTCTTCTGTGGTAATGATGAAATGGCCTGGGGATGTGTAAGAGCTCTTATGGAAGGAGGAATTCGGGTACCGGATGATATCAGCGTGGTCGGATTTGATGACAATGCGGTTGCCAGATATAATACCCCCTCTATTACTACAGTTCACAGTCCTGTAGCCGAGCTTGGAACCTATGCAACAACTGAGATTATAAGATTAATGCAAAGCGATGAGAGTGAGCAGGGAGGAGTTTTCCGCTTGTCCCCTACTCTGGTAATTAGAGACTCCTGTAAGCTTCGTATTGGTTAAGAATATGAGGTATACCGGCTATTAAGATAGCTAGTCAATAAAAAGTAACCGGGGTTTTATTAACACCGGTTACTTTTTTATTATATTGTATTCTTAATAAAATTATCCAGCTCTTGTTTAGCCTGAGCCAAAGAAGCTTCACTGGATGTCTTTGCTCCATGCAACTGGTATATTACTCTGTCAACTTTCGTTTCCAGATCAGAAACCGATTGTATGGAAGAATTTATTTTTGATTGGACCATCCAATCGGAAAAGATTCCGTCAAAGAAAAAGTCTGCGAATTTCGTAAAGCCTTCTATTTGAATACTGATATTTTCATTAATCTGTATATCTGCCAGTTCTGAATGAAACTGATGCAAAAGAGACTGAACTTCATCTATCAATTCCTGAGCATCATCTAGATGAGAATGCTTCATCATATCACTTAATAGTCCGCCACCTAATAAATCAAAAGTGCCCCATCCATGTGCATCATCGAGGCTTTTACGTACTTCTGTAATTTTATCATGTACTAAACGGCCGGCTCTTAGAGCTTCCTCTATTTCTGTTAGATTTTTTGTATGGAAATTAATTTCCTCTTCAAGGGCTTTCATTTTTTCTGTATTTTCAGGATTGCTTTCTGATAAAAGTCTATATTTTTCTGTATAAAGTTTATGATAAATACCTTCACATTCGGAGTATTGAACCCTTTCCTCCTCCAGACTTCGTATGGACAATAAGATATTTGCAACCTGTTTTTCAGCCTCATCAAGCTTTAATTTAGCTGTAACAACATCCTGATATTCTTTTGTTTCTTTTTTCTCTTTTTTATTAAGTAAATCCAAGACAAGATTATTTAGGTTCTTTTTAAACAAACTGTCGTATTCTTCTTCCTCTTTGGTAAGTTGCTGCTGTAGGTTATAGCGCTTTACCTCCAGTTCCTCCAATTGTTTTCTGTAATCTGCCAGTTTACTGCCAAGACGCTGGTATCTATCCATTCCCTTTCGGTTTTCCTCCAGCTTTTGATTAATAGTATCAAACATTTTCCTACACCCTTTCCAGTAATATAATATCTTTCTCCACAAATATATTCTTGATTCGAACATACTTTTATCTTAACATGAAAAAATTAAAAATACATTAAGTAATGCTGACATTTTGCTAATAAATGGAATACAAATGAAAATAAAAATTACTTGACAAAGAGTGGAAGTATATTTATACTATCAATAAACATATAATCATATATAAATAGTATGATATCTAACCCTGAATATTGTTTTATGCACTTGTAAGTTGACTAGACAACTAGAGACTTCAGAAAACATACCCTGTTTTCTGAGGTCTTTTTCTTTTCTATCAGAAAAGATGAAACTTGCATCGTTATACAGAAATGGAGGAAGATATGGCAAAAAAGGCTAAACAGATTGCAATCTATGGAAAAGGTGGTATTGGCAAGTCTACAACCACATCTAATATTTCTGCCGCATTGGCAGAGATGGGCTATAAGGTGATGCAATTTGGCTGTGATCCGAAAAGTGATTCTACAAACACGCTAAGAAATGGAAAATACATACCAACAGTATTAGATTCTTTAAGAGAAAAAAGTACAGTGAAAGCTACCGACGTAATATTTGAAGGGTTTCGGGGGATTTATTGTGTAGAAGCAGGAGGTCCTGCACCGGGTGTTGGCTGTGCAGGAAGAGGCATTATTACGGCAGTTGAATTATTTAAACAACAGAAAACCTTTGAAGAGCTGGAATTGGACTATGTAATCTATGATGTACTGGGGGATGTAGTCTGCGGGGGCTTTGCAGTTCCGATTAGGGAGGGTATAGCAGAACATGTTTTTACGGTATCTTCTGCTGATTTTATGTCTGTTTACGCTTCTAATAACTTGTTTAAAGGCATCTATAAGTATTCCAATTCCGGAGGAGCGCTCCTGGGAGGAGTGATTGCGAATTCTATTAATGCTCCTTATGCAAAAGAAATCATTGATGATTTTGTTAAACAGACAAATACCCGGGTAGTGGAATATGTACCCCGTTCTGTTACGGTGACCCAAAGTGAGCTTCAGGGTAAGACTACCATTGAAGCGGCACCAAAATCTGCTCAGGCGGATGTTTATCGTTCTCTTGCAAGTAAAATAGCGGCACATACCACATCTCAAATCCCGGCACCACTGGCCACCAATGAATTAAGAGAATGGGCTGCCAGGTGGGGGGACTATCTCCTGGCATTAGAGACAGGAACGGTCAGAACAGAAAATGCAGTGAATCTATAGCCTATCATGTTATTAAGGGGGTAAGTATGGATAATTACATGAATTTAAAGAATTCCCATCCCTGTTTTGGAGGTAATAAAATCAATAAGGGCCGTATTCATCTGCCGGTCAGTCCTTCTTGTAACATTGCCTGTAAATTTTGCGACAGAAAATTCAATGAAACAGAAGATAGGCCGGGTGTTGCAAAGGCAATACTAAAGGAAGAGGAAGCCATAGAGACTATTAGAAGAGCATTGCAGCTTTGTCCGGAGATTTCAGTGGCAGGAATAGCGGGTCCCGGTGATACACTTGCTTCACCCCATGCATTGAATACATTTAGAACTTTGGCGGTCGAATTCCCGGATCTGCTCAAATGTATGAGCACCAACGGGCTGTTACTCTATGAAATGGCTGAGGAGATTATCACTGTTGGTATTGACAGCCTCACTGTTACCGTAAATGCTGTCGATCCGGTTATTGAAGCAAATCTTTGCTCTGGAATCAGTTATCATGGAAGGTTCTATGAAGGGGAAGAAGGAGCAGCTATACTTATCACTAACCAATTAAAGGGAATAAGAAAAGTAGCCAGTTCAGGAATCACCGTTAAAGTGAATACGGTCTTAGTACCGGGAATAAATGATGAACATATTGAAGCAATTGCAAAAGCTGTCAGCGAAGCCGGGGCTTCAATATATAATATTATCCCGCTTATCCCCCAACATGCTTTAAAGGCTGCTAAAGCTCCAGGTTGTGCGGAGATTGAGAGGGCCAGGCAACAAGCTGGTAAGTATATAGATGTTTTCAGGCATTGCCAAAGATGCCGAGCAGATGCGGTCGGAATACCGGGAGTAAAGGAATATGCCGAGCAGATATACTTTGGCAAATTGACTGCAAAGGAGACTTTTTCTCATGGTTAATGGTTAAAAGAAGAAGGGGGCATAATGTTATATAAAATCGCAGTAGCAAGCAGTGATGGAAAAGTTATTAATCAGCATTTTGGAAGAACAGAGACTTTTTACATCAGTGAAGTAAATGACAATCGGTCATATCATTTATTGGAAGAACGAAGGATAAGAGCAATCTGTATGGGAGGGGAACATGATGCCAGTGCATTAAATACAATAGCAGATAAACTTGCGGATTGTAAATATGTCTTGGTAAGCCAGATTGGGCCTGGTGCAGAATATGTATTAAATCAAAAAGGTGTTACGGTATTGGTAATAAGAGATTATTTTGATAATGCCATACAAAAATTGATGGAATATGATGAGAAAGTAAATTTCATATATTAATTTTAGTACTTAAAAGGTTGTTACCCAATTTAGAGTAACAACCTTTTAAGGTATTAAGGTATTACAATAAGAATATAAAAAATTTAGCTGCTAATACATGTGGTGCTGATTAGTGAAAATGATTCGGCTTTGAGATATCATGCAGAGTATCCTCTGCTCGGTCTGAAAGCGATGGCTCCAGAGAAATATCGCTAAGAGCTACTATTCCTACAAGGGAATTGTTTTCTACGATGGGTAGTCTCCTAATCTGTTCTCTGCTCATGATTTCAGCAGCATCCCTAACATTCATATCCGGGTTACCTAAAGAAGGATTTTTTGTCATAACATCAGATACTTTCTGATTCTTCCAATCCTGTCCTTCAGCAATGCTGCGCAGGGTTAAGTCACGGTCTGTAACAATTCCTACAACTTTTTTCTCCTCGCATACAGGAATAGAACCCACATCATGTTGCTTCATCAGCTGAGCACATTTCTCAACGGTATCATCACAGCAAACACTTGCTATATCTGTTGACATAATATCTTTTACTTTCATAATGAACTCCTTTCAAAATGGTTTTCTGGATAAATCATCAGTTCTTATTTCATATAATATCTTGGATCATAAATTCTCGTAAATGAATCTAAAGTGAATTATTCCTATCTTAGAATGCCCATAGAAGGATTGTTTTATAATTGGATAATGAAGCTAAGTTATGTTATAATAACTACATTCTAAAAACAGAATATACAGTACAATTATCAAGTATTTTTACATCCAAGGAGGTGGAAAAAACTGCTGACAGAGGTTAAATTTTCAATTGAAGGTAATGAAATTCCTGTACAAGTGGTATATTCAAAACGAAAAACCATCAGCCTGGAGATTAAAGCAGAAGGCAGGATAATCGCCAGAATACCAAATTTATTACCGGATAAAGAAATCAGGAGAATTATAGAAATAAATAAATCAAAATTATATTCTAAATACAAAGAATATTACATGGAGGGGAATCATCAGCTCTTAGGAGCAAAAGGATATGGTGATATCTATTACAACGGTGCAACCCTTCCCTTTGTACTGGGAGATATAAAGCTTATCCTTGAAAAAGGCCATGGGATAGAAGATTCAAAAATTTATTATCGGAGGCTTACGGATGGAAGCAGAACTCTTACGGTCATTACTGATTCGGAGGATTTTGACTTCATACGAAATTGCATCACCAACTGGTATCGGAAATATGCCAAGGAAACCTTGGCCAAAAAGACTGTTTATTACAGCAAGCTAATGCAGACGAGTTACAACAGACTCACAGTAAAAGAGCAGAAAACCAGATGGGGCAGCTGCAGCAGTAAAGGCAATCTGAATTTCAACTGGAAATTAATGATGATGCCTGAGGCAGCCATAGACTATGTTGTTGTTCATGAATTGGCGCATCGGAAGCATATGAATCATTCGTCTTCTTTTTGGAGAGAAGTCGAGAAAACACTGCCGGATTACAGAGATAGAAGAGAATGGCTTAAGAAAAACGGACGATATTTTTCAATCTACTAATAGATAAGGAGATAGTGATGCTATTTTTATGGTACCCCAAATGTACAACATGTCAGAAAGCAAAGAAGTGGTTAGATGACAATAATATTATATATGAAGCAAGAGATATAAAAACAGACAATCCTACGGCTGTAGAATTAAAAGAATGGCACAAAATAAGCGGTATGCCGCTAAAACGATTTTTTAATACCAGCGGAATGCTGTATAAGGAATATGGATTAAAAGACAAGCTGCCAGATATGAAAGAGGAAGAACAGATAGATATCCTTGCCTCAGATGGGATGCTTGTTAAAAGACCATTGATTATTGATGGAGATAAGGTATTAATAGGATTTAAGGAAGAGGATTGGATTGTATTGAAGTAGGAAAAAGGCCTTTTATAAGAAATTATATTAATTCTTATAAAGGGCCTTTTTAACGAGTCCTTAGAGATAATTCTTTATTCTACAAATGACGAACAATTAATTCTATTTCAGTAGAATGAATTTATAAGCCTTTATACCTCTTAAATATTGCTTCTGAATCAGGTACCGGAACCATTGTCAGTGCTGTTTGAATTATCACTGTTATTTGGGGCACTTTCCCCGCTGCCATCGCTGCTGCCACCAAATTTTCCACCAGGACCTTCATTACCAGGGCCGCCTTTGCCGCCGCCAAAACCTCCGGGTCCTCCGGTAGTTTGAAGGGTTGTATTGGCATTTACAGTGTTAGTGACAGTAAAGGTATATAAGCTGTTTTTGCCTGAATATAAGGTGTATTTATTATCCTTTTCTAATTGAGGAGAGGATATCATAATATACTGATAATTCTTATCAGGTGTATAGGATAGAAGTTCTTCACCGCTGGCATCCTTTAAGGTTATCTCTGTGCCGCCTGACTGCACATTATCAAAGACATAAGCAACGGAATATTGCTTGGAATCCTCGGAAGGAGCCTGTGCCATACCGGAGCTTCCGGCTGCTATTATTGTTCCACCATTCATTGCAAAGGTAGTATCATAATCAAGGGGGCCGTTGCCGTCATTGGTGGGACCAGATACATATACAGTTCCGTCATTCATGGTAATTGAGCCGTTAGCGTCAAGACCGTCTCCTTCAGCGTTTACGGTTATTATTCCGCCATTAATAATAAGTACCCCGTTCCCGCTCGATCCAAAACCTCTCTGGCTGCTGTCTGCAGAAGTATTTTCACTGCTGCTGGAAGCATTTAATCCGTCATCGCTGGATACTATAGTAATATTACCGCTGTTTATATTAATTGCTGCACTTTCGATTCCTTCATAACTTTTCTTAATATCGAGCTTATTAACGGAAAGGTTAAGTTCTGAATCTGCATGTATACCGTCATCACCGGATGAAATGGTATAAATTCCATCTGTCATAGTTAAAGTCCCATTGCTATGGAAACTGTCATCCGCACTGTCTGTCGTAAAAGTACCGCCATTAACAGTTAGGACAGAACCTGATTTAAAAGCTTTAGCACTGGTACTTTCGTTTTCGATAGAACTAGTAGAACCTCCCTGAGAGTTTTGCGGGGAAGTTGCACTGGAAGTACCATCGGTTTCAGAATTTGAATCAGAATTACTATCGCCGAAGGACGGTCTTTGTCTGCTATCACCACCAAACCCTCCTCCAAAGTCACTATTTGCTTTCGGGGCAGCATTTTTACTTCCACCGCCTGTTGTGATCTGAAATTCTCCGTTATTTACAATCAGGCTAGTTTCTGCCTGAAAGCCGTCAGCTCCGCTGGTTATATAAAATGCACCGTCGTCAATGATAAGATAGCCTTTACTGGAGTCTTCTGAATTAGTGGACTTTATGGCATCACCTGTTGCATTTACGGTTATATTTCCGCTTTTAATGGATACGGAATCTTTTCCGATGATTCCATCGTCCACTGAAGTTACATTAATTGTTCCAGCTATAATCTTTAAATCATCTTTAGATTGTATGGCATTGTTATAGTTTGCAGTGACATTCAGACTGCCGTTGCCATTGATGGTTAAGTCTGCCTTTGAAAAGATAGCAGCACTTGGCTCGTCAGTGGAATCGTCTTCATAGACATAGTTGGCTGCATCAGTTATAGTATTAGTGCTTGAGTCTGCTAATGTAATATATACATTTTTAGCATTCTTAACGTAAATAGGTGCAGTAGTACTGCTTGAGATTGAAGCATTATTTAATACAAGCTTGACATTATCATTATCACCGGCTTCCACTACTATATTTCCATCGGTTAAGGTGCCGCTTAGCACATAAGTACCTGCTTTGGTAATGGTAACAGTATTATCTTTTACATTAACACTGCTGTCGCTCCCTGTTATGTTCTTATTCTCAAAGGTAATCTTTACGGCAGATGCTCCGTCCCAGGAAGCATCTAAATCCTTTTCGCTATATTCACCGGTTGTTTGCGTTACAGTGCTAGTGATAACAGCTTTTGTATCAGATTTGGGAGTTGTATTGGCATCTCTATCAGATGTTTTATTAGAGCTATTGGCTATTGAGCTGCTATTTTTATTGGAGCACCCGGTAAATAGTATTAGGCATAGTATGATTACCAAACTTAAGCTTTTTTGAACTCTATTTCGTTTTGTCATATATTTTACCTTTCAAAGCCTGTAAATTGTTACAGACCTTTACCTTTCCTTGTTTATAATTCCATGTTAAGTGTCTGCTGGATTCTGCCGCAGATTATAGTAAGGTTGCCATTTCGGCAGCGGATATCATCAATCATTTCTTTTTCTTTTACGATATCTAAAAGCTCAATTTCATAATATAATTCATACATGCTGCCAAGATTAGTTGTTTTTACTTTGGTAAGAGCAGCTCCTTTTGTATACCTATTAAAGATATCATCGAATATTTCAGTATAATCAAGATTCTCAGGTATCGTAATGCGAAGTTCTTTCTGAGTGTTTTTCTTTTCACCAAAACTGAAACGGGATAATAGGAATAGAGCGAGTCCTACAATCACTGTAATTAAAACAGCGTAAGTAATATAACCCATTCCGGTTGCTAGACCTACTACCATTGCAAAGAAGATACTGCTGATTTCTTTTGAGCTACCAGGAATAGAACGGAAGCGTACAAGACTGAAAGCCCCCATAACTGCCACACCGGCACCAAGATTACCGTTAACAACCATAATTACAGCCTGTACCAATGCCGGTAACAGGATAAGTGTTAAGATAAAGTTCTTAGTATAAGTGCCTTGAGTCATATAGATTGCAGCTATAATACCTCCTAATACCAGTGATGTTATTGTGCATATTAAGGCCGTTTCTATTGTAAGGCTTCCTGTAACAGAAGCTATAATGCTTGTAAACATAAGCTTTCATTCCTTTCATCGATTAATTGATTTTTATAAACATTACCATATTTTGAAAAAGAAACAGGGTAGATTTCTAAATCTGATAAGACACCGGCAAGCCATAAAGGATAGGCATAGGGAACTTTTATTTCCATTAGTACATCACCTTTACGAAGGAGATATTTACCGCTATCGCCTTCACTTAAGTCAAGTTCAGTCATTCGGCTTCTAATATTTTGGTCAAAAGTAATTCGGATTTCGGAATCTTCTATACCAAAGAGTGCAATTCGGTCATAAGCCAGATAAACTTTCGGAATTGGTTTGTGGAAACGTAAGAAGTAGTCAATTTCTCTTAGAATCTGACTGTCTGAAGCGGGTTTTATTCCATGATTTAAATATCTTGCAGATTCTTCTAAGGTCATGGATACCCTTCTTTTGTAAACAATCCCCTTGTATTTCTTCTTGATTTCCAGAAAAACCGGGGAATCATTATCTGGTACACCATAACTTCGAAGGCGAAGCTTTTCTTTATAAACTGGACCTTCAATGGAGGTTCGTACCAGCTCATAGTCTTCGGTGTCATAATAGATATTGCAGATGGTATGTAGTCCGTATTGGTCCATTTCCATATAGGGTAGTAATCTTTCTCTTAGTAATTCATACTTCATAACGGTTAACAGGTATTTTTTTTCTACCCGTTCGAAAATATTATTTTTTATCTGGTTCATAAACATTGCTCCTTCCTTAAGAAAATGATAAGCTAAAAAAATGTTTCGTTTGTGTAAAAAGCATGTAAATTCTATGAATTTTATATTTATTAAAAAACATAATTTAACAAAAAGACATAAAAATAAGGATAGCCTAGATTGTGTTATTATCACAATCTAAACTATCCTCATGTTTTGTATAAATATTAAGTATTTATTCTATAATGTCTCGTTCATACTACCTGTTCTGTATCCTTTTAAATCTAAAGCTGTATAGGAAAAACCAAGACTTTTAAAATACTCCTGAACTTCCTTCATAAGTTCTAAATTCAGGAATTTTTCCATTTCCGGCTGTCCAACTTCAATCCTTCCGATATCGCCATGATGCCTTACACGTACCTGGCGGAAACCATGATCTAATAGGAATTGCTCAGCCTTATCTACCATCGCAAGCTTTTCTCTGGTTATCTTCTGACCATAGGGAAATCTTGAGGAGAGACAGGCAAAGGCAGGTTTATTCCAGGTGGGGAGTCCCATTTCTTTCGATAATATACGGATTTCTTCTTTCGTAAGTTCAGCCTGACGAAGAGGGCTTAACACTTTATGTTCAGAGACAGCTGTTAGTCCAGGACGATAATCCCCTAAATCATCTATGTTAGAGCCTTCCGCTATATAAGAGATTCCCTTCGTTTTTGCAATATCGCTAATTTTATCAAACAGTTCATTCTTACATAAATAGCAGCGGTTAACCGGGTTATCTGAAAAACCGTCTACATCAAGTTCTTCAGACAGGATAACTTCATGAGGAATACCGTATTTGGCAGTAAATTCAACTGCTTCTTTGTATTCTCTCTCCGGATAAGTGGAAGAGCGGGCAGTGATAGCCAGAACCTTATCACCTAAAACATCAAAAGCTGCTTTTAATAAAAAGGTAGAATCTACACCGCCGGAGAAGGCAATACAAAGACTGTCAAGAGCTGAAAGATTCTTCTTTAATAATTCAAATTTTTCTTGTAATTCCATATGAACTCCTTTCATGCGTCATAATTGATTTATTATTATACAACTATGAATTGTCAACAATCTAATAGTATAACAGCTTATCAGGTCTTGTCAACAGACAGATTAAAGTGTACAGGATATGACATGAGAAGACTACCTATGGAAATGTTTTAGCAGAGAATTTATTTTTCTGGGAAATTATCCTTCTGATATTTACAAATCTTTTCAGGGCCCCGAACTATAGTTCTTACGATATTAAGAGCACCATCATCATCTGCTTTTATTCTCCATTCAACCAAATTGATGGTATCATTAATGATTTCGATGCCTGTTAAACCCTTTGAGTGGATACAGCAGCCGGTATTGTAATAAGGCAGTTCCTTCGCTTTTGGAAAATGCGGTCTGTGTGTGTGTCCGCAGATTAGCATTCGTTTATTATTCCGGATCCAAACCTTATAATTTTTCTCGATTTTATGTCTCTTATAAAGATTCTTTGCAGGACTGGCAGGATTGTGTAAACCGACTACGTGGAGAAAGCGCCAGATATAACGTAACATTATCATGGAGATAAACCATAACTGGTCGTTCATTAAGTCCCCCTGATGCCCATGTACCACAAGTATTTCCTGACCGGATTCTCTATGCTTAAGTACAATTGCTTCATAGGGGGTCAGGTCAGTGAAAAGACTCGTTCGTTTCTGATTATACTCATCATAAAAGCTGTAGTAATTTTTCCTGACATACTTATTTTTCCTCAGATAAATATTGTGATTTCCAAATAGGAAGAGCAGCCTTCCCTCATTTGCAAATTTCTTCATACCAAGAAACACATCACTGTGAGCCAGACGAATATGATTAAAGTCTGTATATTCCCATAATTCATCTCCGTCACCAACTTCGACGTAGGTGTATCCATTGTTGTAATAGTAATCCAAGGCATGTAAGAAAACATGCTGATTCTTGGCGAATTCATCGGAAGCGCTGTCATCTCCTCGATGACAGTCACTAAAAAATATATATTTGGAGTTTTTATCAAAATACTCCACTTTAGCTGTTTTATAAGCCTGTGTAAGGCGCTGTTCGGTAAACATAATAACTCCTTTCGCGAATAATCTATCTTTGTACGTTTTAATCAGGTAAAAGCATGGACAAAAGTTTTGGAATCTGATACTCTTAATTCTGTACAATCCTGACCGGTTTATGCCGCAAAAGGAAAAAAGTTGATATTGGAATGTGAGAAAGTCATGAAAAGGTTTAAAAAGATTTATATAGAGATTACAAATATCTGTAATTTGAATTGCGAATTCTGTCCTAAAACACAAAGGCAGAAGGCTATTCTGACAAAAGAAGAGTTCCAACATATTATGAAAGAGATTCAGCCCTATACGGATTATGTTTATTTTCATGTGAAAGGAGAACCTTTACTGCATCCGGAACTTGGTGTATTTTTGGATATCTGCAAGGATTATAGTTTAAAGGTCAACATTACTACAAATGGTACTTTATTAATGAAAGTCTTGCCAGAGTTAAAGGGAAAGGAAGCACTAAGACAGGTTAATATTTCTCTTCACAGCTTCGGCGGAAGGGAAGAGGACAAAGAAAACTACCTTCTGGATATCCTAAAAGCTTCGAAGGAATTGTTAAATACGACAAAGGCAAATATATCTTACCGCTTTTGGAATCTAAGTAAAGAGGATGATACGATTATAACTGGTACAGAACATAAATTAGAAAGCACAATACAAGAGGATACGGACAAATATTTAAGAATCCTGGAAAATGAATATGCAATAGAAGGTTCTTTAAACAATATGGTTGCCCCCGGAAGAGGTTTAAAACTTACGGATAGGGTCTACATCAGCAGAGATTATCAATTTACCTGGCCGTCCCTTATAGAAGAAGAGGATGAAGGAAAAGGATTTTGCTATGGGTTACGAAGCCATTTGGGTATCTTATCAGATGGAACTTTAATTCCCTGCTGCCTTGACGGAGAAGGCGTGATATCTCTTGGAAACATATATGAGGAGTCTTTTGAAAGTATAATTAACAGTCCCCGTGCTATTAGAATCTATGAAGGGTTCTCTAATAGAAAAGCAGTGGAAGAGCTCTGCAGAAAATGTGGGTACCGTAAAAAGTTCGGAGTATAAAAAGGAGCAGTTAATTTCTGCTTTCACAACCTTTAAGGAATTGACTGGTTCGTGTGAAAGGTAATTAACTGCTCTAATTTTATTTATATAATAATTTTAATTTTGCGGATGCAAAGCTTTCCAGAAGTCACCTTCTATGTTAATGATACTGCCAATACTGTTAAAAGGTATTTTAAATTCAGGGAATCCAGCGGCATAAGGCGCAATATCATAAGGATAGAAATACAGGTATAGATTATTTTCATCCACATAAAAATACTGGTTATCACTAATGGATTTAAAGGTATCATCAAAATACATGGACTCTTTGTTCTTTTTATCAGCATTGATATCTTTTGTAATTATTTTACTTAAAGCATCAACATAATTACTGTTTTTTCTAAATAGATCTTTTAACTTAAAGGTTTCACCGTTTTTAAGATTATAGAGATAATAATCATTAATTGGCATACCATGGGCTGCGCCGAAGGAATAATCGTAACCAAGTCTATTTACAAGTAATAGATTATTAATTACTTTGCCTGTAAAAGAATCCTCTACTGAAAAATTATCTTCTTTCTTTAAATCCCCTCTGGATTCTACAAAATTTTTATAAAGGTTATCATTAATCTTTTTTTCAACGGTACTATCAGAGAGACCGGTAAGAACAGGATAATAAATAAGGGCATATTTATTCGGCTTTACCTTTTTTGCTTTTAAGCTGAGAGTATCATTTAATTTCACATCATCTGAGGTCTGGTAGAAGATTTTTCCGTCAGTTGTTTCATAAATCAATATATCGTCTACCTCTGCCTTGATGACATTACCCATTAAAGTTAGAGTACCTCTTCCATTAAATTTGGGTAAAGTATCAGATATCTTGCCGGCAGTATCAATGAAGTAAGTAGTAGTATCATCAGTTGCCGAAGCAAATCCATCGTTATATTTACTCAAGTCATAAAAAATATAATCCGAAAGTTGTTTTCCTTTGGCATCAAAGAGCGCATATGGAGTTGTATATGTTGAAGAATAATCCTCTGTATCACTTTTCTTCATTACAGCAAATATGTCGTTACCAAGGTACATCAGATTACCATATCCGGTATAATCCTTAGATACATTACTTGGAAGCGGCAGTTTCTTACCTTCATAAGTCATTGCTTCCATAATACTGTCACCAACACTGTTATAAACTATATAACCGTCACGAAAGTCGGAAATGTAGATGTCATTTTTATCAATCTCATAGCTCTTAAGTACTTTTCCGGTAGGGTCAATTTGTTGTATTTCCTTGCCTGTATATACATAAGCCGTTCCGTTTTGAAAAATAGATGCTTTGTCATAAATGGCAGGTAAAACAATTGTCCCAGTGGTATCAATATAACCTTCCATGGTTTTACCGTCTTTGAAATCATCAAAAACAGCCATTCCTTCATGAAAATCCCCAATAGCATAGGAACTCTTATAGATGCTCTTACCTGTCGTATCAATAACACTATATTCATTATCCTCAGAGGTATATACGACAGCATAACCTTCGCTGAACTCGGAAGCCTGGTCATAGACAGGACTAATTACAAAAACACCGGTTTCATCAATATAACCGTATTTTTTTTCATTCTGGTCTGTAATATAGGCTGAATATAGTCTCTCAACACCTTTGTCAGTGGTAGCTTTTAATGTATTTTCATCTGCATCAGCCGTAATTACATCTGTTCGGCTTGCTGCATTATCAACATTCTTTATCACTTGTTCATCCTTATTTTGTCTGCTGCAGCCGCTTGCCGCAAGAACTGTAAGCAGCAGTATAAGAAATCTGATTTTATTCATACAGCTTCTCCTTGTAGTCTTTTCATTTTTTCTTTATCCTTCAATTTGAGTTAATATTTGAATCAACAATATCAATGGACTTTATTTGCTAAGTATATTATACCAGCGATACAGGCAGGTTTCAAATTAAGTTTGTGTGACAAAATCATTACATACTATTGCGGTAATCACCTGGGGTACAGCCAAAAGCTTTGTAGAAGGCACGGTAAAAAGTCCTAGTACTGTCAAAGCCGCAGGAGAGGGCTATATCTGTAACTGTATCATTGGTATCCTGTAAAAGCTTTAGAGCGTGCCTGCTTCTTAGTCCGTTAATATAATCTACCAGAGAACAATCAAAATATTCATTAAAAATATGAGAAAAGCGGCTCTTACTATAGCCAAAATGTGCTGCAGTTTCCTCTAATTTAAGCGGTTTCAGATAATTATCCTGCAAATATATAAGAATTTCTTGCGCCAGAGAGATTGTTCGGCTGCTTTCGGTTTCAGTTAATCCGCTTTCTTTTATCAAAAGCCCTAAGAGTGCATAAGAATAACCTTTTCGAATACCGGCTGTTATCGCTTCATTACTATTTACATCATATAAACTTAAGGTCTTAAAAAGATGAAGTAATTCTTGAGTATTAGGTGAATTATCAATTAAAGGCTTTACAAAAGTTTTTTTTGCAAGCTGTGTCTTGTAAGAGGGAACAGAATCCAGGGGAATAATTGCAATATACGCCTTTGAATAATAATCCGTATCATAGCTGTGGATATAATAACTTGGAATAATGAAAATCTGGTTCTCCTGAAGACAATAGAGCTGGCTGTTCAGAGTAACTTTTAATTCTCCTTCTGTTACATAGATTAATTCGATACTACTGTGAAAATGAGGCCAGAACTTATTATTGACGACCTCCCAGCAGTTAAAGGTTTGTTTGCTGTCTCTCATATATTCATAGGAGGAATCACCGCGGTATCGGTTTACTTTACTGTTGGTTTTTTCTTTCATTGGAACATTCCCTTTGCAGCATTTTTTGACATAAGAATACCATCATCTGGCACGACATATAACTTTTATACTATTATAATGTATTCGTGAACATAATACAAATAGTTATATACAGCAATAACTGACATAATCATATTGACTGTGGAAGTGATATTTTTCTTTCCGGCAGCAAATTAATGAAGGAGGATTTGTAAAATGCAAAAGGGTTTACAATTATATACGATTCGAGACTCTTATAAAAATGGTGAAGAGTTTAAAGGGGTTCTTAAGGCGGTGAAAGAGCTTGGATATGAGCAGGTGGAATTTGCCGGCTTTTCCGACCTTACAGCTGAGGAATTAAGAGATTATTTAAAGGAACTGGGTTTGACACCTATCTCCAGCCATCAAAGTTTGGTCAACCTGAAATCACATCTGGAAGAAACAATAAGTTATCATAAGGCTCTGGGAATACCCTATATTATCTTAGCATATGCACCGACTTCTACCCCGGAAGAGATGGATGAACTTATAAGTGTTCTTCAGAATGCGAAAGATGTAATCAAAGAGAATGGTATGGAATTATTGTATCATAACCATTCTCATGAATTTGTAAAATTACCCGACGGAAGAGTACCCATGGATCTTATCAGAGAAACTGTTAGATTAGAGCTTGATACCTTCTGGGTATTTCATGCAGGAGTTGAGCCTTGTTCTTACATAAAAGAACATGAGAAAGAAATTGCACTAATCCATTTAAAGGACGGAGATTTCGAAGGACATCCTCTTGCAGTTGGTGAAGGCTATAACAATGTAAAAGGTATTGTTGCTATGGCTAAAAATATTGGTTTAGAGCAGATAATCGTTGAAAATGATCATCCGGTGCCCGATGGTATCAGCGATATCGGAAGAAGTATTGAATATTTAAAGAAGTTAATATAATTTATATACTGCTAAACAGCTCAATGATAGATGAGGTGTTTAGCAGTTTTTAGTTAGGCAGTTATGAAGTAAGCTATATACCTAGAATATAACTTATTTGGTCGGAAGTTACTGAAAGGAAGCATAATATAAAGAAATAGAACAACAAATGGTTGAAATATAGTAAATATTTTGACATAAAGTAAAATATAGAATATAATAATAGATAATTACTGCATAAAGGAAATAATTGACATTATCTAGAAAATACACTACAATTAATAACAGGCTAACTATTAAATATTTTCCGGGTTTGGAAGATGTTTCGTTAGGAGGTGAAACAGATGGGAGATAAGAATCCAAAGAAAGCACCTAAGAAAAAACAAGGTTCAGAAAAGTCCGCACCTCAGGCATCAGCAGCAGCTTCTTCGAAAAAGGCAAAATAATGAACGTAAAAGCTTAACATAAAAAATTCCCATTGAAGGGAATTTTTTATGTTAAGCTTTTATTTTGATTGGGTACGATCCGTTTGAAAATGTATTTGAATCCTTTCTCTTCCGTTACAGGAGAAGAAAAGTCATGCTTTGCTGAAGAAAAGATTATGAAAGCAGAAGCCAAATCAATGTAAAGGAGATAAGTATCTGAATAATAGCAAACTTGAATACTACCTGAGTATTTGACCATCCCAGTCTTTTTCTTACATGGTCATGTATGGGGGTAATGGTATTCTTTAATATGTGTATTTTTAAGAAACGAATCAGAGATACTTTAATCAGTCCAAGGCCGCCGTCTACGATAAGCATAAAAGCAACCGGTATATAAAGCAAAGGACTGCCTGTTTTTAGGATTGCTACTGCAATGAAAAAGCCTAAGGCCCTGGAACCGGCATCGCCCATCATCATAAGACTTGGCGTAGCATTAAACCACAGGTAACTCATAATACAGGACACCATAATTAGTAACATATAGGTATCGTTAGGATCCATTCCCTTTAATCTTCCTATGCCAAATATAGTTAATAATGTTATGACAGAAAGAGTGCCGGATAAACCATCAACACCATCGGAACAGTTGGTTACATTAATGGATACCCAGATCAATACAGTAGCTAAGATAACGAAAAGTACCGGTGGAATAGTAACCGGATTGCTCATAAAGGGTATTTCAAAGGTAGAAGAGTTAAAATTTACATAGGTTATAGCGGTTGTTAATGCAATAGCAAAGTCAAGTAGGCCCTTCTTTAATTCACCCCAGGGGTTTTTAGAACAGTCATCTAAAAATCCTGTCAGCATGGCGGCTAATAGCATAATAATATAAATCAGTTCATCTGTGGATATAGGCAGGAAAAGGAGTGCTGAAACCGCAAAGGTTAGAATAAAGAGAAAACCGGCACCTCTTGGCTTTCCTTGAGAGAGCTTTCCATCATGGGCGAATTCACGGCCGCCGTCTCTTGGCAGAATACCTGTACCGAATTTTAATAATAAAAATGTAGCAGCATAGGTAAAGAGGATACCAATTAAAGCTGTCATTTTGTGATCTAAATGTGTATTAAGCAATGTTATCATGATTTTCTCCTATCATTTATTTTTTGAATACGGTGCAGCTGAGGTTTGAGAGTGATTTCTGTAACCACTAGACCTTCCCTGCCGGTTATCATCATCTGTACGGCGTCTGCTACTTCTTCAGGCAGCAGATAAGTATCTGGTGTTTCACCTTCTCTAAAGTCTGCATTCCGGTAAAAATTACTTTTTGTCATATCCGGATGAATGGTACAGACCCGGACACCATACTTTCTCACCTCATCAAAGAGGCTTGCGGAAAAGCTGGTCAGCGCGGCTTTGGTGGCGCCGTAAGCACAGCCATGGGTATTACTTTTACCTGCAGTGACAGAGGATATGTTAATAATACTTCCTTTATGTTTTTTTAAATCCCGGAGTAACAATTGGCTTAGAAGCATCGGAACTTCCACATTCACGGAGACCATTTCATGAATTTTCTTTTGATTTAATTCTTCATGGGGACCGAAATATCCAACACCAGCATTATTGACCAACAGCTGTATTTCGGCTTGCCTTTGAATATCCTTAATGTATTCCGTCAGCTGGGATACATTGGTGATATCACAGGTAACCGGATGATAATTATTGTTTGTTATAGAATTTTCTTCAAAGTTCCTGCCAAAACCATATACCTGATAATTCAGTTTCAGCAGCATTTCTGTGATTTTAAGACCGATACCGGAAGAGGCGCCGGTCACTATGGCAGTTTTCATATCATTCACTTATGTCTCCTTCCAGAGATAAATAGTATCCTCCTTTATCCATTTCGTCAACTCTAAAGTACAAAAGGTTAACATTTCCTCCGCAAGAGCTTTATCATAACTTAGGACACCAGAAGAATTAGTATAGGGATATTGCAAAACGTAGGAATCGCCCCGTTGTTTACGCATAATTTTTAAAAAATCTTTCGGAATCCGAAAACAGCCAAGACTGACATCCTTAACCTTGTTAGCAGGAATCTTCTGAAATACCTCTGAAAAGAACTCCGAATATAGTTCCTTCCAGTTCTTCACAGCTAAAAGGGGGTCAAAGCATAACCGCACTTGAAATTCCAAGTTAAGAGCAGTATTGATTGCCTCAAGCCTCTGTGAAAGGGTTGGCGTATGATGCTCAAGAGATTCCCTTATGGCAGGAGGAGATAAGGTCCATGCAAAAATAAAGTTCTTTAAAGGGACCAGGTCTCTCAATATATCGGAATAAGCGCTTTTGGTACGGCATTCTATGGTAAGTCTTTCATGGGTCATAGCAAAAGCATGAAAGGCTTTAACAAACCCAAGAAAGTGCTCTAAGGCCAGCAGGTCTGTATCATAAGAAATACATAGGTATATGTCTTTTGTTTGAAGCAGTTCTTCCAATTCGGCAAAGGTATCCTCTAGATTCACAAATATCACAATATTAGCACTGGGATACATTCCCTGTAAATAGCAGTATTCACAGTCATAAATACAATTCATAACGCAGGAAGTATAGTAAAAATCATTATTTCCAAAATCCTGGCAGGTAGGAGCTCCTTCATAAAGCAGGGAAGAGCGGCTTTTAGCAAGGATAATAGAAGGACTTTTTTTCTGCTCTGTGAATTCCTGACTGCTTCGGTTAAATACATCCTTATAGTGATTGATTTCAATAAGCGTGGCACCTGGGTAGCAATCAAGTATTTTTTTAGTAAGAGGATAATCAAAAGCTTCTTTTTCTATATATATGTGAGAAAAAAACGAATTATAAAAGGTTTTTCTTAAAGTAGTCAAGGTATTTCTTTCCTTCCGTTTTACTTTTAGCCGGTAAAGGTAAATCCTGTGCCAAATGTTTTATAAAGGAGAGAAATTCACCATTCACCAGTTTGTAATAACGCAGATATTGCTTTAGTTCATGTTCCATAGTTACTGATAGCTTCAAATTATCAAAGAGATAGCTTAAATACTCCATTTCCTCTTTGACAAAATCATTGTCATTTTTAGCCCTATTATTCAAGAGATTCTCTATCCAATCTGTAATAATCTCAATATTGCTTTCTATTAAGGCGCTGACATCAAGGTTCTTATAGGAATTTACAGAATTTACATCCATATAATCAGATATTATCTTAATAAATATCATTTGATGAGGTTTTAGAAAATAAATACCCGCCTGATAGAGAGCAGTGGCTTCCATATCTGCAAATACATGTCCATCTATAAAATCTGAAACTTTCGTTACTGTAGGAGAAGTCTCTTTAGCGGCTTTGGATTCATACTGTTTGTGAAACGAGGTTATAATGCTTCCTTCTCTAAAGGGATGGTTATAGAGTATGTCAGGAAAATAAGTGTGCCCGGTTTCCTGCTCTATCAATTTATTACACAGGATAACAGTTCCAAGTGGTAAATCTTTTCGTATGCTGCCGCAGATTCCCACATTCAAAAAGAAGTCGTCTGATGACGGCGGTTCTTTCGTAAGAAAAGAAGCAGTAACGATAGCTGACTCCATTGGACCGGTGCCGGTTATATATAATACAATATTTTCTTTTCGAAAAACTTGAAAAGAAGAGTATGATAAATCTTTTTTTAAATCAAAATATTCTATAAAGGGCTTTGCTTCACAATGAAGCGCAGCAGCAATAATCAGCATAATAATATAGGCAAAATGCCTGCTCCTTCCAAAATCTCACCTTTCATTATGGGTAACTTTTTAATGCATGTCAATCCATTGATGAGAATTTCTTTAAAAAATATTGATTGATACATAAGAAATAGATATAATATTCAAATAAAATGTAGAAGGAATGATGAATATGAATTTTTTAATGCCCGGTGAATGGATGGAACATGAACGGACTTTTATAGAATGGCCGGTAAAGGATTCCCTTGTAAACCCCGACAATTACGACGAAGTGCTAATAGGTTATAGGGAGGTTATAAAGGCAATCAGTGAATTTGAGCCGGTTACGGTTATCATAAATAAAGGCGAGGAACACCCCTTACTTACGGAAATAAAGGAATATGCCACTCTTCTTGAGATACCCCATAACGATGCCTGGTGTAGAGATAACGGTCCTACATTTGTCCGCAGTGAGAATAACTCCCTGGTAGCAATGAACTGGAAGTTTAACGCTTGGGGAGAAAAGTATATCCCCTACGATTTGGATGATAAGGTAGCACAGGAAGTTGCAAAACATTATCACATACCTGTAGAAAATGTGGACATCATATTAGAAGGCGGCTCCATTCATTCCGATGGAGAAGGCACTATGCTTACTACGGAGGAATGTCTCCTGAATAAAAATCGAAACCCACATCTGACAAAAGAGGAAATTGAGGAAATCATAAAGCCAAGGCTAGGTGTAGATAAGATAATCTGGTTAAAGAAAGGATTATACGGTGATGAAACCGACGGGCATGTAGATAACGCGGTCTGCTTTGCCGGCCCTGGTAAGGTAATCATACAGATGTGCGATGATAGTGAAGACCCTAATTATCAGATAAATCATGAAAATCTTAAGATATTAGAAGAAGCAGAGGATGCGAAAGGAAGAAAATTAGATATTGTAAAACTTCCTCAGCCTCCGATAAGGAATTATATGGGGGAGAGATTGACCCTTAGCTATATTAATTTCTATTTTGTAAATGGTGGAATCATACTTCCTGTATTTGGCGGTGATGCTGCTGATACGGATATCGAAACCGAAAGAATCCTATCATGGACATTTCCGGAGAGAAGAATAAGAACTGTAGATGGTATGCCACTTATAAAAGAAGGCGGCAATGTACACTGTATCACACAGCAAATGCCCAAATAATGGTCTAAAGAAAAGAGGTCTATATGAGAAAAGTAGTAGTTGCAGCCACCCAGATGAGCTGCAGTGAGGAAATAGAGAAGAATATTGAGAAAGCGGATAAGCTTGTAAGGGAAGCCGCTGCAAAGGGGGCTAATATTATCCTTTTGCAGGAACTTTTTGAGACACCTTATTTCTGCCAGAAAGAAAAGCCGGAATATTATGAATATGCGATGGAGCTTGCCTCAAACAAGGCGGTCGCACATTTTACCAAGCTGGCTGCAGAATTAAAAGTGGTGCTTCCAATCAGTTTTTACGAAAAGAGTAATTATGCAAGATATAATTCCCTGGCTATGGTAGATGCAGATGGTAAAATACTTGGCGTCTACCGCAAGAGTCATATACCTGATGGTCCGGGATATGAAGAAAAATATTATTTTAATCCGGGCGATACAGGATTTCAGGTGTTTCAGACGAAGTATGGTAAGGTTGGTGCAGGCATTTGCTGGGATCAATGGTTCCCGGAAGCAGCCAGATGCATGGTTCTTAAGGGAGCGGAAATATTATTTTATCCAACAGCAATCGGTTCCGAACCGGAGAACGAGGGCATTGATTCCAAGGACCACTGGCAGAGATGTATGATAGGGCACTCTGCATGTAATCTGGTTCCGGTCGTTGCTTCCAATCGAATAGGAACTGAAAAATCAGAGGATTCGGAAATAACCTTTTATGGTTCGTCTTTTATCACCGGAGGGACCGGTGAAGTAATTGCCGAAGCTGATAGAAGAAGCGAAGAAATTCTGACCGCTGAATTTGATTTGGATGAGCTAGAAAGAGCAAGAATAGAATGGGGAATCTTCCGTGACAGAAGACCAGATCTTTATAGCACTATTCTTACCTTTGACGGTGTAAGCCGATTATAATAAAGAAAATAGTTTGTGTATGCGCTGCCCACACAAACCTAGAAAAATAAAAGGCAGCGCAGAAATGAGGTGTAATCATGATTGTTTCTGTGAAGAATCCGGAATTACTGACTATAACAAATACTATTGATAATACAACATACTTTGGCGGAGATCAGGAATGGTATACAAAGACCTGGAATAAACAAGCAGGCTGCGGGCCTACAAGTGCTGCCAACATAGCTGCTTATCTTGCAGCATCAGAAAGAGGATTAAAGAGTCTTTACCCATATGCAACAATGGATAAGTCAGATTTTGCAAAACATATGGAAGAACTATTTTTGTATGTCACACCGGGTGCTATGGGTGTTAACCATGTGGATAAATTCACTGTTGGATTTGACAAGTTCTTAAAAGAGCGAAATGTGAAGCTTACTGCGAAGGTTCTGGTAACCGATAAAGTACCAAAAACAGAAAGGAAGTTCCAAGAGCTGGCGCAGTTTGTAAAAGAAGGACTCACCTCCGATTGTCCCATTGCTTTTTTAAACCTCTCCAAAGGTGAAGAAAAACGTATTCAGGGTTGGCACTGGATAACCATTACCTCGGCAGAGATTACAGAGGATAAGGTAATTGCAGTTGCTTCTGATGAGGGAAAAGTGATTGAATTCGATTTAAGTCTTTGGTTTCTTACAACCCGCAGACATGGTGGTTTAATATATTACAGCTGATATCAAAAGAATATATAAGAGTTGTTGTTTGACTTATAGGAGGATAATTTTACCGATTTGAGATAATGAATTTTTCTCAAACAGGTGATTGAGAAAGATAGATGATGATAAATTTATTAGGCGAATGAAATTATTATTTTTCACAGCTGCGTATAAGGTTAAGAACAAATACAAAAAATTATGAGAGCTGCAAATCTGGAAATGATAGCAGCTCTCTTAATTTTTTATAAAACAGTTGACAAAATAATTTAAATAAGATATAAATACATTGTAAACAATTTAATTTAGGTAAATATTTAATTGGTATGATAGGATAGGATACTTTAAGGTTTTATTATTTGATACCTATTTCTTTAGAACAGTTATTGAGCTTGTCCGGCTTTTAAGCACGAAAGGAGTTATTATGGGATTTTACGATTATTCAGCAGAAAAAATGGATGGTAAGGAACATTCAATGGAGGAATACAAAGGTAAGGTTGTTATAGTAGTAAATACCGCAAGTAAATGTGGGTTTACCCCACAATTCAAGGATCTGGAAGAATTGTATTTAAAATACAAGGACGAAGGCCTTGAAATAGTTGGATTTCCTTGTAATCAGTTTGCCTCACAGGACCCTGGTAGTAATGAAGAAATCCAATCCTTTTGTCAGTTGAACTATGGGGTATCCTTTGATATGTACGGTAAGATTGATGTAAATGGCAATAATGCGCATCCGATATATAAATACCTGAAGAATGAAGCAAAAGGAGCTCTGGGCAATACAATCAAATGGAATTTTACAAAATTTTTAATTGACAGAGACGGAAAGGTAGTTGAAAGATATGCGCCTACTGTAAATCCGGCTAAAATGGAAGAAAAGATTAAGGAATTATTAGGTAATAAATAAAAGTACAGAACAAGGGGCTGCTGCAAAATAGCTGATTTACTCTTTTGAAAGGACTGGATGTATAATAATACATTTGGCTGCTTTTCCCTCGCTCGTTCATTACGCTCCGCTTCACAAGAAGAGCTCGGCCAGTCGACGCGAAATGTATTATTATACACCCAGTCCTGTTTTAGAGTTTATTATGGCTATTTTGCAACAGCCCCTCGTCTAATAAGCATAGTTTAATCTTATAAAATTTAAAAAGTAAATGTGTAAGAGGTACTGAACTTTTATCAGTTTTATGCACAGATTCTGTCAATATCTTCTCCGCTTAAGGATTCCTTTAATAAAAGCTCTTGCGTAATTTTCTCTAGTAAATCAAGATTATTCTTAAGAAGTCCTATTGATTCTCCGTATAATTCTTTCATCTGCAGACGGCATTTGTTAAGGAGTTCCTTATCTGTGGTGTCCTCCAGAGCTGCCTGACTGAACATGCCCATCTCATCATCCATACCATATCGGCTCATATAATTATAGAGAAGAGTTGATGCTTTTTCTATATCATTGCTAGCACCAGTCGTTATTTCGTCTTTGCCGAAAATTATTTCTTCGGCAGCCCTTCCGCCTAACAATACTTTAATTTCCGCAAGTATTCCCTGTTTCGTTTTAAAAAGAGTATCTTTTGGTATTGAGAGATTAAACCCGCCGGCTCCTCGGACACTTGGAATTATAGTTACCTTGGATATATACTGCTCAGGAGTCAGTAACTTTGTAACCAAAGCATGACCTGATTCATGGTAAGCTGTGATTTGCTTGTCCCGTTCAGAGATATAGCTTCTATCCATAACAGGAGCTCCGGCAACAACAGTATAAAATGCTCGGTCGATATGATCATTTGAGATAACAGTCTGTTTCTCATTGGCAGCATTAATAGCAGCTTCATTTAACAAGTT
Source organism: Anaerocolumna chitinilytica (assembly GCF_014218355.1). Classification (NCBI taxonomy): domain Bacteria; kingdom Bacillati; phylum Bacillota; class Clostridia; order Lachnospirales; family Lachnospiraceae; genus Anaerocolumna; species Anaerocolumna chitinilytica. Next base: position 2,805,328 of record NZ_AP023368.1, read on the forward strand.
CTCTAACATTGCGCCGCTAAAATATACGGTGGACTTTGCTAGATTATCCAAATTCACATCATCGGACAGAGGCTTTTTACCGGCATAGAGGCTAAGAATCTTTTTACGGGCATTGATATCAGGAAGTGCAATTTCGATTTGTCTGTCAAAACGGCCCGGTCTTAATAAAGCGTCATCTAAAGTATCCAATCGGTTAGTTGCCCCAATAACGACAATCCCATTATTATCATTAAAACCTGACATCTCGGTAAGCAGAGCATTAAGAGTTTGATCGCGTTCATCGTTGCTGGCGTTGGCGCTTCTGGCACGCTTTTTACCGATGGCGTCAATTTCATCTATAAAAATAACAGCTTTTTCACTTTGCTTTGCCTTACGGAAAAGGGAACGAACACGGCTTGCACCAACCCCCACATACATTTGCACAAAGTCTGAGCCGCTCATGGCATAAAAAGGTACTCCGGCTTCCCCGGCAATGGCTTTGGCCATAAGTGTTTTTCCGGTTCCTGGAGGCCCGTACAAAAGGACGCCTTTAGGCATCCTGGCTCCGACACTGTTATACTTTTCCGGGTCTTTGATAAATGAAATAATGTCTTCTACCATCAGTTTAGCTTCTGTATTACCGGCTATTTGATTAAAAGTTATGGTCGGTGTAGATGGTGATTTCTTCGATGCATCCGAAATCAGAGGTTTGTCATTGTTGCCTTTTCTGATGAACATGAATATGCCGCTGCCCGCAGCAATCAGAAAAAGAACCTGAAGTATTCTGATATAAATACTATTTTGAGTGTAATTTATTTTAATATTATGAAGCAATAAATATTCTGTAAAATTTTCCGTTTTAGGATTGGGTACATTAACTTTTTTCACGCCATCCTTCACAATAGTAGCATGAAAAGAAGAAGCGTCAGGTGTGATTGACACGGATTTTACCTGGCCGCTTTCAGCTGCCTGAAGGAATGAGGGGTAGCTTATGTCCGTACTGCGGTAATTCAAATTTTCATACCCAAGAGCACCCAAACAGAACAGTATAAGTGCACACAGGATGAACCAATATAGTTTCTTCATGTAATATCCTCCCGGTCATAGTGCGAAAATTAAAAAGACAATTTTCAATCACATATTTGTGCCTGCATAATCCTTGGTCCGAGTAAACGGCACGTAGGAAACGGCATGGCGGTTAGTTTGAAAAGCCCGAATATCATTTTATGTGGTTTACATAATCCAATAGGGACATTATAGAGCATTATATCCCATAAATCTACAATATATTACTGGAAATTATGAAGCCACATGGCAGGAGGATTGCGTAGATAGCCTTAAAAATAATAGGCAAAACTGAGCTTTCTATGGTAGGTAGGGGTAAGCATTTCCATTTGAGTCAATGAGACCAATTTCAACAAGAAGTGTCTTAGTTACTGAGTCATCAAATCTTACATTTTGTTTATTTAAAATCTGATAAGTGGTTTCTGCACCCAGGCTTCCCATTTCATAAGGATTCTGTGCTATGGTGCCTTGCATTAAACCTTGCTTTATAGCAGTTATTGCAGCAGAATCTCCATCAAAGCCAATCAGCATGATTTTTCCGGTTTTACCTGCTTCTTCTAATGCTTTTGCAGCGCCCAGTGCCATACGGTCATTCTCACTGAAAACCACAGCCAGGTCATCCCCATAAGAGGCTAGTATGTTTTTCATGGCTTCATACCCCAGGTCTGTTCTGCCATCAGCGCGAAGTTCTTCTACAATATTGTAGCCACTTTCTGTCATAACTCTCTTAAAAGCATCACCTCTCTGGTTTGAAATTTCATTATTTTCTTGTGATCTAAGTATAGCGGTATTTTTACTTGTTATATTATTATTTTCAATCAGACGTAAAGCATATTCTGCGGCAAGAACCCCTCCGCCGAAGGAATCGGAAACAATAAAGGCATCATATAAGGAGCCACCTGTCCCTACATCCACTATTATTAGAGGAATACCTGCATTCTGGGCCATTGAAGAGATAAGTGGCATTGCATCCGGATTAAAAGGTGATATCACAAGTGCATCAATTCCTTGGGCTATCAGATTTGAGGCACCGTTAATCATCTCAGAGGTGCTGCTGTTTTGATTATGTGTGATAACGTTCATTTCAAGTTCTTTTGCTTTATCCAGTAATCCCTGCTGCATTTTATTAAAAAACTCATAATCGCTGTTATACACTGACCAGCCGATGGTATATGGTTTTGCCTGTACATTACTGCCTGCGGCAGGAGAGATAATGTGATGGTCATTGGAATGATGATCATATATTAACAGAAATAATAGAGTTACTGTAATTAAGAGAAGACCATTTAATATTTTTTTAGTCGGATTCATTCCATCAAGTCCTTTGTTCGTATATTAAAATATATATGCAAACGCTGGCTAACATACGCTAAATAAGAATAATATAAAACTGTCCTTTGATATCTTGTGACGAAAAAATGCAATGGAAGGATTGACAAGCTTAAATTTGTGATGTAAGATTAAGAACATAATTTGAATATAACCTCACTATGGCAGTGGGGTAGAGGCGCGATATTTAACAGTCTGATTGGAGCGGAGGAGCTTTGAAAATCATGAGAAGGAAATATCGCCGAAGTGGTAGTGTATCCTCAATACATACTGCTGGGTCTGTAGTGAAGAACTGCAGGACTGTCTTATCAGACAACCCGGTCTGATAAGTTGTGCTATCTCAACTGGGATTGTGAGGACTTTATTTAGAAAGTCCTTGTTAAAATGTAAGGACTTTTTTTATTGCAATCTATAAAGCAAAAACAAATATCCCGCTTAAGGGAATAATAAAGGAGAGATAATTATGAAAAAAAGAATGCTGGCAATAATAGCTATGACCTTATCCGTTGCCGCACTGCTTACGGCCTGCGGAACCAAGGATACCAACAGTACCGGTAGTGCTGCAGATGATAGTAATGTATTCCGTGTAGGTATGGAATGCGGATATGCCCCTTTTAACTGGACACAGATTGATAATTCGAATGGAGCTGTTCCTATAGATGGTGCATCAGAATTCGCAGGCGGATATGATATCGAAATCGCTAAGAAGATAGCTGATGGTCTGGGAAAGAAGCTCGTCGTAGTTAAAACAGAGTGGGACGGCCTTTTACCCGCATTAACTTCAGGAAAAATCGATGCTATTATTGCAGGTATGTCTCCTACGGCAGAAAGAAAAAAGGTAATTGATTTTACGGATAACTATTACAGATCAAATCTGGTAATGGTAGTAAAAAAAGGCGGAGCTTACGAGAATGCAACCTCTATTCAGGATTTTAAAGGAGCTAAAATTACAGCTCAGTTAAATACTTTTCACTATACTGTAATTGACCAGATTGATGGTGTTAAAAAAGAAGCTGCAATGGATAACTTCCCGGCGATGAGAGTTGCTTTGGAGTCCGGTATTATTGACGGCTATGTATCAGAGCGTCCTGAAGGAGTAAGTGCTTCTTCCGCAAATGATAAATTTGCAATGGTAGAATTCAAAGATGGTTTTAAAACTTCCGATGATGATACAGCTATAGCAGTCGGTGTGAAAAAGAACAGTGATTTAACTGCTAAGATAAACGAAATTCTGAAAGGAATTTCAGAAGATGACCGTACTAACATTATGGATACCGCTATAAAGAATCAGCCGGCAACCAAATAAGATTGCCGAAACGTATATTTATTAGAGGAGAAAACCGGGTGTGAAGTCTGCAGCCGGTTTTTCCCCTGACTTGGAGGAGAAGGATGAGTTTTACCGAAATAATTCAAACATTAAAAGACTACTGGCCTATGTTTTTAAGAGGTTCCTGGTCTACATTATATATATCTATAATCGGAACTGTTATAGGGTCAATAATCGGCTTGCTAATTGGTGTTATACGTACCATACCGGTGCCGGAAAGAGGAATTAAAAAAATCCTATTAGGTATCGTCAACGCTATTCTTTCCGCTTATATAGCAATATTCAGAGGTACACCAATGATTGTACAGGCTGTACTTATTTTCTATGGTTCAGCCGAAGCTTTGAAAATTGATATGAATAGAACCTTTGCAGCTATTTTCATTGTATCTATAAATACAGGTGCTTACATGTCCGAGATCGTTCGAGGTGGTATTATATCTGTTGATAGAGGACAGTTTGAAGCAGCACAGGCTATTGGTATGAACCATATAAAAACAATGATATATATTGTACTGCCCCAGGTTATCCGAAATATCTTACCGGCTACTGGTAATGAATTTGTAATCAATATTAAGGATACTTCTGTGTTAAGTGTAATTTCTGTGTCAGAATTATTCTTCCAGTCTAAATCTATAGCAGGAGCTACGTTCCATTATTATGATACTTTCTTTATTACCTGTATTATTTACTTTATAATGACCTTTACTATTACTAAGATTCTTAGATACGCTGAAAAGAAACTGGACGGCCCGGATAATTATATACTTCTTGGCAACCAAATGCAGGTAGAAAAGCCGGAAGATGGTGTTAGAAGAGCGAAGGCCGCGAAATAATGGCAGAGAGGAAAGTAATGAAAATGAAGGACAATATAATTGAAGTAAAACACCTTAGCAAATCCTTTGGTGATCATGATGTATTAAAAGATATTGATTTTAATGTTAGCAAAGGAGAAGTAATCTGCATTATCGGTTCCTCCGGTTCCGGTAAATCAACACTGCTCCGCTGTATTAACCTTTTAGAGAAACCCTCCGGCGGGGAGATATCTTACAATGGTGAGAATATCCTGGATGATAAGCATGATCTCTATAAATATCGTACAAAGTTAGGTATGGTGTTCCAGCAATTTAATCTATTTAACAATTACAATGTTTTGGACAATTGTATAATTGGACAGCTAAAAGTCTTAAAAAGAAATAAAGAAGAGGCGAAAGAAGTTGCTTTAAAATATCTAAAAACTGTTGGAATGGACCAGTATATCAATGCGAAGCCAAGACAATTATCCGGTGGTCAAAAGCAAAGAGTAGCAATTGCCAGAGCTTTATCCATGGAGCCGGATGTTATGCTTTTTGATGAACCGACCTCAGCTCTTGATCCTGAAATGGTCGGCGAGGTACTAAAAGTCATGAAAGAACTTGCCGGAATGGGATTGACCATGCTGATCGTAACTCATGAAATGGGCTTTGCAAAAGATGTTGCAGACAGAGTAGTGTTTATGGATCAAGGAGTCATAGCAGAGGAAGGAAAGCCTGAAGACATCTTTAATAACCCAACCCAGGAAAGAACCAGAGAGTTCTTAAGCAGGGTACTGGAAGAATAACTAAAAATATAAAATATTGGACATAATACCGCCCGGGAAAACACCATTATTGGACTGATGGAAGATTGCAGTTGCATTAATGAACCATTTTCCCGGGTTATTTGCTGTAAAGGCAATATCGGTTCTGACACCAGAATTGAACTCAACAGTGTCATTTTCAAAGTTCAAATATTGGTTATTCCTTGAAAAACCATTAATGGACAGAACTCGAAACTGATGACCCTCCAAATGTATCCAGCTGCCTTCCCCAGCTTTAGAAAGAAAACGCATCCTTACATTGTCGCCGTCACAGAGGTAGATAGGGGAGGTATACGGATAGCATCTCCCATTTAAGGTAAAAAAGTTAGGATTTCTATGATATTTATCAGGCTTATAATGGCCGGGAATGATTTCTCCAAGCGTCAGGTCCGGTATTTCCCATTGCTGCATTAAGAAGACAAAATCTTTATCAGGTATATCATTAATATCCACATCTGATGGATCCGGTAGTATTAAAAGAGTACCGATCAGTCCCATAGAAACTTGAAAATCCAGTACGGATTGGTAAAGATAAGTACCAGGTTTGTCACATAAAAGTTTATAGGTAAAGGAATCGTCCGGGTCAATAATCGGTCCATTAAACTTAAAATCCGAAAGATGTTTAATAGCACCAGGCTTGGCATAACCTTGTATCTGGAGTCCGGTAGGTACAGAAAGCTTATTATGCAATGTTAAAAAAAGCCATTCGCCCTTTCTCATAATAATAACCGGACCTGGTGTCTTTTTATTATATCCAAAAGTATCCAGAGTGATTTCGGGCAGAATTTGATGCTCAATTTCTTCTGCCCATAAATCGAAATGACGAACTTTATAGGAATATTCGTGATGAGCAATTTCCATATCAGGCGCCATAATATGAAATTCCCATTTGTTTAACAGATTTTCTGCAGATAATAAATTCACCTTATTATTATTCATACTTACAACCATGCCTTCCCAAGGTACCTAATCTTTGCGACGATAATTTCGCAGGCATAACAATAATTCTCTTTCGCACTTGACGCGTTCTTAAAGCACTTTAGCAACATTAAACAAATTGTTTACAACCAACCACATAGCCGGAAAGAAATTCATAATCTGCCAGATACCTGCACCGTTAAGATTAAACTCAGGTATTAGCCTGTATTTCGCATTCATACTTCTGGCATCATCAAACCATACTGCATGCTCAACACCATCCGATGCTGTATAATAGTAAAAAGGAGCCTGAGAGGCTTCGTCAAATTGTATGGTAACGCCATATCGTACTCCTCGATTAATCGCTTCAACATTGCTTATTGTTTCAGCCTTTGTAGTTCCTTTTACGTAGGGGAGAGGCCAGTCGTAAGCATAGTTTGGCATACCCATTAATATTTTATCAGGGTTAATAACCGAAACACCATAGGAGAGCACCCTTCTGACACTGTTAAGAGGAGCGGTGGCCATTGGTGCACTGAATGTATATCCCCATTCATAAGTCATAAGTAATACTTTATCTGCAATTGCACCAATTCTGGGATAGTCATGAGCTTGATAGAGAAGGCCGGCTTGCTCACCGGAGGTTTTTGGAGCCAGAGCAACAGTCATAATATAACCATTCGGTTCCAGTTTCGCTTTAAGTGCAGTTAAAAAGCTTATAAAACCTTCCTTGTCTTCTGGTAATACAAATTCAAAATCAATATCTACACCACTGTAATTCTTGTTTTGTACATTGGCGAGGATATTGTCAATAAGTCGGCTTTGGCCTTCTGGGTTCGTAAACATCTGATGGGCAATTTCGTTACTAAAGGACCCGGTGTCATCCATTGGCGCAAGTACCATAAGCGGAGCCACATTGTAATCTCTGGCGAGTTGGATTAATTCAGTGTCGTCAATGGGAATTAAATCTCCTTGTGGAGTGAAACCGTAGGTAAATAGGGAAAGATAGGTTAGAAATGGAAGAGTCTTACGTAGTACTGTACGATCAATGTAAGGATAAGCGTAGGCATTAATGACAATATCACCAAAATTTTCATCACGTCGAAAACTGATTACAACAACACTTCCGGGAATCAGGGCTTCGGTATCAGCTATCCAAGGGTTATTTTGGAGAAGCCTGGTAGGAGTAGTATTATAAGCCTGGGCAATACCATATAAAGTATCACCTTCAACTACCGTATGAAATACTTCGGGGATTTGTATTACAAGGCTCTGGCCCACTAAAAGGTTATTTGCATTTGTTAACTCATTGTCCACGATAATTCTGTTAGAAGTTACACCATATTGATTGGCTATGGATGAAATGGTATCACCTGGTTTGACAACATAGATAGTCATAGATATTGAAAGCTCCTGTGATGAGACTTTATAATCAATGTATGCTAAGATATCAAGGGTGTGATTACTTTTGCCATTTGGTATCGGACTATTAGGAGATAATATTGGAGCAGTAAAATTTTAAAAACCCGGAGAGTTTTCTCCGGGAATATTAAAGATATGTCATTATCCACTTAGATGTATCTTTAAAATATATTAATTTAACCCTGATTACTTTGTTAACACACGAAACAACACAGGTATGTTCAATAGAGGGAATTCCACTGTAATTTTTATTCTCTGTACATTCTATATAGATGTCAGAAACTGTCTGAAGAGTTCCGTTATCATCAATGAATTTAAATAATCGTGGAATGGTTTTGCCAGTGCTCGTAAACCAACAATCACAGGCAATCTCTTTTTGTATTCCGCGTATTTTTCCGGATTCGGTGCCTTGTGTATTTATACCGATTCCAAAAGCACTCATATCTTAACCCCTTTCATGCATTGTCTATTTTAAGCTTACTATAATCTACATCTCTTTTTTCACGGGATATACCACCAGACATATGATCTATGGGACTTCTTAAAAATACGGCTCTCTTTATAGAGTCTATCCCATATTTTTCTCGGATTACGTCTACCATTAAGTCAGCATATTCAAGTTTTTCGTAATCCTCTGAATCAAACATATTTATTTGCCTTGCAAAATCATAGTCAGTTAACCGGCTGGTGTGTATTCCTAGATGACGAATCGGGATCCCATTCCAAGCTTCATTGAAGAGTTTACAAGCTATTTTATGGATTTCCTTGGTGATATTGGTAGAACTCATTAAAACTGTTTGGTGGGACATATAGTTAAAAACATAGTCCTTGATTCCTACTGAGATAACTTCTGCCTGTACATTTGCCTTTCGTAACCTTGCAGAGACGGTTTCCGCAAGTGCTAATAAGACGATATATGCATCCCTTTTTGTTGAGACATCGTAGGGGATAGTAGTGCTGTTACCATATCCTTTCTGTGCTGGTGCTTTTGATTCAGAAACAACATAAGAGAAATCATACCCGTTTGCAAATGCCCATACAACTTCACCATGGCTTTTCATATGGCTGCGCAATATGCCCACATCAGTATTAGCTAAGCCTCCGATTGTTTTAATACCAAGGTTGAAAAGTTTCTTTGTCGTCGCCCTTCCTACAAAGAATAAGTCACTAACCGGCAGGGGCCACATCTTACGTTCAATTTCTGATGGAAACAAGGTATGCACTAAGTTGGGCTTTTTTAAGTCGCCAGCCATCTTTGCCAGTAATTTATTTGAAGAAACACCAATGTTTACAGTAAAGCCTAACTCTCGGTATATACGGTCCTTTATCATATTGGCAACTACAACAGGCTCACCCCATAAACCTCTCGTCCCTGTCATATCCATAAAGGCCTCATCGATTGAATATTGTTCTACCTCTGGAGTGTATTCTTTCAGTATCTTCATGAAAGCAGCGGAAGATTTTTCATATAGCCCATAATTAGGCGGGACTAAAATAATCTCCGGACATTTTTGTTTAGCTTCCATAATACTTTCACCTGTATTTATGCCAAATTTCTTTGCACGAATGGATTTCGCTAAAATGATTCCATGGCGCATTGTTACATCACCGCCAACCGCTGATATCTGATTGCGTAAATCTTCAGTGGCACCTAAATGTTTCAACCGATATACTGCTTCCCAGCTTAAGAAAGCAGAGTTAACATCAATATGAAATATTATTTTCTCCATTTCTTACCTCACATAAAAAGAACACACGTTTGTATAAAGTATAGCAAACGCGTGTTCGAAAGTAAAGAGGTAATATTAGTAAGTTCATAGCCGATATAAGGGCTCTGCTCGGCTATCCAAGGTTATTTTGGAGAAGTCTGGTCGAGTAATATGATAAGTTTGTGTAATACTTCTTCTTACTATTTGGCAGCGGACTATTCTTCTTTGGTGAGCAATTCCATAATAGAGTGTAAATTACCGATCGTTTTTGCAATTGTTTCTTTATCGAACTTAACAGTACATACTAAATCTTTAGGAACATTAACAGCAACTGATTTTAATTCCCGGCCTTTTTGAGTAAGAGTTATAACAACATTGCGTTCGTCGTTAGAACTTCTGATACGGTTGATGAAATTTTGGGATTCCAGCTTCTTTAAAAGAGGTGTTAATGTACCGGAATCAAGATAAAGCTTATTTCCAAGGTCCTTTACAGTCAGATTGTCTTCCTCCCATAAGGCTAACATAGTAATATAACCGGTATATGTTAATCCAAGTGGCTCTAATATTGGTTTATATTTTTTAATGATTTCCTTGGAGCAGACATATAATGCAAAGCAGAGCTGATTGTCAAGTTTTAGAATTTCATCCCCAGGTACGGATTCATTTATTTTATTTTTCATAATAACTCCTTTCATGAATATCATATTTCCGATTTGATATTCCTAATTCCTTGGTAAAATTTTTATATTTTAGACCAAGGCGCTCAATTGTGTTCATATAACCCTGACATAATAAATATCAACCAAATTTAATTAATTTTATACAATTTAATAGTAATAAAAATTAGATAAAAAGTCAATAGTAAGTATTGACAAAATAAATAATATTTTATACAATCTAATTAAGATAAATAAAATATGAATCAATTAATTACAAGGAGGATTAAATATGAGCGTATATGATTTTAAAGTAGACAATCTAAGAGAAGAAGAGGTATCTTTAGAGAATTATAAAGGCAAGGTATTGTTAATCATTAACACCGCAACTAAATGCGGTTTTACACCACAATACGATGAATTACAGGATTTATATGAGAAGTATAAAGATGAAGGCTTCATAATTCTTGATTTCCCCTGCAATCAATTCGGAGCACAGGCACCGGGCAGTAATGAAGAAATACACAGTTTTTGCGATGCCAAATTCGGAATCACTTTCCCCATGTTTTCGAAAATAGAAGTAAATGGTGAAAATGCTCATCCCTTATATAAATATCTCACAAGCCAAAAAGGCTTTCAAGGTTTTGATGAGGCACATGAATTAACACCGGTTTTAAATGAAATGTTAAGTAAAGCAGACCCTGATTTTGATAAGAAACCCAGTATTAAGTGGAACTTTACCAAATTCTTAATTGATAGGAATGGAAATGTATCTGAAAGATTTGAGCCAACTGAAGATATTGGAGTAATTGAAGAAAAAATTAAAGAATTGCTATAATTAAAATGTGTATATAAATTAAATAAATATTGATTAAATAAGTATATATTGGTTTAAAAATAACAGTTGCCATTTTTAGTAAAAGAGCATTTGAATTAAAGCTCTTTCATAATCTGAAGAATAGCAACTGTTGTTTTATATCAAATGCGTTTTTGATATCTCTAGTTTTGGTGTTAGTATATAAGTATGGACATGAAAGGGGCTGTTGCAAAATAGTCATAATAAACTCTAAAACAGGACTGGGTGTATAATAATACATTTCGCGTCGACTGGCCGAGCTCTTCTTGTGAAGCGGAGCGTTTTGAACGAGCGAGGGAAAAGCAGCACAGCCCCTTTTATAATTGTTACATAGATTATAGTGTTTTAAAATCAGAAATAAGAGCTTGAAGTTCCTTTATACGACCATTTACTTTATCGCTGATATCTGCAATTGAAACCATAGAAGCGAGAATCTCTTCTGTACCGGCGGAGGTCTCTTCAGTGGTAACAGCATTTTCCTGAGCACTGGCAGAAAGATTATTGATATGGGCAACCACATTAGAACAGCTTAGACCCGTTTTTGCAGTAATTTGATTCAGAGCATCAATTTGTTTAATAATTATCTCAAGACTGTTTGCAATATCCATATATTTATTTTTTGTATTATCCACACTCTTAGTTTGTGCTTGTACCGTTTCTTTTACAACACCGCTTTCTTCTTTGGCTAAGGAAGCATTGGCCTGTAATTCCTTTAACAATTCATTGATTGTTCCTACAGAATGAGAGGATTGATCTGCAAGCTTTCTGATTTCATCAGCCACTACAGCAAAACCTTTTCCGGCTTCTCCGGCTCTAGCAGCTTCAATGCTGGCATTTAAAGAAAGCAGGTTGGTTTGGGCGGATATTTCGGATATTAGGGAGCTTGCTTGTCCGATTCTGTCTGCACTTAGATTAATTTTATCTATCACATCCAGTATTCGGTAAAAGGTATCCTGACTATTTTTATTAACCTCAGAAAGGGTATTTACAAGTTTTAGACCTTCAATACCGGCTTCATTTATCTCCTTTGTGGCTTTTGTAAGAAGTTCACTGTTTTTGGAGCTGTCTATTATAATCTGCTCTAGGCTGGCAATCTCTATTGCAGATTGTTCCGTATCGCTTGCCTGGGAAGTAGCAGTTCCTGCTATTTCTCCGACAGCCCTTGCAATCTCGCCCGTCGCGGTGCTGACTTCATTAGTGGTTCTTACCATTGATTGTGCGGCCTCACTTACTTCGTTTGAGGTACTGCTTATTTGGCCTACAATTTCCTGGAAGGAGGAGAGTACGGTATTAAAGGAGGAGGATAACACACCAAGCTCATCTTTACTGTTTAAGGTGAGAGGGCTTAGAGCAAGATTTTTATTTGCAAGATCGTTCATTCTGATAGTTACCGCTTTCAGATGGTTTTTTAAATACCGTATTATAATAACAGAAATAAAAATAATTGCTATTATGATAACGACTGTCCATAGAACAATCTGCATGACACTTTGATGTATATCCGATTTTAACTGCGCAGAAGAGTATTCGCTGTAGACAGTGAGTATATCCTCCATATTATCCAGACAGCTTCTGGCAGCATCAAAGGATGCATCCATTGCTTTATAGTCTCCATCACCGGTTTCTGGGTCATAGGCTGCTTTCCAGGTTGCAAAATCTCTATTAAAGTCATCCAGGAGTTCTTTGATTGTTTTGTCTTTTTGAAGATATCCATTGGGGTCATCTGCGTTTTCTGTACCATTAAGAAGGACGAATAGTTTGTGGGGAGTATACTCATTTAAGAGTTTTGAATCATTTTTTAAATAGGTTACAATTTTATTGGCATTGTCACTTGCCTGTTTGGCATTATCCGCATATGAAGTACGTAAATCCGCAAGTTCCTTTGTATCAGAGCCGTCAAATATACTTATCTTTAAGGCTGCCACGCTGGCCTGATAAAAATCTCTGTCACTGCTTAAAAGGCTTGTATGGGTCAAGTATAAATCATTGTAATAAATATCCCGGCTTTTCTCATAATTTGAATTTGAGGTTGATATTAATGCGAATAGCATTAATACCATTTCAATAATTGCCGGTAAAATAATCAGGAATAATTTTCCTCTAATGGATAGATTCTTAAACATAATATCTGCCTCCGGTTTTTATAAATCTTTTACAATATTATAACATTACAGAGGTTAAAATACTACAAATTAATCCTAAATATGCTTTATTACGACAAATAGTAAATAGCAAGAGCTGAAACCGGACGCCAGCATGCAGCCTGTTTCAGCTCTAAAACAAATTGTTTAAACGATTATCTCATTTTTATCATATTTGAAAGGCTTTCATATAATCGCCATGGGCAGTGATTAATTCATCACACATATTTCTGATGTCCTCTATATTCAGCTCAGCTGAAGTATGAGGGTCTAACATAGCTGCCTGGTAAATATAGCTGCGATCTCCGGTCACAGCAGCTTCAATGGTTAACAGCTGGGTATTGATATTGGTCATATTCATTGCGGCGCATTGAACTGGAAGTCTGCCTACATGGCAGGGGTTAATTCCTCTGTTATCAACAAGACAGGGCACTTCAACGCAAGCATCGGAGGGAAGATTGTCAATAAGCCCGGTATTTAATACATTACCTCCGATTTTATAAGGAACCCCGGTTATAACCGCTTCCATGATATAGGAAGCATATTCATGTGAACGTTCGTGGGTTATATTGCCATTATCGAGAATCGTTTCTTTATCTTTTTCCCAGCCTGCAATCTGATTAATACATCTTCTGGGGTATTCGTCTAAAGGAATATTAAATTTATCTATCATCTCAGGATAACGGGCTTTGATAAACAGAGGATTATATTCAGCATTATGTTCACTGGATTCCGTACAATAGTACCCGAAATTTCTTATGTATTCGAAACGGACCATATCGTCATGCTTTTCTGCTGCATTCATTTTGGCGGCTTTCCTTTTAATTTCAGGATATAAATCATTGCCGAACTTATCTTTTAATTCCAGAAGCCATCCCATATGATTGATACCAGCAATTAATTCCTTACGCCCTTCCAGTTTGTCCTCCATACCAAGCTTTTTTAAAAGACCTTCAGAGCATACCTGAACACTGTGGCATAATCCGACTGTCTGGATTTTCGTATAACGCTGCATATATCCGGAGAGCATTGCCATTGGATTGGTATAATTTAAAAACAAAGTATCAGGACATACTTCTTCCATGTCTCTTGCAAAATCAGCCATAACAGGAATAGTTCGTAATGCTCTCATAATTCCGCCAATGCCCATTGTATCTGCGATTGTCTGTCTTAGGCCATATTTCTTCGGGATTTCGAAATCTGTTATGGTACAGGGATCATAGCCGCCAACCTGAATTGCATTCACTACAAAATTAGCGTTTCTTAAGGCATCCTTTCGATTTTCTACACCCAGGTATGTCTTGATTGTTGCGCGTCCGTTATTAATGTTTTTGTTGATTGATTCTAATATGATCTGAGACTCACCAAGCCTTATTGGATCAATATCATAAAGGGCAATTTCACTTTCGCACAGAACAGGGGTGCACATGCAGTCACCAAGTACATTTCTTGCAAAAATAGTGCTTCCGGCTCCTAAAAAAGCAATTTTAATCATTTTTTATTTCCTCCTTCGGAATTCTATGATAGTTCTATTTTATTTGAATCAAAAGAGAGTGTCTCTGATTTTTGTTTCAAAAAATTTGTCGTTATGTTGCTTTTTATTCATTTGCACTGCTTCTGAATTTTTGCGGAGAAATGCTAAATTTATTCTTGAAATAATTAGAAAAGTAATGTTCGTCATGAAAATTTAAATCCAGGGATATTTCCTTAATTGTTTTGTTTGTGTTAAGAAGGAGTAACTTTGCCAAATCCAGTCGCTGCTTCATTAAATATTGATAGGGAGTTACGCCGAATGCCTGTTTAAAGATACGGATTGTTTGGGAAGGGGAGCGGTATATAAGCCCTGCCAATGTATTTAGGGAGATCTGTTCTTTGGTATGTTTATCAAGATAATTCTTTAATAGAACAGCTTCCTCTGATTGATGCAGGATATCAGAATGCAGATTTTCGTGTAAAAAAAGTATCATTTCAAAAAAAATAAGGGAGGCTTCTTTGGTAAAACTGCCGCTATCAAGAGGGGTTTTTGCATTGTTCAGAATTCGATTAAAATAGGAGCTTAAATCAATTCCTTTAATGTGTGATAAATTTCCCAGTCTGTATAAGGATAATAACGCTTCAATAAGAGGACCTTTGGCATTGAACCATATCTTAGTCCAAGGATTGTCTTTATGAGAGTAATACTCGTGATTACTGTTCTTTTTTAGGATATAGGTATCTCCTTTTAAGGCAGTAAAGGTTTTACCATCGCAGCATACCGTTCCTTCCCCTTCTAATATATATTCAAAAACATAGATGGGACTGCTTTTTCTGGATATACGATAAGTCTCATCGCAATAAGAAATACCGGTTAAGTCAATAAAAAATTCCATATCCCTTCCATTGTCTGGTAAAAAGCTATAAATAACCTCTCTCATGCGTATAATCCTCACCTTTATTTCAATAATCTCCATTTTATCAGTAATATTATAGCATTATAATACAAGTTAGTACAGGTAGGAGTCTGCAAAATATGACAGACCTATGAATTAAAGTTAGGAATACCTGATAGAGGAAAAGGTTTATTAAAATTTAGATAGGAAAGGGAATAATTATGAGTGACAAGCATATGAATTTAACAGAGTGCCCAACGAGAGAAGAATACCCAAGACCGCAGTTCGTAAGAAAAGAATGGATGAATCTCAATGGAATTTGGGATTTTGAAATGGATTTTGGAAAGAGCGGGATAGATCGTAAACTGTATGAAGGAGAAGGATTTACTAAAAAAATATTGGTTCCTTTTTGTCCTGAGAGCAGCTTATCCGGAATTAATTATAAAGATTTTATGAACATGGTCTGGTATAAAAGAGAATTTATTGTAGATAAGGTTACTGAAAAACGAACCTTACTGCATTTTCAGGCAGTGGATTATCATACAACCCTTTGGCTTAACGGGAAAAAAATAGGAGAGCACAAAGGTGGTTATACACCCTTTACCTTTGACATTACAGCTTTCATAACTGAAGGAGTTAACCTGATTACCTTATGTGCCAAGGATGATCCAAGAGAGAAGTTTCAACCCAGAGGGAAGCAGAGCGGGCAATATTATTCCGCCGGTTGTGACTATACAAGAACAACAGGTATCTGGCAGACTGTTTGGCTTGAATTCGTCTCAGAGAGCTATTTAAAAGAAGTAAAATACTATCCGAATGCAGCGGAGGGCTTGTTAAATGTAAGCGGATATGTGGAGGGACCTATAAAGGGCTTAAGCCTTACAGCGGAAGCATTCTATCAGGGAAAAGCGATGGGAAGGACAGAAGCTGTAATTCAAGGGAAAGAAGTTAATATCTCAATTCCTCTAAATGAGAAGCATTTATGGATGCCCGGTAAACCGGAGCTCTATGATCTTAAATTTACCTTATCAAAAGAAGAGGTTATAATAGATGAAGTTGAGAGTTATTTCGGACTTCGTGATATTTCCTATGACCAAGAGGGAGTGAGAATTAATGGGGAATTGATTTACCAAAGACTTGTATTGGATCAAGGCTTTTATCCCGATGGTATTTATACGGCTCCCTCAGAAGAAGCTTTAAAGAAGGATATTGAATTATCTATGGAGATGGGCTTTAATGGAGCCAGACTTCATCAAAAAGTATTTGAGCCAGCTTATTTATACTGGGCAGATCATCTTGGTTACCTTGTATGGGGAGAGTATGCAAGCTGGGGAGTTGATATGACGGATCTCTCTGCTGTCAATGTATTCTTACCGGAATGGATGGAAGCGGTAAGCAGAGATTTTAATAGTACAGCTCTGGTTGGTTGGTGCCCTTTTAATGAGACTTGGGATAAAAACGGATTTTGGATAGCTGACGGAAAATATATGTATGGAACCAGACAGGAGGATTCCATATTAAAATTGATATATGATGTAACAAAGGCTTTGGATGGTAATCGACCGGTTATTGATACCAGCGGAAATTTCCATGTTGTTACGGATATATTTGATATCCATGATTATGAGCAGGATGGAGAGGCTTTTGCAAAGAGATTCGAGCCTATGAATAACGGTGGTGAAACTTATGTTACATTTGCTGACCGTCAGAGTTATGAGGGCCAGGCATATTTTGTTTCTGAATATGGCGGTATCTGGTGGAGCGATGAAGAAAGAGACGGATGGGGATATGGACAAAGGCCAGCTTCCAGGGAAGAGTTCCTGGAAAGATATAGAATTTTAACAACGACTTTGTTAAAAAATAAAAGAGTCAGCGGTTTTTGCTATACACAGCTCTATGATGTAGAACAGGAGATGAACGGGCTTTATACCTACGGGCGAAAAGCCAAATTCGATCCCGCTCTCATAAAAGAAATTAATATGCAGAAAGCGGCTATTGAAGAATAAGAATTGATATGCCATAATAGTTGATGCGATAGTATGTCATTCGTAAGGGAGGCAGATTTAAGGTTTATGAACAGTAAATCCGATATCAATATTTATTATTGCGGGGAAGAAGCATGTGCTCCGGGACATTTTTTCGGACCGGCAATCCGCCCTCATTATCTGTTGCATTTTATTTTAAATGGCAAGGGTTATTATGAATCCAGAGGAAAACGTTATACCGTCAGTAAAGGAGAAGCATTTCTGATTAGACCCCAGGAGATTACTTATTATGAAGCGGATAAGGAAGAGCCTTGGGAATACTCCTGGGTTGCTTTCGATGGAGAGAAAACAGAGGAAATGCTGAAACGTGCCGGTTTTATCAATGAGAAGCCTATTTGTAACATACTTAAAATAGAAGATTGTGCTAGATACCTCCATCAGCTTATTAAGGTATTTGATAAAGCAGACAGTAATGAATATGAATTAATTGGGCTTTTCTATCAGATCTTTTCAACAGCTGAAATGGTGTACCAGAAAGAGGAAGAGGCGGCAGAACAAGGGTATTATGTGAAAGCCCTTACCTTTATTCGTCATAATTATGGCTATGATATTAAGGTAACGGATATTGCAAGATATGTTGGAATAGACAGAACTTATCTTTTTAAGATATTTAAGCACTTTCTAGGAAAGTCAGTAAAAGATTATCTGACAGAATACAGGTTACTAACAGCAAAGTATATGCTGCAGAGAACGACCTATAATATGACAGAGGTAGCATTATCCTGCGGCTTTTATGACCTGTCCTCCTTTTCCAGAAATTTTAAAAAAGCAGAAGGAGTTACCCCCATGCAATATAGAAGCAAGCTCCTGAGTGAAATTGGAAAATAGTACTGTCAAATCTGCTATACCAACTTGCTGTATGTTAAAATAAGCATAGTTTTAAGAACAAACCTATATTCTATAATCTAAGGATTGTATTCTTACCCCAACCCTATTATAATAGTTCAGGCAGAAGAATTTTGGCTCGTTGCGGGAAGAGAAAGAGGGCACTTAGATTATGACTTTGGATCAGTTAAGGATTGGCAAAAGAGGTCGAATTGTTTCGGTAAGCGGTAAGGGAGCTTTGCGGGACCGGCTTTTAGATATGGGATTGACACCGGGAACAGAGGTTATGGTAAGAAGGATGGCACCCTTTGGAGACCCAATGGAAATACTTCTTCGGGGTTATGAATTAACATTGCGATTGGAAGATGCTAAAAACATTGAGATAGAAAGGGTAAAGTTATGATTACATTTGCATTGGTGGGTAATCAAAATTGCGGGAAGACAACTCTTTTTAATCAATTGACAGGTTCCAACCAGCATGTGGGTAATTTTCCTGGTGTAACCGTTGAGAGAAAAGAAGGTATCCTTCGTAAACAGAGAGAGATTACAGTAGTTGATTTACCAGGCATCTACTCATTATCCCCTTATACGAAGGAAGAGATTGTTACAAGAGATTTTATTGCTAAGGGGCATCCAAACGGAATTATTAATATAGTGGATGCTATGAATATAGAGAGAAATCTTTATTTAAGTTTACAACTGATACAATTTGGAATACCGATGGTTATTGCGCTTAATATGATGGATGAAATAAGTACAAACGGCGGTATTATAAATATTGATGAATTACAGGAAAGCCTTGGAGTTCCGGTGGTACCAATTTCAGCTGTTAAGAACCAGGGTATTGATAAACTGGTACAAACTGCTGTTGATACTGTTTCAAAGAATAGAATTCCTAAGAGCAAGGATTTTTATAGCGGAAAGTGTGCTGAAGCATTAAAAGACATTAACGCAATGCTTAAAAAGTCTGCCAGAAAGCATCATATAAATACTGCTTTTGCAGCGGGCAAGCTATTAGAAAATGACAGTAAGATAGCAGAAGATTTACAATTGCAAAAAGAAGAAGAAAATGAAATTGAGAAAAGAATCCGTAGAATGGAAAATGAAATGCTTACGGATAGGAAAGCCGCTATGGCAGACATGCGGTACCGTTTTATTGATGAGTTATGCAAAAGAACGGTAATTAAACCAAAGGAAAGCAAACAGCATAGGCGGAGTATTCTAATTGATAACGTGCTGGCCAACAGATATCTTGCTATTCCGATCTTTCTTGGTATTATGTTTCTTATCTTTTGGCTCACCTTCGGAGTTATTGGGAGTACCTTAAGTGATTTACTTGGCAGTTTTATACAACTATTCTCGGATTATATAAGAATGATGTTAACCGGCCTTAAAGTTAATTCGGTTTTAGTTTCTTTGATAGCAGATGGGATACTTGCCGGTGTCGGTAGTGTATTATCCTTTGTACCGACTATTGTGATACTGTTTTTATTCTTAGCTTTGCTGGAAGATAGCGGCTACATGGCAAGAGTTGCTTTTATTATGGATAAGCTCCTCCAAAAGATTGGGCTTTCCGGACGCAGTTTCGTACCTATGATAATAGGTTTTGGCTGCAGCGTCCCGGCAGTTATGGCTACCAGAACCCTTCCCAGTGAAAGAGACAGGAGATTGACAATATTCTTAATCCCTTTCATGAGCTGCAGTGCAAAACTTCCTATTTATGGAATGTTCACCATGGCATTTTTTCCAAAAAATCGTGCTCTTATCATGATTTCACTATACATATTTGGAATGGTCATGGGAGTTATCAGTACTTTTGTGTTAAAGAAATTTGTTTATAAAGGGGCTCCGGATCGGTTTGTTATGGAACTGCCCAATTACCGTCTGCCGGGAACCAAAAGTGTATTGTTATTATTATGGGATAAGACAAAGGATTTTTTGACGAGAGCATTTACTGTTATCTTTTTAGCTACTATTGTGATCTGGTTCCTGCAGAAATTCAACTGGCAATTAAAGCCGGTAGAAGATAGTGCTGGCAGTATATTAGCAGGAATAGGCCATATGATTGCTCCTGTATTTCGCCCTATGGGTTTTGATGACTGGAGAGCTTCCACGGCATTAATTACCGGTTTTATGGCGAAGGAAGCGGTTGTCAGTACCTTTGGTGTTTTGACCGGTGCGGGTTCTTCCAAGCTTCCTTTAGCACTGGCACAATTAATGACACCAATGGCAGCCTATGCCTTCCTGATCTTTACTTTAATTTATTCTCCCTGTGTTGCGGCAATCAGTATTATTAAGAGAGAGCTAAATACCAGTACAGCCTTAAAAGTTGCTGTTTATCAGACAGCGGTGGCCTGGTTCTGCGCTATGATAGTTTATCAGATTGCAAGGATTTTCTTTTAAAAGTGGAGTAGAACAAAATATATAAGAAAATAATAGTGTGTCAGATATAGCAAAAGTAGCTGCTTATATCTGACATATTTTTATTTATAGCGTAAAAAACAACTCCATTATTTTCTTGTTATGATAAGGGAACAAGTGAAAGGTTTTTCTCGTCTAATGTTTACAAAGTGGAAATAAAGATTATTTTCTTTAAATTACTATAATGCATCTATTAAAAAGAACAAAAATAAAGATGAAAGGTTAGGTAAGAGTCTATGCTGAAAAAATATAATCAGGTAGTATTTATGATGGTTGGAGTTAGTTTAGCTTTCGTTTTATTGATAGCTGCTAACTTTATTACAGCCCAAACAGTATCACATACTCTTAATAATAAACAGACCGCATATATGAAAATGGACAGCAAAGCGGAATCCATAATTCCTGCCAACGATGAAATAAATACTCAGGCAGGCCGTTCCCCTATCGTAATCTTATCTGTCCTTACTATCGTATTGATTTTAAGCGGCACCCTTTATGTAGCACAAAAAGAACAGAAGTAATTTTCTCTTACAACAGAATGGTACAAAATTCGACAAACCTTAATATATTAATATTGATGATGGAAATTATATAGCATAAATTTTGTCATCGGGCCTTCCTGTATATCATTGCGGAAGAGCAAATATAAGAAAGGAAATGCGTAATGAAATTTTTGAGTAAATTTCATACGGATTTGAAGAGAGAAAAAGTCGGATTAATACCATTTGAAGTACAACAGGTTCATGAAAGTGCAAGTGAAATACCTCAGGGAATTCAGATGATCAATGCGCCTTATCTTTGGGAGGCATCAAAGAAAGGGGAAGGTGTGGTAGTTGCTATTATTGATACAGGCTGCCAGACTGATCATCCGGATCTTATAGGTAGAATTGTAGGCGGAAGAAATTTTACCAAGGATTACAATAAGGATGTTAATAAATTCGAAGATAACAACGGACATGGAACACATGTTGCAGGAACAATCGCAGCAATCGAGAATAATGTTGGCGTTGTCGGAGCTGCTCCTTTGGTTAAGCTTTTGATTCTCAAAGTATTAGATAAGAATGGCAGCGGAAGTTATCAGAGTATTATTGATGGCATTAATTATGCGGTTACCTGGAGAGGCAGCAATGGAGAAAAAGTAAGAGTAATCTCCATGTCTCTTGGCGGACCAACCGATGTCGCTAACCTTCATAATGCAGTAAAAAATGCAGTTGCCAATGATATACTGGTAATCTGCGCGGCAGGAAATGAAGGAGATAACAACAGTAAAACCAATGAATTCAGTTACCCCGGAGCCTATAATGAAGCTATCGCAGTAGGTGCTATTGATTTTAATAAAAAGATAGCTACTTTCAGTAACAGCAATGATAACGTAGATTTGGTAGCACCCGGTGTGGGAATATTATCAACTTATATCGGCGGAAAATACGCAACCTTAAGTGGTACTTCTATGGCTACTCCTCATGTTTCAGGTGCAGCTGCACTTATTGTCAATGAAAGTGAAAGTGCCTTCCAAAGACATTTAACAGAAGCTGAGCTTTATGCCCAATTGATAAAGAAAACCGTGGATCTTGGAATAAGCAAGAAGAGCCAGGGAAATGGTTTGATAGATTTATCCAGATAATTAATGTAGAAATACAAAGGGAATCTGTAATAACAGATTCCCTTTGTATCAATTTTGCACTAAGATTAGTCAGTGCATTTGTCTCTCAATATTCAGTTGTAATTAAAACAAATACCCTTTAAGCGAAATCAATTGAAATAGTACTTATCTTCATGACAATAGCCAGTCCAACTTAACCATCTCCTAAATTTGCTGTTATTGGGTTCCACTACAGTTTGAGACGAGCTGTAGTTTTTTATCTTTAAAGTCAATGGACTACAGGCGGCATCTGATTAGAAATAAAAGAAAATTTCTTTTTCATTTGCTTGTGTATCCATTCATTATTATAAACAAAAGAGCTTGTATTATGCAGAATTTATATTGTAATATATGGAAATCATTTTAGAGAAAGATAAAATTTATACAAAAGAAGCCTTCCTTACGAGTTTTCGTTGGAAGGCTCTTTTGTGAATGAGTCTTGTAGGACTCATCTCATTTTTAGTTTGTATACAGAATGAGAAAAACTGTATTTCAATTTTATATTGAAGGATAACTGCACAAATATCTTTGAATCCCTCCAAGACATTACTCGTTAACAAAATTGACTTCATCTTTTATATAAGCTATCTGCATCAGGTTCATGTTCTTAAAGGGAAGATAAATTTGATTTGCTATCCACTCTCTATTATGTATAATATCAAAGAAAATATACGTATTTAAAGTTTATTTTTAAGTTTCTTGAAGGAATACCGCCGATAAAGAAAAATAGAATGACTTTTTTGTGAACACCGGAAATCAAGGTTGTATTCTAAACGAGTATACAATATAATGTAGTAGTGTGAGGGATTGATAAGTAAAATTTCCCTTCCGAATTAAATTTTAACAGTGCTGCAGAGCCTGGTACACAGACAGCCTATAGCAGCCTGAATAGATTAAAAATTGGAGAGAATTTATGACTAACTGGATTATTGATTTTATGAACCAATTCGGATATCTAGGAATTACTTTTTTAATAGCTTTAGAAAATGTTTTTCCGCCGATTCCGTCTGAAGTTATATTGACTTTTGGTGGTTTCATGACTACCTTCACAACATTAACAGTAGAAGGTGTTATAATCTTCTCAACCTTGGGGTCCTTGATTGGTGCTGCTATTCTATACGGTTTAGGAAATATCTTATCCATGGAAAGGATGGAAAAGATATTAGACGGTAAGCTTGGTAAAATTCTTCATTTGAAAAAAGAGGATGTAGGGAAAGCTTATACCTGGTTCAATTCTAAAGGAAAGATAACAGTTCTAATATGCCGCTGTATACCTATTGTACGAAGCCTTATATCCATACCGGCAGGAATGTCAGGCATGAATTTTGGAATCTTCTTTCTCCTTACAGCAATTGGTTCCCTCGTGTGGAATACCGTTTTGGTATTCTTGGGTAAAGCAGCAAGTAATTCCTGGGAGAAGATAGTAGCTAAAACAGATACTTTTACACATATCACAATCATTGTTCTTGGCATTTTATTCATAGCATTGGTATTCTGGTTTTATAAATCAAGAAAAAAAAATAAAGATGATGAACATTAAAATAAGAGCAGGAATGGAGTTATTTCCATTCCTGCTTTATTTTAGTAAGCTTTATCTTCTTTTGCTTTAAAGGATTCACAATCCGTATCTTCTGCTTTTGAAGAGTAAGATTCGTTTTTGCCAACCATAATTTTGTCCAGTGTACAATGCTGTGAATCACCTGCATGATATTTACATTCTGACACTCTGCAACCTATGCTTGAATTAATGTCCATCTTAAAAATCTCCTTTCAAACGGGTACAATGATTTTCGCGAAAGATTAGTAAAGTTCTTTGCAGTAGTTAGAATGTACTTTTTATCTTCTTTTATTCTGTAATTTATTGCTAATGAGATACAATTAAGTTACCGCCTGAATAAACTTTTTCGATATTGTAATTTTTATCCATTACAATAAAATCAGCGCGTTTGCCTTTTTCAATTGAACCAATTTCGTTATCTGCATGTATTGCTCTGGCAGGGTATAAAGTAGCACTAAGAACTGCCTGCTCAACAGGAATACCGATTTCTATACACTTCTTAAAGGCTTTATAGATGGTAGTGGTAGAGCCTGCAATGGTTCCATCCTCCAAAGCTGCCTTTCCATCTTTAACAATTACTTTTTGTCCGCCAAGTTCGTAAGGGCCGTCTTCCAGACCGGCAGCACTCATGGAGTCAGAGATAAGGATTAGTTTTTCCGGGAAAGCTTTAAATACCAGTCTCATAACAGAAGGATGGATATGGATTCCATCACAGATAATCTCAGCATTTACAGGGCAGTCAGAAACAGCACCGATTATACCCGGAGCCCTATGGTGGAGACCGTTCATGGCGTTGAATAAATGAGTAACGTGGGTTGCACCTGCTTCAATAGCCTTTACAGCAGTATCGTAATCACAGGAGGTATGAGCAAGAGATATTATTTTCTTTTTACTGTATTTTTCAATAAAGGGAAGAGCTCCTGGTAAATCCGGATCAAGATCAATAATTCGAACTCTGTCGCCGGATATGTCATTTAGTTCCTCATATTTCTGCTCATTGATAGAGAGCAGATATCTGGTATCATGAGCTCCTTTTTTTGATGCGCCAAGGAAAGGCCCTTCCATATTAATGCCAATAATACGGCTGCCTTTTGTTCCTTTTTCGCAAACCGTTTTAATGTTTTCCATGGCTTTTTTGTATGTATCATAGCCAATTGTCATAGTTGTCGCAAGAATGGAAGTGATACCGTTTTCACTATAGAATTCACACATCTTCTCCAGTTCCTCGGGAGCAGATGTTGTAAAATCATAACCGATACAACCATGGGAGTGCAATTCTATAAAGCCGGGAATTATAAGCTTATCTGTTAAATCCAATGTCTCATGTTCTTCGGTGTTAGCTGCTGTATCCTGAAAAAGACCGCCCGAAACAGTGATATCAGCCGCTTGGAATTTACCGTCTATAAAGACAGATGCATTTTTTAATAACATAATGATAACCATATCCTTTCTGATACCTGCAAATTTACACTGCAGGTATAAAGTTACAATCTCTTATTCAAAGGAATAAACAACTGTTACATCCGGATGAAATTGCAGAATGGAAGCAGGCAGCTCAGGAGTTACAGGACCGAATAAAGCTTTCTGGATGATATCCTGTTTGTCAGGTCCGTTCGCAATCAAAAGAATCTTCTTAGACTGCATAATGGAGCGAATACCCATAGTGATAGCTTTATCAGGAACCTCTTCTAAGGACTGGAAGAAACGAGCATTGGCTTGTCGTGTGGTTTCATCCAATTCGACAACATGAGTTGTCTTCTCAAAGGAGACATCCGGTTCATTAAAACCTATATGTCCGTTGTGTCCGATGCCTAAGAGCTGTAAGTCAATACCGCCAAGATCAGCAATCAACTTCTCATAGCGAATACATTCCTCTTCCGGATCATTTGCAAGACCATTAGGTACATTTGTATTAAGTGGGTTAATGTTGACATGGGAGAAGAAATGCTGGTTCATGAAGTAACGATAGCTTTGCGGATTCTCAGGAGAAATGCCCCAGTATTCATCCAAATTAACGGATGTTACTTTTGAAAAATCAACATCTCCTTTCTGATACCATTCAATAAGCTGTTCATAGGTGCCAATAGGAGAGGAGCCAGTTGCAAGACCAAGAACACTGTTTGGTTTTAAGATAACCTGTGCGGAGATTACATTTGCGGCTTTTCTGCTTAAATCCTTATAACCATTAGCTTTAATCAAGTTCATTTTCGTACCTCACATTGTAAAATTAGTATAAAATTGTAGTTTTGACCGCAGTTTTAAGACTGCGGTTCGTAAAATAATAGTAGCTTAACTAAAATAAAAAAGCAAGAAAAATAAAAAATATTTTCATGATAGAATAAAAATATTTTTCATAAAGAGTATACAAGCCTTTTATATATGAGTATAATCTTTTAATAGAAGGTTTAAACAGAGTAATGCATCTATTTACCTCCTTATTGACAGCAAAAATAAGTAACGATAAAATATTGGGAAGGGCAGCCTTATTATAGAACTGTAATCCTGACACGAATAGCCTAGCAACTAAGATACTGTTATGAAAAGAAGGTGAAACATGAGCGGAATATTAGAAAGAATTGAAAAAAATTACTCAAAATTTACGAAATCCGAAAAAAAAGTTGCAGATTATATCTTTGAAAATCCAAGAAAAGTATTATATACCTCCATAACGGACTTGGCTTTGAACTGTAAGGTTGGAGATACTACGGTTTTTCGTTTTTGCAAAGAGCTAAAGTTAAATGGTTATCAGGAATTCAAGGTGCTTTTAGCACAGGATATTACGAAGAACGAAGGAAATAAGGAAAGTGTTGCAGGTATTATTGAAGTCGGAGATGATACAAGAACTATCTGTGAAAAGACATTATCCGCACATATAGAAAGTTTAAAAGAGACCTTTGAATTACTGGATTTCGAACAGGCAGGAAAAACAGTGGATTTAATGTCGGCTGCCAGAAAAATTCATTTCTTTGGAGTGGGTTCTTCCGGTGCGATTGCCTTGGAAGCAAAACAGAAATTTATGAGAATTATTCCTAATGTAGAGTTTACCGGAGATACACATATGCAGCACATGGCAGCCTCTTTGTTAGACTCCAGAGACCTGGCTGTTATATTTTCCTATTCCGGATCTACGAAGGATATGATAGAGATACATAAGTTGGTAAAGCAAAATGGCTGCCCGTCTGTTATAATAACCCATTTTGCTAAAACCGCGCTTACAGCAGATGCGGATATAGTCCTTTTATGCGGCTCAAATGAAGGACCCTTGGACGGGGGAGCCTCTACTACCTCTGTGGTACAATTATATGTCCTTGAGGTATTGTATTTGCAATACTTTATCAAACACTACAACCAATGCATGGAGAATAAGGCAAGAACGACAGAGTCCATATCTACAAAGCTTCTATAATATGTAATATATATAATAAAAAATTGATGATTTTATTTTGAGATAAAATTAATAAAAAGCTGCAATTTCATAGGTTGAAATTGCAGCTTTTCTCATTATACGCCTTGGTGTATTGCCTAGGTCAAGAATCAGGCTGAGGTGCCAATATAGAGTTTTATCTTATCGATTCTCTTTTGTTTTACGGAGAGTATTTTAAATACCAAGTTATCAATTTCTATTGTACGGTCTTCATCATCACTTGGAATGGCTCCCATGGTATCAATAAGGAAACCTGAGATAGTGTCATAATTCTCGGATGAGATATCAAGGTCCAACTCATCATTGAGCTCATCAATGGTAAGAAGTCCGTCTAAGAGATAAGTGGAGTTATCCAGTTTCTTTATCTTTGGAATATAAGTATCGTATTCGTCCTCAATATCCCCCATGACCTCTTCTACAAGATCTTCCATGGTAACTATACCGGAAAAACCACCATATTCGTCAATCAAAACCGCAATATGATTTTTTGAAACCTGAAGTTCTTTAAACAATTCATAGATATTCTTACTATCAGGAACCAGATAAGGCTTCGTTAAAATAGAACGAATATCAATGTTGTCCCTGCCCGCTTTGATAACTTCTTTCATATAATCCTTAAAATATAAGATACCAATAACATTGTCAATATCATCTTCATATACCGGAATACGGGAGTATTTTGTTTCCAGTAACTTATCAAAATAGCTTTCCGCAGGGTCCAGAATATTAACGGCAAAAACATTAACCTTCGGTGTCATGATTTCCTTGGCTATTTTATCATCGAATTCGATAATAGAATTAATCATTTCTCTTTCGTTCTCATTAAGCACACCATGTACTTGTCCTTCATCGATTAAGGACTTTATTTCCTCCCTGGATAAAACATCTTCTTGAATAGATGCTTTTGAACCGAATATTCTCATTACCAGATTAGTGGAAGCCGTAAGAAAACGGATGAAAGGAGAGGTTACTTTCGATATGGTATTAATGGGCTTTACAACAAACATACTAATTTCTTCGGTTTTTGTTAAAGCTATTCTTTTGGGAACTAATTCACCAAATACCAAAGTAAAATAGGATAAGATAATGGTCACTGCAAAAAAGGATATTTCATCACCATGTGGAACATGAAGCTTTAATAACCATTGTCCTAAGGTTCCGGATAAGCCGGTTGCTGCAGATGCACTGGAAAAGAAACCGGCTAAGGTAATTGCAACCTGTATAGTCGAGAGGAATTTCGTAGGTTCCTCCATAATTTTCTGAACCAGACCGGCTCTCTTGTTACCATTGTCGGCCAGCCGCTTAATTTTGTTTTTGTTGGATGATACCATTGCCATTTCGGCACATGAGAAAAATGCATTGATAAATGTTATAACGATTAGTATTAGTATCTGAATTAAAATACTATCCCCGTCAGGGTCAGAATCCATTGTAAATAATCCTCCTAAAAAAATTTTGTATCTATTATATCACAAAATTGAAAAAAGGTAAATAGGCCAGATGGGGTTATTGTAAAGTGCTGTATTTAGAGATAATAGTTGTAAACTTAAACAACAGGAATAAAACTATTAAATATACATATGCATGCAACAATATACACATTGTGTCATAAAAATACATGCACTTATAGTGACCATCTTTTGATAAAATCAAATTGTATTGATATTGAACTGCCAGTAATTACATCTTATTCGCATATTGTACTTTTGTATACAATTTTAAAATACGCCACAAAGCCAGTATTTATCCAGTGTTTCGAGATATCCTGTTAGGCTATGGTGAAAAAAGGCAGGTTGACAGTGGGAGTGAAATGGTTTATAATCGGTGGGAAAGTAGGCATTTTTTGTGGTAACATTTTAAAGTAAAAAATGTATACTTTTATGAATGAAAACTGGTGAAAATGACGGCAGGCAGAACAAAGTTTTACGAGTACAGCAGACAGTAAATAAAAAACGGATGCCCTTTGAATATGAAAGGGGTGTCGGTTTTTATAAGTGTCAACATTGATGTAAAATCTATTTGAAATAGATTAGAAGTCAGGGAGGCATATGGCTAGAAAGGATGATTAGGTGAACGAATTGTTACAGAAATTTAATTTTTCAGATGATGTAAAAGCAATAATTAGTGGTTGTAAGAGCGTAGTAGTACCTGCTACCAAAGAGGAATTACTGGCTCTTTCCTTTGGTCCAGAAGGTGGAAATGAATTCGAGGTCAGATACGACGTAGAAGGAAAAGGTTCTGTTCTGGAAGCAACAGTAACAAGATGCCGAAATGGTGTAATCGGTAACTATCCGGAAGACTATATGAGAAGAAGAGATCCGGATAGCCTTATTGTATCAGATGATAAGGAAACAGATAAACCTAGATATGAGGAGGTTTACCACAAGGATTTTAAAGAATTAAGAGACGCTACACTTAATTGGCTTAAGGGACAGGATTTAATGTTAATTCCCTTTATGTCCGGTGGCAAAGAGTACGGATATCCATCCATTTTAATTGCTCCGGCTAATGCAGGTTTTTTTGGTGCTGCTTTAGCTGATTTACAGGAATTTGTTAGTATAAATGATATGGAAGATGGATTTACCCCAAAAGCAATTGTTTATCTTGCTCCGCCGTTTCGTCATACTCATTTTAATGGTAAGCAAGTGGTTGTTCATAACAGACTTGATGATTTACATGAAGTATTTTCTTATAATCTCTATCCAGGTCCCAGTGCAAAAAAAGGTATTTATGGTGTATTGCTAAATATAGGTGAGAATGAAGGCTGGACTACATGCCACGCATCCACAGTAAAGGTAATTACTCCCTATGATAATGAAATTGTTATCATGCATGAAGGTGCTTCTGGCGGCGGTAAGAGCGAAATGACAGAAAATATCCATAGAGAATTAGACGGTAAGGTTGTTCTTGGTGTGAATACCATTACCAAAGAAAAAACATATATTGAACTGGTAGATGCATGCGAACTTCGTCCTGTTACGGATGATATGGCTTTATGCCATACCGATATGCAGAATGAAAGTCATAAGTTAGTTGTAAAGGATGCAGAAGACGGTTGGTTTTTACGTCTTGATAACATAAAGAAATATGGAGACTCTCCACAGCTTGAAAGCACATTAATCCAGCCTAAGAGACCTTTAGTATATATAAACATGCAGGCAACCTCCGGTGCGACCTGTCTGCCTTGGGAGCATATCATTGATTCTGACGGTAAACCTTGTCCGAACCCGAGAGTTATTCTTCCAAGAGAATTTGTTCAGGATGTGGTCAGCGAACTTGTTGAGGTGGACATCAGAAGCTTTGGTGTTAGGACACCGCCTTGTACGAAAGAGAAGCCAAGTTATGGTGTTATTGGCCTGTTCCATATCCTTCCTCCGGCTCTTGCATGGTTATGGAGACTTGTGGCACCAAGAGGCTACAATAACCCCAGTATTAATTCAACCAATAAGATGACAAGTGAAGGTGTTGGCTCCTATTGGCCATTTGCAACCGGTAAAATGGTAACCCAGGCCAATCTGCTTTTGGAACAGATAAAGAATTCTTCTCATACCAGATATGTATTAATTCCTAATCAGCATATCGGTGTATATGAAGTAAGTTTCATGCCCCAATGGGTAGCAAGAGAATATATTGCAAGACGCGGCGGAGCAAAATTCAAGCCGGAACATTTAGTGGAAGCACGCTGCAATATCCTTGGATATTGTCAGAAGTCAATTCGTATTGACGGAAGATATATCAGAAATGATTTCCTTCGTCCAGAGCTTCAGGCTGAGGTGGGTATTGAGGGATATGATAAAGGTGCCCAAATTCTGGTTGATTTCTTTAAGGATGAGCTTGCTAAGTTTAACACACCTGAACTTGATCCTTTAGGAAGAAAAATTATTGAATGCTTTTATAACAATGGAACATTGGATGACTATTGTGACATTCTTCCAATGAGATATTAATTCTTTAATAATAAAATATGCTGTTATATAGATGATTCAAAGCCCGGAAAGCTTTACTTTCCGGGCTTTTATTTTCAGAAGGATATTTATTGCATTCAACTTACATATATATTACAAAGTACTTTATAAGAGGAATGTATGACACCGGAAGAACAGATTAAAATAACAAGCAATGATTATGCAGATATAATAGTAGAACATGATGCTGACCTTGATAGATTAGAGGGAATAACCGGTGAAACGATGGTGAAACTGGATGAAACTTATGCAGTTGTTTATGTGCCGGTTAAAAAGCCACTATTAAAATTAGTCGAGGAAATTGGGTATACTACAATACCAAAAGTATTTGGATTAGCTGAATCTCTTACTTATGAAGCAGTAGGTCTTAACAGGCTCCTGACACTTCCAGGGCTTAATCTGAGAGGAGAAGGCGTAATTATTGGAATTATTGATACCGGAATTGATTACCGCAATCCGGTTTTTATGAAGAGTGATAAAACTACAAGGATTTTGTCTATTTGGGATCAAACTATCATTAACCCGGATGCTGGGGAAAATACATTTTACTATGGTAAAGAGTTCACACAGAGTGATATTAATACTGCACTTATGAGTGAAAACCCTCTAACAGTAGTCCCTACTAATGATGAGAATGGGCATGGTACCGCTTTGGCTGGATTAGCTGCCGGTAATGTAGTTACTGAGAATGATTTCAGCGGTGTTGCCACTGCTTCTGAAATTGCAGTGGTGAAATTGAAACAGGCAAAAGATGCTCTGCGAGATTACCTCTTTATTCCAAAAGATGTGGATTGCTATCAGGAAAATGATATTATGGCAGGTGTTCTTTATCTTGTAAATCTTTCAAAAGCACAAAAAAAGCCAATCGTAATCTGTATAGGGCTTAGTTCCAATATGGGAGGACATGACGGCAGAGAGCCCATAAGCCATATGTTAGCTTCGCTTGCTGAAAGAAATGGTGTAATTATAGTCCTGCCGGGTGGAAACGAAGGTGCAGCCGGACATCATTATTATTCTAATATTGATAATAAGGTAGGTTATGATACCGTTGAATTGAATGTAGGAAAAGGTGAGAATGGGTTTACTCTTGAAATATGGGGTCAGGCACCTGGTGTATATTCTATTGATATCACATCTCCTTCCGGGGAGTATATACCAAGAATACCGGCAAGACTAGGTGAAAGCAGAGTTATTCGGTTTTTATTTGAGGATACTACCCTTAATATTAGCTACCAGATTGCAGAGGCGCAAACAGGAGATCAGCTCATATTCATGCAGTTTATTAAACCGGCTGAAGGCATCTGGCGAATTAAAGTATATGGTATAAAAGATATCAGCACAGGATTCCATGTATGGCTTCCGTTAACCGGATTTATAAAGGAAGATACTAAATTTGTCAAACCGAATCCTGATACCACGATAACAACACCAGGAAATGCAGGCATACCAATAACTGTCACCGCTTATGATTACAGAAATCAGAGCCTTTATCGAAATGCAGGCAGAGGATATACCAGATTAAATGGTATAAAGCCGGATTTAGCAGCACCAGGGGTAGAATTATTATGCCCTGGCAGTAATGGTTTTACATCAAAATCAGGAACCAGCCTTGCTGCGGCAGTTACAGCAGGAATATGTGCTTTGATTGTTGAATGGGGATTAGTAAAAGGTAAGATGGTATATATGGATACCATTGAAGTGAAGCAATTTCTTATCAGAGGAGTAAAACGCAGTCCTACATTGACTTATCCAAACAAAGAATGGGGATTTGGTATGATTGATATATACAGAACCTTCGACAGTTTAAGAGGTGAGACAATACAGAGATAAGAAGAATGAATAAGCTATAAACAGTAGAAGCATACTTATCTTGAAAAGAATAGATAAGGAGGTAAATATGCCAAAAGACAGTCAACCGGATAACAAAAAGGCTCGCATGGAGAAAGCGGATAATCAAACTCCTATAACCCGGGAAAATCAGAATCAAAATAGAAATGCTAAGAAACAATCTATAAAGCACAATGATGTTTAACCATCAGGAAAGAGATAATTATGGCAAAAGCAGGAATGAGACGACCAGATGAGGAAGAACCTCACGGAACGATGGAGCATATAGGACTTACCAGAAAGAAAAACGAAGAAAAGCCCGTTCCTGAAATCCAGGGTAAAGCAAAAAGCGGTCATGAAAAGGCAAATCCAATAAAATATGACGGTAAATGGTAAGAATTTAGCCAAGGCTGCTGCATGAGAATAGCAGCAGCCTTTTTCGTGTAAATAATAGTGTAAATAATATATGTAATTGGGGGTTGCAAAGTTTAATCCCGAGCATTATAATAGGGATTAAATTAGTAGGGATTAAACATATTGTATAGTAGCATATTATTTTATGAAATATCCCTATTTACTATGAATGAAAGGTAGATGGTGATCACTATGTCAGATAAGTTATTGGAAATAAAAGGACTTAAGGTTTGTGTTGAAGGGAAAGAGATATTAAATGGATTAGATCTTGCTATTAATAAAGGAGAAACCCATGTCATTATGGGACCTAATGGAGCGGGAAAATCAACTCTGGGTTATTCTATAATGGGACATCCGAAATATGAAGTGGAAGAAGGCAGTATATATTTTGAGGGAGATGACATTACATACGAAAAGACGGATGTAAGAGCCAAAAAGGGAATCTTTCTATCCTTCCAGAACCCGGAAGAATTGTCAGGTGTTAGTTTAGAGAGCTTTATGAGGACATCAAAAATAGCAGTGGACGGAAAGCCTTTAAAAGTTCTTTCGTATAGAAAAGAAATGGGAAAAACCATGGAAAGCCTTGGTATGGATAAAGAATATGGAGATCGTTATCTCAATGTTGGGTTTTCTGGTGGTGAAAAGAAAAAATCAGAAATACTCCAGATGCTAATGCTGAATCCCAAGCTTGCAATATTAGATGAAACTGATTCCGGGCTTGATGTGGATGCTGTTAAAATAGTATCCCAGGGAGTAAAGACCTTTAAAAATAAAAACAATTCTCTTTTAATAATTACTCATAATACAAAGATTCTTGAATATCTGGATGTTGACTATGTGCATATATTGGTCGACGGTAAATTGGTAAAGACCGGAGATGCATCTCTTGTTGAGGAAGTTAACAGAAAAGGATTCAAAGAATTAGCTTTTCATTAAAACAGTTGAAAAACTATTTTAACGATTGTAAAGAAAATATGTTTCAGCTGTAATAAGCTCAAAGACTTGCAGCAGAAAGGAGCCAAATATGGAAGCTGTTAAGAATAAGACTTACGTCGAAGATGTGAACCGAAGTATTTATGATATAAAGGATAAAGTGGATGCCTCATATAAGACTTCAAAAGGCCTTACTTCCGGAATCGTAAATGCTATATCCTTAGAAAAAAATGACCCGGCATGGATGAGAGAATTCAGACAGAATTCACTTAAAATATATAAAGAACTTAATGTTCCGGTGTGGGGCCCCAGCCTTGAGGGTCTTAATATGGAGGATATCGTAACATATGTCAGACCAAATACAAAAATGCAGTTAAAGTGGGAAGAAGTGCCGGAGGATATCAAGAATACCTTCGAACGCTTGGGAATTCCCCAGGCTGAGAGAACTTCCCTTGCAGGGGTCGGCGCTCAATATGATTCGGAGGTAGTTTACCATAATGTAAGAGAAGAAGTAAAAAATCTCGGTGTTATTTATACGGATATGGAAAGTGCTGTAAGAGAGCATGAAGATATCGTAAGGGAGCATTTTATGAAGTTAGTGACCCCCAGAGACCATAAATTTGCTGCATTGCACGGTGCTGTATGGAGCGGAGGCTCCTTTGTTTATGTTCCGCCGGGAGTATCGGTGGAGATACCGTTACAGTCCTATTTCCGTTTGAACGCGCCGGGAGCCGGTCAGTTCGAGCATACGTTGATTGTAGTTGATAAAGGAGCTAATCTGCATTTTATCGAAGGCTGTTCCGCACCCAAATACAATGTAGCCAATCTGCATGCAGGCTGTGTGGAACTATTCGTAGGGGAAGGCGCAAGGCTTCGTTATTCGACGATTGAAAACTGGTCTAAAAATATGTTCAACTTAAATACCAAACGTGCTTCTGTAGAAAAAAACGGAACAATGGAATGGGTCTCCGGTTCCTTTGGTTCAAGAGTATCCTATCTCTATCCTATGAGCATCTTAAAAGGTGAGAATGCAAAGATGGAATATACAGGTATTACTTTTGCAGGTAACGGGCAGAACCTGGATACTGGCGTAAAAGTAGTTCATGCAGCAAAAAATACTTCCTCCCATATGAGCTCCAAATCAATCTCAAAAGATGGCGGATGCTCAACCTTTCGCAGCGCAGTTGTTATGGGCGCCGAAGCAGATGGTGCCAAATGTGCGGTGTCCTGTGAATCGCTGATGCTTGATTCCAAGTCAAGGTCTGATACAATTCCTGTTATGGATATCCGTAATGACAATGTTGACATAGGACATGAAGCAAAAATCGGAAGAATCAGTGATGATACAATATTCTATCTTATGAGCAGAGGGCTTAGTGAAGCAGATGCAAGGGCAATGATTGTTAGTGGTTTTGCAGAGCCAATTGCCAAAGAACTTCCGTTGGAATATGCTCTTGAAATGAATCAGCTGAT
Organism: Anaerocolumna chitinilytica; assembly: GCF_014218355.1. Taxonomy (NCBI): domain Bacteria; kingdom Bacillati; phylum Bacillota; class Clostridia; order Lachnospirales; family Lachnospiraceae; genus Anaerocolumna; species Anaerocolumna chitinilytica. The sequence goes on from NZ_AP023368.1 coordinate 2,841,241, forward strand.
CCGCCTAGAAATGGAAGGCAGCATTGGCTAATTAGTAGGAATTATTGAGAAGCATAATTCCTACATAAATATGGGTTGGCGCCCATATTTAAGGCGTGTTGGCGGTGCGTTAAGGCGTATTGGCGACGTGTGAGATTAGTAGGAATTATTGAGAAACATAATTCCTACATAAATATGGGCTGGCGCTCATATTTAAGGCGCGTTGGTGGTGCGTTGAGATTAGTAGGAATTATTGAGAAGCATAATTCCTACATAAATATAAGCTGACTACCATATTTAAGGTATGTTGGCAGCTTGGAGGTTAGTATGGTGCTTGAATTGAAAGAAGCAAATAAACTGCCGGTGAAGACTTTTCGCTGGTTAGGTGTTAATGAATTAAAACTTAAGCGGGAGATTCCAAGTATTACCCCTTTTTATAAAACCGAGCCGGAAGGTGAGGGAGTAAAGAAGCTGGTTATAACCAGAAACAATAATCTTCCCTTAGAGAAACTGCCTCTTACCGGTATGGGAGAAGAGGCCACGGATTTTATCCGCCTGAACAAGAATCAGGAGATGACAATAACAGTTCCCAAGGGTGTTAGAATTAAGGAACCTGTGTTTTTAAAATATAATCTGAAAGATGAAAATCCTGCATTAATCGAAGAAACTTGTATTCTCGCAGAAGAAGACAGTGAGATAACACTGGTTGTTACCTATGAAGGAGAAAAAGCTGAGGATTTATTCCATGGAACCTTAGTTTTTCTAAAAGCCGGCAGGAATGCAGTGATTCGTCTCATTCAGATACAACTCCTTCCTGACAATGCCTTTCATTTTAGTAATATTGGTGCAGTGACAGAGAGTGGCGGCCAAATCTATATTACCCAATGTGAACTGGGTGGAAGCCATGGCATAAGTGGTATACTAGGGGATTTAAAGGGAGATGAAAGCGAACTGCATGTAGATACCATTTATTATGGGGATCAAGAAAGAAATCTTGATTTTAATTATGTAGCCAATCATTATGGAAAGAACTCCAAGAGTGATATGCGAGTAAACGGTGCACTCTCAGATACCAGTAAGAAGATATTCCGCGGGACCATTGATTTTAAAAAAGGTGCATCCGGATCGGAAGGTGCTGAGGGTGAATACACTTTATTATTTGATAAGACGATTAAGAATGTATCTGTTCCTCTTATCCTTTGCGGTGAGGAAAATGTATCCGGAAAACATGCAGCTAACAGCGGTAAAATCGATGAGGAAAAATTGTTTTATATGATGTCCAGAGGATTAAGTGAAGCAGATGCCAAGAAACTTATGGTAGAAGCGTGGTTTAATCCTGCACTGCAGACAATACCCTCCGAGGAACTAAGAGAAAAAGTATCCGAGTATGTTAAGGGGAGGTTAAACCATGTCAAATCCCTATAGAAAAGATTTTCCCTTGCTGAATCAAAAGCAAAGAGAAAAACCGCTTATATATCTTGATAATGCGGCAACGACACAAAAGCCGGAAGCTGTTATAAAAGCAGTGGAAGATTACTACAGCGAATATAATGCCAACCCTTACAGAGGTCTTTATGATATCAGTGAAAAGGCCACGAAAGAATATGAAGAGGCAAGAAAAGTTACGGCTGAATTCATAAATGCTGAAGAGCCAGCTGAAATTATCTTTACCAGAAATGCGACAGAAAGCCTTAATTTAATTGCATATAGCTTTGGCAGAAGTATCTTAAAGGAAGGGGATGAGATTCTTATTCCCATATCAGAGCATCACAGCAACTTGCTTCCCTGGCAGCTTCTGGCAAAAGAAAAAAAAGCCGTACTCAACTATCTGTATCTGGATGATAATGGTCATATAAAAGAGGATGAAATTGAAGCGAAGATAACCAAAAACACCCGAATCGTAGCCTTAGCTTATGTCTCTAATGTGCTTGGAACAATATACCCTGTAAAGAAAATTATAAAGAAAGCACATAGTGTAGGGGCCTTTACTGTTCTTGACTGTGCTCAGAGTATACCTCATTTTCCTCTTGATGTAAGTGAACTTGATACGGATTTTGCAGTCTTTTCCGGACATAAGATGTTAGGGCCGATGGGAATAGGCGTTTTATACGGTAAAAGGCAGCTTTTAGAAGAAATGCCGCCTTTTCTGACTGGCGGAGAGATGATAGATTTTGTCTCTGAACAGGATGCTACCTTTGCCCCCCTTCCCCAGAAATTTGAAGCCGGTACACCTAATGTAGGCGGTGCGATCGGATTAATGGCGGCAATAAATTATATAAAAGATGTCGGATATGATAAAATCCAGAAGGCAGAGGAAGAACTAAGTGTTTATGCTCTTGATAAATTAAGAGAATTGCCCTATGTAACCATTTATGGTGAGAAGAGTTACAGCGAGAGCCGCAGCGGAGTTATTTCCTTTAATGTGTCGGATGTACATCCCCATGATGTTTCATCTCTTCTGGATGCAGATGGAGTCTGTATCCGGGCTGGTCATCATTGTGCACAGCCTTTAATGCGGTATATGCAAGCAGCTGCAACCTGTCGAATCTCTTTTTATTTTTATAATACAAAGGAAGATGTTAATGCCTTTATTGAAAGTCTAAAAAAAGTAAGGAGGTGGCTGGGTCTTGGGGATTGAAAATATTTATTCGGATATATTAAGAGAGCATGCGAACTCCAATCACAACAAACATCACCTTGGCTGTCCCACACAGACCAAACGCGGAATCAATCCAAGCTGCGGTGATGAGATAGAACTGGAACTACAGATAAATGATGGTATTATACAGGATGCATCCTTTGTTGGCAGCGGCTGTGCTATATCCCAAGCTTCTGCATCGATCATGGTGGATTTGATCAAAGGAAAAACCTTGGAAGAAGCCAAGCAACTGGCAAGTACCTTTACCGGTATGATAAAGAATGAGATAACAAATGAGGATGATTTAGAAGTTTTGGAAGATGCCATTGCGCTAAAGGATATATCCCACATGCCGGCCAGAGTAAAGTGTGCTGTTCTTGGATGGCATACTTTAGAGGAAGGTATTAAAGATAACTGTAAATAAAATTATCTATATCTGTTTAATAGATGTATAATCCATAAGGTAATGAATGAAACTAAGTAATAAAAGTATAATAGTGCCATATAAAAGTGTAAATCAGCTTTTGTATGGCATTTGTTTATGTTAACCTTTAAAAGTTATATTTCTCATTTTTTTAGGTAATTCGGATGCTATGTTTCTGGAAGCTTTTGTTATCTTTACTTGCATATTTTGTGGTGAATATATAAAATAAAACTAAAAAGGTTCAAAAGAGAGGTGCTTTATGACAAGATTTGATGAACTCTACCGTAAGCTTGCGAAAGACTATGTTGAAAAAAAAGAGGGTGAAAACAATTACGATGACTATGACCCCCATCATCTTGATTGCCTGTTAAACCCAGAAAAATATCCTCCTATATTACAGATAGGTGAGTGTAATTGTCCATCTAACGGACCATCCTCCTGTATTGATAACTGTATCTTTGAAGCAATTACAAAAGATGAGAACGGAAAATTGATAATTGATAAGGATAAATGTGTGGGTTGTTGTGCTTGTGTGGATGCCTGTAAGGCAGACAAGCTTACGGCAAGCAGAGATATACTGCCGGCTTTATCAGCTCTCCATCAGGCAAAAGGTCCAGTGTATGTATTGATTGCACCAGCATTTTTAGGACAGTTTAATGAAGATGTAACCCCTGGAAAGCTTCGAAATGCATTTAAGTATCTGGGTTTTGCCGGAATGATTGAAGTTGCTCTTTTTGCAGATATACTGACATTAAAAGAAGCTTTGGAATTTGATAAAAATATTGTGACAGAAAGAGATTATCAGCTGACCAGCTGTTGCTGCCCTATGTGGATAGGAATGATCAGGAGGGTGTATCATGATCTGATGCCACATGTACCTGGAGCTGTATCTCCAATGGTCGCATGCGGACGTACAATAAAGGTTATCCATCCGGATGCCACAACCATCTTTATCGGACCTTGTCTTGCAAAAAAAGCGGAAGCCAGAGAAAAAGATATTAAGGATGCCGTTGATTTTGTGCTTACCTTTCAGGAAGTACAGGATATCTTTGAATTTGCAGGAATTGACCCAGCTTCTATGGAAGATAGTGAGAAAGACCATTCATCCAGGGCAGGCCGAATCTATGCCAGAACAGGTGGCGTAAGTGAAGCAGTAGAAAAAACTCTGGATCGGTTAAGTCCTGACAGAAAGATTCATATTAAGACGAAACAAGCTGATGGCGTTCCGGCTTGTAAACAGATGATTAATGATCTGATTGAAGGCAAGACAGATGCCAACTTCTTTGAAGGAATGGGATGTGTTGGCGGGTGTGTAGGCGGACCAAAGGTTATGATTGATAAGGCCGAAGGAAAACGGCATGTTAATGATTACGGTGATAAAGCAGCTTACGAAACACCGATAGACAACCCCTATGTCATAGAGCTGCTTCACCGTCTTGGTTTTGATACAGTAGAAAGTCTGCTCGAACACAGCGACATATTTACAAGAGATTTCAGAGATTAAGTTTAAGTAGTATAAACCTGATGCCGGAAAGAATTTATTATATTGTTCTATTTTGTAAGCTGGAAAATTGTTTTAAATATCAAAATCTCCCTGTCAAGCTTTCCGATTGAGATTTTGATAAGTATAATAGTTAAATAATTAACAATGATATTTTGATTAGTGTTCCTTTCCTATGTGTATAATTGTTATATAAAGGTAATTTTTATTGCAATTATTTGTAATGTTTATGTATAGACAAAAGGAGATATGTAAAATACTCTGAAAATAGAAACAATAAATAAATTTGCTGTAGATTTATTATAAAAAATGGTGTATCATTATCCCGTAATTTAAAATCGGAGTAATCTTTGGAATTTTCCATGTTCCGATTGAATTGGTGTGAAAGTTAATAAAGTTTCATACAGTTACAGTAGGTGAATAGGTTTAGGATTAAGATGTTTTCAGCAGACAGAAATTATATTATTTTGCGGAAATTGTAATCTGTATCCAAGGTGATTTGAAATAATTAATTAATTTCACAAGGAGGATAAGCACATGAGAAAGACCAAAATAATCTGTACATTAGGCCCTTCAACAGACAAGGGAGATGTAATGAGGGAGTTGGCTTTAGCAGGAATGGATTGTGCAAGGTTTAATTTTTCCCATGCAGACCATGAGGAACATTATAACCGTTTGGTTCGTTTAAGACAAATCAGGGAGGAATTGGACATCCCCATAGCAGCATTGCTGGATACAAAGGGTCCTGAAATACGTATTGGTAAATTCACAGATAAAAGGATTGAACTGGTCAAAGGACAGACTTTCACACTTACCACAAGACATATTGAAGGAACAAATGAGTGTGTATATATAAATTATGAGCATCTGGTTAAGGATGTTAATGTAGGCTCTACTATACTTATTGATGACGGTTTAGTAGAACTTACCGTTGAAGAGCTTACGGATACAGATATTATCTGTACTGTAAAAAATGATGGAGCTATTTCAGATAACAAGGGTGTAAATGTACCCGGAACAAAGCTTACAATGCCTTTTATTAGCGCTAAAGACAGAGATGATATTATCTTTGCTATTGAAAACGGATATGATTTTATTGCAGCTTCTTTTACAAGAAATGCAGCTGATATTATGGAAATCCGCAAGATTATGGCTGAGTATAACTGCACAACTACCAATATTATCGCTAAGATAGAGAACATGGAAGGCGTTGAAAATATTGATGAGATAATCGATGCAGCTGACGGAATTATGATTGCCAGAGGTGATATGGGTGTAGAGATACCTTTAGAAGATGTTCCTGTTATCCAGAAAATGATTATTAAAAAAGTATATAATGCTGGTAAACAGGTAATTACTGCTACCCAGATGTTGGATTCTATGATGAAGAATCCCAGACCTACAAGAGCAGAAGCAACAGATGTTGCAAATGCTATCTATGACGGAACCAGTGCTATCATGCTCTCCGGTGAGACAGCAGCAGGTTTATATCCGGTAGATTCATTAAAAACTATGGTTCGTATTGCTATTAGAACCGAGCAGGATATCGATTATAAAAAGCGTTTTAAATTATTAGAAGCTGAAAAGAATCCTAGTATAACCGATGCAATTTCTCATGCAACCTGCACAACAGCACATGATCTGAATGCTGCCGTTATTATTACAGTAACCAAGTCCGGCCAGACTGCAAGAATGATATCCAAATACCGTCCTTCCTGCCCGATTATCGGTTGTACAACAGAGCAGCATGTATGCAGGCAATTGAATTTATCCTGGGGTGTTAAACCTCTTATGATAAAGGAAGAACAGGATACTTTCGTGTTATTTGATCATGCGATATCAAAGGTTGAAGGAAAAGGTTATCTGCACGATGGTGAACTTACTGTTATTACAGCCGGAGTACCTCTTAGAACCTCAGGAACAACAAATATTATCAAGGTTCATATTGCAGGAAGTCATTTTATTAATAATTAAAATAAAGTATAGAGCGGAGAGCATATGGCAGTTTTGATACTTCATAGTTTAAATGATATTCAAAAAGAAGATATTCAAAAACTAATAGCTATCTGCAATGAATACGACGAACTTAAACGACAGCCGGATTTAAAGGAAGAAGATAATTACAATGCAAAGCTTAACAGTTTTTATTGTTATTATGAACAGAATAAACTGTTAAGTGTCCTGATTATATTTCAGCCTTTTGAATCGGAAGCCGAAATCACAGCATATACCCTGCCTTCATATCGAAGACAGGGTTATTTTAAAGTTCTTTTTAATGCAGCATGCAAAGAGTTAAAGAAGTTCGGTGTTTCACAGATAGCTTTCGTTGTTGAGTACCAAAGTAAAGATGGTAAAGCATGTGTAGTTGACCTTGGTGCGGATATGGGAAGGTCTGATTATTTAATGGCTTATAATTATAAAGCAAAAGAAAAAAGAGAAGATGTTGGTTTAATGGATGATATTATTGTTACAGATTTAACAAACATTAATCGAAATGAAGGTATCAAAACTTTCCAACAGATATTTAACTGGGAAGAGGAACAGATTGAAGAACTGCTGAATGAATCGTTGGATTCTACTGATTATCACACATATTTGGCTTATATTAAGGGGAAGGCAGCCGGAACTTTAAGTATATATCAGCATAATTCTTCTGTCTCCATCTTTGGATTTGGTATTATTAAAAGATATCGTGGGAAGGGTTACGGAAAGAGTTTTCTAAACCATGTTTTAAACATCTATAAAGAAGAAGGTAAAGAAAAAGTGCTTCTTCAGGTAGAAAGCGAAAGACAGGAGGCCTTTCTTCTATATAAAAAAACGGGATTTGATATTCTAGAAGAATACGACTATTATTATCTGGATATATAAAAGTGTTACAGTCACAAATGGCTGTATATGGCATAAGATAGTGTTAAAAGATTATACGAGGCTTATATGGCTTATACAGTCATTCTGGATCCCGGACATGGCGGTTATGATAATGGTGCGGTTTATTTCGGAAGAATGGAGAAGTATGATAACCTTGACCTAGCCCTTGCTGTTGGTGAGATATTGGACAGCAATGGTGTAAATGTTTTATTTACAAGGACAGAGGATGTCTACGTATCCCCTTTGGAACGGGCTTATATGGCGAATATGGTACCAGCAGATTATTTTGTATCCATTCATAGAAATTCCGGCCAAACACCAAATACCTACAGCGGGGTGCAGTCTTTGGTTTATAATATGAATGACCCTTCTAGACAGCTCGCAGAGAACCTAAATAAAGAGCTTGAAGAATTAGGGTTTACCGATCTTGGTATTGCTGTTAGAACCGATCTTGCAGTACTAAGAAGAACAGTTATGCCCTCCGTACTGGTTGAAGTCGGATTCATCAATTCAGATTCAGATAACACACTATTCGATGAGAGATTTGACGAAATCTCTTATGCAATTGCAACAGCAATATTAGATTCTCTTGGTGTTCCGCCCACTAATGAAGGTGAACCATCTAATGATAATGAAGATACAGATAACATGATGGATAACAGAAACAGAAACATGAACGGTAACATGAATGATGAATTCAACGGGAATATGAACGGTAACATGAATGATGAATTTAACGGAAATATGAACGGTAACATGAATGATGAATTTAACGGAAATATGAACGGTAACATGAATGATAATTTCAACAAAAATAGGAATAATACCAATGGTAATATGGATAATAACATGAATAACAGCAATAATCCTAACAGTAATTTGGGGCAACATGAGGAGTCTGAAATTGATACAGATTACCAGATAGGCGAAGGCCAGGAAGAACAGCCGACTTACCATATACAGCTTGGTTTGTTCAGAGATGGGAATAATGCAAGAAATCTGGTTAATAATTTAAATCAGGCAGGGTATATGGCCGATATCATAAGTCAGGGAGAACTGTATGCCGTTGTGACCGGCGAATTTGATTCGCTGGATGAGGCACAAGCAGCGGAAGATACTTTAAGACAGCAAGGATACAGTACATTAATTGTAAGGAATGGAAATAGATAAAAATTGAGGGTTGATGCGAATTTAGCAGATAAATTGCATCAATCCTTTTACTTGTAATTTCTATATATTTTTTTTATTGACTTTTTTTTAAAATGTTTTCTAAATAATTCAATACAGGAACGATTTTAACAAATTTAACATAAATTAGAAATAAAAAATGGTGTTTACCTGATTTTTGGCAGCGCCTCATCTGCAGGCGGATGGGGAGGAATAGGGGAGCTATCAGGAATATGAGATACAGTATGCCAAGGGAGCCGGTATAATATGAATGATAGGGATAGGCATATGATAATTAGTGAGGAGTATGCTGATTTTGTTGTGGAGTATGATAATAAACTAAGCTTTTTTGAAAGGTATCAGAATAGCACGTATAATCTTATCAACGAAAAATATGCAGTGCTTCATATACCTGTTACGAACTTTAATAATAATGCAATTCAGGAATTTGGATACCCTTATATTCCTAAATGCTTCGGATTGACTGCATTTGTCAATGGAAATGCAGAAGGAGTAAGCGCTCACAATGTCTACAGCGGTGAAAATACTGGTAATGGGGTTCTAATTGGAATAGTTGATTCCGGAATTGATTACAGAAACCCGCTTTTTATTATGGAGGATAGAACGACCAAAATCGAACTGTTATGGGATCAGACAATAGATAGTCCCCGGTATCCGGAGGGATTCTATTATGGAAGCGAATACACCTCGGAAGACATCAATATGGCATTACAAGCTGAAAACCCTTTAACGGTAGTTCCATCCACAGATATAATCGGAGAAGGAACTGCTATGGCAGGTGTTGCAACAGGTCTGTCCAATAATATGGCCGGTTCTATCGGTGTAGTTCCTGGAGCAGGTCTGGCAATTGTGAAATTAAAAACAGCCAAAAAGTATTTGAAAGATTTTTATGGAATTCCAAATGAAGCTGTATGTTACCAACAAAATGACATTATGATGGGGATAGAATATCTAATACGCAATGCCACTAAATTGGGTAAACCAGTGGTAATATGTATAGGACTAAGTTCTTCTCAAAGTTCTCATAAAGGAGAAGACATCTTATGTAACTACTTGAACGAAAATGCGAATCAAGTTGGGATATGCATGTTAATGGCTTCCGGAAATGAAGGGGATCAGGGGCATCATTATTATAAGAATCTGCAAGCTGATAATCCTACAGATACGGTATATTTACAGGTGGGAAAAAGAGATAAGAATTTTACTGCCGAGATGTGGGGGTTTCTTCCAAGTCTTTTAAATGTTAAGATTATTGCTCCAGACGGAACTAATATACATGAGATACATGCAGATTTTTCTCCTCAGCAAAATATTAATGTCATTTATCAGGAAACAGTTATATTTATTGATCGATATAACAGTGAAACCTATTCCGAACAGCAATTAATTATGTTTCGATTCCGAAATATGATTGAGGGAATTTGGAAGTTTATCGTCTCCGGTACCGACAATTTACAGTCGGAATTCCATATATGGCTTCCGATTCGTAACTTTATTACCGATGAAACTTTCTTTTATAATTCAAATCCTTTTACCACAATTTCCAGCCCAGGTAATGCAGAATTTCCTATCACCATAAATACATTTGAACCTGTTACAATAACCCTGGCCTCATTTACTGGTAAAGGCTTTACAACCACAGGTCTTCCAAAACCCTCTATTACAGCTCCTGGCATAAATCTTCTTGCCCCCACTATTTTTAACTCCATTGAACCTATATCCGGAAGCAGCATGTCGATAGCATATACAGCCGGTATCTGTGCAGGAATTATAGGAGAAAGCTTAGACAGAAAGGCAGAAACAATTATTAATACAGCTGCTGTAAAAAACACTTTATTAATTAATGCAACCAGGCAAAAAAACATTCTATATCCAAATCCGGAATGGGGTTATGGTTATATTCAATAAAATATAAGCTTAAGAATAATAATATTTAGATGTTTTTCTTGACTATTAGCTTTTATCATATTAATATAGGAATATCGTTTAGCAATATAGACAATAAAATAAAATCGGATGATGGAATTGGGAGAGACTGTGGTGTACATAGCGCCGAAGGGGATTCGCAAAAACTCTCAGGCAAAAGGACCAATTTCGGACGATACTCTGGAGAGCGCAAGCACCGACGAAGCAACCTCTACCATTTTAGAGGGAATCTTTCAGGTAAAAAAACGGAGGCGTACTAAGTTTATTTAGTACGCCTTTTTTTTGCGGTCAAAACATAAGTGTTGAGAATTTGTAACAAAGAAAGGAAAAAGCATGGATAAAAAAACACCTCTTTATGCAAGTCATATCAAGTATGGCGGTAAAATCGTACCTTTTGCGGGATATCTTTTACCGGTTCAATATGAAACCGGTGTAATTACAGAACATATGGCAGTTCGAAAATCAGCTGGTTTGTTCGATGTTTCCCATATGGGGGAAATTTTTCTGAAAGGCAAAGATTCATTGGCAAATGTTCAAATGCTTGTGACCAATGATTGTTCTAATATGTATATCGGACAGGTAAAATACAGTCCTATGTGCTATGAAGACGGTGGAGTAGTGGATGATCTTTTGGTATATAAAAGAGCGGAAGAATCTTATCTCTTAGTGGTAAATGCCTCAAACCGTGAAAAAGATGTAAAATATATATCCGAACATCTTTTTGGAGATGTTCAGATGGAAGATGCCTCTGATTCACTTGCACAAATAGCATTACAAGGGCCGGCAGCGGAAAAAATAATGTCTAAGCTATGCCAGGTCTCCGATATACCCGTGGCATACTATACCTTTAAGGAGAATGTTAAGATAGGCCAAATCAATGCACTAATCTCAAGAACCGGTTATACCGGCGAGATGGGTTATGAACTATATGTAGAGAAAGAAGACGGGGAAAAACTCTGGGAACTGATACTTGATAACGGCAGGGAGTATGGTGTAATTCCCTGTGGACTTGGTGCAAGGGATACTTTGAGGCTGGAAGCTGCGATGCCGCTATTTGGGCATGAAATGGATGAAACCATTACACCTCTTGAAACCGGATTATCCTTTGCTGTTAAATTTCACAAAGAGGATTTTCTCGGAAAAGAAGGACTACTAAATCGCGGAGAACCTAGGAGAAAACGTATAGGACTTCGTATAACGGGACGCGGAATTGCAAGGGAAAATTGCCCTGTATATGCTGGTGATACTCTAATCGGATACACTACTTCCGGCACACATTTACCATACCTGGGATATCCGGGAGCTATGGCGATTGTTACGAAGGACTATGATGAAAAAGCATTGCTATCAGTGGAAATCAGAGGAAAAAAAGTTGAAGCAGAAGCGTCTCCTCTGCCCTTTTATAAAAACACTGTAAAATAAGAAATAGTTAAGCGGTTTTATAGCTAGAGTTATAACAGGCAGTTGACAATAGTATGACTAAAAAACATATATAAAACAAATGGAGGAATTTTATGAGCAAATTATTATTTACCAAAACACATGAATGGGTGGAATTTTTGGATGAAACAACTGCAAAAGTTGGTCTTACGGATTATGCACAAAAGGAATTGGGAGATTTGGTGTTTGTAAATCTTCCTGAAGAAGGTGATGAGATTAATGCAGGTGAGAGCATAGGAGATGTGGAATCAGTAAAAGCAGTATCGGAAGTTTATAGTCCTGTAAGCGGTACTGTGAAAAAAATCAATGAAGAACTCTTAGATCATCCGGATTATATTAACTCCGAACCCTATGAATCCTGGTTTGTAATTTTTGAAGAGATTACAGACAAAGAAGAGCTGTTAGAAAAAGAGGAGTATGAACGCTTTATAAACGGGGAGGAATAAACGAATGGGAACCTATGTGCCGAACACAAAAACAGAGCAAGAGGAAATATTAAAATCCTTAGGCTATACCGGTATGGAGGATCTCTTTGTTACTATACCAAAAGAAGTATTACTGGGCAGAGCTCTAGATATTCCAGACGGTATCAGCGAATTGCAGGTTAAGAAAAAATTATCTAAGATTGCAGGAGAGAATAAGGTGTTTTCTTCCCTGTTTCGAGGGTGTGGAGCTTACAGGCATTACATTCCCTCTATTGTGAAGCAGGTAGCATCGAAGGAAGAATTTATGACCGCTTATACTCCTTATCAGGCAGAGATAAGTCAGGGAACCCTTCAGGCAATCTTCGAATTTCAGACTATGATTTGTGAGCTTACAGGCCTTGATGTGGCGAATGCCTCCGTATATGATGGCTGCAGTGCCGCGGCAGAAGCGGTTATTATGTGCCGTGAGCGAAAAAGAAACAGGGTACTTCTTAGTGGTGCTATGAACCCGCAGATAATTGAAACGGTAAAGACTTATCTCCATGGTACCGGTGCGGAGATTTTCGTGGTGCCGGCTAAAGAGGGAGTTACCGACAAGCAGGCGTTACAGCAGATGTTAGACGATAAAACAGCTTGTTTTCTGGTACAGCAGCCTAACTTTTATGGAATATTAGAGGATTATGAGGAACTCGGAAAAATTACAAAGGAATCCGGTGCCAGATACGTAATGAGTTGTAATCCTATTCTTTTAGGAATGCTAAAGACACCTGGAGAGTATGGAGCGGATATAGCGGTTGGAGAAGGCCAGCCTTTAGGCTTATCCTTATCTTACGGCGGACCTTATCTTGGATTTATGACTGCTACCTCAGAATTGATGCGTAAATTACCCGGACGAATTGCAGGACAGACAAAAGATGCAAGAGGAGAAACAGCCTATGTTCTGACCCTCCAAGCAAGAGAGCAACATATCAGAAGAGAGAAAGCTTCAAGCAGTATTTGCTCCAACGAAGCACTCTGTGCACTGACAGCCAGTGTTTATTTAAGTGCCATGGGTAAAAAAGGCCTGAAACAGGCTGCGACTCTTAGTATGTCAAAAGCACATTATCTTGCAGCAAAATTATGCTCCTTGCCAAGGTTTAAAATGGCATTTGAAGGGGATTTTGTTCATGAGTTTACCACGGTATATGAGGGCAATACAGATAAGCTTTTAGACGAGTTAGAGAAATACGGTATATTAGGCGGTCTCCCCCTTCAAGGCACAGATACCGGTAAAATAATATGGTGTACTACGGAAATGAATTCCAAAGAAGAGATGGATGAGCTTATAGATAGAATTAAGGAGGTGCAGTTACATGAAGCTGATATTTGAAAAGACTAAGATAGACAGAGGAAGCATGCTGCTGCCACCCCTTGATGTACCTGAAACAGAATTAAAGGCTTGCTATAAAAGGGAGAAGGAACTTCACTTAGAAGCTATGCCGGAAACAGATATCAGCAGACACTATACAGAGCTTGCTGAACGGGTATACGGTGTAAATAACGGATTCTACCCCCTTGGCTCCTGTACCATGAAATACAATCCAAAGGTCAATGATGAAATGGCTGCATTACCAGGCTTTACGGATATACATCCGCTTCAGCCCGCAGCTACCGTTCAGGGAGCACTAAAGGTAATTAGTGAAACAGAAAAATTATTAAGTGAAATTACCGGTATGGATGATTATTCTCTGCAGCCTGCAGCCGGAGCCCATGGAGAATTCACAGGGCTTAAGCTGATTAGGGCTTATCATGAAAAAAGAGGGGATGTAAAGAGAACCAAGATTATCGTTCCAGACTCCGCCCATGGTACTAACCCTGCCAGCGCAGCTATGGCAGGCTTTGAGGTGGTAAATATACCTTCTACGGATAAAGGCTTCGTTGATGTAGAGGCTCTTAAAAAAGCAGTAGGTGAAGATACGGCAGGGTTTATGCTGACCAATCCCAATACTTTGGGACTTTTTGATGAGAATATCCTTGAAATCACGAAGATAGTACACGATGCAGGCGGCTTGAATTATTATGACGGAGCCAACCTAAATGCAATTATGGGAATTGCAAGACCGGGAGACATGGGCTTTGATGTAATGCACCTTAATCTTCATAAAACTTTCTCCACACCTCATGGAGGCGGAGGCCCAGGAAGCGGTCCGGTAGGTTGCAAAAAAATATTAACGCGTTTTCTTCCCGTGCCACGAGTAAAAAGAAACGGTGACAGTTATGTCCTGTCAGAAGACAGGGAGGATTCCATCGGAAGAGTAAGAGGTTTTAATGGTAATTTTCTTGTACTGGTAAGAGCACTAACCTATATTTTAACCCTTGGTGCAGATGGTTTGAAAGCGGCTTCTCAGAATGCGGTGCTTAATGCCAATTACTTAATGGAGAATTTAAAAGATACGTATTTAACCCCTTTTTCCGGTCCCTGTATGCATGAATTTGTTATCAGTCTGGAAGAACTTAAAAAGGAGACAGGAGTTTCCGCTCTTGATATGGCAAAAGCACTCTTGGATTATGGAGTACATCCGCCAACCATGTATTTCCCATTAATTGTTCACGAAGCATTTATGCTGGAACCTACGGAAACCGAGAGCAGAGAGAACCTTGACAAAGTGATATCCATCTATAAAGAATTATATAAAAGAGCTAAGGATGATCCCGAAGACATAAAAAATAGTCCTAAGAAAACAGTAATAGGCCGCCCGGACGAAGTTATGGCAGCAAGGACTCCGGTGATCCGTTATGATTTTACCGGAAGTATTAACTAGTGCATTGTTCTTTAAAAACTGTAACAAGTATAGTTTTAAAGGATTTACAAGTGTATTGTTCAATAAATAGGAGCATATACGATGAAAAATTTAAATAATATTCGGGAGGAATTCGGTTGATTAAGGAACTTAGCTATTGCATTGCAGAGAGTGTTAATCCCTATGAAAATCTGGCATTGGAAGAATATCTTCTGGAACATGTGAGGGAAGGAGAATGTATTTTATACCTTTGGCAGAATGAAAAGACTGTGGTTATCGGAAAAAACCAAAATCCCTGGAAAGAATGCCGTATAGAGGAATTAAGTAACGATGGCGGAAGGCTTGTTAGAAGACTCTCCGGCGGCGGAGCTGTATTTCATGATCTTGGTAATCTAAACTTTACCTTTCTTGTACGCAAGGAAGATTATGACGTTAAAAAGCAGATGACAGTAATTGTGGAAGCAGTAAAAGCACTTGGAATCCCAGCAGAGATTAATGGCAGAAATGATATTACGGCAGATGGAAAGAAATTCTCTGGTAATGCCTATTATACGGATGGTATTCATTCTTACCATCATGGAACGATTCTTATTCACATTGACAAAGAAAAACTTTCGAAGTACTTAACTGTATCCAGGGATAAACTAGTTTCTAAGGGTGTGGATTCTGTAAAGGCCAGAGTTGTAAACTTAAATGAGTTCAGAGAAGACCTTACCATTAACATGGTACGGGATGAACTTGTAAAAGCTTTTTCTAAGAGTTTTAATCTGCCTGTAAATAAATATATAATGGATACCGGGGAGGAAGAAAAACTACATGAGCTTGTTGAAAAATTCTCCTCTTGGAAATGGATTGCAGGGGAGAAACTCTCCTTTGATTACCGTATGGAAAGACGTTTTCAATGGGGTGGTATTGAAATCCAACTACAGATTGAAAAAGGAATCATATCTGATTTAAGAGTTTATTCCGATGCGATGGAAGTTGCTTTCTTTGAAAAAATAGAACAACAGTTAAAGGGCTGCCGTTTCAGCAGCAGGGATATGGCAGAACGGCTTAACCAATTAAAACCAGCGGAAGATAATATGAAAGATATCCTTGTTAATGTCACAGATATGGTGATGGAGGAACAATTATAAACACGCAAAGTATGAATAGTGGAAAGAAGGAGAATACCATGGAAGAAAAATACCAGCTTATCGTAATAGGAGCTGGACCAGGAGGCTATGAGGCTGCCATTCGGGCAGCTCAGCTAGGAATAAAAACTGCCTTGGTAGAAGAAAATGAACTTGGCGGTACCTGTTTAAATAGAGGCTGTATTCCTACGAAGACATTGCTTCATAGCTCAAATCTCTATTATGAATCCAACAACTTTAAAGAATTAGGTCTGAAAATTGATGGTATCTCCTATGACCTGGGAAGATTGTACGAAAGAAAGAATGAAGTAGTAGAGAAGATACAAAGCGGAATTGGCGCTCTTTTAAAAGCAAATAAAATAGACGTTTATTATGGGCGAGGAGTAATTGAAGGCCCTGGTAAAGTTAAACTCTTCTTAAAGGAATCAGAAGAAGTGAGGCTTCTTGAAGCAGATAACCTGCTCCTTGCTACGGGTTCCAAGCCATTAGTGCCTAATATCCCAGGCATAGACTTGGATTACGTTATGACCAGCGATGACCTTCTGGCTGGAAAGAAGGATTTCAATAAGCTAATCATTGTAGGCGGAGGTGTTATCGGCTGTGAATTTGCTACCATCTTTACTCAGTTAGGGATGGAAGTGGAGATTGTAGAAGCAGCGGATAGAATATTACCTTCCCTTGATAAAGAGATTTCTCAAAGTGCCGCTATGAATCTTAAGAAAAAAGGTGCTATCATCCACACAAAATCGAAACTTGAAAGAATCGAAAAGGATGAAGAGCATGGCAGAACGCTAAAGCTTACTGTTTCAGCTGCTGATAAGATAAAGGAACTTACTGCCGATGCTGTTCTTATATGTATCGGAAGAAAGGCTAATGTAGATAATCTTCTGTCAGCAGGTGTAACTTTGGAATGTGAAAAAGGCTGGATTAAGACCGATGAAAGGTTTATGACGAACATTTCTGGTATTTATGCTGTTGGAGACGTTACCGGTGGTATTCAATTAGCCCATAATGCTTCTGCCCAGGGTATTACCGTTGCAGAGCTTATTGCCGGAAGTGAACCGACTATTAATAGAAAGAGTATACCTTCTTGTGTATATATGAATCCTGAGATTGCATCTGTTGGCTTAACGGAAGAGGATGCCAAGAAATCAGAAATAGATTTTGTGACCGGTAAATACCCTATGTCAGGTAATTGTAAAACACTTCTTTCCATGGATGAAAGAAGTTATATAAAAGTGATAGCCGAAAAAGAAAGCGGCAAGCTGTTGGGAGCTCAGATAATATGTGCAAGAGCAACGGATATGATTGGAGAATTCTCATTAGCTATAGCAAATGGCTTGACAGCAGAAGAAATGCATACCGCTGTCAGACCACATCCTACTTATGAGGAAGGAATCACTGAGGCTTTGGCAGACACCCTTACGGGAGCAATTCATCTGATGCCTCGAAAATAATTTTTAGTGTAAAAAATAATTTATTATCAAAATTAGCAGTACAAGGATAACAGATAAATCTTAGCAGTTAAATGTTGCTTAAGATTTATCTGTTATTTTGTTACTGCCTTATTTTTATTAGGACTTTATGATGTCAGTTATAATGGGAAATGTAAAATTGTATTTGTAGAAATGTTGAATGATAGAGAGAAGCCCTTTATTTTTTAATCAAATTATGGTATTATTTAAATATAACAGAAAAAGAAGTATATATCAATAATCTTGATATAAAGCAAGAGAAGGGAGGGATAAAATCCGTGAAATCCATTCGATTGGATCTGGATAATCAAGAGGGGATGGTGCTGATAGCAAAAGCTCTTTCAATCGATGCTCGGATAGAAATAATCCGCCTTTTGTATAAGAATAGCTATAACATCAATGAGATTGCTGAGCAGCTAAAGCTTCCTCAGTCCTCTGCAGCAACTCATGTTAAGGTTTTGGAGGAGGCAGGGCTTATCGAGACAGAATTGGTGCCTGCCAGCAGAGGTTCCATGAAGATTTGCAAGCTTTCCCTGGAATCCATAGAGTTTCTGATGAAAACAGAAAGAGAAGAGGACTCAGAAGTAATTCATATGCCCATTGGCAATTATGTTGATTACTATGTAGAGCCAACTTGCGGAATTGTTAGTGAAAAGGGTTACATTGACGAGGAAGACGAACCACGTTGCTTTTATAACCCATACCGTACTACAGCCAAACTGTTGTGGTTTGGAAAGGGATATGTGGAATACCGTTTTTCTAACCATTTACTTGTCAGTAGACAGTTGAAGGGAATGGAAGTATCCATGGAACTTTGTTCAGAGGATCATGAATACAACATGGATTATCCCTCTGATATAACCTTATGGGTAAATGGAATAGAAGCCGGAACCTGGACCTGCCCCAGTGATTTTGGCGGCAGAAGAGGCAAGTTAAATCCTTCCTGGTGGCCGGATAAGAATACTCAGTATGGCATCTTAAAAACCTGGATTTTTAAGCCTGAAGGAACCTTTATAGATGAGGAACAGGTAAATAAGCTTCCGATAGACGCTTACCATCTGGAAGCAAATGGTTTTATTTCAGTAAGGCTTGGAATAAAAGAAGATGCAAAACATATTGGCGGGATTAATTTATTTGGAAGCAGCTTTGGTGACTACCATCAGGATATACGAATGAAACTGATATTTTAAATTATATAAAACAGGAGGAAGAGATTGTGAAACAAGAATTATTAAGTAGTTTTGAAGAAGTATTTGGTGCTAAAGATGCAGAGTTATTCTTCGCACCAGGAAGAGTGAATCTTATCGGAGAGCATACCGACTATAATGGAGGACACGTATTTCCCTGTGCTCTAACTATCGGTACTTACGGTGCGGCCAGAAAGAACGGAGAAAAAGTACTTCGTTTTTATTCTCTTAACTTTAAAGAGCTTGGCGTAATTGAAGTTCCTGTTGAAAATCTTGTATATGACAAAAAAGATGACTGGGCCAACTATGCAAAAGGGGTAATTAAAACTTTACAAGATAAGGGTTATTCCATTCATGAGGGCTTGGATCTGCTATATTATGGTAATATTCCCAATGCCTCCGGCTTGTCCTCCTCTGCTTCCGTTGAAGTTCTGACAGGTTTTATGGTAAAAGAATTATTTGGTCTTGATATCAGTCTGGTTGACCTTGCTCTGGTAAGTCAATATGCAGAAAACCATTTTATTGGAGTGAATTGTGGTATTATGGATCAGTTTTCCATCGCTATGGGTAAAAAAGATCATGCTATCTTCTTAGATACCAGCGATTTATCCTATGAATATGCACCTATTAAGCTTGAAGATTCCAAGATTGTAATTGCTTGCAGCAATAAAAAGAGAGGCCTTGGCGATTCAAAATATAATGAAAGAAGACAGGAATGTGAAGATGCTCTGGCATCTCTGCAAAAGGTTGTTGAGATTAAATCCTTAGGAGAGCTGACAGAAGAAGAATTCGAGAAATATAAGGATTCCATTGGAGATTTCACCCGAACAAAGCGGGCAAAGCATGCTGTATATGAAAATCAAAGAACAATGAAGGCGGTAGAAGCTCTGAGTGCCGGAAATATCACCTTGTTTGGAGAACTTATGAATGCTTCTCATGTATCTTTAAGAGATGACTATGAAGTTACCGGTATAGAGCTTGATACTTTAGTGGAAGCTGCCTGGGCTCAAGAAGGGGTTATCGGTTCCCGTATGACCGGAGCTGGTTTTGGCGGTTGTACCGTAAGCATCGTAAAGAACGAAAATGTAGATGCCTTTATTGAAAATGTAGGAACAATTTACGAGAAGAAAATCGGATATAAAGCAGACTTTTATGTTGTAGAAGTTGGCGATGGTCCTGTTAGATTATAATTAGGCATTCCATACAACTATTTGGAGCAGTATTACCGGTAAGATGGTGATTTGCATGGAAATTAGAGTAAATAAGAAAAGAAAGGCAGGAGATAAGTATGACAATATTAGTATTAGGCGGGGCAGGGTATATTGGTTCCCATACGGTTTATGAATTGATTGAAAAAGGTGAGGATGTTGTAATCGTTGACAATTTGGAAACCGGCTACAAGGAAGCTGTTCATCCGAAAGCAAGATTCTATCAGGGTGATATCCGTAACAGGGAATTCGTTGACAGTGTTTTTGAGAAAGAGAAAATCGATGCAGTAATTCATTTTGCTGCCAATTCCCTGGTGGGTGAGAGCATGACAAACCCCTTAAAATACTATGATAATAATCTCTGTGGAACTAAGGTTCTTCTAGAGTCGATGATAGCTCATGATGTAAAAAAAATTGTGTTTTCCTCTACCGCAGCAACCTACGGCGAACCAGAGAAGGTACCCATCCTGGAGGGGGATAAAACAGAGCCCACCAACTGCTATGGCGAAACAAAATTATCTATGGAAAAAATGTTTAAATGGACAGACAGAGCACATGGTCTGCGTTATGTTTCCCTTCGTTACTTTAATGCCTGCGGAGCTCATAAAAGCGGCAGCATCGGAGAAGCTCACAACCCCGAGACCCATCTGATTCCGCTGGTGCTTCAGGTCCCAAACAAGAAAAGAGAAGCAATCAATATCTTCGGTGATGATTATGATACAAAAGACGGTACCTGTGTAAGAGATTATATCCATGTAACGGATTTGGCACAGGCACATATCCTTGCGGTAGAATACCTTCTGAAAGGAAATGAAAGTGATATCTTCAATCTTGGCAACGGAGTAGGTTTTACTGTAAAAGAAATTATAGAAGCCGCGCAAGAAGTCACCGGTCAGGAAATTCCGGCTGTGATATCTCCACGAAGAGCCGGAGATCCCGCTAAATTAATAGCTTCCAGTGAAAAGGCCAAGAAAGTCCTTGGTTGGAGACCGGAATTTGTGGATGTGAAAGAAATTATAGCAACCGCCTGGAAATGGCATCAGACACATCCGGATGGTTATAAGACGAAATAACGAGTATCTATTAGAAGCTTGGTTGCTCAGGAAAGAGGTTGTTATGATATTCGAATACATCAGGGCTTTGATGGAATATGCGGAAAAAACAGGATTGATAGTAAAAGAAGATAAGAATTATACTCTTAACAGGCTTTTAGAAGCTCTAAGCCTGGAAGAATATGAAGAGCCTCAGGACAGCCCCTCCTATGAGGAAATTGTTAAGGGAGGGCTTGAATCTATCTTAAATGGAATACTGGATTATGCAGCAGATAAAGGCATCCTGACTGGTAATAGTATTGTATATAGAGATTTATTTGACACAAAACTGATGGGTCTCTTGGTTCCATCTCCATCAACTGTGATTAAAACATTTAATTCTCTTTATAAGAAAAATCCGAAAATGGCAACAGATTATTATTATAAACTCAGTCAGGATTCGGATTATATTAGAAGGTATCGTATTATTAAGGACCAAAAGTGGGTTACTAAGACAGCTTACGGAGATATTGATATCACCATAAACCTTTCTAAACCGGAGAAGGACCCTAAAGCCATCGCAGAAGCAAAGTTAAAAAAACAAAGCGGATATCCCAAATGTCTGTTATGTGTTGAAAATGAGGGTTATGCCGGCAGAGTGGATCACCCCGCCAGGCAAAATCATAGAATCATCCCAGTTAGGATTAATAATCAGGAATTCGGATTCCAATATTCTCCTTATGTTTATTACAATGAACACTGTATAGTGTTAAACAGCGAGCACACACCAATGAAAGTAGATAAAGAGGCTTTTAGAAAGCTTTTTGATTTTGTTAAGCTCTTTCCTCATTACTTCGTAGGTTCTAACGCTGACCTTCCTATTGTCGGCGGATCTATTCTGACGCATGACCATTTTCAAGGGGGTAATTATGAATTTGCTATGGCAAAGGCTCCTATCGAAAAGAGATTTCAGATAAAAGGTTTTGAGAGTGTGGAAGCTGGTATTGTAAAATGGCCAATGTCAGTTATTCGGCTTAGAAGTAAAGTGGCAGAGGAATTGATAGAACTTGGGGATCATATACTTAACTCTTGGAGAACTTATACTGATGAAGAGGCTTTTATCTATGCCTATTCCGATGCCTCCGGCAAACTTCTGAATAAAAAGGAAGTAATAGAAGGAACACAGGCAGAAAAACATAACCGGGAGCCTCATAATACCATAACACCCATAGCTAGAAATAAAGACGGAATCTATGAGTTTGATTTAGTACTAAGGAATAATGTAACTACCAAAGAACATCCTCTAGGTGTTTACCATCCTCACAGTGAGCTTCATCATATTAAAAAGGAAAACATTGGATTAATTGAAGTTATGGGCCTAGCTGTATTACCCGCTCGCTTAAAAGTTGAGATGGAAGAACTTCGAGCTGCTATTTTAAATGCAAAAGTGATTGGAGCAGAGGAAGATATTTATAAACACAAGGATTGGATGGAAGGATTTCTACCCAAATACAAGGAAATCACGCCAGATAATATTGATTCTATTCTCCAAGAAGAGATTGGTCTGGTATTTGCAAAAGTACTGGAACATGCAGGAGTTTATAAAAGAGATACCGCAGGTCAGGAAGCCTTTGAGAGGTTTATTTCAGTGTTAGGCAGAATATAAGTAAACAGAATAAACAGGAATTGAGAGCTAAATTAAACAGTAGATGGAATATAAATACTGCCACAGATACTGCATTCTTTCAAGCCCTAACCTATGGTTAGGATAAACCAGAAAGATCATCTAAACATTAATCTTAACAAATATAAAATTGCAGCAAATAGCCCATCTATGATAAGATATCTACATAGATGGGCTATTTCATTGGATAAGAATCAACGTCGGTAAGTTATCCTAAATATTATTTTTTCTATGCTTTTGAATACTGCCATATATAAAACCGGTTATCAAGGACATTACTCTCCATAATAAGATGCCAAATCCCATATAAATAAGGTCAAATACTAATATGCCAGCAATATATTTCATATAAAATAGTAATCTCATTCTTCTGAAAAATAAGATATTCCCCTTTCCTATGGGATTCATTACTGTTTCTATATTAAATTATATAGTAAATATTTTGCGAAAGCAAATAAATAATCATAGGTTTGGTCATATGTAGTCCACATTTCTTACTTATAATATAGGAAACGATTAAATAGTATAAAATATGAAAATGTAAAGGCAGGGCTTAAATCAAATGAAGCAGGAATTTGACTTAGAAAAATATATGACAAACGGCGTAGAGAACATCGTAAAAGGGGCATTAAAAGCTTCCCTTTCCAATCCAAAAGAAAGCTTATTTATGGCGAAATATGCCCGGTCCAGTAAAAAAGCAGCGGCATTAAGGAGAAATGCGGAAAATGCAGGTGAACATATACCGGCATTCCTTATTGCCAGTATTACGAGCAAATGCAATCTGCATTGTGCAGGATGCTATGCAAGAGCCAATCATGCCTGCCATGACGAAGAAGAATTGAAGCAACTAACCCAAAAAGAATGGAACGCGGTGTTTCAGGAAGCGAAAGAAATTGGTATTGGTTTTATACTGCTTGCCGGAGGCGAACCTTTACTTCGAAAAGATGTATTAGAAACAGCTGCAAAAATACCGGATATTTTATTCCCCGTTTTTACAAATGGTACTTTGATTGGGGAGCAATACATAAGACTATTTGATAGGCATAGAAACCTTGTTCCTATATTAAGTATTGAAGGCAGAGAGGAAGGGACGGATACAAGGAGGGGAAGTGGTGTATATGAAAAACTTCTTGTCTCTATGGAGCTGTTTCACCAGGAGGGAATACTATATGGGGCTTCTATCACCGTTACAACTGAAAATATCAAAGAAGTTACTTCTTATGAATTCTTAAATCAACTTTATCACAAAGGTTGCAAAGTAGTTATTTATGTTGAATTTGTGCCTGTTACCGAAGAAGCGAAAGAGCTTGCCCCGGGTGAATACGAAAGAGAATACTTAAACAAGACACTTATAGATATCAGAGAGTATTATGAGGATATGGTGTATATATCATTTCCTGGTGATGAAAAGACCTCCGGCGGCTGTCTGGCAGCGGGACGTGGATTCTTTCATATTAACTCGAAAGGCGGTGCGGAACCATGCCCCTTTTCCCCTTATTCGGATATTAATGTAAGGGATGTGGCACTGAAGAAAGTTCTGGAATCTAGATTATTTGTAAGGCTTCGGGAGGAAAATGTGCTTATGGAAGACCATACAGGAGGTTGCATACTATTTGAAAAAAGGCAACTGGTGGAGAAACTCCTTAATTCTTGATCCTATATTCTGGTAGAAAATCGCCAAATGTTTAACTTCCGTTTACATTACTTTGGTATGATTGATGAAAACTATGTATTGATAGTGTACATAGAAATCTATAATATTGTTGGAATACAGGCAAAGGGGAGTTTTTATGAGTAAAATTATGATAGTAGATGATGATCCCAATATCAGAGAGCTGGTTTGTACGCTATTAAGAAATGGAGGTTTTGAAACCTGCGAATCAAAAGATGGCCGTGATGCCTTGCAACAGATCACAGCAGTAAATCCTGATCTTGCCATTGTAGATCTGATAATGCCTCATGTGGACGGTTATGAACTTTGTCATAAACTGCGCCAATTTTATGGTTTACAGCTATCATCGCGTTAACGGTAGTCTGTCTGATTATCGGTACTTTTTTCTTTGCCAGAACAGAAAGAAACAGTGATGTATCTGGAGAAAGGTAAGATCTAAGAGTATTAGCCTCATATACATCCATAAGAGGAACTGTTATTAATAATTCCATCTTATGGATATAATTTTTTATTTACGGTTTCCCAAGGCATAACTTTATGTTACAATATACCAGTGCGATTATTCGAATTTTTGATTACAGATCCATTAGTCCAACCAAGTTAATAATATTATAGATGATATTCTAGTACCAATAGTGGTAGGGAGAGAGGAAAGAGTGAAAGATAAATCATTTCACTCCCCCTGATTTTGTACGCGTGCTAAAGCATGCAGATGGGAGCCAAATATGAAATTAGGTATAGCAGGTTCTGGAATGATTGTAAAGGAATTCCTGACGATATTACCATATTTAAGAAACATTGACACAACAGCTATCTGTGGCAGACCTTCCAGTGAAGAGAAATTAAGAGAACTTGCCCAAAGCTACAATCTAAAAGAAGTTTATATTGATTATAATTTATTCTTAAAAAGTACTATTGATACAGTCTATGTAGCTGTACCTAATAGCCTTCATTATGAATATACCAAAAAAGCACTGGAAGCCGGAAAAAATGTTATACTGGAAAAGCCCATTACCTCAACTTATGAAGAAGCTATGTTGTTAAACAATCTAGCGAGAGAGAAGAAGCTTTTTCTTTTTGAAGCCATAACAACCCTTTATTTTCCGAATTACCAAAAAATACGGGAACTAATTCCTCAGATTGGAGATATTCGAATTGTTCAGTGTAATTATTCTCAATACTCCAAAAGATATGACAGCTTTAAGGAAGGTATTATATTGCCTGCTTTTGATGTAAATCTTTCAGGGGGAGCACTGATGGACTTAAATATCTATAATATACACTATGTTACAGGTCTATTTGGCAAGCCTAAGAATGTAGAATATTACCCCAATATCGAAAAAGGAATAGATACCTCGGGTATATTAATACTGGAATATGATACTTTTAAATGTACCTGTATTGGTGCAAAGGACTGTAAGGCACCAATTGCAAATAATATACAAGGAGACAAAGGCTGCATATATCAAGATTCTCCTGCCAATACCTGCGAGGGATTTGAATTACTTTTAAACAATCAGGAGGCAAAACCGGTGAATGAGAACTGTTATCCTCATCGTATGGTCAATGAATTTATAGAATTCGAGGCAATGATAACCGGAAATCAGTTAGATAGATGCTATCAGTTATTAGAACATAGTCTGATGGTATGCGAAGTTCTGACAATTGCCAGAAAAAAAGCAGGAATTATATTCCCGGCAGACAAGGAACATAATTATGTATAATATACTAATTGTAGAAGACGATATCACCATAGCTTCCCTGGTTAAGGAAAATCTGATGAAATGGGGATTTCAGGCCAAGACCATTAAAGACTTAAATAAAGTTTTAAGTGAGGTGTTAGAAAGTAAGCCTCACCTGATACTTTTGGATATTTCACTGCCTTTTTATAACGGCTTTTATTGGTGCAGTGAAATTAGAAAGAAATCAAAGGTTCCTATTATATTTCTGACCTCCCATACAGAAAATATGGATTTGGTGATGGCTATGAATATGGGGGGAGACGACTATATTACAAAGCCATTCTCAATGGATGTATTGATTGTTAAAATACAGGCGCTGTTAAGGAGGGCTTATGATTATTATGTAGAAAGTAAAACTCTTGAAGTACAGGGAGTATCCTTAAATCTAGCGGATACCAGCCTGAATGTAATGGGAAAAGAAACAGAACTGACAAAGAATGAATATAAGATTATGAAAATTTTAATGGAGAATAAGAATAGAGTGGTGCTAAGGGAAGAAATCATGGAAGCCCTTTGGGACAGTGATTATTTTGTAGATGATAATACATTGACAGTTAATGTGAATCGACTTCGTAAGAAACTGGAGGATATGGGACTGAAAGATTTTATACAGACTAAGAAAGGCATGGGGTATCTGATTCATGAGGAAGTGCTACATTAACTACCGGAGAGGGGTATTTTTAATTCTTCTATTAGTATGGCTGTTTTTCCCTTTGATACATTTTCTTTACGGACAACCCATGGCTTCTATTCTTTATTCCTGTATCATTATGACATTTCTAAGCTCCATATTTTTATTTCTGGATTATATGGCATTCTCAAAAAAGAAAAATAGAATGGACCTGCTCCTAAAGGACCTTACAACAGAGTCTAAAGAGCTGCCGATTGCGGATAATTCACTGGAGAAGAACTACCAAGAAATGATTTCCGCGCTTTATGAGATAATGAAAAAAAACAAGACAGAAATGGAAAAGGAACACCAGGAGCAGATGGAGTATTATACCATGTGGATGCACCAGATTAAGACTCCAATATCTGCCATGGAGCTTTCCCTTAAGAACATTGATTCTAAGGAACGGCGAGGAATTGAGGGTGAACTATTTAAAATTGAACAATACGTGGAAATGGCACTCCACTATGTAAAAATGAAAGACCTTTCCTCAGATCTAGTAATCAGAGAATACGAGGTTTCAGATATCGTTAAAGTAAGTATTAAGAAATATGCTTCTTTATTTATTAATAAAAAACTTTCTGTGACCATTGTTCCAGGGGTTATGTATGTGCATACAGACAGCAAATGGCTTTC
The DNA here is from genome assembly GCF_014218355.1 of Anaerocolumna chitinilytica. NCBI lineage: Bacteria > Bacillati > Bacillota > Clostridia > Lachnospirales > Lachnospiraceae > Anaerocolumna > Anaerocolumna chitinilytica. Next base: position 2,868,848 of record NZ_AP023368.1, read on the forward strand.
CTTTCTTATTGAGCAAATTCTCTCAAATTCCATCAAATACACCAATGAAGGAGGAATACACATCAGTTTTGCTCCAAATGCACTTGTAATTGAAGACACCGGTATCGGTATTCGGGAAGAGGATAAAGCAAGGATATTTGAGAAAGGATATACCGGGTACAATGGAAGAATTGATAAAAAAGCAAGCGGAATCGGACTTTATCTTGTAAAGAAGGTAGCAGACAGCCTTGCAGTAAAGATACAAATAGATTCAAAGGTCGGGCAGGGCACCAAAGTTATATTGACTTTTCCTGATAAGAGAGAGTTTTTATTTGAGTAAGAGGCTGCACAAATCTGCAGATGCTTATAGAAAGAAATTTTATCAAGAAAGAGTTTATGTTTATATAAGATTGTTCTATGCTTAGTGACAAAAATGTAAGATTGCGGATTCCATTTGTCATGTGAATCGATGGTTGGATTTGGCATGCTGATTTATAATTTCTGTATTGTTTTAATAAAAAGCAGAAATTAGAAAGGCAGGATAAAGTTAAGATGGAATTATTACAAGTTCAAAATTTAAAGAAAGTTTATAATACAAGGCTGGGCGGACAGCAAGTCCAAGCACTTCACAATGTCTCTTTCGATGTAGGCAGAGGTGAATTTGTTGCTATAATGGGAGCATCCGGTTCGGGTAAAACAACCCTGTTAAATATAATTGCTTCCTTAGATAAAGCCTCCTCCGGAGAAGTGTTTTTAGAGGGAATGGGATTATCCGCAATCAAAGACCGGGAGCTGTCAGCCTTTCGTAGAACGAATTTAGGCTTTGTTTTTCAGGATTTTAATCTTCTGGATAATCTTACGGTAAAAGATAATATACTACTGCCACTGGTACTATCAGGAGAAGCTATTAAAGTAATGGAAGAAAAATTGATACCATTGGTAAAACGACTTGGGATTGAAAAACTTCTCAGCAAATACCCCTATGAAATATCCGGCGGAGAAAAACAAAGAACAGCTATGGCCAGAGCATTTATTACCGGGCCGAAACTAATCCTGGCAGATGAGCCTACCGGAGCACTGGATTCCAAAGCCTCCTCCTTAGTACTTTCGTTATTTGAGGAGCTTAATAAAAACGGACAGACTATACTTATGGTTACGCACAGCACCTTAGCTGCCAGTTATGCCAAGCGTGTTATCTTTATCAAAGATGGTGATCTATTTAGCCAGGTATATCGAGGAGACGACTCGAAAAAGGTATTTTTTGATAAGATTGTCTCAACACTTTCCATTCTTTCAGAGGGAGGTGCTGACATTGGCTAAGAGCTTTTACTTGCGAATGGCAGCCACCAATTTGCAAAGAGACAAAAAAATGTATGTCCCATACGCCATATCTTATGTAATATTTTCTTCAATTTACTTTATGGTTATTACCCTCATGACTACAGATGGACTTAAGAATGTACCTTCCGGTGGAACATTACAAGCATTATTTGCTTTTGGAATGGTTATCATGAGCCTTATGGCCGCCATCTTTCTGATCTATATTAATAGCTTTTTAATGAAAAGAAGGAAGAAAGAATTTGGTCTGTATGGCATATTAGGACTTGAAAAACGCCATGTAGGCAGGATTATTTTTGATGAGAATCTCATCTTAAGCTTACTTTCCCTGACTCTGGGAATTGTAGTTGGCTGTGTCTTCGGAAATCTGATATTTCTATTATTGTTACATCTGTTGAAGGTATCACCGGATAGCAGATTTTCACTGCCATGGCAGGCATTTGCCTTTACAGGAGCCCTTTTTATAGTTGTTTTTATAATTACTACCATTATTAACTTTGTGCAGATTAGTATTGCGAATCCTATAGACTTATTAAAAGGTGCCCATATAGGAGAGAAAAAGGTACGATTTGTTTTGGTTAAGAGCATTGCAGGCTTTTTATTACTGCTTGTTGCTTATTATATGGCTAACACAGTAACTAATGGTGTCGCTGCAATATCCAAGTTCTTTTTAGCTGTATTGCTGGTAATTGTTGCAACCTTTCTGTTGTTTCAGGCGGGCAGCCAGTTTGTATTAAAATTATTGGAAAAGAGAAAGAAATTTTATTACAAAGCTAATAATTTTATAGCGATATCCGGCTTGTTAGTACGCATGAAGCAAAACGCGGCAGGACTTGCAACAATATGTATTCTATCTACAATGGTATTAGTAACAATTTCAACCTGCGGAGCACTTTATCTTGGACAGGAAGACATTCTTCATACAATGAACCCTAACGACATGAACATTGTAGTTAGACAGGAGACAAGCGAAGATCAAGAAAATAGAATATCTGATGCAATAAAAGAACAGGCCAAAAACGAAAATATTAAAATAGAACAGATGTATCATTACCATGGGTATTCCTCAATGCTATGTTTATTTCAAGGTAAACTTTATCCATATGGAAGCCAAGAGCTAAAGTCTTTAATCGGGAATGAAAACATATTTAACTATATTAGGGATATTGATATTATTACTTTAGCGGATTATACAGCGATAACAGGCGATAATAGGTCACTTTCGGAGAATGAGTTTTTCTTGTTGACTGACAATAAGACTAAAAATAAGATAAAGGTAAGCTCTTTCGGCGATGAATTTCCCATTAAGGAAATTATAACAGACTCTAAATTAATACAGGGGAAAAATGCGGAGGATAAAGAGATCTATATTGTTGCTGCAGATGAAAACAGTGGTTTAAAACTCATCAGCTCATGGTTTAAGGAGTCCACCGATAATGGCTTTAGCAACAAGTATATCCTTAACTTAAAGGGAAATGACAGTAATCTGCTAAGCTTTTCAGAAAAGCTAAATCCCCTAATTACTAAGATTGTATCAGAAAATGTCAAGGGAGAGGTAAAAAAGACAACGGTTTATTCCATTTACCAAAACCGCATTGACGGATACAGTATATATGGAGGCTTGTTATTCTTAGGTATCTTTTTTACGATTATGTTTTTAGCAGCTACAGGACTTATTATTTATTTCAAACAGATTTCGGAAGGGTATGATGATAGAGAACGGTTTGTTATTCTTCAGAAAGTCGGAATGGATGATCTGGAAGTGAAGAAAACAATCAACCGACAGATACTTCTGGTATTTTTCCTTCCTCTGGCAGCAGCCATGCTTCATGTAGCTGCCGCAAGGCATATGATTTTAAAGATGTTAGAAGCATTCTCATTGGAGAATATAACCCTAACTACCTGGTGTATAATAATATCCAGTATTGTATTTGCGATTCTTTATGTAATAATCTATAATCTCACTGCAAAAGTCTATTATAAAATAATTAAGTTTTAAAATCGAATACAGATAAAGGATAATAATACTGCTTCCAGCCAGAAATAAGAAGCAGTATTATTTTTTGCCATAATGTGTTATACTCTATGCTGTAATAGAGTTAGAAAAATCATGATATGTCTGCATTGAAGATTACAAAGGACGGGAAAGGTTTACCATGTATTCATCAAAGGAAATTAGTGTTTTTGATATTATCGGACCAAATATGATTGGTCCTTCCAGCTCCCATACGGCAGGAGCATTACGCATTGCAAGGCTGGCAGCCAATATGGTCAAGAAGCCCATAAAACATGTAACTTTTGTTTTATATGGTTCTTTTGCTATGACTTATAAGGGACACGGTACAGACAGAGCGCTGTTGGCGGGAATAATGGGCTATGATACCGAGGATAAAAGAATCAAGGAATCCTTTGAATATGCGAAGGCAGAAGGACTTTCTTATGAGTTTCGTACGAATAAAGAAGAAAAAGATGTTCATCCCAATACCGTTGATATTCATATAACCGATGAAGAAGGTAAAGAAACCACGGTTACGGGTATCTCTGTAGGTGGTGGAAGAGCCGAGATAAAGAAAATTGACGGTGTAGAGATTGATTTATCCGGCGATTATCATACAGTTGTTATTAAACATAGGGATTTAACCGGTGTTGTAGCGGCTATCACTCATATTTTAAGCGAATTTTCAATAAATATAGCATTCATGAAGTTGTATCGCGAGAATCGAGGAGCGGTTGCTTATTCGATTATAGAAGCAGATGATGCAATAGAAGGGGCAGTAATTGAGAAAATTGAGGAATTAGCCAGTGTTTATCAGGCATTTTTAGTTGAAAAAATCTAAATTCTTTACGAAGATAAGAGTGAAGGAAAATATCATTTTGAAAGGATGCCGATAACAGATTCTTTCACTCGTTTTATATACGGCAGTATTGCATTTTGCTGACAAGCTTGGGATATGCAATAGGTGTAAACATGGAGTTTAAATCAGGTAAAGTACTGCTACAGATATGTAAGGAAAAAGGTCTTCCCATTTCAGAGGCTATGCTTCTTCGAGAAATGGAGATCAGCCAGCAGTCAAGAGAATATATCTATAATAAAATGAGTCATTCCTGGGATATTATGAAGAATGCTGCAACAGGAGCCCTTACAGGGAATCTAAAATCAATGGGTGGTTTAATTGGAGGAGAGGCGTTAAAGCTGTCAAACAGACGTTTATCTGCTGAAAAGAGTGCCTGTGGAAGCCTTGTCTCTAAGGCGGTATCCTATGCCATGGGAGTTCTCGAAGTTAATGGTTCAATGGGGTTAATTGTAGCGGCGCCGACAGCGGGTTCTTCAGGGGTAATTCCTGGAACCTTTTTAGCGATAAAGGAAGAATACAACTTTAGTGATGAGCAGATGGTTATGGCGTTGTTTACAGCAGGTGCCATTGGCTATCTGATAACATACAATGCAACCATAGCGGGTGCGGAAGGCGGTTGTCAGGCTGAAGTGGGAAGTGCTTCCGCAATGGCTGCCGCAGCAATAACAGAGCTATTGGGGGGAACTCCGGCACAGTGTTTTCATGCCGCTACCGGGGCTATCTCCAATCTCTTAGGGCTGGTATGTGATCCTATCGGAGGACTTGTTGAAGCTCCCTGTCAGCAAAGAAATGCAATTGGTGTATCAAATGCGATGATTTCTGCTGAGATTGCATTAAGCGGCATTCGCAATATCGTTCCTTTTGATGAAGCTGTGGATGTTATGTACCGGGTAGGCAAAAGTCTGCCGGGGGAATTAAGGGAGACAGCTCTTGGAGGAATGGCAGCAGCACCAAGTGCTTGTTCATTATGTGGATTATGTAATTAACCGGCTCATAGCTGGGTATAAGGAATAAATTTATAGTAAATAAATATCACAAGCTGAGAAAAAGAGATAAAAGCTGGATGAGGTATCATTCCGGAATATTAGTGAACAGGAACAAACAATATTAGTTAGCAGATATAAACTAATATTGTTTGTTAAACTTATATCTCTTTTCATGATTTATATAATTGAGGTTATTTAATACATCCTTTTTACATCTAAAAAAGTAATATCACTGAATACAATTATATCTTTATTATCTGAAGTAATTGCATGGTAATCTATTGAAATTACTTTATCTTTATAATTTTTCTGGTCTAGATAGAATGAAATTACATTATAGGTTCTTATGCTTTCATCTCTGGAACGGTCAGGAATACCAAATCTGGAACTATCATCTGTATAAGTTATATCCCCGTTATATTTTAGAATACTTGTTGAAGCAGGACCATCCAAGCCAAAGGTTGTAAGAAAAACACAGTCTGGTACTCCTTTTTCAACGTTTTGTAAAAAATAATTAAGTCTGCCTGTATTAATTGATTTTTGCTTATGAGTCAGTAATATATCATTATTGATATAAGCCATCTCTTCTGTGTAATTATAAGGAACAGATAAAAGAAATTTCCTGGGGTCGCTACAATCCATAACACGAACTCTTTTTTCAATACTCTATACTTATATTTCTTAAAAATGCATGTCTGTCATATTTTCATAAAATAATATTACAAATGTCACTTGACTTATAAAGAGAAAATGATAATATTATATTAATAAACAATATTATACGCCATATAATATTGTTGAAATAAAACAGCAATATATTCTGCTGAATAATTACCTGGATGATTATTGTTTCAGCAGGTAAATATGACAAAAACATGTGGAAGTTGGTATAAATAGTATTTAAATCATGTACCAGTATAAGCGGAAAGGAAGAGACTGACATGGTATTTAATACAGGAGCTGCACTGCTTGATGCAATTGTGCTTGGTATTGTATCCAAGGATAAAGAAGGCACTTATGGTTATAAAATCACCCAGGATATACGACAGGTTATTGAAATATCGGAATCAACCCTATATCCGGTTCTAAGACGCCTTCAAAAAGAAGATTGCCTGGAAGTCTATGATTTGGCTTTTGACGGCAGAAACCGAAGATATTACCGGATTACAGATAAAGGAAAAGCTCAGTTAAAACTATATCTGAAAGAATGGAAGATTTACTCGGCTAAAATCAATCATATTTTTGTGGGGGTGGAAGTTTTATGACAAGAATTGAATTTATACGGGAACTTGAACGTCTCTTGTTTAATATACCGGCAGAGGAAAGAAGAGAAGCCATTGAATTCTATGAGAATTATTTTGAAGAGGCAGGAAATGAGGAAGAAGAAAAAGTAATAACAGAATTAGGTTCACCAGCTGATATTGCTGAAATTATTAAAAAATCATTGGATTATGGCAATAATGATTCCGGCTATTTTTCAGAAGACGGATATCATGAGACCGAAAGCGTAAAGAAAAACCTTCCCACCTTTGAAAAACGTAAGAATGAATACAATGACCAGAGACAAAACACCGATTCCGGGTTCGCGCAAGATTACAGAAGATATCAGGAAGAGAAGAATAGAAATGTGCGTTATGAGAAGGAGGAATATCAACAGAAGAAAAAACCGGTGAACATCCCTTTATTGATAATCCTTATCTTATTTGCTTTACCGATAGGTCTGCCCATTGCGATGACAATATTATGTATATTTTTAACGGTTATAATTGCAGTGGCATCAATATGGCTGGCCTTTGCAGCGGTAGCAGTGGCATTATTCTTTGCAGGTACGGCTATCATAGTTGTGGGCTTAATCCAGTTTACTTCAATTCCTGCCCTTGGTATTAGCATGGCTGGCGGTGGTTTAATAGTTCTTGGAATTGGCCTGCTCTTTACCATAGCAGCAGTATGGACAGCAGGAAAGGCATTACCTGCCGTCATAGGCTGGATAAAAGAAGTATTTAGAAGTATCTTTCGCAGAAGGAGGGCCTACGCATGAGAGCATTCATTAAAAATCTATTTCGCATAGCAGGCGGTGCTATTGCAATCGGTATCATTTTAGTACTTGTTGCAATCGGTATGGATAACAAAGTTTACACAAAATGGCATAGGATGGATTTGAATCTTGGAGATGGTTATACCTTATGGAACAATGAAGATGTTAGCAATGGAGGTCAAACTGATAATAATCAGGCAGGCGGTAAAGTAGTTGCTTCAGCAAATGCTTCCGAAGAGATCAATACCAATAAAAATTATCCTGTCACTTATCAAAATGTGAAAAGTTTGGACTTTCATATAATTGCCGGGAAACTCTTCATCAAAGAAGGAAAGGAATTTTCTCTTGATGTAAATGAGAAAGGCTCTAAAAGAATAACCAGTGAAGTTAATAATGGCGTATGGACTTTACAAGAGAATTCCTCCAAAGCCGAGAACTATGACAATGATAATAATTTTTCTATCTTTGGAATCAACATTGATTTGAATGACAGCGGCAGTAATAATTATACGGAAGTATATGTTACTATCCCAAAGGATTTTTCTGCCGATGATATTTCTCTATCTGTTGGTGCTGGTGCAATAAAAGCAGATACTTTATCTGCAAACACCGGTAAAATACAAGTTGGTGCCGGAAGCTGCAGTATTGATGAACTTAAAATAAAAGAAAACTCCTCCTTTCAGGTAGATGCCGGTATGCTTCAAATAGACAAAGGTACAATTAATAATGCAGGTATGACATGCGCTGCCGGAAAAATTAAATTTCGAGACGGTATTATTAATAATGGTGACATAAACTGTACTGCTGGAGGTATTGATATTACTGGCAGTATTACCGGAGATAGTACAGTAAGTACTTCCGTCGGCAAGATTGATCTTAACCTTGAAGGAAAAGAGAAAGACTATAATTACACCATAGACTGTAATGTGGGCTCACTTACAATTAATGGTACGAAATATAACGGAGTTAACAAGCATATCACACAGCAAAACGCGGCTCCTAACAATATGTCACTAAACTGTGATATTGGAAGTATTACAATGAATATTGATTAAAGGTTTTAGAAATGCTAGAATCACCATTAAGTAGAGTTTTATTAATTTTATTATATAATTATTGTGAAAGCAGCCATTCGATAGAAGGCGGCAGAAAGGTGGAAATATGGAAAATAAGAGATTGTACCGTTCAAGAAAAAACAGAATGATAGCAGGTGTTTGCGGAGGATTTGCAGAGTATCTAAATATTGACCCTACGATAGTCAGACTCGTAATTGTACTCCTTGCTATATTCGGTGTATCAGCAGGATTCTGGATTTACCTGATAGCAGCTATCATAGTTCCGAATGAGGAGTAAGAACAATCATTTTTGCCATTGGTTATTTACAGAAAGGGGCAATTATGATAAAGTATCTATTTAGGATACTTTAACGGAGGACAAAACATGCAGAAAATAATTGATATCATCGGGAAGGAAGTAAGAGAGGCTTTTGAAGCAAAGGGCTATGATACTAAATATGGTGTTGTTACGCTCTCTAACAGACCTGATTTATGCCAATATCAATGTAATGGAGCCTTAGCGGCAGCCAAGGCATATAAAAAAGCACCACTTGCCATCGCAGAAGAGGTTGCGCAGATTTTAAAAATGAGTGAAAGCTTTGAAAAGATTGAGGCCGCCGCCCCAGGATTTATAAATATTATATTAAAGAATGAATTTCTATCCGGTTATGTAAAACAACTTTCCCCGGAGAATCAATTTGGCTGTGAAAAAACACAGGCACCGAAAACAATTGTAATAGATTATGGCGGTGCTAATGTGGCAAAACCCCTTCATGTAGGTCATTTAAGACCGGCAATTATCGGTGAGAGCATCAAAAGGATTGACCGTTTCTTAGGACATAATGTTATTGGTGATGTTCATTTAGGAGATTGGGGACTGCAGATTGGTTTAATCATGATGAAGATTAAGCTGGAGCAGCCGGATTTGGTATATTTTCAGGCAGATTATCAGGGTGAATATCCAAGTGAAGCTCCTTTTACAATTAGTGAGTTAGAGCAGATCTACCCTGCCGCCAGTGCTTATTCCAAAGAAAATGAAGAATTCAGGGAAGCTGCCAAGGCTGCAACTGTTGAACTGCAAAATGGAAATCCTGGATATCGTGCTTTGTGGCAGCACATATTAAATGTTTCCATTGAAGATTTAAAGAAGAACTATGATAATTTATTAGTAGATTTTGATCTCTGGAAGAAAGAAAGCGATGCCCAGGGCTATATCCCCGGCATGGTTGAGTATCTAAAGCAGAACAATTATGCCAGAATCAGCGAAGGCGCACTGGTAGTAGATGTAAAAGAAGAGACGGATACGAAAGAAATGCCACCCTGTATGATATTAAAATCAGATGGCGGAACGCTCTATAACACCACCGATCTTGCTACTATGGTGGAAAGAATGGAACTATTTAATCCGGATGAAATACTTTATGTAGTTGATAAAAGACAAGAGCTCTATTTTGAGACCGTATTCCGTTGTGCGAAAAAGACAGTCCTGGTACCGGAAGAAACGAAGCTTACCTTCCTTGGATTTGGCACTATGAATGGTAAAGACGGTAAACCCTTTAAGACAAGAGATGGCGGTGTAATGCGTCTTGAGAATCTCATTCAGAATATCAGTAATGCAGTTCTTGATAAGATTCTTGAAAATCGCGATATGGACAGAAAAGATGCAGAAGCAATCGCTAAAAAAGTAGGTCTTGCCGCTTTGAAATACGGAGATTTGTCAAATCAAGCTTCCAAGGACTACATCTTTGATTTGGAACGATTTATTTCCTTTGAAGGAAATACCGGTCCTTATCTTCTCTATACCATTGTTCGAATTAAGTCTATTATTCAAAAGTATGGTAAGGAGCTTGCTGCAGCAGATGCTTTACAGCCAGGTAAGACCCAGTCTGAAGTTGACTTGATGCTTGAAGCAGCTAAATTCAATGAAGTAATTGAAGCTGCCGGAAATGAGTATGCACCTCATAAAATATGTCAGTACCTTTATGGATTAGCAAATGCTTTTAACAGTTTCTATCACGAAAACAAGATATTAGCAGAAGAAGATAAAGAGAAGCAGAAATCCTGGATTTCTCTGATTACTTTGATTAAAGGTATTCTCGAAACAGGAATTGACCTGTTAGGTTTTGAAGCTCCAGAAAGAATGTAAATAATGCTTGCATTTTAGTATTAAATGATGTACGATTTTTTGTGTCGAAGGCGCAACCCCAATATGGGTTTGTCTTCGACACTTTTTTTATTAAAAGTATAATGTAATTTAATCACTACAAAGGAGAAGTGCCTATGGAAAACCGGATGAGACGTAATAAAAATGATATTACCAAAAGGAAAAGGCGGTTTACATTTAAAAAGCCTAAGCTTAAAAAATGCGGACAGAAGACCGCAGAATTGGATATGGCTAGGAAAAGAAAGTTTGGTATACGTTTCAAATTAATATTCGGTTATGTTATCCCAATATTGTTCATTATTGCTTTGGGATTCTTATCTTATAACAAGGCTTCTTACGGGTTAGTATCAAACTATGAAAAATCCACTGAAAATACCATGAAAATGGCTGCTAAATATCTTGATTACGGATTCAGCGGAGTAAAATCCATAGCCTCCTTATATACAAAAGATACGGATATTTATTATTATGTGCAAAAACAAAAGTATACAGACTCCATTGTACGAAACCAATTCATTCAATCTCTTAGCATGGAATTCACAAAGAAAGCAGAAGCCGAAAGTTTGATTGTAGACATACATATAATTCCTCAGTCGGGTATTCCTGTCGTTACAAGTGCAAATAAATCAGTAGATGGTTTTTATAATGAATTAAAAAATGATACTGGTTTCGAAAAGTTAAGTGATCCAAAGAGCAAGGATTTTTGGATTGGAAGTCATAAGTTGATCGATGATAAATTGAAAACCACAGCAACTGATTACTCTTTCTCGTTGGTTGAGAAGTTCCAGACGGATACTGCGGTTGTAGTAATCGATGTTGATAGAAATGCAATTAATAAATTTCTCGCAGACCTGGACTTTGGTAAGAACAGCATAGTAGGCGTAATCACATCAGATGGCAGTGAAATACTAGCCAAGGAATCCTCCGGAAAAAATTCAGCAGGAAAAACTGTAACCATAGGAAACCGGAAAGAAGAATTCCATTTTACCACAGAAGATTACTACAAAAATGCCATTGATGCTTCAGCTGCAAAAGGTCAGAAATATGTAACCTATGATGGGAAGAAATATCTTTTTCAATTTGATAAGATATCCGATACCGGCATTACTCTCTGTACCTTGATTCCTAAAGCAAGCTTTATGGAACAAGCAGAAAGTATTAAGTTATTTACAACTGTTATGGTGATAGTTGCAAGTTTAATTGCTGTACTTATCGGACTATATTTATCAGAAGGCATTGCAAGAAGTCTAAAACATATTAATACCAGTCTAAAGAATCTGGCAGAAGGTGACTTCACTGTTTTGATGGAACATAGACATAAAGATGAATTTATTACTCTGGCTGGTAACACGAAAAATATGATTGAAAATATGAGAAAGTTGATACAAAAGACAGCCACTGTCAGCGGGCTGGTCTCACAATCCGCAGGGAACGTATTAAGAGCTTCAGAAGATATCTCAATGGCAAGCAATGAAATCTCTACCTCCATTAGTGAAATAGGTCATGGAATATCCGGTCAGGCACAGGATTCCCAGAGTTGTTTGCTTCAAATGGATGAATTGTCAGAAAAAATAAAATCTGTTAATACAAATATTCTTGACATTGACCTAATAGCCAAAGATACCGACCACCTGATTAAAGAAGGAATCGGAACGATGGAAGAGTTATCAAAACAGTCGGAAGCAACCAATGATATCACAAAATATGTCGTTGAGAATATTGCTGCGCTGGAAGTTAAATCCCATTCCATCGGACAAATTATTCAGGTTATCAATGAAATAGCAGACCAGACCAACCTATTAGCTTTAAATGCTTCTATTGAGGCAGCAAGAGCAGGTGATGCCGGCCGAGGATTTTCAGTAGTAGCAGAAGAAATAAAAAAGTTAGCAGAGCAATCCCTTCATGCTGCTGATGAAATCAATCAGGTAATTGATAAGATAATAAAACAAACCTCAGATACCGTAACAATTGCGAAAGATGCCGAGCAAATTGTGTATAAGCAGAACAGTATAGTAAATAATACAATTTCCACCTTTAAAAATATGGGTGATGGAATGAAAAAACTGACTGTAAGTCTGTCCGTCATCAGTGAAAATATAGGTAACATGGACAGCGCAAGAGCAGGAACGCTTAGTGCAGTGGAAAGTATTTCTGCCATATCCCAGCAGACCCTGGCAGCCTCTGAAATGGTAGAAGATATCGTACATGCTCAGAATAATTCTGTTTCGGCACTGGAGGAAGCAGCTAAAACACTAGCTGAGAATTCATCAGAATTAAACCAAGCAATAAATCAATTCCGTATTTGAAAATAATATATAATTTAGTATAATGAAGTATTATAAGGCTGTTGCATTGCAATGTGCGACAGCCTTTATTTGCCCTATGCAAATGATATCATAACACAAGGAGGATAAGAGATGTATCAATATGTATCAAAGCTTATTATTTACAGAAAGACAAAGGATAGTGAGATTCTCTATTCTTTATCGGAAATTATCAGAACTTTATATGAGGAATTTCCTGTTCTTATACCTGAAAGTTCTTCAAAAGAAATATATATAACAGAAATTTATGAACAGATTAACAAACTAATGGTCTTGGCAACTGAATATGGTTTTGATAATAATCTCTGGAAGAACTATATTGCTTACCTTATTGCTGTAAGCGAGAATCCTTTCAGCATCAGTTGTGAAAAAAAAGGAATGCTTGATGGGTCAGTTAATAATTTTGCGATTTCCGATATGAAACTTCTTAAAGCAATTTCAGAGTATGACTTTACTGAAATAGAAGAAAAGCTTGGAATAAATTGTTTTTCAATTATCACCAACTACAAAGCCGTAACGAAAAATGAAAAAAGATATAATAAAAATGTTAGCGATAAGATAAGACTCCTTTCCGGCCATCTTGCAGAGACAGATACAGAGGATAAACTTCTTGGGATTGTTACCTCTTTCTATAAGGATTTTGGGGTTGGCAAGTTCGGGCTTAATAAAGCCTTTCGGCTTCAGGAAAAAGAGGGAGAGTGCCTTGTTCTTCCTATCCTGAACACGGAAGAAATACTGCTCTCAGATCTTATCGGATATGAACTGCAAAAGAAAAAGCTTATTGATAACACCGAGGCTTTTGTAAATGGCAGAAAAGCAAATAACTGTCTTCTTTATGGAGACAGCGGAACTGGAAAATCTTCAAGTATAAAGGCAATTCTTAATGAATATTATCAGTCAGGACTTCGAATCATTGAAATCTATAAACATCAGTTCCAATATTTATCAAGTATTATTGCTGAAATTAAGAATCGAAATTATAAGTTTATAATATATATGGATGATCTTTCCTTTGAAGAATTTGAAATTGAATATAAATATCTAAAAGCAGTGATTGAAGGCGGACTTGAAACAAAGCCGGATAATGTACTTATCTACGCTACTTCTAATAGGAGACACCTTATTCGGGAGACCTGGAGTGACCGTTCTGATATATCAAAGGATGAGCTTCATAAGAGTGATACCATGCAAGAGAAGCTGTCACTGGTTGCTCGTTTTGGTATCACCATTAATTATTCTGCTCCTATACAAAAAGAATTCTATGAGATTGTAAAAGGTCTTGCGGCAAAACAAGAAGGCATTAATCTGTCAGAAGAGGAACTCTTAAAACAGGCCAATATATGGGAGATGAGCCACGGCGGACGATCAGGCCGAACAGCACAGCAATTTATTAATTACCTCCTTGGTAAAAGAGAATAATCGTTTCGTAATCTATAATGATATTTATTTTCAATTGAGTACAATAAGTCATTGACAAGCAAAATGAATGGGCATATAATAATTATCAAATGATAATGGTTCCCATAATGAAAAAGGAGTGTTGAATATGTCACTAGCATTTGCAGGGATAGGCGAGACAAGAGTAATTGTAGATTTCACAGGCAAAGATGATATGAAGCGTCATTTGCAGGATTTAGGCTTTGTTAAGGGTGAGAGTGTTAAATTGTTGTCAGAGAATGACAGCGGTTTTATCATTATGGTGAAAGGTGTTCGAATAGCCATCAATAAAAACCTGGCATCTAAAATAATGGTAGCATAGTATTAATGAAATGAGTATGTGCTAAGGCGCATCACATGGAGGTAAATATGACTTTAAGAGATTTAAAGCCGGGTCAGGCCGCAACAGTAGTTAGCATTGGCGAAAAAGGGCCGTTGAAACGCAGAATTATGGATATGGGAATAACACGTGGTGTTGACTTGAAGGTAGTAAAAGTAGCACCATTAGGGGATCCGATAGAAATCAATATAAGAGGATATGAACTCAGCCTTAGAAAAGATGAGGCAGCGCAAATAGAAGTAAGTGTGGGGTAAAGGCCTCATCATGGGAGGATATTGAAAATGAAAGTTAAAATTGCTTTAGCAGGTAATCCTAATAGTGGTAAAACTACCATGTTCAATGATTTGACTGGAAGTTCCCAATATGTTGGCAATTGGCCTGGCGTTACTGTTGAAAAGAAAGAAGGAAATCTCAGAGGGCAGAAGGATGTAATTATTCAGGATTTACCAGGAATCTACTCATTATCTCCTTATACATTGGAAGAAGTGGTTGCCAGAGGATATCTGATTAATGAAAGGCCAGATGCCATTATTAATATTATAGATGCATCTAACATTGAAAGAAATCTCTACTTAAGTACGCAGCTTCTTGAACTTGGAATACCGCTGGTAATGGCTCTTAATATGATTGATGTTGTCCGTAAAAACGGAGATACGATTGATATTCAGAAATTAAAAGAGGATTTAGGCTGCGAAATTATTGAGGCTTCTGCTTTAAAGGGAATCGGTTCCAAAGAAGTTGCTCAAAAAGCGGTAGAACTTGCAAAGGCTAAAACCGTCATTACTCCAAAACATACATTCTCCGCGGATGTTGAAGAAGCTCTTGCAAAGATTGAAGGAGTTATTAAGGGTAAAGTTCCAAGTATAAATGAACGTTGGCTGGCTATTAAGCTTTTTGAACAGGATGAAAAAGTTCTAAATGATCTTACACTTGATGAGGGTGCTTTAAAAGTTATCACAGATATAGTGAAAGAGTGTGAAGACAAGCTTGAAGATGACGGTGAAAGTATTATTACAAACGAACGTTACGGATATATAAGTAAAGTAGTAAAGAAAGCGGTTCATAAAAAGAGCGGTCCTAAGAGGAATGCAACAGATAAAATTGACAGCATTGTTACGAACAGATGGCTTGCGCTGCCTATTTTTGCAGTTGTTATGTTCCTTGTTTATTACATATCAATCTCAACAGTAGGCAGTATGGCAACGGATTGGGTGAATGATGTTCTATTCGGTGAAATCATTCCCCCTGCAGTAGGAAATTTTCTTGACTATATCGGAACTGCTGCCTGGCTGAATTCACTAATCTTAGACGGTATTGTAGCCGGTGTTGGTGCAGTTCTTGGCTTCCTGCCCCAGATGATGGTACTTTTCCTTTGCCTTGCATTTTTGGAAGACTGCGGTTACATGGCAAGAATCGCCTTTATTATGGACCGTATTTTCCGTAAGTTTGGTTTATCCGGCAAATCTTTTATTCCCATCCTTATCGGAACAGGCTGCGGAGTTCCCGGAATTATGGCAACTCGTACCATTGAAAATGAGCACGACCGCAGAATGACAATTATTACAACAACCTTTATACCCTGCAGCGCAAAGCTTCCCATTATTGCTTTGATAGCCGGTGCTTTATTCCCAGGATCCACACTTGTTGCACCTTCTGCTTATTTTGTTGGTATGGCAGCAATTATAGTATCCGGTATTATATTAAAGAAAACCAGAATGTTCTCCGGTGATGCTACTCCCTTTATTATGGAACTTCCTGCTTATCACCTTCCCGGCATTAAGAGCATATTAATTCATGTATGGGATCGTTCCAAAGCATTTATCAGAAAAGCTACCACAGTTATCCTTCTTGCAACTGTATTGGTATGGTTCTTAAGTACATTCAATTGGAAATTACAAATGGTAGAAACAGAATACTCCATTCTTGCTTCCATCGGTAAGGTAATTGCACCTATCTTTATTCCTTTAGGATGGGGAAACTGGAAAGCCGCTGTAGCAACAGTAACAGGGTTAATTGCAAAGGAAAATGTAGTTGGTACTTTTGGTATCCTCTATGGCTATGCTAACGTTGCAGATAATGGCGGTGAATTCTGGAGAAATCTTCAAGGTGAATTCACACAGCTTTCCGCATACAGCTTCCTGATATTTAATTTACTTTGTGCTCCTTGTTTTGCAGCAATTGGTGCTGTTCGAAGTGAAATGGGTAATGCAAAGTGGACTCTCTTCTCCGTTGGATATCAGACAGTGTTTGCATATATTATTGCAACTTCAGTATACCAAATCGGAAGCTTGATCTCCGGTAATGGTTTTCATGTTGGAACAGCCGTTGCGTTCCTGTTTGTATTGTTATTATTATACCTTCTGGTTCGTAAACCAAGCGAAGTAAATTCCAACAAGAAAGATAGTCGTATAGATACCAGAAAAACAGCATAAACAAGTGTAGTAGTATTAAGGACCTTATCGTTAAGTTTTAGAGCATCGAAAAACTGCTCAGAAAAGAGGTTTTATGTTAGCAACAATTATAGTAGGAGCCATCGTTTTCGGTGGTATTGGATTTTCCGCCTACAAAACGATTAGAGCAAAAAAGGAAGGTGCTGGCTGCGGCTGTGGCTGCGCTGGCTGCAGTAATGCAGAAGCCTCCTGTAAAAAGTAAATAAATTAGCCGGCAAGAAGCTCTTATAGCCTTTTGCCGGCTAATCTGATAACCAAAAACATAAGGTAATCCCCCAATGTGCACAGAAATGGAGGAATGATTATGAATGTGGCAATGGAAAAAGAGGCAGTATTGGCTAAATTTCATAAAAAGGAACTTATAATTAACCAACTTCGAAAGAAAAAGTTCCGTATTACAGAACAAAGGCGATTGTTAATTGAAGTTATATTAGAAGATGAATGTTCCAGTTGTAAAGAAATATATTACAAAGCAGTAAAAAAAGACCCGACAGTAGGGATTGCAACAGTCTATCGAATGGTTAAAACTTTGGAGGATCTGGGGGTCATTAACCGAAAGAATCTCTATCAAATAGATTATAAAAACTTGAATTTAAAAGAAGAACAAGTTCTTTTTATAGATGAGGAAACAGATAAAACTGTAAAAGTAAAAAAAGGCCTGTGGTTTAATGAACTGCAAAAAACTCTTGCAGCGCAAGGGATAACGGATATTGATAATATTACTGTATTGATTAAGAATCATAAAAATGAGGATGAGGATGAGTATTGCGATGAGGAGCTTTTTGCAAGCTGCGGCTGCCAAAACACCTCCTGTAAATATCATTGTAAAAAACGTGATAAATTAGCCTGATTGAAATATCCTTTTGGGAAAAAAAGCTGTGATAAACAGCTTTTTTTATTTTAAAAACCTATTGACATTTATATTTTTATAGTGTACTATTAACTTAGTTCACTAGTAACATATTTGCTTCTTGGTCAGAGATAACATATAACTCTGGATATTTTCGAGCAAATATAATATAAGCCGGATAAATAGAAAAGAGGTATCTATGGAATTCGATAATAATATTCCAATCTATATTCAGGTTATACAAGATATTGAGAAAGATATCATAACCGGAAAATTGGGCTTGGGCGAAAAGATGCCTTCGGGCAGAGATTTAGCACTAAAATATAAAATCAACCCTAATACTGCCAGTCGGATATACAAAGAATTGGAAGCACAGGCTATATGCTTTACAAAGAGAGGGTTGGGCACCTTTGTTACAGAAGATGGTGCGAGAGTAGATCAGATTCGAAAAGACATGGCAAATGATTTACTGGAACAGTTTATATCAGGCATGGATAAGTTAGGAATACAAAAAGCTGAAATATTAGCAATGCTTGAAGAGAAGTATCTGGAATTCAAAGAAACAAATAATTAAAATAATAGGAGGGAACAAAATGTTATTGGAATGTAATGGAGTTGTTAAAAAATATATGTCAAAGACAGCAGTAGATAATCTGTCATTGAACATAGAACGGGGAAAGATATACGCACTTTTAGGGCCGAATGGCAGCGGTAAAACTACATTTATGAAGATTGCTGCAGGTCTTGTTAAACCGAATAGCGGAAGTATAACTTTCTGCGGAAATCCTATCGGAGTGGAATCAAAGAAGAAGGTTGCCTATATGTCTACAGAACCCTTTTTCTATAATTACATGACAATTGATGATGTAGGTAAATATTACGAAGACTTCTTCGAAGATTTTGATCGTAAAAGATACGAAGAGCTTCTTGTGAGAATGGAGCTTAACAAGAAAGACCATGCTAAGGCTTTATCCTCCGGACTTGCTGCGAAACTTAAAATAGCAGCTACTCTTGCCCGTAAATCAGAGCTTTATATGTTAGATGAACCACTGAACGGAATAGATATTATTTCAAGAGAAAGAGTTATGACCACAATCTTAGAAACAGCAGGAGAGGAAAATACTATTCTAATCTCCAGCCATTTAGTGGATGAACTTGAAAAAGTAGTAGATTTCGCAGTTTTTATGAAAAATGGCAGTGTTGTTTTAGAAGGGCATTCAGAGGAGCTCAGAGAAACTCATGGAAAGTCTATGGTTGAATTGTATAAAGAGATTTATGCGTAGTATAGAGAGGTTAAGGAGGAGATTTACATGTTAAAATTAATGAAATATGAATTGAGAAAGCAAGCTTTTTCGAAGCTTATAATACTTGTCATAACACTTCTTGGGGAGTTAATGTTTTTTACAGGCTTAGTTCTTAACAGACACAATACCATTGGTCTTGCCATGGGACTTCTCACCATGTTTACCTTTGGAGCTATGTTTTTTATAGCTTTCGAATCAATTATCACTTATTACAATGACTTAAAGCAAAAACAAAGCTATATGCTCTTTTTAACACCGAATACACCTTATACCATTGTAGGAGCTAAAGTATTAAGCTCTGGTGTTCAAATAATCTTATCAGGTGTCGTATTTGCCTTAATCTTTGGTATTGACGGGGCTGCCATGCTGGCAAGATATGCTTCCATTAAACAGATCAAAGAATTGATTACAAGTTTTGTAAATATGCAATTCCATGTTGAAATCGACGGTAAACTTTTAATCCTTGTCGTACTGGCTTTATTAATATCCTGGATCAGTGTAATAACCCTTGCCTATCTTTCTATTACCTTAAGTACCACGTTCCTTGCTGAAAAGAAGGGAAAGGCAATAATAAGCTTTCTTATCTTTATCTTATTGGAGTACATCTTCAGCAAAGGTGTTAATCTGATAATGAACATTCCAAGCTTAACCTTAAGTGCCTCCGGTACCTTAATTTTAAACATCGTATTATATGCGGTAATAACAGCAGTTACCTATCTTGTTACAGCTTGGATGCTTGATAAAAAGGTTAGTGTTTAAGTAAATAAAGCAAAAAAAAATTCCCTTAAAGGGAATTTTTTTTTGCTTAAACAATAATTGCATTTTCAGAAGATATCTTATTTATTTCTTCTTCGATAAGACTTAAAATAGCCTTATGGTAATCTTTAACTTCCAGTTGCTTTCTCTTTATATCAAAGTATATAATCTCAAAGGGAATACTACCAACTTTCGCACCTTTCGACAAAAGAAGGATTTCTCTGTCTTTATAATCCAGGGTTACTGGTTTTGCAGCGGAAGTGAAGGGAATTTCACCAATACATAGTTTAAAGATGACTTCTTTCATTAAATCAGATTCCGTCTTAGAACTATCAAATTCATTATGGTTGTTTATTAAATTCATAATAACTGCCCTTTCGCCTTTTTTCTTCATAATATACTATGCTTTTTAAAATAATGCAATAGGTTAATTAATTTTTTGTAAATTATTATAAAGAAAGTATGAAATTGGGGGAGCTATTGATTATAATGACAATAGTATTGACAAAATCAACAGGTATCAGTATGATAAACTTCGTACGTTATGAATGAAGTTTTAGATATTGGAAAGGGTATGGTACTTTTTAATGATATATTTAGATTATGCTGCACACACACCGGTATGTGAAGAGGTATTAGAAGCGTTTCAAATAGCGGCAAAAGAGTTTATCGGTAATCCGAACTCCCCCCATACTCCCGGTGTCCTGGCGAAAAAAAGACTGGAGAAGGCCTCTGAGAATATAGGACATATCCTTCATGCTAAGACAAATGAAATTATTTATACCTCCGGTGCCAGTGAATCAAATAATTTAGCAATAAAGGGTATTGCAAAAAATTATCAAAGATATGGAAAACACATTATTACATCCTTTTTAGAACATGCTTCTGTGACAGGTACGGTGGCTGCTCTTAAAAATGAAGGTTACGAAGTAGATTTTGTAAATGTTACAAAAGATGGTATAATTGATTTAGAACATTTAAAAGAGCTGCTGCGGGAAGATACTATATTAGTATCTACAGCACTCGTAGATAGTGAAATTGGAATAATTCAGCCTATTGATAGGATCTATGAGCTGGTAAAGACAATGCCACACTGCTTTTTTCATGTAGACGCAACCCAGGCGGTAGGTAAAATACCTGTTGCCTTTGATAATATGGACCTTATGACTATATCAGGACATAAAATATATGGTTTAACCGGCTGCGGTGCTTTATTAAAAAAAGAAAACATTATGCTGGAACCCTTAATACATGGCGGCATCAGTACTACAAGCTTTCGAAGCGGTACACCTGCCCTGGCTCTGTGTATTTCCTTAGAAAGTGCAGTTAAGTATACAACGGAGCATCTGAGTGAATTCTACGAGCTGGTTAAGAATAAGAATTTAATGATTCGAAGAGCATTAGCGAAGAATAAAAACATAATTATTCATACTCCACTGGAAGGTTCTCCTTATATTTTGAATCTGAGTTTAAAAGGAGTAAATACCAATGCCTTACAGGCTGTACTCGATGAGAAAGGGATTTGCGTTGCAACAAAATCAGCTTGTTGTGCGGTGAACACTGTCTCAAAACCGGTCTATGCCATGACAAAGGATAAAAAGCTTTCACTTGCAACTTTGCGTATCAGTTTGAGTCATTTAACAACGATAGAAGAGATAGAGAGCTTTCTTGAGGTTTTTGAAGATGCTATATTAAAGAATTCCTAACATTTTCAGAACTTTATTAGTAACTGAGATAAGGTATTTAATTTTTACGGGCATAAAGACAGGAAGTTCAGAAAGAACACAACGCGGTCTGATTGTTTAATTCGCGAAGATTAAATATTTAGAAAAGAGGTTTATATGGAAAAGCAAATAGAAAAACATGTAGAAATAGAAAGAAGTATTATTAAAAGATTTCGTAAGGAGATATGGCGGAAGTTCATAACTGCAGTGAATGATTATGAGTTAATCAAAGAGGGTGATAAAATAGCAGTATGTATTTCCGGCGGAAAAGATTCCATGCTCCTGGCAAAATGCATGCAGGAGTTGAAAAAACATGGCAAGGTTCACTTTGACCTTGTTTTTATGGTAATGGATCCGGGTTACAATCCTTATAACAAGCAAATAATTCTGGATAATGCAGAATATCTCAATATTCCTATTGAAGTATTTAACAGTAATATATTCGAAGTTGTAGCTTCTGTTCCCGATTCTCCCTGTTATCTCTGTGCCAAGATGAGAAGAGGCTATCTCTATAAGCATGCGAAGGAATTAGGCTGTAACAAAATTGCTCTTGGTCATCATTTTGACGATGTAATCGAAACAGTGCTTATGAGTATGTTATACAGCGGTCAGATGAAAGGAATGATGCCAAAGCTTCACAGTACCAATCATGAGGGCATGGAACTCATTCGTCCACTGTATATGGTTAAGGAAGCCGATATACTGGCATGGAAGAAGTATAATAACCTCACCTTTATACAATGTGCCTGCCGTCTTACAGAGAATTGTATGCTTGGGGATAATGGTATGGGTTCCAAGCGTCAGGAGATGAAAGAACTAGTTAAGAAATTTCGTCAGACAAGCAGCGTAATCGATATGAATATTTTTAGAAGTATCCATAACGTAAACCTTGATACAATGATCGGTTATCAAAAAGGTCAGGTAGAGCACAGCTTTTTAGATGATTATGATGACAGAGTCACAATGAACACCATAACAGAAGAGGACTAAGGTTCAGGACTAAATGGTAGGAAGGTACTATCTTAGTTATTATAATACAGATGTTACCGGAAAGGGAAACTTTCTGGTAAGGATTATTTAGGAGGTTTGCTTTGAAGACAGAAGATTTTAATTATGATTTACCGGAAGAATTAATTGCACAGGACCCTTTGGAAGACCGTTCCAGTTCAAGACTGATGGTTCTTAACAAAGAGAACGGTGAAGTTACACATAGAATATTTAAAGAGATTACGGAATATCTTAAACCCGGTGATTGCCTGGTTATTAATAATACAAAAGTAATCCCAGCAAGACTTCTTGGAGAGAAAATCCATGATAAAGATATACTGGGAGGAGATAAGGATACTCATGGCGCTAAAATTGAACTTCTTTTATTAAAACGCCGAGATAATGATATCTGGGAAACTCTTGTAAAACCAGGTAAAAAAGCAAGAACAGGAACTAAGATCAACTTCGGGAATGGTCTTCTGACGGCAGAAATTGTTGATCAACTAGAAGACGGTAACCGTTTGGTACAGTTCCATTATAAAGGGATTTTTGAAGAGATTTTAGACCAGCTTGGAGAGATGCCTCTGCCGCCGTATATTACCCATGAGCTTGCAGATAAAAACAGATATCAAACAGTCTATGCGAAAGAAGAAGGTTCTGCAGCCGCGCCTACAGCCGGACTGCATTTTACAAAGGAACTTCTTGCACAGATTGAAGCAATGGGAATTCCCATAGTCAATGTCACTCTTCATGTAGGGCTTGGCACTTTCCGTCCTGTAAAAGTAGAAAACGTACTGGAGCATCATATGCATACAGAGTTCTACCAGGTTTCATCAGAAGCTGCGGAACTCATTAATAATACCAGGAGAAATGGCGGAAGAGTTATATGTGTTGGTACTACTAGCTGCCGTACGGTGGAATCTGCCGCAGATGAGGAGGGAGTTGTACATCCCGGAAGCGGTGATACATCAATCTTCATATATCCGGGGTACAAATTCAAAGTCCTGGATGCTTTAATAACAAATTTCCATCTGCCGGAATCCACTCTTATGATGTTAGTTTCAGCACTTGCCGGAAGAGATAATATTATGGCAGCATATAAAGAGGCAGTTCAGGAGCGCTATCGTTTCTTTAGCTTTGGAGATGCCATGTTAATTATGTAATTTGGATATAATATATAAAATTAGGGCTGTTGCATTTTATCGCACAATGCAACAGCCCTATATATATCCTGAAATAATAAAAATAGATGTTTAATTATTCTTGAAAGCTCCAAGCCTTTCAAGATCTTTATAGAAGTTAGGGTATGAAATATTTACACAAATGGCGTTTTTTATAGTAGTTTCCCCATCAGAGAGAAGTCCGGCTATTGCAAAGGACATCGCAATACGGTGGTCCTCCATACTATCGATGGTTGCTCCCGTTAAAGGCTTTCCACCGGTTATTATCATACCATCTTCAGTAGCAGTAATATCTGCCCCCATTATGGAGAGGTTTTTCACCATTACATCTATGCGGTTGGATTCCTTGACCTTTAATTCGGAAGCGTCTTTAATGACAGTAGTGCCTTTTGCAAAGCAAGCCATAACCGCAATGACAGGAATTTCATCAATTAGAGTAGGAATCAAATCTCCTCCAATCTCAACAGCCTTTAACTCGCTATAGCGGATAAGAATATCACCGGCGGTCTCAGAGTCGGTATTTCTGATATTTAATATTTCAAAATCTGCTCCCATTGCTTTAATAACACGAAGAATTCCATCCCTGGTTGAATTAATACCAACATTCTCTATGAGTATTTCAGAACCCGGTACCAAAAGTCCGGCAGCGATAAAATAGGCGGCAGAAGAGATATCTCCGGGAACTTCAATAGTATCCCCTGTAAGTTTGGCACCCGGCAAGATGGTAACCGTGGTACTTTCTGATCTGATATCAGCCCCCATACGCTTTAACATGATTTCTGTATGATTTCTTGATACATAAGGTTCAGTTACACTGGTCTTTGAATCAGCATATAATCCTGCTAATAATATTGCGGATTTCACCTGGGCAGAAGCAACCCTTGATAAATAATTAATGCCATGGAGTCCACCTTTGGCAGGAGATATGGTAAGAGGAGCAAGCCCTCCGCCCGGAATACTATGAATTACAGCTCCCATCTGGCTAAGGGGGTCTATTACTCTTCCCATAGGGCGTTTCTGAATAGAACTATCACCGTTCATAGTACTTTCAAAGGACTGCCCGCTTAAGATTCCTGACATCAGCCTCATTGTAGTTCCGCTATTGCCAACATCTAGGATTCCTTCCGGTTTTTTCAGACCATGAAGTCCTTTTCCGTGTATCAAAACATTTGTAAGTCCGGGAGTATGTTCGATCTGGATACCCATACTGCGAAAACAGCTAATAGTGGAAAGACAATCCGCTCCTTCTAGAAAATTCGTAATCTGAGTGGTACCCATGGCAAGAGCACCGAACATGACGCTGCGGTGAGAGATGGATTTATCCCCTGGAACCTGAAAAGTTCCTTTTAAATTATGAGCACGTTTTAAAATCATTACAAACTCCTTTCGAATCTCTTGTTGAAAAACAGCTTTCTGCATCAGTGCAGGTAATCTTAGCACAACACAAATTGCGGCTTTATAACATATTGAAAGGAAAAGCAGTAACTGCTTTTCCTAAATTGTAAATCATAATATTGTAAATCACTTATCTTTCATAGACTGTATAATGATTTTGTCTTAAGAGTAAGGCCGCCGCATTACAGGAGTCCTGCTGATAGAATTCTATACGCAAAACGCCTTCCTCAAATTCTCTGTTATGAATGATACCGATGTTTTTTATGCTTAATTGATGGCCTGCCAAAAGCGTTGCAACAGTCGCAATAGCACCTGCCTCATCATTGATATCAAGATAGAGCTCAAATACTTTGTTTAATAGTCCTGCTGAGGTATTGGGAATTGAATCCCTGTATTCTCCGGCACTCTGAAAAAACTCAAGAATAGTTTCTTCTTTACTATCCCTTAAGGAGTCTGTTATCTCTTTTAGTGAATCAATGTAATACTCAAGAAAATGCAGAATACTATCTGTATTTGTTAAACAGATATTCTGCCACATGACAGGTGAGGAAGAAGCAATTCTTGTTATATCCTTAAATCCACCGGCTGCCAGCATCTTCATCTTATCTTCGTGATCTGTGTTTTTTACCATACCAACAAGAGAAGAAGCTATGATATGCGGGACATGGCTTATTGCAGCTGTGATATCATCATGTTCGGAAGGCTCTAAGATAACCGGTATGGAACCCAAACCTTTAATAAGCTTGTAGAGATACTCCGTAATGTTACTATCTGTTTCTTTTGTTGGTGTAAGTATGTAATAAGCATTTTCCAAAAGCCTGCTGTAGGAATTACTGTAACCTGTCTTTTCTGAACCGGCCATTGGATGACCTCCGATAAATTGGTTTCCAAGGCCTAAAGATACAGCTTCCCTGCAAATATTACCTTTTACACTTCCTACATCGGTTATGATACAGTCTGCTTTTACAACATCTTTTAATTTTGACAAATAGGAGATATTGGACAGGACAGGCGCACAAAGAAACAACATATTACATTCCTGAAGCTCTTGTAAGTCATAAACAATATCATTTAGCACACCGTCCTGAACAGCTCTTGAAAGTTCAGTATTCGCTTTATTTTTATTGTAGTAGTAGGCGATTAAAGTATGCTTTGGATTCTGCTCCCGTAAAGCATGTGCGAGAGAACCGCCTATCAATCCAAAGCCGATAAAGCCAACAACCAAGTCGTTCATAAGAATCTCCCTTATTAGAATTTTTTGCCCATCAACGCTGCAAGGGGACGTAATTCCCCACACAGTTCTTCAAATTGAGGGAAAGTAAGAGACTGGGGACCATCAGATAATGCAATTGAAGGGTTGGGGTGAGTCTCAACCATAAGTCCGTCAGCTCCGACAGCAACCGCACTCATGGAAAGCGGTTTAACATAACTTCTGACACCGCTGGCATGACTGGGATCAACAATAATAGGAAGATGGCTCTTAGATTTAATCACAGGTACTGCACTGATATCCAAGGTATTTCTTGTGGCTGTTTCAAAGGTTCTGATACCTCTTTCACATAATACCACATTTGGATTTCCTTCTGCAATAATATATTCTGCCGCATTGAGCCATTCATCAATGGTAGCGGAAAGGCCTCTCTTTAGCAGTACAGGTAGTCCTGTTTTACCTGCTTCTTTTAGTAAGTAGAAATTCTGCATATTCCTGGCACCAATCTGGAGCATATCAACATATTTTACAGCTGCTTCAATAGCAGCAAGACTTGTAACTTCGCAAACGACTGCCAGACCGGTTTCTTCTCTGGCTTCCTTCATGAACTGAAGGCCTTCTTCTTCCAGCCCCTGGAAAGCATAGGGGGAAGTACGGGGCTTGTAAGCACCGCCGCGAAGTATTTGTGCACCTGCTTTTTTGATTGCACGAGCAGTTTCAAAAAGCTGTTCCCTGCTCTCTACCGCACAGGGTCCGGACATTATGACTAACTCATCCCCTCCTATATTAGCATTTCCTACTTTAACCACTGTAGGTTCCGGATGAAATTTTTTATTAGCTAGCTTATAACTTTCAGTCACAGGGACAATTTTATCAACATCTTCTGCTATTTCAAGATTTTGATCCTGTAGTCTTGACTTATCACCTACAACACCAATAATGGTAACTTCATTGCCGGCTGACAGATGGGGTGTTAGACCCTTCTCTTCAATGATACGGATGATTCTGTCTATAGACTCCTGTTTTGCATTGGGTTTCATAACGATTATCATAAAATAGTGCCTCCACATTCATTTCAATATTTTTGGAATTAACTTACCAGTAATTACTTCGTAAGATTCTATTTCGTTGCATTAGATATATTGTACCCCTGATATGATTTTATGTCAATACTGTATATCTTTAAAGCGTTACACTTTAAAGCGCAACGCTTTAAAGCTTGAATTATATATTTCTAACTATTTGTAGAATTAAAGTATAAATGGCAGTATAAACAAGAAATAGTATATAATGTGCTGATATAAAAATGTAATGGACAAAATAATGTGTCAAATACATATAAAGTAGTTGTAAATTCAGACTAGTTTTAGTAAAATATAACTATAATTACAGTTACACAAAATAAAGCAATGGAGGAAAAAAGAATGAATATTTACACTTCGGAAAAGATTCGTAACGTGGTTTTGTTAGGCCATGGTGGCTGCGGGAAAACAACTCTCGCAGAGGCTATGGCGTTTTCAGCAGGAATTACAAAGCGGCAGGGAAAAGTAGAAGAAGGTAATACCATTAGTGATTATGATAAGGAAGAAGCGAAACGCCTATTCTCTATCAGCACTTCTCTTATCCCCATTGTTTATGAGGACACTAAGATAAATATCTTGGATACCCCCGGTTATTTTGATTTTGTAGGAGAAGTAGAAGAAGCACTTAACGCTGCAGATGCAGCCGTAATTGTAATAGCTGCAAAGTCAGGTGTAGAAGTAGGAACAATGAAGGCATGGGATTATTGTGAAAAATATAATCTTCCCAGAATGTTTTTTGTAACAGATATGGATGATGATAATGCCAGTTATCGGCAAGTCGTAGAGGATTTAACAGAGCATTACGGTAAAAGAATAGCTCCTTTTCATATACCGATCAGAGAGAACGAAAAATTTGTAGGCTTTGTCAATGTTGTTAAAATGGCAGGAAGAAGATTCACCTCCATGGGCCAATATGAAGAATGTGAAATTCCGGATTATTCTATGGAGAATTTAAATAAATTTAGAGAGACATTACTTGATTCAGTGGCAGAAACCAGTGAAGAATATATGGAAAAGTACTTTGCAGGGGAAGAATTTACACAGGATGAGATTTCTGCTGCTTTAAGAGAAAATGTTATAAGTGGAAATGTGGTGCCTGTATTAATGGGTTCCGGTTTATATGCACAGGGGCCGGCTATGCTGTTACAAGCTATTGAAAAATATTTTCCGGCACCTACGAAGCGTGAATGCAGAGGTACCGCTTTAAAGAAAGGTGAAGTATTTCAAGCGGATTACAGAGAAGATTTACCGATGTCTGCCAGAGTATTTAAGACTATCGCAGATCCCTTTATCGGTAAGTTTTCTTTGATTAAAGTATGCTCCGGCATTTTAAAATCAGATTCGGTAATTGCCAATATAGACAGGGATACAGAAGAAAAAATATCCCGTCTTTACATCTTAAGAGGCAAAGAGCAGATTGAAGTTAATGAACTTCATGCCGGAGATATCGGCGCCATCGGAAAATTAAGTGATACCTTTACCGGTGATACCCTCTCTACCAAAGCTTTCCCGGTTTCTTACGACAGACCTGTTATGCCGATTCCCTATACCTCACAGAGATTTAAGACCAAGAACAAAGGGGATGATGATAAGGTATCCCAAGCACTTGCGAAATTAATGGATGAGGATCTTACCCTAAAAGTTGTCAATGATAAGGAAAACCATCAATCCCTTCTTTATGGTATCGGTGACCAACAGCTTGAAATTGTTGTATCCAAACTCTTAAATAAATATAAAGTTGAAATTGAAATAATGAAACCCAAAGTTCCTTACAGGGAAACCATAAGAAAGAAGATAAAGGTTCAGGGTAAATACAAGAAGCAATCAGGCGGACACGGTCAGTATGGGGATGTACACATTGAATTTGAGCCCTCCGGCAATATGGAAGAAGCCTATGTATTTGAGGAAAAGGTATTCGGTGGCTCTGTTCCTAAAAACTATTTCCCTGCGGTAGAAAAAGGAATTGCAGAATCCGTGTTAAAAGGACCTTTAGCAGGCTATCCGGTAGTAGGGTTAAAGGCTACTCTTGTAGATGGTTCTTACCATCCGGTAGACTCTTCGGAAATGGCATTTAAGATGGCTACCATTCAAGCCTTTAAACAGGGCTTTATGGCCATATCTCCGGTACTGTTAGAGCCAATTGCAACTCTTAAAGTTTTGGTACCTGATAAGTATACCGGTGATATTATGGGTGATTTAAATAAACGAAGAGGCAGGGTTCTTGGTATGAACCCCTTACAGGGAGGAAAGCAGGAAATAACAGCAGATATTCCATTATCAGAACTTTATGGCTATTCAACGGACCTGCGTTCCATGACAGGAGGCTCTGGAGAATTCTCCTATGAATTCAATCGTTATGAGCAAGCTCCCAGTGATGTTCAGCAAAAGGTTATTGATGAAAATGAAAAGGAACTAATTGCCGCTGGAGAATAATCCCTAGTCAAAAATTAATTAGTGGTTACTTAAGGTTTTGAGAATGTGTATATATAAATCCTGACAAATTAAAACCATGCATATAGAGGGACTTTCCCAATTTATGCATGGTTTTAAATTAGTTCAGGAACAGGTATTTCTGGCAGTAAATAGTTTTAA
Organism: Anaerocolumna chitinilytica; assembly: GCF_014218355.1. Taxonomy (NCBI): domain Bacteria; kingdom Bacillati; phylum Bacillota; class Clostridia; order Lachnospirales; family Lachnospiraceae; genus Anaerocolumna; species Anaerocolumna chitinilytica. Next base: position 2,898,892 of record NZ_AP023368.1, read on the forward strand.
CTGATATTATAAATATGACTACTGCTAGTATACAAATTGGAAATTATATGCTAAAATAAATCACTTTACTTCATTCGAACATACAAGGGGAGACTTATACAACAGAAAAAACAGGTATCATTGATATTTATGGACAAAATGGATTTCGTTTGAAGACTTTTTCTCATGGATACAATTCAGTTCAGCAGGCTATTATTATCAGAGTTTGGTTTATAGTTCTGGCAGATCCGGTATATTTGTCGCTAACAATGAGGGAACCGGTGTAGATGTACTAGAAACTCATTATAATGGGACTCCTACTATATGGACTTAATAAAAACAATGTCATTCAGATTTAAATAATGATTTACTTGTTATTTTGAACCAAAGAATATCTAGATAAGAAGAGTTATTAGGAGGAGCTAAATGAAAAAAATAATTATTGGGGTTATATCTGTTTTAATAATCATTATTTTGATAATTTTTAATAATAACCATGAACTAAAAACCAAAGATTATAAAAATGTAATTGATAATATAAATTTTAGCATACAAGAAGTTAAATCCTCAGATAAAGGAGACCTTATTACTGTAAAAATAAAAAACAATAGTAAATTCAAAATTTATAGTAATAAGCTTTTTTTAACTATCCGTTAAAAGATGGAAATGGCTATACAGAAAATAAATATAAAGTTGAAGCGTTAGTAAATAAAAAACAAATAAAATCGGGAGAAGAAATTATTGTTCCCATATTAATTCCAATAGGTGATTTTATAAAAGAAGAAAGTGTGGCTAAGAATCTTTTGTATTATGATTATGAGGGGTATATTAACGAAGTAAGTAACCAAAACAGTTTTTTATAAATAATTATATACCGATACCTTAATAATACAAAACCTTTAATATGAGAAGCGCGCAAAATTACTGGAATGATTGGGTATTCATTTATTTACATATATGGATATACTTATACTTCATAATTTTATAAATATAAAAAAAGAAAAAATGTACCAGTAACATTCTTATTATTCAAATGATAGAAGATATAATAATCAATTACGTTCTTTACAGATTTTTTAAGTAATATGATTACTAAAAATAGTAAATATATTAAATTACAATATTATATT